>NZ_JACAFQ010000035.1 GCF_015354575.1 Pseudomonas sp. UFMG81
GGGGGGGGACAACGTTCCAGCAGTATCGGGTTGTGAGTGTGCAGATTGGCCGGCGATGCTACGCAACCAGGGTGGCAGGCTCAAGAAAAGACCGGGGAGGCGCGTGGGGCAATGGCTGGGGCACCCTATGTATCAAGGGATGCAACCATTGTGAAGAATCGTTCATGTGGGTGGTGGCACTAGCGTCCTGACGGCTAACGCATGGGGGCGACCAGGCGCTTGTCGAAAACTTTGTAGCGCTCTCAAGATCGAGCGCCGCCCGCGCGGCGCATCGCTGGCAAGCCAGCTCCCACATCTGTTTCGGGCCAATCCATCCTGTGAGGTCTCCACTGTCCGCCTTGGTGCATGTCTTGAGTCATGTGGGGCGGCGGTAGCGTCCATGCAAAAACCGCGTCGTACAAACAGGGCGGACAGTGGAGATGGGCCAGGAGTAACTGGCCCGAAACAGATGTGGGAGCTGGCTTGCCAGCGATGCGCCGCNCGNGCGGCGCTCGATCTCATAGGCACTGCAAGACTTCCGGCGAGCACCTTGTGGCCCTCACGCGAATATCCTGAAAGGCTTGGGCCTAAGGGCAATACCACCCCACGCTAAAGGAACTTGTCATTCCGCCATCTGCAACTCAGGCAGCTTCACCCGAAACGCCTTGGTCAGCCCCAGCAGGCAGACGAAGCCCACCGCCATCCAGCCCAGGCCGATGGTGAACGACAGGTGGGTCAGGCTGCTCCACAGCCACAGGGTGCTGAGAAAGCCCAGCCCCGGGATCGCGCCATACAGCAGTACATTGCGCGCACCGCGCAGCTGCTGGTCGACCAGGTAGTGCTTGACCACTGCCAGGTTGACCGCCGAGAAGGCGAACAGCGCACCGAAGCTGATCATGTTGGCCACCGTGTCCAGGCTGATGAACAGGGCGATCAGCGACAGCAGGCTGACCAGCAGGATGGCGGTGGCCGGCACACGCTTCTTGCCCACCAGCTGGCCGAACACCCGCGGCAGCGCGCCATCGCGGCCCATGGCGAACAGCACCCGCGACACGCTGGCCTGGGACACCATCGCCGAGGCGAAGCAGCCGGCCACGTAGGTGGCGGTGAAGGCGGTCACCAGCAACTCGCCACCCACCCGGCGCATCACGTCCACCGAGGCCGAGTCGGGGTCGGCGAAGCTGCCCCAGTCCGGGAACACCTGCTGGGCGAAGTACGACACGATCAGGAACAACAGGCCACCGATCAGCGACACCACCAGGATCGCCATGGGGATGCGGAAGGTCGGGTTGCTGGTTTCCTCGGCCATGGTCGACACCGCGTCGAAGCCCAGGAACGACAGGCACAGCACGGCGGCGCCGGTCATGATCAGCGGCACGCTGAAGCCTTCGTGGTGGAAGGGCGCGAACAGCGACACCGGCTGCGCCTGGCCGCCCAGGTGGCGCACCGACAGGGCGACGAACACCACGATGAACACCAGCTGCACCACCACCAGGATCCAGTTGACCCGGGTGATCGACTCGATGCCGATCAGGTTGAGGAAGGTCACCAGGGCGATGGAGCCGGCGACCCATACCCAGGCGTGGATGGCCGGGAAGTACTCCGACATGTAGATGCCGATCAGCAGGTAGCTGAGCAATGGCAGGAAGATGTAGTCGAGCAGCAGCGTCCAGCCGGCCATGAAGCCGATATGGCTGCCGAAGGCCTTGCGGGTGTAGGTGTAGACAGAACCGGAGTAGGGGTGGGCCTGGACCATGCGCCCGTAGCTGTAGGCGGTGAGCAGCATCGCCGCGAGGGTCAGCAGGTAGGCGGTGGGCAGGTGGCCCTTGGTCATCTGGGTGACCAGCCCGTAAGTGGTGAAGACCGCGAGGGGGACCATGTAGGCAAGGCCGAACAGCACCAGCGCGGTCATGCTCATGGACTTGCGGAAACGTCCTGGTTGCGCGGTGGCAGGATGGTCGGGCGTAGAGGCTGTATTTGTTGTTGTATGCATTGCGAACTCCTGAAACAGGTTGCAGGACGCCGCGGTATGCGAGCGGGCTCGATACCGTTCTGGGGGTATTGGGAGGAGGCGGGGCCGGCACCCGCGTCAGCGGCTGGGTGGGGCGGGATGATGCTCCCACAGTCCGGCCTTGCCAGAAATCACCCGATGGGGTGAGACGACCTGGCTGCGCAATGCGTTTGGTGGGGTGTGCACAGGATCCTGTAGGAGCGGCCTTGCCGGGGCGCCGGACCGGCCGGAAAGGGCCGCAAAGCGGCCCCAGGACTTCAGAGTGGGCCAGTCCAGTGCCCGAGGCTACTTGGTCCAGGCAGGGTCGGTGGTAAAGGCGATGGTCAACCAGCGGTCGGCATTGTCGCCGCCGATGGCCTCGCCGATCTGATCACGCAAGGCGTCCCATTCTTCGAGGGTCTTCGCCGGCCAGTGGCTGGGCACGATGAAGTAGATCTCGATCTGCCGGGCGCGCCCGACCTTGGCCACATAGGCCTGGTGCCCGACGAACCCCTGCTCGGCCACCACCCGCTCGGCAATGGCGCCGACCTTGGCCTTGAGGTCCGCCGGGGTCACCATCAGCACATCGGCGAACGCCTTGCGCAGGGTTTTCAGCGGCATTGGCACCAGGCAGGCACAGATCACCAGCAGCACGGCCGGGTCGATGTAAGGCATGAGCCAGGCCAGCGGCGTGTGTTCCAGCGCCATGCCGATGGCGAACGCCACCAGCAACGCCGCCGAGATGCTCCCGGACATGATCCAGGTCTTCACGTCCAGGGCGATGAAGTCCGAGCGCAAGGTGCGGTTGGCCTTGTGGGCGTAGGCGGCCATGGCGAAACACACCGCCACGGCGATCAGCGCGTACAGCACGGCGAAGTCGAAATGCAGCGGCTTGCCACCCATCAGCAGGCTGCCGGCGGCGTTGACCAGGGCGTACAAGGCCACTGCGCACAGCAGCGTGCCATTGAGCACCAGCACCATCGGTTCCAGGTGCCAGAAGCCCATGTTGAAACGCTCGGCCAGGCGCTGGCTGGACTCACCGCTGCTGGTGTGCCGGCTGATCAGGCTGGTCACCGCCAGGGCCAGGCCGCTCATCGCCGCATCGATCAGCGAGTAGAAACCGTCGAAGACGATGGAGAACGACCCGGACAGCAGGCCGCAGACGATGCCGAACGCCGCCAGCAACAGGGTGAAGGCGATGGAGATCTTCAGTACAGCTTGTTCGCTCCACATAGGGCACACGTCTCTGTTGGGTAAATGGCAGATTTTCCGGGGCCATCGGAAAGGGCGTCAATGCGCAGCCCTGCAAGCAGCAGCTGCATCGCGGAAGTACAGCCAATGTTGTACTAGGGTGAAGGCTGGCCGTGCAAAGCCGACAACAGCCCGCAAAGGGCGAGCAGGACCGACCGTGGAGCGAGCCGATGGGGAGTGGTGCACAGGTAGTGCGGGGTGTGCAGTGGTTGCGCGCGGTCATCGGCCTGGCGGTACTGGCCTGGGCGCTATGCAGTAACGGTGTGGTCAGGGCCGACACGGGTAGGCTGCCTGTTCAGGCCAAGGACCGTGAAGGTTATGCCGAGGCCGCCAGCTGCCTGGGTTGCCATACCGAGCAGGCCAAGCAGTGGCAGCATTCCGACCATGCCTGGGCCCTGCGCGATGCCAGCGCCGCCAATGTACTCGGCAACTTCGATGACGTGAGCTACGACCAGGATGGCGTGCAGGCGCGCTTCTACCGCAAGGGCGACGCGTTTTTCGTCAACATCGAAGGCGAGGACGGCAAGCCCACCGACTTCAAAGTGCTCTACACCTTCGGCTTCGAACCGTTGCAGCAATACCTGGTGGCCCTGTCGCGCGGGCGCCTGCAAGCCCTGACCCTGGCCTGGGACAGCCGCCCGGGGGCCCAAGGCGGGCAACGCTGGTTCTCGCTGTACCCCGGGCAGCGTTTCGCCCCCAACGACCCGCTGCACTGGACCGGCCGCTACCAGAACTGGAACGGCATGTGCGCCGACTGCCACTCCACGGGCCTGGCCAAGCACTACAACGACGCCAAGGACAGTTTCGCCAGCACCTGGCAGGAGCAGACCGTCGGCTGCCAGGGCTGCCACGGCCCGGGCCAGGCCCATGTCGACTGGGCTAAGCAGCACCCCGGCACATCCCCGGCCCAGGGCCTGGCGGTGGACTTCAAGGCCTTGGGCAGCCAGGGGCTGGTCGAGCAGTGCGCCTATTGCCACAGCCGGCGTCAGGGCCTGGGCAGCGGCCAACTGCCGGGCCACCCGCAGTTGGACCAGAGCCTGCCGACCACCCTGCGCAGCGGGCTGTACCACGCCGACGGCCAGATCGACGGTGAGGTCTACGAGTACGGCTCGTTCAGCCAGAGCCGCATGTTCGCTGCCGGTGTCGGTTGCACCGACTGCCACAACCCCCACACCACCAAGGTGCGCATCGAAGGCAATGGCCTGTGCCTGCAATGCCACAACAGCCAACCCAACACCGCGCGTTTCGCCGGCCTGCAAGCCAAGGACTACGACAGCTCCGCCCACCATCACCACACCGCCGGTTCGCCCGGCGCCCAATGCGTGAACTGCCACATGCCCAGCAAGACCTACATGGTGGTGGACCCCCGGCGCGACCACAGCCTGCGCATCCCACGCCCGGACCTTGCCGCCCAGGGCATCGGCCCCGACGCCTGCACCACCTGCCACCAGGACCGCAAGCCCGAGTGGGCCGCCACGGCGATCACCCAGTGGTTCGGTACGCCCAAGCGGCCGGCGCATTACGGCGAGAGCTTCCATGCCGTGCAACAGGACCCCGGCACCACCCTGAGCCGCCTGGGCTACCTGCTCGCCGACAAGCGCAACCCCGCCATCGTGCGCGCAACCGCCGCCGACCAGCTGGCCGACCTTGGCCCAGCCGCAGCCAGCAACCTGCGCTGGGCGCTGAAGGACAACGACGCGCTGGTGCGTGCCTATGCGGTGGCCGGGTTCACCAGCCTGCCGCCCGAGCAGCGCCTCGAACCCCTGTTGCCGTTGCTCGAAGACCCCACCCGTGCCGTGCGCGACGAAACCGTGCGCGCCCTGGCCGATGTGCACGTCGACCGCTTGCCGCAAACATTCCCGGCCATGCTCGCCGAATACGAGCAACGCCTGCGCGGCAACGCCGACCTGCCGGGCGGGCGCTTGAACCTGGCGGTGCTGATGCAGCGCCAGGGGCGCGACGACGAGGCCATGGCGCAGTATCGCCAGGCCCTGGCCATGGACCCGTTCTTCGTCCCGGCCAGGGTCAACCTGGTGACCCTGGCCAGCAGCCAGCAGCGCCTGGACGACGCCGAAACCCTGCTGCGCGAAGGCGTGGCGCTGGACAAGATGCCGGCCGCCGACCGCGGCAACCTGGCGTACATGCTGGCGCTGTTGTTGGTCGAACGCAGCAGACAAGAGGAGGCCGTGGGCTGGATGGAGCAGGCTGCCGTGGCCCTGCCGGGCAACTCGCGCATCCGCTACAACCAAGGGCTGCTGCTGTCGCGCATGAACCGTCGCGACGAAGCGTTGCAAGCCCTGCGCAGCGGCCTGCAGCAATCGCCCGACGACGCCGACCTGCTGTACTCGCTGATCTACCTGCACGCCCTGGCCGGCGAGCGCGCCGACGCCTACCCCTACGTCCAGCGCCTGCGCCAGGCGGCCCCGGACGACCCCCGCTTGCAGGCGATCGAACCCTACTGGCGCAACGGCCAGTGACCTCCAGGCGCACCGCGAACCTGTGCGAGCAACGGTCTTGCGCAGGTTTTCTGTAGGAGCGGCCTTGTGTCGCGAAAGGGCCGCAAAGCGGCCCCGGCGATCTTGGGGTGTAATCGAGATCCTGGAGGCGCTGCGCACCCATTTCCGGCCGGTCCGGCGCCCCGGCAAGGCCGCTCCTACAGAAAAACTGCGCTGGCAATGCAACAGCCGCACCATGTTCTCTTCACGACAAACCATGGCGCTCAGGGGCGATGCGGCTAGATTTACCTGACCGTCAACCTCACACAGGGGCCATTGCTGTGAACACCCGCGAGCAAGTCCAGGCGCTGGAAGCGTCGGTCGCCGAAAAGGTGCTGGGCCAGGCCGCCACCATCCGCCACGTGCTGCTGGGGTTGCTGGCCAACGGCCATGTGCTGCTGGAAAGCCTCCCGGGCCTGGCCAAGACCCGCACGGTCAAGGCCCTGGCCACCCACCTGGAGGCGCAGATGCGGCGCATCCAGTTCACCCCCGACCTGCTGCCCTCGGACATCACCGGCGGCGAGATCCTGCAACAGACAGCCGAGGGCAACAAGATCAGCTTCCAGCCCGGCCCGCTGTTCGGCAACGTGATCCTCGCCGACGAGATCAACCGCGCCCCGGCCAAGGTCCAGGCCGCCTTGCTGGAGGCCATGGAAGAGCGCCAGATCACCGTGGCCGGGCAGAGCTACCCGATGCCGGGGCTGTTCATGGTGCTGGCCACCCAGAACCCCATCGAGCAGGAGGGCACCTACCCGCTGCCCGAGGCGCAGATGGACCGCTTTTTGATGAAACTGCAACTCGACTACCCACGCCCGGAAGACGAAACCCAGGTGCTGCGCCTGGTGCGCGAAGAAGACCAGGCCGCCCACGGCAGCGCCCCTCAACCGGCACGCCTGGCCCAGCAGGTGATCTTCGATGCTCGCCGCGAAGTGGCTCAGGTGCACGTGTCGGCAGCCATCGATCGCTACCTGATCGACCTGATCAACGCCACGCGCCACCCGGCGGAGCACGACGCCGACCTGGCGCGCTGGATCAATATCGGTGCCAGCCCACGCGGTGGCATCAGCCTCGACCGCGTGTCGCGCGCCCATGCCTGGCTCGCCGGCCAGGACTTCGTCTCACCCGACAACGTGCGCGCCGTGGTGCACCCGGTGCTACGCCACCGCCTGCAGCTGTCGTACGACGCAGTCACCGATGGCGTGGCGGCCGACCAGGTCATCGACAGGTTGTTGGACAAGGTGGCCATACCCGCCTGACGGACTCGCCCATGCCCGTGAACAGTGTTGCCCCGGACGGCTTCGTGTACGCCTCGCTCGCCGAGCTGATGGCCTTGGAGGGGCGTGCCCGGGGCTTGAGCTTCGTCGCCCGCCAGCCGCTTTCGAGCATCCTTTCCGGCAACCACGCCTCGCGCCTGCGCGGGCGCGGGCTGAGCTTCGACGAACTGCGTCACTACATCCCCGGCGACGACCTGCGCCACCTGGATTGGCGGGCGTCGCTGCGCTACGGCAAACCCTTCGTGCGCACCTTCACCGAGGAGCGCGACCGCCCCACGCTGGTGCTGGTGGACCAGCGCATGAGCATGTACTTCGGCTCGCAGCGCTACTTCAAGTCGGTGACCGCCGCGCAGTTGGCGGCGCTGTGCGCGTGGATGGCGTTCCATGCCGGCGACCGGGTCGGCGGCCTGGTGTTCGGCAACCAGCAGGTGGACTACGTGCGCCCGCTGCGCAGCCGGGCCCGGGTCGAAGCCCTGTGCAGCGCGGTGGTCAAGGCCAACCATGCGCTGTCGGCCTACGCCGCCGATGAAGAGAACGACGCGCAGCTGGACAAGGTGCTGCGCAGCTGTGTCGCCCACGCCGGGCATGACCACCTGATCTGCATCATCAGCGATTTCGCCGGGACCAGCGCCGATACCCTGGCCTTGCTGCGCCAGTTGAGCCGGCACAACGATGTGATCGCGATCCAGGTCTTTGATCCGATCGCCCTGCAACTCCCGGAAAAAGGGCGGCTGAACGTGACCCAGGGCGCCCAGCAGGTCGAGCTGGAAATCGGCCAGCGGCGCATCAACCGGCCCCTGGGCGAGTTCCTGGCCGGGCGCCTGCGTGACGTCGCCGACCTGCTGCGGCGCAGCCAGGTGCCGCTGATGCTCGTCAGTACCGGCGACGACAGCCAGGAACAGCTGCGCCGCGAACTGGGCCGGCTGGCCCAGGTGCCGCGATGAGCGCCGCCGTGCCGTCCATCGACCAGCTGCGCGAACTGGCGCCGGGCACGCCGCCGTTCGCCTATTGGCCGCAGACCTGGGCCTGGCTGGCGCTGGGGTTGCTGCTGCTGGCCGTCGCCGTGCTGTGGGGCGCGCTGCGCTGGCGGCGTTGGCAGCGTGATCGCTATCGACGCGAGGCGCTGCTGCGCCTCGACCAACTGGCAGGGGGCGACGGCGAGCAGCGCCTGGCGGCCCTGCGCGAGTTGCCCGAACTGCTCAAGCGCGTGGCCTTGTCGCTACCGGGCGCACCGGCAGTGGCCAGCCTCGGCGGCGCGCCATGGCAGGCGTTTCTTCAGCGCCACGCGCGCCAGCCGCTGCCGGCCGGGTTCGCCGACGACCTCCACCAGGTCGCCTACGCCCCCGATAGCTGGCTGCGCAGCCTGGACCCACAGCAGGTCAACGCGTTGTTCAGCCACGCACGGCAGTGGATCGAGGGGCACCATGTGGCAGTTTGACTACCCCTGGGCGTTCCTGCTGCTGCCGCTGGCGTGGTTGGGCTACCGCCTGCTCGGGCGCTACGAGGAAGGCCGCAGTGCGCTGCGGGTGCCGTTCTTCGCCGCGATGAGCCGCGCCGTCGGCCAACAGCCGGGCCAGGCCAGCGCCAGCGGCGGGCGCTGGCAATTGCTGCTCAATGTGCTGGCCTGGGCGCTGCTGGTGACGGCCTGCGCCAGGCCGGTGCTGGTGGAGCGGCCGATCCAGCGCGAGCAGCCGATCCGCGACCTGATGCTCGCGCTCGATATCTCCCAGTCCATGGCCGCCACCGACTACACCACTGCCAGCGGCGAGCGCACCGACCGCCTGAGCGCGGTGAAGTCGGTGGTGCGCGACTTCATCGGCCAGCGCAAGGACGACCGCATCGGCCTGATCGTGTTCGGCACCGGCGCCTACCCGCAGGCGCCGCCCACCCTGGACCACGCCAGCCTGCTGATGCTGCTCGACGAGGTCGGCATCGGCATGGCCGGGCCCAACACCGCCCTGGGCGACGCCATCGGCCTGACCATCAAGGCCCTGGCCAACACCAAGGAGCAGGAAAAAGTGCTGATCCTGTTGACCGACGGCAACGACACCGGCAGCGCCATCACCCCGGACCACGCCGCGCAGCTGGCGCATGAGCAGGGCATCGTGGTGCACACCATCGGTATCGGCGACCCGCAGGCCAGCGGCGACGACAAGGTCGACCTGGCGACCTTGCAGATGATCGCACGCACCACCGGCGGGCAGTACTTCCGTGCCGACGACCGCCAGGCCCTGCAACAGGTGTACGCCACCCTCGACCGCCTGACCCCGCACAAGGTGCGCACCTTCAGCCACCAGCCCAAGCGTGACCTGTTCGTCTGGCCGCTGGGCGGTGCCCTCGGCCTGTTGCTGGCGGGGCAGGCGTTGGCGCTGGTGTGGGCGCGGCTGGGCGCCCGCCGGGCCATGCCCCTGGAGCCGCCGGCATGAACATCGACCTCAGCGCCTTGCACTTCCTGCGGCCCTGGTGGCTGCTGCTGATCCTGCCGGGGCTGTTGCTGCCCTGGCTGTGGCTGCGCTGGCACGACCTGCACCGCCAGCTGGACGGCATCATCGCCCCGCACCTGGTCGACCACCTGATGATCGCGCCCCGCCAGCAACGGCGGTTGCGGCCGGTGCACCTGCTGGCGGCCACCCTGGTGCTCGGCGCCGTGGCGGCGGCCGGGCCGACCTGGGAGCAGGATGTCCCGGACTTTCTCGATGACCGTGCGCCGCTGATCATTGCCGTCGACCTGTCGCCGTCGATGCAGGCCGACGATGTGCCACCCAGCCGGCTGGCGGCGGCCCGGCACACCCTGCACGACCTGGTGCTGCGCCGCGCCGGGGCGCGCACCGCGCTGATCGCTTATGCCGGCAGCGCCCACCTGGTGTTGCCGGCCACCGAAGACCCGACGCTGCTCGACACCTTCATCCAGGCCCTGGCCACCGACTTGATGGACACCCCCGGCAAGGATGCGCTGGGGGTGATCGACCTGGCGCTGAAGTTGCTGGCGGCCGAAAACACCCCCGGCACCCTGGTGCTGCTCACCGATGGCGCCGATGCCAGCCAGTTCGCAGCCATCGAAAAACGCTTGTCCGGCACGGCCTTGCAGGTACTGGTGCTGGCCGTCGGCAGCCAGGCCACCGGGCCCCTGCGCGACGCCCAGGGCCTTCCACGCCTGGACAGCCAAGGGCGGCCGGTGGCCGGGGACTTCGACAAACAGGCGCTCCAGGGGCTGGCCAAGGCCGCCGGAGCGCCGCTGGGCAGCCTGACCCTGGACGACGACGACCTGGACTGGATCGAGCTGCACGCGCAACGGCACTTCAAGGCCGCCAGCGGCGACAGCGCGCAGCTGCACTGGAAGGATGCCGGCTATTGGCTGTGCTGGCCCCTGGCGCTGCTGGTGCTGTTGAGCGTTCGCCGTGGCTGGCGAGTGAGCTGGCTGCCGGGGCTGCTGCTGGCGCTGTCACTGTCGGGGGCGGCGGAGCCGGCGCGAGCCGGGCCGCTGGCCGATGCGTTCTTCACCGCCGACCAGCAGGGGCGGTGGGCGTTCGAGCATGAACACTACCCCCAGGCCGCCGCGCATTTTCACGACCCCTACTGGAAAGGCGTCGCCGCCTATGAGGCGGCGGACTACCAGGCGGCGCTGGCCAGCCTGGGCAAACTGGACAGCGCACCGGCCTGGTTCTACCAGGGCAACAGCTACGTGCGCCTGTTCAAGTTCCCCCAGGCCATCGCGGCCTACCAGCAGGCCTTGCGCCTGCAACCTGAATTCGCCGAAGCCAAGGCCAACCTGGCGTTGGCCCAGGCCCTGCTCAAGGACTACGCCGACCAGCAAAAGGCCGGGCCGCCCGATGAGAAGCCCGACAAGGTGGTCGAAGACCAGACGCCCGCCGCCGGTGGCAAGCCGCAGCAGCAGAAGACGCCCCAGGCCGCCTCGGACCAGCTGTGGCTGAACAACCTCACCACATCCCCCGCGCAGTTTCTCAAGCGCAAGTTTTCGATCCAGGATGCCGCGCGCCAGCAGGCGGCGAAGGAGGCGCCATGAGCCGTTGGCTGTTGCTGGCGCTGCTGGGCTTGGCCGCGCTGGCCAATGCCGCCGCCCCTGACGTGCGGGTGCAGGCGCGCCTGGCGCCCGACAGCGCAGTGATGACCGGGGCCACGGTCAGCCTGGAGGTGGACCTGCTGGTCGACACCTGGTTCACCGACGCCCCCGTGCTGCCCACCCTGCAACTGCCCGGCGCAGTGGTCACGCCACCCACGGGCGAGGCGCGGCACCTGAACCTGAAGCTCGACGGCAAGGCCTTCTTCGGCCTGCGTTACACCTACCAGATCACCCCCAGCGTGGCGCAGCGCTTCAGCGTGCCGGCGTTGGCATTCAGCGTGCAGCCCGGCCCGGACAACGTGGCGATCACGGTGCACAGCCAGCCCCTGTCGTTCGAGGCCAAGGCCCCGGCCGGCGGCACTGGCGAGCAGCGCCTGGTGGCCCGGCAGCTGGAACTGACCCAGGACATCCAGCGCTCGCACACGCCCCTGCGGGCCGGCGACAGCATTACCCGCCGCCTGCATATCGTCGCCCAGGGCGCCCAGGCGATGCTTATCCCGCCACCCACCTTCGTCGAGGTCAAAGGCCTCAAGCGTTATGTGCAGACGCCCAGCGTCACGCCGCTCAGCGATGGTCGCGGTGGCACCCTGGGCGGCCAGCGCACCGACAGCGTGACCTACGTGGTTTCGGCCGCAGGCAGCTACCGTTTGCCGGCCATCGACGTGCAATGGTCGGACGCCACCAGCGGCGAGCGGCACAGCGCCTCGGTGCCGGCAATAGAGCTCAAGGCCGAGCAGGGCGCCTACCAGGCGCCGTTCTCGCTCAGCGAAGACCTGCGCGCCCTGGGGCAGGGCGCGCAGCTGCGCATTAACGGCCACTGGCTGGAGCTTACGGTGTTGCTGGTGCTGGTGGGGGCGCTGGCCTGGGCGGGACGCGCCTGGGGCCGGGCCGCCTGGCAGCGCCTGTGCAACTGGCGGGCACGCCGCCGGCAAGCGTGGCGCGACTCGCCGGGCTACGCCTGGCGGCAGGCGCGCCGCCAGTGGGCCGCCGAACCGCTGAGGCTCGATGGCCTGTACCTGTGGCTGCGGCGTGCCACCGGGCGCTGCACGCTGTCGTCAAGTGAACATCCCCAGGCCGGGAAAACCGAGGCGGATTTGCTAGCCTTTTTCCAGGCTTTGTATGGCGTCAAGGGTGATGGCGAACACCGCGCCACTGACCGTCGGCACCTGCTGCAAGGCCTGCGCCAACGCGTTGAGTCAGGCAAGGCCGAGCGTCCTGCCAAGCATGGGCTCAACCCCCTGAACCCTCAGCAAGGACGGTAGCCCATGCGCCACACACAGGGTCGGACCTCTCTATTACGCGGCCTGTTGTACCTGCTGCTGATGCTGCCGCTGCTGGCCCAGGCGGCCGACCCGCTGCCGGCCTGGCGGGAGGGCCCGGCGCGCACGGCCATCGTGGAATTCGTCGAGACCGTGACCAAGGACGGTGGGCCTGGCTACGTCGCCCCGGCGCAACGCATCGCCGTGTTCGACAACGACGGCACCCTGTGGAGCGAGCAACCGATGTACTTCGAGGTGCTGTTCGCCATGGACGAGGTCAAGCGCCTGGCCCCCGAGCATCCGCAATGGCGCAGCCAGCAGCCGTTCAAGGCGGTGCTGGAGAACGACCACCAGGCGCTGGCCAAACAGGGCATGGATGGCCTGCTCAAGATCATCGCCGCCACCCACTCGGGCATGAGCAGCGAAGACTTCATCGCCCGCAGCCGCAACTGGCTGGCCAGCGCCCGTCATCCGCGCAGCGGCAAGCCCTACACCGAGATGGTGTTCCAGCCGATGCTCGAACTGCTCGCCTACCTGCGGGCCCACGGCTTCAAGACCTACATCGTCTCCGGTGGCGAGGTGGCGTTCATGCGCGCCTTCGCCGAGGAGGTCTATGGCATCCCCCCCGAGCAGGTGATCGGCACCACCCTGGGCGCCACCTTCCAGGACCAGCAAGGCCGCCTGAGCATCCAGCGCCAAGGCAAGATCCAGCACAACGACGATGGCCCCGGCAAACCGGTAAGCATCGACGCGATCATTGGCCGCCGGCCGATCCTCGCCTTCGGCAATTCCGACGGCGACCTGCAGATGTTGCAGTGGACCAAGGCCGGGCAGGGGCCGCGCTTTGCCGGGCTGGTGCACCACACCGATGGGCACCGCGAATGGGCCTATGACCGCAAGAGCAACGTCGGGCGCCTGGACAAGGCCCTCGACCAGGCCCAGGCCAAGGGTTGGACAGTGGTCGACATGGCGCAGGCATGGCGCCGTGTCTACCCCTTCGAAGCGCAGTGAAGAGGTATCAAAAAAACCGCAGGAGCACAGGGCCTGGCCAGCCGCCAGCCACCCAGGTGCCCGAAGTCGTGGACGACAGCAGTGACGTGAAACGGAGAGCGTAGCTATGAAGTCCAGTAGAGCATGGTTGTCGGCGGCCGCCCTCGCGGCCACGGCGACATTAACCGCGGGCGTCGCCTGCGCGGCGGACACGCCGAACATCCTGGTGATCTTCGGTGACGATATCGGCCAGACCAATATCAGCGCCTATGGCAAGGGGGTGGTGGGCTACCAGACGCCTAACATCGACCGCATCGCCAAGGAAGGCATGATGTTCACCGACTACTACGCCGAAAACAGCTGTACGGCGGGGCGCTCGACCTTCATCACCGGGCAGGCATCGCTGCGCACGGGGCTGTCGAAGGTGGGCATGCCAGGGGTGCCGGTGGGCCTGCAGGCGCGCGACGTGACCATTGCCCAGGCGCTCAAGGCCAAGGGCTATGCCACCGGCCAGTTCGGCAAGAACCACCTGGGCGACCGCGACGAATACCTGCCCACCAACCACGGTTTCGACGAGTTCTTCGGCAACCTGTATCACCTCAACGCCGAGGAAGAGCCGGAGCGGCCGTTCTGGCCCAAGGATGACGAAAGCTTCGTCAAGGCCGCTTCGCCACGCGGGGTGATCAAGTCCAGCGCCGACGGCAAGATCGAGGACACCGGTGCGTTGACCAAGAAGCGCATGGAAACCATCGACGACGAGACCACCCAGGCGGCGATCAACTTCATCGACAAGCAGGTCAAGGCCAACAAGCCGTTCTTCGTGTGGATGAACACCACGCGCATGCACGCCTTCACCCACGTGCGCGAATCCATGCAAGGGCAGAGTGGCATGCCCGGCAACGAGTACGCCGACGGCATGCTCGAGCACGACGGTGATGTCGGCAAGCTGCTCAAGACCCTGGACGACCTGAAGGTCACCGACAACACCATCGTGGTCTACACCACCGACAACGGCCCGAACCAATGGTCCTGGCCGGATGCGGCGACCACGCCGTTCCGCAACGAGAAGAACTCCAACTGGGAAGGGGCGTTCCGCGTGCCGGCCATCGTTCGCTGGCCGGGCAAGATCAAGGCCGACACCATCAATACCCAGATGATGTCGGGGATGGACTGGTTCCCGACCTTGTTGGCCGCAGTGGGCGACACCGACATCAAGGAACGCCTGCTCAAGGGCGCGGATGTGGGCGGGAAGAACTTCAAGGTGCACCTGGACGGCTACAACCAGCTGGACATGCTGACCGGCAAGACCGACAAGAGCGCCCGCAACGAGTTCTACTACTTCAGCGACGACGGTGACTTGGTCGGCATGCGCTACGACAACTGGAAGATCGTGTTCTGCGAACAGCGCGCCCCCGGTGGCCTGAAAGTCTGGAGCGAACCCTTCACCTGCCTGCGCGTGCCGAAACTGTTCAACCTGCGCATGGACCCCTACGAGCGTGCCGACGTGGTGTCGGACCAGTACTACGACTGGCTCACCAAGAACGACTTCCTGATCTTCAATGGGGTCAAGAAATCGGCGGCGTTCCTGCAGACCTTCGTCGACTACCCGCCAAGCCAGCGCCCGGCCAGCTTCAGCATCGACCAGATCCGCGCCGATGTGGACAAGAAGATCGAGGAGAAGATGAAGAAGCAGTAGTGCTTGTGCAGGCCTATCGCCGGCAAGCCCCCCTGAAGCTTGCACGTCACCTGTAGGAGCGGCCTTGTGTCGCGAGAGGGCCGCAAAGCGGCCCCAGGATTTCAAGTACATCGCAGATTGCCGGGGCCGCTTTGCGGCCCTTTCCGGCCGGTCCGGCGCCCCGGCAAGGCCGCTCCTACAGATTCATGCGCAAGACCGTTGCTCCCCCCCGACCGCGTTGATCTCATGTCTTGCTCGATCGCTGTGTGAGCTGGCTTGCCAGCGAAGCGGCCGGCACAAATCCCAATCCATGCGCTATACCCGTAGGAGCCGATTCATCGTGGCGACTACCCGCGGCGATGGGCGGCAACGCAGCCCGGCTCAAGCACGTCATCCGTCCACCCCGACAAGGCGTCCCACGCATGGCATCACCCGCGACATCCCCCACTGTCACCGCCGCTCCCGTGGCCCAGGCCCGTCTGGCACTGGCGCTGCCCGCCACGCTGCTGGTGCTCTCCGGGGCCGCCGGCCTCATCTACCAAGTGCTGTGGATCAAGCAACTGTCGCTGGTGGTCGGTGTGGAAGTGCACGCCGTGGCCACCGGCATCAGTGCGTTTTTCGCCGGGCTGGCCTTCGGCGGCCTGCTGTTCGGGCGCTGGGCCGACCGCCTGCGGCGCCCGGTGTTGCTGTACATGCTGCTGGAACTCGCGGTCGCCGTACTCGGCGTGGCAGCCACCCTGGGCCTGGCCCGCGCTGCCGGGCCCTTCGCTCGCCTCGAGGCCAGCGCCGGCCTGCTGGCCTGGGCCTTGCCCTTCACCCTGGTCGGGCTGCCCGCGCTGCTCATGGGCGGCACCTTGCCGGTGCTGGTGCGCGCCTTGGCACCGGCCACCGGGCAGTTGGCCCAGGCGGGCGGGCGCCTGTATGCGGCCAACACCGCGGGCGCCATCGCCGGCACCTTGCTGGCGGCCTTCGTACTGCTGCCGCGCCTGGGCGTGACCGGTAGCGCCTATGCTGCGGCCACGCTCAACCTGCTGGCCGCAGGCGGCGGCTGGCTGGCGCGTCGGCGTGACACGGCCTTGCCGGCGCCGGTCCACAGCCCGTCGGCGACGCGCACCGCGCAAGCCCGGCTGGCCATCGGCCTGTATTGCCTCGCCGGTGGCGTGGCACTGGGCTACGAAGTGGTCTGGAGCCAGGCGATCGTGCCGTTCATGAGCACCCGGGCCTTCGCCTTCGCGGTGGTGCTGGCCACCTATCTCGGCGGCCTGCTCGCCGGCAGCGCCCTGTATGCCCGGCGGGCCGACCGCCTGCGTGACCCGTGGGGGCTGTTCGGTCTGCTGATCGCCGTTGCCGGCCTGCTCGCCCTGTTGCAGATCGCCGGGCTCGGGCGCTGGCTGGTGCTGGCACAAACCCAGGTCGAGGCGCTCGTGCTGCAGGTGTCCGGCAGCGAACTGGCCGGCATGTGCGCACGGTTCGCAGTGGCGGCGCTAAGCATGGTGTTCCTGCCCACCACGTTGCTGGGGGCGGCGTTTCCGTTGGCCCTGCGCCTGGCGGTGGACAGCGGCCATGTCGGGCGTGACGTGGGCGCGGTGGTTGCGCTCAACACCTTGGGCGGCATCGTCGGGGTGCTGCTGACCGGCTTCGTGCTGGTGCCGCAGCTGGGGTTGGTGCGCGCGCTGGGCGTATTGGCCGGCCTGGCGGCGCTGGTGGGCCTGGTCGCGGTCTGGCGTGGTCAAGGTGTGCGCCGGCCGACGGCCATCGCCGTGGGCGCCGTCGCCTTGGCGTCCCTGCTGGTGGCGCTGTTGACCCCGCCACAACGCCTGGCTGAACTGCTGCCAGGGGCACGCAACGGCGAGCTCACCTTCTACCACGAGGGCAAGGGCGGCACGGTGGCGGTGGTCAGCCAGGGGCGCGGCGGGCAGACCTTCAGCCGCTTGTATATCCAGGGCGTGTCCAATACCGGCGATGCCATGCCGTCATTGCGCTACATGCGCCTGCAAGCGTTGCTGCCGCTGTTGATCCACAGCGGTGAGCCCCGTTCGGCGCTGGTAATCGGCTTTGGTACTGGCATCACCGCCGGGGCCATGCTGCGCTTTCCGGGCCTGGAGCGGCCGGTAGTGGCCGAATTGCTGCCCGAAGTGTTGCAGGCGGCGCCGCTGTTCAACGGCAACTTCGCCGCCGTGTCCGACCCACGCCTGCAGATCCGCCTGCGCGATGGCCGCCGCGAGTTGCTGCGTAGCGACGAGCGCTATGACCTGGTGACCCTGGAGCCTCCGCCACCTTCGGCGGCCGGGGTGGTCAACCTGTATTCCCGTGATTTCTACGCGCTGGCCGCCGCGCGCCTGCAACCCGGCGGGCTGGTGGCCCAGTGGCTGCCACTGCCGACCCAGAACGAAGAAGACAGCCGTGCACTGGTGCAGAGCTTCATCGAGGTGTTCCCCCATGCCACGCTGTGGACCACCGAATTCCACGAAATGCTGTTGATTGGTTCATTGCAGCCGCAGCGCCTGGACCTGCCACGCATTCGCCAGCGCCTGGCAGCGCCTGCGGTAGCCGCCGCGCTGGCCGAGGTCGGGGTCGATTCGGCGCAGGCACTGTTGGCGACCTTCATCACCGACCGTGCCGGCTTGCAGCGCTTTGCCGGGGATACACCACCGGTCACCGACGACCAGCCGGGCATCGAGTACGCCGCCTGGGTGCGGCCACGGGAGATCACCCGGGTGCTGCCGACGTTGCTGGCGCTGCGCCAGGCCCCGCCCCTGGAAAATGCAGAACCCGCCTTCGGCGCTGCGCTGAACGACCGCTGGCGCAGCCTGCAACGCTTCTACAGCCTGAGCCTGCACGCCTACAACGGCAACCGCCAGGCCTGGGCCCGCGAGGCCCGCGAGCTGGCCTTGAGCGACGGCCAGAACCCTTACTTCCGCTGGTTCCTGGGCCCCGGCGCCGGCCAGTGAGGGCTGTGCTATCACTACAGGCATGCCGTTCGCCCCACAGGCCAGGGAGTGTGCAATGAATCGCCTTTTTCACCTGTTGTTGGTGCTGCTCACCCTGTTGCCGCTGGCGGGACAGGGCAATGACAACGTGGGCAGCGCCACCGAAGGCATACCGGGCGAGCCGGCCGATCTGCGCATCGCCAACCGTACCGTGTTCACCTTCCACGCCACCTTGCTCGGCGAGTCGCCGACGGCCCGCGCCCAGCGGGCCACGGCGGTGATCGAAGAGGCCTTGCGCGGCACCGACGAGCTCAAGGTGAGCACCGACTCGATCCTCAACAGCCACATGGTGCTGCTGGGTGGGCGGCGTGCCTTCATCGTCGCGCCCCAGGACCTCGGGCTGGACGGCGGCGATACGCGCCTGGCCGCCGAGCAGGCCGCAGCCCTGCTGCGCCAGGTGGTCGATGAGACTGGCGAGGCGCGCAGCCTGCGTTTTCTGCTCAAGGCGCTGGGCTATTCAGCGCTGGCCACGCTGCTGTTCGTGGCGCTGATCAAGGGCGCCAACCTGGGCCGGCGCAAGCTGCGCGGGCTGTTGCCAAAGCTGATGCGCGAGCGGGCGCACCAGATCCGCGTGGGGCAGCTGCCGCTGTTGGACATGCAGTACGTGTACCTGCTGATCGACCGCCTGCTGCGCTTGCTCTACTGGGCGGTGGTGCTGCTGCTCAGCTACCAGTGGCTGAGCTTCGTGCTGTCGCAGTTCCCCTACACCCGGCCCTGGGGCGAAAGTCTCAACGTGCACCTGCTCGACCTGTTGCGCTACCTGCTCGACGGCATCCTGCACGCCATCCCCGGCATCGCCGTGGCCGTGTTGATCTTCTTCATCGCCAAGGGTATCAGTGGCTTCAGCCGGCGCCTGCTGGAGCGCCTGGCGCGCCCGGGCACGGTCAAGTGGCTGACCGAAGAGACCCTGCAACCGACCACGCGCCTGACCTCGCTGGCCATCTGGCTGTTCGCCCTGGTGATGGCCTACCCGTACCTGCCGGGTTCCGGCACCGACGCGTTCAAGGGCTTGTCGGTGCTGCTCGGCCTGATGATTTCCCTGGGCGCCTCCAGCGTGGTAGGGCAGGCCGCGGCGGGCCTGATCCTGACCTACTCGCGCACGTTGAAGGCGGGCGAGTACGTGCGGGTGGGCGACAACGAAGGCACGGTGACCGAGGTGGGCATGTTCAACACCACGATCCGCACCGGCCTTGGCGAGGTGCTGACCTTGCCCAACTCGATGATCACCGGCTCCGTGACCCGCAACTATTCACGCGCGGTGCAGGGCCAGGGGTACATCGTCGACACCGTGGTCACCATTGGCTACGACACGCCCTGGCGCCAGGTGGAGGCGATGCTGGTGGAGGCTGCCGGGCGTACCGAGGGCATTCTCGAGAAGCCACGGCCGCAGGTGTTTCAGACCGGGCTTTCGGACTTCTATCCCGAGTACCGCCTGGTGGCGCAGGCGGTGCCCAGCGAACCCAGGCCACGGGCGGAGCTGTTGAGCTTGTTGCACGCCAATATCCAGGATGTGTTCAACGAATATGGCGTGCAGATCATGTCGCCGCATTACCTGGGGGATCCTGCGCAGGAGAAGTGGGTGCCGCGTGAGCAGTGGTATACAGCGCCGGCGCGGGCGGCGCTCGATCTTGAGAGCGCTGCAAACCTATCGGCATGCACCTGTTGGCCCACATGCAATCTCAAGGCATGCACCTGTTGGCCCACATGCAATCTCAAGGCATGCACCTGTTGGCCCACATGCAATCTCAAGCCATGCCCCTATCGCCCCCCCAAAAAAACCTCACAACCCCGCAATCACCGGATCGCCATACTGCCGCCGATGCTCCAACGGCGTCATCTCGAACCAGCGCAGGTGGGCACGGCAGAACGACGTGGTGCGCCGATACCCCAGCTCCCCGGCGATCTGCCCCACGCTCAGGCTGGTCTTGCGCAGCATCTGCTGCGCCTGCCGCCGGCGAATCCCGTCCAGGTAGTCCTCGAAATCGATACCGTCGCTGGCCAGGCGCCGCTGCAGCGTGCGCGGGTTCAATTCCAGGGCCAGGGCCACCTGCTCCAGGGTGCAGCGCTGGCTGGGCAGCAGCATCAGGATCCTGCGTTCGACCTGCGTGCGCAGGCTGTCGTCTGCCGTCTGGTGAGCCTCCAGGTAATGCCGGACGATGGCATGCAAGGCCGCGTCATGCCGGATGCAGTTTTCCAGCAACACATCCGCTGGCATCACCAGGCAGTTGTGTGCCTGGCCAAACAGCACCGGGCAGTCGAAATAGCGCTGGTAGCCGGTGGCATCACCCAGCGCCCCATGGCGCAAGGTCACCGCCCGGGGACGCAGCGGCGTGCCACGCAGCTCGCCGACCAGCAGCAAGGCACCCAACACCGACTTCTCGATGATCTGCGGCGTCTGATCGGCGCAGGGTTGGCCATTGTCGAAATACAGCAATGCCTGCCCGGCGCGGTGCTCCAGGCGGTAGTGCAGCGCTGGGCTGTAATGGCGCATGTAGCGGATCAGCGCGACCAAGGCATGGCCCACGGTGGGCGCCGAGCTCGCCAGGTGGCGCAGCGGCCCGACCAGGGTCGAACCTTGGCGCAGCGCCAGCTCCAGGCCGAAGCGCGGCAGGCTCAGGGCCCGGGCGCTGCCTTCGAACAACTGCACCAGGCTCAGGTAGGGCAGGGTCCTGCCATAGTGGCCGACCACCTCCTCGCCGATGTGCAGTGGCGCCAGGAACTCTTTTTGCACAGCACCATGCTCGGCCAGCAGCCGGTCGAACTGCAGCAGGGCGCTGCCGCGAATGCTGTCCATGGGATCGCGTCTCCGATCGTGCCGGGTGCATGCGAAAGCCCCCCACTGCAGCCCGGCGCCGCAGTGGGGGCAGGGCGGCTTACTTCTTCAGGGCCTGGAACGAACTGACCATGTCCTTGGCCCAGCCATCGAGCACGGCCTTGGCATCCTTGGCCTGCATCACCTGCGAGGAGTTATCCAGCTCCGTGCCGGCACCCTTGCGCACCACCTCGGCGACCACCTGGTTGCTGTCGCCGTCGATGAACACCGCCTCGGTGGCGATGCTGGTGTCCTGGTCACGAATACCGGTGGCGGTGCTGATGCCGGCAGCCACCAGGGCGATCGGGATCACCTCGTAGGGGCGCAGGCTCTTGGTCTTGGCGCTGACCGCGGTGATGGCCGGGCGTACCACCAGTACATTCGGGCCTGGGCTGGTGGCCAGTGGCAGTACCTGGCCGAAGTGGTTCTTCAGGGTCTGGTCGTAGTACTGGGTGATGCCCTGCAAGGTCGACTGCGGGATCTTCTCGGTCGGTTGCGGTTTCGGGTAGAGCTGGCTGGGCTCGATGTACACGCTCTTGTAGCGCTTGGCATCGACACCCGGCTTGATCCAGCGCATCACCGGCGCGCCCGAGGGCGACTTGTCTTCCTTGAGCACGCTGTAGTCCTTGAGGAAGCCCGAATACTGGTCGGACTCCACGTACTTGCTCGCGCAGCCTTGCAGCATGAGCGTGGCAAGGCACAGCGAGGCGGCCAACGTCTTGGTGTTCATGCAGCTTCTCCTTCTCTCGATGAACGGTGCCCCGCCCGCGCGGGGAGCCTCAGAACCGCCAGGTGGCACCGCCACCGATGATGTGCAGGGCGCTGTTGTCGTAGCTGCCGGACAGGGTGTTGCCGGAGCGCGCCTTGGTTTGCTGTACGTCCATGTCGCCGAGCCACACCAGGGTGTAGGCCAGGTGCAGGTCCAGGCCTTCGTCGACCTGGTAGTTGACCCCGGCCGCCAGGCGCCAGGCCTCGCCCATGGGGTTGTCGACGGTGCGATCCTTGTCGTCGACCGCCGAGCTGTCGTAGCCCAGGCCCATGCTCCAGCGCCACTGTTTGCTGGCCTGGTACTGGGCGCCGATCGAGGCGTGCCAGGTATCCTTGTACTTGCGGTCGACGGTGCGGCTGGTACCGCCGGCGTTGCTGTCGACCTCCACGCCGACATCACCGAAGTCGCTCCAGTCCTGCCAATTGAGGCTGCCGAGCAGGGTCCACTGGTCGTCGAGCTGGTGGGCGATGCTGAAGGTCACCGTCTGCGGCACATTGAGGTCCAGCTCCAGGTCGTCCACGTCCAGGCGGCGCAGGGCGACGTTGAGCAGGGGGTTGCTGATGTCGCTCAGGTGCGGCTTGTCCTTGAACTCCAGCTTGACCTTGCTGGTGTAGGCCAGGCCCAGGCGGGTACGGGCATCGAGCTGGTACAGCAGGCCAAGGTTGGCGCCGACGCCCACGTCGGTATCCTTGTACTCCAGCTGGCCATCGGGGCGGTCGGCCAGGCCCAGCAGGTTGTTGTTGATGGCCATCTCGGTGCGGTAGTAGCCGACCATGATCCGCGGGCCGATGCCGATCGACAGGTCGTCGGTGAACTTGTAGGCCCAGGTGGGTTGCAGCGAAACGCCGATGACCGCGGCTTCCTGGGTGAAGTAGCGGCCGGCCCAGTCATCGTCGTAGTCCAGGGCCAGGCCGAAGTTGCCGTACATGCCGAAACCGATGGCCGAGCGCTCGTCTAGCTGGTGGCTGACGAACAGGCTGGCGCCGGGCAGGTACTGCAGGGCGTTGCCGCCCTCGTTGCCATCGAACTGGTTGCCGCTGTCGCGGGAGAAGCCCAGGTCGCCGAGGATCACCTGTGCGTTGGCATTGATCTGCGTGCCCTTGAGTTGGGTGATGCCGGCCGGGTTGCTCATCAGCACGCTGGGGTCGTTGGCCAGCGCCGCAGCCCCGGCATTGGCCAGGCCGTTGCCTTCCTGGCCGGCCTCGTAGATGAGGATGCCGCCGGCCCAGGCGCTGTGGCCCACGCAGCACAGCCCCAAGGTTGCAGTGAGCCTGGCTAGGCGCTTCATGGCAGGTCGGCACGGCGGAACAGTTTCTCGAACACGCTCATCACAGGCTCCTCTTGAATGGAAGCGCTGTACCTTTTCGGCAACTGCCAGCGAACGCCGTTGTGCAGCAAGGCAGACTAGCTGTATTGCAACCCGGTGACATGCTCCTTTGGCGACACCCGCGGTGCCACGGAATGAGAAGCAAACGCCGATCACCAGCGTTGATACTTTAGACGACACATTTCGACCCGCAACTTTGGTTGAGCCCGCTCAGGTGCAACTCAGGCGAACGCGACGATGATCGGCCCGCACACCGCCAGCAACACGTTGGAAATGGCGTAGCAAACGGTGAAGCCGATGACCGGGGTATTGCTGCCGGACTGTTCGATGATCTTGTTCATCGAGGCCGCTTCGGTTTGCGCCCCGGCCAGTGCACCGAACAGGATCATCGGGTGCAGGCGCAGCACGTAGCGGCCGAAATACAGCGTGACCAGCGGTGGGATGAGCGTGACCAACGCGCCTGCGAGCAGCAGCGCCAGGCCTTGTTCGCGGATCGCCGTCAACGCCGCAGGCCCCGCCAGCAGGCCCACCACGGCACCGAAGGCGGTCAGGCCGAACTCGGAAAACGCCCACTGCGCCGCCGGGGGCAGGGCGCCGAGCTCGGGGTGTCGTGAGTTGTACCAACCGATCAGCAAACCGGCCAGCAACACACCGCCACCGACCCCCAGCTCCACCGGGATCATCCCGACATGGGTGGACAACAGCCCGGCCAGCGACCCCAGCACCAGGCCCAGGGAGTGCAAGGCGATGTCGCTGCGGTAGCTGTGCTCGCGGATCCGCCCCAGTTGCGCGGCCAGGGCCTCGACACTGGTGGCCCGGCCGGTGAGGCTGATGACATCGCCACGGCGCAATACAGTTTGCGGCAGCAGTGGCAAGTCCAGGCCCTGGCGGGTGATGCCGGTGAGAAAGCAACCCATGCGGTCGGCGCCGATCAACGCCGCCTTGACCTGGTGCAAGGTGCGCCCGGCCAACTGGCGGTTGGTCAGCACGATGTCGGCGCTGCGGGTGGGGAAGGACAGGCTGTCGGGGTGGTCCACCTCCGGCCCGATCCAGTCATGCAGGTCGCTGACGGCATCGCGCAGCGCATAGATGCCGAGGATGTCGCCGGGCTGCAGCGCCAGCGCCGGATCACGGTCCAGGTACTGGCCGGCGCGGGTGACCCGCTCGATGCTCAAGGCCGGGTGGCGCGCCTCGAAGGCTTCGATGCTCAGGCCCGAGGCCTGGGGTGCCGCCAGCCTGTGGGCACGCACGACGATACGGGTGTAGGGGATGCTGATCGCGTCCTCTTCACGCTCGATGCCCAGTTCGCGCTCCAGCGCCTGGGCACTGGCACGCAGGTCAACACCGAGCAGGCGCGGCGCCAGGCTGCCGACGAAGACCACCAGGCCGATGGTGCCGAACACGTAGGTGATGGCGTAGGCCACCGCCATATGGCTGTTGAGCTGGGCCTTGGCCGCCGCGTCCAGGGGCAGTTGGGCGATGGCGCTGCTGGCGGTACCCATGATCGCGGTGTCGGTGAGCGCACCGGCACCCAGGCCTGCGGTGAAGCCGGCATCGAAACCGTACAGGGCGTTCATCGCCAGGATCACCGCCAGCGCGGTGGCGCACAGCACCACCGACAGCAGCACCAGCTTGAGCGTGCCGCGGTTGAGGCTGCCGAAGAATTCCGGGCCGCTCTTGAACCCCACCGCGTAGATGAACAGGGCAAAGAACACCGATTTCAGTTCATGGGGCACTTCAAGGCCGATCTGGCCGATCACCAGCCCCATCAGCAGGGCGCCGGCCACCGAACCCAGGTGGAAGCTGCCCAGCTTCACACGGCCCAGCAGGATGCCCAGGGCAATGGCGAGGAACACGGCAATTTCCGGATTGGCACGCAGCGCGCCCAGCACCAGCTCGATCATCGCTCACCCCTCGTTGCAACGGCCTGCGCCGACGGTTCGGCTTGAGTATGTGCGCAATCCAGACGCTGGCCATGGCTGTCGTCAAATGCCAACGTCGAGGTGGCGCAGATGTCACGTCTGTTGACTAGTCTTGAACCCCAGCACCTGCCCCCTGTGGCGGGCCCTCGGAGTTGTCATCGGGAATACCCATGGCCCAGGCGGACAACCTGATCATTTGCGAGTACTGCGACGCCGTCTACCGGCGCTCGCCCCTGCACCGTCACCAGAGTGCCCTGTGCACCCGCTGTGGCGGCGTGCTGTATCGGCACAACCCCTTGAGCGTGCAGCAGCGCCTGGCGCTGTGCGTGACCGGCGCAGTGCTGCTGGTGTTCGCCAACGCCTACCCGGTGATGACCATCAGCATGCGCGGCCTGAGCAATTCGGCCACCCTGTGGGACTCGGTGCTGATCTTGAGCAGCGGCAGCATCACCTTCATCGCCCTGGTGCTGGCCCTGGCGATCATCTTCGCCCCGGTGTTGCAGATCACCCTGCTGGCCTGGGTGCTGGGCTTCGCCCTGGGCGGCCGGCGCGCGCCGGGCTTTGCCCGCTGCATGCGCGCGCTGGAAGGGTTGCGGCCCTGGAGCATGCTCGAGGTGTGCCTGCTCGGCGCCATGGTGGCGGTGATCAAGCTGGCGGGGCTGCTCGACGTGATCCCGGGTATCGGCCTGATCGCCCTGGCGGCCCTGAGCCTGTTGCTGATCTTCATTGCCGGCAAGGATATTCGCGACCTCTGGGGGCAGCTATGAGTACGCCCACGTTGGCCGACGACCTGCACCTGTGCCTGTGCCATGGCTGTGGCCAGGCCTGCGAGCTGGCCCACGACCGGCATCAGTGTGGCCGCTGTGGCGCACCGCTGCATCGGCGCAAGGCCAACCCCATCGCCCGGGGCTGGGCGTTCCTGTGCGCCGCGCTGATCTTCTATGTACCGGCCAACGTGCTGCCGGTGATGCGTACCGAGATGCTCGGCCAGGGCAGCGACAGCACCATCGGTGGTGGGGTGCTGGAGTTCTGGGAGGCGGGGGCGTGGGATATCGCGCTGATCATCTTCATCGCCAGCATTGGTGTGCCGGCAATCAAGTTCCTGTCGCTCGGCCTGCTGCTGCTCACCGCCCAGCGCCGTAGCCAGTGGGCGCGGCGCCAGCGCTCGCAGCTGTTTCGCTTCGTCGAGCTGATCGGCTACTGGTCGATGCTCGACGTCATGGTGGTGGCGCTGGTGGCCGCGCTGGTGCAGTTGCGGGGGCTGGGCACCATCGAGCCGCGTCCGGGGATCCTGTTCTTTGGCCTGGTGGTGGTATTGACCATGTTCGCGGCCATGAGCTTCGACCCCCGGCTGATCTGGGATGACACTCCACACGACCGGGAGCACCGCGATGGCGCATGAAACCCAGACCCCTGGCGAACCGGGGCAGGCCCAGGTACGCACACGGCGCCTGAACGTCTCGCTGGTGTGGATCGTGCCGATCCTGGCACTGCTGGTCGGCGCCTCGCTGGTGGTGCGCAACTGGATGGAACAAGGGCCGGTGATCTCGATTTCGTTCCGCACCGGGGAAGGGCTGGTGGCGCACAAGACCCAGGTGCGCTACCGCAGCGTGACCATTGGCGAGGTCAGCTCGGTGGAGCTGGCCGCGGACCGCAAGAGCGTGGTGGCCAAGGTCGAGCTGTCCAAGGAGGCGGAATCGTTCGCCACCCAGGGCGCGCGCTTCTGGGTGGTGCGCCCGCGCATCGGCGCTGGCGGGGTGTCCGGGGTCGATACGCTGCTGTCGGGGGCCTTTATCGGCGCCGATGCGGGCGAGTCGAAAAGCCCCGAGAAGACCTTCGTCGGCCTCGAAGCGCCCCCCGCGATCACCTATGGCGAGAAGGGCAAGCGTTTCGTGCTGAGCGCCAGTGACCTGGGTTCGCTGGATATCGGCTCGTCGATCTACTACCGGCGCATTGCGGTGGGTGAGGTGGTGTCCTATGCGCTGAAGGAAGACGGCCAGGGCGTCGACATCGATGTATTCGTACAGGCCCCGTACGACGCCTTCGTCACCACCGACACGCGCTTCTGGAATGCCAGCGGCATCGACATGCAGCTCGGCGCCAATGGGCTCAAGGTCGAGACCCAGTCGCTGTCGTCGATCCTGATGGGCGGGCTGGCCTTCGGCACGCCGGACTATGCGGTGGCCACCGCGCCCGCCGCCGACCAGCAGGCCTTCGAATTGTTCGTCGATCGCGACGCGGCCCTGGCGCCGCCGACCGGCAAGTCCCAGTACCTGCGCCTGCGCTTCGAGCAGTCGATGCGCGGCCTGTCGCCGGGGGCACCGGTGGAATTCAAGGGCGTGGAGTTCGGCAAGGTGATTGCCGTCACCCTCGACTACGACGCTAAAAAACAAACCTTCCCGGTGGTGGTCGATGCGGTGATCTACCCGCAGCGGCTGGGGCCGGTGCACCAGAAGATGCTGCAGGCCTTCCACCACAGCCCAGATGACGACGCCGGCACCCGCCGCTTGATCGGTACCTTCGTCGACCACGGCCTGCGTGCCCAGGCCCGCAGCGGCAACCTGATCACCGGGCAGATGTTCGTCTTGCTGGACTTCTACCCCGAGGCGCCGAAAGTCGCCTTCGACCCCAGCCTTGAGCCCATCGTCATTCCCACCGTGCCGGGCAGCCTGGAGAAACTCCAGGAGCAGTTGCAGCATGTGGTCGAGCGTATCGGCAAGCTGCCGCTGGAGAGCATCGCCGGCAACCTCGACGGCACCCTGCGCGAGCTGCGCGTCACCCTCAAACGCTTCGACGGGCAGACGTTGCCGGGGGTCAAGGCCACCCTGGAGCAGGTGCAGACCACGCTGCGCACGGCCAATTCGGCGATTGCCGAAGACTCGCCGCAACGGGAGAAGCTCGGCGACACCCTGCAGGAACTGGAGCGCATGTCGCGCTCGCTGCGCGACCTGGCCGACTACCTGGGCCGCCACCCTGAATCGCTGATCCGTGGCCGGCCGAAGGCCGCCGGCGCGGACGACGTGCAACCCTGAACACGGCCAAGGAGCAAGCGCCGATGCGTACGCTGCATTTCCTGTTGCTGGGCACGCTGGTGGCGCTGACGCTGGGCTGTCGCAGTACGCCGAACACCTACCACACCCTGGTCGCCCCACAGCCGGTGCGCGATGGCGGCGAGGCGATATTGGTGGAGCGGGTCAGCCTGCCGCCGCAGGTGGACCGCCCGCAACTGGTGGTGCGCCAGGGCACCAGCGGCCTGGTGATCCTGGAGACCGAATGGTGGGGTGCCAGCCTGGTGGACGAGCTGCGCAGCGCCTTGCAGGACCTACTGGGCGGCCCGGTCGGCGGCAAGCAGCGGGCCGTGCTGCGGGTGGACGTGCAACGCTTCGACTCGGTGCCGGGCCAGTACGCACTGCTGGAGGCGGTGTGGCGGCTGGCCCGCCCAGGCCAGGCCGAACTGACCTGCCGCACCTCGGTGCAGACCCCGGCACAGAACAGTGTGGCCAGCCTGGTGGAGGCCCAGCAGGCCAACCTGCGCAAGCTCGCCGACGCCGTGCGCGGCAGCCGCGCAGGTTGCCCTGCCAGTCGTGGCTGAGGCGCCGCCATGAACAACCCGGGCCGGGGCATCTCCCTGCAACTGCTGGTAGCGCTGGCCATCGTGCTGGGCATGCTGGTGCTCGGCGTGGCACTGGCCTGGCAAGGCTACGCCGGCCTGCGCCAGACCCTGGTGGCCGCTGCCGGCGATACCGCCCAGCAGGCCGGCAGGACCATCGAGGAACGTGCCAGGCGCCTGGTCGACCCGGTGCACAGCAGCCTGCGCCTGCTCGCCGTCAACCCGGCCGCCGGCAACCTGGACCTGCGCCTTGCCCAGCTTGGGCAACTGGTCGAAAGCCTGAACGCCAACCCCATGCTCAGCGCCGCCTACATGGGCTACGCCAATGGCGAGTTCCTGCTGGTGCGGCCGTTGCGCGACGGGCAGATGCGGCAACGCTTCGCCGCGCCAGCCGGCAGCGCTTTGCTGGTGCAGAGCATGAGCCTGGGCGCAGACGGCGCGATGCTCGGCCAGTGGCGCTTCTACGACCAGGCGCTGACCCTGCTCAAGGTCGAGCCGCGGCCCGACTATCACTACGATCCACGCCAGCGCCCCTGGTTCGTCGAGGCCTCGGCGCAGGCCACCACCGTGCTGACCCACCCCTACGTGTTCTTCACCACCCGCGAGATCGGCCTGACCATGGCCCAGCGCAGCGCCGACGGCGCGGCCGTGGTGGGCATGGACGTCTCGGTCGACGACCTGGCCAGCGAAAGCCGCGGCCTGCGCATGACCCCTGGTACCGAAATCGCCGTGGTCGATGACCAGGGCAGCGTGGTGGCCTACCCGGACCTGGCGCGGGTGATCGTTCGCGACGGGGAGGCGGTGCGCCTGTCGCGCCTTGCCGAACTGGGCGTACCCAGCCTGGCGCGCATCCACACCGACATGCCTGCCGGCGGCCAGCCGCAGCGCTACGAGGTGCAAGGGCAGGCCTGGTACGGCATGCGGGTGCAGTTGACCAATCTGGCCGGGCAAGACCTGCAAGTGCTGATCGCGGTGCCGGCCCATGAACTGCTGGCCGGGGCGCGCAAGGTGTTGTTCGAGCAGTTGCTGTTCACCGCCGGGTTGATGGCCGTGCTGCTGTTGCTCGGCGCGATGCTCGGCCAGCGCATCGGCCGGCCGTTGCGCCAGCTCGCCGACCAGGTGCGTGGCCTGGCCGCCTTCGATTTCAGCCGCGAAGTGGGGGTGCGTTCGCGGGTGTCGGAGGTGCGCGAACTGAGCCGGGTGCTCGGGCGCATGTCCGGGACGATCCGCAGTTTCCAGGCGATCACCCTCACGCTCAGCCGTGAAAACCACCTGGAGCGCATGCTCGACGGCGTGCTGGGGCACCTGGTGGAGGCCGCCGGGGTCGCTGGCGGCGCGGTGTACCTGTACGAAGAAGCGCACGGGCGGTTGCGCCTGGCCGCCTCCTGCCGGCGCCGGGACTATCCCACTGAGCTGGCGGTCGATGACCAGGCCCGTGCAGACCTGCCGGGCGTCGTGACCCGGGCCCTGGCACTGGGCGAACGCAGCCTGGCGGTGCAGCTTGACGACCGCGGCCAGGCGCTGCTGGGCATCCTGGTGTTGCAATTGGCGGACGAGGGGCAGGGGGGCGAGCCGTTTCGCCGTTTCGTCGAGGAGTTGTCGGGTGCGGCCGCCGTGGCCATCGAGACGCGCCAGCTGGTCGAGGCCCAGCAGCGCCTGCTGGACGCCATGATCAAGCTGCTGGCCGATGCCATCGACGCCAAGAGCCCCTACACCGGCGGCCATTGCGAACGGGTGCCGCAACTGGCGCAGATGCTGTTGGACCAGGCGGTGCAGGCCGACAGCGGCCCCTATGCCGACTTCACCCTGAGCGCGGCCGAGCGCTACGAGTTTCGCGTCGCCGCCTGGCTGCATGACTGCGGCAAGGTCACCAGCCCCGAGTACGTGGTGGACAAGGCGACCAAGCTGGAGACCCTGTACAACCGCATCCACGAGGTGCGGATGCGCTTCGAGGTGCTGTGGCGCGATGCCGAGATCAGTTACTGGCAGGGCCTGGCCGACGGTGCGCCGCAGGGGCCGTTGCAGCGCACCCTGGAACAGTGTCGCGCTGAACTGCAAGCGGAATTCGCCTTCGTCGCCAAGGCCAATATCGGTGGCGAGTTCATGGGCGACGACGCTGTCGAGCGCTTGCAGCGCATCGCCCAGCGCCGCTGGCTGCGGCATTTCGACAACCGCCTGGGGATCTCCCGTGACGAGCAGGAGCGCTATGCCGGCATGCCTGCGCCCACCTTGCCGGTGGCCGAGCCGCTGCTGGCCGACCGCCCCGAGCACCGGGTGCCCTGGGGCGCGCGCAAGCCACCGGTGGCACGGGACGATCCGCGCAACGTCTGGGGTTTCGACATGCGCCTGCCGGCCCACGCCAGCGACTTCGGCGAGCTGTACAACCTGTCGATCCGCCGCGGCACGCTCAACGACGAGGAGCGTTTCAAGATCAACGAGCACATCGTGCAGACCATCGTCATGCTCAGCGCGCTGCCGTTCCCGCGCCCGTTGCGCCGGGTGCCGGCCATCGCCGGCAACCACCACGAGAAGCTCGACGGCACCGGCTACCCGCGCAGGTTGGGCCGGGACGACCTGGGCATTGCCGAGCGGGTGATGGCGATCGCCGACATCTTCGAGGCACTGACCGCCGCCGACCGGCCCTACAAACCGGCCAAGACCTTGTCCGAGTCGGTGAAGATCATGGTGGCCATGGCCCGTGACCAGCACATCGACGGGCAGTTGCTGGGGCTGTTCCTCGAAAGCGGGGTGTACCGCCAGTATGCCGAGCGCTTCCTGCGCCCGGAGCAGATCGATGAGGTGGATGTGGGGTATTGGCTGGGGCAACTGGGCGCTGGCTGCACAATGGCCGCTCAAGGACGCTGACTGACGCGGCGAGCTCTGCGTCGGCGGTGCTGGTTTCTACGTAGTACTACTTAGTCCTTGCGCGTAGTACTGCGACTGTTTTCCGTGGCGGACTGAGCCGAAAGTGTGCAACGTCCTACCCGGGCGCACACAACAACAAAAACCGCCGCAGGCCATCCGCCCGTGGCAGGAGACCCTCCAATGTCCAAACTGGCTACCCGAATTGCCTGGTTCGCCGTTGCATTGCTTGGCGCCTTCGCGCTGGGCACCCTGGCCTTGCGCCGGGGCGAAGCGATCAATGCCCTGTGGATCGTGACCGCCGCCGTCGCCCTCTACCTCGTTGCCTACCGTTACTACAGCCTGTTCATCGCCACCAAGGTGATGCAGCTCGACCCCCTTCGCGCCACGCCGGCCGTGCTCAACAACGACGGCCTGGACTACGTGCCGACCAACAAGCACATCCTCTTCGGCCACCACTTCGCCGCCATCGCCGGCGCCGGCCCACTGGTGGGTCCGGTGCTCGCCGCGCAGATGGGCTACCTGCCCGGCACCCTGTGGCTGATCGCCGGTGTGGTGCTGGCCGGCGCGGTGCAGGACTTCATGGTGCTGTTCCTCTCCACCCGCCGCAACGGCCGCTCGCTGGGCGACATGGTGCGTGAGGAAATGGGCCGCATCCCCGGCACCATCGCCCTGTTCGGCTGCTTCCTGATCATGATCATCATCCTCGCGGTGCTGGCGCTGATCGTGGTCAAGGCCCTGGCCGAGAGCCCGTGGGGCATGTTCACGGTGATGGCGACCATCCCGATCGCGATGTTCATGGGCGTGTACATGCGCTATATCCGCCCGGGCCGTATCGGCGAGATCTCGGTGATCGGCGTGGTGCTGTTGCTGCTGTCGATCTGGGCCGGTGGCCTGGTTGCGGCGGACCCTGTGTGGGGCCCGGCGTTCACCTTCACCGGCGTGCAGATCACCTGGATGCTGGTGGGCTACGGTTTCGTCGCTGCCGTGCTGCCGGTATGGCTGGTGCTGGCGCCGCGTGACTACCTGTCGACCTTCCTCAAGATCGGCACCATCGTCGGCTTGGCCATCGGCATCCTGATCCTCGCGCCCGAGCTGAAAATGCCGGCGCTCACGCAATTCACCGACGGCACCGGCCCGGTATGGAAGGGCACCCTGTTCCCGTTCCTGTTCATCACCATCGCCTGCGGCGCGGTGTCCGGCTTCCACGCGCTGATCTCCTCGGGGACCACGCCCAAGCTGCTGGACAACGAAACCAACGCCCGTTACATCGGCTACGGCGGCATGCTGATGGAGTCGTTCGTCGCCATCATGGCCATGGTCGCCGCTTCGGTGATCGAGCCGGGCGTGTACTTCGCCATGAACAGCCCGGCCGCCGTGGTCGGCGCCGACGTGGTGTCGGTGGCGAACACCGTCAGCAGCTGGGGCTTCCTGATCACCCCCGAGCAGCTCGAAGCGGTGGCCAAGGACATCGGCGAGCACACCATCCTGGCCCGCGCCGGTGGTGCCCCGACCTTGGCCGTCGGTATCGCGCAGATCCTCCACCAGGTGCTGCCGGGTGAGAACACCATGGCGTTCTGGTACCACTTCGCGATCCTGTTCGAGGCGCTGTTCATCCTCACCGCAGTGGACGCCGGTACCCGTGCCGGGCGCTTCATGCTGCAGGACCTGCTGGGCAGCTTCGTGCCGGCGCTCAAGCGTACCGAGTCGTGGGGCGCCAACCTGTTGGCCACCGCGGGCTGCGTGACCCTCTGGGGTTACCTGCTCTATCAAGGTGTGATCGACCCGCTGGGCGGCATCAACACCCTCTGGCCGCTGTTCGGCATTTCCAACCAGATGCTGGCCGGTATCGCCCTGATGCTCGGCACCGTGGTGCTGATCAAGATGAAGCGCCAGCGCTATGTCTGGGTCACCTTGCTGCCTGCGGTGTGGCTGCTGATCTGCACCACCACCGCCGGCTTGATCAAGCTGTTCGACCCGAACCCTGCGGTCGGCTTCCTGGCCCTGGCCAAGAAGTACAGCACCGCCCTGGACGCCGGCCAGATCCTGGCCCCGGCCAAGGACCTGGGGCAGATGCAGCACGTGATCTTCAACGCCTACACCAACGCCACGCTGACCGTGCTGTTCCTGTTCGTGGTGCTGAGCGTGCTGTTCTTCGCCATTCAGGTGGGGCGTCGGGCCTGGGTCAAGCCGGAGCGTACCGACCGCGAGTCGCCGTTCCAGCCCATTCCTGATGCCTGAGGTGGCTGATGTTCAATGACCTGAGCAAGATGGGCAAGTACCTCGGCCAGGCCGCGCGGATGCTGGTGGGCATGCCCGACTATGACTACTACGTCGAGCACATGCAGGCCAAGCATCCGGACCAGCCGGTGATGAGCTACGAGGTGTTTTTCCGCGAGCGGCAGGATGCGCGCTATGGGGGCGGCAGCGGTCGCCCGGTGCGTTGCTGCTGAGCGGTTGAACGTGGCATAAAGCGGGGCCGCCTTGCGGCCCATCGCGGGCAAGCCCGCTCCCACAGGGAGCGGGGCGAGCTGACGATGGGGCGTGCAGCGGCCCCTTTTCCATTCCGCGGAAACGACCATGCAACTCAAACACAAGATCGTCACCCTCAGCGTCCTGCCGCTGCTGGTGTCGGTGCTGTTCATTTGCGTCCTGGTGTTCGCCCAGAGCCGCAAGCTCGAGGAAGAGCAGGCCCGGCTGGTGGAAAGCAGCATCATGGCCGCCAAGAAGGCGGAGCTGAAGAACTACCTGCAACTGGCCATGAGCCTGATCGCGCCGTTGTACGGCAGTGGCGCCGATGATCAACAGACCCGCCAACAGGCGTTGCAGATCCTGTCCCACGCCAGTTTCGGCATGGACGGCTATTTCTTCGTCTATGACCGCAACGGCAAGAACCTGATGCACCCGCGCCAGGCCGAGCTGGTCGGCAAGGAGCTGATCGGCATGACCGACATCAACGGCCTGCCGGTGATCCAGGCCTTGCTCAAGAGCGCCGAGCAGGGCGACGGCTACCAGCTGTACGCCTGGCAGAAGCCCTCCAGCGGGCAGGTCACCGGCAAGCTGGCCTACGTGGTGATGCTCGAACGCTGGGGCTGGATGCTGGGGACCGGCATCTACATCGATGATGTCGAGGTGGCCACGCTGAAGTCGCGCCAGGAGGTGGCGTCGGGCGTGCTGACCACGGTGCTGGCCATCGCTTCGTTCTCGCTGCTGGCGGTGCTGGTGATCTTCGCCGGTGGCCTGATGCTCAATGTCAGCGAGCATCGCCTGGCCGACGGCAAGTTGTCGGCGCTCAACCAACGCATCGTCAACCTCCAGGAGGAGGAGCGCTCGCGGGTGTCACGCGAGTTGCACGACGGCATCAGTCAGTTGCTGGTGTCGATCAAGTTCCAGTTCGAGCTGGCGGCGATGGAGCTGGCCAACGGCCTCGACCAGGGCCTGGAGAACCTGCACAAGGGCACCGCGCGGCTGGGCGCCGCCATTGGTGAGATCCGGCGTATTTCCCACGACCTGCGCCCGTCGTTGCTCGACACCCTTGGGCTGTCGCCGGCCATCGACCAGCATGTGCGCGAGTTCGAACAGCGCACGGGTGTGCGGACCCACTGCACCTGCAACCTGCACGACATTGAAGTGGACGCGGACCTGTCGCTCACCCTGTTCCGCATCATCCAGGAGGCGTTGGCGAACATCGAACGGCATGCCCAGGCCAGCACCGCGTTCATTGCGCTGGCGGTGCACCGCGGGCAGATCCTGCTGCGGGTGCAGGATGACGGCGTCGGCTTCGACCCGGGTGCCGCCGACGAGAGCCATGGCATTGGCTTACGCAACATCCGCGAGCGTGTCGACCACCACAGTGGTAGCTTCAGCATTGCATCGAGCAACGGCCGTACGGAGTTGCAGGTGCAGATCCCGATCCGCCGCGTTTAAACGCCCCCAATCCCCTGTTTCGAGACTGCCCATGAGCCTTAGCCCTCCCATCCGCATCGCCCTGGTCGATGACCACGCCCTGGTGCGCGATGGCGTCAAGTCGTTGCTCAACGCGATGCCGCAGTTCCAGGTGGTCGGCCAGGCCGAGTCCGGCGCCCAGACCCTGGAGCTGGTGGCGGCCATCGAACTGGACATCCTGCTGGTGGATGTGGGCTTGCAGGACATCAACGGCCTGGAGCTGACCCGCAGGCTGCGGGCGCTGTACCCGGGGATCAAGATCCTGATGTTGAGCATGTACGACAACCAGGAGTACGTGCGTACCTCGATCAACGCGGGAGCCCTGGGGTATGTGTTGAAGAACGCCCCCTCCACCGAGTTGATCGCCGCCATCGAGGCGATTGCGGCCGGCGGCAGTTTCTACAGCCCGGAAATCACCCGCAAGCTGGTCAGCAACCCGCGTGAAGAGGCCGAACTCACGCCGCGCGAGGTGCAGGTGCTGTCGATGATCGCCAAGGGCGCGAACAACAAGGAGATGGCCCGCGAGCTGGGGATCAGCGTGCGCACGGTGGAAACCTATCGGCTGAGCATTCGGCGCAAGCTGAACATCGATACGCCGGCGGCGCTGGTCAAGTATGCGATCGAGCAGGGGTTGGTTTCGATCTGAGGCCCATGGGGCTGTTGAGCAAGCAACGCAGTGCTGCCGAGCGGATCGTGTTCGTGCGCTGAACTAGCCCAGCCCGGGCTGATGCAGGCAGGCGTTCAGGTCTTCGAGAAACGCCTGCAGGATCGGCGGTGGCGACACCCCGCGGCGGGTGACGACGTCGAACGGCGAGGTCAGGTCCAGGCTGCTGGCGCCCAGGCGGCGCATGTCGCCGGTCTTCACCCACTGTTCGGCGAAGTGCACCGGCAAGAAACCGATGTAGGCGCCGGAAATGATCAGGATCGCCGCCGCCTCGATGTTCTCCACGGTGGCGGCGGCCTTGCTCACGCCCAGTTGCGCCAGGTCGTACTGCTGCATGTAGCCGCGCACGACGATATGGCAGCCCCGCACCTCTTCCAGCAGCCGGCCACTGGCCGCCTTGCTCCCATACAGCGGGTGGCGCCGGCCACAGTACAGCCCCAGGGCCTCATCGTAGAGCGGCAGGTAGGACAGCCCCGGCACCCGCAGGGGGAAGTGGCCGATGGCCAGGTGCAGCCGGCTGTCCAGCACCCGCTCCTCAAGCTCCGCCGGGGCGCCGATGTAGATGTGCAGGTGGGCGTCGTGCCCGCGCGAGACGAAGCGCTGGGTGGTGCGCGGCAGCGGCGAGGCGGTGTCGGTCAGGGTCGAGTCGATGATGCCCAGGTTGAGCTTGCCGCTGATGTGCTGTTTGAGCACGTCGGCGTCCAGGCAGAAGCTTTCCACGGCGCTGAGCAGGCGCAGGGTGGCCTCATGGATGGCCACCCCTTGCTCGGTCAGGCGAAAGCCACTGCGCCCGCGCTGGCAGAGCTTGACCCCCAGGCGGGTTTCCAGGTGGGTCATCTGTTCGCTGATGGTCGACTGGCCGGCGTTGAGCGCGGCTTGCGCTGCGGAAAATCCGCCGCACCTGACGATGGTGGTGAATACCCTAAGAAGCTTCAGATCGACATCGTGGAGCTGGATCACCCTGGCCTCCTGGGCGGTTGCTCACATCGCCGAGGCTGATATGAGTGTCCGCGCACTGTTTTTTTGCGCAGCTAACCATGTGCGGCTGATCACCGCAATGCCTGGGGCGTCGGGCAGCGGCCTGCCGGCAGATACTTCGGCTGCGGCGATGTATGCATCTGCACTTGCGCATTTTTCCAGGTTCCGCCTGGCGCCATAGTGGCTGCAACGGCGGTGCCCAGGCACGCCGTCTCCTGACCAGAACAATAAGTGGAGAAACCCGCACATGGCTAAGCACGGTTATGAATCCGGCCGCCTGAACCTGCCCTTCGTGGGCCATTGCACCTTCGCCAAGGCGCCCATCTGCACCGACTGGGCGGCCATCGATGCCGATGTGGCGATCCTCGGCGCGCCCAACGACATGGGCACCCAATGGCGCTCCGGCGCACGCTTCGGGCCGCGCGGCATTCGTGAGGCATCGACGCTGTTCTCATTCGGCCATTCCGGCGCCTACGACTTCGAAGACGACGCCACCTACCTGACCGAAGACCAGCTGCGCATGGTCGATGTCGGCGACGCCGATATCGTCCACACCGACATGGCCACCAGCAACGCCAACATCGAGTCGGCCGTGCGCCAGATCCTCGCGGCCGGTGCCATGCCGGTGGTGCTGGGTGGCGACCACTCGATCCACGCGCCGGTGATCAAGGCCTTCGAGGGCCGCGGGCCGATCCATATCGTGCATTTCGACGCCCACCTCGACTTCGTCGACGAACGCCACGGCGTGCGCTACGGCCACGGCAGCCCGCTGCGCCGCGCCTCGGAGCTGGACCACATCGTCGGCATGACCCAGCTGGGCATCCGCAACGTGTCGTCGTCCAACCGCGACGACTACGACGCCGCCCGCGACGCCGGCTCGCAGATCCTCTCGGTGCGCGATGTGCGCCGCCTGGGCTGCGAAGGCGTGCTGGCGAAAATCCCCGAGGGCCGTGACTACTACATCACCATCGACATCGACGGCTTCGACCCGTCCATTGCCCCGGGCACCGGCACCCCCAGCCATGGCGGCTTCCAGTACTACGAAGTGCTGGAGATCATCCAGGCACTGGCCCGGCGCAGCCAGGGGCGCGTCGTCGGCATGGACCTGGTGGAAGTGGCCCCAGCGTACGACCCGGCCGGCGTCACCTCGATCCTCGCCGCGCAATTGCTGATGAACAGCCTCGGCTTCATCTTCCATGCCCGCGCCAAGGCGCGCTGACCCGGAGCTTCGACAGTGGACAACAAGGTCAAATCCTACCTGCAGGCCTTTGGCGTTAGCGAGGCCACCCAGCGATTCCTGTGCAAAGCGCAGCGCATGTTCATCGGCGGTGAGTGGCTCGAAGCCAGCGACGGCGCCAGCGCCGAGGTCATCGAACCGTCCACCGAGGGCGTGCTCACACGCCTTCCCATGGGCACCGCCGATGACCTCGACCGCGCGGTGCAGGCTGCCCGCGCACAGTTCGATGGCGGCCCCTGGAGCCAGCTCAAACCGCTGGAGCGCGAGCGCCTGATCCATCGCCTGGCCGACCTGATCGAAGCCCATGGCGAGGAGTTGGCGCAGATCGAGTCGATCGACATGGGCAAGTCGGTGGCCCAGGCCCGCGCCGTGGATATCCAGGGCACGGTCGATACGTTGCGCTATTTCGCCGGCTGGGCCAGCAAGCTGCACGGCCGTACCGTCGAACCGTCGCTGCCCGGCAACTACCTGGCCTACACCCGCAAGGAGGCGGTTGGTGTAGTGGGCGCCATCGTGCCGTGGAACTTCCCGCTGCAAACCATGGCCTGGAAGCTCGGCGCGGCCCTGGCCACCGGTTGCACGGTGGTGGTCAAGCCGGCGGAGCTGACCTCGCTGTCGGCCCTGCGCTTTGCCGAGCTGGTCCAGCAGTCGGGCATCCCCGATGGGGTGATCAACATCGTCACCGGGCGCGGCAGCGTGGTCGGTGAGGCGATGTCGCGCCACCCAGGCATCGACAAGCTGAGCTTCACCGGCTCCACCCCCGTGGGCTGCTCGGTGGGCAAGGCGGCGATGGACCAGATGAAGCGCCTGACCCTGGAGCTGGGCGGCAAGTCGCCGGTGATCGTGTTTGCCGACGCCGACATCGAGGCCGCCGCCGAAGCGGTGGCCAACGGCGTATTCTTCAACTCAGGGCAGGTGTGCGATGCCGGTACCCGCGCCTATGTCGAGCGCAGCGTGTACCCAGCCTTCCTCGAAGCATTGGCCCGTTACACGGCGACCCTGAAGATCGCCCCCGGCCTGGACCCGGACTGCTTCATCAGCCCCATGGTGTCGCGCCAGCAACAGCAACGGGTGCTGGACTACATCGCCCTGGGCAAGGCCGAAGGGGCGCAGGTGTACTACGGCGGCGAGCCGGTCGAAGGCCCGGGCTACTACGTGCAGCCGACGATCTTCGCCAACTGCGACAACCGCATGCGCATCGTGCGCGAGGAGATCTTCGGCCCGGTGCTGGTGACCGCGCCGTTCGACACCCCGGAGCAGGCCCTGGCGCTGGCCAACGACACCGAGTACGGCCTGGCGGCGGCGCTGTACAGCAACGACCTGGGCAAGGTCCACGGGCTGATCCCGCGCCTGCGCGCCGGCACGGTGTACGTCAATGCCCACAGCACCCTGGACCCGTCCATGCCGTTCGGTGGCTACAAGCAGTCCGGTTATGGCAAGGACATGGGCGCCGAGCAACTGGAGTTCTTCCTGGAGACCAAGGCGGTCTGGATCACCTTGCCTTGAGGTAGCAAGGCCGGCCTGCGTCGCCTGGCGTGTGGCGCAGGTTCATCAACGCATCGAATTTCAACAATAAGAACCTGTCGAGGTGATGCCCAATGAACAGCCAAGTGGATGTCGAGCGTGAACAAGATCTGGAACGGCGCCTGCGCGCCTACGAGGAGATGGAGAAGCGGGCGGACTGGCCCGGTGCACTGACCGCCCGTGATGTGGTCGCCCTGGCCCTGCTGACGCTGGTGATGGTTGCCGGCGCCTACCTGCTCGGTGGCCAGCCATGAGCGGGTCTCGGCAACAGGAGTTTCGCCTGGCCGCCGAACGTGGCGACACGCCGTTGTTGCCCAATGAGCGGGTCTGGGGCTTCTGGGGCTACGCCTACGCCAACTCGGCGCTGGCAGTGGCTACCTGGGTGTTCCTGATCGGCGGTGCCACCGCGCTGTTCGTCGGCCCGCTGCAGGGCATTGCCGCGATCGTCATCGGCAATATTCTCGGGGTGGTGCTGGCCTCGGCGTCCACCTGCCTGCCGTGCGGCAAGTACGGCGTCGAGCAGTTCACCTACCTGCGCAGCATGTTCGGCCTCAATGGCAGCCGCCTGGTGTACTTCCTCTCGGTGGTGGTGCTGACCATGGGCTGGCTGGCGGTACTCGGGCTGATGTGCGGGCGGGCGCTGGACAACCTGGAAACCCTGGTACAGCACGCCCAGCCCGACGGCGATGGCTGGCTGGTGACCGCCGGGGCCCTGCTGGCGATTGTGCTGGCGGCGCTGGTGGCCATTCGCGGGCCGGACATGATCCGCCTGCTGAGCGCGCTGATCGCACCCAGCCTGATCCTGATCATGCTGGCGCTGATGTACTTCATCCTGCGCAGCCACAGCCTCGCCGAACTGCTGGCCATGCCGCCCTTGCAGCCACCGTTCGAGAACCCCCACGTCAACTTCATGATCGCGGTGGAAATCAACATCGCCGCCGGCTTCTCCTGGTGGCCCTACATCGGCAACCTGTCGCGCCTGTGCAGCAACCAGCGCACGGCCTTCTGGCCGAACCTGGTGGGCATCTTCGGCGCCGCGGTGCTGGGCGAATCGGTCAGCCTGTTCGCCGCCACCACCCTGGGCAGCAGCGACCCCACCGCCTGGATGCGCGTGGCCGGTGGCATGGCCTTCGGGGTGATCGCCCTGGGCTTTCTGGCCCTGGCCAACCTCACCGGCATGGTCAACATCCTCTACACCGCGGTGATCGGTTTGCGCCAGCTGGCCGGGGAGCGCCTGCGCAGCCTGGGCTGGGCAGTGTTGATCGGGCTGTTCTGCATCATCCCGGTGGCCATCGTGGTGCTGCTGCCGGGGATCTATGACGGCTTCTTCATCTTCCTGGTGTGGACCTCGGCACTGAACAGCGCCCTGGCCGGCATCGGCATCGCCGATTACTTCTTCCTTCGCCGCCAGCGGGTCAACCTGCGCCACCTCTATGCCGAGCAAAGCGGCTCGCCACTGCGCTTCTGCAAGGGCTTCAACCCCATCGCGCTGCTGGCACTGGTGGCGGGTTTCGCCATCTACGTGGTGGTGTTCAACCCGCAAACCCTGGCCCACACCAGCTTCTTCACCTTCGCCACCGCCTCGTTGCCGTCCTGCCTGCTGGCCGGGCTCGTGCACTACGGCCTGACCCGCCTGCTGGCGGCGCGCCTGGGCTGGGGCGGCTACCCCAAGGGCAATCAACACCACGATCAGGCCGCCGGCCTTCGCGTACAGGACTGAACCATGAACAAGCGATACGACTACATCATCATCGGTGCGGGCTCGGCCGGCTGCGTCCTGGCCAACCGCCTGACCGAGGACGCCGGTACTTCGGTGCTGGTCCTGGAATTCGGCGGCAGCGACCGCAGCGTGCTGATCCAGATGCCCAGCGCGTTCTCCCTGCCGATGAACACCAAGAAGTACAACTGGCGCTACGAGACCGTGGCCGAGCCGCACCTGGACGGTCGGCGCCTGCACTGCCCGCGAGGCAAGGTGCTGGGTGGTTCGTCGTCGATCAATGGCCTGGTCTACATCCGTGGCCATGCCTGCGACTTCGACGAATGGGAAAGCCTGGGCGCGAAAAACTGGAGCTACCGCAATTGCCTGCCGTACTTCAAACGCGCCGAAAACTTCAAGTTCGGCGGCGATGACTACCGTGGCGGCGCCGGGCCGCTGGCCACCAACAATGGCAACAACATGCAGAACCCGCTGTATGGCGCCTGGGTCGAGGCCGGTGCCGAAGCCGGCTACATCAAGACCGACGACTGCAACGGCTACATGCAGGAAGGCTTCGGTGCCATGCACATGACGGTCAAGGACGGCGTGCGCTGGTCCACCGCCAACGCCTACCTGCGCCCGGCCATGAGCCGGCCCAACCTGACCGTGGTCACCCACGCCATGACCCGGCGCATCCTGCTCGACGGCAAGCGCGCGGTGGGGGTGGAGTACGACGAAGGCGGGCAGACCCACAAGGTGCTGTGCAACCGTGAGGTGCTGGTCGCATCCGGCCCGATCGGCTCGCCGCACCTGTTGCAGCGCTCCGGCATCGGCCCCGAGGCGGTGTTGAAAGAGGCCGGTATCGAGGTGCGCCATCACCTGCCGGGCGTGGGCGAAAACCTGCAGGACCACTCGGAAATCTACATCCAGTACGCCTGCAAGCAGCCGATCACCCTCAACGGCAAGATGAGCCTGCTGGGCAAGGCGATGATCGGCCTGCGCTGGTTGCTGTTCAAGGATGGCCTGGGCGCCAGCAACCACTTCGAGGCCGGCGGTTTCATCCGCTCCTCCAAAGGGCTGCGCTGGCCGGACATCCAGTTCCACTTCCTGCCGGCGGCCATGCGCTACGACGGTGACAAGCCGTTCAAGGGCCACGGCTTCATGGTGCTGACCGGGCCGAACAAACCCAAGAGCCGTGGCCATGTGCGGGCGCTGTCGGCCGACCCGTACCAGCACCCGGAAATCCGCTTCAACTACCTGGAAAGCGAAGAGGACCGCGAGGGCTTCCGCCGCTGCGTACGGCTGACCCGCGAGATCCTTGCCCAGCCGGCCATGGACCGCTTCCGCGGCGAGGAGCTGGCGCCCGGGCCGCAGGTGCAGACCGACGAACAGATCGACGCCTTCGTGCGCGCCAACATGGAAAGCACCATGCACCCCTGCGGCTCGTGCCGCATGGGCGAGGATGACATGGCGGTGGTTGACTCGACGCTACGGGTGCATGGCTTGCAGGGGCTGCGGGTGATCGACTCGTCGGTGTTCCCGACCGAGCCCAACGGCAACCTCAACGCCCCGACCATCATGCTGGCAGAACGCGCCGCCGACCTGGTGCGCGGGCGTGAGCCGCTGGCGCCGAGCGATATGCCGGTGGGGTTGGTGGGGGATTGGGAGCAGCAGCAGCGCAGCCGTGCGCCGGTGCGCAAGGTCGGTGCCTGAAGCAGGGTAGGGATGACTTTGTGGNTTGCCAGTCCGGGCCTCATCGCTGGCAAGCCAGCTCCCACCTTGACCGCATAAGCCCAAGGCCTGTGCGATTCCTGTGGGAGGCGCGGTTCGCCGCTGCGACTTGCCGGCGATGAGACCGGTACAAGCAACAAAAGGTGCTGGCTCCCACAGGGTTAGCGCATGGCCTGGGGTTATGCGGTCGGGGTGGGAGCTGGCTTGCCAGCGATGAGGCCAGTACAAGCAGCATGAGGTGCTGCCAATGGCGCGGACCGAATGCGCTCCATTGTAGCGATATCGCTACAGGGCGGGTGAGGGCAGGGTTTACTACGCCTTCACAGCAATTGAAAGGTGAATAAACCGGTTTTATTGGAGTGACTTCATTACGGAACACTAGTGCGAAACCGATAACAAACACCGAATCCAGCGGCCTCTGGCCCTTGGCACATACCTTGCTCTTTCCCTTGCGTTCGGCCGGACTTTCAGACCAAAAGCCCGGCTCGGAAAGTTGAACTTGTGACGTTATAAAAACAATTAAACTAGCAAGGTAAAAATAATGAACAACTTGCCACATGGCCAACGCCCGCCCGAGGCTGAAGGCCACGAACTGCAGCGCAGCCTGTCCAATCGCCATATCCAGTTGATCGCCATCGGCGGTGCCATCGGCACCGGCCTGTTCATGGGCTCGGGCAAGACCATCAGTTTGGCCGGCCCGTCGATCATCTTCGTCTACATGATCATCGGCTTCATGCTGTTCTTTGTCATGCGGGCGATGGGCGAGTTATTGCTGTCCAACTTGAAGTACAAATCCTTCATCGATTTCTCCGCCGATCTGCTGGGGCCCTGGGCTGGTTTTTTCACCGGCTGGACCTACTGGTTCTGCTGGATCGTCACCGGTATTGCCGATGTGATCGCGATCGCCGCCTATTCACAGTTCTGGTTCCCGGATATTCCCCTGTGGCTGCCGGCGCTGGCCTGCGTCGGGGTGCTGCTGTCGCTCAACCTGATGACCGTGAAGCTGTTCGGCGAGATGGAATTCTGGTTCGCCATGATCAAGATCGTGGCCATCTGCGCGTTGGTGTGCACCGGGCTGTACATGGTGGCGGCGGCCTACCAGTCGCCGGCCGGCAACGTCGCTTCGCTGGCCAACCTGTGGAATGACGGCGGCATGTTCCCCCATGGCGCCATGGGCTTCTTCGCCGGCTTCCAGATCGCTGTGTTCGCCTTCGTCGGCATCGAGCTGGTGGGCACCACCGCCGCCGAAACCAAGAACCCGGAACGCAACCTGCCACGGGCGATCAACTCGATCCCGCTGCGTATCATCATCTTCTACGTGTTGGCGTTGGTCGCCATCATGGCCGTGACCCCCTGGCGCGAAGTGGTGGCCAACAAGAGCCCGTTTGTCGAGCTGTTCGTGCTGGCCGGGCTGCCGGCGGCAGCGGGGATCATCAACTTCGTGGTGCTGACCTCGGCGGCGTCCTCGGCCAACAGCGGCGTGTTCTCCACCAGCCGCATGCTCTACGGCCTGGCGGTGGACGGCGATGCGCCCGGCAGGTTCGGTGCGCTGTCCAGCCGCGCGGTGCCGTCCAATGGCCTGATCTTCTCCTGTGTCTGCCTGACGGCGGGGGCGCTGGTGATCTACCTGGTGCCGAACATGCTCGATGCCTTCACCTTGATCACCACGGTGTCGGCGATCCTGTTCATGTTCGTCTGGTCGATGATCCTGCTGTCGTACCTGGCTTACCGCAAACAGCGGGCTCACCTGCACCAGGCTTCGAAGTACAAGATGCCCGGCGGCACGCTGATGTGCTGGGTATGCCTGGCGTTCTTCGTGTTCATCCTCGGCCTGCTGGCCCTGGAGGCGGACACCCGCCTGGCGCTGTACGCCGTGCCGGTGTGGTTTGCCGTGCTGGGCCTGGCCTACCGCTCCCTGCGGCAGAAACGCCAGGAGAACGGGCAGTTGTCCCTCGATAGCGATTGATCTTCACGTTCACGTCTTAGCCAGGGGGGCAGCGCGCCGTGCGCCGTCCCCCTGTTGTCGTTTGCCAAGCAGGGAGTTGCGATGAGAATCCACGTCACCTTCGTCGACCGCGTCGGCATCACCCAAGAGATCCTGGCACTGCTGGGGGCGCGCAACCTCAACCTGGACGCGGTGGAAATGGTTCCGCCCAACGTCTATATCGATGCCCCGGCGCTGTCGCAGGCAGTGCTGGACGAACTCCACGCGGCATTGCTGGGCCTGGACGGCGTGCAGGCGGTCGAACTGGTCGACTTCCTGCCCGGCCACCGCCGGCGCCTGCAACTGGAGGCGCTGCTGGCGGCGATGAGCGACCCGGTGCTGGCGGTGGACCCGAGCGGCCATGTGCTGCTGGCCAACCCCACCCTGGTCAGCCTTATCGGTCGTGAACCGGCCGGTGAACCGTTGTCGCGGCTGTTCGCCGCGCCTGACCTGGCCAAGGGCCTGATCGCCAAGGGCTTTCGCCTGCCCATGTGCGAGGTGGAGTTCCAGGGCCAGGCGCTGCTGCTCGAAGCGACGCCCATCAGCGGCGGGGCCGATGGCCTGGTGGGTGGCCTGCTGACCCTGTACCCGCCCAGCCGCATCGGCGAGCGCCTGGCGTCGTTGCTGCATGATTCCACCGACGGGCTGGAGGCGCTGCTGGGGGAGTCGACGCCGCTCAAGGAACTCAAGGTGCGCCTGCACAAAGTGGCTGGCCTTGAGGCGCCGCTGCTGATCCAGGGCGAAACCGGCACCGGCAAGGAACTGGTGGCGCGTGCCTGCCATGCCCTCAGCGCCCGGCGCGATGCGTCGTTCCTGGCGCTCAACTGTGCGGCCTTGCCCGAGAGCCTGGCCGAGAGCGAACTGTTCGGCTACGCCGCCGGGGCCTTCACCGGTGCCCAGCGCGGCGGCAAGCCGGGCCTGCTGGAACTGGGCGACGGCGGCACGGTGTTCCTCGATGAAGTGGGCGAGATGTCGCCCTACCTGCAGGCCAAGCTGCTGCGTTTTCTCAATGACGGCAGCTTCCGCCGGGTCGGTGGCGGCGGTGAGGTGCGGGTCAATGTGCGGGTGGTCTGCGCCACCCACCGCCATTTGGAGGCCATGGTAGTCGAAGGCAGTTTCCGCGAAGACCTGTACTACCGCCTCAACGTGCTCAACCTGAAAGTGCCGCCGCTGCGCGAGCGCGGCAAGGACATCCTGCTGCTGGCCGAGCACTTCCTGCGCCAGGCCTGCGCGCAGATCCAGCGCCCGCCGTGCCGGCTGGCGCTGGCCACCCAGCCATTGCTGCTGGGCAACCGCTGGGCGGGCAACGTGCGGCAGTTGCAGAACGTGCTGTTCCGCGCGGCGGCTATTTGCGAGGGCGAGGTGATCGACTGCGATGACCTGGAGCTGGCCGGCACCGCCCTGAACAACCAGCAACCCGACGCCCAGGAGGTGGTCAGCCTGGAGGCGGCAGTGCAGGGGTTCGAAAAGGACCTGCTGGAGAAGCTGTACGCCATCTATCCCTCGACCCGGCAATTGGCCCTGCGCCTGCAAACTTCGCACACGGCCATCGGCCAGCGCCTGCGCAAGTACGGCATTGCCAGCCGGGCTTTGTAGAAGGCTGGAGCCGCTTCGCTCCACTGGAGTGTTTGTGCTCCAGCCGGGCCTGAACTCCGGGTTCATTGGCCCGCCAGCCCAACGGTGGCAGACGGGCACTTGAGACGGAGTGATTTCGCTCCGCTGCACAGGCCGGTTGATATCGATTAAATATCGATAACGAATTGAAAGATAACGGTTTTATTGAGTTGGCATTGCCCTTGCTCTGTTACTGGTAGTCCTGTCCCGGGACCCATCTGATAACAAGAAAGGAACATCCATGACCACTCTGCGTTTTACCCCCGAACACGAATGGCTGCGTCTGGAAGCGAGCGGCGAGCTGACCGTAGGTATCACCAGCTACGCCCAGCAGGCCCTGGGTGATGTGGTGTTCGTGCAGTTGCCCGAACCCGGCGCGTACGACGAGGGCAGTGAAGTGGCGGTGCTGGAGTCGGTGAAGGCCGCCAGCAACATCGGCATGCCGCTCAACGGCACGGTGGTGGCGGTCAACCAGGCCCTGGCCGACGACCCCGAACTGGTCAACGCCTCGCCCATGCAGGATGGCTGGTTCTTCCGCATCCAGGCACGCGACCTGACAGACCTCGACAGCCTGATGGACCAGGACGGTTACGACCGCTTCCTGGCCGACAACGCCTGAACCTGGGTGCCGACATGATCAACACCCTCCCACTGGGCACCGACAACGAGTTCATCCCCCGGCATATCGGCCCGCGCCAGGCCGATATCGACGCCATGCTGGCGCTCACCGGCCATGACGCGCTGGACGCCCTGATCGACAGCGTCATCCCCGCCAGCATCAAGGGCAGCAGTGTGCTCGAACTGAGCAAAGGGCAGGGTGAAGCCGAGGCCCTGGCCGCACTCAAGGCCATTGCTGGCACCAACCAGCTGTTCCGCAACCATATCGGCCAGGGCTACTACCCCTGCCACACGCCGACGGTGATCCTGCGCAACCTGCTGGAAAACCCGGCCTGGTACACCGCGTACACGCCGTACCAGCCGGAAATTTCCCAGGGCCGTCTGGAAGCGCTGCTGAACTTCCAGACTCTGGTCAGCGACCTTACCGGCATGGAGATCGCCAACGCCTCGTTGCTCGATGAAGCCACCGCCGCCGCCGAAGCGATGACCTTCTGCAAGCGCCTGGCGAAGAACAAGGCCCCGGCCTTCTTCGCCTCGCAGCACTGCCACCCGCAAACCCTCGACGTGCTGCGCACCCGCGCCGAGCCCTTGGGCATCGAAGTGGTGATCGGTGACGAAGCAGCGCTGCACGACCAGCCGCTGGACGGCTACTTCGGCGTGCTGCTGCAATACCCGGCCAGTACCGGCGCCATCAGCGACCCGCGCAGCCTGGTGCAGCGTGCCCACGCCGCCGGTGCGCTGGTGGCGGTGGCCGCCGACCTGCTGGCGCTGACCCTGCTGACCCCGCCGGGCGAGTTCGATGCCGACGTGGTGCTGGGCAGCGCCCAGCGCTTCGGCGTGCCGCTGGGCTTCGGTGGCCCGCATGCGGCGTATTTCGCCACCCGCGATCAGTTCAAGCGCGACATGCCCGGGCGCCTGGTCGGGGTGTCCATCGACCGCTTCGGCAAACCGGCCCTGCGCCTGGCCATGCAAACCCGCGAGCAGCACATCCGCCGCGAGAAGGCCACCAGCAACATCTGCACCGCGCAGGTACTGCTGGCCAACATCGCCAGCATGTACGCGGTCTACCACGGCCCCCACGGCCTGACCCAGATCGCCCGGCGGGTGCACCGCCTGACCGCGATCCTGGTGCGCGGGCTGCAACAGCTCGGGCATCAGGTCGAGCAGCAGCACTTCTTCGACACCGTCAGTGTGCTGACCGCGCAGCCCGTGGCCGAGGTACTGGCCGCCGCCAAGGGCGCACGCCTGAACCTGCGGCTGATCGATGAGGTGCGGGTGGGCGTGTCGCTGGATGAAACCTGCGAGCAGGCCAGCGTCGAGGCTCTGTGGCAGGTGTTCGCAGCGCAGGATCAGGCACTGCCGGACTTCTGCGCCCTGGCCGCCGACGCGGGCGACTGCCTGCCGGCCGCGCTGCTGCGCGAATCAGTCTTCTTGCAGCACCCGGTGTTCAACCGCCATCACTCCGAAACCGGGCTGATGCGTTACCTGCGCAGCCTGGCCGACAAGGACCTGGCCCTGGATCGAACCATGATCGCGCTGGGTTCGTGCACCATGAAGCTCAACGCCGCCAGCGAGATGATCCCGATCACCTGGCCCGAGTTCGGTGCGCTGCATCCGTTCGCCCCGGCCGAGCAGACCCAGGGCTACCGGCAACTGACCGATGAGCTGGAGGCCATGCTCTGCGCGGCCACCGGTTACGACGCCATGTCACTGCAGCCCAACGCCGGTTCCCAGGGCGAGTACGCAGGCTTGCTGGCCATCCGCGCCTACCACGCCAGCCGTGGCCAGGCGGGCCGCGATGTGTGCCTGATCCCGTCCTCGGCCCACGGCACCAACCCGGCCACGGCGCAGATGGCCGGCCTGCGTGTGGTGGTGGTCGACTGCGATGCGCGGGGCAACGTCGATGTCGCCGACTTGCAGCGCAAAGCCGAGCAGCACGCGACGCAGCTGGCCGCGCTGATGATCACCTACCCCTCGACCCATGGGGTGTTCGAGGACGGCATCAGCCGCATCTGCGCGATCATTCATGAACACGGCGGCCAGGTGTACCTGGACGGCGCCAACATGAACGCCATGGTCGGCCTGTGCGCGCCGGGCAAGTTTGGCGGCGACGTGTCGCACCTGAACCTGCACAAGACCTTCTGCATCCCCCACGGTGGTGGTGGCCCCGGCGTCGGCCCGATCGGCGTCAAGGCGCACCTGGCGCCGTTCCTGCCCGGCCACGGGCATATGGCCAACAAGCACGGCGCGGTCAGTGCCGCGCCCTATGGCAGCGCGAGCATCTTGCCGATCACCTGGATGTACATGCGCATGATGGGCGGGGCAGGGCTCAAGCGCGCCTCGCAGTTGGCGATCCTCAGCGCCAACTACATCGCCCGGCGCCTGGAGGAGCACTACCCGGTGCTGTACACCGGCGACAACGGCCTGGTGGCCCACGAGTGCATCCTCGACCTGCGCCCGCTCAAGGACAGCAGCGGCATCAGCGTCGAAGACGTGGCCAAGCGCCTGATCGATTTCGGCTTCCACGCCCCGACCATGTCCTTCCCGGTGGCCGGCACCTTGATGGTCGAGCCGACCGAGAGCGAGTCGAAGGAGGAGCTGGACCGCTTCTGCGACGCCATGATCTGCATCCGTGAAGAGATCCGCGCGGTGGAGAACGGCGCCCTGGACACACTCGACAACCCGCTGAAGAACGCCCCGCACACCGCCTTCGAACTGGTCGGCGAATGGCGCCACGGCTACAGCCGGGACCTGGCGGTGTACCCGCTGGCGACCCTGCGCGAAAGCAAGTACTGGCCGCCGGTGGGGCGCGTGGACAACGTCTACGGCGACCGCAACCTGGCCTGCGCCTGCCCGCCGCTGTCGAGCTACCAGGACGCCTGATAACCCTGTGTCGCCTGTATCGCCGGCAAGCCGGCTCCCACAGGGATTGCGCCTCGCTTAAGGCCTGCGCTGTACCTGTGGGAGCGGGCTTGCCCGCGAACACCGGCAAAGCCGGTGCCAGCCACCGAGTCGCCTGCTTCGCGGGCAAGCCCGCTCCTACAGGTACGCGGTCAAACACGAATAACAAGGAAAAAACCATGTTCCACAAAAGCCTGACCCTCTCCGATTTCGACCCAGCACTCTGCGTCGCCCTGCAGCGCGAGGCGCAACGCCAGGAAGACCACATCGAGCTGATCGCCTCGGAAAACTACACCAGCCCCCAGGTGATGCAGGCCCAGGGCAGCGAGCTGACCAACAAGTACGCCGAAGGCTACCCAGGCAAGCGCTACTACGGTGGCTGCGAGCACGTCGATGTGGTCGAGCAACTGGCCATCGACCGTGCCCGCCAGCTGTTCGGCGCCGGTTACGCCAACGTCCAGCCGCACTCCGGCTCCCAGGCTAACGCGGCGGTGTACCTGGCGCTGCTGCAGGCCGGCGACACCATTCTGGGCATGAGCCTGGCCCACGGCGGCCACCTGACCCACGGCGCCAAGGTGTCGTCCTCGGGCAAGCTGTACAACGCCGTGCAGTACGGCATCGATGCCGATGGCCTGATCGACTACGCCGAGGTCGAGCGCCTGGCCCTGGAGCACAAGCCGAAAATGATCGTCGCCGGCTTCTCGGCCTACTCCAAGACCCTGGACTTCGCGCGCTTCCGGCAGATCGCCGACCAGGTTGGCGCCTACCTGTTCGTCGACATGGCCCACGTCGCAGGCCTGGTGGCCGCAGGCTTGTACCCCAACCCGCTGCCTTACGCCGATGTGGTCACCACCACCACCCACAAGACCCTGCGCGGCCCGCGTGGTGGCCTGATCCTGGCCAAGGCCGACCCGGCGCTTGAAAAGAAACTCAATTCGGCGGTGTTCCCGGGCGGGCAGGGTCTTGTGGGNGCTGATGCATGTGATCGCGGCCAAGGCGGTGTGCTTCAAAGAGGCGCTGGAACCTGGCTTCAAGGTTTACCAGCAGCAGGTCATCGACAACGCCCGGGCCATGGCCCAGGTGTTCATGCAGCGCGGTTTCGACGTGGTCTCCGGCGGCACCGACAACCACCTGTTCCTGCTCAGCCTGATCCGCCAGGGCATCACCGGCAAGGACGCCGACGCCGCATTGGGCCGGGCGCAAATCACGGTGAACAAGAACGCCGTGCCCAATGACCCGCAGTCGCCATTCGTGACCTCAGGCCTGCGTATCGGCACGCCGGCGGTGACCACCCGTGGCTTCAAGGTCGAGGAATGCCGCGCCCTGGCCACCTGGATCTGCGACATCCTCGAACACCTCGGCGATGCCGACGTCGAGGCCCAGGTGGCGCGCCAGGTCGGCGCGCTGTGCCAGCGCTTCCCGGTGTACCCGGCCTGAACCCCTAGAACCCAAGGAGTCACCCATGTCCACACAAGAACTCCAACACACCCCGCTGCACGCCCTGCACCTGCAACTGGGCGCGCGCATGGTGCCCTTCGCCGGCTACGCCATGCCGGTGCAGTACCCGCTGGGGGTGCTCAAGGAGCACCTGCACACCCGCGAGCAGGCCGGCCTGTTCGATGTTTCGCACATGGGCCAGATCCGCCTGCGCGGCGCCAATGCCGGCCAGGCCCTGGAAGCGCTGGTGCCGGTCGACATCATCGACCTGCCGGTGGGCATGCAGCGCTATGCGCTGTTCACCAACACCGATGGCGGCATCCTCGATGATCTGATGGTGGCCAAATTGGCCAGCGACGAACTGCTGCTGGTGGTCAACGCTGGCTGCAAGCAGCAGGACCTGGCCCACCTGCGCCAGCAGCTGGAGGGCCAGTGCGAGGTCGAGTCGCTGTTCGCCAGCCGCGCCCTGCTGGCCCTGCAAGGGCCGGCGGCAGCCAAGGTGCTCGGGCGCCTGGCCTCGCAGGTGGGTGGCATGACCTTCATGCAGTTCGCCAGCGTCAAGTTGCTGGGTGTCGATTGCTATGTCAGCCGCTCGGGCTACACCGGTGAGGACGGTTATGAAATCTCGGTGCCGGTGGAGGCGGCGGCGCTGCTGGCCCGCACCCTGCTGGCCGAACCCGAGGTCGAGGCCATCGGCCTGGGGGCTCGCGACTCGCTGCGCCTGGAGGCCGGCCTGTGCCTGTATGGCCATGACATGGAGGCGCGCACCACGCCGATCGAGGCCAGCCTGGCCTGGGCGATCTCCAAGGCCCGGCGTGCCGACGGCGAGCGCGCCGGTGGCTTCCCGGGGGCCGCGCATATCCTGGCCCAGCAGCGCGAAGGCGTGGCCAGCAAGCGGGTGGGCCTGCTGCCACGCGAGCGGGTGCCGGTGCGTGAAGGGGCGTTGATCGTCAATGCCCAGGAGGCGGTGATCGGTCGGGTCACCAGCGGTGGCTTCGGCCCAAGCCTGGGCGGGCCGCTGGCGATGGGCTACGTGCAGAGCGAGTACACGGCGTTGGAGACCGAGGTCTTCGCCCAGGTGCGTGGCAAGTTGGTGCCGATGCAGGTGGTGCGTACACCTTTCGTCGCTCCCCGTTACTACCGCGGTTGAACAGGAGCCTGCCCATGACCCAGCCCCAGGCTGTCGAGAACAAACCCCAGCCCCTGCAGGTCGGGGTAAAACTGCGCGGCGCCGAGAAGGTGGCGCGCATCCCGGTGAAGATCCTGCCCACCGAGGACATCCCGCGCAAACCCGAGTGGATCCGCGTGGAGATCGCCACCTCACCCGAGGTGGCGCGGGTCAAGGCGCTGCTGCGCAAGCACAAGCTGCACAGCGTCTGCGAAGAGGCCGCCTGCCCGAACCTGGGTGAATGCTTCGCCGGCGGTACGGCGACCTTCATGATCATGGGCGACATCTGTACCCGTCGTTGTCCGTTCTGCGACGTCGGCCATGGCCGGCCACGTCCGCTGGACGTCGATGAACCGAAGAACCTGGCCATCGCCATCGCGGATCTGCGCCTGAGGTACGTAGTGATCACCTCGGTGGACCGCGACGACCTGCGTGATGGCGGTGCCCAGCATTTCGTCGACTGCCTGCGCGAGATCCGCAGATTGTCGCCGGGCATCCAGTTGGAAACCCTGGTGCCGGATTACCGGGGCCGTATGGACGTGGCCCTGGCCATCACCGCCCAGGAGCCACCGGATGTGTTCAACCATAACCTGGAAACCGTGCCGCGCCTGTACAAGGCGGCCCGGCCAGGCTCGGACTTCGAGTGGTCGCTGGATTTGCTGGAGCGCTTCAAGCAGCGCGTGCCGGGGGTGCCGACCAAGTCCGGCTTGATGCTCGGTTTGGGCGAAACGGATGAAGAAGTGATCGAGGTGATGCAGCGCCTGCGTGAACATCAGGTCGACATGCTGACGTTGGGGCAGTACCTGCAGCCGTCGCGCAGCCACCTGCCGGTGCAGCGCTTCGTGCACCTGGACAGCTTCGCCTGGCTGGCCGAGCAGGCCCGGGCGATGGGCTTTGCGAATGTGGCATCGGGGCCGCTGGTGCGCTCGTCCTACCATGCCGAGCAGCAGGTGGTGCGGGTGGGGTGAGGCCACGGCGCAGGCGGGGGCATGTGTCACCTGGGCGTGTAGGTGTTTTGCGTCAATGCGGGTACGAGAAGCTCATTATTACTGGTTGCATATCCAGTATTTGTTGGGCGATTCATCTGCTGACGGGGTGAGCAACGAAAATGGGGCACGTGGACAGAAAATCCTGCTCGGTTAGTTTGAAGGCCTCTCCTTTGGAAAGGGAGAGTTCTCAAATCAAATGGAGCACTACCCATGAACCAACCACAAACCCAGAACCCGCTGCGCCACGGCCGCGTCATCACCCCATCCTCCCGCGGCGCCGTCGCCATCGACCTTGGCCTGCTTGGCGGCTGGCAGGTCAACGAGATGGAAGGCGGCAAGAACTTCCCGGCCCTGGCGGCAGGCCCGTTCCCACCGCCCTTCGAAACCGACAACCCCAGCGTCACGCCCCCGGCTGACGGTTTCATCCTAAGCGGCGGCAAGGCCGATGCCCGTGACTGCGTCAACTTCACCGAGCAGGAAATGAGCACCAAGCTGGGCCGCGCATTCATCTGGCCATTGCTGAGCGTCGATCCAGGGCAGATCTTCAGGGTGACCTGGAACTACACCGCTCCGCACACCACCCGTGGCTACCGCTGGCTGATCACCAAGGACGGCTGGGACCCGCAGCAACGCATCAGCCGCGCGCAACTGGAGGCGCAACCCTTCGCCGAGGACTTCTACCCGCAGGTGCCTTACTACAGCCACGCCAACGAACTGAAGGCCAAGGTCGAGCATGAAGTGAAACTGCCAGCCAACAAGCATGGCCGTCACGTGATCGTGCTGATGTGGATCGTGGCCAACACCGGCAACGCCTTCTATCAAGCCTTCGACGTCGACTTCCAGTAAGCGGCGCATCAACCACACGTTCTGAAGGATTAGAACATGGCAAATTTTGATTTCACCCAACTGAAAACCCAGCAGGACGATGCCGCATCGCAGATGCCGAGCCTTGCGGGCAAGAACATCCTCATGGGCTACTGGCACAACTGGCCGGCCGGCCCTGCGGACGGCTACCAGCGTGGGCAATTCGCCAACATGAGCCTGGAGGAGGTGCCCCGCGACTACAACGTGGTGGTCGTGGCATTCATGAAGGGCAGCGGTATCCCGACGTTCAAGCCGTACAACCTGTCCGACGCCGAGTTCCGCCGCCAGGTGGGCGTGCTCAACGGCCAGGGCAGGGCGGTGCTGATGTCCCTGGGCGGGGCCGACGCCCATATCGCGTTGAACCAAGGCCAGGAGCAGCCGCTGGCCAACGAGATCATCCGGCTGGTGGAAACCTACGGTTTCGATGGGCTGGACATCGACCTTGAGCAGAGCGCGATCGATTTCGCCAGCAACAAGACCGTGCTGCCCGCCGCGCTTAAACTGGTCAAGGACCACTACGCCCGTGAAGGCAAGCACTTCATCATCAGCATGGCGCCGGAGTTCCCGTATCTGACCGCCGCCGGCAAGTACGTCGACTACCTCAAGGCGCTGGAAGGCTACTACGACTTCATCGCCCCGCAGTTCTACAACCAGGGCGGTGACGGCTTGTGGGTGGAGCAGGCCAACAACGGCAAAGGGGCGTGGATTGCGCAGAACAACGATGCCCTGAAAGAGGACTTCCTCTACTACCTGACTGAAAGCCTGGTCAGCGGTACCCGTGGATTTACCCGCATACCGGCCGATAAGTTCGTCATCGGCCTGCCGGCCAACGTCGATGCCGCAGCCACCGGCTATGTGATCGACCCGGCGGCGGTGGCCAATGCGTTCAAGCGCCTGCAGGCCAAAGGCTTGTCGATCAAGGGGCTGATGACCTGGTCGGTCAACTGGGACAAGGGGCTCAACAAGGACCACGTGCCCTACAACCTGGAGTTCAGCCGGCGCTATGGGCCGTTGATCCACGGCGGCCAGTCGGCCTCCTTGGCGCTGGATGAGGCTCAGGCGCACGCTGCCCGCTGAGTCGTTCCAGGCCTGCAATGAAAATCCGATGCCGCGAGGCATCGGATTTTTTTGCCTGGCGCCGGTTACTTCACCTTCACCACGTCATCCGGTTTCCAGGTCTGGTCATAGAAGGCATCCTCGCTGCCATACAGGCGCAGGGCGACCAGGAAATGGCGGCCGGGAAGGGTCTGGATGAAGGCAGCGTCAGCCACCTCTGCGGCCCTTCGCGGGTAAACCCGCTCCCACAGGTACAGCGCTGGGCTCAGGTTTTGCGCGATGCTGTGGGAGCGGGTTCACCCGCGAAGGGCTGCAAGGCAGCCTCGGGAACCACCGCATCAGTCGAGCCGCTTGATCACCGGCGGTTTCCAACTGCCGCCGAGGATCGGCTGCTCGCCCCAGTAGGCACGGATATACAACGAGATCGGCTCCTTGGGCGAAGGCAGCCAGTTGCTCTCTTTGTCCTTGCCGGGTGAGGTCGGGCCGACATGCATCTTCACGCCCTTCGCTCATGCAGGATGCACCGAGTCTAGGTGGTACGGCAGGTTCGGCTATTGGCTTTTCACGACAGTGCGGGGCGGTGTTCGCGTTACGCGCGCAGGCGCGCGGAGCGGATGAATTCCCGTCGGTTTTGCCTATGCTTCATGGCTGTCACTGGCATTCGTCCTGGCAGAGGGTTATCGCAATGAAGGCACGCTATGGGTTACCCACATTGGCTGCGGCCTTGTGCATGGCTAGCCAGGCCCAGGCCGAAGACGCGGCGGAGCTGGCCAAGAAAGCCCTCAACCCCGTCGCCGCGATGTACAGCCTGCCGGTGCAGTACAACTGGGACCAAAAGCTGGGCCCTGGCAACGACGGCAAGCGCAGCCTGACCAACCTGCAACCGGTACTGCCGTTCTCCCTGAACGAAGACTGGAACCTGATCTCCCGTACCATCCTGCCGTTCATCGATCAGCACGGGCTTGGTGCAGCAGACAAGGAGGGCGTTGGTGACATCACCCAGAGTTTTTTCTTCTCGCCCAAGAACCCCACCGCCAACGGCTGGATCCTGGGCGCGGGCCCGGTGCTGCTGATCCCGGTGGGCAGTGACGAGCGCCTCAGTGCCGAGCAATGGGGGGCCGGGCCGACGGTGGTGGCCCTGAAGCAGTCCAACGGCTGGACCCGTGGCGTGCTGGCCAACCACCTCTGGGGGCTGGAAGGCAGCCCGGCGGACGACAAGGAGAAGGTCAACCAGAGCTTCGTGCAACCGTTCCTCTCGTACACCACGGCGAGCCTGACCACTTGGGGCATCAACAGCGAGTCGACCTACGATTGGCAGGCCAAGGAGTGGTCGGTGCCGGTCAACCTCACGGTCACCCAGCTGTTCAAGCTGGGCGGCCAGCCCCTGACGGTTCAGGCCGGCCCACGCTATTGGCTGGACAGTACGGAAAACGGCCCCGAAGGCTGGGGTTTTCGAGTGGCGCTGACGTTGCTGTTCCCGCGATAGCCGCCCGTCAGGCGGCGCCCTTGGCCTGCTGCTCCAGGTGCACCTGCAATGTTGGGTCGAGTTGCAATGCGCCGGCCAGTTCGTCGAGGTAGGCTCGCTCTGCGTCCTGTTGGTCATCCACCAGCATCACGCTGGCCAGGTACATTTCCGCGGCCATGGCCGGGTCCCGAGCCGACTGCGCCACCTCGGCGGCATCGAGTGGCTTGCTGACTTCCTCATCCAGCCATTGCTGCAGTTGCGGGTCGTTGGTCTGGCGTTTGATTTCGGCGTAGATCAACTGTTCTTCCTGCTTGTCGATGCGACCGTCCGCCTTGGCCGCCGCAATCAGCGCACGCAGGATGGCATGGCTGTGTTCATCGGCTTCGGCGCCGGACAATTGATCGACCGTGCGCATCGCCGGTTGCGCAGCGGCCGCCTGGCTGCGCTGCCAGCTTTGATAGGCCTGGAACGCCATCATGCCCAACGATGCCAGGGCCGCGTAGTTGGTGCCGCCGCTGGAGCGCCCTTGGCTATAACCGCCAGCGCTGCCACCCGCACCGCCCAGCAGGCCACCCAGCAAATCACCCAGGCCGCCACCGCCAGCCCCTGTGCTGCCACCGCCGAGCAGGCCGCCAAGCAAACCACCCAAACCGCCCATGCCGCCTTGCGATGAAGTGTCGCCGCCTTGTTGCCCGCGGGCGCCTTGCCCGGCCCGCAGCAACTGTTCAAGTAGATCAGTGGTGTTCATGGCCCCGCCCTCGGTTGGTCGTCGTTGCCCAGCCAAGCAACGATAGCCCCCACAAGGCGATCTGCCATGACTGTCTGACCGAAGGGGCGCCAGCAAACCAGGGGGCCTCGACCCCATCGACGAACGGCACCGCTTGCGCGCACCTGCCAATGGCCTTTTGGCGTCAGGGGTTGATACTGCTCTCTACAGGCGGGCGTGTTGCGGGTTACGCACGCCCCGGGAGGTGTCGATGAACAAGCTTTCGATTGTAGGTGCGGGCATGGTGGGCGAGGCGGCGGCCCAGGTCATCGCCCGCGAAGAGTTGTGCCGCGAGCTGATGCTGATCGATGTGCAGGGCGAGCTGGCCCAGGGCAAGGCGCTGGATGTGTGGCAGGCCGCCGTCGAGTCGGGGTCCGATACCCGGGTCATTGGCGGGTCCGATGCGCAGATGCTGCAAGGCTCGGAGCTGGTGGTGATCACCGCAGGCGTGCCACGCAAGCCGGGCCAGTCCCGGCAGGATGTATTGAGCATCAACCTGCCCATTCTCGACAGCATCCTCGCGGATATCCGTCGCCATGCCCCGACAGCGACGCTGTTGGTGGTGTCGAACCCGGTGGATGTGCTGACCTATCGGGCCTGGTCGGTCAGCGGCCTGGGGCGCGACAAGGTGTTCGGGCAGGCCGGGGTGCTGGATACCGCGCGCATGAAGTGTTTCATCGCCGAGCAGACCGGGTTTTCCGCGCGCGATATCACGGCGCTGGTGCTGGGCGGCCATGGCGACAGCATGGTGCCGCTGATGCGCTACTGTGCGGTCGGCTCGGTGCCCTTGGCCCACTTCCTGTCCACCGAGCAGATCGAGCGGATCGTGCAGCGCACCCGCCAGGGCGGTGGCGAAATCCTGGGCTTGAAGAAGCTGGGCAGCGCCTGCGATGCACCTGGCGTGGCCATCGCCCAGATGGTCGATGCCATCGCCAATGGGCGAAACCGTATCTTGCCGACGGTGGCGATTCTCGATGGAGAGTATGGCCGCAAGGATATCGCCATGGGGGTGCCCTGCGTGCTGGCTGGGGGAGGGATCGAGCGGGTGATCGAGCTGCCGCTGGATGCCCAGGAGCAGGCGATGTTCGATCATTCAGCCGATCAGGTGATGCGTGATATTGCGGAAATGAAGGCGCTGTGAGCGGGTGATGCCGGCAAGCACGTCCCCCTGTAGGAGCGGCCTTGTGTCGCGAATGGGCCGCGCAGCGGCCCCTGCGATCTTGGGCGCACTCGAGAACCAGGGGGCGCTGCGCACCCCTTTCGCGACACAAGGCCGCTCCTACAGAAACCTGTGCAAGACAATTGCTCCCACAGGAGGGTGCATGGCGATCCCTGTAGGAGCGGGCTTGCCCGCGAACACGGGCGCAGCCCGTGCCATCCACCGCGTCGCTTGCTTCGCGGGCAAACCCGCTCGCACAAATCAACTGCTGCCAATGGCGGCCACTTCGGGAGCAAGGGGCTTGAAAAGTGAAGCGTCACGCTATTCAACCAACGCACGTACTCGTTGAGCCATCTCATCGGCGTTATCAGGCACACATACGGAAATGCCCAGATAGTGCTCAAGGTGCAGGGTGAGCGTCTGCTCACCCACCATCAGGTCCCAGTAGCGCTGATCCAGTCCGTCTAATTTTTCCTTCCAATAACCGCCCAGCCCACGCTCAAGCTTCTGCGCCACGCTCTCGAAAAGTTTCCAGTCGGCGTGCTCTGATATTGCTATGGTCGCCATGCTTCACCTCATCAAGCGAAGGCAGATTTTCGTGGTTCTCGTGAACGGCAGCAATGGGCCGCAAACAGGTGGTTGCGGCTGACGGCTTCCGACCCCGAGTAGACGAAAGATAACGGGTTTCACGAGCGCGCCGCGCGCTCTGTGGGAGCGGCGGTTCGCCGCTGCGACTTGCCCGCGAACACGGGCGTAGCCCGTGCCATCCACCGCGTCGCTAGCCCTCGAGGCAGGCCGTCACGGTGTCTTCCAGGATGGCGATCAATTCGGGGTCCATGTAGCGGTAGTTGTCTGGAATATCCAGGACGTGCATCCGCTTGTGTTCAAGCAGGCGTGAATACTCCGCCTGAAGCCGCTGCCAGTGCTTGCGCTCCATGACGAATATGACATCGGCCCAGCGGATATCCGCCGGGCCGACGGGCCTGCGTGCATTCGGGCTGGTGCCTGCCGAGCGGGCTTCAAAGCCTGCGCGGCGTCGCCACAGGTTTTCCGCAGTGGGGCTGCGCCATTGGTTGCGGCTGCAAATGAACAGAAGGTTGGTCATCCTTGATCCAGCCATTGGCGGGTGGAGCGAACGGGGTAGCTCATGCCGAGCTGGCGTGCCCGCTTCAGCTTGTCGGCACGCCTGTACAGCAACTTCCAGTTCTTTTCCGGCTTGAACACAACGGGTTGTGTGGCCTTAGTCTTGCCGTGGTTACGGGCCTGCTGGCGTCTCCAGGCTCGGGTTCTTTGCATGTGGGTTTCCTCGTGAGTACCGGGTTCAGCAGCCGCGGTAATACGAGTCGGGCACAGGATAAAGGGGATTTAAGGATGTTGCGAGGCTTGGCAGCGTAGGTCGGTGGCTTTCGACCGATTGCAGACGGTGCGCAAGCAAGGCCAAGCCATTCTCCGGAACCGAACGGTTGCCTGAGCAATGGTTGCTCAGAGGGATGAGCGTACTTGCTGCCATTGCTCCCAGCACTCTTCTGGGGCGATGTCTTGACAACCCCGCTCTTTTTCCAACGCCAGGCCAGCGCTGAAGGGCACTGCTATCGCGGTTGCATTATCTCGAATCTCGAGCACCTCATCTTCGCTGAGCGGTGAGCCTTTGCGATCCTCCGCCGCCTTGAGCAGGGATACAAGCGCCGGTACAAAAACAAGACATAGTGGATCTGTAGACAAAGGTTTGCCTCTTGCGATGGGTAATCGGGACTAAAGGTTGCAGCTTATAGGCCTGGGCGAGTACAGGCAAAGCCCAAGCCAACCTTGGCTGCTTTTGTTAACCAGCCACGGCGATTTGCTATAGGTCGATAGGGCCCACTCGAGATTGACCGCTTTCGACCCATTGCGGACATTGGAATGTGGTCAGCAAATCATCTCCTCATCTCAAACCCGTCATTCTGCGGCGCTGGCAAACGCCTCGACAATCTCGTTGATAACAGCCCGGATCTTCACGGTGTGCCGCAAGTCTTCGTCAGTGACTAGGCTCTGTCTGAAATCCCAAGAAACTGAAATGTAGTCCTGGAGCGGCCTGAGTTTTGTACAGTCGCCGATCATCTACGGAAAGGAATTCTGTGATGGCAAAGCGTTATGAACTCTCGGATAAAGCGTGGGCAGTGGTCGCCGATCTCTTTACGGCAGCCCACGTCAGGGGCAGGCCCCGCAGCAGTGATCGCTTGATGCTCGATGGTGTGCTCTGGGTACTTTGCTCAGGAGCAGCCTGGCGAGATATGCCCGAGCGTTTCGGGTCTTGGGCGACGGTCTATCACCGCTTCCGAGTCTGGCGAAACCGCGGAACATTCGATCAGATGCTCAGACGATTGCACCTCAACCTTCAGCGAAACGGCGAAAGTCTTCCTCGGGTTAGCTAGTTTTTGAGGCTCACGAAGGGAGTTAGCCTGACATCACTCTCTGACCTGTAAAGGACAACCTCACATGAAAGCCGTAGTTTTCCAAGAAGCTGGTTTGCCAATCCAAAACGCTCGTTCCCTGTTCGAAATGGACCTGCCCAAGCCCACGCCAGGCGCTCGAGATCTGCTTGTCGAAGTGAAGGCGATTGCGGTGAACCCGGTAGATACGAAGGTGCGAGCCCGCAGTACTAGCCAAGAGATCCAAGTGCTGGGTTGGGATACCGTGGGTATCGTCCGTGAAGTGGGCAGCGACGTTTCATTGTTCAAAGTTGGCGAAGAAGTATTTTACGCCGGCGCGATCGATCGCCCTGGTAGCTACAGCGAATTTCACTTGGTGGATGAGCGCATCGTCGGCCATAAGCCACGTAGCCTGGACAATGCCAGTGCCGCAGCCTTGCCGCTGACCTCCATTACTGCCTGGGAGCTGTTGTTTGATCGACTGGGCGTTCAGGAAAACGGTGGTAAAGGACAAAACCTGCTAGTCATCGGCGCCGGTGGTGGGGTTGGCTCGATCCTGGTCCAGCTGGCCCGCAAACTAACCCAACTCACCGTCATCGGTACAGCGTCGCGGCCAGAGACTCAGTCTTGGGTACAAGAGTTGGGCGCCCACCATGTGATTGATCACTCCGCCTCGATCCCGCTGCAGCTCGAAAACCTGAAACTTGACCCGGTCGACTATGTTATCAGCCTGACCCATACAGAAATCTACTTGCCCCAGATCGTAGAAGTGCTTCGCCCACAAGGCAAATTGGCGCTGATTGATGACCCTGTACAACTGGACATCATGCCACTCAAGCGCAAATCGCTTTCGCTGCATTGGGAACTGATGTTTACGCGTTCTCTGTATCAAACCGCAGACATGATAAAACAGCACGAGTTGCTGAACAGAATTTCCGAACTGGTCGATAACGGCGTCATCCAGACCACCGTTGGGAAACACTTCGGCAAAATCGGCTCAGATAACCTTAAGCGCGCCCACGCTCTGATCGAGAGCGGTAAAGCCAAAGGCAAGATCGTTCTCGAAGGCTTCTAACCCGCTGATACGCTCAAGGGCAAGGAGATGAAAGTTTTCTTCCAAACCACTGGCCTGGCTGTCGCGGTCTCGCTCAGTGCACTGGCCATGGCCGATACCGCCACGGGCTCAGGTACAAACGGATTGCCGATGGCACTTTGCATACCGTGATTGAGGATTCGCGAGTCCTTTGCCCGGATATCTTGTCGATCGGCCCAGACGGGCACCGGCGCAAGCGTGACGCATTAGCGGGGCGCCGTGCCCCGCCACTGAGCCCCGACTAGCTTTCGAAACGCTTTGCTAGAAAGGCTCTAAGCGATTGGATGGCCGGCGTGAGCGATGTGCGATGGGCGCACACCAGCTGAAGCGGTGCCGGCTGCCCATAGCTTTCCGGGAATAACTCTACCAGGCGGCCGCTGCGAAGGTCCTCAGCTACATCGAGCTTGGACTTGTAAACGATCCCCAATCCGGCAACAGCCCAACGTCGAACAATATCGGCATCATCGCTGATTCGATCACCTGTCACCTGAACCGTCCGCACTCCCTGTGGGAAATTGAAGCTCCAACGCTCGTAAGTTTGCTCGCCCATCACATATCTCAGGCAGTTATGCCCGCTCAACGCCTCAGGAGATTCCGGCATGCCATGACGTGCTAGATACGCCGGCGAGGCGCAGACTGTTCTGCGGTTCATCGGTGCGAGTGCCAAGGACACCAGGCCCGAGTCACTCAACTGTCCATACCTGATACTAGCGTCCAGATGTTCCCCCACCAAATCGGCCACCTGATCACTAACCCGCAATTGCAGGCGTACCAAAGGATGCGTTTGCTGAAACTCATCAAGCCATGGGAGCAACACATTCCTGCCGATATCAGATGGCATCGATAAGCGAATAGTGCCAGCGATCTCGTCACGGCCCTGGGTTAGCGCAACCTCGCCATTATCAAGTGCTTCCAAGGCTTGCCGCGCGTGCGGCAAATAGCGCTCGCCATCATCGGATAATCTCAACCGACGCGTTGAGCGAACAAACAATCTCGCGCCCAAGTTGCTTTCCAGCCGCTGAATGGCACCGCTCGCCAAGGCGGGCGAGATGTCGAGCAAGCGCGCCGCGGCGGAGAAACTACCCGCAGCAGCCGTCGATACGAAGACCTGCAGGTCATCGATTCGTATGATTTTCTTCACTTTGACGAAAGTCTTTACGTGATGGCGAGGTTTTTCAGCGTAATGGGAAAAATGATCATTGCCCAGCCCTTCATACAGGAACTTGTAATGACCTTCCCTAAACGATTTGTACTAACAGCTCTGATGGCAGGCTTTATCGGTGTGGCTCACGCCCAGGTGCCGCCAACCCTTCACGTGGTAGCCCAATCGGCAAATGCTGTATGGAATGCGGTGGCCGTGGACAGCACCGGAAGCCTGTACGTATCGGGCCCGAAATGGACTGGCTCGGCGGGGCCATCGGTATCCAAGCTAGACCAAGCTGGCCAGCCCCATCCCTTTCCAAATGAGCGATGGAATAGCAATGACGAGACCATTCCAGCCGAACAGCGCTTCGTCAATGTCAATGCTATGCGGGTCGATGACAACAGCCGGCTGTGGATTGTCGATGCAGGCGTAACCGACTTCGGCGGTAAGGTCATTCCAGGTGGTGCAAAGGTCGTGGTCGTTGACCTAAAAAGCGGCGAAGTGATCAAGGTCATCCCATTCGACAGCACCATCGCTCAAGAACATAGCTACATTGACGATATCCGTCTCAATGGCAAGCATGCCTACCTGACAGACGCTGGCGTTCCTGGCATCGTTGTCTTGGACTTCGAAACCAACACAGCCCGGCGCGTTTTAACGACCAGTCCTGCGGTACGCGCGCCCAAGAACCGCGACATTATCCTGAGCGGCAAGGTAGTCAGAGCGCCAGATGGGGCAGCATTGAGAGTGCATTCCGATCCCCTGGAGGTATCCCCAGACGGGAAATGGCTCTACTTCGCACCGTTGGAAGGCCCTTGGCACAAGATTGAAACGCGCTGGCTGGATGATGCCAACCTGCCTGAAGTTGAGCTCATCAAGCATGTCGAGTTTTGGCGAGATCTGCCGCCGGTCGGTGGAACTGTCATGGACAGCAAGGGCAATTTCTACTTCAGCGACCTAGCTGAAGATAGCGTCAAGCGAATCGCCACTGACGGCACCATTCAGACCATTGCCAAGGACTCTCGCCTGCACTGGGTAGATGCACCCGCGTTCGACAACCAGGGCAGATTGTACTTGCCGGCAGCACAAGTTGATCGAGTAGGCTTGTTCAACAATGGCGCACCAAAGGTCGAGCGACCACTGAGCGTCTATCGCATAGACCCTAAGTAACCTCATCACACCCGTTTCGGAGCTAATGCCTTGTGTACTGCGAGCTCTGAAACGGGTTATAGAAAAGTCTCTGTCAACCTTTTTGATTTCAGACAGAGCCTAGACTAGCCGCCGCCTCAACCTCATGGACGATGATATGGCATTCGAAGCGCTGCCCGTACTACTGGGCTATCTGTGGCGTATCACTCCGATAATAGGACTGTTTGGCGTCTGGCTTTGCAGTACTCCTCGCACCCAAATCACTGTGCGCATACTCATCCTGATCTTCGCCTTCGTTTGCATGCGGGACATGATGACCCCTTGCCAATTGTGGGTCGTTGGCGGGGAGCCGCCCCTGCGCTTTCACGCGAATCCCTGGGTATTGGCGTTCCTTGGAATAGGCTCAGCAGCAATGATTGCCATGCTCGCGCAATTTCTGCCTATGTGTTGGCAACGGGTGGTTGGATTCAAGGGTAATCGCACGACGGGAATTACCATGGGCATAGCCGCAGGGCTGCTCATCGGTCTGCCAATAAGATCCTACCTGGCAGTGGGAGAGGCGTCCCTGCTGTGGATGCTGTGTTTCGCCCTTTTTGCCTTCGCCGGCAATGCGCTCGAAGAGGTGCTTTTTCGAGGCATGCTGCAAGGCCAGCTAGAACGCCACACCAGCGCTCAACGAGCGGCGTTGTGCAGCGCTTGTGCCTTCTGCGCTTGTCATGGCTACCTCGCTTACGTGCTGACCGACTTCGGATGGCCGATAGTCCTCTTCACATTTGTCGAAGGTCTGATCTGTTCCCAGGTCAGACTGCGGTTCGGTACTTGGCCAGCTACCGCCACCCATGGCACAACAATCCTGCTGATTGGTGCACCTTTGGCCTGAGCCCCAGATGAACGTCCGGGTTGGGTCGATAGCGGTCACTCGCGACCATCAATTTACTGTCAGAAACAGAGCGTCCGGCAGTGCAGGCTTGTATGGGCGCGCCCCACCGGCGAAGCCGGTGCCATGCACCGCGTTGCCGTCTTAGCCGCGGTTCGGCGTCCCGATAAACCTGCTCCACAGCAGGATTCTAGGCGCTTGAAATACCTGCCTGTGCGCCAATGTCGCTGTCGTGCCATGCCTGCCGCTCTCAGGAGCCCGGCGGCACGTAGACAACCTGGTCGCGCCCACCTTGCTTGGCGGCATAAAGCGCGCTGTCAGCGCGCGCCAGTGCTGCGTCGATCTGTTCGCCTGCGCTGAGCAGGGTGCAGCCGATGCTGAGCGTAACGCCCAGCGGCCCGCTGGGCAGTTGCAATGGAGTGCCGGCGATCAGTTGCCGTACCCGCTGCGCTATCCGCTTCAGCTCTTCGTCGTCCTTGACCCGGAGCAGGGCGACAAACTCTTCACCGCCCTGGCGCACCAGCAGGTCGTCGGGGCGCAGCGCTGCGCGCAGGCGACGGGCGCACTCGCAGAGCACCTGGTCGCCGGCAGCGTGGCCATGGTTGTCGTTGACCGCCTTGAAGTGATCGAGGTCGGCGAAGAGCGCCCCCAGTTGCAGGCCATTCTCCATCGCCAGACGCTGCTCATGCGCCTGGAAGGCCGTCAACGCACCCCGGTTCCACAGCTGGGTCAAGGGATCGAGCAACGCCTTGCGCTGCTCGCGGTCCATCTGCTGCCGCAGGTCACGGTTACGCGTGATCAGGCTGCGCAGTTGCAGATAACCCTCCGCGAGCGTGGCCAGGTCCCTGAAGTTGGTTTGTTCGGCCTGGCTCAGCAGCCGCGGGCGCGGGCCGAACATGCACAGCGTACCGATGGCCTTGCCATTGCCGGCGCGCAGCGGGTGCCCGGCGTAGAAGCGAATATGCGGCTCGTCGAGTACCAGGGGATTGTCGGCGAAACGCGGATCGTGCTCGGCATCCGGTACCAGAAAGGTGTCGTCGCCGAGGATGGCGTAGCCGCAGAAGGAAATGCTGCGCGGCGTCTCGCTGGCGTCCAGCCCGATCCTGGCCTTGAACCACTGGCGGTCCTGGTCGATCAGGCTGATCAGCACGGTGTCCACTTGCGCCAGCTCCTGGGTGAGCCGCACCAGGGTATCGAGGTAATGCTCGGCCGGGGTATCGAGCAGGTTCATGTCCTCGAGGGTACGCTGGCGCAGCGCTTCGTCAGTGGGGATGGGGCAAGCCGGCATTGTGGATTCTCCAGTCCATGGGTGGGTAGCGCCTGTGAAGGAGCGGGCGCCGAGACATGAAGTACTGTAGCCAACTGTTTGCGCGGTGCTGGGGCCTGTCTTGGGAGCGCATGCGGGTTACCAGGTGCTAGCCGGTGTTTTTGCAGCGTCCTTGAGATCGAGCGCCGCCCGCGCGGCGCATCGCTGGCAAGCNGCACCAGGGTATCGAGGTAATGCTCGGCCGGGGTATCGAGCAGGTTCATGTCCTCGAGGGTACGCTGGCGCAGCGCTTCGTCAGTGGGGATGGGGCAAGCCGGCATTGTGGATTCTCCAGTCCATGGGTGGGTAGCGCCTGTGAAGGAGCGGGCGCCGAGACATGAAGTACTGTAGCCAACTGTTTGCGCGGTGCTGGGGCCTGTCTTGGGAGCGCATGCGGGTTACCAGGTGCTAGCCGGTGTTTTTGCAGCGTCCTTGAGATCGAGCGCCGCCCGCGCGGCGCATCGCTGGCAAGCCAGCTCCCACATCTGTTTCGGGCCAGTTATGTCTGAGAGATCTCCCGGGCCCGCCTTGGTGCCTGCCTCAAGTCCTGCGGGGCGGCGGCAATGCTCGCCTCGATAACGCGCCGTACCCACAAGGCGGACAGTGAAGATGCCACTGGCATAACTGGCCCGAAACAGATGTGGGAGCTGGCGGCGCTCGATTTCATGGGCGCTGTAGATCGATCGGCAAGCACCTGGTGGCCCTCACCCAATCTTCCGACAGGCATCTGTTGGCCATCCGAGCCCCCACAAAAAAGCCCCGATAACCAAGGCCATCGGGGCAAACGGTTGGGGGAGGATCCAACCAAAGGAGCTTTCAATTCAAAACGGCACTCAGCGCGTGCTGGCCACCACTTCCGGCTGCCAGCCTCCACCCAGGGCCTTGTAGATCGCCACGATGCCGCTGTACAACTCGACCTCGCCCTGTGCCTGGGCATCCTCGGCGCTCAAGCGCTCGCGCTCGGCATCGAGCAGCACCAGGTAATCCACGGTCCCTTCGCGATAGCGCACCGAGGCCAATTCGGCGGCCTTGCGGCTGGCATCGCTCTGGCGCATCAAGGCCAGCAGGCGCTGCTGGCGCTTGCCGTAGTCGCTGAAGGCATTGGCCGATTCTTCCAGCGCCAGCAGCACCTGCTGCTCATAGCTGGCCAGCGCGCCGTCGGCATCGGCCTTGGCGCCGCGCAGGCGGGCCCGCACGCTGCCCAGGTCGAACGCCGCCCAGGTGATGCTCGGGCCCAGCGCCCAGGCGTTGGAGGCTGCCGAACCGATCTGCGAGCCGCGCGCGGCGGTAAAGCCGAGGAAGCCGCTGAGGCTCACCCGTGGGAACAGGTCGGCGGTGGCCACGCCGACATTGGCGGTGGCGGCGGCCAGCTGGCGTTCGGCGCTGCGGATGTCCGGGCGGCGGCGCAGCAGTTCGCCGGGGTCGCCCACCGGCAGGGCCTTGGCGATGGCCGGCAGGGCCTTGGGCGATAGGTCCACGCTCATCGCGTCCGGCCGCTGGCCGAGCAGGGTGGCGATGCGGTTCTTCGCCCGCACCTGCACGGCCTGCAACTGCGGCACGGTGGCCTCGACGCCGGCCAGGCGGGCATCGGCGCGCACCACATCGAGCTCGTTGCCGACCCCGGTGTCGCGCAGGGTCACGGTGATGTCCCGCGACTCCTGCTGGGTCTTCAGGTTGGCCAGGGCGATCTTCTCGCGCAGCTGGGCGCCGCGCAGTTGCCCGTAGGCGTCCACCAGTTCGGCGATCAGGCTCACCTGCAACTGTTGCAGGTCGGCCTCGGCGGCTGCAGCCTGCGCATCGCTGGCCTCGATCTGGCGCTGGATGCGGCCGAACAGGTCGAGCTCCCAGGCCATGTCCAGGCCCAGGTCGTAGCGCTCGCTGTTGACCCGGCGCTCGGTCTGGCCGGGGATCTGGCCCTTGCCCAGGTCGCTGCTGGCACGGCTGGTGACCACCGGCAGTTGGTCGTTGGACACATCGTCGCGGATCGCCCGCGCCGCCTTCAGCCGGGCGAAGGCGATGCGCAGGTCACGGTTGCCGTCCAACGAAGCTTGCACCAGCTGGTTCAGCACCGGGTCGTCGAACTGCTTCCACCACACGCTCTCGAAGCGGCTGCGGTCGAAGGCCTTGGCTTCAAGGCCGCTGTCGAGCTTGGCCGGTTCGGTTGCCGGGGCCTGGTAGTCCGGGCCTACGGCGCAGGCCGCCAGGGCCAGCGCCAACAGGCTCGGGGTCAGGGGTTTGAGCAGGTTCATGCATGGTTCTCCAGCGGCAGTGCGCGTTCGGCCTTGCGGGCCTGGCGGCGCTCGACAAAGCGGCGGATCAGGAAGAAGAACACCGGGGTCAGGAACAGGCCGAACACGGTCACCCCGATCATCCCCGAGAACACCGCCACACCCATGGCGTGACGCATCTCGGAACCGGCACCGGAGCTGAATACCAGCGGCACCACACCCATGATGAAGGCGATCGAGGTCATCAGGATCGGCCGCAGGCGCAGGCGGCAGGCTTCCAACACCGCGGCCAGCGGGTCGAGGCCCTTGGCCTGTTCATCCTTGGCGAACTCGACGATCAGGATCGCGTTCTTGCACGCCAGGCCCACCAGTACGATCAACCCGATCTGGGTGAAGATGTTGTTGTCGCCACCGGAGACGATCACCCCGGTGATGGCCGACAGCAGGGTCATTGGTACGATCAGGATCACCGCCAGCGGCAGGCTCCAGCTTTCGTACTGGGCGGCGAGCACCAGGAACGCCAGCAGCACGCACAGCGGGAACACGAACAGCGCGGTGTTGCCCGAGAGGATCTGCTGGTAGGTCAGGTCGGTCCACTCGAAGGTCATGCCGTTGGGCAGCTCTTCTTTGAGCAGCTTCTCGATCGCAGCCTCGGCCTGGCCGGAGCTGTAGCCAGGGGCTGCGGCACCGTTGATCTCGGCGGTGATGAAACCGTTGTAGTGCATCACCCGGTCAGGCCCGGAGGTGTCGCTTACCTTGAGGAAGGTCGCCAGCGGGATCATCTCGCCCAGGTTGTTGCGCACCTTCAACTGGCCGATCTGCTCGGCGTCGAGGCGGAACTGCTGCTCGGCCTGGACGTTGACCTGGTAGGTGCGGCCAAAGCGGTTGAAGTCGTTGGTGTACAGCGAGCCCAGGTACACCTGCAGGGTGTCGAAGATGTCGTTGATCGCCACGCCGTGGGTCTTGGCCTTTTCCCGGTCGATGGCGGCATCGACCTGGGGCACGTTGACCTGGTAGCTGGTGAACAGGCCCGCCAGCTCCGGCACGTTGTGGCTCTTGGCGATGATGTTCTGGGTCTCTTTGTACAGCGCTTCATAGCCCAGGTTGCCGCGGTCCTCGATCTGCAGGCGGAAGCCGCCGATGGTGCCAAGGCCCTGTACCGGCGGTGGCGGGAAGATCGCGATGTAGGCGTCCTGGATATCGGCGAACTGGGCGTTCAAGGCTGCCGCGATGGCTGCCGCCGACTGGCTCGGGTCCTTGCGCTCGTCAAACGGCTTGAGCGGGGTGAACACGATGCCGCTGTTGGGGCTGTTGGTGAAACCGTTGATCGACAGGCCCGGGAAGGCCACCGAGTCGGCAACACCTGGCTGCTTGAGGGCGATCTCGCTCATGCGCTTGATCACCGCCTCGGTGCGGTCGAGGCTGGCCGCGTCCGGCAACTGGGCGAAGGCCACCAGGTACTGCTTGTCCTGGGCCGGGACGAAACCGGTCGGGGTGGTCGAGAAGCCCAGGTAGGTCAGGCCCATCAAGCCTGCGTAGACGAACAGGGCGATGCCGCTGGAGCGGATGACCCGGCGCACGCCACCGACGTAGCCGTGGCTGGCGCGGTCGAAGAAGCGGTTGAACGGGGCGAACAGCCAGCTGCCCAGCAGTTTTTCCAGGAACCGCGAGAAACGGTCTTTCGGCGCATGGTGATCTTTGAGCAGCACCGCGGCCAGGGCCGGCGACAGGGTCAGCGAGTTGAACGCCGAGATCACGGTGGAGATGGCGATGGTCAGGGCGAACTGCTTGTAGAACTGCCCAGTAAGGCCCGAGATGAACGCCGCCGGCACGAACACCGCGCACAGCACCAGCGCCGTGGCAATGATCGGCCCGGTCACTTCGCTCATGGCCTTTTGCGTGGCCTCGAGTGGTTTGAGGCCCAGCCCGATGTTCCGCTCGACGTTCTCCACCACCACGATGGCGTCGTCCACCACGATACCGATGGCCAGCACCAGCCCGAACAGCGATAGCGCGTTGAGCGAGAAGCCGAACAGGTGCATCACCGCGAAGGTACCGATCAGCGACACCGGCACAGCCAGCAGCGGGATGATCGAGGCACGCCAGGTCTGCAGGAACAGGATGACGACCAGTACCACCAGGATCAGCGCTTCGAACAGGGTGTGCACCACTGCTTCGATGGAGCCACGGACGAACACGGTGGGGTCATAGACGATGCTGTAGTCCATGCCTTCGGGGAAGTCTTTCTTCAGCTCGGCCATCTTCGCCCGCACTTCGTCGGAGATCTCGATGGCATTGGAGCCTGGGCGCTGGAAGATCGGGATGGCCACCGCCGGCTGGTTGTTCAGCAGCGAGCGCAGGGCGTACTGGCTGGAGCCGAGCTCGACCCGGGCGATATCTTTCAGGCGGGTGATTTCGCCGTTGGCACCGGCACGGATGATGATGTTCTCGAACTCTTCCTCGTTGACCAGGCGGCCCTGGGTGTTGATCGACAGCTGGAAGCTGGTGGAGCCGGGGGCGGGCGGGGCGCCCAGCTGGCCGGCGGCAACCTGGCGGTTCTGCTCGCGGATGGCCGCCACCACATCGCTGGCGGTCAGGTTGCGCGAAGCGGTCTTGTTCGGGTCGAGCCATACCCGCAGCGAGTAGTCGCCCATGCCGAACAACTGCACGTCACCCACACCACCGAGGCGCGCCAGCTCGTCCTTGATGTTGAGGATGGCGTAGTTGGACAGGTAGAGCATGTCGTAGCGGTTATCCGGCGAGGTCAAGTGCACGACCATGGTCAGGTCGGGCGAAGCCTTGTCGACGGTGATACCGATCCGCGTCACTTCCTCCGGCAGCTTAGGCTGGGTGCGGGTCACGCGGTTCTGCACCTGCACCTGGGCGTTGTCCAGGTCGGTGCCCAGGGCGAAGGTGATGGTCAGGGTGAGCTTGCCGTCGGCGGTGGACTGCGAGGACATGTACAGCATGTTCTCGACACCGGTGATGGCCTGCTCCAGCGGCGCAGCGACGGTTTCGCCGATCACCTTGGGGTTGGCGCCGGGGAAGTTGGCGCGCACCACCACGGTGGGCGGTACCACTTCGGGGTATTCGCTGATCGGCAGCTGGAACAGCGAGATCGAACCCGCGATCAGCAGCACCAGCGACAGCACCGCGGCGAAGATCGGCCGGGTAATGAAGAATTTCGAGAAGTTCATCGGTGTTGTCCCTTAACCGCGTGGCGCTTGGGCGCTGGCGACTTTGACGTTGGCACCCGCTACCTTCGGCGCCGGGTTGCTGGCTTCGAGGGCCTGGCGCTGCTGGGCGAGGGCGGCGAGGGTCTGTTCGCTGGCCATCTGGGTTTCTTCAGGCGTTACTGGCGAGCCAGGGCGTACACGCTGCAGGCCCTTGACCACGATGCGGTCGTCCTTGCCCAGGCCGCTGCGCACGATGCGCAGGCCTTCGAGCTTGGGCCCCAGTTCCACGGCGCGGTAGGCGGCCTTGTTGTCCTTGTCCATGACCAGCACGAACTTCTTGCCAAGGTCGGTACCCACCGCTTCGTCGTTGATCAGCACGGCGTCGTACTGGGCGCTGCCGACCAGCTTCAGGCGCGCATACAGACCGGGGGTGAACTGGCCGTCGCGGTTGTCGAACACGGCGCGGCCACGGATGGTGCCGGTGCGCGGGTTGACCTGGTTGTCGACGAAGTTCATCTGGCCCAGGTGCGGGTTGCCGGTTTCGTTGGTCAGGCCGAGATAGACCGGGGTGCTTTGGCCGCGCTGGCCGTCGCGCGCCAGCTGGGTGTACTTGAGGTACACGCGCTCGTCGGCGTCGAAGTAGGCGTACACCTTGTCGGTGGAGACCACGCTGGTCAGCGGGGTGACGTCGGCGCTGACGATGTTGCCGGCGGTGAACTGGGCGCGGCTGACTCGGCCGCTGATGGGCGCGGTGACACGGGTGAAGCTCAGGTTCAGGCGGGCGAGGTCCAGTTGTGCCTGGATCGCGTCGACCCCGGCGCGGGCTTCGGCGGCGGCGCTGGTGCGCGACTCGGCCAGCTCGGCGGAGATCGCGTTGCTGTCACGCAGGCGCTCGCCGCGGCGGGCTTCGTTGGCGCTGCGGATGGCGGTGGCCTTGGCCTGCTGCACCTGGGCTTCGAGGCGGCGCACTTCAGCCTGGAACGGGCGTGGGTCGATCTGGAACAGCAGGTCGCCTTTCTTTACCTGGGCGCCTTCGGTGAAGGCCACCAGGTCGATCTGGCCAGAGACCCGTGGGCGTACCTCGACGGTTTCCGGCGCTTCCAGGCGGCCGGTGAACTCGTCCCATTCGTTAATTGGCTGTTCGATGACCTTGGCGACACTGACCTTGGGCGCGGCGGGGGCCTGCACGGCGTCGGGGCTGCGACCGCAAGCGCTGAGCACCACCACTGCCAGGGCAGCGAGGGGGAAGCGCAAGGGTTTGAATGAGTGATCCATGGAGTACTCCGCCAGAATATTAGTAGTGGGCGGAGTGTGAGTGTCTTGCGCGAGAGGCACGAATCGAACGCAGCGAAGGTTATTATCACGGGCAATGATATGACGGTCGTCAGTATCGATATGGGGCATGATTGCTTGCGGCGCCGTCTGGCACCGCACTCGCCGGTATGTTTTCTGTAGGAGCGGCCTTGCCGGGGCGCCGGACCGGTCGGAACGGGGTGCGCAGCGCCCCCAGGATCTCGAGTACGCCCAAGATCGCCGGGGCCGCTCTGCGGCCCTTTCGCGACACAAGGCCGCTCCTACAGGAGAAATGCAAGCCTTGATGCCGGCGATGCAGGCAACGCCGTCGTGAATTCTTCCAACCCTGTTCAACAAGGCCCTGTAGTGGATTCCACTGTTCGCATTCCCTCAAACCTGTCCATCGTCTGGCTCGGCGTGTTGCAGATCCTGGTCTGGGGCGGCTCGTTTTTCCTGATGGCGGTGATGGCCGCGCCGATCAGCCGCGATACCGGCTGGCCCAGCCAATGGGTGTATGGCGCGCTGTCCCTGAGCCTGCTGGTTTCGGCGTTGCTGGCACCGTTGTCCAGCCGGCTGATCGCCCGTTATGGCGGCCGTCCGCAGCTAGCCGCCAGTGGCGCGGTAGTGGCGCTTGGGTTGCTGCTGATGGCCGCCAGCCACAGCCTGGCGCTGTTCCTGCTGGCTTGGGCAATCATCGGCGTGGGCATGGCCATGGGGTTATACGAGGCGCTGTTCGCCACGCTCGGCGCGCTGTACGCCGAAGGCGCAGGGCGGGCAATCACCGGGGTGACGCTGATCGCAGGCTTCGCCTCGACGCTGTCCTGGCCCACCGTGGCGCTGCTGATCGAACAGCTGGGTTGGCGCCAGGCCTGCGTGTTGTATGCCGTGGTGCTGTTGCTGGTGGTGGCGCCGCTGTATTGGAAGGTGTTGCCGCCCGGTGGCCAGCTGGCCGGGCGCAAGGCGCAGGCTGGCGAGGTGGGCGAGGGCATCGATCGGCGCTTGTACCTGCTGCTGACGACGATCTTCGCCATCGGCGCGATCATCATGACGGCGATTGCCGTGCAGCTGGTTTCGGTATTGCAGGGCATGGGCCATTCCTTGGCGGCTGCCATCGGCCTGGCAGCGATGCTCGGGCCGAGCCAGGTGGCCTCGCGGGTGCTGCAGATCCTGGTCGGCAAGCGCCATCCGGTCTGGACTGCGTTGGCCTGGACCAGCCTGGTGCTGGTGGGGTTGCTGCTGGTGACGTTCGCCACGGCGGCGACGGCGATCGGGCTGCTGGTGTTCGGTTGTGGCAATGGCTTGCGGGCCATCGTGCGCGGCTTGTTGCCGCTGGCGATGTTGCCGCCCGCGCAATACGTGCTGCTGATGGGGCGCATGTCGCGGCCGGCGTTGATTGGGCAGGCGCTTACGCCGTTGGTGGGTGGCTACCTGTTTGAACACCTTGGGGCGTATGGGGTGTTGTATAGCCTGATTGCCCTGGCGCTGGTGAACCTGTTGCTGGTGGGGCAGGTGTTTCGCCGGGTGCGGGCAGGGGCGCGGTCTATGTAGGAGCGGCCTTGTGTCGCGAAAGGGCCGCAAAGCGGCCCCTGGGATGTGGCGGCGACGCATAAATTGCCGGGGCCGCTTCGCAGCCCGTTCGCGACACAAGGCCGCTCCTACAAAGGCCCAGCCAGCGGGCAATGTAGCACCAGCCTGGCACCACCCAACGGGCTGGCATCCACCTGCAGGCCGAACCCGTGCAAATCGACAATCGCCGCGACAATCGACAGGCCCAGACCAAAGCCGGCATGGCGATGACCTTCCTCGCTGCGGTAGAAACGCTTGAGCACCGCTTCGCGCTCGTCAGCGGGAATCCCCGGGCCGCTGTCCTCGACGGCAATCTGCACGCCGCGCTCGTCCTGGCTCGCGGCAATTCGCACCTGACCGCCCTCGGGGGTGAACTTGATGGCATTGCCCACCAGGTTGGCCAGGGCCTCGAACAACAGCTCCCGATCGCCATGCAGTGCCGCCAGTTGGGCAGGCTGCTCGAGGCTCAAACGGATTCCACCGTCCTCGGCCAGCGGCAGGTAGAAATCATGCAACTCCACCAACAGCGCATGCGGGTCGAGCTGCACGAACCCAGCACGGCGCTGGCGGTCTTCCAGTTCGCTGATACGCAGCAGCCCGCGAAAACGCGCCATCAGGGTGTCGGTCTCGCCAATCGCCTGGTCCAGGGCCTCGCCTTCGGGCGAACCGGCGCCGCTCTGCTGGCGGATGCGATAGAGCTGGGCGCGCAGGCGGGTCAGCGGGGTGCGCAGGTCGTGGGCGATGTTGTCGCACACGCCTTTCACTTCATGCATCAGCCGTTCGATGCGGTCGAGCATGGCGTTGACGATGGCGGCGAGCATGTCCAGTTCGTCGCGGCGGGCGGACAGCGGCAGGCGGTGGGTGAGGTCGCCGGCCACGATCAGGTCGGCCTGGGCCTGGATCGCACGGATGCGCTTGAGTGGGCGGCGGCGCAGCAGGTACCAGCCGGCAAAACCAGGGATCAGGGTCAGCGAGATGCCCCACAGCAGCGCATGCAGGATGATCCGGGTGACCACGAACAGCGAACCGTTGTCACGTACCAGCACCAGCCAGCGGCCATCCTGCACCTTGATCGCCACTGCGTCGCAGCTGTCGCGCGGCAGGTGTGGGTCGTCGGCGTCGAGGCAGCGCTTGAGCTCATGGATCTTGCCGTCCAGGCCCAGCTCCGGCGGGATGCTGCGGATGCTCCCACCAATGGGGTTGAGTTGCGGGTCGAACAGGCCGTAGGCGTCGAAGCTGCGTTCTTCGAAGGCTTGGCTGGCGATCAGCGCGTCATCCAGCTGTTTGCCGCTCATGTGGGCGAACAGGTGTTGCCGCTGCATCATCGAGTGGCGGGTGAGCTTGTTCAGGTAGCTGGAGACCTCGAAGTACAGCACCCCCATGAGGATGCTGCTCCAGGCCACGAAGAGGAAGCTGTACAGCGCCAGCAGGCGACTGGTCGATGAGCTCCAGCCCTTAGACGGGTTCGGCAATGGCATAGCCGGAGCCCCGCACGGTACGGATCAGCGGGGTCTGGCCGGGCGAGTCGATCTTCTTGCGCAGGCGGCCGATGTGCACGTCGATCAGGTTGGTGCCGGGGTCGAAGTGATAGCCCCAGACTTCCTCGAAGATCATCATCCGGGTGATCACCTGGCCGGAGTGGCGCATCAGGTATTCCAGCAGCTTGTATTCGGTGGGCAGCAGGTTCAGCGCCTGCTCGCCCCGGCGGGCCTCGTGGCTGATCAGGTCCAGCTCAAGGTCCGCGACCTGCAGGCGGGTCTGGGTCATGGGCGTGCTGTTGCGGCGCAGCAGCACTTCGACGCGGGCGGCCATCTCGTCGGAGGCGAACGGTTTGGTCAGGTAGTCGTCGCCACCGGCGCGCAAGCCGCGTACCCGTTCGTCGACGTCGGACAGGGCGCTGATCATCAGGATGGGCGTGGCGATTTTCAGGTTGCGCAGGGTGGTGACGATGGTCAGGCCATCCACTTCCGGGAGCATGCGGTCCAGGGTGATCAGGTCGTAACCCCCGGCGATGGCCTTGGCCAGGCCTTCGCGGCCATTGTCGGCCCAGTCCACGTCGAGGCCGTGGCTGGTGAGTTCGGCGACGATTTCCTGGCCGGTGACGGCATCGTCTTCAATGGTCAGTACGCGTGGCATGCGGGTTCCTGGGCGCAATGGGGGATAACTGATTGTGCCAAAGAATAGACAAACGGCGATTTAAGAAAAATTCATCTGCGGCCAGGGAACCCGGCCGAAAAGCAGTGGGGCCGTTTGCACGGCCCCGCAGGTTTCAGGTGACCACCTGGTAGCAGGGTACGTAGGCAGCGCCGCCCGGCAGCTTCATCCGGTGCTGATCGACGAAGGCCTGCAGCAGGCGCCCCAGCGGGTCGAGGATCGCCGCATCGCCGCGGATCTGGTACGGCCCGTGCTCCTCGATCAGGCGGATGCCCTTGTCCTTGACGTTGCCGGCAACGATGCCGGAGAACGCCCGGCGCAGGTTGGCGGCCAGCTCGTGGGGCGGCAGGTCACGGTGCAGGGCCAGGTTGGCCATGTTCTCGTGGGTCGGGTCGAACGGGTGCTGGAAGCCCTCGGCGATCTTCAGCAGCCAGTTGAAGTGGAACGCATCGTTGCGCTCGCGGCGGAACTGCTTGACCGCCTTGAGCCCCTCGACCATGTGCCGGGCCACTTCGGCCGGGTCGTCGATGATGATCTGGTAGTGGCGCTGGGCCTCCTGACCAAGGGTTGCACCGACGAAGGCGTGCAGCTGTTGCAGGAATGGCTCGGCGCTGCGCGGCCCGGTGAGGATGACCGGGAAGGGCAGGTCCTGGTTGTCCGGGTGCATGAGGATGCCGAGCAGGTAGAGGAACTCCTCGGCGGTGCCGGCGCCGCCGGGGAAGATGATGATGCCGTGGCCGACGCGGACGAAGGCTTCCAGGCGCTTCTCGATGTCCGGCAGGATCACCAGCTCGTTGACGATCGGGTTGGGTGCCTCGGCGGCGATGATGCCGGGCTCGGTCAGGCCCAGGTAGCGGCTGCCGTGCATGCGCTGCTTGGCATGGGCGATGGTCGCGCCCTTCATCGGGCCTTTCATCACCCCCGGGCCGCAGCCGGTGCAGACGTCCAGCTTGCGCAGGCCCAGCTCGTGGCCGACCTTCTTGGTGTACTGGTATTCCTCGCTGCTGATCGAGTGACCGCCCCAGCACACGACCATTTTCGGTTCGACGCCTGGGCGCAGAGTGCGGGCGTTGCGCAGCAGGTGGAAGACGTAGTCGGTGATGCCTTGCGAGCTTTCCAGGTCGATGCGCTGGCTGGCCAGCTCGCTTTCGGTGTAGACGATGTCGCGCAGGGCGCTGAACAGCATTTCCCGGGTGCTGGCGATCATTTCGCCATCGACGAAGGCATCGGCCGGGGCGTTGAGCAGCTCGAGGCGCACGCCGCGGTCCTGCTGGTGGATACGCACCTCGAAGTCACGGTAGGCCTCGAGGATGGTCTTGGCATTGTCGACATGGGCGCCGGTGTTGAGGATGGCCAGGGCGCACTGGCGGAACAGGGTGTAGAGGCTGCCGGTACCGACTTCGCTCAGTTGCTGCACTTCACGTTGCGACAGGGTCTCCAGGCTGCCTTTGGGGCTGACGGAGGCGTTGATGACATTGCGTTGGGGCATGTAAGTCGTTCCTGTGCGGGTAAAACATCCTTCTTGGACAACACCATACAAGCAAATGTGCGGGGTAACGAGGGGGCGGGTGAAAAACCTTGGGGGCTGCTGCGCTGGCAAGTCAGCGCCTATAGGCACCACTGTCTTGTGTTGCCTGTGCTGGCCTCATCGCTGGCAAGCCAGCTCCCACAGGGATAGAGCATGACATGAGGTCAACGCGGTCGGGGTGGGAGCCGGCTTGCCGGCGAAAGGGCTGCGCAGCAGCCCCGGCGTTACTGCACCTTGAACACATGCCGCAGGTACGCCACGAAGTTCTCGTCCCGGCACTGGGTCTTGCCTGGGCTGTCGCTGATCTTGGCCACCGGCGCGCCGTTGCAGGCGGTCATCTTGATCACCATGTTCATCGGCGTGACCCCAGGGATGTCGCAGGTCAGGTTCGTGCCGATGCCGAAACTCACGTGGATCCGCCCGTGCAGGGCGCGGTACAACTCCAGCATCTTGGGGAAATCCAGCCCGTCGGAGAAAATCAAGGTCTTGCCCCGCGGGTCGATCCCCAGCCGTTCATAGTGGGTGATGGCCTTTTGCGCCCACTCCAGCGGGTCCCCGGAATCGTGGCGCAAACCGTCGAACAGCTTGGCAAAGTACAGATCGAAGTCGCGGGTGAAGGCGTCCATGCCGATGCAGTCGGTCAGGGCGATGCCCAGCAACCCCCGGTACTCGCGTACCCAGCATTCCAGCGCGGCGGCCTGGCTGTCGACCAGGCGCGGGCCAAGCTGCTGGTGGGCCATGAACCACTCGTGGGCCATGGTGCCGATCGGCTTGAGTTCATATTCCCGGGCCAGGTGCACGTTGCTGGTGCCGACGAAGCGCCCGGGGAAGTCGCGCTTGAGGATATGCACCACCTCTTCCTGCACCCGGTATGAAAAGCGTCGACGGGTGCCGAAGTCAGCCAGCTGCAGGCCGGCCAGCTCGTCCACGCTGGCCTCGGCCTTGAGCCAGTCGAGCTTCTGGTACAGGCGTTCGCCCACCTGTTCGATCACCACTTCGCGATAGCGGTAGCGGTTGCGCACCTCGCTGATGATCGCCAGCAGCGGGATCTCGAACAGGATCACATGCAGCCAGGGGCCACGGATGCGGATCGCCAGCTGGCCGGCATCGTCCAGGCCGACCTGCACGTAGCGCAGGTTGAAGCGGAACAGGCTGAGGAAACGGATGAAGTCCGGCTTGATGAACGGGATCTTTTCCAGGTAGGCCAACTGGTCGAGGGTCACCGACACATCGGCCAACTGCTCGACCTGGTAGCGAATCTCGGCCAGGTAGGGTGCCAGGTCCTCATCGTTGCGGCAGCGGAACTCCCACTCCACCTCAGCGTTGGGGTAGTTGTGCAGCACCGCCTGCATCATGGTGATTTTGTAGAAGTCGGTGTCCAGCAGGTTCTGTACGATCCGTGGGCCGAATACGCTGTCGGTCATGGGCAAAGCTCCTTGAGTGTGGCGTCCAGCGCCTGTTCGTCCTGGCACAGCTGAATGCCGGCGGCGGCCATCGCGGTGCAGGCGGCATCGGCGCCTTCGCCAGTCAGCGCACGGCAGGCCGGCAGGTACAGCAGCACCTCGAACCCGGCGCGGCGCAGTTGCAGGGCGGTGGTGCGTACGCAGTAGTCCAGGGCCAGGCCACCGACGATGATTGCGTGCACCTGTTGCACCTTGAGGTACTCGATGACGCCGGTGGAGCGGCGTTCGGCCAGGTCGTGGTAGCAGGCGCCGTAGGGGTGCAGGTCGGGTTCGACGCCTTTCCAGATGAAATAGTCGTAGGCGATGGGGGCGGGCAGGCCGGGCAGCAGCTCGAAACCAGGGGTGCCGGGCACGCAGTGGCTGACCCAGGTCAGGTCGGCGTTTTCCAACGGCAGCGGTCGCAGCATCTGGCTGTGTTCGGCAACCACCCAGGCGGCGTTGGCCGGGTGGGCGTCCTTGCTGCCCAGGCGCAGGTCGGCGCGGCGGGCCATGGCGTTGAGCGCGGCGACGATCTGCTCACCACCCGGCACCGGCAGCTCCTGGGGCGCGCGGCAGGTGAAACCGTTTTGCGCGTCGACATCGAAACTGGCGATTTTCATCAGGGCAGGCTCCTTGGCTGGAATACGAATATATTTCACCTGGTGCATTAAGTGTGTCAAGTTCATTTTCAAACTCGATTTAGCGCTTGATCGATTTATTCGCCCTGGTGGAATATGCGCAGGTTAGAGCACGGAGTCAGCAAGTGAGCACAGCAGAAGTCTTGGCCAGCGTGGACATCGTCGCCCTGCGCCTGTCGCCCCACAGCCAGCGCCTGGAGGTGCTGTTGCACCAGCGCGAGCGCGAACCCCATGCCGGCCAGTGGGCCTTGCCGGGTGTGATCGTCAATGGCCGCACCCCGGACAACAGCCTCGACGCCGCCGCCGAGCGCGCCCTGGCCGAAAAGGCCCGGGTGCAGCCGCGGCACCTGGAGCAGGTGGGGACCGAGGGCAATGCCTTCCGCGATCCGCGGGGCTGGTCGTTGAGTACCTATTACCTGGCCTTGCTCGATCCCGATGTCGACGTCGAGGGTGAGCACCTGGCCTTTCATGACCTGGACAGTTTGTTGAGTCGCAGGGTGTTGCTGCCGTTCGACCACGGGCTGCTGGTTGAACGTGCTGTCGAGCGCCTGGCGGCCAAGAGCGTATACACCAACCTGCCGCTGTACCTGGTGCCGGAGCGGTTCACCGTGCTCGACGCCTTGGCGGCGATGCAGGCGTGCCTGGGGCAGGCGGTCAATGGCACCTCGGTGCGCAAGCGTTTGGAGCGCATGAAGGGCGAGGGGTGGGTGGAGGATACCGGCGAGAAGCACCAGCCCAGGTTGGGCCGGCCGCAACAGTTGTACCGGCATACGCCGCGTGAGGCGCGGGCGTTTGTGTTTGATCGGAGTTTGCTGGCGGGGTGAGTCAGCAGAGTGGCGCCGGGGCGCCTAGGTGCCTGGCTGAAGATTTTCAGCGCCCTTGAGATCGAGCGCCGCCCGCGCGGCGCATCGCTGGCAAGCCAGCTCCCACATCTGTTTCGGGCCAGTTATGCCAGCGCCGCCGCGGCTGTACGCCTTGTTGGTACGACGCGGTTTCNGCGTGGACGCTACCGCCGCACCACATGACTTAAGACATGCACCAAGGCGCACAGTGGAGATGGACCAGGAGTAACTGGCCCGAAACAGATGTGGGAGCTGGCTTGCCAGCGATGCGCCGCGCGGGCGGCGCTCGATCTTGAGAGCGCTGCAAAAATCCCGGCAAGCACCTGTTGACCTTCACTCGATCAAAACCCCAACCCCCCCGCCGTGTTCACCTGCCCAAGTACAGATTTGCTATGCATGGTCCGCCTCCAGTGCTGCTTCGACGATTTCAATCCAGTGCCGTACCGGTGTGCGCCCGGCACCACCGAGGTGGAGCTGGCAGCCGATATTGGCGGTGGCGATGATCTCAGGTTTTGCGCTTTCCAGGGCATCGAGCCGGTTGTCGCGCAATTGGCGCGACAGTTCCGGCTGGGTCAGCGAATAGGTGCCCGCCGAGCCGCAGCACAAGTGGCCGTCGGGTACGGCGGTGAGGTGAAAGCCCAGGCGGGTCAGCAGGCCTTCCACCGCACCACCGAGCTTGAGCGCGTGCTGCAAGGTGCAGGGGCAGTGGAAGGCCAGGCGCTGTGCAGTACACCCGTCCAGGTGCTCCAACGGTTCGGCCAGCAACACCTGCACCAGATCGCGCGATAGCGCGCTGACCCGGGCCGCCTTGGCCGCATAGTGCGGATCGTGCTCCAGCAGATGCCCATAGTCGCGCACGAACGCGCCGCAACCGCTGGCAGTCTGTACGATGGCCTCGGCACCGGCCTCGATGGCCGGCCACCAGGCATCGATGTTGCGCCGCGCCCGTTGCAGACCTTGCGCCTGGGCATCCAGGTGATAGTCCACGGCGCCGCAACAACCCGCTTCGCGGATCGGCTCGACGCTGATGCCCAGGCGGTCGAGCAGCCGCGCGGCGGCGGCATTGGTATTGGGCGACAACGCCTGTTGCACGCAGCCTTCGAGCAGCAGCACACGGCGGCTGTGGCGGGGCGTGGGGCGTTGACCGGGGGCTGTCACTTGGGCAGGCAACTTGGCCTTCAGGCTGCTGGGTAACAGCGGTCTCAATGCCTGGCCGGTACCCGCCAAGGCCTTGAACAAGGCCGGGCGCGGCACCACCGCGCGCAGCCCATCACGCAGCAGCCGCTGCCCCAGCGGGCGTGGCACCTGTTGCTCGACCACCGCGCGGCCAATATCGAGCAGGTCGTGGTACTTCACCCCCGACGGGCAGGTGGTTTCGCAGTTGCGGCAACTCAGGCAGCGGTCCAGGTGCAGTTGGGTGCTGGCAGTCACCGGTTCGCCTTCGAGCACCTGCTTGATCAGGTAGATGCGCCCCCGCGGGCCGTCCAGCTCGTCGCCGAGCAACTGGTAGGTGGGGCAGGTGGCGGTGCAGAACCCGCAGTGCACGCAGGAACGCAGGATGCTTTCGGCCTCTTCGGCACGGGCCAGGCGTTTGGCGGCTTCGCTCAGGTGGGTTTGCATGGCGGGGCCTCACAAGTCCGGGTAAAGACGGCCAGGGTTGAAGATACCCTGGGGGTCGAGTTGCCGTTTTAGCGCCTGGTGGTAGCGCAGCAGCGCCGCCGGTAGCGGGGCGCTGCTGTCGTCACCGGGCGCGTAGGCGGTGGCGTGGCCGCCAACGTTCGCCACCTGCTCGCGAATGACCTGCGCCGGTGCATTGGACTTGAGCCAGCGCTGTGCGCCACCCCAGTCGATCAGCTGCCGTCCCGGCAGCTCGAGCGCAGCGCTGGCCGTGGGCAGCGATAGCCGCCACAGCGGCGCCGGGTCATCGAAGAAGCCCAGGCGCTGCTCGCGCAGGTCGCTCCAGAAACGGCTATCGACCGTGTCGCCGCCCAGCCGCTCACGGGCCGAACGCACCGAACCTTCGCCGCCTTCCAGACGCAGGTGCAGTGCCTCGCCGTCATGGCAGGCAGCGCTGATCGGCAGCGGTTGCTGGCCCCATTCGGTCAGTGCGGCCAAGGCTTGCCGGATGTCCATCTCCAGCCTCAGGCTCAGGCATTGGCGCGGCCGTGGCAGCACCTTCAGTGACACTTCGGTGATCAACCCGAGGCATCCGAAACTGCCGGCCATCAGCCGCGACACATCGTAGCCGGCGACGTTCTTCATCACTTCGCCGCCAAAGCGCAGCAGCTTGCCGTGGCCGGTGATCAGCCGGGTGCCCAGCACGAAGTCGCGCACCGACCCGGCCCAAGGCCGGCGCGGCCCGGACAACCCCGCCGCGACCATGCCGCCAAGCGTGGCCCCAGGGCCCAGGTGCGGCGGCTCGCAGGCCAGCATCTGCCCGGCCTCGTGCAGCGCCGCCTCGATCGCCAGCAGCGGTGTGCCGGCGCGGGCGGTGAGCACCAGTTCGGTCGGGTCGTAGCTGACGATGCCGGCGTGGCCACGGGTATCGACCACCTCGCCGGCGACCGGGCGCCCAAGCATCGATTTGCTGTTGCCGCCCTGGATACGCAGCGGTGTGTCGAGGTTCAGTGCCTGGTTGACCTGTTCCAGCAGGTCCTGGCTCAAGTCCGCCATCAGAAACGCTCCAGCTCGGGGAATGGCAGTTGCCCGTGATGCACGTGCAGCGCACCGAACTCGGCGCAGCGGTGCAGGGTGGGGATGTTCTTGCCCGGGTTGAGCAAACCCTGCGGGTCGAAGGCGGCCTTCACGGCATGGAACAGGGTGATCTCGTCGGCGTTGAACTGGGCGCACATCTGGTTGATCTTCTCGCGGCCCACGCCGTGCTCGCCGGTAATGCTGCCGCCCACCGCCACGCACAGTTCGAGGATCTTGCCGCCGAGGGCCTCGGCCCGGTCCAGCTCGCCCGGCAGGTTGGCGTCGAACAGAATCAGCGGGTGCATGTTGCCGTCGCCGGCATGGAACACATTGGCCACCCGCAGCCCGTACTGTTCGGCCAGCTCGCTTATGCCCTTGAGCACCTGCGGCAGCTGGCGGCGGGGGATGGTGCCGTCCATGCAGTAATAGTCCGGCGAAATGCGCCCCACCGCCGGGAAGGCGTTCTTGCGCCCGGCCCAGAAGCGCACGCGCTCGGCCTCGTCGCAGGCCAGGCGCACTTCGCTGGCACCGGCCGCCCTGAGCACCGCTTCCACTTGCGCGCAGTCGTCCTGCACGTCGGCCTCCACACCGTCCAGCTCGCACAACAGGATCGCCGCCGCGTCCACCGGGTAGCCGGCGTGGATGAAATCCTCGGCGGCGCGGATCGCCAGGTTGTCCATCATCTCCAGGCCCCCGGGGATGATGCCGGCGGCGATGATCCCGGCCACCGCGCGGCCGGCATCCTCGACGCTGGCGAAGCTGGCCAGCAGCACCCGTGCCACCTGGGGCTTGGGCAGCAGCTTGACGGTCACTTCGGTGACGATCCCCAGCAGGCCCTCGGAGCCGGTGAACAACGCCAGCAGGTCGAAGCCGGGACTGTCCAGGGCATCGCTGCCCAGCACCAGGCGCTCGCCTTCGACGGTGAGGATCTCGACCTTGAGCAGGTTGTGCACGGTCAGGCCGTACTTCAGGCAGTGCACGCCACCGGCGTTCTCGGCGACATTGCCGCCGATGGAGCAGGCGATCTGCGACGACGGGTCGGGTGCGTAGTACAGCCCGAATGGCGCCGCCGCCTGGGAGATCGCCAGGTTGCGCACCCCCGGTTGCACACGGGCGAAGCGCCCCTGTGGGTTGACTTCGAGGATGCGGTTGAAGCGCGCCATCACCAGCAGGATGCCCTGGCTCAGCGGCAAGGCGCCGCCGGACAAGCCCGTACCGGCGCCACGCGCCACCACGGGCACGCCGCGCTGGTGGCACAGGCGCAGCAGCACTTGCACCTGCTCCAGGCGTTCGGGCAGCACCACCAGCAGCGGCAATGTGCGGTAGGCCGACAGGCCGTCGCATTCATAGGGCTTGAGGTCTTCCTCGCGGTGGAGGATGGCGAGGTCGGGCAGGGCGCCGCGCAGTGCCGCCAGCAGCGCGGGCTTGTCGACCACGGGTTGCGGGCCATCGACGCGTTCGTCGTAGAGGATGTTCATGGGGCTCACTCGGCGGTTTCTTGTTGTTGTTCGGTGATTCAGCCACTTGGCCAGCCTGCGCCCCAGTGGCGAATTCGTCGAGCACGATGCCAACTGGTCCTACCACTTTGGTTGACAGTGGCTACGCTGATCCCAGTGTCTTGCGCAGGGGTTGCCTGCTGTAGCCGGATGACGCAAGCAGTGGTCCTACCAGTTGAGGGGTGAGTAATGGGCGTGGCAGGCAAGGCCAAGGTGGCCGACCAGGTGGCTGAACGGGTCGAGAAACTGATCGTCGATGGGGTATTGAAAGTCGGGCAGGCGCTGCCCTCGGAGCGGCGCCTGGTGGACAAGCTCGGCTGTTCGCGCTCGGCGCTGCGCGAGGGCCTGCGCATCCTGCGCGGGCGCGGCATCATCGACACCGAACAGGGGCGTGGCTCATTCGTGGCCGACCTCACCGGGCGGGGTGGTGCCAGCCCTTTGTTGCATCTGTTCGGTACGCAGCCGCGCACGCTGTTCGATTTGCTCGAAGTGCGCGCCCTGCTTGAAGCCGAGTCGGCGCGCCTTGCTGCGCTGCGTGCCACCGACGTCGACCGCCTGCTGATCCGCCGCCGCTACGAAGACATGCTCGCCGCCCATGCCGCCGGCGACAGCCTCGATCCACGCGAGCACGCCCGCCGCGACCATGACTTCCACCGCGCCATCAGCGAGGCCTCGCACAACCCCGTGTTGGTGCACACCCTGCAATCGTTGAGCGACCTCATGCTCAGCACGGTGTTCGCCTCGGTCAACAACCTCTATTGCCGGCCGGCGCAGAAGCGCCAGATCGATCGCCAGCACGCGCGCTTGTACCAGGCGGTGATGGAGCAGTTGCCAGAGCAGGCCCAGCGCGCGGCGCGCGAGCATGTCCATGGGGTGCGCGACAGCCTGCACGAGCTTGAGCAGGAGCAGCAGCGTCTGGTACGGGCGACCATGCGCCGGGATGGGTGGGGCTAGCAGGCGCAACCCGCGCGCGGCTCTGGTTTGCAATCAGATTGCCATACGCGGATCATCGGTCGCTTCTTCCAATGTCGTCAGGATGACCCGATGCAGTTTTCCCCACCGCCATCACCCCCCCGTGATGATGTGCTCATCAAGTCCAGTCTCAAGCACGCGACAGCCAGCATTGAAAGCCAGATTGAACAGTTGGACAGCGACATCGAGCGCATCAAGGCTTTGCAGAAGTTGTCTGCTGCAAGGCTACGCGAGAAAGCGCTCGAAGCCGCATCCTTAGCGCTGGAGCAAGCGCAATTGAGCGTGCAGGAGACGGCGAGTGAGAGCTGGTTCAAACGCGCAAAGCGACGTGCTGCTCGCGAGCACCTGAATACGGCGCAGGCACTGCTCGACAAAGAGACTGCACGCATCGATGCGCCGGATGTGCAACGCCAACGTAATGAGTATGTCGCCCGCTATAACGCAAAGGTGGATGTACAAAGTGCCAGGCTGCCGGGGTTACGGGAGCAGAAAACTACCTTGCAAGGCACGCAGCGCGAGATTGAGGGGTTGCAGCAAGCGTTGCAACCGGCTTTTGCTGCCTTGGACGCTCATGGCTGGTTGGACAGCTCGTTCCGGCCAAGGCTGCAAGAAATAAGATCATTGGTGGAGCAAGAGGCGTACCCGGCCGCGAGCGAATGGGTGAACTCGTTGCTCTTTCAGCGTAAGCCGGACGATGAATTCTATGCTGAGCTGGCATCCCAAGCCCGCCAGTTGCGCGAACATTTTTACGCCACTCATCACGGTATTCCTGCTACCGGCCAGTTGCCGACGATAGCGGAGGCGTCGGCACAGCTGGCAGTTGGCAGCATGTCGACCAGGTTCGATGCGCAGATACAGCAATGTGCACTTGCGTGCGACAAGTGGGAAATGCTGACACAGCTGACCCAGTCACCTCGTGAATTCAAGGTCGACGCGCTCTGGGTGATCTACTGGGCAATGCTCCAGTGCGAACAGGAAATGGCGGACTACCTGTACCAGGCAGATTCACACGAAGACCCGCTCAACGGACGTTTCAGCCAGATGGTCGAACACTGGCTGGGCCGATGGGCGACACCTTGTTTCCCTGGCTTCGGTTACCCGCAGGGCGAGTCATACGTAGGAACATTGCAGCTGTCCAACACGGAAGAAGAAAGTCGGCTTGGCGCCGATATCGGCATCATCGTGGCGCTGGATATCGGAGCTCTGAAATGCCAGAAGGTGCTCTTGCTGCAAGCCAAGCGAGCGCATCAGGGGCGGGCGAATATCGGTAGCGAGAAAGGTCAGTTGTCCAAGCTGGCCCGGCGGCCCGCGGCCGGTTACTACCTGTTCTATCACCAGACCCCCGGCCTGACACCCACCGTGCCTACCGTTGCCTGCGCCAAGGCCTTGTGTGAGCTGGTCGAGAAAAGTAGGCGTGACCCTGCGGCCAAGAGCCTGGAGATGGATGTGCGGCTGACCGGCTGGGATTGGGCAAGCTTCTTCACATTCGGCGTGTGCGATGCGCAATCCGGAATCGGCGAGCACTTCGATGATGCGCAGGATGCCCTGCGCATTCTGGGTGATGGCGACAGCGGTAAACTGCCTAAGTACCTTTATGTTCTGGCAATCGACCACGACGGCATTGCACCGCTGTTGCGTGACCGCCTCAGGCAGCACTATGTCGACCTGTCCCAGGGTCAGGCGTCGGCCCAGAAGGACACGCCTGATCAGACGCAGGACTTTGGTGGACAGCGACCCTCCTAGATACCACCTGATGCCTGGCTGATGCGCTGTGTACAAGCACTTCGGCCGGGTAACCTCGAGTGTCGGCCCTCACGGTGTACCAGGGCGCTGGGGCAGGGCGGAAGTGCCAAAGGTATTGCCCATGCGCACACTGGTCGCCGACTGGTTGAACAGCCCCAGCCGGTTGGGCGGCTGGCGCGTCACGTCGAACTGCTGCGCCTTGCGGTTGGCTTGCGCGGCTTTCTGCCCGTCGCTGTTCTGCAACTGGCGGGTCAGGCAGTCATAGGCCAGCGCGCGGGCCTGGCCGACCTGCACGTCGACGCAGGCCTTGTCCTCGGCCTGGACCGTGCCGGCGAGCAACAGCCCGCCAAGCAGCAGCGGCATCAGGTTCATGGCGGTTCTCCGCGGGAGTGAGCCCTCAGTCTAGCTTCGTGGCCTATGGCCTTGGGTGAAGCTTTGATGGCCAATGGCTGTCATACCAGATTCATGTGCAGCGGCGAGGATGACGTTTTTCGGGGAGACCTCGGGTTGCGCCAGAGCCTTGCCTGCATCGTTATGCTGCTCGTCCATGCGTTGAGCGGCTGGGCGCAGGCGGCCAGCCCGATCGACTTCTCGGTGCCCGCACAGCCTCTGGACCAGGCGTTGCAAGCCTTCAGCCAGCAAAGCGCGATGGCGGTGCTGGTTGACCGCGAGCTGACTGCGAAGCGCCGCTCCATGCCCCTGCACGGGCGCTTCACGGCCCGTGCCGGTTTGCACCGGTTGCTCGAAGGGACCGGCCTGCAAGCGCACTACAGCGCGGCGCAGGCGTTCACTGTGCGGCCCATGCGCCTGCCTGTGCGCCAGCAGGGCCGGCCGGCATCTGCGACACCTGCGGCGGGCAGCTATGCGCTGGCCATCCAGCAGGCGGTGCAGCGCGCGCTGTGCCGTTCACCGCTGACGCGGCCGGGCGGCTACCGTGCAGCGTTGCAAGTATGGATCGACCCGCAAGGCGTGGTGGTGCAGACGCGCCTGCTGGCCAGTACCGGAGAAACCCGGCGCGACAGCGCCGTGATCGAAGCGCTGCGGGCGTTGCGCCTGGCACGCCAGCCACCGGGCGCCCTGGCGCAGCCGGTGACGCTGTTGTTACGCCCCATGGAATCGACAATGGATAGCGATTGTATGACCACGCAAGGAGCCCCGGCGGTATGAGCACACCACGCGATACCGCCCTGGCCAGGCTGTTCCTGAACTCCTACGACGCGCTCAGGCTGCGCCTGCGCAGGCGGTTGGGGTCCGAGGACCTGGCCAACGACGTGCTGCATGAAACCTACCTGCGCGTCGACCGCATGGACACCACGCCCGTGCTGCACAAGCCCGACGCCTACCTGTACCGCATGGCCCTGAACATTGCCGCCGATCGCCGCGCAGCCGATGCCCGGTTGCTCACCGGCGAGGAGATCGACGCCTTGCTGCAGGTGAGCGAGGACCAGGACCCGGCACGCATCGTGGGTGGCCAGAAAGAGCTGCAGTCGTTGCTCGGCGCGCTCTACGAGTTGCCCAGTCGGCGGCGGCGGATCTTTATCGCCGCCCGCCTGGAGGAGGCGCCGCACCTGGAAATCGCCGAGCGCTTCGGCATTTCCACGCGCATGGTGGAGAAGGAGCTGAAGGCCGCACTGACCCATTGCGCCCACCGTTTGGAAAGAAAAGTCATCCAGCGGTTCGGTCCCGGCGCGGGAAAACCGTCTTGATCAATACACCGCAGAAAACTCACGGCAGGCCGTCGACACCATGACACCCCATCCTTCGCCCGATTCCAGCCTGCACAGCCAGGCCCAGGACTGGTTGTTGCTGTTGACCTCCGGGCGCGCCACCGTGGCCGATGCGCGCGCCTTGCGCGTCTGGTGCGCGCAGAGCCCGGCCCATGCCGAGGCCTATGAAGCCGCGTGCCGCCTGTGGCAGCAGCTGGAGCCCGCCGCGCGCCAGGCCAGCCAGGTGGTGCCGATGCGCCGCTTTGGCCGCCGTGCCTTGCTGGGCGGGGCCATTGCCGCCTCGGCCGCGTTGGTGATGGTGCGTGGGGGCATTTGGGGTGGCTCGGCCGCCGACTTGCAGACGGCGGTCGGCGAGCAGCGCCATGTGCAAGTGGCGCCGGGGCTGGACCTGGAGCTCAACACCCAAACCCGCGTCAGCGTACAAAGCGCCGACGGCCTGCAACTGCTCGAAGGCGAGTTGCAGGTCAAGGCCAGTGCGCCGATGCGCATCGAGGCCGGCGGCGCGTTGCTCAGTGCCGACCTGGCCTGGTTCAACCTGCGCGAGGAGGGTGGCAAGGTCTGCCTGAGTTGCCTGGCCGGGCAGGTGCGCCTGCAGTGGCAAGGGCGTAGCGAGGTGCTCGACAGCGGCCGCCAGCTGGTCTACGACCTACGCCAGATGGGGCAGCCGCAGGCGTTCGATGCCCTTGAGGTCATGGCCTGGCGTGAGCAGTTGCTGGTGTTCCGCGATGTGCCGCTGGCGCAGGTGATCGACGAGATCAACCGCTATCGGCCGGGGATGCTGGTGCTGCTCAACCCGAACCTCGGGCGGCGCAAGGTCCAGGCGCGGTTCACCCTGGCGCAGTTGCCTGGGGTGGCGGGGTTGATTCGGGATGCGTATGGCGCGAGGTGTACCGAGTTGCCGGGGGGGGTGGTGTTGATCAGTTGAGGGGGGTGGTGCATGCCTTGGGATCGCTTTGAGGCCACCAGGTGCTTGCCGATTGATCTTCAGCGCTCTTGAGATCGAGCGCCGCCCGCGCGGCGCATCGCTGGCAAGCCAGCTCCCACATCTGTCTCGGGCCAGTTACTCCTGGTCCATCTCCACTGTCCGCCTTGTTTGTACGACGCGGTTTCTGCTTTGGCGCTGATGCCGCACCACCAGACTTGAGGTATTCACCAAGGCGGACAGTGGAGACCTCACAGAATGGATTGGCCCGAAACAGATGTGGGAGCTGGCTTGCCAGCGATGCGCCGCGCGGGCGGCGCTCGATCTTGAGAGCGCTANAAAAACACCGGCAAGCACCTGGTGGCCCTCACCCAATATCCTGCCATGCATCCGGAGGCCAATATGCTCAGTTGTAGAGACCGGACACATGCTCATTCAAAAGGCCCCAGCACCTGCCGATAGCGCTCCGCCCCCAGCGCCCCCTCATGCACCAGCACCAACTCCACCCCCAGCGGATCCTCCTGCCGCTGGCCCTCCAACCGCCGCCAGCCCTTGCCCCGCACCCAATAGCGCATTTCAAATTCACTGACCTGCTGCAACACCGCCACCCGTCCCTTGGGCGCGGGCAGCGGAAAGTGCGAACGCACGGCACCACTGGCGCGATACACCGTGCCCCCCTCATACCACCAACGCACCCGCTGCAAGCCAATACCATCGGCACCGGTGCGGATCACCTCCAATTGCGCCCCCGACCGCGCATCCCCTTTGAGGCTCAGCGCCGACAGCGGTTTGTCCACGGGCGGTTCGCTGCCGGGCAGCACGGGCTCGGCCAGCTCGATCGTCGCACGCAACGCCAGGTCACGCTCCAGTTGCCCCAGCACCCGCATCAACGCGCGGGTCTGTGTGGTGCTGGCGCTCAGGTGCTGGTCGGCTCGGCTGACGCTGTCCAGCCCGCGCCAGGCCACCAGGCTGACGATCGCCATCAACAGGATCGCCACCATCACTTCAATCAGGGTGAAACCGCCGGATTGCCTGCGCTTCATGGCTGGCGCACCTGCACGAGGCCTGCGGCATCGCGCAGCACCTCGATAGTCAGGGCGCCGCTGGTGAGCACCAGGCGCAGCGGCTCGCCCAGCCATTCGGCGCTGATTGCCAGGCCGCGCTCCGGCAAGCCTTGCACACTCACCGGTGCTGCCTGCCAGCGCTGCGGCCGCAGCGGGCCGTCGTCGTGCAGCACTTCGTGCCCGCGCACGAAGCGGTAGCCATTGCGGTCGGCCTGCCAGCGCAGGCCGCGCCCGTCCGCCAGCACCTCGCTGTGGGCGACCTGCAGTACCTGGGCCAGGCGCTCGGCGTCGGCGCGCAGGGCTTTGCCCGGGTCGGAGCGGATGCTCAGGCTGATGGCGGCACTGGCGATGCCGACGATCACCAGCACCACCATCAGTTCGATCAGGGTGAAGCCCTGTTGACGAGCGTAACCTTCCATGTCGCTGCAGCCTCCTTCGGTTCTGCCCAGCGTGCCGGGTAAAGATGATCACCGTGTGAAATAAAAGCGTGAACTGTGCGGTTTATGCTCGGGCCACGGACAACAGGGAGATTCGTCCATGGCACTTGCACTCAAACCCGTTGCGCTACCTTCCATCGTTCAGCTCGCCGGGGTGCTCGGCGCCTTGCTGGGGGCGGCGTTCTGGGCCTCGCGGCTGTTGGCACCGGCCGAGCAGACGGCGCCAGTGGTCGCGGTCGTGGCTCAAGCCACTGCCGCCCCGGCGGCTGCGCAGTGGTTTGCCAATCGCCCGGCGCAGGTGGAGGTCACGGTCAGCGGAGTGCTCGATACCGGGCGCGGGCCGGTGGCGATTCTTTCGGTCAATGGCGGGGTGCCGCGCGCGGTCAGGGTGGGGGAAGTCCTGGCGCGTGGGGTGTCGGTGGTGGCCATTGATGGGCAGGGTTTGACCTTGCAGCAGGGTGGCGTGCGCAGCCAGGTAGGGATTGCTCGCTTGCCGGCAGCGCTGGAATTGGCGCCGTTGGTCAGGCCTTGAGGTTTATTGCTTTCGAAGGCCTGATGGCGACCGTGTGAAGGCCACCAGGTGCTTGCCGATGTTTTTGCAGCGCCCTTGAGATCGAGCGCCGCCCGCGCGGCGCTCGATCTTGAGAGCGCTAAAAAAACACCGGCGAGCACCTGGCAGCCCCCTCCGCCCCCCTCGAAAGGCACGACCCCAAGCCCGCAAGCACTGCTTCAAAGCGGCAACGCCACCCAGCTTTCCAGCTCCGCCAGCGCAGGCCCATCACGACCACTGTCGAACACCCTTACCTGCACCCGCCACAACCCAACCCGCGGCCCGCTGCCAATGGCCTGCTCACAACGCAACCGCAACCGCCCCTGATCGCAGGCAAAGCGCCGCAGCCCCGCCTGCAACGGGCCACCGAGGCGCAATTCGTTCACCTGGTTCTGCGCCGCCAGCAACGCCAGCGCGCGGTCGCGCAGCAGCCCATTGCCCTGGGTCATCAGGCCCGCCACGCGCACCGCGGCGGCCATGGCCACGGCGACGATGGCCAGCGCCACCAGCACCTCGATCAGGGTGAAACCACGTTGCCGGCGCGCTTGCATGGGGGGCTCTAAAGGGGGCAGGGCGAGGGCCCATGCTGCCTGCCGGGTGTGACGTTGCGGCGACCGGAACACCCGAGGATTTTCAATACCCCGGTCATATCCCTTTGCCATCATCGGCGCCGAATCGAACTCACGCAAGGAATGCCGAGATGCAGATCGCCCGCCCGCCGCAGCCTGGACGCCCCCTTCGCCAAGGGGGCTTCACCCTGATCGAGATCATGGTGGTGGTGGTGATCCTCGGGATTCTGGCCGCCATGGTGGTGCCCAAGGTGCTCGACCGGCCCGACCAGGCGCGGGCCACCGCCGCCCGCCAGGACATTGCCGGGCTGATGCAGGCACTTAAGCTGTACCGCCTCGACCATGGCAGCTACCCCACCCAGAACGACGGCCTCAAGGTGCTGGTGGAAAAGCCCGCCCAGGCCAAGCCGGGCACGTGGCGCAGCTACCTGGAGCGCCTGCCCAACGACCCCTGGGGCAAGCCCTACCAGTACCTCAACCCCGGCGCCAATGGCGAGGTTGACGTGTTCACCCTGGGCGCCGATGGTCAGGCCGACGGTGATGGTGTCAATGCCGATATCGGCTCCTGGCAGCTCTAAAGCATGAGCCCGGTCATTGCGCAGCCGCGCCAACGTGGCATGGCGATCGTCAGCGCCTTGCTGATCGCCGCGCTGGTGGCGGTGCTGGCTGGCAGCATGCTCAGCCAGCAGAGCCTGTTCACCCGCCAGTTGGAGAACCAGCAACGTCGCGCCGAGGGCGCCGCAGTGTTGCAGGCGGGCCTGGACTGGAGTCGCCAGTTGCTGGCCGAACAACGCAAGGCTGACCCGTTGGTGCGCCGCGACCAGCGTTGGGCGCAGCCGCTTGGGGCCTTGCCGGTGGGCGAGCGTGGTGGCCAGTTTCAAGGCACGCTGGAAGACGAGCAAGGCAAGTTCAACCTGCGCAATCTGGTGTATGAAGATCAACCCGACCCCCGAGCAGAAGCCAGCTTGAGGCGGTTGTTCGAGCTGTTGGAGTTGCGCCCGGCGTTGGCGACGGCGGTCACGACGCGGGTCATCGACGGCTACCCGTTGCGTAGCCAGGTCGCGCCCGACCAAGCGTTCGACAGTGGCCGTGGCACCTCGCCCGGCGCACAAACCCAGTTGCTGCTGCCACGCCAACCGATGTTGCGCGATGTCCGCCAGCTGGCCGAGGTGCCTGGTATGGACGAGGCCAGCCTGCAGCGCCTGCTGCCGTTCGTGACCCTGCTGCCGACCAACACCTGGGTCAATGGCAACACCGCCCCAGCCGAAGTACTCGCCGCCCAGGTGCCAGGCCTGAGCCTGCAGAAGGCCCACGGCCTGGTGGCCGAACGCGAGGGCGGGCACTGGTTCGTCAACCGCGGCGACTTCGTCAACCGCCTGCACATGCCGCACCTGGTGCTGGAAAGCGTCGAGGTCGGCATCACCAGCGACTGGTTCCGCCTGCACGGGCAGACCTTGCCCACCGCCAGTGCGGTCCATGTAGGGGCGCTGCTGCATGTGGGTGAGGCCGGCTTGCCGCGGGTGATCTGGACGCGGGTGGGCGCATGAGCGGGCAACTGCGGGTGGCACTGCCGCCGGTGCAGGCGCTGGCGACCAGCGCCACGGTGGACTACCTGCTGATTGACCGTCAGGGCCAGGTCGAGGCGAGCGGGGTGGCCATGCCAGGCGACCTGGCGAAACTGGGCAAAGGCCGGGCGTTGATTGCCTTGCTCGACCCACAGGATGCGGTGCAGACCTCGATCCAGCTGCCGCCGTTACCGGTGGCGCGGCTGGGCGACGCGGTGCGCTGCGCGGCCCAGGCCCTGGTACTGGGCGACAGCGCGCAACTGTACATTGCCCACGGCCCACGGGCGGTCGATGGCGAGGTCGAAGTGGCCTGGATCGGCCAGCCCGCACTGCACACGCTGAGCGCCTGGTCGCAGCAGGCAGGCATACGCTGGCGGGCGGTGCATCCCTGGCCCGAGCCCGGGGCACAGGTCGCCAGCCTGCCGGCCTGGGGCTTGCAGGGTGGCTTGCACAAGGGCCCGGCCAGCACCGCGGGTTGGGGGCGGGCGGCGGCCTGCATCGGCATAGCCATTCTCGTCTGGGTAGCGGGGCTGAACCTGTACGCCGGCCAACTGGCCGCCGAAGGCCAGCAGTTGCGCCAGCGGATGCACGCCCAGGTGCGCCAGGCCTTCCCGCAGCTGCCGGCGATCATCAACCCGCTGCAGCAGGTGCGCCAGCAATTGCAAGCCGGGGCTGGTCAGCCCGGCCAGGGCAGCGGGTTCGAACACCTGGTGCAGGCGGCGGGGGCGGCCATGCCGTTCCTGGCCGGTGCGGTGCAGGGCCTGGACTACCACGATGCCAGCCTGGTGCTGGAGCTCGCCGAAGACGCCCAACCCGCGCCCGCCGATAGCTGGCAAGCCGCACTGGGCAACCAAGGTGTCGAGGCGCAGGCCCGCGGCCAGCGCTGGACGTTGCGGGCCTTGGCCCAGCCGGCGGGCGAGGAGCTGGCCAATGCGCATTGACCGCGCTTTCAAGCAATGGCAGGCGCAAGGCCAGGCGGCCTGGCGCGCACTGGCCGGGCGTGAACGCCGCGCCCTGGGGCTGGTGACGGCGGTGCTGGCCAGCACCTTGCTGTGGCTGGCGTTCATCGAGCCACCGCTGGCACGCATCGCCCAGTGGCAGGCCGAAACCCCCAAGTTGCGTAGCCAGGCCCGCGCCCTGGACGAATTGCTGGCCCAGGTGCCGCGCGCCGCAGCGCCCGAGCACAACGCTGCCGCGCTACGGCGCAGCCTCGAGCAGGCAGGGCTGCAAGCTCACGGACAACTCCAGGAAGCGGCGGATGGCTGGCAACTGACCTGGCGCCAGGCCCCCGCCGAGGCGGCCCTGGCCTGGATGCTCCAGGCACCGACCGCCCAAGGCTTGACCATCGCCGAGGCCCAGCTGCGCCGCGACCCGCTGGCCACCCCCGATGCACCCGCCACCTTTTCCGGCACTTTCCGCCTGCACCACGCGCTCGACGCTAAGGATTCCCCATGACCCGCACAGTACTGCCCACGGCGCCGCGCCGGGGTTTGCCGCGCGCGCCGCTGGCCGTGGCGCTGGCCCTCGCGCTCGGCGCTTGCAGCCAGCATGAAACGCGCCCGCCCGCTGCCATGGCCAGCAGCGAACTGGGGCGCCCGCTGGCCAGCGTGCACGCCGGCGACACCACCCTGGAGCGGCACCGCCTGCAAGCCCAGGCCCAGGATGAGCGCACGCCACCGCGCCGCCAGGCTAGCCGTGCCACCCCCCACAGCAGCCATGCCGGCAACCCGTCGAGCAACCCCGCCCTGGGCGACCAGCCCGTGCAGTTGAACTTCGTCGACGCCGATATCCAGGCCGTGGTGCGCGCGCTGTCCCGCGCCACCGGGCGGCAGTTCCTGGTCGACCCCCGGGTCAAGGGCCAGCTGACCTTGGTCAGCGAAGGCGAGGTGCCGGCGCGGCGCGCCTACGGCATGCTGTTGTCCGCGCTGCGCATGCAAGGCTTCAGCGTGGTCGATGTGGGCGGGGTCAGCCAGGTGGTGCCCGAGGCGGACGCCAAGCAGCTCGGTGGGGCGATCAACCCAGCGGACCGCGACGCCGGCAACGGCATGCTCACCCGCACCTTCCGCCTGCGCTACGAGAACGCCGTCAACCTGATCCCGGTGCTGCGCCCGCTGGTGGCCGCCAACAACCCGATCACCGCCTACCCGGGCAACAACACCGTGGTGGTCACCGACTACGCGGAAAACCTCGAACGGGTGGCGCAGCTGCTCGACAGTATCGACGTGCCCAGCGCCATCGACACCGACGTGGTGCCGATCCACAACGGCATCGCCAGTGATATCGCGGCCATGGTCGGCGAATTGCTCGAGGGCCAGGGCAACGACCCGACGCAGAAAATCAGCGTGATTGGCGACCCACGCTCCAACAGCGTGATCATTCGCGCCGCCAGCCCCGAGCGCACGCAACTGGCCCGTGAGCTGATCTACAAACTCGACAACGAACAGAACAACCCCAGCAACCTGCACGTGGTGTACCTGCGCAACGCCCAGGCCGGCAAGCTGGCGCAGACCCTGCGCGGGCTGCTCACCGGCGAAAGCGACAGCGGCCAGGGCGACCAGGCGCGGGCACTGCTCAGCGGCGGCGGGATGTTGGCCGGCACTACCAGCAGCACCAACGGCAGCGCCACCAACCAGACTCCGCGCACCGGCAACGGCACGACCAATCAGGGGCAGGGCCTGGGCGCCAGCCAGAGCAATGGCTATGGCAGCGGTTATGGCAACGGCAAAGCCCCCAGCGACGAGAACACCGCCTTCGCCGCAGGTGGGGTGACCCTGCAGGCCGACGCCACCACCAACACCTTGCTGATTTCCGCCCCGGACCCGCTGTACCGCAACCTGCGCGAGGTCATCGACCTGCTCGACCAGCGCCGCGCCCAGGTGGTGATCGAGAGTTTGATCGTCGAAGTGGGCGAGGACACCGCCAACGAGTTCGGCATCCAGTGGCAGGCCGGCAACCTCGGCGGCAATGGCGTGTTCGGTGGTGCCAACCTGGGCGGTTCGGGCCTGGTGCCCGGGGCCAAGACCAGCCTCGACGCCTTGCCACCAGGCCTGAGTGTGGGGTTGGTCGACGGCACGGTGAAGATCCCTGGCATCGGCGAGGTGCTCGACCTCAAGGTGCTGGCCCGGGCGCTCAACAGCAAGGGTGGCAGCAACGTGCTGTCGACGCCCAACCTGCTGACCCTGGACAACGAGGCGGCGAGCATCTTTGTCGGCCAGACCATTCCCTTCGTCAGCGGCCAATACGTCACCGATGGCGGCGGCAACAGCAACAACCCGTTCCAGACCATCCAGCGCGAGGAAGTGGGCTTGAAACTCAATGTGCGGCCACAGATTTCCGAGGGCGGCACGGTCAAGCTGGACATCTACCAGGAGGTCAGCAGCGTCGATGCGCGGGCCTCCAGCGCTGCCGGCACGGTCACCAACAAGCGCGCCATCGACACCAGCATCCTGCTCGACGACGGCCAGATCATGGTGCTCGGCGGCCTGCTGCAGGACGGCTACAGCCAGAGCAACGAGGGCATCCCGTGGCTGTCCAGCCTGCCGGGGGTGGGGGCGCTGTTCCGCTACGAGCGGCGCCAGAGCAACAAGACCAACCTGATGGTGTTCCTGCGCCCCTACATCGTCCGTGACGCAGCGGTGGGGCGTGGTATCACACTGAACCGCTACGACTTCATCCGCCGCGCCCAGGGCCAGCTCAAGCCTGAGCGCAACTGGGCCGTGCCGGACATGGACATGCCGCTGCTGCCACCGGTCGAGCAGGCCATCCCCGGCGCCACGCCGCGTGCGGCGATCAACGAGGCCGGGGTGAGGCGATGAGCCGCCTGCCATATGCCTGGGCCCGGGCCCAGCGCCTGGTGCTGCTGGCCGAGCCCGGGGCTGATGGGGTGCTGCTGCACAGTTGCCCCGCGACCCCCGCCTGGGCGTTGGCCGAGGTGCGCCGCCAGTTCGGCGAACAGGCCCATGTGCAGCTGAGCGAAGACGCCTTCGAACGGTTGCTCACCAGCGCCTACGCCGAAACCGGCAGTGCTGCCGCGGTGGTGGGCGCTGCAGAAAACGAGGTCGATCTCGACCGCCTGATGCAAGACATGCCCGAGGTCACCGACCTGCTCGACACCCAGGACGGCGCGCCGGTGATCCGCATGATCAACGCGCTGCTGACCCAGGCGGCCGGGGATGAGGCCAGCGATATCCATATCGAGCCGTTCGAGCACCATTCGGTGGTGCGCTACCGGGTCGACGGCACCCTGCGCGACGTGGTCTCGCCGCGCAAGGGCCTGCACGCGGCGCTGGTGTCGCGGATCAAGATCATGGCCCAGCTGGACATCGCCGAAAAACGCCTGCCCCAGGACGGCCGTATCGCCCTGCGGGTGGCCGGCCGGCCGATCGATATCCGCGTGTCCACCGTGCCCACCGGGCATGGCGAGCGGGTGGTGATGCGCCTGTTGGACAAGCAGGCCGGGCGCCTGCAACTGGAAACCCTGGGCATGGCTCCGGCCTTGCTGGCCCGCCTCGATGGCCTGATCCGCCAGCCCCACGGCATCGTGCTGGTCACCGGCCCCACCGGCAGCGGCAAGACCACCAGCCTGTACGCCGCCCTGGCGCGGCTGGATGCCAGCGTCAGCAACATCCTCACCGTCGAGGACCCGGTGGAGTACGACCTGCCGGGCATCAGCCAGATCCAGGTCAACGCGCGCATCGACATGACTTTCGCCGTGGCCCTGCGGGCGATCCTGCGCCAGGACCCGGACGTGATCATGATCGGCGAGATCCGCGACCTGGAAACCGCGCAGATCGCCGTGCAAGCCTCGCTCACCGGGCACCTGGTGCTGGCCACGCTGCACACCAACGACGCGGTGTCGGCGGTCAACCGCCTGATCGACATGGGCGTCGAGCCGTTCCTGCTGGCCTCGGCGCTGCTGGGGGTGCTGGCCCAGCGCCTGGTGCGGCGCCTGTGCGTGCACTGCCGCCAGCCCGATCCGCTATTGCCGGGGCAGTACCGCGCGGTGGGTTGCGCGGCGTGCAACCACAGTGGTTACAGCGGGCGCACCGGCATCCATGAGCTGTTCTGCCTCGACGATGCGATTCGCAGCCTGATCCACCAGGGCGCCGACGAGCAGGCGTTGCGCGCCCAGGCGCGGCTGGCGGGCATGCTGAGCATGCGCGAGGACGGCCAGCGCTGGGTCGACAGCGGCAGTACCTGTACCGAAGAAATCCTCCGTGTCACCCGGGACGCCTGATGAACCGTTACCACTACGAAGCCGCCGACGCCCAGGGCCGCCTGGCCAGTGGTGTACTGGAGGGCGACAGCCCCGCTGCGGTGATGCAGCAGCTGCGCAGCATGGGCCTGGTGGCCTTGCGCGTGGAGCAGCAGCGCCCGGCGGCGGCCGCTGGGCTGTTCGGCGCGAAGTTGAACGATGGCGACCTGGCCTGGCTCACCCGCCAGCTGGCCAGCCTGCTCGCCGCCGGCCTGCCGCTGGAGGCGGCCCTGGGCGCGACCCTGGAGCAGGCCGAACGCAAGCATATCGCCCAGGTGCTCGGTGCCGTGCGCAGCGATGTGCGCAGCGGCATGCGCCTGGCCGATGCCCTGGCCACGCGGCCACGGGACTTCCCCGAGATCTACCGGGCGCTGGTGGCGGCGGGGGAGGAGTCGGGTGACCTGGCCCAGGTGATGGAGCGCCTGGCTGACTACATCGAAGACCGCAACACCTTGCGCGGCAAGATCCTCACGGCGTTCATCTACCCGGGTGTGGTGGGGTTGGTGTCGATCGGTATCGTCATTTTCCTGCTCAGTTATGTGGTGCCGCAGGTGGTCAGTGCCTTCACCCAGGCGCGGCAGGACCTGCCGGGGCTGACCTTGGCCATGCTCAATGCCAGTGACTTCGTGCGGGCTTGGGGGGGCTTGTGTTTCGCCGGGTTGGCCGCGGGGTTCTGGGGCTGGCGTATGTACCTGCGCCAGCCGGTGGCGCGCCTGGCCTGGCATCGGCGCTTGTTGCGCCTGCCGTTGTTCGGGCGTTTCGTGTTGGGGCTGAACACGGCGCGGTTCGCGTCTACCCTGGCGATCCTTGGTAGTGCGGGGGTGCCGCTGTTGCGGGCGCTTGAAGCTGCGCGGCAGACCTTGGGCAACGACTGCCTGGACCAGGCCGTCGCGCAGGCCACGGCGCGGGTGCGCGAGGGGGTTGGGCTGGCTTCGGCGCTGGCTGCGCAGAAGACCTTCCCGCCGTTGCTGATTCACCTGATTGCCAGTGGCGAGAAGACCGGCAACCTGCCGCCGATGCTGGACCGGGCTGCGCAGAGTTTGGCCAAGGATATCGAGCGGCGGGCCATGGGGATGACGGCGTTGCTGGAGCCATTGATGATCGTGGTGATGGGGGCGGTGGTGTTGCTGATCGTCATGGCGGTGTTGTTGCCGATTATCGAGATTAACCAGTTGGTGCAGTGATCCAGCTGGCTGGTTAGTTAGTTGGTTAGTTAGTTGGTTGGTTGGTTGGTTGGTTTTTAAAATTGTTGGCATATCCATGTGCGGGGGTGACGCTTATTCACCTTTCCGCCCTTACGGCGGGTCACTTTTTGAAGCATCAAAAAGTAACCAAAAAATGCTCGCTCCATTCATACGGCCCCTGCGCTGCGCTCCGGGGTTCCCTCACTCCGGTCTTGCTCCCGGGAGTACGCACCGAAGGGCCATCCATGGCCCATCGGTGCTCGACGGGCATCCATGCCCGTCGCCTCCCTCCGCAAGCCCTCCGATCGGCCTCCTGAAGTCGCGAAGTTAGGGGCGGCGCCTGTGTTGGCGCAGCTGTCGCTAGTTGATTGTTGTGTTGGATATCAAATTGCATTCGCCGGCAAGCCGGCTCCTACGCGTGTACAAACTTTTAATTGCACACCCCGTCCGTAGGAGCCGGCTTGCCGGCGAACAGGCCATTACAAACAACATATCAATAACGGTTAAACACTATCTGCTCTTGCTCTTGCTTCTAAGCGCGCGATAGTCCAGTCACCGCCAAACGCGACTTCAGGAGGCCGAACGGAGGACTTGCGGAGCGGGGCGATGGGCATGGATGCCCATCGAGCACCGATGGGCCATGGATGGCCCTTCGGTGCGTCCACGCGGGAGCAAGGCCGGAGTGAGGGAACCCCGAAGCGCAGCGTAGGGGCCGGATGATGGGAGCAGGCGGTTTTGCCTACTTTTTCCAAGAAAAAAGTAGGCCGCCGTAAGGGCGGAAAGGTGAATCAGCGTCTCCATCGCCAAAGGATATTCACGCAATACCAACACCCACACACTAGATGCTCGACCTCGACCTCGACCTCGACCTCGACCTCGACCTCGACCTCAATTCGTCGACTGCATCAGCCTCCCGAGTGAACCCCCCAAGGTCTACGGGAGTGGATGTCATACCACAGACACACACCCGCACCGGATCATTCACGGGTACCCCCCCACCCACAGCCACCTGCGCCGATATTGGCGAACCGCGCGCAACCTGAATGGCAGCGAGCCACCCACGAAACCCCCTCCCGACTCCTGAGCAAATCCCCACCCAACCTCCCGTGATTTTTTCCTTTCCCTGTCACCGCAAGCTGCGAACGTATCTTTCGTGGACCGACCACCAGCCCCTCTGGATCGAGGGTTGGCCCGGCCCCCAGGCGTCATGCAAACGTGGTTGACACTCACCGTAACGACACGATGAAAGGAGATTCTTCATGTTCAAGCGCACTATGATCGCAGCCTCCATGGCTGTTGCCGCACTGGCTTCGGCTCAATCGATGGCAGCGGTCGTGGGTGGCGGCGCCACTCTGCCGCAAGGCCTGTACACCACCCCGGGCGTACTGGGCGCCGGCTTCGACACCTACACCGGCGTCGGCAGCGGCAAGGGCAAATCGGCCTTCCTCAACAACGTCGCCGCCGACATCAACAAGTCCGGCGTGACCGTCGACTTCGCCGGCAGCGACTCGGTACTGTCCGTCGCTGAACTGAGCGCCTACAACGCCGCCCACAACAGCGCCGGCAATGACGCCGCCAACAAGTGGGGCCCACTGATCCAGATCCCATCGGCCGCCACCTCGGTCACCGTGCCCTACAAACTGACCGGCACCGACGGCAACGCCGTGACCGACCTGAACCTGACCAGCGCCCAGCTGTGCTCGATCTTCTCCGGCGCCGCCACCAAGTGGAGCGACATCAACAGCAACTACCCAGCCACCGACATCAAGGTGTTCTACCGCAGCGGCAGCAGCGGCACCTCGGAAATCCTCTCCCGCCACCTGAACAGCATCTGCCCAAGCCAGTTCGGTGTCAGCAGCACCTTCACCACCGCCCAGGTCGGCGCCGAGCCTGCCACCTTCACCGCTGTGGCCAGCAGCTCGGCCATGGCCACTGCCGCCAACAGCACCGAAGGCGGTATCGGCTACGTTGGCCCTGAGGACGTCGACGCCACCAACAACGCCAAGGTCGCACGCGTCAATGGCCTGCTGCCGACCGTAGGCAACGTGGTCACCGCGCTGTCGTCGGTCACCCCGCCAGCTAACGCGGCCGACCGTGCCGATCCGACCAAGTGGGCACCTGTCCTGCCAAACCCGGCCAGCGGCTATGCCATGGTTGCCTACACCAACCTGATCTTCGGCCAGTGCTACCAGGACGCCACCGACGGCTCCAGCGTGCGTGACTTCCTGACCCGTCACTACGGCCTGACCGCCAACAACGACGCCGCCATCACCGCGATGAAGCTGATCCCGCTGAACAACGCCTGGAAAAACGCCGTGCGCCTGCAGTTCGCCAACCAGTCCGGCGCGCTGGGCGTGAACAACACCAGCGTCTGCAACGCCCAGGGTCGTCCGCTGTAAGCCTCGCTTCAAGCTGTCGCTGCAACCTGTCGGTAACGGCTCGCGCCGTTACCGACTTTTGCGTTTCAGGGCCGTTGAGCATGGATGAACTTTGCGTGACAAAGGTTCGGTCCGAAGCCTTCGCAACCGCCTAACGCATACAGCCAGCAGGCTGCGCTACCCACTTCGCGATTGGCCAGAAAAAGGACTTATTGCAATGCGTCTCGGCACCGCTGCTTCGCTCCGTTCCCGTTCCGCCCGACAGGGCGACACCACGCTGCCGCGGCTCAAGCCNCTGGCCCAGGTGATTGCCCTGATGGTCCTGGCCAGTGGCGTGCAGGCAGCGCCCCAGGCGTTCAGCTCAGCCTGGTTCGCGGCCAAGGGCAACGCGCCCGTGGCAGGCGGTGCCGGCGGGCAGGGCGCGGCGCGGCTGCCGGGGCTGCCGCCACCGCTGGCCCAGCAACAGCGTGCCAACGCGCAGTTGCAGCGCTCGTTGCAGAACCTCAACAACACCGTCAGCGCCATCGCCGCCCAGCAGGCCGCCCAGGCGGCAGGCAGGGCGGCGGCCCTGGCCGCGTCGCAGACGATCCACAACGGTTTGGGCGGCAATGGCCTGAACCCGATGCTCGACGCCAACGGCCAACCGCTGTTCGTCAACGCCGACGGCCCGGTGCAGAGCCAGCAGGGTGGCAGCACCCAGGTGTCGATCCGCCAGACCGCCGACAAGGCCATCCTCAACTGGGACACTTTCAACGTCGGCCGCGATACCCAGCTGAGCTTCCAGCAGAACGCCGACTGGGCACTGCTCAACCGCGTGGGCAACAGCGTGGCGCCCAGCCAGATCCAGGGCACGATCAAGGCCGACGGCACGGTCATGATCGTCAACCAGAACGGCATCGTCTTCAGTGGCAGCAGCCAGGTCAACGTGCGCAACCTGGTGGCGGCGGCGGCGAACATCACCGACCAGCAGTTCCGTGAGCGGGGGTTGTATGTCGACAGTGCCGGCAGCCAGCCGACCTTCACCGACGCCGCTGGCAAGGTGCTGGTGCAGCAAGGCGCGGTGCTGCAGACCAAGGCCCCGAGCGGCTCCACCCAGGGCGGTGGCTATACCCTGTTGCTGGGCAGCGAGGTGGAGAACGCCGGGACCCTGGTCAACCCCAAGGGCCAGGCGACCCTGGCCGCAGGTGACAACTTCTACATCCGCAAGGGCGTCAGTACCGTCGGCAACCCGTACGCCACCACCCGCGGCAACGAGGTGGCCACGCGTCTCAAGCCTGGCAGCAGTGCCGGCCTGGTGCGCAACAGTGGCCTGATCCAGGCCGGCCAGGGCGATATCACCCTGACCGGGCACAGCGTCGTGCAGGCGGGCGTGGCGGTGGCCAGCAGCTCGGTGGACAACCGCGGCACCGTGCACCTGCTCAATTCGATAAGCGATACCAGCGGCAGCGTCACCCTGGCCCAGGGCAGCACCACCGCCATCGTCATCGATGCCGAGGCTGGCAGCGCCCTGGACAGCCAGCGCGACGCCCTGCGCAAGGACCTGGGCGGCCAGGTCAACCAGCGCACCGGCGTGTTCGACAACCTCAGCGGCGTGGCCGACGACCGCACGCTGTCGCGGGTGGAGATCGTCAGCGGCGGCACGGTGGAATTCCAGAACGGCTCGCTGACCCTGGCCACTGGCGGCCAGGTGGCCGTGAGCGCCGCCCAGCGCAGCCTGCTGCGCAGCGGGGCGGTGGTGGACGTGGCGGGCGCTGTCGGCGTGCAGCTGGCGATGGACAGCAACAACGTCAAGGTCAATATCCAGGGCAACGAGCTGCGCGACGCTGCCGGTAACCGTGACGTGGGTACGCTGAAAAGTACCGATGTGTGGATCGATGTCCGCGACCTGGTGCACGTGGCGGGCGGGGTCAACGGCTACGCCGGCGAGCGCTGGTACACCGGCGGTGGCCTGCTCGAAGTAGGTGGCTACCTCGGCACGCGCAGCCACAGCCTGGGCGAGTGGCTGGCCCAGGGCGGCACGGTGAATTTCAGCGGCGGCGATCTGGTCAGCGAGCGCGGTTCGCTGATCAATCTCTCCGGCGGCACGCTCGATGTGCAGAGCGGCATGCTGAAGATGTCCTGGCTCAAGGGCGCCGACGGGCGCCTGTACGACATCAACCGCGCCCCCGGCGATCTGCTGTACCAGGGCGTCTATCAGGGCTACGAGCACCACAGCGAGCGCTGGGGGCAGACCGCATTCTTCTACAATCCGCTGATCGCCCCGCGTGAACGCCTGGCCAATGGCTACACGGTCGGGCGCGACGCCGGGCGGCTGGTGGTGGGCACGGCCAACGCGCAGTTGCACGGCGAGGTCCTCGGCGAAACGTTCCAGGGTGATCGGCAACTCGACGCCCCCAAGGCCAGCGTCGATGGCTACCGCCTGCCGCAATTCAGCCAGGCGCGTGGGGCGCAGTTGATCGTTGGCTACTACGTGCCGACGGCCAACGGCAGCACCCTGACCGCTGCCGGGGGCAACCTGAAGAACGTGGTGATCGGCCGCCAGGCCGCCGCCGAGACCGGGATGGCGCTCGACACCGGCGTAGCGCCACAGCGCGAGGGCCTGCTGCTGCTCGATGCCGAGCGGCTGCAGGGCTTTGCCCTCGGTGGCCTGCACGTCGCCGCTTACGAAAGCATCCAGGTAGACCAAGCACTGGCCTTGGCTGACGGTGCCGGCATGAGCTTGCTGGCACCGCAGGTGAAGGTGAACGCCGACCTGACCAGCCACGGTGGCAGCATCACCCTGGGTAACCTGCAGGTCGGCTCGCAGACACTGGTGGTGGGCAATGCGGCGTTGCCGGTCGGCCTGGACATCGCCACAGGCGTGCGCGTCGATGCCAGTGGGCGGCGCCAGGATGGCGTCAATGTCAACGCCGTGCAGGTATCGCCCTGGCTCGACGGCGGCAGCGTGACCCTGCGCGGCACTGGCGACATCGCCCTGGGCGCGGGCAGCCTGCTGACGGTCGATGGCGGTGCGGCGTTGCTG
>NZ_JACAFQ010000036.1 GCF_015354575.1 Pseudomonas sp. UFMG81
GGGGGTGGGCACTTGCAGGTCGTAGTTGGGGGTGTCGGCGCTGAACGGGATCGGCGCGAACAGCATCCAGCCGCCCTGGCCCTCGATCAGTTGGCGTACGTACTGGCTGCGATAATCGGGTTGGAACGGCAATTGGCCGCCGAACTGCTGCTCGGTGTAGCGCTTGAGCGCGGGGGTATACAGCTGGCCTTTGTACGACAGCAGCAACGGCTTGTCGTTGGCCACCAGTTCCGCACCCAGACTCAGCAGCAACACACCGGCGAACAGCCACAGCGACAGCCAGCCAAGGCGATTGCTGCGAAAACGCCGCAGACGGCGCAGGGCAATGGGCGAGAGCATCAGTGCGCCCTCGCATCGAAGTCGATGCGCGGGTCGAGCGCCGTGTAGCACAGGTCACCGATCAGGCGGATCAGCAACCCCGCCAAGGTGAAGATGAACAGCGTGCCGAACACCACCGGGTAGTCCCGTGACACCGCCGCCTCATAGCTCATGCGCCCCAGGCCGTCGAGGGAGAAGATCACCTCGATCAGCAGGGAGCCGGCGAAGAACACCGTGATCAGTGCCTGGGGCAGCCCGGCCACCACCAGCAGCATGGCGTTGCGCAGCACGTGGCCGTACAGCACCCGCCGCTCGCTCAGGCCCTTGGCCCGGGCGGTGACCACGTATTGCCGTGAGATTTCGTCGAGGAAGGCGTTTTTGGTCAACAGGGTCAGGGTGGCGAAGCCGCCGATCACCAGGGCGCCCACCGGCAGTACCAGGTGCCAGAAGTAGTCGGCGACCTTGCCCAGCAGGCTGAGCTGGTCGAAATCGTCCGACACCAGCCCGCGCACCGGGAACCAGTTGAGCGAGGTGCCACCGGCGAACAGCACGATCAGCAACAGGGCGAACAGGAACGAGGGCAGGGCATAACCGATCACGATCAGCGCGCTGCTCCAGGCATCGAAGCGGCTGCCATGGCGCACCGCTTTGCGAATGCCCAGCGGGATCGACACCAGGTAGGTGATCAAGGTTGCCCAGAAGCCCAGCGACAGCGTCACCGGCATTTTCTCAAGGATCAGGTCGGTGACCTTGGCACCCCGGAAGAAACTCTGGCCGAAGTCCAGCCGCGCGTATTGCCCGAGCATCAACCACAAGCGTTCGGGGGCCGTCTTGTCGAAGCCATACTGGCGCTTGATCTCCTCGATCAGCTTGGGGTCGAGCCCGCGGGTGGCACGGGACTCGCCGTGTACCACCTCTGCCCGCGCGCCGGGGGCGCCGCCGCCAATACCTTGCAGCCGTGCCACGGCTTGTTCGACCGGGCCGCCGGGCGCTGCCTGGACGATGGCGAAGTTGACCAGCAGGATGGCCAGCAAGGTGGGGATGATCAGCAGCAAGCGGCGCACGATGTATCCGGTCATGGCTGCTTCCCGAGCTGTTCGACCATCTGTCCGTTGGTCAACGCCGTCGGGCTGACCTCCCACCAGGTGTCCAGGCCTTCGTCGTAGGTGGCTTGCACCTTGGGCAGGCCGAAGCGGTTCCACCACACGGTGGAACTGCCCGGCGGGTAATAGTTGGGGATCCAGTAGTAATTCCACTGCAGCACCCGGTCCAGGGCATGGGCGTGGCGCAGCATGTCGGCCTGGGTGTCGGCACGCACCAGGCCGTCGAGCAGGCGGTCCACGGCCGGGTCCTTGAGCACCATCAGGTTGTTCGAGCCGGGGTCGTTGGCGGCGGCAGAGCCGAAATAGTTGTACAGCTCGCTGCCTGGTGACAGGGTCACCGGGTAGCCGGTGACGATCATGTCGTAGTCGCGGGCCATCAGCCGGTTGACGTACTGGGCTGAATCGACGTTGCGGATGTTCAGCTCGATGCCGATCTGCGCCAGGTTGCGTTTCCACGGCAACAGCAGGCGCTCCAGGCCCGACTGGCCATTGAGAAATGTGAAGCTCAGCGGTTCGCCCTGGGCGTTGACCAGGCGGTCGCCCTGCGGCTGCCAGCCGGCAGCTTCGAGCAGGGCCAGGGCTTGCAGCTGTTGCTTGCGCACGATCCCCGACGCGTCGGTTACCGGGGCGTTGAACACCTGCTCGAAGACCTCGTCGGGCACCTGGCCGCGCAGCGGTTCGAGCAGTTTCAGTTCATCTTTATCGGGCAATGCGCGGGCGGCCAGCGGGGTGTTGGAGAACAGGCTCTGCTGGCGGATGTACATAGTGCGCATCATCTGCCGGTTGCTCCATTCGAAGTCCCAGAGCAGGCCCAGCGCCTGGCGCACGCGCCGGTCCTTGAACTGCGGCTTGTCCAGGTTGAACACGAAGCCCTGGGCGACCTGTGGCTTGGCCTTGCCCAGATGGGCGCGCTGCAGGCGGCCGTCGTCGAGCGGGGCACCGTTGTAGCCGAGGGTGAAGGCGGTGGCGGAGAACTCGCGGTTGTAATCGTAGCCACCGCCCTTGAGCACCTGGCGTGCCACTTCGGTATCGCCGAAATACTCGATGCGCAGGCGCTGGAAGTTGTACAGGCCACGGGCGACCGGCAGGTCTTTCGCCCACCAGTCGGGGTTGCGTTCGAAGGTGATGCTGCGGCCGTTGTCGATCCGGCTGATACGGTATGGGCCGCTGCCCACCGGCTTGTCGAAGCCGGCGCCGCCGGCGAAATCGCGCTGCTGCCAGTCGTGCTCGGGCAGTACCGGCAGGCTGGCCAGTTCCAGCGCCAGGGTACGGCCATGAGGTTGCTTGAAGTCGAAGCGCACTTGGCGTGGCCCTTCGACCGTCACGGCGCTGACTTCGGCGAACTGGGTGCGGTACTTGAGGCTGCCCTTGGACAGCAGCAATTCGTAGGTGAAGCGCACGTCCTCGGCGCGCACCGGCTTGCCGTCGGCGAAGGTCGCCCGTGGGTCGAGGTAGACGCGCAGCCAGGCATCGTCCGGGCCACGCTCCAGGCGCTGGGCGAGCAACCCATAGACGGTGAAGGGCTCGTCGAGCGAGCGCATGGCCAGTGGTGCGTACAGCCAGCCATCGACCTGGCTGACGCCGATGCCTTTGTCGATATAGGGCAGGATATGGTCGAACTGGCCGATCTCCAGCGCCGAGCGGCGCAGGCTGCCGCCCTTGGGGGCGCCAGGGTTTACGTAATCGAAGTGCTGGAAATTTGCGGGGTAGCGGGGGGCTTCACCGTAAACGGTGAGGGCGTGGCTTGGGGCGGCCTGGGCGAAGCAGGCCATGCACATGAGTGCAATGCCACATAACAGTTGTGGGAGCGGGCTTGCCCGCGAACGCATCCGCTCAGGCAACATCGTCGCCTGGCCTGACGCATTCGCGGGCAAGCCCGCTCCCACAGAAGTCATCATCGTCTGCGATGACTTAGTCCTGGCGGCTGGTCACTTCCAGCAGGTGGTAACCGAACTGGGTTTTCACCGGGCCTTGGACAACGTTCAGGGGTGCGCTGAACACCACGGTGTCGAACTCACGCACCATCTGGCCTGGGCCGAACGAACCCAGGTCACCGCCCTGGCGGCTGGATGGGCACGTGGAGTTGGCCTTGGCGATTTCGGCGAAGTCGGCGCCGGCTTCGATCTGTGCTTTGAGTTCGTTGCACTTGTCTTCAGTGGCAACCAGGATGTGGCGGGCGGTGGCTCGGGCCATGGGGTACTGCTCCTAGGGGTGAAAAAGGGCAAGCCTAGCGCACTTGTCCAGGCCATGTCTCGCAAGGCTTGCCGACTGCTTCCTACAAACGTTTGGCCGCTTCGCGCAGCATGCTCTCGGTCGCGCTCCAGCCCAGGCAGCCGTCGGTGATCGACACCCCGTACTTCAGCGCACCGGCGCCCAGTGCCTGGCAACCGTCGAACAGGTGGCCCTCGATCATCACCCCGACCAGCGAGCGGTCGCCGTTCAGGCGTTGCTGCAGCACATCCTCGAACACCGCGGGCTGGCGCATCGGGTCCTTGCCGCTGTTGGCATGGCTGCAATCGACCATGATCCGTGGCGCCAGGCCCGCCTTGGCCAGGCCCTGGCGCGCCTGGGCGACACTCACCGCATCGTAGTTCGGCCCCTTGTGCCCGCCGCGCAGCACCAGGTGGGTGTCAGGGTTGCCCAGGGTCTCGATGATCGCCGGGTAGCCTTGTGCGTCCATGCCGAAGTGCCGGTGCGGGTGCGCCGCGCTGCGCATGGCGTCACAGGCGATGCCGATACCGCCGTCGGTGCCGTTCTTGAAACCGACCGGCAGCTCCAGGCCGCTGACCATCTCGCGGTGGATTTGCGATTCGGTGGTGCGCGCGCCGATGGCGGCCCAGCCCAGCAGGTCGTCGAAGTAGCCGGCGGCCATCGGTTGCAGCAGCTCGGTGGCGATCGGCAGGCCACGTTCGATCATGCTCAGCATCAAGCCACGGGACAGGGCGATGCCGGCGTGCATGTCGTCGCTGCCATCCAGGTGCGGGTCGTAGGCCAGGCCTTTCCAACCGACGGTGGTGCGGGGTTTCTCAACGTAGGCGCGCATCACCAGCAGCAGCTTGTCGCCGACTTCATGGTTGAGTGCCGCCAGGCGGTCGACGTATTCCAGCGCCGAGCGCGGGTCGTGGATCGAGCATGGGCCGACGATGACCAGCAGACGCTCATCGCGGCCTTCGAGGATGGCGCGGATGGCCTGGCGGTGGGTGTGGACTTGCTGGCTGAGTTCGGTCGACAGCGGCATCTGCTGCTTGAGCAGGTGCGGGCTGGGCAGGCGTCGGCTGACAGTGGTGTTGGCCGCTTGCGGTTGGGTCAGGGGCAGGGCGAGGTTCGAGGCGTGCATGGCGTGTTTTCCCTGGGCGGACGGCGGGTTCTGGCCCGCGTGGTCGGCCCTATCGAGGTGTTCGACTGGTCGTCAAATTGGGTTGTTGTGCGGCAATGCCACCGGAAATCGACCGAACGGAGGCGGCAGGCTGGCCCGAACGGGATTGGCTAAATCGCCATGCAAAGGTGCTTGGGTAGGAATAGGTGATGTAGTTCATGTCGCAGTCCTCAAGATGAATCGGTGATGTTCGATAGCCCGGAAAAACAAAACCCCCGGTCGGGGAGCCGACCGGGGGTTTGAGTATTCTCGTGTTCGGCGGCCCCTCGAAAGTGGGCGCCGGGTGGGTTATCGGCGCCTAGTAGCTAAACCAATAACCAAAATAAAAGGGTGCAACGGCGTTACGACCGGCAACGGCCAGCACGCGGTGCGCTGGGCGACCGGTGTGATTGGCGAGGTTGCGGGGTTGTTTCGACATGTTGCTCTCCAGTGAATGAGCCCGAGCTTACTGCACCTGTGCGCCGGCATTCAATGGATAAATGCTATCGGCGTGATCAATTGTGTTCAGCGCTGGCTGCGCACGAACTCGATGAAGGCCCTGAGCACCGCCGGCACTTGGCGCCGGCTGGGGTAGTAGAGATGCAGGCCTGGGTAGTAGTAGGACCATTCGCCGAGCACCTGGACCAGTTCGCCGCTGGCCAGCTGCTTGCGGACCATGTCCTCGAACAGATAGGCCAGCCCCACGCCGTCCAGCGCCGGGCCGAGCATCAGGCTGACATCGCCCAGCACCAGTGGCCCCTGGACATCCACTTCAAGGCGTTGGCCTGCGCGCTCGAACTCCCAGCGGTACAGGGCACCGCTGGGGAAGCGGTGGCCAATGCACGGTAGTTGGCGCAGTTCATGGGGTTGCTGCGGTTTGGCATAGCGCGTGAACAGGGCCGGTGAGCCGACCACCACCGAGCGCAAATACGGCCCCAGCGGTAGTGACACCATGTCGGCTTGCAGTCGCTCACCCAGGCGCACGCCGGCATCGAAACCTTCGCCGACCATATCGATGAACGCATCGTCGTCGCTGATCTCCAGGCGCACATCGGGGTAGGCGGCGAGAAAGCGGCTGGCCAGGGGCAGCAGGGCCAGACGCACGGCGGCACGCCCAGCGGTGATACGCAGGGTGCCGGAGGGCGTGTCGCGCAAGTGGTCGAGGTCTGCCAGGGCATCGGCGATATCGCGGAATGCTGGCTGCAAGCGCTGGTACAGGCGCGTGCCAGCCTCGGTCAGGGCCACGCTGCGGGTGGTGCGGTTGAACAGGCGCACCCCCAGGCGGGTTTCCAGTGTGCGCAAAGCATGGCTCAGTGCCGAGGGGCTTAGGCCCAGCTCTACGGCGGCGCGGCTGAAATTAAGGTGTCGGGCAATGCACAGGAACAGCGAGAGGTCGGCCGTGTTGGGGGTCTTCATTGCTGAAAAACTCTCATAGGTGCATGCGAAATAAGTGGGATTATCACAGTAATTCTGTGGACGTACAGTGGCCTCGACTGATCGAGAAGACCCTGCGCGGTGCAGGGTCGCAAGCGGAGAATCATCATGCGTACCTGGCTCATCACTGGCGCTTCCCGTGGTTTTGGCACCCTTGTCGCACAACAGGCGCTGGCCGCCGGCGATGCCGTTATCGCCACTGCCCGTAAACCCGAAGACATCGAGGCCCGCCTGGGCCAACACCCCAACTTGCTGGCCGTGCGCCTGGACGTGACCCGCGAAGCGCAAGCCCTGGAAGCGGTAGCTGCCGGTATCCGGCGCTTCGGGCGCATCGACATCCTGGTGAACAACGCAGGCTTCGGCGTGCTCGGCGCGGTAGAGGAGACCAGCGCCGCAGAGACCGAGCGGCTGTACGCCACCAACGTGTTCGGCTTGCTCAATGTCACCCGCGCGGTACTGCCACATATGCGCCGCCAGCGCAGCGGGCATGTGATCAACATCTCCTCGCTGGGTGGCTACCAGGCCTACATGGGCTGGGGTGTGTACGGCTCGACCAAGTTCGCCGTGGAGGGCATCAGCGAAGCCATGCACCAGGAACTTGCGCCGCTGGGGGTGAAGGTGACGGTGGTCGAGCCTGGGTTCTTCCGCACCGACTTCCTCGACGAGCAATCGTTGGTGAAGACGGCCCTGGAGCTGGATGACTACGCCGAGACGGTCGGGCGCATGCGCCACTTCGCCGCCGAAGCCAATCACGCCCAACCGGGCGACCCGCAGCAGTTCGCCCGGGCCATGCTGGCCTTGGCCGACATGGCGCAACCACCGCAGCGTCTGGCGCTGGGCAGTGATGCGGTGGCGCGGATCGAGGCCAAGCATGCGCTGGTCGAGGGGGAGCTCAAGGTGTGGCGTGAGCTGTCGATGTCCACGGACTTCCCACAGTAACAGCAACGATCGACGTTGTGGGCGGGCTTGCCCCGCGATGGCTGGCGAACGTCATCGCGGGGCAAGCCCGCTCCCACAGGTACAGCGCAAGTCTTGAGCACGGCGAGGTCAGGGTGGGCGCCGGCTTGTCGGCGATGAGACACAACTGCCTGCACAAAACGGATAGCACTCTGCACAATCTGGATATCTGCGCCCCCACCCAGGGCATAACCTGACCCGGCCTGAACAATAACAATGGAGGCCCTGGCCATGTCCCTGGGATTCGACTACCTCAATGCCATGCTCGAAGATGACCGGGAAAAGGGCGTCTATCGTTGCAAGCGTGAAATGTTCACCGACCCGCGCCTGTTCGACCTGGAGATGAAACACATCTTCGAGGGCAACTGGATCTACCTGGCCCACGAAAGCCAGATCCCCGAAAACAACGACTTCCTCACCCTGACCATGGGGCGCCAGCCGATCTTCATCGCGCGCAACAAGGACGGGGTGCTCAACGCCTTCCTCAATGCCTGCAGCCACCGCGGCGCCATGCTGTGCCGGCACAAGCGCGGCAACCGCTCAAGCTACACCTGCCCGTTCCACGGCTGGACCTTCAACAACAGCGGCAAGCTGCTCAAGGTCAAGGACCCGAGCAACGCCGGCTACCCCGACAGCTTCAACTGCGACGGCTCCCACGACCTGACCAAGGTCGCGCGATTCGAGTCGTACCGTGGCTTCCTGTTCGGCAGCCTGAACGCTGACGTGAAACCCTTGGTCGAGCACCTGGGCGAGTCGGCGAAGATCATCGACATGATCGTCGACCAGTCCCCTGAGGGCCTGGAAGTGCTGCGCGGCGCCAGCTCGTACATCTACGAAGGCAACTGGAAGCTCACCGCCGAGAACGGCGCCGACGGCTACCACGTCAGCTCGGTGCACTGGAACTACGCCGCCACCCAGAACCAGCGCAAGCAGCGCGAGGCAGGCGACGAGATCAAGACCATGAGCGCCGGGGCCTGGGCCAAGCAGGGCGGTGGTTTCTACAGCTTCGACCACGGCCACCTGCTGCTGTGGACCCGCTGGGCCAACCCCGAGGATCGCCCGGCCTACGAGCGCCGTGAGCAGCTGGCCGCTGACTTTGGCCAGGCCCGCGCCGACTGGATGATCGAGAACTCGCGCAACCTGTGCCTGTACCCCAACGTGTACCTGATGGACCAATTCAGCTCGCAGATCCGCATCGCCCGGCCGATTTCGGTGAACAAGACCGAAATCACCATCTACTGCATCGCGCCAAAGGGCGAGAGCGCCGATGCCCGGGCCAAGCGTATTCGCCAGTACGAGGACTTCTTCAACGTCAGTGGCATGGCCACCCCGGATGACCTGGAAGAGTTCCGTTCCTGCCAGACCGGCTACGGCGGCGGCACCGGTTGGAACGACATGTCCCGCGGCGCGCAGCACTGGGTCGAAGGTGCCGACGAAGCGGCCAAGGAAATCGAACTCGAGCCGCTGCTGTCGGGCGTGCGCACCGAGGATGAGGGCCTGTTCGTGCTGCAACACAAGTACTGGCAGGACACCATGATCCAGGCGCTCAAAGACGAACAGCAACTGATCCCCGTGGAGGCCGTGCAATGAGCCTGCATGACACCGTGCGCGACTTCCTCTACCGCGAAGCGCGCTACCTGGACGATGCCCAGTGGGACCAGTGGCTGGAGCTGTACGCCAGCGACGCGACCTTCTGGATGCCGTCCTGGGACGATGACGACACCTTGACCGAAGACCCGCAAAGCGAAATCTCGCTGATCTGGTACGGCAACCGTGGCGGCCTCGAGGACCGGGTCTTCCGCATCAAGACCGAGCGTTCCAGTGCGACCGTGCCGGACACCCGCACCTCGCACAACATCAGCAACATCGAGATCGTCGAGCAGGGCGAGGGCAGCTGCCTGGTGCGCTTCAACTGGCACACCCTGAGCTTTCGCTACAAGACCACCGACAGTTACTTCGGCACCAGCTTCTACACCCTCGACCTGCGCGGCGAGCAGCCGCTGATCAGGCACAAGAAGGTGGTGCTGAAGAACGATTACGTGCGTCAGGTCATCGACATCTACCACATCTGATCCACCCGGCGGAGCCTGTCGGTGTGCCCTATGGCGCGCCGCGGCCAGGCTCGCCCGTGAGGTGCACCATGAGCTACCACATCGCACTGAATTTCGAAGACGGGGTGACCCGTTTCATCGAGGCCGACGGCCAGGAAACCGTGGCCGACGCCGCTTACCGCCAGGGCATCAACATCCCCCTGGACTGCCGTGACGGCGCCTGCGGCACCTGTAAATGCAAGGCCGAATCGGGCCGTTACGACCTGGGCGACAACTTCATCGAGGACGCCCTGAGCGAGGAAGAAATCGCCCAGGGCTACGTGCTCACCTGCCAGATGCGCGCCGAAAGCGACTGCGTGGTACGCATCCCGGCCTCGTCGCAGTTGTGCAAGACCGAGCAGGCCAGCTTCGAGGCCGCCATCAGCGATGTGCGCCAGTTGTCGGCCAGCACCATCGCCTTGTCGATCAAGGGCGAGGCGCTGAACCGCCTGGCGTTCCTGCCGGGGCAGTACGTCAACCTCAGGGTGCCGGGCAGCGAGCAGAGCCGTGCCTATTCGTTCAGCTCGTTGCCCAAGGACGGCGAAGTCAGCTTCCTGATCCGCAACGTCCCGGGCGGGCTGATGAGCAGCTTCCTCACCCAGCTGGCCAAGGCCGGCGACAGCATGAGCCTGGCGGGCCCCTTGGGCAGCTTCTACCTGCGGCCGATCCAGCGCCCGTTGTTGCTGCTGGCCGGCGGCACAGGCCTGGCGCCGTTCACCGCGATGCTGGAGAAGGTCGCCGAGCAGGGCAGCGAACACCCGCTGCACTTGATCTACGGGGTGACCAACGACTTCGACCTGGTCGAGCTGGACCGCTTGCAGGCCCTGGCCGCGCGCATCCCCAACTTCACCTACAGCGCCTGCGTGGCCAACCCCAACAGCCAGTACCCGCAGAAGGGCTACGTGACCCAGCACATCGAGCCGCGCCACCTCAACGAAGGCGATGTGGACGTATACCTGTGCGGCCCGCCGCCGATGGTCGAGGCGGTCAGCCAGTACATCCGCGAACAGGGCATCACCCCGGCCAACTTCTACTACGAGAAGTTCGCCGCGTCCGCCTGAGGTTTTCACGGGGCTGCCCGCATCGTGCGGGTGAGGGTGGCCTCTTTTTATTCCTGGCAATACGCCAACCCTGTGGGAGCGGGCTTGCCCGCGAAGAGGCCAGCAGGTTCAACAACGGTGCCTGGTCGGACGCCTTCGCGGGCAAGCCCGCTCCCACAGGGACCAGCGGGGAAGCGGAGATAGATGATGAACAACAGATTCCACAACAAAGTCGCCCTGGTCACCGGCGCCGCCCAGGGCATCGGCCGCGCCGTGTGCTGGCGGCTCAAGGCCGAAGGCGCGCAGGTGGTGGCTGTGGACCGCTCCGAACTGGTCCATGAGCTGGCCGGCGAGGGCATGCTGACCCTCACCGCCGACCTTGAGCAACACGACGACTGCGCCAAGGTCATGGCCCGCGCCGTGGACACCTACGGCCGCCTCGACATCCTCATCAACAACGTTGGCGGCACCATCTGGGCCAAGCCGTTCGAGCACTACGACGTGCAGCAGATCGAGGCCGAGGTGCGCCGCTCGCTGTTTCCGACCCTGTGGTGCTGCCACGCCGCCTTGCCGTACATGCTCGAACGCGGCAGCGGCGCCATCGTCAACGTCTCGTCCATCGCCACCCGGGGGGTCAACCGCGTGCCCTACGGCGCGGCCAAGGGCGGCGTCAACGCACTCACCGCGTGCCTGGCGTTCGAAACCGCAGGGCGCGGCATCCGCGTCAACGCCACCGCCCCCGGCGGCACCGAGGCGCCGCCACGGCGCATCCCGCGCAACCAGGCCGCGCAGAGCGAGCAGGAAAAGCACTGGTACCAGCAGATCGTCGACCAGACCGTCGCCAGCAGCCTGATGAAGCGCTACGGCAGCCTCGACGAACAGGTCGGCGCAATCCTCTTCCTGGCCTCCGACGAGGCCTCGTACATCACCGGCACGACCCTGCCGGTGGGCGGTGGCGACCTCGGCTGACGGTCGCCCCGGCAAGGTTTTCTCTTCACACAACAAAAACAAAAGAGACAGATGCCATGCGAACACTCGACGTGCACCCGATCATCGATAACGCCCGCTTCAGCCCCTTCCACTGGATGGTCATGGCCTGGTGCGGCCTGCTGCTGATCTTCGACGGCTACGACCTGTTCATCTACGGCGTGGTCCTGCCGACCATCATGAAAGAGTGGGGCCTGACCCCGCTGCAAGCGGGTGCCCTGGGCAGCTACGCGCTGTTCGGCATGATGTTCGGCGCGTTGGCGTTCGGCAGCCTGGCCGACCGCATCGGGCGCAAGAAGGGTATCGCCATCTGTTTTGCGTTGTTCTCCGGCGCCACCATCCTCAACGGCTTCGCCAGCAGCCCCACCGAGTTCGGCCTCTACCGCTTCTTCGCCGGGCTGGGCTGCGGCGGGCTGATGCCCAACGCCGTGGCGCTGATGAACGAATACGCGCCCAAGCGCCTGCGCAGCACCCTGGTGGCGATCATGTTCAGCGGCTATTCGCTAGGCGGCATGCTCTCGGCCGGGGTTGGTATCTTCCTGTTGCCGCGTTTCGGCTGGGAGTCGATGTTCTTCGCCGCCGCCGTGCCGCTACTGTTGCTGCCGGTGATCCTCTATTACCTGCCCGAGTCCATTGGCTTCCTGGTGCGCCAGGGCCGCATGGACGAGGCGCGCACGCTGCTCAAGCGCCTCGACCCCAAGTGCGACGTAAAACCTGAAGACACCCTGAGCGTGGGAGCGGGCTTGCCCCGCGATAAGGCCGGCACTTTCACTTCGGTCTTGAAGTTGTTCCAGAACGGCCTGGCCATCCGCACCCTGGCCCTGTGGCTGGCGTTCTTCTGCTGCCTGCTGATGGTCTATGCGCTGAGCTCGTGGTTGCCAAAACTCATGGCCAACGCTGGCTACAGCCTGGGGTCGAGCCTTTCGTTCCTGCTGGTGCTGAACTTCGGCGGCATGGCCGGGGCGATCCTCGGTGGCTGGCTGGGCGACCGCTACAACCTGGTCAAGGTCAAGGTGGCGTTCTTCATCGCCGCCGCGCTGTCGATCAGCCTGTTGGGGGTCAACAGCCCGATGCCGGTGCTGTACCTGCTGATCTTCATCGCCGGCGCCACCACCATCGGCACGCAGATCCTGCTGTATGCCGGCGCCGCCCAGCTGTATGGCCTGTCGGTGCGTTCCACCGGCCTGGGCTGGGCCTCCGGCATCGGCCGCAACGGCGCCATCGTCGGCCCGCTGCTCGGGGGCGCGCTGATGGGTATCAACCTGCCGCTGCAACTCAACTTCATCGCTTTCGCCATCCCCGGCGCAATCGCCGCGCTGGCCATGGCCGTGCACCTGGCCAGTGGCCGGCGCCAGGCCCTGGCGGCGACGGCCTGACCCTTTACTGACTGAACTGGAGCCTGGCATGACAAGCCCGACTATCGACCGGCTGGAGACGTTCATCGTCGACCTGCCGACCATCCGCCCGCACAAGCTGGCCATGCACACCATGCAGCAGCAGACCCTGGTGATCCTGCGCCTGCGTTGCAGCGACGGCGTGGAAGGCATTGGCGAAGCCACCACCATCGGTGGCCTGGCCTACGGCTACGAAAGCCCGGAAGGCATCAAGGCCAATATCGACGCTTACCTGGCGCCGGCGCTGGTCGGCATGGCCGCCGACAACATCAACGCCGCCATGCTCAAGCTCGACAAGCTGGCCAAGGGCAATACCTTCGCCAAGTCCGGCATCGAGAGCGCCTTGCTTGACGCCCAGGGCAAGCGCCTGGGGCTGCCGGTCAGCGAACTGCTCGGTGGCCGGGTGCGCGACAGCCTGGAAGTGGCCTGGACCCTGGCCAGCGGCGATACCGCCCGCGATATCGCCGAGGCCGAGCACATGCTCGACATCCGCCGGCACCGGGTGTTCAAGCTGAAGATCGGCGCCAACCCGGTGGAGCAGGACCTCAAGCACGTGGTGGCGATCAAGCGTGAGCTGGGCGAGCGCGCCAGCGTGCGCGTCGACGTCAACCAGTACTGGGACGAGTCCCAGGCCATTCGTGCCTGCCAGGTGCTGGGGGACAACGGCATCGACCTGATCGAACAGCCGATCTCGCGCATCAACCGTGGCGGCCAGATTCGCCTGAACCAGCGCAGCCAGGCGCCGATCATGGCCGACGAGTCGATCGAAAGCGTCGAGGATGCGTTCAGCCTGGCCGCCGATGGCGCAGCGAGCATCTTCGCCCTGAAGATCGCCAAGAACGGCGGCCCGCGCGCCGTGCTGCGCACCGCGCAGATCGCCGAGGCGGCCGGTATTGCGCTGTACGGCGGGACCATGCTCGAAGGCAGCGTGGGCACCCTGGCCTCGGCCCACGCCTTCCTGACCATTCGCCAGCTGACCTGGGGCACCGAGCTGTTCGGGCCGTTGCTGCTGACCGAGGAAATCGTCAGCCAGCCGCCGGTGTACCGCGACTTCCAGCTGCACGTCCCCACCACCCCCGGCCTGGGGCTGACCCTGGACGAGGCGCAGTTCGCGCGATTCGCCCGCCGTTAGCGGCAGAAACACTCAGCCCTGTAGGAGCGGCTTTAGCCGCGAAGCAGGCGACACGGTGGATGGCACCGGCGATGCCGGTGTTCGCGGGCAAGCCCGCTCCCACAGGGTTCCTGCCAAATCAATGATCCAGTGCTACGCAAGGAGATCCCCATGCTGTTCCACGTGAAGATGACCGTAAAGCTGCCGGTCGACATGGACCCGGCCAAGGCCGCGCAACTCAAGGCCGATGAAAAAGCGCTGGCCCAGCGCTTGCAGCGCGACGGTACCTGGCGCCACCTGTGGCGCATCGCCGGCCACTACGCCAACTACAGCGTGTTCGACGTGCCCAGCGTCGAGGCACTGCACGACACCCTGATGCAACTGCCGCTGTTCCCCTACATGGACATCGAGGTCGCCGGCCTGTGCCGCCACCCCTCGTCGATCCACAGCGACGACCGCTGAACACCCCTACGACAAGAACAACACGAGGTACCTGATCATGACCGTGAAGATCGCCCACACCCCTGATGTGCAGAAATTCTTCGAACAAGCCGCAGGCTTTGGCAACGACGAGGGCAGCCCGCGCCTCAAGCGCATCGTTCAGCGCGTGTTGCAGGACACCGCGCGCCTGATCGAAGACCTGGAGATCAGCGAGGACGAGTTCTGGCTCGCCGTCGACTACCTCAACCGCCTCGGTGGCCGCGGTGAAGCCGGCCTGCTGGTGGCGGGGCTGGGCATCGAGCATTTCCTCGACCTGTTGCAGGACGCCAAGGATGCCGCGGTGGGCCTGGCCGGCGGCACCCCGCGCACCATCGAAGGCCCGCTGTACGTGGCCGGTGCGCCAATTGCCCAGGGCGAAACGCGCATGGACGACGGCAGCGAGGCGGATGTCGCCACGCCGATGCTGCTCGAAGGCGTGGTGCGCGGCCCCGATGGCCAGCCGCTGGCCGGGGCCACGGTGGACCTGTGGCATGCCAACACCCGGGGCACCTATTCGTTCTTCGACCAGAGCCAGTCCGAGTACAACCTGCGCCGGCGCATCATTACCGACGCGCAAGGCCGCTACCGCGCGCATTCCATCGTGCCGTCAGGCTATGGCTGCGACCCGCAGGGGCCGACCCAGGAATGCCTGGACTTGCTCGGTCGCCACGGCCAGCGCCCGGCGCATATTCATTTCTTCATCTCTGCGCCGGGGCACCGGCACTTGACCACCCAGATCAACCTGGCCGGGGACAAGTACCTGTGGGATGACTTTGCCTATGCCACCCGGGATGGGTTGGTAGGGGAAGTGGTGTTCCGTGAGGGCGAGCAGGGGCGCTTGGCCGAGCTGCGCTTTGATTTCCAGTTGCAGCAGGCCCTGGGCAGTGAAGCCGAGCAACGCAGCGGGCGGCCGCGGGCCTTGCAGCACGGTTGAAGGCCTCTTCGCGGGGCAAGCCCGCTCCCACAGGTTTGCAGTAACGCTGTGGGAGCGGGCTTGCCCCGCGATTGACTGCGCCACTTTTTTATACGCCCTGCGAGAAATCCCATGAAAACCCTGTTCAAGGATTGCTCCCTGTCCGCCGTGGTGGCCGGCTGCATCGCCACGCTGATCTCCTACGCCGGCCCCCTGGTGATCATCTTCCACGCCGCCGAAGCCGCTGGCCTGTCCCATGGCCAGCTGTCCTCTTGGGTATGGGCGGTGTCCATGGGCAGTGCTGTGCTCGGTGGCCTGCTGAGTCTGCGTTACCGCGTACCGGTGGTGATCGCCTGGTCGATCCCAGGCTCGGCGCTGCTGGTCACCGCCTTGCCGCAGATTGGCCTGGAGCAGGCGATCGGCGCCTACCTGGTGGCAAACACGGTGCTGCTGCTGATCGGCATCAGTGGCGCCTTCGACCACCTGATCGCCCGGCTACCGGGCTCTATCGCCGCCGGCATGCAGGCCGGGATCCTGTTCAGTTTTGGCATCGAGGTGTTCCGCGCCTTGCCGGTGCAGCCACTGTTGGTGTTGGCGATGTTCGCCACCTACGTGCTGGTGCGCCGGGTACAGCCGCGCTATGCGGTGGCGGTGGTACTGGCCGTGGGCGCCTTGGTGACCGTGGCCAGTGGCGAATTTCGCGGCAGCGAACTGGTGCTGGCCCTGGCCACGCCGCAATGGACCACCCCGCAGTTCAGCCTGGCCGCGACCTTCAGCCTGGCCTTGCCCTTGGTGCTGGTGGCCCTGACCGGGCAGTTCATGCCGGGCATGGCGGTGCTGCGCAATGCCGGTTACGCCACCCCAGCCAGCCCGCTGATCAGTGCCAGTGCGCTTGGCGGCTTGTTGCTCGCGCCGTTCGGCTGCCATGGGCTGAACCTGGCGGCGGTCACCGCCAGCCTGTGCACTGGCGCAGAGGCGCATGAGAACCCGCGTCGGCGCTATGTGGCGGCGGTCGCAGGCAGCGGCCTGTACCTGCTGCTGGGCATCGCCGGCGCCACCTTGATATCGCTGTTCGCCGCCTTTCCCGCCGCGCTGATCGCCGCCCTGGCGGGCCTGGCGCTGTACGGCGCGATCAGCGAGGCCCTGGCGCGCAGCCTGGCCGAACCCGGCGAGCGCGATGCCGGGCTGTTCACCTTCCTGGTGACCGCCTCGGGCGTGAGCTTTCTCGGCTTGTCGGCGGCGTTCTGGGGGTTGCTGTTCGGGCTGCTCGCCCACGCCCTGATCAACGTGCGCAGGCCACAACCACGCGCCATCGCCACCAAACAGGAGACCTGAGCCACTTACCACCTTCCGGTTCTGCGCTTCAACACATAACAACAAGATCAGAGAGCTTCGGAATGAACCACACCCCTTGTGTCGCCATCGGCCTGAGCCTGCTCAGCCAACCCTTGCTCGCCGACGACGGCGGCTTCTTCGAGGATGCCAAGGCTAGCCTCAGTACCCGTAACTACTACTTCAGCCGCGATTATTCGGACATCGTCGGCGCCAACCCGCAGTCCAAGGCCGAGGAGTGGGCCCAGGGTTTCATCCTCGATTTCAAGTCTGGCTACACACCCGGCCCGGTGGGATTTGGTGTCGATGCATTGGGCCTGTTGGGCCTGCGCCTGGACAGCAGCCCCGACCGGGTCAACACCGGCCTTTTACCGGTGCACGGCGACGGTCGCGCCGCCAGCGAGTACAGCCGCCTGGCCCCGACCTTCAAGGCGCGGCTGTCGAAGACCGAGCTGAAGGTTGGCGAGCTGCAACCGAACTTGCCGGTGCTGACCTTCAGTGATATCCGCCTGCTGCCGCCTACCTACCAGGGTGTCAGCCTGAGTTCCGCCGAGCTCGAAGGCCTGACCGTGCAGGCCGGGCACCTGAGCTCCACGCATCTGCGCAACGAAGCTGGGGACGCCAAGCTCAACGCCATGCTTGGCCACGTGCCGATGCGTCAGGTCGACAGTGACGCGTTCAACTATGTCGGCGGCGACTATGCCTTCAATGCCAACCAGAGCAGCCTGAGCCTGTGGTATGGGCAATTGGAGGACATCTACGCGCAGGGCTTCGTGGGTTTCAAGCACAGCAAACCGGTGGGGGACTGGGTGCTCAGTGCCAACCTGGGTTATTTCACTGCCCGTGAGGACGGCGATGCGCTGTTGGGCAATATCGACAACCAGGCATTTTTCTCCATGTTCACCGCCAAGCTAGGTGGCCATAGCTTCGGCGCCGGCTACCAGGCCATGTACGGCGACAGCCCGTTCCCACGGGTGTTCGCCAACATCAGCCCGCTGGGCAACGAAGTGCCGACCTATGAGTTCGCCTATACCGATGAGCGCTCGTACCAGCTGCGCTACGACTACAACTTCGCGGCCATGGGCATCCCCGGGTTGACGGCGACGGTGCGTTATATCACTGGCGACAACGTCGATACCGGCAAGGGCTTCGAGGGGCGCGACCGTGAGCGCGACATCGACCTGGGGTACGCAGTGCAGAGTGGGGTGCTCAAGGGGTTGGGGATCCGGGTGCGCAATGCCATGGCGCGGTCCAACTACCGCAGTGATATCGACGAGAACCGGTTGATATTGATGTACACCTGGCAGTTGTTTTGATCGCGAGGTTTGTTGATCCAGGTTATTCCGCCGATGTGACGCCTGAGGGCTGGCTTGGGATTGCATGAGGGCGACCAGGTGCCTGCCGGTGATTTTTCTTCGCCCTTGAGATCGAGCGCCGCCCGCGCGGCGCATCGCTGNCAAGCCAGCTCCCACATCTGTTTCTGGCCAGTTACTCCTGGTCCATCTCCACTGTCCGCCTTGTTTGTACGACAAGGTTTCAGCGTTGGCGCCGATGCTGCACCACCAGACTTGAGGCATGCACCAAGGCGGACAGTGGAGACCTCACAGAATGGATTGGCCCGAAACAAATGTGGGAGCTGGCTTGCCAGCGATGCGCCGCNCGNGCGGCGCTCGATCTGGAGAGCGCNGCAAAAACACCGGCAAGCACCTAGTGGCCATTCCCGAATCGCAAGACAGGCATCCGCCCAAACAACCCACCCCCACTTTTGTGCATCCGACAGAGGCCGCTCTGCCGCGCAGCTGTCAGCATGCGAGGTATCAGCACAGGAGTAGCCCCATGAAAGTCGTCATCGCCCCCGATTCGTTCAAGGACAGCCTCGACGCTGCCGGTGTCGCCCGGGCCATTGCCAGCGGTCTGGCGAATGTCTGGCCGCAGGCCGAATTGATCGAATGCCCGATGGCCGACGGCGGCGAGGGCACCCTGGAGGCCATCGTCGCCGCCAGCCACGGTGAGCTGCGCCGTCAGGTGGTGCGCGGCCCGCTGGGCGCCAGTGTCGAAGCAACCTGGGGCTGGCTGCCGCAAAGCCGTACCGCGGTGATCGAGATGGCCCAGGCCAGCGGTATCCAGCTGGTTCCCAGTGCCCAGCGCGATGCCTGTCGCAGCAGTACCTGGGGCACTGGTGAGCTGATCGCCGCCGCCCTGGCATCCGGTGCCAAACGCATCGTCCTGGCCATAGGCGGCAGCGCCACCAACGACGGCGGCAGCGGCATGTTGCGTGCACTCGGCCTGCGCTTGCTCGATGCCAATGGCCAGCCATTGGCCGAGGGCGGCCTGGCTCTGGCGCAACTGGCCCGCATTGATGCGAGCGATCTCGACCCACGGTTGGCCGAGGTGCAGGTGGAAGTCGCCGCCGACGTCGACAATCCGCTGTGCGGACCAAACGGTGCCTCGGCGATCTTCGGCCCGCAGAAGGGCGCCAGCCCCGAGCAGGTGCAGGCGCTGGACCAGGCGTTGGGCCATTTCGCTGAGCACTGCGCGCAGCTGCTGGGCAGGGATGTTCGCGATCAGCCTGGCAGCGGCGCAGCCGGTGGCATGGGCTTCGCGGCCAAGGCGTTCATGGGCGCGCAATTTCGCCCGGGGGTAGAAGTGGTGGCGGAACTGGCGGGATTGGATGCGCTTGTACAGGGTGCCGACCTAGTCATCACCGGTGAGGGCCGCTTCGACGCCCAGACCTTGCGTGGCAAGACGCCCATGGGCGTGGCGCGGGTCGCCAAGCGCCATGGCGTACCCGTGGTGGTGCTGGCCGGCACCTTGGGTGCGGGCTATGAGCAGTTGTATGAGCACGGCATCGACGCCGCCTTCGCCCTGGCCAGTGGGCCGATGAGCCTGGAACAGGCCTGCAAGCAAGCAGGCGAGCTGCTCAAGGCACGGGCAGGGGATGTGGCGCGGTTGTGGCAGGTGGCGCGGCGCTGAGCCACGCCACCCTGAGCGCCATCAGGCGCGCGGCAGGCGCCCGCTGACGAAGTGCGCCACGTCGTTGAACCCGGGGGTGGAGGCGTGTCCCGGGGTGACCAGCGAATCGATGAATACTTCATCTTCCGCAGTGATCTTCACCTCGAGCGCACCGGCGTAGGTGTCCCATTGCGCCTCGGTGCGCGGCCCGACGATGGCCGAACTGACCAACCTGTTGTTCAGCACCCAGGCAATGGCGAACTCGACGATGCCCACGCCCTTGGCTTCGGTGTAGGCGTGGATCTTCTGAGCGATGGTCAAAGACTCCTGGCGCCATTCCACTTCCATGATGCGCTTGTCCTGGCGCCCGGCGCGGCTGCCGGCGTCAGGAGTGGAGCCGGGTGCGTACTTGCCGCTGAGCACGCCACGGGCCAGCGGGCTGAACGGCACCACGCCCAGGCCGTGGTAAGCGGCGGCGGTCAGTTGCTCGGGCTCGGCCTGGCGGTTGACGATGTTGTACAGCGGTTGGCTGACCACGGGCTTGGCCACGCCCAGCTGGCCCGCGACGTTGCAGATTTCGGCGATGCGCCAGCCGCGGAAGTTGGACACGCCCCAATAGCGAATCTTGCCCTGGGCCAGCAGGTCGCCGATGGCACGCACGGTCTCTTCCAGCGGCACGTTGTGGTCTTCGCGGTGCAGGTAGTAGATGTCCAGGTAGTCGGTGCCCATGCGCGTGAGCGTGGCGTCGAGGGCGTTGAACAGGTGCTTGCGCGACAGCCCGCTGCGGTTGGGCATGCCGTCCACCGGGCCGTAGCCGGCCTTGGAGGCGACGATCCATTCCTGGCGGTGGCGCGCCACGGCTTCGCCGACGATCTCCTCGGAGCGACCGCCGTTGTACACATCGGCGGTGTCGACGAAGTTGATGCCCTGGTCCCAGGCCTTGTCGATGATGCGCAGCGCGTCCTCGGTGCTGGTCTGTTCGCCGAACATCATGCTGCCGAGGGTGAGGGCCGAGACTTGCAGGCCAGAGTGGCCGAGGGGGCGGTAGAGCATGGGCGCGAATCCTTGTCGTGCGAAGTGGGGTCCAGTGGTTTTACACATAACCCGGCCACTTTGAAAGGTGCAGGAGGCGGCCGTGATCAACGATCCGGGCTGGCCCTATGCTTGGCATGGACCACACCCACGGTCGCCCCGGGGCGTTGCACGGAACTACTCCGGCCAGCTATCGATCAGCTCGCGCGCCTCGCGGCTGGACAACGGCCGCTTCATCCGCTGCGACAGCACCGCCATTGCCCGCGCGTAGCCCTTGGCGATCACTGCCTCGACCTCGTCGTCGATGCATTGCAGGGCGATGAAGTCGCCATGCTCGGGCTCGCCCACGTACTCGATACGGTTGTAGTGCCGAGCGTGCCCGAGCACTTCGAGGGTACGGCCATGCTGGTAGGTCCAGAAGAACGGCACATCGTCGTAGCGGCGCCGCTCGCCAAGCATATTGGCGGCGGCGATCACCCCATGCTGCTGGGCCAGGCGCCAGTGTTCGATGCGCACCGGGCGCCCGGCGAGCGGGAAGGTGGCGATATCGCCGGCGGCCCACAGACCTTCAGCGGCCTGCAAATGGGCGTCGACCGGCACCGAGCGATCCTCGCTCAGTTGCAGCCCCTGGAGGCATTTGGTCGCAGGCGTCACCCCCGTGCCCAGGAGTACCAACGCGGTGGCCAGGCGCTCGCCATTGGTCAAGAGCACGGCTTCTACCTGTTCATTACCCTCGAATTTGGCTACCTCGGTGGGACCATGGAACACCACGCCCTTGCGCTCGTGCAGCTCGCGCAGGCTGCGGCCGATGCGTTCGCCCAGCGGTTTCACCAGCGGCACGGGGTGACGGGTCACCACATGCACCAGCAGGCCGTATTTGCGCAGGGCCGAGGCCGCTTCCAGGCCGATGAAACCGTCGCCGACGATCACCACCGGCTGCCCGGGCTCGGCCAGGTCGAGCAGTTGGGCGGCATCCTCACGTGAACGCAGCACGCAGATGCCGGGTAACTGCACCCCGGGCAGCTCAGGGCGTACCGGCTTGCCGCCGGTGGCGAGCAGCGCGGCGTCATACTTCAGGCGCTGGCCATCGGCCAGGACGATCTCCCGCGCCTTGGTATCGAGGGTGCGCACCTTGCCGTGCAGGCGTTGCAGATGCCCCTGGCGCAGTACATCGGGCTCGAGCAGGGTCGGCACCTCGTCCGGCGCCATCTGCCCGGCGATGACGAATTTGCTCAGCGAGGTGCGGTCATAGGCGTTCGGTTGCTCCTGGTCAACCCACACCAGTCTCCCGCCAAAACCGTGATCGAGCAGGGCGGCCACGGCGGCCGAACCCGCGGCACCGGCACCGACTACCACAAACACCCGGGCATCGCTGTGGCGGGGCGTTGCAGCCTCGGGCAGAGGTTGGTCATCGACCCAGACCTGGCCGTCCTTGACCTGCACCGGGTAGCGGCGCAGGCCCGTCAGCGCTGGCGGTTCGCACACCGCACCTTCATCCACGGCGAATGCGGCCTTGTGCCATGGGCACACCAGCAGGCCACCGCACACCACGCCTTCATCAAGCGGCGCCCCTTCATGGGGGCAGTTGCCCTGGTAGGCGCGCACCTGGTCGCCATGGCGCACCAGGATCAGTTCTTCGCTACCGGCCTGGACCCGCAATGGCCGTTGTTCATCGAGTTGGTCAAGTGTGGCCACGGCGTGCAGGGGCATGACGGTTCTCCACTGGGCTTCCTGCTCATTTGACGCTTGGCCTGGGCTGGGTATGCGCAGAACCGACGACTGGCGGTGGGCTTACACTTATTCACACAAATACCATATGAGACTAAATTGACTCATTTCGCATGCGGAAGTACCATTCGCGCCGTTTTTAATCTAAAGGCTCGGGTGATTTCATGAGCAACTTGCGTGCAATAGGGGTGGCCAGCGTGCTGGCGGTGGCCGTGGCGCTGGCCGGGTGTGACGCGGCGGACGAGCAGCAGGCCGCCGCGCCAGCGGCGTTCCCGGTGGAAACGGTGACCTTGGCCAGCGAACCGCTGGCCCTGGCCTCGACCCTGCCGGGCCGGGTCGAACCGATGCGGGTGGCGCAGGTGCGTGCCCGGGTGGCCGGCATCGTCCTGCACAAGCGTTTCGAAGAAGGTGCGGACGTGAAGGCCGGCGATGTGCTGTTCCAGATCGATCCGGCACCGTTCAAGGCTGCGCTGGCTCGCGCCGAAGGCGACCTGGCACGGGCTCAGGCGGTGCAGCAGGAGGCCCAGGCACGGGTCAAGCGCTACGAGCCATTGGTGCAGATCGAAGCGGTCAGCCGGCAGGACTTCGACAGCGCCAGCGCCGAACTGCGCAGCGCCCAGGCGGCGGTGCGCTCGGCCCAGGCGGATGTGCAGACCGCGCGGCTGAACCTGGGCTACGCCACGGTTACCGCACCGATTTCCGGGCGCATCGGCCGCGCGCTGGTCACCGAAGGTGCGCTGGTGGGGCAGGGCGATGCCACGCTGATGGCGCGCATCCAGCAGCTCGACCCGATCTACGTCGACTTCACCCAGTCCGCCGCCGATGCCCTGCGCCTGCGCCAGGCACTGCAGGACGGCACGCTGGCCAGTGGCGACAAGGCCCTGGTGGCCCAGGTCGAGGGCACTAGCTACCAACGCCAGGGCGCGCTGATGTTCACCGACGTGGAAGTTGACCGTGGCACCGGCCAGGTCACCCTGCGCGGACGCTTCGACAACGCCGACGGCATTCTTTTGCCGGGCATGTACGTGCGTGTGCGTACACCGCAGGGCACCGACCAGCAGGCGCTGCTGGTGCCACAGCGGGCGGTGCAGCGCGGCAGCGATGGCGAGGCCCGGGTGATGGTGGTGGGCACCGGCAACCTGGCCGAGGCCCGCGCCGTGCGTACCGGGGTGATGCAGGGCGCGCGCTGGCAGATCACCGAGGGCCTGCGCGCCGGTGACCAGGTCATCGTCGGCAGCCCGGCGGGCCTGGCCCCTGGCATGCCGGTGACCCTGGCCCAGGCACAACAAGCCGCGGCGCAGTGAGGCGAGGGTAGCTAAATGTCCAAGTTCTTCATCAATCGGCCGAACTTCGCCTGGGTCGTGGCGCTGTTCATTTCCCTGGCCGGCCTGCTGGTGATACCGGCGCTGCCGGTGGCCCAGTACCCTAGCGTGGCACCGCCGCAAATCTCCATCACCGCTGCCTACCCGGGGGCTTCGGCCAAGGTGATGGTGGAGTCGGTGACCAGCATCATCGAGGAGTCGCTCAACGGCGCCAAAGGGATGCTGTACTACGAGTCCACCAACAACTCCAACGGCGTCGCCGAGGTGCTGGTGACCTTCGAGCCGGGCGTGGACCCGGACATGGCCCAGGTCGATGTGCAGAACCGCCTGAAGAAGGCCGAGGCACGCATGCCCCAGGCGGTGCTGACCCAGGGCCTGAAGGTCGAGCAGGCCAGCGCAGGCTTCCTGCTGATCTACGCCCTGACCAGCAAGCTCGCCGATAGCGGCGACACCACGGCGCTGGCCGACTACGCCGCGCGCAACATCAACAACGAACTGTTGCGCGTGCCGGGCGTGGGCAAGCTGCAGTTCTTCGCCTCGGAAGCGGCCATGCGGGTCTGGGTCGACCCGCAGAAGCTGGTGGGCTATGGCCTGTCCATCGACGACATCAACAACGCCATCCGTGGCCAGAACGTCCAGGTGCCGGCCGGCAGCTTCGGCAGCACGCCGGGTGCCAGCGAGCAGGAACTGACTGCGACCCTGGCGGTGCAGGGCACGCTGGACACACCAGAAGCCTTTGCCGCTATTGTCCTGCGGGCCAACCCGGACGGTTCCAGCGTGCGCCTGGGCGACGTGGCGCGCATGGCCATTGGCAGCGAGAACTACAACCTGTCGTCGCGCCTGGACGGTCACCCGGCGGTAGCCGGTGCGGTGCAGCTGGCCCCTGGGGCCAACGCGATCCAGACCGCCACGCTGGTCAAGGAACGCCTGGCGGAGCTTTCCCAGTTCTTCCCCGAAGGTGTCGAGTACTCAGTGCCCTATGACACCTCGCGCTTCGTCGACGTGGCCATCGAAAAGGTCATCCATACCCTGATCGAAGCCATGGTGCTGGTGTTCCTGGTGATGTTCCTGTTCCTGCAGAACGTGCGCTACACCTTGATACCGTCGATCGTGGTGCCGGTGTGCCTGCTGGGCACGCTGCTGATCATGAAGCTGCTGGGTTTCTCGGTGAACATGATGACCATGTTCGGCATGGTGCTGGCCATCGGCATCCTGGTGGACGATGCCATCGTGGTGGTGGAGAACGTCGAACGGTTGATGGCCGAGGAGGGCCTGTCGCCGGTGGACGCGACCATCAAGGCGATGGGGCAGGTGTCCGGGGCGATCATCGGCATCACCCTGGTGCTGGCGGCGGTGTTCCTGCCGTTGGCATTCATGTCCGGCTCGGTGGGGGTGATCTACCAGCAATTCTCCGTGTCGCTGGCGGTGTCGATCCTGTTCTCCGGGTTCCTGGCCCTGACCTTCACCCCGGCGCTGTGCGCCACGCTGCTCAAGCCGGTGGCCCACGGGCACCACGAGAAGGGCGGCTTCTTCGGGGCGTTCAACCGCGGTTTCGCCCGCGTGACCGAGCGCTACTCGGTGATGAACAGTGCCCTGGTGGCCCGCGCCGGGCGCTGGATGCTGGCCTATGTCGGCATCCTGGTGGTACTGGGCTACTCCTACGTACGCCTGCCGGAGGCCTTCGTGCCGGCTGAAGACCTGGGCTACAGCATCGTCGACGTGCAGTTGCCGCCGGGTGCCAGCCGGGTACGTACCGACCACACCGCCGAGGCGCTGGAGCAATTTTTGATGTCCCGCGAGGCGGTGGCCAGCTCGTTCATCGTCAGTGGTTTCAGCTTCTCGGGGCAGGGTGACAACGCCGCGCTGGCATTCCCTACCTTCAAGGACTGGTCGCTGCGTGACAAGTCGCAGTCGGCCGAAGCCGAAACCGCAGCCATCAATGAGCAGTTCGCCGCCAACGGCGACGGCACCATCACGGCGGTAATGCCACCGCCAATCGACGGCCTGGGCAACTCGGGTGGCTTCGCCCTGCGCCTGATGGACCGTGGCGGACTGGGCCGCGAGGCATTGCTGGCGGCCCGTGACCAGCTGCTGGCGCAGGCCAACGGCAACCCGGTGATTCTCTACGCGATGATGGAAGGCCTGGCCGAGGCACCGCAGTTGCGGGTGCAGATCGACCGCGAGAAGGCCCGCGCCCTGGGCGTGAGCTTCGAGGCCATCAACAGTACCCTGGCCACCGCCTTCGGGTCGGCGGTGATCAACGACTTCACCAATGCCGGGCGCCAGCAGCGCGTGGTGGTGCAGGCCGAGCAGGGTGAGCGCATGACCCCGGAAAGCGTGCTGCGCCTGTATGCGCCGAACGCCAGCGGCGAGCAGGTGCCATTCGGTGCATTCGTCACCACGAAGTGGGAAGAAGGCCCGGTACAGCTGGTGCGCTACAACGGCTACCCGTCGATCCGTATCGCCGGCGACGCCGCGCCGGGCCACAGCACCGGCCAGGCGATGGCCGAAATGGAGCGGCTGGTCAGTGAGCTGCCACCGGGTATCGGCTACGCCTGGACGGGCCTGTCGTACCAGGAAAAGGTGTCCAGCGGCCAGGCCGCCGGGCTGTTCGCCCTGGCCATCGTGGTGGTGTTCCTGCTGCTGGTGGCGTTGTACGAAAGCTGGGCGATCCCGCTGACGGTGATGCTGATCGTGCCGATCGGCGCCCTGGGCGCGGTGTGGGCGGTGATGCTCACCGGCCTGCCCAACGATGTGTACTTCAAGGTTGGCCTGATCACCATCATTGGTTTGGCGGCGAAGAACGCGATCTTGATCGTCGAGTTCGCCAAGGAATTGTGGGAGAAGGGCTACAGCCTGCGTGACGCCGCCATCGAGGCCGCGCGCCTGCGCTTCCGGCCGATCGTGATGACCTCCATGGCCTTCATCCTCGGCGTGGTGCCGCTGGCCATCGCCACCGGCGCCGGTGCGGCCAGCCAGCGTGCCATTGGTACCGGGGTGATCGGCGGCATGCTCAGCGCGACGTTGCTGGGGGTGGTGTTCGTGCCGATCTGTTTTGTCTGGGTGCTGTCGCTGCTCAAGCGCAAACCCAAGGTTGTCGGTGTTCAGGCCGGGAGTGATGGTCATGCGTAACTCAGTCATGCCGCTTGTGCTGGCGTTGGCCCTGGCGGGCTGCTCCCTGGCACCGATCTACCAGCGCCCGGAAGCGCCAGTGGCGGCGCAGTGGGGCGATGCCGCCGGCCATCGCGGCCTGGCGGTGGAGCAGTTGGACTGGCAGACGTTCATCGTCGATCCCGCATTGCGCCAGTTGGTCGACACCGCATTGGCCAATAACCGTTCGCTGCGCCAGACCCTGCTGGACATCGAGCAGGCCCGGGCGCAGTACCGTATCCAGCGCGCCGACCGGGTGCCGGGGTTGAATGCCGGAGCCTCCGGCAATCGCCAGCACCTGCCGGCGAGCCTGGCCAGCGACGGCCGCGAGGGTGTCAGCAGCACCTATCAGGTGGGGTTGTCGCTGCCGGAGTACGAGGTGGACCTGTTCGGCCGGGTGAAAAGCCTGAGCGACGCGGCGTTGGAGCAGTACCTGGCCACCGAGGAGGCCGGCCGTGCCGGGCGTATCGCGCTGGTCGCCGAGGTCAGTCAGGCCTACCTGACCCTGGACGGCGCCGAACGGCGCCTGGCCCTGACCCGGCAGACCCTGGCCAGCCGCGAGGACTCGCTGGCCCTGGTCGGCCAGCGCCGTGCTGCCGGTACTGCCACCGCGCTGGATCATCAAGAGGCGCTGGGGCTGGTGGAGCAGTCGCGGGCTGAGCTGGAGGCGATCGTGCGTCAGCAACGCCAGGCCTATAACGCCCTGGTATTGCTGCTGGGTAGCCAGGATGTGGGCAAGGCGATCCCGGGCGAGCGCCTGGACACGCCGATGGTGCTGCAGGACATCGCCCCTGGCGCGCCTTCTTCGCTGATCGAGCGGCGCCCGGACATCCTTGCCGCCGAGCACCTGCTACGGGCGCGCAATGCCGATATCGGCGCGGCACGGGCGGCGTTCTTTCCGCGTATCAGCCTGACCGGCAGCTTTGGCACGTCCAGTGCGCAGATGTCTGGGTTGTTCGACGGTGGGTCGCGTAGCTGGAGCTTCATGCCGCAGCTGTCCGTGCCGTTGTTCGATGCCGGGCGTAATCGTGCTGGCCTGAGCTTGGCCGAGGCGCGCAAGGATTCGGCGGTGGCCGCCTATGAGGGCAGCATCCAGACCGCCTTCCGTGAGGTGGCCGATGCCCTGGCTGCCACCGACACCCTGCGCCGTGAGGAGGCTGCGCGGCGGGCGTTGGCCGATACCAGCCGGGCCACGCTTGAGTTGGCTCGGGCGCGGTATGAGGGTGGGGTGGATAACCACCTGCGCTACCTGGATGCGCAGCGTAGCCACTATGTGAACGAAGCGGCTTCGATCGAGGCCAGTACGCAGCGGCAGTTGGCTTTGGTCGACTTGTTCCGGGCGCTGGGGGGTGGTTGGTCGAGGCAGGGGTAGGTAACGACTCCTTTGGTTGGGGATTCCAACCGCTTGGCCCCTGGGTTTTTTGCCCTGGGGCCTTTTTTTTGGTTCTTCATGTAATTGTGGGGGCGGCAGGGTTGTGCGTTACATCGGTAGGGGCAGGAGTAATTCTTAGTTGCTTAGTTGGTGGTTTCAAAGTTGTGAGCATATCCATTTGCTTGGGTGACGCTTATTCACCTTTCCGCCCTTACGGCGGCTTACTTTTTTCTTGGAAAAAGTAAGCAAAACCGCTCGCTCCCATCATACGGCCCCTGCGCTTCGCTCCGGGGTTCCCTCACTCCGGTCTTGCTCCCGGGAGTACGCACCGAAGGGCCATCCATGGCCCATCGGTGCTCGACGGGCATCCATGCCCGTCGCCTCCCTCCGCAAGCCCTCCGATCGGCCTCCTGAAGTCGCGAAGTTAGGGGCGGCGCCTATATTGGCGCAGCTGTCGCTAGTTGATTGTTTTGTTGAACTTCAAATGGCAATCACTGGCAAGTCGCAGCGGCGAACCGCAGCTCCCACAGGGTGGCGCTGAACTCGAAACTCACGCGGTCACTGTGGGAGCCGGCTTGCCGGCGAATAGGCCATTACAAACAACACATCAATAACAATTTAAAACTCGCTGCTCTTGCTCTTGCTTCTAAGCGCGCGATAGTCCAGTCACCGCCAAACGCGACTTCAGGAGGCCGAACGTAGGACTTGCGGAGCGGGGCGATGGGCATGGATGCCCATCGAGCACCGATGGGCCATGGATGGCCCTTCGGTGCGTCCACGCGGGAGCAAGGCCGGAGTGAGGGAACCCCGAAGCGAAGCGTAGGGGCCGGATGATGGAGCAAGGATTTTTTGGTGACTTTTTGATCCTTCAAAAAGTTACCCGCCGTAAGGGCGGAAAGGTGAATCAGCGTCACCCTCGCCAATGGATATTCACGCAATACCAACACCCCCACACTAGATGCGCGACCGCGACCGCGACCGCGACCGCGACCTCATCTCAGCCCCGAACCTGCCCCCCATACAGAAACAACTGCTCCAGCGCCTGCGCCGAGGCCGCACTGGCCGAGCGTCCACGGCGCTCTGCATCGACCATGCCGAACATCATGCTGAGGAACATCTCGGTAAACACCGCCGCACTGATGTCGATCCGCAACGCCCCCAGCTGCTGGCCACGCAGAAAGAACGCGTCCATGGCCTGGGTATAGGCATGCCAGCGCCGGTCCTCACCGTCACTGAGCAAGGTGTCCGGGTGGTACTGGAACATCAGGAAGGCCAGCATTTCACGATGCTTGAGGTGCTCGGCGATCAGGTACCGCAGACCCGCCAACGGTTCGGCGTGCTCCAGGTCGGCGTTGCGGATGACCTGGTTGAGCACCTGCTCGCCGTGGTTCTCCAGCATCTCGATCAAGTTGTCGCGGGTGCCGCAGAAGCGGTGCAGGGTGGCCTTGCTGACACCGGCGGCTTCGGCCAGTGCCTTCAGGGTGGCGCGGGGATGGACCACGATAGCGTGGGCCAGGGCCTTGAGCAGGCGTTCGTCATGGGGCGTAGGTTGCATTGAAATGCCTCGCATTGATCGCATGCCTGGCATTGTGCAGGAAATGCAGGCGGGATCAAGCGGGAATGTCTCGAATGAGACAATTGTGTATCTAAGTGGGGATTGTTCGCCGGCAAGCCGGCTCCTACAGGAGCAGGTTTGCCGGCGAACAAGGCCGTCAGTGCGGCGCGCGGGGGATGGTCTTGAGCAGGTCTTCCGGGCTGATGTGCCCGACCACCTGGGCCACGGCGCTGCCTGGGGTAGGCAGGTCGATGATATGGCCCTTCATCTTGCCGATCACATGCATCTCGCAGGGCTTGCAGTCGAACTTCAGCGTCAGCACTTCATCGCCCTGGATCAGCTGCATCGGCGCGACCTTGGTACGCACACCCGTGACGCCCTTGGCCTGCTTGGGGCACAGGTTGAAGGAGAAACGCAGGCAGTGCTTGGTGATCATCACCGGCACTTCGCCGTGCTCTTCATGGGCCTCGTAGGCGGCGTCGATCAGTTGCACACCATGGCGGTGGTAGAAGTCGCGGGCCTTCTGGTTGTAGACGTTGGCCAAAAACGACAGGTGCGACTCGGGGTACACCGGCGGCGGTGTGGTCTCGGCCTTACGTCCGCCCCGTGGGTGGGCCTTGACCCGCGCCTCGGTCAGCGCCTCGATGGCTTCGCGGCGCAGGGCCTTGAGCTGCGAGTTGGGGATGAAGTACGCCTGCGGGGCGTCCAGCTCGATGGCGTTGGCGTGGTACATGGTGGTGCCCAGCTGGCCGAGCAGGTCGTGCAGTTGGTCCAGCGCCTGCTGCGGCTTGTTGGCGACGCCGAACGGGCCGTCCAGGGCCACCTGCACGCTTACGCCTTCCTCGCTGCTGAGGGTCAGCATCAGGCGCTGCTCACGCAGTACCGCATGCCATTCGACGCCCACCCGGCGCTCGGCCGAAGTGCGTTGCAGCGCTTGTTGCCAGTTGTGGTCGAGGTTGCGCGACAGCGGGTGGTTGGGGCGCAGCTTGTACAGGCCCTCGGGCATCTCGTTGGGCTCGACGCGGTAGCGGTAGCGCTTCTGGCCGTCTTCCTCGGACTCGCTTTTGAGCTCGGCGATGTTGGCACGGAAGCCCACCACCTCGCGCTTGACCAGCACGTTGAGGCCGTCACCGTTGCTCAGCGGTACGTCAGTGACCACTTGCAGGTCGCGCTTGCCGACTTTTTCCACCACGCCCACCGGCAGGCCGGTGAAGGTCGGCGAGTCGAAGGCGCCAATGTCGATCTTGCGGTCGCTGACGAAGTAGTCGGTGCTGCCGCGGTGGAAGGTCTTGTCCGGGTCGGGCACGAAGAAGTGCTCGGTACGCCCGCTCGAAGCACGGGCCAGTTCGGGGCGGCCTTCGAGGATCGCGTCCAACTCCTTGCGATAGTGGGCGGTGATGTTCTTCACATAACCCACATCCTTGTAGCGGCCCTCGATCTTGAACGAGCGCACGCCGGCATCGACCAGGTCGGCCAGGTTGGCGGTCTGGTTGTTGTCCTTCATCGACAGCAGGTGCTTTTCGAACGCCACCACGCGGCCTTGGTCATCCTTGAGCGTGTACGGCAGGCGGCAGGCCTGGGAGCAGTCGCCACGGTTGGCGCTGCGCCCGGTCTGGGCATGGGAAATGTTGCACTGGCCGGAGAAGGCCACGCACAGCGCACCGTGGATGAAGAACTCGATGGCCGCGTCGGTTTCAGCGGCGATGGCGCGTATTTCCTGCAGGTTCAGCTCACGGGCCAGCACCAGCTGCGAGAAACCGGCCTGGTCGAGGAACTTGGCTCGCGCCAGGGTGCGGATGTCGGTCTGGGTACTGGCGTGCAGCTCGATCGGCGGGATGTCGAGTTCCATCACCCCCAGGTCCTGCACGATCAACGCATCGACACCCGCGTCGTACAGCTGGTGGATCAGCTTGCGCGCCGGTTCCAGCTCGTTGTCGTGGAGGATGGTGTTGATGGTGGTGAACACCCGCGCGTGATAACGGCGGGCGAACTCGACCAGCTCGGCGATCTCGCCGACTTCGTTGCAGGCGTTGTGGCGCGCGCCGAAGCTCGGGCCGCCGATGTAGATGGCGTCAGCGCCGTGCAGGATCGCCTCGCGGGCGATGCTCACGTCACGGGCAGGGCTGAGCAGTTCCAGGTGGTGCTTTGGAAGGGACATGTCGTTATAGGTTCGGGCTGTCACGGTAAGGCGGGCATTGTAGCGGTGAAATGCGCTGGGGGCACGCCCAGGGTGCTGGGTGGCCTTGATCGCGGGGCAAGCCCGCTCCCACACAGGTCCGGTCGTGGGAGCGGGCTTGCCCCGCGATGACGTGACCGGATCAGCCCTTGGCCGCCATCGCCGTCACTTCCACGCGCATGCCTTCGAAGGCCAGCGAGGCAACGCCCACGGCTGCACGTACCGGCCAGGGCTTCTTGAAGAAACGCTGGTACACCTCGTTGAATGCCGCACGGTCAGCCATGTCGGTGAGGTAGATGGTCAGGTGCAATACCCGGTCCATGGAGCTGCCGGCGCGTTCCAGGGCTACTTTCAGCGCCTGCAGGGTGCATTCGCACTGGGTGGTGATATCGCCCAGCTCGAGGCTGCCGTCGGCCTGCACGGGGATCTGGGTGCTGACCAGGATGCCGTTGTACTCGGCTACATCCGAGGAGATGGAGTCGGCGTCCGGGTCGGGGGTGTAGATGATGTCTTGGTTTGCCATGGGAATTTCGCCTTGCAACGGAGGGAAACCGGCAAGCCTACGCGAGCGCCACGCCAGGGTCGAGCCAGGGCCTGGTCGCGTGGATTTGAAATGCACGCCGACGCCGGTCAGAATCGCGTCCCCGATCTGGCCGTACGGCCGGACCCTGCTGGCGACCACGAGGCCACCGTTGAACGAACACACATTGTCCATGCGCCTGGAGCGCGTGGCGGCGCATATTCCAGCCGGTGCACGGCTGGCCGATATCGGCTCGGATCACGGCTACCTGCCGGTGGCGCTGCTGCGCCGTGGCGCGATTGCCGCGGCGGTGGCTGGGGAAGTGGCGGTGACGCCATATGAATCGGCCCTGCGCACAGTACGTGACAACGGGCTGGAACAGCAGGCCAGCGTGCGCCTGGCCAGTGGCCTGGCGGCCATCGAGCCGGGCGATGGCATCACCTGTGTCAGCATCTGCGGCATGGGCGGTGAGACCATTCGCGAGATTCTTCAGGCCGGCAAGCAATACCTGGCCGGGCATGAGCGCCTGGTGCTGCAACCCAACGGTGGCGAGCAAGCGCTACGCCAGTGGCTGATGGACAATGGTTACCGCATCGTTTGCGAAGAGGTGTTGCGGGAGAATCGCTTCGACTACGAGATCATCGTCGCCGAACCCTGTGAAAACGTGGTCTACAGCGCCGAACAGCTGTACTTCGGCCCGTTGTTGATGGCACAACGCAGCCCGGCATTCCTGTTCAAGTGGCAGCGCATGCTGCGCCAGAAGCAACAGACTCTCGCCAACTTCGCTCGCGCCCGGCAACCGGTGCCAGAAGACAAGGTGCGCGAGATGACCCTTCAGGCCCGCTGGATCAGCGAGCTGCTGGCCTGATTTCACAGCTGCGAGCAGTTACCCATCTCACGGTAGGCGACTTCGTGGGTCTGGCCCTGATGGTCGAGGTAGACCATGTGCGCGGTGCCCACCTGGCAGTCGGCAACGTTGCTGGCCGGGGTGATCGAGATGACTTTGGCCACATCTAGCGGCATGCCGTATTCGTAGGTGTCACTGGCGGCTTGGTCGGCGAAGGCTCCGAACGAGGCGAAGAGGGCGGACAGGGCAAGCACAGCGATCGAGCGTTTCATGACGGGCTCCTGGTTTTACGGGATGAGCCCATCATCTATTCATTTACGTTTCACAATAAATGGCCTATCCCGTGATAGATTGCTGCCTTTCATGTATGAATGAGAGCGCCAGCCCATGGACATGCTGCATGCGATGCGCACCTTCGCCCGGGTAGTGGAATGCGGCAGCTTCGCCGCTGCCGCCAATGCCCTGGACATCTCCGCCGCGCAGGTGTCGCGGATCGTCGCGGAACTGGAGAACCAGCTGCAGACGCGCCTGCTGCACCGCACCACCCGGCGCCTGCGCATGAGCGAGGCGGGCGAGCGCTTCCTCGAGCGTTCGCGGCAGATCATGCTGCTCACCGAGGAAGCCATGGACGAAGCCCGTGGTGCCCACCTCACGCCACGTGGGCGCCTGCGCTTCCACTGCACCCACGGCCTGGGGTTGCTGATGATGCCACTGGTGGCGCGCTATAACGCCTCCTGCCCGGAAGTGGTGATGGAGCTGACCTTGTCGCAGCGCAACCCCGACCCGCTGGCCGAGGGGCACGACGTGGTGATCACCATCGGCCAGGGCCTGCCGGATTCGCAGCTGATTGCCATCCCGCTGGGCAACATCAACAGCATTCTTTGCGCATCACCCGAGTATCTGGCCCAGCATGGCGTGCCCAAGCAACCCGAAGACCTGCACGAGCACATCTGTTTGCGCACCGTCGATCCACTGTTCGAAGAGGACTGGACGTTCGGGCGGGGGCCGGACAACTGCGTGATCGTGCCCCAGGACACTTTCCTCACCAACGTCGCCGACGCCATGCTCAAGGCCACCGAGCTGGGCATGGGCGTGGGGTTGTTGCCGTATTACTCGGCCAGCCAGGCCATGCAGGAAGGGCGCCTGTGCCGGTTGCTGGCACCGCACCGGCTGCGCCAGCGGGAAATCTATGCGATCTACCCGTCGCGGCATTACCTGGATGCCAAGGTGCGCACGTGGATCGATTACCTCAAAGAGCAACTGCCGTTGCTATTCCAGGAACACCAGCAAATAGTCGACCAGCCGCAGTACTGGCGTTGACGAACTCAGTGATGGCGAAGGGCTATTGTCGTAGAATGCCAACACTTTTCGCTTCACGTTGGAAGGGCAGATGCAAGAGCAACAGAGCATGGACGTTCTCGAGGGTTGGCGAGCTTTCGTCGAGGCGACTGGCGCCTGCAAGAGCAGGGTACAGGTCAAGGGGCTTCACGAAGCACAACGTGTGGTGTTGTCACGAAACAGGATCAAGGAAGATATCTCGGGTTTCAGCTTCACATTGTCCGAGCAGCAGACGCAGGAACTACGGCAGCTGTTCGTCAGGCAGGGCGAAAATCAGGTGGAGCATCGTGACGACGTGCAGTTGGGTTTCCCACTGCTGAAAGTGTGCGAGAGAGGCACCACCTGTTTCATCCCGCTGTTCAGCTACACCTTGCCTGACGATGCGCTGCAGCTATCAGCCCTCAACCTGGTTGTGCCGGTCAAGCAGGGCGCCGAGGTGGTACCCAATCTCTGGGCGCTGCGTCAGTACCTGGAAGTGGACATCGAAGAGCTTGGTGCGGACCAGCACATGATGGGGTTGGCTGCTGCCTGCATGGGGCAGGTGCATGACAGTTTCCAGGCTACTTTCATTGCCTTCCTCAACTGGATCAGGCAGCGCCTCGACTCCCTGAAGGGAGAAATGGGTGGGGCGAAGGTCGTATTGGAAAAACACGTGACTGCGCTTGTAAGCCCCCAGGTGGCCCCTGACTACAACACTGCCGAGCAGTTGAAGGACTATAAGGCGCTGCAGCAACAAAGAGGCCGCCTGCCGGCATTGTTGCAGCGCTATATCTTGCAGCGAGAGAGTGCGAGTAGTGCCTCTGATCCTGCATCCATGCATTTCCCATATGGCCTGTTCGAGCGCAAGTACCCTCTGGGCCGCGGGCAGATGCATACCCTGATGCACGTGGCCCACGGCGCGTCGCTGGTGGCCGTGCAGGGCGCGCCAGGTACAGGCAAGACCACACTCTTCAAATCGCTGATCGCCAACCAACTGGTCGAGCGTGCGTTAGCCTGCATTTCAGGTTGCGACCGCAACATCGGGCTCGTGGTGACCTCCACTGCGCGCAAAGCGGTGGAGAATGTCATTGACGATCTGCGTAAGGATCCGTGCATCCGAGACCGGCAATGGCTGTACTTCCAGGGTGGCGACAAGAACCGCACTGCCAGCGAGCTGGAACGGGTCGGTGCGCTGCTCAAGCAACTCGATGCCGAGCAGCACGATGGCTTAAAACAGCAAGGTCTTGCGGCGCGCATCCTCGCCGGCAAGGAAGTGATCGACCGGAGTTTCGCGCACTACCAAAAGCTGTGCCAAGCCATCGACCAGGCTCGTCTGGCTCTGGGTAACGCCCCTCAATCGTTTGGCAACCACCTGGTGGCCAACCAGCGAACCATTGCCGAGCAGGGCCATACGCTTGGCCTGCTGACAGCAGCGACGCTCGATGCAAGTGGTTATGCAACCCTGCAGGCTGCTAGCCGTGAACAGCATGCCCGGTTATTGATACAACAGCGCGATTATGAGCAAGCCTGTGAGCAGTTGGCTCGTGGCTACGGCAGATTGAGCCAGGCGCCGTTTCCCCGAGCGCATTACACCGCGTGGCTGGAAAGCGCATTGGCGGACTCCGTCGAATACCATTTCGCCGACTATCCCTCAGGCCGTTTCGGGGCACTACGTGCCTGGTGGCGTAGGAAACGCTACGCCAATGCCAAGAAGCACTTGAGCGGCGCATTCGGTGACGACGTGCGGCGTTTCGGTCTGAGTGACCTGAGCGCCGATCGCCTGGCCACACTGGCCGGCAACCGCAAGGCGATGTCGACGACGGCATCGCTGCAGCCAATGCTTCGGGCCCTGCGCGAAGGTGCTGCGGACAGCCAGCGGGCAAAGGCGCACGCTTCTCTCTGTGCGTTGATTACCCGCGTCGAACAGGACCTGATTACCTGGAGGCGCTACCAGGCCGCCAACAGCGCGCTGAAACAATCCTTTCCTGAAGGTGACTGGGCGCAGGTCCTGCGTTTGCGGTTCATTGCCGAGCACCGCGTCCTGTTCGAGCTATCGGTCGATTATCTCTGGCAAGAGCTGCTCAGGCAGAAGAAGCAGCTGGCCGAGGTGCTGCCACTGTGGTGCAACTTGCTCGCCGGCAACAAGGACGCGGGTTTGTATGCGTGGAAGGATCGTCTGGAGACGTTCTACCGGCTACTGACATTGGCGTATCCAGTCATGGCCTCGACACTGGCTTCCGTGCACAAGCTTGCCGGTTATCGCCTGGCTGATCTCGATGGCTACACCCCCTATCCAATGAGCCTGGTCGATGAGGCGGGCATGGTGTCCGTGGAGTCGCTGGTTCCCTTGCTGGCGCGCAGTGAGCGCGCCGTAGTGGTCGGCGACCCGCTACAGATCGAACCGATCCGCACGTTGGCAGAGGGCAGCGCAGAAGCACTCAAGGCACGTTTCTTTCCTGACAACACCCAGTACGAGGCGGTCTCACCCATGCAAGTGACGGCCTATCACCGTGCCGCCGGGACACGGTCGGGAGCCGTGGATGATATCGGCGCGGGCATCGTGCTGGATGAACACCGTCGCTGCCAACCGGAGATCGCGAAGCTGTTCAAGGATATTGCCGGCTATGCAGGCGTGCAGGTCTGCACTGATGCGCCCGCAGCGCCCATCCAGGCGGCCTGCGCCAACATGGGCGGTCACAACTTGATGTTCTATGGCGTTCAGGGCAGCCGTGGCAACCAGCCAGGCACCAATCCAGAAGAGGTCGAGGCCATCGGTTTGTTGCTCGACAAACTTGAGGAGGCTGGTTATGACCTGACCGAGCATGTCGGCATCATCACCCCCTATGCCAACCAGAAGAGGCTGTTGATCGAGGCGTATGGAGGGCGTCTGGCCCATGACAAGAGCCTGAAGATCGGCACGGTCCATCAGTTCCAGGGGGTTGGTTTCGAAGTCATCGTCTATTCCCCGGTTATCTGTCGACGCGGGGACAAGGACGGATTCCAGAACCGCAAACCGAACCTGCTGAATGTGGCGGTATCGCGCGCAAAGCAGCAGTTCATCGTGGTCGGTAACTTTCAGCGCCTGGTGGCGGCAGGCAAGTCGTTGCAGATCATGGCGAATGCGTGTGCCGAATCCTTCTTCGTCAACATGGAGCGCCAGAGCCCTTCCTTCGACGCGCTGCGCCCTGCCGGCGAGCGGCTCTATCACGACTGCGAGCACATCGAGGCCTTCGAAAGGCTGCTTGCGGACGCCCGTCGTTCGTTCGTGGTGGTTGCGCCGTGGATCTTCCAGGGCCGGCAACACGATCATCCGCCCTTGCGCCTACTGGCGGCTGCACAGGCACGAGGTGTCGACGTCAAGGTGTATTACGGCTGGAAAAAGCTCGACCACCCCGAGGCCGATGACGGCGATGAGGGGCTCATCAAGGCCTATCGACGCAAGCTGGGAGATGACAATGTCATCCGTGTACCAGAGGGTACTCATGAGAAGTTGCTGCTGGCCGATGATCGGGTTGCGACCGTAGGCAGCTGGAACTGGTTGTCCCATTGCTACTATCAATATTGTGCGACAAGCAAGGCTGGCCGCTCGCTGACTCTACGCCGAGAACTGACAGTGGAGTTGACCGACCCGCATATCATCGGGCAGCTCAAGGCGCATGTGCAGGCAGATCAGTCTGGCCCAGTAGCAGACTCTGCGCGCACTCAATGCCCGTAACGCCCCACCAGGCTCTGCGCACCCAGCGCATGGCCTTGCAGCGCCTTCATCAGGCCGCGATGATCCAGCTCCCCGGGCAGGCTGCCAGGCGCCAGGTCGGTGGCGATCAAGGTCAGGACGTAATGATGCGGGTTATCCCCCGCCGGCGGGCAGGGCCCTCGATAGGCCATGGCGCCGCGAGTGTTCAACCCCAGGGCCGCCACTTTGCTGCTCTGCCCGCCAGCACCTTCCTCCAGCGCACCGGCTGCCGGGTCGATGTTGTAGGCCAGCCAGTGCACCACGCCCAGGCCTTTGCCACCGTCGGGGTCGAACATCACCAGCACCAGCGAGCGGGTGCCCTGGGGCAGGTTGCGCCAACTCACCTGGGGCGACTTCTCCTCGCCGCTGCCGCAAGCAGGTTCCACCCCGACTTGTTGCAAGGCGATCACCCCGCCGTCGGTGAAGGATGACGAACTGATATCCAGTGCCGGGCTGTAGTTCAGCGCCGTGGCCAGTGCGCCGATCGGCAGCAGCGTAAACAGCAACCCGTACCTGAGGTTCATGCCCGGTCTCCAGAGCAGGGATGTCGTTCAGCAGTGTAGCCAAGCGCCGCTAGCGGCTGTCCTGGTCTTCGGCGGTACCACCAGAATGGCCTGCACCGCTGCCGGTAGCCTCGCCGGTGCTGTTGGAGCCACCAGCGGCGCCATCGGCGGCATCGGAATGGGTGCCGGTATCGCTGCTGTCGTTGCTGTTGCCGCTGCCAGGGCTGTTGACGCTGCTGCCTTCGCCAGCCGTCTTGCCTTTGGGGTGGTCGCCGCTGTCGTGTTCGGTGCGTGGCTGGCTGTTGTTCATATCGGTGGCGGCGTAGCTGCCAGCGCATGTGAGGCCCAGGGCCAGGGCGAACAGCAGAGTGAGGGGGCGAGTGCGGACCATGGTGAGTCTCCTGTCGGATGGACTGTCATGGTTTCGGCCGCATAGCCAGTGCGCAGGTGCCCGTCGAGCGACGGGCGGTCGGCAGGGGCCGCCAGGCGGCCCGGAGGGTTTCAGTGCGTTTCGCTACGCGGTGAATGGGCGCTGGCGTCCATGGCATCCAGCGTCGGGTGCTCCTGGGCGGCGTGCATCAGGTCTTCGGTGACCCGCAGTTCGGCGCCGGTCGGCGAGAAGGTCGCGGTCGGCGCGAACGGTGCCGGGTGCTCGGGTTTCGGGCGCTTGCCGCGGCGCCAGAGGAAGAAGCCGACCATGGCCAGGTTGATCACGGCGAAGGCCCAGAACAGCCCGACCTCGCCATAGGACGTCATCATCGGCGAGATGGCCAGCGGCGCCATGGCAGAGCCCAGCGAGTTGATCAGCAGCAGGCCCTGGATCATCGGCACCAGCGCGTCGGCTGGGGCGCGGTCGGCCGCGCTGCTGACCGCCACCGGGTACAGCGCGAACACACCGCCACCGAGCAGGAACAGCAACGCCGGCAACAGCACGGTGTCCACCGGCAGCACCACGATCAACAGCGACAGCACGGTGCACAGTGCGGCCAGGGCAATCAGTACGTCCTGGCGGTCCTTGCGGTCGGACCAGCGCCCGACTGGGTACTGCAGCAGCATGGCGCCGAGGATCACCCAGGCCATCATGCTGCCGACCTCGCCCACGTCCAGCCCGACCCGTTGCAGGTACAGCGGCAGCAGCGCGTAGATACCGGCGATGGCCACCCCCGAACCGAAACAGCCCACCAGCCCGGTAGGCGCCACGCCCAGCAACTGGCGCGGCTTGAGCGGCTCGACCTGGTCGAGCAGCGGCGACACCCGCGGCAGGATCACGATCGGCAGCACCGACAGGGTGGCGAGCATGCCGGCGAGCATGAACGGCGCGGTCTCGCCCCAGCCGGTAATCTCGCCGAGGGTGGCCTGGGCGATCACCCCGGCACCGTAGAAAGCGATCATGTACAGCGCCAGCAGGCGGCCGCGGATCTTCGCGTCACCGGCCAGCAGCAGCCAGCTCTCGATCACCAGGAACACGCCCACCGCGGCCCAGCCGTTGAGCAGGCGCAGGATTGACCACCAGGTGGTGTCGTAGAACATGCCCTGCAGCAGGATGGTCGCGCCGATCAGCGCGGCAAAGCTGCTGTAGGCGCGGATATGGCCGATGCGCAGGATCAGCCGGTCGTTGAACACTGCGCCGAGGGTGAGGCCGATGAAGTAGGCCGAGGACACCACACCGATGGTGGTTGCCGATTCGCCGGCGGCGCCCAGGCGCAGGGTGGTCAGGGAAGACATGAAGCCATTGCCCAGGGCAATGATGAACAGGCCAAGCAGGGGTGCCAGCGCCATGGCCAGCAAACGCGGAGACATACGTACCTCAAGGTTGGAAGAAGCCAAGCAGTGCCTTTCTGCGCTGCGTGCACGGGTGCGACCTGGGCAAGAGTCAACCGCTGGACCTGAAGTGGAGGCCGGGCATGGGCGGTTGAGCCTGAGGCATATGCGCGGACGCTGTCCTTGCGGGCGGTTGCCACCGGGTGGGCGACGGGCGAAAAGGGAGGCGGGATTTTACGGGGTGTGGCGGATTTGCCAAGAGCCTGCGGGCTGCGACGAGAGGTCGCTGGCCCGCGAGCACCTGCTCAGTGCGAGTCTGACACCGAAAGAATATCCAGCAATTAAAATCATCAATGCATTCTAAATCAGTCAAATCAATGATTTTTGGAGATCTATAAGTAGCTTCTCTTGAACCTCTTCTTCCGCGGTCGACGCATCTAGAAAAGTTTGCAAGCTCTTTTTCTTCTGGTTTTTTATGTTGTCGTAAATCTCATGAGCCGTAACCATCATGCCTGTGCGGCCTTGTCCGTAACCACAAAAAACAAGAACGCTGTTTTTCGCTTTCAAAGCTTGATCCATCAGTTCGCAGGCTTCTTTCAGGTGCTTTAATTCGCACACGCCAAAGTCTTCCACCGGAACATGAAGGTATTTGATTTTCTCAAGTTGAAATTTTGCAAAGCCACCGCCGCCTAATTTGAACTCGTTAAGACTGATGACCAGTTTTATGTTGAGATTGGCGCTGGTAAGCCAACGCATTATGCCGCGAGAGAATACCGGTGCAGTGTCTTTTCCAGAGTAGTTTGGTTGGGATGAGCGATAGACTTTGACTTTTCCATTGCGCTCGCCAACCCAATTTCTAAATATAGTCGTATCTTCGTTTTGAGGTGTGACTGCTACTTCGGCGTTAAATGCAGGTAGCTGGGAGACGGGAATTCGCATGATCAGTTCCTCATTGAGTCTGCTTGTGGTTTTGTTGTATTTAAATTTTTCTCCAGGCGCGCAATGTGTCGTTTACGTAGTTTTTGAATGCGGGTGCAAACTTAATATAGTGAGCAGCTTCCTGCGCCGGCCCCGACGCTTCGACAAATCCGTCAATGAACGCCAAATGCGCTTTTAGCAGTTTCTCAACCTCGGAAACGAATTCGGATCTTGGTGCTTGCAGGTTTTCGAAGTCCTCGATCAAACTAAGTTCTCTGTATTTTTCACCTACCTGAAGTTGAATGTCACTCAAATTGCTTTGAACGCCAGCAATCAAATTTCGTATTTCGTCACGTGCTGAGCAAAGGTGCTCATAGGTAATGATGTCTGACGCGACTTTAAGTACGCTCAGCGCGACTTGCACGCCACCCACAATCATCGCCTTTTTGAAATTGGCTGGCGAATTTGCATCCAGGCCAGATTCAACAGTGCTTCCAATCTGCTTTGCTACAGGCTCAATCTGATTATATAGGTTTTGATTTTCATAGGCTTCAATTGCCAGGTTCAGTTTCTTTTCTTGTGTCAAGAGGTTTTCATAGTTTGAATCTTTTGCGGTGAGGTCGGCAATTTTGCGCAGGTTTGATACCGTTTCTCGAAGTTGTCGGAGCCTGTACTTATTGCCTGTATAGCTGAAGCTTGAAAAATTTATCAGTGACCTTTCAATCTCATGTGTCCATTTATAAATCTCACATTTTACGTCATTCATCACGAGCCTCAAGCGCTCCTCATACTCATCGCTGTCTTCCGCGTGCTGCTTGAAGTCATGCAGTGCGTCGCTCACGAATGTGACGTCCAAGTAGTTGCTGGCTTTTCTGAGTGCGTCACTTGTGTTCTGATCGAGTTCAATAAAGTAGCTCCATAAGTACGTCAGGTCGGACTTCAGGGCGCCGATGGTGAGCGATCGCAGATGAATGTTTGAATAGTACGCAAGCATCGACCTGCAGTCTCTGACGATCGACATATTCGGGCTTTGAAAGCGAAACGAATACATACAGCTCCCTCCTTCTCTACTATTGATCAAGCTCTTAACGTGGCAGCGACATCTTGCGTATTTTCGCCAAGGACGGCCACCAGCCAAGTCATTCGCTGGAAACGCCGTAAGTGGATACCTGTCATCTGGGCATCTCGCTGTTCAGCGCATAGCCTCGCACAACTTGCCATCAAGTCGGCCAAACCCTCCCAGTGACTATTAAGCATGCGTAGGGCTCCGGCTGCAGCGACCGAAATATCAAACATAGATCCGGATTGGTTGTACAGGCCTGCCATCAACTCTTGGAGTTGCTTGTGATCCCGAATTGCTTTAAGTGCATTTTTTCTTCCTGCGGCTGATTTGAGGTCTTTCTGCTTCGTGTCTAGCGCTTGAATCACCATCCCCATCGGTCCTAAAAAAATCATGGGAAGCACCGAAGTATTTTGCGCTGAAGAGTCATTTGCTTTACTGTCAAAAGCCAGGAGCTCTTTATTATGTCGGTAAAGTATCCACTCCCATCGATCAGGGTTGCTCATGCATATTGCATCGCCAAGCCAAGGCTCGACGGTTTGCGTGATGGGTATTGCAAAGGCCTCAATATCGTGGGCCATGATCTGGCACGAACGGTGAAACGCTACAAAAAGTACCTGTAGCCGCCCAAGCATCTCTGCAACTGTCTTGCTAGACTGGTTGTCCTCGTGCCCAATAGACAGGAGGGGTATATCAAAGTCCCCTAAAGTCGGACTGTCCTCAAGCCGCTCTTGGGTTTTGTGGAGGAAAATACTCATGCTGACTGTAAAAGAATTAACTTCATCATTAAGCTCCCACATTCGCTGCTCGATGCTGCCCCATTGTTCTGCGTGCGTATTGATAAAAGTCGAAATGCTCAGAATTTCCGCGAAGAAACGGCTTGCCCAAGTGTCTTTCGGGGTTTTGGGCGAGGTGAGTTTGTCGATGTCTGGCTTGAAGGTCGAGTCATATTGAGCGCTTAGCTGATCGGAATTTGTCGGAAGTTTTTTTCCCTGATCAGCGAAACGCCGCACTACCTGAATATCATTATTGATAGCTGCCGGTGGTCGGGCGTCGCTGGAGATCCTGGGGGGCACGTCGCTGTCATACCAATTACGGCTGATTTCAAGTGCCTGTGAGTGACTGCCCCCACTGGTGCCTGTCGAAGAGGGAGGGGCGGTATTATCATCCTGCTGACCAGGAGATATTGACTCTTCGTTGTCCATGCTATTACTCCCATTAGCTGATTCATTTGTATCGCTGGATTCAGGGGCTTGCGCTGACTGTTCGTCCTTTGTGCCAGCATCTTTTGGGTTTTCAGGAGTGCTTTTAGAATCGTCAGGTTCATTGAGGAATACTGGCTCTGTCTCGCCAGAAGGCAAGTAATAATAGACAAAGTCGATTCTGTCGTTGGTGATTGACTTACTTAATTGGTCGCGTGCAATGAGAAAGGAGTTGGTGTTTTTCGTTAGAAACCCCCAGCACTCATCATCCAGCTCTACACCTGTATACTCATCGGCGTACAGCTTCTTGGTAACTATGCGTCCGCACGAATACCTATAGCCAGCAAGGGTTGGGCTGCCGTGATAGCCGGCTAACACTGGTAACGAGAGCTCCTTAAGGCGCGACCAGTGAGCGCTACTCAGTGGTTTCCAACCTGAAGAACGCAAGTGCTCAAGTGCTTGATTGACGATTGCAAATCGTCCATCGTATTCAACAATGTTGTCGATAGCGCGGTAAGGTATTTTAAATTTGTCCGTATGCAAGTAGTCAGGCTTAATATCTTTGATATCAAATCCTATGCCATTTATTGTTATTTTGTCACCGTCGGAAAATAGCCGATTGATCATGTGGTAGTCATATTTGCCTTTTTTGCTTTTTTCTGCTGTTATGCATGCGACTTCGAATGCAATTAGATCCAGCCCTGTTATCTTGTCTTGATCGTTTGGCTCGAGCGAATAATATTTTGCAATTTCATCACGCAGTTGCTCAGCATTCACGCTTTTATGAAAAGCAACTCCAACGGTTCCAGTAGTTTCAAAGGCTCCAAAGTTTCCATCGGTTCCAGTGGTGCCGTCGTAAGGAATGGAGTTGCTAAATTTGAAATGAAGTCGAGGTGTATTACCAATAGCAAAAAAGATTACTTGTTTTTCAGGGGTGACATTGAACAAGGAGTTGCCAATCACTGGTGTGCCATCAAACACACGGCTTAAGTGCTCACTTTCGCCAGGCAGTACTTTTGGTAGGAAGATTACCTTCTTTTCTTGCATGTATCTTTCTAGCCACGCTGTAATTTTTAGGGGCGTGAAGGTTTCATAAGCTTTTTCAGTGGGGTTGCTGGTCAGATAGGCATGTATCTGCTTTTCGCTCATGTTTGGTGTCGCTAGAAAATAATCAGGCTTGTTTAATTTAACTTTTCTGAGGCGCTTTGCTGTCTCGTACTCTTTCGCGCTCCCCCAAATTATTTCTTTTGTTTCCGCAATGGCCTCGCTAATTATGAAGTCATCATCGTTTAAGAATATCCATTGATCAATACCCATTAAGATGCATGGGGTTTTTATATCTTTCTTGTATTGCTCAAATGGGATTTTTCCGATGTAACATAATTCGTCCCATGCTCCAAAAAGTGTAGTCGTGGATTCGTCTCCTGTGTCCTTGTTTTCTTTTGCGTGGTATGTTATACCTGTTTCGCCGCAGTATTCAAAATATAATCTAACCGGGATTGTTTTGTTAATTCTTTTGTGTTTTAAGAAAATCTCGTCTCCTGATGTTATGTTTAGAATGTTCAATTCGAATGGGTTGTACATATCTGCACCCTGACTTATTTAATGACTTTGGGAGTAGGGTTGCCGAAATATATTCTTTCGGCAACTGACAGAATTATCAGTTGCGCTTCACAATATTTAGGCTACGCTCGTTCAGCGCTCAGGCGGGATCTCACAACGTTGATAAGAGGTTAGCGATATTTCAGCCACCAGGCCTGAGCGACATGGCATTCGCGAGGTTGGACAACGGGTCCGTTATGGTGATGGGCACCAAACCAGCCAAACAACCGCTTTGGAGCGTTCCGCTTCCTATATCTTGGTTAGTCAAGCGAATTCGGCTGGCCGGCTTTCGATTTCCGGTCCATGGTCGGAAAAGGAATCACCGGGTATGTGGTACCCATCACATGCTCGGAAGTAGACCGTATAGGTTAAAATCACACATGCAAAAAATGGGACCTCTGCGTGAATAAAGCTTACCGAATAGGCCCCCGTTAATTGGATTCAGGTTTACGACGAGGTAAGAAATCACAGCTTGCATATGATGGTATTTGCACAAGCGCCCTAGGGTTTGTACGAAAAGTCGCCGAGCGGCGATCAGGCAAGGCGATAACAGGCGAGGAACGGTCGGAGTCGCGCTCGACTTTACGGGTTGTAAATGAGCATTCCGACCGGGCTGGCGCACCAGCCTGTTTTCAACGCAGCATGATCGTCGCGCAGGCACTTTTCGTACAAAGCCTAGGGAGACTCAACATCAATGATGCTCACCCTTGGTGTCTCGCTGGCCAGCATTCGTCCACAGCACATCGGCAGCGGCCTGTTGCTGGGTGGGCTGCGTATCGTGCTGGGGCGGCAGTGGGCTGGGCGGTGGGTACCGCGCTGGGGTTGGAGAACTTGGAGCGGGCGGTGCTGGTGGTGCAGTCGTCAATGCCGGTGGCGGTATTCAACTACCTGCTGGCGGTGCGGGCCAACCGTGAACCGGAGCAGGTGGCCAACCTGGTGATGTGCTCGACGCTGCTGTCGTTCGTGTGGTTACCGGCCGTGCTGGCCTGGTGGTTGTGAGGGCCGGGGCTGTGCCGGCCCTCGCGGGCATCAGCTGCAAGGCTTGCTGTTGAGTGCATCGCCCTGGCGCGGCGCTTGCGCCTGCGATTGGACATGGGTATCGCGCTTGGCGAGCGCCTCGGCCTGCTGCTGGCGTTGCTGCGCCCACTGCTCGTTGCGGGCTTGCAGGCGCTCGGCGCCGCCTTCAGCGAAGGCTGAAGTGACCGAGGTGGCGGCCAGCAAGGCGAGGGCGAAGGACAGGGATTTCATGGTGTGACTCCATCGTTGAACCGGGAAACGGCCGCTGGGCGGCCGGGGCGGGGCAAGGATGGCGAACGCGGATTGTCTCCGGATTAAGGCACGCTTTGAGAGCCCTGGGGCTGCTGCGCAGCTCTTATCGCGGCACAAGGCCGCGCCTACAGAGGATCGCGGTCTTCCTGTACTGCTCAATTGGCCAAGCGTTGCTGTTGCACCCAGCCTCGCTTGGTCAACGCCATGCTTGCGGTGGCCTGGAGTGGCTGGCGGGCGCTGTCGATGGCTTGGCCAAGGCCTTTGACGCTGGCTTGCACCGATTTGTCGGCTGCCCAGGCGGGAAGCTCGGCAATCGTGTAGCGGTAGGTCACTTGTGACCGCGTCTGGCCGGCCTGTTCGGTTGGCGCAGTGAACTGCTCGATGGCCGTGACCTGTGCCTTGCCGAAGCACAACCCGCCAACCTTGCTGCCGTCCTTGCGGCTGACGGCATCGGGCTTGTAGTACTTGCGGCCTTCCTCGGTCAGCGCGTAGGCGTAGTAGATGTCGGTGCGTGCCGGTTGCCAGAGGCGGGCGGGCACTTCGGTACGGGCGATCTCTGTTTCGCTGACCACACCGACCTGGGCCAGGGCGTGCAACGCCTGGTTGTTGCCGTCGATATCGAAGTCGCGGGTGCGGGTGGGGAAGCTGCTGACCACGAAACAATGCGGGTATTGGCTGTCGAGCCAGCTTTGCGCGGCCTGGCGCAGGCCGGTTTCGGTGGCTTGCCGGTCTTCCGAGCAGCCGAACAGCGTCGCCAGCAGAGCCAGCGGTACGAGCGTCCTGTTCATCGTAAAGGCTTCCTTGAGTTACCAAAGTGCGGGGCGAACGCTGGTCCAGGCCAGCGGCGACGGGATTAAAACCCGCATGCCAGAGCGGCTGCAATCGTGGCAAGTGGACATGCCCGCTGTGCGCCCGGCAAATCGCCGAAGGTCATCCATACTGCTCTGATCCGCGATGGTGCTCAGCAAATGACAGAAGGGGGCATGAATGGCCAAGGCCAAGGGAAAGCAAAGCAAGGGTGATGACGCCGCGAAACTCGGGCGTAAAGCTTACGAAAACGAACTGAAGAAGCTGCATGTGGAGTTGGTCAAGTTGCAGCAGTGGGTGGTGGAGAAGGGCCTGAAGGTGTGCATCGTCTTCGAAGGCCGCGACGGCGCCGGCAAGGGCGGCACCATCAAGGCCATCACCGAGCGCGTCAGCCCCAGGGTGTTCCGCGTGGTAGCGCTGCCGGCGCCCACCGAACGGGAGAAGACGCAGATCTACGCCCAGCGCTACCTCACCCACCTGCCGGCCGCCGGCGAGGTGGTGATCTTCGACCGCAGCTGGTACAACCGCGCCGGCGTCGAGCGGGTGATGGGCTTTTGCAGCGACGAGCAGGCGCACAAGTTCCTCACCGTGGTGCCGTTGTTCGAGCGGATGATGGTCGAGTCGGGGATCATCCTGCTCAAGTACTGGCTGGAGGTCAGTGCCGAGGAGCAGACGCGTCGCTTGCAAGACCGCATCGACGATGGGCGCAAGCTGTGGAAGCTGTCGCCCATGGACCTCAAGTCGTACAACCGTTGGGATGACTACACCCGCGCCCGCGACGACATGTTCGCCGCGTCCGATACCTCCTGGGCGCCGTGGTACATGGCCCGCTCCGAGGACAAGCGCAAGGCGCGGCTGAACATCATCAGCCACCTGCTGCAACAGGTGCCCTACAAGGACCTCAGCCACAAGCACAAGCTTGAGCTGCCAAAGCGCGGCAAGCTGGGCAAGTACAAGGCGCAGCCGTATCCGTTCAAAATGGTGGTCGAGCGGTTCTGATCCATCCCTAAGGATCAGCACATGACGTATTCGATTCGCTGAAGGCTTTGCAGGAGCAACTGTCTGGCGCAGGCTTCTGTAGGAGCGGCCTTGTGCCGCGAAAGGGCCGCGTTGCGGCCCCGGCAGTCTAAAGGCGTATTTGAAATCCTGGGGCCGCGTTGCGGCCCTTTCGCGGCACAAGGCCGCTCCTACACAGGGGGCATTCCGCCAGGAGGGAACTGGCTTGTCCCTCTCAGGCCTCGACCAGGCAGCCGTCGCGCCCGAGGTGATAGCGTTGCAGATCGCGCGCCAGGGTCAGGTTGCCGCTGTAGTGTGCCAGCGCCTCGTCGCGTACTTCGGCGATGGAGTTGCCACGCCCGTTGGCGCTGGCCTGGTAGCGCGCGCTGAAGTGCGTCAGCACCAGGTTCTTCACCCCAGCAACTTCAGCGAATTGCGCCACCTGCGCCGCGGTGCTGTGGCCGAAGGTGGTCTGGCTGCGCTCAACCACCGGTTGGGTGAAGGTCGCTTCGTGCACCAGCACATCGACACCCCGGGCCAGCTCGGCCAGCAACTCGGGGCGGTCGTTGTCACCGCAGACGATGATCCGTTGCGGCGCGCGGGTGGGCTGTTGGTAGTCGCGTGGAGCGAGCGTGCGCCCCTCATGCGTGACGGCCACGCCACGGACCAGCTGGCCCCACAGCGGCCCAGCCGGAATACCGTCGGCCTTCAGGCGCGCCGTGTCCAGCCGGGGTTCGGGGTCGTGCTCGTCGAACACATAGCCCCACGAGCGCACTCGATGCGACAGCTCGACCGTGCTCACCTCGACATTGCCGGCGGTGAAGCCGCTGAACGTTTCCAGCGCCTGCAATTGCAACTCGAACGGCAAGTAGGTATCGCTGACGGCCAGGCCTTGGCGCACCCAGTCTTGCAAGGCGTCGGGCAGGATCAGCGGCAGCGGCTCCTTGCGCCCGGACATGCCGGCGCTGGCCAGAAGCCCGGGCAGGCCAAAGCAGTGGTCGCCATGCACGTGGGTGATGAAGATGGCGCGCAGGTCGCGCAGCGACAGTGGGCTGTGCAACAGCTGATGCTGGGTACCCTCGCCACAGTCGACCAAGTACCAGCCGTGGCCGGTGGACTCGATGACGGCGGTGGCGCTGACGTTGCGGGCCTTGGTGGGCACTCCGGATGAGGTGCCCAGAAACTGCAGGTCCATGCCTGACTCCTTGACTTGACGGCTTCCTGCCCCGGTGGACGGGGCGCGCGGAGGCTAGCATGCCGAGCCCTGCGGGTGAAGCGGCACGGGCGCCGGGCAGGCACCCGTGCCAAGGATCAAGCAGGATCAGGTGCCACCACGGTCATCGCCGACATCATGATTGACGCCGTCATCGGCACCATGGCCCACGCCGTGCGCTTGGCCAGCGTCATGGTTGGCCCCGTCATCGGCACCGTGGCCGACACCGTGCAGGCCGCCGGCTTCGTGGTTGCCGCCATCGTCGGCACCATGGCCGCCTGCCGCACCGCCATGGCCAGAACCACTGCCGCCGCTGCCACTGCCGCCATGGCCACCACCGCCACCACTTCCGCCTCCTCCGTGGCG
>NZ_JACAFQ010000037.1 GCF_015354575.1 Pseudomonas sp. UFMG81
AGATGTGCTTGCAGCGCCCTTGAGATCGAGCGCCGCCCGCGCGGCGCATCGCTGGCAAGCCAGCTCCCACATCTATTTCGGGCCAATCACTCCTGTGAGGGTGCCGCTGTCCGCCTTGGTGCATGTCTCAAGTCGGGCGAGGCGCCAGTGGCGCCCACTCCAATACCGAGTCGAACCAACAAGGCGTACAGTGATGACCTTTCAGGAGTAACTGGCCCGAAACAAATGTGGGAGCTGGCTTGCCAGCGATGCGCCGCGCGGGCGGCGCTCGATCTCATAGGCGCCATAACCCTCAAGGCCTGCACCTGTTCGCCTCACCGCATCCCCACGACAAACACCCCCACGGACGACCCCAGGACCCAGCACGATGCTCACCCAACTCGCCCTAACCCCCTTCGACTGGCTCCCCATCCTGCTCGCCATCGCCGCCGCCTACATCGTCTTCGGCATCGCTGGCTTCGGCACCGCGCTGGTCGCGGGCCCGGTACTGATTCACTTCATGCCCCTGTCACGGATCATCCCGCTGCTGGTGCTGCTGGACTTCGTCGCCGCCTTCGGCAACCTGCTGCCCTCGCGCAAGGACGTGGTGCGCGGCGAACTGCTGCGCCTGCTGCCGTGCATGGCCGTGGGCTGCGCCCTGGGCGTGGTGTTCCTGCTGCGGCTCAAGTCCGACCTGTTGCTGCTGCTGATGGGCCTGTTCGTTACGGCTTATGCGATCTACAGCCTGGCGGTGAAGGTACGCCCGGCGAACCTGTCCGGACTGTGGGCGGTGCCGATGGGCACGGTAGGCGGGTTGTTTGGTGCGTTGTTCGGCAGTGGCGGGTTCCTCTATGCGATCTACCTGAGCGGCCGGCTGGCGTCCAAGGAGCAGGCGCGGGCCACCCAGAGCGCGCTGATCAGTTGCAGCACGGTGGTGCGTCTGTCGCTGTTCCTGATCGCCGGCGTCTATGCCGACACCAGTCTGCTGCTTCTGGCGGCCTGCCTGCTGCCAGTGATGTTCATCGGGTTGTGGTTCGGCCGGCGGCTAACGATGAAGCTGTCCCGCGAAGCCTTTGTGCGCCTGGTCACCTGGTTGGTGCTGGCCAGCGGCCTGGCGCTGATCGGTCGCTACCTGAGCGCCTGAGCAGGCTGTAGAATTGCGCCACTACCGCAGTCCGCAGGCCCGTTTCGTTCATGAACACCCAGAGCATCATCGTCCCCAAACTGTCCACCGTGCCGTCCCACGAAGCCCGCTCGAGGGCCATCCTGCGCTGGCTGGTGCGCGAGAAGATCGTCGAGGAGCAGCTGACCACTTGCGGGCGCACCGGCAACCGCATGGGCCATGCCCTGGCGCAAGGTGCGCGCAAGGTCGCCCTGCACCCGGAAAAGCTGCCGCTCGATCAACAGGTCAACGGCCTGGAAGTGGTGCTCAAGCGCTGCATCTACACCCCCACCGACGGTTTCCTCGAAGAGGCCGGCTGCCCGGAGTGCCGGCGCGAGGTCGGCGAGCCGCTGTTCGAAAGCCTCGAGGAGTGGACGCCGGGGGTGAGCGACAACTTCACCTGCCCGCTGTGCGGCTTCGAGGACGACATCAATGGCTTTCTTTACTTGCAGCCATGTGCCTTTTCCAACCTCGGGTTCATCTTCAACAACTGGGGCGAGGCCGGGTTCACCCAGGCCTTCCTCGACAGCTTTGCCGACTGGCTCGATCAGCCGGTGGCGGTGGTGCAGGTAAAACTGCCACAAGGCTGACCGAAGGCCCTTATTTTGCATTGAGCGGCGCGCCTTGGATGGGTATAATGGCGCGCTTCCATTTTTCCCTCCCGGGAGCCCCCGCGATGCTGCGTATCAGCCAAGAAGCCCTGACCTTCGACGATATCCTCCTTGTACCTGGCTACTCCGAGGTACTGCCCAATGAAGTCAGTCTCAAGACCCGTTTGACTCGTGGCATCGAGCTGAACATTCCCCTGGTCTCCGCCGCCATGGATACCGTGACCGAAGCGCGCCTGGCCATCGCCATGGCCCAGGAAGGCGGCATCGGCATCATCCACAAGAACATGACCATCGAGCAGCAGGCCGGCGAAGTGCGCAAGGTCAAGAAGTTCGAGGCTGGCGTGGTCAAAGACCCGATCACCATCGACGCTGACGCCACCGTGCGCGACCTGTTCGACCTGACCCGCCTGAACAACATCTCGGGTGTTCCGGTGCTGGAGAACGGCGACCTGGTCGGTATCGTCACTTCCCGTGACGTGCGCTTCGAAACCCGCCTGGACGCCAAGGTCCGCGACGTGATGACCCCCAAAGAGCGTCTGGTCACCGTCCGCGAAGGCGCCGACAAGAACGAAGTCCGCGAGCTGCTGCACAAGCACCGCCTGGAAAAAGTCCTGATCGTCGACGACAAGTTCGCCCTCAAGGGCATGATGACCGTCAAGGACATCGAAAAGGCCAAGGCCTACCCGCTGGCGAGCAAGGACGACCAAGGTCGCCTGCGCGTCGGCGCCGCGGTCGGCACCGGCAAGGACACCGGTGAGCGCGTTGCTGCCCTGGTGGCTGCTGGCGTTGACGTGGTGGTGGTCGACACCGCCCACGGTCACTCCAAAGGCGTGATCGACCGCGTGCGTTGGGTCAAAGAGACCTACCCGCAAGTGCAGGTGATCGGCGGCAACATCGCCACTGGCGCCGCCGCCAAGGCCCTGGCCGAAGCCGGCGCCGACGCCGTCAAGGTCGGTATCGGCCCAGGCTCGATCTGCACCACCCGTATCGTCGCCGGTGTCGGCGTGCCGCAGATCAGCGCCATCGCCAACGTCGCCGCCGCACTGGAAGGCACTGGCGTGCCCCTGATCGCCGATGGCGGTATCCGTTTCTCCGGTGACCTGTCCAAGGCCATCGTTGCCGGTGCGTCCTGCGTGATGATGGGTTCGATGTTCGCCGGTACCGAAGAAGCCCCGGGCGAAGTCGAGCTGTTCCAGGGCCGCTCGTACAAGGCTTACCGCGGCATGGGCTCGTTGGGTGCCATGGCGCAGGCGCAGGGCTCCTCCGACCGTTACTTCCAGGACTCCTCGGCCGGTGCCGAGAAGCTGGTACCGGAAGGTATCGAAGGCCGCGTCCCGTACAAAGGCGCCCTGGCCGCGATCATCCACCAGCTGATGGGCGGCCTGCGTTCGTCCATGGGCTACACCGGCAGCGCGACCATCGAAGAGATGCGCACCAAGCCGGAGTTCGTGCGCATCACCGGCGCCGGCATGGCCGAGTCCCACGTGCATGACGTGCAGATCACCAAAGAAGCCCCTAACTACCGCGTAGGCTAAGGCTTCCAGCAATTACCGAACGGGGCTGTCATAAACAGCCCCGCGTCGTTTCAAGATTCCCACTGACGAGATTGAGTCATGGCCCTCGACATTCACGCTCACCGCATCCTGATCCTCGACTTCGGTTCCCAGTACACCCAGCTGATCGCCCGCCGCGTGCGCGAAATCGGCGTGTACTGCGAACTGCACCCGTTCGACATGGACGATGAAGCGATCCGCGAATTCAACCCGCGCGGCATCATCCTGGCCGGTGGCCCCGAGTCGGTCCACGAAGCCAACAGCCCACGTGCCCCGCAGGCCGTGTTCGACCTGAAAGTCCCGGTACTGGGCATCTGCTACGGCATGCAGACCATGGCCGAGCAGATGGGCGGCAAGGTCGAAGGTTCCGAGCTGCGCGAGTTCGGCTACGCCCGCGTTGACGTGGTCGGCAAGAGCCGCCTGCTCGACGGCATCGAAGACCACGTCGACGATGACGGCGTGCTGGGCCTGGACGTGTGGATGAGCCACGGTGACAAGGTCACCCAGATGCCGGGCAACTTCAACGTGCTGGCCAGCACCCCGAGCTGCCCGATTGCCGGCATGTACGACGACGCCCTGGGCTACTACGGCGTGCAGTTCCACCCGGAAGTGACCCACACCAAGCAAGGTGGTCGCATCCTGTCCCGCTTCGTCCAGGACATCTGCGGCTGTGAAGCCCTGTGGACCCCGTCGAACATCGTCGAAGACGCCATCGCCCAGGTGCGCGAGCAAGTCGGTTCGGCCAACGTCCTGCTGGGTCTGTCCGGCGGCGTCGACAGCTCGGTGGTTGCGGCGCTGCTGCACCGCGCCATCGGCGACCAGCTGACCTGCGTGTTCGTCGACAATGGCCTGCTGCGCCTGCACGAAGGTGACCAGGTGATGGCCATGTTCAAGGAGAACATGGGCGTCAAGGTGATCCGCGCCGACGCCGAGAAGCAGTTCCTCGACAACCTGGAAGGCGAAGCCGACCCGGAGAAGAAGCGCAAGATCATCGGCCGCACCTTCATCGACGTGTTCGATGCCGAAGCCAGCAAGCTGGACAACATCCAGTTCCTCGCCCAGGGCACCATCTACCCCGACGTGATCGAGTCGGCCGGCGCCAAGAGCGGCAAGGCCCACGTGATCAAGTCGCACCACAACGTCGGTGGCCTGCCGGAGGAAATGAACCTCAAGCTGGTCGAGCCGCTGCGTGAGCTGTTCAAGGACGAAGTGCGCAAGATCGGCCTGGAACTGGGCCTGCCGTACGACATGGTCTACCGCCACCCGTTCCCAGGTCCAGGCCTGGGCGTGCGCATCCTCGGTGAAGTGAAGAAGGAATACGCCGACATCCTGCGTCGTGCCGACCACATCTTCATCGAAGAACTGCGCAAGGCCGACTGGTACCACAAGACCAGCCAGGCGTTCGTGGTGTTCCAGCCGGTCAAGTCGGTGGGCGTCGTCGGCGACGGCCGTCGCTACGCCTGGGTCGTGGCGCTGCGCGCCGTCGAGACCGTGGACTTCATGACTGCGCGTTGGGCGCACCTGCCGTACGAGCTGCTGGAAACCGTCAGCGGCCGTATCATCAACGAAATCGCCGGTATCTCCCGCGTCACCTACGACGTGTCGAGCAAGCCGCCTGCCACTATCGAGTGGGAGTGAGTTGAGCCACAAGGGCGCCGCAAGGCGCCCTTGTCGTATCTGCCCCGATCATTCGCGCTGTTCCGGCTCCTTTGAGAAAAACGCCTTCTGATACGCGTCATAGGACAGCAAGCGGTTCTTCGTGGCTGTGAACGCGTCGCCCTCGACAGGTTGCGGGTGCCTTTCCTGCGGATCATCCTCCAGGTGGTAGCGCACCAGGGTGTCCGGGCTGTACTCGTAGATGTACTTGTACGGGTGCTCCACCAGCGCCGACGACAGCTGGTCGAAGAACGTCGACATGAAGAACGCCCGCTTGTCGTGGGGGCGCAGCAGGCTGATGCCTTGCACCTTGAAGGTCGCATCGGTCACGCCGAAGAAGTCCGCCACGGTGGGGGCGATATCGGTCTGCTGGCTGGTGGTGGCGGCGGGTTTGGGCAGCGTCGTGCCCTTGGCCCAGAAAATCAGTGGCACGGTCACTTCTTCTTCGTGCATGGAGGAGTTGTGAATGAACAGCCCATGTTCGCCAAACGACTCGCCATGGTCGCCCACCAGCACGAACAAGGTGGAATCGAGCAGGCCCGACGTTTCGAAACTTTCGAGGGTCTGCCCCACCAAGGTGTCGGTTGCTTTTATGCACGCCTCGTACTTTTCCAGCGCAGGCTGCGAGGCGGAGGTGTCCGTGCAGTCGTAGGGGTAGTGGGCCGCACTTGGGAAGTACAGGGCGATGAAACCTTTACCTGACTGGTTGATGGCTTGCAGGTAGGGAATGCTGGACGCATAGAGCAGTTCATCGCTGTGGCCAAAGCTGCTGCTGTTCTGTGCAAGGCTGTTGGCGGGCGCGATGTCCGCCACCGAATAGGCCTTGGAGACGCCGATGGACTTGAGGAAACCGTCCATGTTCTCGAATTGCAGGAACAAGGAGCTGAAGGCGACCGCTTCCATGTTGTGCCTCTGTTTCAGCTCATGGATTACGCCAGGCTGGTACAGGTGCATCGCCTCCTTGATTTCAACGCCGGGGTAGGCGTGCTGCCCGGTGAAGATCGAGTAATAGCCTTTGGAGGAGTGCGGCACCGTGACATACGATTTGGTCAGCATGCCCTCGCGGGAAAGACGGTCGAAGGTGGGGTAGCGTTCGGCGGTGTCGATGCCCGCACCGAAGATGCTGTTCCAGCGCACCGACTCCATGACGATGAACACCAGGTTCTTGAACGCAGGCGCTGGTGAGGCGTCGATTCTGGGCAGCGCATTGATGGCCGACAGCGGGTAGGCGGGCTGTTCGAAGGGCAGCAGGTTGGCATTCTGGCTGGCGTTCAGGCCGCTGGTGTTCTTCAGTGCCGCGACCAGCGGGCTGGTGACGATGTTCTCATTCAGGTCGTAGCGGGCGTCCTTCGCGTAGAGGGCGCCTAGCAGCAGGCCGCACAGCAGCACGGCCAGCCCCGCCTTTGCGGGCCGCGAGTGGGGTGTTGGCGGGCGTTTGAACGCTCGGTAGGTGGCAATGCCCACCAGCGACCAGGTGGCCAGGTAAGCCAGGAACAGCACGAACACGATGAACCGGAAGGTCAGGCCAAAGCCGGCCAACTGGTTGAGGAACACCTGGGCGCCCGACGTGAGGTTGCTGGCGTTCTGCAGGCTGTAGTGGATCAGCGCCCAGTCCAGCGGTTTGAGCCACAGCTCCCTTACGCGCATGTCTATCAACAGGAACAGCAGCAGGGCGCCGGCCAGCAGGGCGATCAGGAAGAAGTTGTAGCGGTGCCTGCGCAGCGTGGTGATCGCCAGCAGGTAGACCAGCGCGGCAAGCAGCAGGTCCTGCAACAGGTACAGGCAGAGACTGGCCAGGTCGGTGTCGATCCAGCGGCTGGAGAAGTAGCTGATCAGGATGATCTTCGGTACCAGCAGCAAGGCAACGGCAAACAGCAACGTGACCCCAAGCAAATGGTTGTTTCGTTCCATGGTGCTGCGCTCCCCCGAGTCCCTGGCCCCATGACATCACTTAAGCAGCACGCCCTTGTTTGGGCAAGAAAGCCTCTGCGCCAGGGCTTGCAGACGCCTGCGGCAAGACTTCACTTAATCTTTCGCAAATGCAGGTGTATCGTATTCGCCCTTCATTGCCGGCCCCGCTGGCCGACAGATTGCGCAGAACACGAGGTACCCGCACCGATGTCCTTTACCCGTCGACAAATGCTCAAAGGCCTGACCGGCCTTGTAGTGGTAGGCCTGGGCGCCGGGGGCGCGGCGCGTTACTGGCTGGGCAAGGTCGAGGACGACAACGCCGGGCACGACTACGAACTGATCGCCGCACCGCTGGACGTCGAGTTGGTGCCAGGCTTCAAGACCGAAGCCTGGGCCTTCGGGCCTTCGGCACCGGGCACCGAGCTGCGGGTGCGCCAGGGTACCTGGCTGCGAGTTCGCTTCATCAACCACCTGCCGGTGGAAACCACCATTCATTGGCATGGCATCCGCCTGCCGCTGGAAATGGACGGCGTGCCTTATGTGTCGCAGTTGCCGGTCAAGCCGGGCGAGTACTTCGACTACAAGTTCAAGGTGCCGGACGCGGGCAGCTACTGGTACCACCCACATGTCAGCAGCTCCGAAGAGCTCGGCCGCGGCCTGGTCGGCCCGCTGATCGTCGAGGAGCGCGAACCGACCGGGTTCCTGCATGAGCGCACCCTGAGCCTGAAGAACTGGCACGTGGACGAGCAGGGCGCCTGGATGCCTTTCAGCGTGCCGCGCGAGGCCGCGCGCAACGGCACTGCCGGGCGCCTGATCACCATCAACGGCCAGGCCGACTCGGTTACCGAGCTGCCCGCCGGGCACGTGGTGCGGGTGCGCCTGCTGAACCTGGACAATACCTGGACCTACCGGCTCAACCTCAAGGGCAACTGCGAGGCGATGATCTACGCCCTCGACGGCAACCCGATCACGCCGCGCCCGCTGGACGACGACTACTGGCTCGGCCCGGGCATGCGCATCTGCCTGGCCATCCGCATTCCCCAGGCGGGCGAAGAAATTTCCCTGCGTGACGGTTTCGTGCGCCTGGGCACCTTGCGTTCGGTGCCCAGCAGCGAGGCGCCGGGCGACTGGCCCAAGGCGCTGCCGCCCAACCCGGTCGCCGAGCCGGACCTGGAGAATGCCGAGAAGCTCAACTTCAATTTCGAATGGGTCGGCAAGGTGTCGGTGAACACCGACAACGGCAAGCCGCCGAGCCTGTGGCAGATCAACGGCCAGGCCTGGGACATCACCGACAAGACCTGCGCCGACCGGCCGATCGCCACGCTCACGCGGGGTAAGAGCTATATCCTCGAATTGAAGAATATGACCCAGTACCAGCACCCGATCCACCTGCACGGCATGAGTTTCAAGGTGATCGCCTCCAATCGCCGCAAGATCGTCGAACCGTGGTTCACCGACACCTACTTGCTGGGCAAGAACGAGCGCGCCCAGGTGGCGCTGGTGGCGGATAACCCGGGTACCTGGATGTTCCATTGCCACGTCATCGACCACATGGAAACCGGCCTGATGGCCGCGATCGCGGTGGTCTGATGCGTCCACAGATCATCGATCGCAGCCGCGACCAGGAATTCATGCGCCTGGCGCTGGAACTGGCAGCCCAGGGTGCGGCCATGGGCGAAGTGCCCGTGGGGGCGGTGCTGGTGCAGCACGGCCAGGTGATTGGCCAGGGCTTCAACCGGCCGATCATCGACAGCGACCCCAGTGCCCATGCCGAAATGGTCGCGATCCGCGCGGCGGCCAAGTCCGCCAGCAACTACCGCCTGCCTGGCAGCACCCTGTACGTGACCCTGGAGCCGTGCAGCATGTGCGCGGGGTTGATCGTGCATTCGCGGGTGGCGCGGGTGGTGTACGGAGCGCTGGAGCCCAAGGCCGGGGTCGTGCAGAGCCAGGGGCAGTTCTTTGGCCAGGGCTTTCTCAACCATCGGGTGATGGTGGAGGGTGGGGTGCTGGCAGAGGAATGCGGGGCGATCCTGAGCGAGTTCTTCAAGGCGCGACGGTCGAAAACCTGAGTCCTGAAAGGTTGTGTTGGCTGTGCGGGCCTCTTCGCGGGCAAGCCCGCTCCCACAGGTTCAGCGCATGCTTCAAAAACTAGGGTGCTTCTGTGGGAGCGGGCTTGCCCGCGAAGAGGCCGGTGCATCCGGCAAACATCCCACAGACCGCCGCTGTCACATCGGCGCCGCCTGCTCGGCCGGCTTGTCCTTGTTCACCCCGGGTACATGCAGGTTGCCTTCGGCCACCTGGCCTTCGAGCTGCGGCTGGGTCACCCAGGTGAGGATGTCGTAGTAACGACGGATGTTGGCCACGAAGTGCACCGGTTCGCCGCCGCGGGCGTAGCCGTATTTGGTCTGTCGATACCACTGCTTCTGCGACAGCCGCGGCAGCATCTTCTTCACGTCCAGCCATTTGTTGGGGTTGAGCTTTTCGCGCTTGGCCAGGGTGCGGGCATCTTCCAGGTGGCCGCTGCCGACGTTGTAGGCGGCCAGGGCGAACCAGGTACGGTCGGGCTCCTTGATGCTGTCGTCGAGCTCCGCCTTGATCTTCATGAAGTACTTGGCGCCGCCCTGGATGCTCTGCCTGGGGTCCAGGCGATTCGAGACGCCCATGGCTTGCGCCGTGCGCTGGGTGAGCATCATCAGGCCGCGCACGCCGGTCTTGGAGGTGACTTCCGGCTGCCACATGGACTCCTGGTAGCCGATGGCAGCCAGCAGCCGCCAGTCCACCTGTTCGACCTTGGCATAGCTCTTGAAGTGCTTCTCGTATTTGGGCAGACGCTGCTGTAGGTGCTGGGCGAAGGTGTAGGCGCCGACATAGCCGAGCACGTCGACATGCCCGTAGTAGCGGTCTTTCAGGCGTTGCAGGGTGCCATCTTTCTGCGCCTTGTCGAGGAACTCGTTGACCTCGTTGAGCAGGCTGTTGTCTTCGCCGGCGGCCACTGCCCAGCGCTGGTCGCGGGTATCCCCCAGGTCAAAGGCTACACGCACGTTGGGGAAGTACACCTGGTTCATTGCCAGTTCATTGGAGTCGACCAGCGTGAGGTCGATCTGGCCTTCGTCGACCATGCGCAGCAGGTCGACCACTTCGACGGCATCGGATTCTTCGTATTGCAGGCCAGGGTTCTGCTGTTTCAGCGCTGCCAACTGGTCGGCATGGCTGCTGCCCTTGAGCACCATGATCTTCTTGCCCACCAGGCCCTTGGCGTTGGTGGGGCGCGGGCGGCCGTTGCGGTAGATGACCTGGGGCGTGACTTCCAGGTATGGGTGGGAGAATTTCGCCTGGGCCGTGCGCCGTTCGCTGCTGACCAGGCCGGCGGCGGCCAGCACCGGGCCGGACGGTTTGCCCAGCTGGTCGAACAGTTCGTCGAGGTTGTCGGCGGTCTCGATCTCGAGTTTTACCCCCAGGTCGTCGGCGAAGCGCTTGACCAGCTCGTACTCGAAGCCGGTTTCGCCGTTGCGGTCCTGGAAGTAGGTGGCTGGGCTGTTGCGGGTAATCACGCGCAATACGCCGTCCTCCTTGACGCGTTCGAGGGTGCTGGGTTTTTCAACGCAGGCACCGAGCATCAGGAAGAGTCCGGTTGCGAAGAGCCATCTGGCGCAACGCTGGCGCAAAGCAGTGTGGGCGAACATAGGGTGCAGTATACGCAAAGGACTGCTGGCGCCATATCTCGACAATATGCGGGTTGTCTGATAGCGAATTTTACGCCTGTAGCGACATGCGGACAGTTGTGGGAGTGGGCTTGCCCCGCGAATGGGGGGCTTCACTGGCTTTCAGATCCCATCGCGGGGCAAGCCCGCTCCCACGATTAAGCCCTGGTTTTTTTGACCTTCAGGTCCGGTTCCGCCGCCCGGCAGCCGTGGCTTAGAGCGGGTGCCGAAAGCCTGCGAATTAGGCTAGAATGCACGGCCTCTAAGCACACCCCTTCCTGAGGCTGTCCCGACGATGTTGATCCTGCGCGGCGCTCCTGCCCTTTCTGCCTTTCGCCACGGTAAATTACTCGAGCAACTGAGCCAGAAAGTCCCCGCTGTTACTGGTTTGTATGCCGAATTCGCCCATTTCGCCGACGTCGACGGCGAGCTGACCGCCGACCAGCAGCAGGTGCTGGGCCGTCTGCTCAAGTACGGCCCGAGCGTACCGGTGCAGGAGCCGACCGGCCGCCTGTACCTGGTAGTGCCGCGCCTGGGCACCATCTCGCCCTGGGCATCCAAGGCCAGCGACATCGCCCACAACTGCGGCCTGCAGTCGATCCAGCGCCTGGAGCGCGGCATCGCCTACTACGTCGCCGGCAACATCAGCGACACTGACGCCCAGCTCATCGCCAGCGAACTGCACGACCGCATGACCCAGCGTGTGCTGGGCCAGCTGGAAGACGCCGCCGACCTGTTCAGCCACGCCCAGCCCAAGCCGATGACCTCGGTCGACGTGCTGGCCGGTGGCCGCGCCGCCCTGGCGCAAGCCAACATCGACCTGGGCCTGGCCCTGGCCGAAGACGAGATCGACTACCTGGTCGCTGCCTTCCAGGGCTTGCAGCGCAACCCGAACGACATCGAGTTGATGATGTTCGCCCAGGCCAACTCCGAGCACTGCCGCCACAAGATCTTCAACGCCAGCTGGGACATCGACGGCCAGGCGCAGGAGAAAAGCCTGTTCGGCATGATCAAGAACACCTACCAGATGCACAACGAGGGTGTGCTGTCCGCCTACAAGGACAACGCCTCGGTGATCGTCGGTTCGGTGGCCGGCCGCTTCTTCCCGAACCCTGAGACCCGCCAGTACGGCGCGGTGCAGGAGCCGGTGCACATCCTGATGAAGGTCGAAACGCACAACCACCCGACCGCCATCGCCCCATTCTCCGGCGCCTCCACCGGCTCCGGCGGCGAGATCCGCGACGAAGGCGCCACCGGTCGTGGCGCCAAGCCAAAAGCCGGCCTGACCGGTTTCACCGTATCGAACCTGCGCATCCCGGGCTTCGAGCAACCCTGGGAACAGGCCTACGGCAAGCCCGAGCGTATCGTCGACGCCCTGGACATCATGATCGAAGGCCCGCTGGGCGGCGCCGCGTTCAACAACGAATTCGGCCGTCCTGCCCTGACCGGTTACTTCCGTACCTTCGAGCAGCGCATCAGCACCCCCCACGGTGATGAAGTGCGCGGCTACCACAAGCCGATCATGCTTGCCGGCGGCATGGGCAACATCCGTGAAGACCACGTGCAGAAGGGCGAGATCACCGTCGGCGCCAAGCTGATCGTGCTCGGTGGCCCGGCCATGCTGATCGGCCTGGGCGGCGGCGCCGCTTCGTCGGTCGCCACCGGCGCCAGCTCCGCCGACCTGGACTTCGCCTCGGTGCAGCGCGAAAACCCGGAAATGGAGCGCCGTTGCCAGGAGGTCATCGACCGTTGCTGGCAGCTGGGTGACAAGAACCCAATCGCCTTCATCCACGACGTCGGTGCCGGCGGTATCTCCAACGCCTTCCCTGAGCTGGTGAACGACGGTGGCCGTGGTGGCCGCTTCGAGCTGCGCAACGTACCCAACGACGAGCCGGGCATGGCCCCGCACGAGATCTGGAGCAACGAGTCGCAGGAACGCTACGTGCTGGCAGTCAGCGCCGAGGACTTCGAGCGCTTCCAGGCCATCTGCGAGCGCGAGCGCTGCCCGTTCGCGGTGGTCGGCGAGGCCACCGAAGAGCCGCACCTGACCGTCACCGACAGCCACTTCGACAACACCCCGGTGGACATGCCACTGGACGTGCTGCTGGGCAAACCGCCGCGCATGCACCGTTCGGTCACCCGCGAAGCGGAGCAGGGCGATGATTTCGACCCGAGCACGCTGGACCTGAGCGACTCCATCGAACGCGTCCTGCGCCACCCGGCCGTGGCCAGCAAGAGCTTCCTGATCACCATCGGCGACCGCACCATCACCGGCCTGGTCGCCCGCGACCAGATGGTCGGCCCGTGGCAGGTACCGGTGGCCGACTGCGCCGTCACCGCGACCAGCTTCGACGTCTATACCGGTGAAGCCATGGCCATGGGCGAGCGTACCCCGCTGGCGCTGCTGGATGCCCCGGCTTCCGGGCGCATGGCGATCGGCGAGACCATTACCAACCTGGCCGCCTCGCGCATCGACAAGCTGTCCGACATCAAACTGTCGGCCAACTGGATGTCCGCTGCCGGCCACCCAGGCGAAGACGCTCGCCTGTACGACACCGTCAAGGCCGTGGGCATGGAGCTGTGCCCGGAGCTGGGCATCACCATCCCGGTCGGCAAAGACTCGATGTCGATGAAGACCAAGTGGAGCGAAGAGGGCGCCGAGAAGAGCGTGACCTCGCCGATGTCGCTGATCATCACCGGCTTCGCCCCGGTCACCGACATTCGCAAAACGCTGACCCCGCAACTGCGCATGGACAAGGGCGAAACCGACCTGATCCTGATCGACCTGGGCCGCGGTCAGAACCGCATGGGCGCCTCGATCCTGGCGCAGACCCACGCCAAGCTGGCCAGTGCCGCGCCTGACGTCGACGACGCCGAAGACCTCAAGGCGTTCTTCGCAGTGATCCAGGGGCTCAATGCCGACGGTCACCTGCTGGCCTACCACGACCGTTCCGACGGCGGCCTGATGACCACCGTGCTGGAAATGGCCTTCGCCGGCCATTGCGGCCTGGAGCTGGAACTCGACACCCTGACCAGCAAGCGCGAGAAAATCGCGGCCATCCTCTTCAACGAAGAGCTGGGCGCGGTGATCCAGGTGCGTCAGGACGCCACCCCGGACGTGCTGGCTCAGTTCAGCGCCGCCGGCCTGGGCGAGGATTGCGTCGCCGTGATCGGCCAGCCGATCAACAACGGTGAAGTGCTGATCAAGTTCGAAGGCACCGAGCTGTTCAAGGGCGACCGCCGCCTGCTGCAGCGCCAGTGGGCCGAGACCAGCTACCAGGTCCAGCGCCTGCGTGACAACGCCGATTGCGCCGACCAGGAATTCGACCTGCTGCTCGAGGAAGACAACCCAGGCCTGTCGGTCAAGCTGGGCTATGACGTCAACGACGACATCGCCGCCCCCTACATCAAGAAGGGCGTGCGCCCGCAAGTGGCGATCCTGCGCGAGCAGGGCGTCAACGGCCAGGTCGAGATGGCCGCTGCCTTCGACCGCGCAGGCTTTGCCGCCATCGACGTGCACATGAGCGACATCCTCGCTGGTCGTGTCGACTTCGAAGCCTTCAAGGGCCTGGTGGCCTGCGGTGGCTTCTCCTATGGCGACGTGCTCGGCGCCGGTGAAGGCTGGGCCAAGTCGGCGCTGTTCAACGCCCGTGCCCGCGACGCCTTCCAGGCCTTCTTCGAGCGTACCGACAGCTTCGCCCTGGGCGTGTGCAACGGTTGCCAGATGATGTCCAACCTGCACGAGCTGATCCCGGGCACCGAGTACTGGCCGCACTTCGTGCGCAACCGCTCCGAGCAGTTCGAGGCGCGTGTGGCCATGGTCGAGGTGCAGAAGTCCAACTCGATCTTCCTGCAGGGCATGGCCGGTTCGCGCATGCCGATCGCCATCGCCCACGGCGAAGGCCATGCCGAGTTCGCAAGCGAAGAGGCACTGCTGGAAGCCGACCTGTCCGGTTGCGTGGCCCTGCGCTACGTCGACAACCACGGCAAGGTCACCGAGGCGTACCCGGCCAACCCGAACGGCTCGCCGCGCGGGATCACCGGTCTCACCAGCCGCGACGGCCGCGTGACCATCATGATGCCGCACCCGGAGCGTATGTTCCGCGCCGTGCAGAACTCCTGGCGCCCGGATGAGTGGCAGGAAGACGCGGCCCTGATGCGCATGTTCCGCAACGCGCGGGTCTGGGTGAACTAAGGGTGCACAAGCTCGCCTTCTTCGTCCCCGGCAGTCATGTCGAGGTGGTCAAGGCCGCTGTGTTCGCCGCTGGCGGCGGACGCATCGGCGACTATGACCACTGCGCCTGGCAAACACTTGGCCAGGGCCAGTTCCGCCCGTTGGACGGCAGCCAGCCGTACCTCGGGCAGGTGGGCCAGGTCGAGCTGGTCGAGGAGTGGAAGGTGGAGCTGGTGGTGGCCGACGAACTGATCGCCCAGGTCGTCGACGCCCTCAAGCGCAGCCACCCGTATGAAACACCGGCCTATGAGATCTGGCAGTTGCTGGATCTCTGACAGCGTCAGCGGACCAGAAACAATGCAAAGGGTGGGCTGCAGAGCAGTCCACCCTTTGTGCATTCAAGGCCTCCACAACGTCAGCGGGATGTCTGGCCCATGCCCTTCAACTTGTCAAAATGGCTGGACAGATGTTCATTGTGTAACCGTTGGAGGTTTTCGATGGATGTAGCAGCCGTGACATTGTGCGTGTTTGCCGCAGCCCATTCCTTCACGAGCTCGTCCTGCCAGTCCGTGTCATAGGGGTGACGGATGAATTGCGCGGCCAGCTCGATGGGCAGTGTATCGGTCTCTTCGTTCCAGAAACGCAGCATTCCTTCACCCACCACGGTGACCGCATGGCGCGCCAGCTTCGTTGCCAAATCATGCAGGGGATGCGAATCGTGGTCCTTGGCCAGTTGTGAGTGGGTGGCATCCGTATGCTTTTCTTCGTTCGGGTTGCCGCTCCACCTCGATTGCTCATGGCCCACCCGGTCCCCAAGCCATTGGAACAGCGATTGGAAGACTTCACTGCAGTAGTAGGCAATCAGTTTCAACGGCAGGGTCAATACCCACACCGCCAGGTTGACGTAGCGGAACAGCGGGTTCGCGGCCACCTGATCACGAAGTTTCAGGAGCGTTTTCAGCGTATTGCCCCATAGTGGGTTTTCCAGTTCATCAAGGATGATCGCCAGGATTCGCTCGGCCGTACTTCGGTAGCCGGGAACGAGGTGCTGATAGATTGGTACCTCTTTGGGGAACAGAAGCTTGCCCAATGGCTCGGCGATGCTGGCGAAAATATCGGAGCCCGAAAACAGGCCGGTCACCACGGGAAAACCATGTTTGCATTCAGCCTGTGTGGTCCAGGGCAGCACATCATGGCCTTGTTTGCGCAGGCTCAGTTCCACGAAGTTCGAATGCGCGAAGTAGTCCTCGAGTACATGCAGCGCTTCACCGAAATAGCGCATGCCGCGGGGGGTCTTGCCATGTTTGATGGCGTCCCCGAGTTTTCCAAGCATGTATTCGTACGGAGCGTTGATGTACCGTTTCATCGACTTTTCGGGGTGCACCTGTGTTGCGATGTCGCCGGGCAAGACCGGCGTATCGAACCACTCATCGATCTCTTTCGGGTTTTGGACGTTCGCATCGTGGTTGGTGGGGTTGTCGATGTGCTCCGATGCGCGATACACACCCAGTAAACGCTCGGTCACGCGATAGTACTCGGCATCGGATGCTCGCAACGATTGGAACGGTTTATCTGCCAATACATCGACGATCAGGGTGAGCGCTTTCCGGGAGAACTTGCGGGGGAATTGTTTCGGCGCACCCACCGGGCGAACTATCTTGGGATCAACCAGTTGCGAGTAGTCGCGCAGCCAATTGCCGAAATAGATCGCTTTGCATTCAAATGGGCTGAAGCCGACGTCCTCAAGCACTTGCTCGATCGCTTCATGGCCGTCCGCACCCGCAGCGAAGCGTGGTTGGATAACGATTTTTTGCGGGGGCTCCTGAAAGTTCTTTTCAAGTGCCGGAGCCTCGCTCATGTCCAGGGCCAGCGGTGCCTTGTGTCCATCACGGATGTAATGCCCAAAGATCATGTCCTGCTTGGCAGAGCCGTCGACGAAGGTCATCAGGCTGGCGTAGCGGGCGCCGGTTTGCCTGGCCTGTTCCGCTGTCAGCACAGGTGCCTCGGTGCCACCCAGGTGATGCCATTCGAACTGGATCAGGCTCGCCAGGTACTGGCCGAATCCGCCCACCAATGCCAGTAACAGGTCAGGGGAGGTGTGCGGTTCGCTGATGGCCTGTTCGATGGCGCCCTGCCTGACCAGCAAGGTTAGCTCGTCATCGTCGTAAACGACGGTACGCTGGCGTTCGTCGCCTTCGAACACGTGGTATTCGGGGTTTTCGAGCTGGCCTTCGCGCAGGGCGAGCCACATGTTCTGGTAGATATCCACGGCAATGCCGTCGCCGAAAATGGGCTGGAAGAGCAGAACGAAGTCGTGCTCCGGCAATGTCCACGCAATACCGGTCAGTTGATTCAGGGCAAAGTCGCTTTGCAGTACCGGCCTTTTGAACGTGCTCGTCATGCTGAAAGTCCCGCGTAGGATGGTTGGGACAAACAGCGTGGCGTACTTGATGAGGCGAACGAATATGGAAGAAATTTCCTACGGCGAAATCAAGCCCATCCTTTCGCCAGGTGTTGAGTGTCTTTCAAGCTTGGCGGGGGCTACCTACGCGATGTTCAGATGGCAGCCGTACCGGAAGCGTAAACCCGATGCGGCTGCACGCTTGAGCCGAGGTTCAGCTCTTCAAGGCCTGGCCCAGGGCTGCTGCCTGGGGCCCCAGCAGCAGATGGCTGACACCAGCGTCCTGGCGACTCACGCCCTGGCAACCGAGTAGCCGCAAACCTTCTTCTGTCACCTTGCCCTCGTCCTTGAACCGGATCCGGAGCCGACTCGTGGCTACGCAATCGACCTGCAGCAGGTTGTCGCGCCCACCCAGTGCCTGCAGCCATGCGTCCACGGCCAACGCCTGGGTGTCGGCCACCGGCCTGTGCCCCGCCTCAGGGACGGCGCTCAGGGCTTGGGGCAATTCGGCGCGGATTTCATCGGCAAGGGCGTCGGCCATCGGTCCCACCACCACCTGCAGGCTGCCAGCGCTGCCGGGGCGTACCACGGCCAGGGCGCCCAGGGCTTTCAACGCGGGGTCGTTGGCCAGGTTGCGGTCGCTCAGGACCAGGCGCAGGCGGGTGGTGCAGGCATCGACACCTTGCAGGTTGCCGGCTCCACCCAATGCATCGATGTAGCGCCGAGCCCGCGACGCATCGGTACCGGCTTCCTGTTCCGAGGCGGGTTGATCCTCTCGACCCGGTGTCTTCAGGTTGAAGCGGCGGATACAGAAGTCGAACACGAAGTAGTAGACCAGCGCATACAGCAGGCCCACCGGAAACACCAGCCAACCATTGCTCGAGCGCCCCCAGCCCAGGGCCATGTCGATGGCGCCGCCGGAGAAGGTGAACCCCAGGCGAATGCCCAGCAGGTCGCATACCGCCATGGACAGCCCGGTCAGCAGCGCATGGATCAGGTACAGCAGCGGCGCGAGGAACATGAAGGCGAACTCGATCGGCTCGGTCACCCCCGTCAAGGCCGAGGTCAGCGCCATCGACAGCAACACCCCGCCGATCAACTTGCGCCGGGCCGGCAGTGCATGGCGGTACATGGCCAGGCACGCGGCGGGCAGGCCGAAGATCATCATCGGGAACATGCCGGCCATGAACTGCCCGGCGTTGGGGTCGCCGGCGAAGTAGCGCGCCAGGTCGCCTGTCACCACGCCCCCCGTCGCCCCCTGGAAGCTGCCGAAGACGAACCACACCAGGTTGTTGAGGATGTGGTGCAGGCCGGTGATGATCAGCAACCGGTTGAGCACCCCAAAGAAGAACGCGCCGATGCTGCCGCTTTCCAGCATCAGCTGGCCGAGCTCGTTGATGCCGTTCTGGATCGGCGGCCAGATCAGCCCGAACAGCAAGCCCAGGGCCACCGCCGACAGGCCGGTGGCGATCGGCACGAAGCGCCGCCCGCCGAAGAACGCCAGGTAGTCCGGCAGCTGGATATCCTTGCAGCGGTTGTACAGGCCGCCCGCCAGCAGGCCGCAGAGGATGCCAGCGAGCATGCCCATGTCGATCTTCGGGTCGATCACCTTCAGCGTGGCCACCAGCACCAGGTAGCCGATGGCCCCCGCCAACCCGGCGGTGCCGTTGTTGTCGCGGGCGAAGCCCACGGCGATGCCGACGGCGAAGATCAGCGCCAGGTTGGCGAAGATCGCTTGCCCGGCGTCATGCACCAGGGCGATGTCGAGCAGGTCGGTATCGCCCAGGCGCAGCAGCAGCCCGGCGATGGGCAGGATGGCGATGGGCAGCATCAAGGCGCGGCCGAGCCGTTGCAGGCCCTGTATGAAGTGCTGGTACATGGTGCGCTCCGATTATTGTTGTAGGGCCACGGGGGCGGTCGGTTGGGCATGAGGCTGGGCGGCGAAGTCGCGGCAAGCCTGGCGCACCGCGCCGGCGCTGGACAGGGCCAGCAGGCCTTGGCTGAAGCGGCGGCAAGCCCCGGCGTCGAGCTGACGGACCAAGGCCTTGATTTCGCCGATCTGCGGCGCGCTGACCGAAAGCTCCGCTACGCCCAGGCCGACCAGCACGGGTGTGGCCAGCGGGTCGGAGGCCAGTGCCCCGCACACCCCAACCCAGCGCCCATGTTTTGCCGCGCCCTGGCAGGTCAGCTCGATCAGGCGCAGCAGGGCCGGGTGCAGGGCATCGACCCGCACCGCGAGCCCGGCGTGGTCGCGGTCCATGGCCAGGGTGTACTGGGACAGGTCGTTGGTACCGATAGAGAAGAAGTCGGCATGCTCGGCCAGGCGCTCAGCGAGCAGGGCCGCCGCCGGGACTTCGATCATCACCCCAAGCTCCGCGCGCTCCACGATGCCCAGTTCGGCGGCGAGGCCGTCCAGGCGCTGACGGATGGCGAGCAACTCGTCGACCTCGGTGACCATCGGCAACATGATGCGGCAGCGGCGCTGCGGGCTGACCTTGAGCAGTGCGCGCAGTTGCTGGTCGAGCAGTTCCGGGCGCACCAGGCCCAGACGGATGCCGCGCAGGCCCAGCACCGGGTTGGCTTCGGCGGGCAGCGGCAGGTAGTCGAGCTGCTTGTCGCCGCCCACGTCGATGGTGCGGATGATCACCGGGCGCTCGCCCATGGCGTCGAGCACGGCCTGGTAGGCACGCTGCTGCTCGGTTTCGTCTGGCGCGGTGGGGCGGTCGATGAACAGGAACTCGCTGCGTAGCAGGCCGATGCCATCGGCGCCCTGGGCCATGGCCTGGGCGGCTTCCTCGGCACTGGCGACGTTGGCGGCGACTTCGATCAGCCGGCCATCGCGGGTGTGTGCGCTGTCCTGGGCGGCGGCCTGCTGGCGCTGGCGTTGCTCGCGGCGCTGCTGGCAGTGCTGCTGCACCTGGGCGAGGCGTTGCGGGTCGGCCTGGGTTTCCAGGCGGCCGTTGTCGGCGTCCAGTACCAACGTCGTGCCGGGGGCTGTTTCCAGCAGGGTATCGCCCAGCGCTACCAGGCATGGCAGGCCCCGGGCCCGGGCAAGGATGGCGACATGGGACGTGGCGCCGCCAGCGGCCATGCACAGCCCGGCGACATTGTGCCGGGCGAGCAGCAGCAGGTCGGACGGGGTCAGTTCGTGGGCGACGACGATGGCCGAGGGCGGCAGGCGCAGCTCGCGGGTTTCGCCGAGCAGGGCGCGCAGCACGCGCTGCTGCAAGTCGTGCAAGTCGTTGGCGCGCTCGGCCAGCAGCGGGTTGCCGAGGTTGCGCAAAACCTGGCACTGGGCGTCGATGGCACGGCTCCAGGCGTGGCTGGCGGCGACACCGCTGTCGATGTGCAGGCGGGCGGCGTCGAGCAAGGCCGGGTCGTCGAGCAGGGCCAGGTGGGCTTCGAGGATCGCCGCGGCCTCCTCCTGGCCGCGCGGCAGATGGCGCCAGTCGCGGTCGATGGCATGGCGCACTTCGTCGAGCGCGCTGGCCAGTGCCTTGTGCTGCTCGGCGGGGTCGTTGCCACCGGTGTCCGGCGGCAGGCTGATGCCATCCAGGCGGGCCAGAGGGCCCGATGCCAGGCCGGGGGAGGCGCAGACGCCAGCGATGATGCCGGGCGCCTGGCTGGCTTGCGCTTTGGCCATGGGCGGCGGTGCGGCCTGGCGTTCGCCGGTGGTGGCGGTCTGCACGGCCTGGATCAGGGCCTGGAGCGCTGCCTGGCTATCGGGGCCGGTGCAACTGAACTCCACTTCGTCACCCTCGCCAACGCCCAGGCCCATGACCGCAATCAGGCTGTCCAGGTCGGCCTGCCGGCCCTGGAAGTGCAGCACCGCACGGCTCTGGAAACCTTGTGCGGTGTGGCGCAGCAGGGCCGCGGGGCGGGCGTGCAGGCCACCGTGATGGGCAACCCGGGCGCGGCCACGGACACAGGCCTGGTTAGCGGTGGGCGAGGCTGTCGTAGTCGCCGCCGTGATGGCCGCGACTTCCAGCAATGCCGTGCCGAGCGTGTCGGACCGGGCATCGAGGGGCATCAACGCGAAGCCCGGGCCGTTGCTGACCAGCATCACCGTGACCAGGCTGGTGCAATGCTGCGCGACCAGGTCCATGTCAAAGCGCACCAGTGCCTGCCCTTGGGCCACCTGGTCGCCCAGCGCGACCTGTGGCGAGAATCCGCGCCCCTGCAACTGCACGGTGTCGACGCCGATATGCAGGAGGATCTCGGCGCCATTGGCCGCGCGCAGGGTCAGCGCATGGCCGGTGCGGGCCAGTTGCACCACCTCGCCGGCACAGGGGGCGTGCAGCACGTCGTTCAGCGGGTCGATGGCTACCCCGTCGCCCAGCGTACCGCTGCTGAACACCGGGTCTGGCACCTGGTCCAGCGGGACCTGCGGGCCAGCGAGCGGGGCGTGGAGGATGATCTTGTTATTGTCGGGCATGCGCTGTTCCTCGCGGCTTCACTGCGTGCAGGTCACTTTGCTCAGGTGGCGCGGCTGGTCAGGGTCCAGGCCACGGGCCTCGGCCAGGGCGGCGGCCATGATGTAGAAGCTCTGGATCGCCAGTAGCGGGTCCAAAGCCGGGTGTTCGGCACAGGCCAGGGTGAGGTCGCGCCCGGCGATGTCGGCGGGCGCCGCCAGCAGCACCCGGGCGCCGCGCTGGCGCATGTCGGCGGCCAGCTGCAACAGCCCGGCCTGCTCGACACCACGCGGGGCGAACACCAGCAGCGGATACTGGGCGTCGATCAGCGCCATGGGCCCATGGCGCACCTCGGCGCTGCTGAAGGCCTCGGCCTGGATCACCGAGGTTTCCTTGAATTTCAGCGCGGCTTCCTGGGCGATGGCAAAGCCTGCGCCACGGCCGATTACCATCAACTGTTCGCTGCCTTGCAGGGTGTCGATGGCGGCGCTCCAGTCGAGTTCGGCGGCCTCGCGCAGTTGCCCCGGCAGGGCCTGGCAGGCCTGCAGCAGTGCCGGGTCCTGGCCCCAGTGGGCCACCAGCTGTGCGCTGGCGCTGAGGGTGGCGACGAAGCTCTTGGTCGCGGCGACCGACAGTTCAGGCCCCGCACCCAGCGGCAAGTGATGCTGGCAAGCCTGCTCCAGGGGCGAGCCTTCGGCATTGACCAGCGCTACTGTGGTCGCCCCGCACTGGTTCAAACGGCGCAGGCTGTCGACCAAGTCCGGGCTCTGTCCCGATTGCGAAAAGCCCAGGGCCACCTGGCCACGCACCCGCAGCGGCGCCTGTTGCAGGGTGACCACCGACATCGGCAGCGAGGCCACTGGCAACCCCAGTTGCTGCATGGCCACGTAGGCGAAGTAGCTGGCGGCATGGTCGGAACTGCCGCGGGCCACGGTCAGCGCCACCTGCGGGTCGAGGCGGCGCAGCTGTTCGGCCAGCGCGGCGCAACGCGGCGCCAGCTGCTGGAGCTGGTGTTCGACGACATCGGCGCAGGCGCGCGCCTCTTGCAGCATCCTTGAAGTCACGCGGTTTCTCCTTCGACCATCACGGCGGTCAGGTTCAGTTGGCGGTCCAGCAACACCGCGTCGGCCCAGGCACCTGCTTGCAGGCGGCCACGGTCGGTGATGCCGAGGTAGTCGGCGGGGAAGCGCGACAGGCGCGCGGAGGCTTCGGCCAGCGGCAGGCCGATCTTCACCAGGTTGCGCAGCGCCTGGTCCATGGTCAGGGTGCTGCCGGCCAGGGTGCCGTCGGGCAGGCGCACGCCACCCAGGCACTTGGTCACGGTGTGGCTGCCCAGGCGGTACTCGCCGTCGGGCATGCCGGCGGCGGCGGTGGAGTCGGTCACGCAGTACAGGCAAGGGATTGCGCGCAGGGCTACGCGCATCGCGCCGGGGTGCACGTGCAACAGGTCGGGGATCAGCTCGGCGTAGCGGGCATGGGCCAGGGCCGCGCCGACGATACCGGGTTCGCGGTGGTGCAGCGGGCTCATGGCGTTGTACAGATGGGTGAAGCTGCTGGCCCCGGCCTCGAGCGCTGCGACGCCTTCCTCGTAGCTGCCCAGGGTATGGCCGATCTGCAGGCGGATGCCGCGCTGGCTCAGGGCCTGGATCAGCGGCAGGTGGCCGGCGATCTCCGGGGCGATGGTGATGACCTTGATCGGTGCCAGGGCCAGGTACTGTTCGACTTCCTCGAGCAGTGCCTGGTGAGCGAAGTTCGGCTGCGCGCCGAGCTTGCCGGGGTTGATGTAGGGGCCTTCCAGGTGCACGCCGAGGATGCGTGCGCCCTGGCGGGGCTGTTGCAGATGCTCACCCAGCTGCCCCAGCACGTCGGCCAGTTCCTCGCGTGGGGCGGTCATGGTGGTGGCCAGCAGCGAGGTGGTACCAAAGCGCAGGTGGGTGCGGGCGATGGTGGCGAATGCCTCGCCACCTTGCATGATGTCGCTGCCGCCGCCGCCGTGCACATGCAGGTCGATGAACCCAGGCAGCAGGTAGGGCAGGTCGTTGTCCTGCGGGTTGCACGGGGTGCCTTCGATGGCCTGGATGCGCCCGTCGTGCGGGTGCAGGTGGCCGCGCACCCAGCCGTCGGGGGTGAGGATATTGGCGATGTCCATGGGGGCTCCGGTCAGCGCCGCAGTTCGGCGACGAAGTCGTAGTAGTCGTTGCGGCAATAGGTGTCGGTGAGCTCGATCGGGGTGTTGTCGTCGAGGTAGCCGATACGGGTCATCAGCAGCATGGCGGTGCCGGGGGCGATGCCGACCTGGCTGGCCAGCTCGTCGCTGGCGTTGATCGCGCGGATGTGTTGCAGGGCGCGGACCACGGGGCGGCCGAGCTGGTCCAGGTACTGGTAGAGCGAGTCGCCGATGGCCTGCGGGTCGGTCAGCAGGCGGGCGGGCAGGGTGCTGATCTCAACGGCCATGACGATGTCGTCGGCCTTGCGCAGGCGCTTGAGGCGGGTGACCTGGTCGGTGGGCGACAGGCCCAGGCGGATCAGTTCGTCACTGTTCGGCGCGCCGATGCTGCGTTCCAGCCACTGGGAGCTGGGCACGAAACCCTTCATGCGCAGCATTTCGCTGAAGCTCGACAGGCGTGACAGCGGCTGTTCCAGGCGCGGTGTGATGAAGGTACCGGAGCCCTGGATGCGGCGGATCAGGCCTTGCTCGAGCAGCACTTCGAGGGCCTTGCGCGCGGTGACGCGGGAGATATCCAGGGTTTCGCTCAGGGTGCGCTCGGAGGGCAGTGCCTGGTCGGCGCTCCACTGGCCAGCGTGGATGGCCTGTTCCAGGTTGCGCGCCAGCTGCAAGTAAAGCGGGGTGGCGGCGTTGTCGTCCGGGCGCAGGGCGGTGAGAGGGCGCATGGCGGTAGGTCCGGTATTGTTGTGGTGAAAAATCTAATACCACTTCAATACCAGGTCAATACCACTGGTCTTGAAATTCAATAGGGGAGCGGGGCTGACTCCTTAAGCTTGTACATTCCCTGTAGGAGCGGCCTTGTGTCGCGAAAGGGCTGCAACGCAGCCCCTGAATTTAAGCGTTACAGCGAATATTGCCGGGGCCGCTCTGCGGCCCTTTCACGACACAAGGCCGCGCCTACAGGGCCCGTGCAAACCCATGGGATGTGGGAGCAAGCCCCCCTTACGTTCGATCAGACGGTACCGATCTCACCGCCGTCGTTGCGCTGGATCACCACGGTCGAAGAGCGTGGGCGCACCTTGCTGCCATTGGGCGTGGCATCGGTGGCCAGCGCCGTGGAAGGCCAGTTGTCCGGGTGCTGGATATTGACGAACAGGGTCTTGTTGTCGGGGGTGAAGGTGATGCCGGTCACCTCGCAGCCATTGGGCCCGACGAAGAACCGCCGCAGGTCGGCCTGGTTGCTGGCATTGATCGGGACCTGCGTGCCGCTGGCATCCACCAGGTCGGTAGGGATCACCGCCAGCAACTGGTCGTTGGTGTAGCGGGTCACGCTCTGTTCACCGTTGTCGGTCTCGAACCACAGCACGCCCCGGCTATCGAAACTCATGCCGTCGGGGCTGGCGAACTGGTTCATCTCGGTCAGGCCCGAGCGGTTGATGTCCGGGCCGCCGTCGGCGTTGGCGCCGAACACGAAGATGTCCCAGGTGAAGCGCTGCTGATCGTCGCTGTCATGCCAGCGGATGATGTGGCCGTGGCGGTTGGGGCCGCGCGGGTTGGCGGCATCGACCTTGTCCGGGCTGCGCGCGCTGTTGTTGGTCAGGGTGAGGTAGGTATCGCCATTGAGCGGGTTGACCGCAGTCCACTCGGGGCGGTCCATCGGCGTCGCTCCCACCGCGTCGGCGGCGCCGCGGGTGTTGAGGATGATGCCGGCCAGGTCGCCGTACAGCGCGCCGAGGGTGCCGCCGGCCGTGGTAGCGGTAGCGGTGTCGAGCAGCAACCATGCACCGCTGCCGTCGGCATTGAAGCGGGCAACGTACAGCTTGCCCTTGTCCAGGTACTTGGCCCCGGTGGCCAGGCGATCGGCGCGGTTGGCGTCGGCCGGGTCCCAGTGGGCATCCGAGACGAACTTGTACAGGTACTCGTTGTTGGAGTCGTCGCCCATGTACCAGACCAGCGGCTTGCCGGCCACCGCCAGGCCTGGGCAGCAGCCCTCGTGGCGGAATCGGCCCAGCGCGGTGCGCTTCACCGCCCGGGTGGCGCTGTTGTAGGGGTCGATTTCGACGATGTAGCCGTAAGTGCTGGCCTCGTTGCGGTAGTCGTCGCTGGCGCTGTCCCCCGTTGGGGTGATGTTGAAGCGGGCGAACTCGTCGTCGAACTCGCTGGCATCACCGGCGGCGGTTTCCCAGCTGTACTGGCCGACGGTGGCAGAAACACCGATGCGCACCTGGTCGGCCGGGCGGCTGGCGGTGTTGACGAAGATGCCCGGCCAGTTTTCCTCGCAAGTCAGGTAGGTGCCCCACGGGGTGTAGCCGTTGCCGCAGTTGTTGTTGGTACCCCGGCATTCGACACCGCTGGGCGAGAAACGGGTGCGCACGTGTTCGCTGCCGCGCAGGGGGCCTGCGATGTCCATGGTGGTGGCGGTGGTGAAGCGGCGGTTGAGCGGGTCGTTGTCGACTACCTGCCAGCGCCCATTGACCTTGCGGATGCGCACCACACCGGCGCCGTGGGCGTTGATCTCCTTGCGGACCTCTTCGGCCGGGCGCCTGCCGTCGACCGTGGTCGGGCCGTGGGGGTGCAGGGCGGCGGTGTCGATGTATTCGAAGTTGATCGCCAGCAGGCCGTCGTCGGCGCTGCCCGCGAGGGGGAAGAAGTGCATGCCGTCATGGTGCATGCCCATGGCGTTGGCCTGGTCGCTGGCGCTATTGCTACCGTCCGCTTGCCAGGGCTTGGCATTGTTGTTCAGTGGCGTGCCCCAGGGGGCCAATACGTAGGCGCTGTAGCCCGTGGCGACGACACAGCCATCGGTGCGTGAGCCCTTGATGGACTGGAAGCCCAGCTTGGGATTGGCAGGTTTGGCAGGTGGTTTGGGCTGGCTGGCGCTGTCCAGGCAACCGACCAGTCCGGTGCCGGCGATCATCGCGATGGCCGCGCCAAGGCCGCCACGGACCACCGCACGACGGCTCAGGTAGGTGTCCATGACGCTGGCCATCGGCAGGTTGCCGCTACGGTTGCGGTCCAGGCTGCCGCCGGAATGTCGACTCATCAGTGCGTCCCTTTTGGCTGAGTTTTAGGCAAACCGGGACTTTAAGACGCAAATGTGATGATTGTTTTGCAGAAATGTGAACAGGCGTGTAACACGGCTCGAGCGCTCAGGGGCGGATCTCGATCAGCGTGCCGTCCTGGACCATGCTCCACACCTCGCGCATGTCGTCGTTGCGCATGGCGATGCAGCCCTCGGTCCAGTCGAGGGTATGGAAGTACCACTCTGGATACTCCTCGTTGATCGGTGTGCCATGGATCATGATCATGCTGCCGGCGCTCACGCCTTCACGGCGGGCCTTGGCGGCGTCGCTGATGTTCGGGTAGGAGATGTGCATGGCCAGGTTGTAGCGGTCGCTGACCTTGCGCCAGTCGAGCCAGTACAGGCCTTCGGGGGTCTTCTTGTCGCCCTCGCGATCCTTGGCGCCCTTGGGCTGCTTGCCCAGCGAGATGCGGTAGGTCTTGAGGGGCGCGCCCTCACTGATCAGTTGCAGGCGCCGCTCGGATTTGAGAACCAGCACCTTGTCGATCCGCGGGCCTTGCGCGGCGGTGCTGGCGGCGGTGGTGGACTGCATGGCCGATTGCGGCTTGCGGATGATGGTCTCGGTATACGCGGCGTGCGACACCGAGACGACACTGAGGCAGAAGAGGGCAAGCAACCAGCGCATGAAACCGTATCCCTGAAGACTTAGGTGGTGGACGACGAAACGTTCATCGGCGGCAGGTATTCATGGCCTATCGGGTAGTGCTGCCTGATGCGGTCGCGATAGTAGCATTCTAGTGTGCGTGTGACAGTCCGGAAAGCCAGCTCCCCCCATGGAATCTCGTGCTCGTCGAACAGCCGCACCTCCAGGCTTTCGACGCCCACGGCGACGTCCAGGTCGCTGAGTTCGGCGCGGAAGAACACATGCACCTGGTTGATGTGCGGCAAGTCGAACAGCTGGTACAGGCTCATCTCGCCGACCCGGGCGCAGGCTTCCTCGACGGTTTCGCGACGAGCGGCGGCATCAAGCGTCTCGCCGTTCTCCATGAACCCGGCTGGCAGGGTCCAGTAGCCCCGGCGCGGCTCAATGGCACGGCGGCACAGCAGCACCTGGCTGCCCCAGGTGGGTAGCACACCAGCGACGATGTTGGGGTTCTGGTAGTGGATGGTCTGGCAGTGGTCGCAGACATACCGCGGGCGGCTGTCGCCCTCGGGGATTCGCTGGGTCACGGGCTGGCCGCACGCGCTGCAGAATTTCATGCTTTCATTCATTCCTGTGGGGTCGGGCTATCTTGGCGCGCCGAGCCTGCCCACCGCAAGCAGGGCGGGGCTTGGGTGCCTCGTGGCTTTTGGTGCATCATGCACGGCAGGCCTTGGAATCGAGAGTGCGTAATGCTGGACGAGCTTCTTCGCCGAATGAGCAACCACACCCCCGCCTCACTGGAGGTGGATCGTCGCTTCCCGGAAGCGGCGGTGCTGCTGCCCATCACCCGCAGCGAAGAACCGGAGCTGGTGCTGACGCTTCGCGCCAAGGGCCTCTCCACCCATGGTGGTGAAGTGGCGTTCCCCGGTGGGCGGCGCGACCCGGAAGACCCGGACCTGGTGTTCACCGCGCTGCGTGAGGCGGAAGAAGAAATCGGCTTGCCCCCCGGCCTGGTCGAGGTGATCGGCCCGCTCAGCCCGCTGATCTCCTTGCACGGCCTGAAAGTGACGCCGTTCGTCGGCCTGATCCCCGATTACGTCGAGTACCGCGCCAACGATGCGGAGATCGCCGCCGTGTTCACCGTGCCGCTGGCGTTCTTCCGCCAGGACCCGCGCGACCACACCCATCGCATCGATTACCAAGGCCGCAGCTGGTACGTGCCCAGCTACCGCTACGGCGACTACAAGATCTGGGGGCTGTCGGCGATCATGATCGTCGAACTGGTCAACGTGCTGTACGACGCCGGCATCAGCCTGCACCAGCCGCCAGAGCGTTTCATCCAGAACTGAGCGGGGCACACCCCGCCACCTGTGCTCAACCGTGAGGAGCGATACATGAAATACCGCCTGGGCGACCTGCGGGTCGAGACCCATCCCACCAGCTGGACCGCGCCGAATGCCACGCTGATCGGCAAGGTGCGCCTGCAGGCCCGTGCCAGCGTGTGGTTCGGCGCGGTGCTGCGTGGCGACAACGAGCTGATCGACATCGGTGAGGGCAGCAACGTCCAGGACGGCACGGTGATGCACACCGACATGGGGTCGCCACTGAACATCGGCAAAGGCGTGACCATCGGCCACAACGCCATGCTGCATGGCTGCACGGTGGGCGACTACAGCCTGATCGGCATCAATGCGGTGATCCTCAATGGCGCGCGTATCGGCAAGCATTGCATCATTGGCGCCAATGCGCTGATCCCTGAAGGCAAGGAAATCCCCGACGGATCGCTGGTAATGGGTTCACCCGGCAAGGTGGTACGCGAATTGACCGAGCAGCAGAAACGCATGCTCGAGGCCAGCGCCGCCCATTACGTGCACAACGCCGAGCGTTATGCCCGCGAGCTGGTGCTCGATGAAGACTGACGAACGGCCCGTGGCCTCGCCCTGCGTCAGCATCTGCGCGCTGGACGAGCAGGATATCTGTACGGGGTGCCAGCGCACGGTGAGCGAGATCACCCGCTGGGGGCGCATGGACAACCAGGAGCGTCGTGAAGTGCTCAAGCGTTGCCATGAGCGAGCGGTGGCGGCGGGGCTGATCATCGGCTTGTAATCTTCGTCGTCCGGGTTGGCCCTATCGCCGGCAAGCCGGCTCCTTGCGGGAGCCGGCTTGCCGGCGATTCAGATGACGCGATTTTCTGGAATTGCGCACAGAATCCAGTAATCTGTGCGGCCCGCCTAACCAATACACATGGCCCATGTTCTATCTCATCGCCTACATCAGCAGCGTGGTGCTGATCAACTACGCCTTCTCCAGCGCACCGCACCTGGACGTGATCTGGTCCGCCTGGGGCGGGTTGGTGTTCATCCTGCGCGACATGGTGCAGACCCGTTACGGCCATGGCGCCTTGCTGGCCATGCTGGCGGCGCTGGTGTTGTCCTACGCCACCTCGGAACCGGCCATCGCCCTGGCCAGCGCCACCGCGTTCTTCGTCTCCGAGCTGATCGACTGGCTGGTGTTCAGCGTCACTCGCCGGCCCTTGCGCGATCGCCTGTGGCTGAGTTCGGCGCTGAGCATTCCGGTGGACACTTTCATCTTCTTCGGCATGATCGGCGCGCTGACGCCGGCGGTGGTCGGCACGGCGCTGGCCTCGAAGTTCGCCGGGGTGACGGCGGTGTGGTTGATCATGGCCTGGCGTGCCCGGCGCGCGATGCTCGCGTCCTGATGTAGAATACCGGTCCTTTTTCAGCGGGCGGCAGCCAGCGTGGCGCGGCCCCGGATGCCTTCGAGGACCTGAAATGACCCGTATCGGAACCCCATTGTCGCCGACCGCGACCCGTGTACTGCTGTGTGGCTGCGGCGAGCTGGGCAAGGAAGTGGTGATCGAGTTGCAGCGCCTGGGCGTCGAGGTGATCGCCGTGGACCGCTACGCCAATGCCCCGGCCATGCAGGTCGCACACCGCAGCCATGTGATCAACATGCTCGATGGCGTGGCCCTGCGCGCGGTGATCGAGGCGGAAAAGCCGCACTACATCGTCCCCGAGATCGAGGCCATCGCCACCGCCACACTGGTGGAGTTGGAGAACGAAGGCTTCAATGTCGTGCCCACCGCCCGCGCCACCCAGCTGACCATGAACCGCGAAGGCATCCGCCGCCTGGCCGCCGAAGAGCTGGACCTGCCAACCTCGCCGTACCACTTCGCCGACACCTTCGAAGACTACAGCAAGGCTGTCGCCGACCTGGGCTACCCGTGCGTGGTCAAGCCGGTGATGAGCTCGTCGGGCAAGGGCCAGAGCCTGCTGCGCAGCGCCGATGACTTGCAGAAGGCCTGGGACTACGCCCAGGAAGGCGGCCGCGCCGGCAAGGGCCGGGTAATCATCGAGGGCTTCATCGACTTCGAATACGAAATCACCCTGCTGACCGTGCGCCACGTGGGCGGCACCACGTTCCTCGCGCCGGTCGGCCATCGCCAGGAGAAGGGCGACTATCAGGAGTCCTGGCAGCCCCAGGCCATGAGCCCGAAGGCGCTGGCCGAATCGCAGCGGGTGGCCCAGGCGGTCACCGATGCGCTGGGTGGCCGTGGCTTGTTCGGTGTCGAGCTGTTCGTCAAGGGCGACCAGGTGTGGTTCAGCGAAGTATCGCCGCGCCCGCATGACACTGGCCTGGTGACCCTGATCTCCCAGGACCTGTCGCAGTTCGCCCTGCACGCCCGGGCGATTCTCGGCCTGCCGATCCCGGTGGTGCGCCAGTTCGGGCCATCGGCTTCGGCGGTGATCCTGCCGCAGGGCAAGTCGCAGCAGACCAGCTTTGCCAACCTTGGTGCTGCGCTGAGCGAGCCGGATACTGCCATCCGCCTGTTCGGCAAGCCGGAGATCGACGGCCAGCGCCGCATGGGCGTATGCCTGGCACGGGACGAGTCGGTCGAAGCGGCGCGGGCCAAGGCGACCCGTGCTTCGCAGGCGGTGAAGGTCGAGTTCTGATTCAGGCGGGGGCCGCTGTGCGGCCCTTTCGCCGGCAAGCCGGCTCCCACCCGACCCTGTGGGAGCCGGCTTGCCGGCGAAAGGGCTGCACAGCAGCCCAGATGACTCAAAGCTCGGTGTTACGCGTCTCTTTAAGGCACAACACGGCAATCAAACTGATCACCGCCGCCGCCGACACATAACCCCCCACCCAGCTCAAGCCCCCCATGCTCACCAGCTTCTGGGCAAAGAACGGTGCCGCCGAGGCGCCGACAATGCCGCCCAGGTTGTAGGCAGCCGAAGCGCCGGTGTAGCGCACGTGGGTCGGGAACAGCTCTGGCAGCAGCGCGCCCATCGGGGCGAACGTCACCCCCATCAGGAACAGCTCGATGCTCAGGAACAGCGCCACACCCGTGGTCGAGCCCGAGGTGAGCAACGGCTCCATGGCGAAGCCCGAGGCAATGGCCAGCACAGCACCGACGATCAAGACCGGCTTGCGCCCGTAGCGGTCACTCAGCCAGGCCGACAGCGGCGTGGCCAAGGCCATGAACACCACGGCAAAGCACAGCAAGCCAAGGAAGGTCTCGCGGCTGTAGCCCAGCGTGGACACGCCGTAGCTCAGCGAGAACACCGTTGAGATGTAGAACAGCGCGTAGCACACCACCATCGCCGCCGCACCCAGCAGGGTCGGCAGCCAGTACTGGGCGAACAGCTCGACTACCGGCATCTTGACCCGCTCCTGGCGCGCCACGGCCTTGGCAAACACCGGGCTCTCCTCGAGCTTCAGGCGCACGTACAGGCCGACTAGCACCAGTGCGGCGCTGAGCAGGAACGGAATGCGCCAGCCCCAGTCACGGAACTGCTCGTCACTGAGCACCAGGGCCAGGGTGAGGAACAAGCCGTTGGCGGCCAAAAAGCCGATCGAGGGGCCCAGTTGCGGGAACATGCCGAACCAGGCGCGTTTGCCTTCGGGGGCGTTCTCGGTGGCCAGCAGCGCCGCGCCACCCCATTCGCCGCCCAGCCCAAGGCCCTGGCCGAAGCGCAGCACGCAAAGCAGGATCGGCGCCCACACGCCGATGCTGTCATAGCCCGGCAGCACGCCAATCAAGGTGGTCGAGACCCCCATCAGCAGCAGCGAGGCGACCAGGGTCGACTTGCGCCCGATGCGGTCGCCGAAGTGGCCGAACAGCGCCGAGCCCAGTGGCCGTGCGAGGAAGGCGATACCGAAGGTAAGGAAGGCCGCGAGCATCTGTGCGGTGCCCGACCCAGACGGGAAGAACACCGGGCCGATCACCAGGGCGGCGGCGGTGGCGTAGACGTAGAAGTCGTAGAACTCGATGGCGGTGCCGATGAAGCTGGCGGTGGCCACCCGCGCTGGCGAGTTGACCGGGGCGGCCGAGGCAGGTTCGGCGTAGGTGCTGCTGGTAGTCATGCGAAAGTCCCTGACAGTCATGCTCCATGGGGCACGGCCCATGTGGCAGGCACACGGGAGCCGGAGCGTATTGTTGTTGGTCGCGTGACTGACGATAGCCCAGGGGATAGGGGAGGGAGCGGGCGCTGTTCGGGGTGCTGAAGCAGGGCTGCGGGGCGTGTCAGTGATGCGGACTGGCCGTAGGGCGCCGGGTGCGGGTAGCAGGCGCAGCGGCAGGGCTGGGTAAGCGTGACCGCAGTATAGCTATCGGGTCACGGTCCAGACCAGCACCTTGCTGGCGCAATTGTCCTCGGTTTCGAGGATTTCCAGGCGATAGCGGCCGATCTTCAGGCACACCGCCGTGGCCGGGATGCTTTCCAGTGCTTCGGTGACCAGGCCGTTGAGGGTCTTCGGCCCGCCGTCGCAGGGCAGATGCCAGCCGAGGGTGCGGTTGATCTCGCGCAGCGAGGCGGTGCCTTCGATGATGAAGCGACCATCGGGTTGCGGATGGACGTGGGGGTTTTCGAGGCTCTGCTCATCCTCGAATTCGCCGACGATTTCTTCGAGGATGTCTTCCAGGGTGACGATGCCCAGCACTTCACCGTATTCGTCCACCACCACACCCATGCGCCGCTGCTGTTTGTGGAAGTTCAGCAACTGCATCTGCAAGGGGGTGCTTTCCGGGACGAAGTAGGGCTCGTAGCAGGCGGCCTGGAGCTTCTCCAGGGTCAGCTCGGCACGGGGCAGCAGGTGGCTGATCAGCTTGGTGTTGAGGACCGCTTCGACCTGGTTGATGTCGTTGTGGTAGACCGGCAGGCGGGTGTGGCGGCTGACGATCAACTGCTCGACGATCTGCTCGATGGGGTCGTCGAGGTTGACGCCGTCCACCTCGCTGCGCGGTACCAGGATGTCGTTGACGGTGATCTTGTCCAGCGCCTGCAAACCCTCCAGCAGGCCGTTGGGGGTGGGCGGCTGGTCATCGTCGTAATCGTCTGCCTGCGGGTGCAGCGCGACGGCGGTAGGCTGCACGCGGAACGGGCGCAGGATCAGCCGGGCACAACCGTCGAGCAGGCAGGCCAGCGGCTGCAGTGCGGCCAGTGGCAGGCGCAGCAGGCTGGCGCCGAGGCTGATGAAGGCCTGTGGGTCGCGCCGCACCAGGCGCCTGGGCAGGTATTCGGCCAGCACCAGCACGGCGAAGGTAGCGGCCAGGCCAGCCAGCCAGAAACCGTGTTCGCCATCGACGCGCTGGCCGATCAGGCAGGCCAGGCCCAGCACCAGCAACTTGCCGAGGCTGGCGCAGAGCACCAGCGCCTGGGCGGGCAGGGTGGGTTCGCCGTGGCCATTGAGCTGCTGGCGTGCGCAGTCCACCGCGGTGAACAGCGCCGACCACAGCAGGGCCAGTGCGAGGGTGCCGAGCAGCGGGGTGTACGGCAGGGTGTCCATGGGCGGCCGTCAGATATGCAGGATGAATTCGCGGACCAGCTTGCTGCCGAAGTAGGCCAGCATCAGCAGGCAGAAACCGGCGAGCGTCCAGCGGATCGCCTTGTGCCCGCGCCAGCCAAGGCGAGTGCGCCCCCATAGCAGCACGCTAAAGACGATCCACGCCAGGCAGGCCAGCAGGGTCTTGTGCACCAGGTGCTGGGCGAACAGGTTGTCGAGGAACAGCCAGCCGGACAGCAACGACAGCGACAGCAGGCCCCAGCCGGCCCAGAGGAAGCCGAACAGCAGGCTCTCCATGGTTTGCAGTGGCGGGAAGTTGCGGATCAGCCCGGACGGGTGCTTGTTCTTCAGCTGGCGGTCCTGCAACAGCAGCAGCAGGGCCTGGAACACGGCAATGGTGAACAGGCCGTAGGCCAGGATCGACAACAGGATATGGGCGAGGATGCCGGGTTCTTCGTTGATCAGCGGCACGGTGCCGGGTGGGGCGAACTGAGCCAGCAGCGCGGTCACCGCACCCAGCGGGAACAGCAGCACCAGCAGGTTCTCCACCGGAATGCTCAGGCAGGCGATCAGCGTCAGGGCGATCACCGCCACGGCGATCAGGCTGGCGGAACTGAAGAAGTCCAGGCTCAGGCCCAGTGGGGTGATCAGCTGGAAGAACAGTGCGCCGCCCTGGGCGAACAGCGCCAGCAGGCCGAACAGGCCGAGCAGCCGTTTGTCGGCGCGGGCGCCACGGGCCAGGCCGATGGCCTGGTAGACGGTCGCGGCCACATAAAGGAAGGCGGCGATCAGTGTGGGGATGAGGCTGGGTGAAGAGAACATAAGTCCTGGCAGGCAAGCCCTAAAGGGACGGAGTTTGGCATAGAACCCGGTGGGCAAGGAAGACTGCGAATCAATCGCGGGGCAAGCCCGCTCCCACGCAGCCCCATGCGTTATCGAGAATCACGTGGGAGCGGGCTTGCACGGCGATTGGCCGGTGGTCCCGCGCAAGGTGTGCGCAGCCCCAAGTCTCCGCTATAATCGCCGCCTTGTTGTGCCCAGCGCGTGTGCATTTCCACCTGGGCGCCTGAAAAACCTCGGCTTCACTGGGCCTGAAAGGATCACCATGTTCGAAAACCTGACCGACCGCCTGTCACAGACGCTGCGCCATGTCACCGGCAAGGCCAAGCTGACCGAAGACAACATCAAGGACACGCTGCGCGAAGTGCGCATGGCCCTGCTCGAGGCCGACGTCGCCCTGCCGGTGGTCAAGGATTTCGTCAACAGCATCAAGGAGCGCGCGGTCGGTACCGAAGTGTCGCGCAGCCTCACCCCAGGCCAGGCCTTCGTGAAGATCGTCCAGGCCGAGCTGGAAAGCCTGATGGGCGCGGCCAACGAAGAGCTGACGCTCAATGCCGCTCCGCCCGCCGTGGTGCTGATGGCCGGCTTGCAGGGTGCGGGTAAGACCACCACCGCCGGCAAGCTGGCGCGCCACCTGAAAGAGCGCAAGAAAAAGAGCGTGATGGTGGTGTCCGCCGACGTATACCGCCCGGCGGCGATCAAGCAGCTGGAAACGCTGGCCAACGACATCGGCGTGACCTTCTTCCCGTCGGATATCTCGCAGAAGCCGGTCGCCATCGCTGAAGCGGCAATCCGCGAAGCCAAGCTCAAGTTTATCGACGTGGTGATCGTCGACACCGCCGGCCGCCTGCATGTCGACGCCGACATGATGGACGAGATCAAGGCGCTGCACGCCGCGGTCAAGCCGATCGAAACCCTGTTCGTGGTCGACGCCATGACCGGCCAGGACGCCGCCAATACCGCCAAGGCCTTTGGCGATGCCCTGCCGCTGACCGGCGTGGTGCTGACCAAGGTCGACGGTGATGCCCGTGGCGGTGCCGCGCTGTCGGTGCGCGCGATCACCGGCAAGCCGATCAAGTTCATCGGTATGGGCGAGAAGACCGAAGCCCTCGAGCCGTTCCACCCCGACCGGATCGCCTCGCGCATCCTGGGTATGGGTGACGTGCTCAGCCTGATCGAGCAGGCCGAGCAGAACATCGACAAGGCCAAGGCCGACAAGCTCGCCAAGAAGCTCAAGAAGGGCAAGGGCTTTGACCTCGAAGACTTCCGCGACCAGCTGCAACAGATGAAGAACATGGGCGGCCTCGGTGGCCTGATGGACAAGCTCCCCAGCATCGGCGGCGTCAACCTGTCGCAGATGGGCAACGCCCAGGGCGCAGCGGAGAAGCAGTTCAAGCAGATGGAGGCGATCATCAACTCCATGACCCCTGCCGAGCGCCGTGACCCCGACCTGATCAGCGGTTCGCGCAAGCGCCGTATTGCCCTCGGTTCCGGCACCCAGGTGCAGGACATCGGCCGGCTGATCAAGCAGCACAAGCAGATGCAGAAGATGATGAAGAAATTCTCCGCCAAGGGCGGCATGGCCAAGATGATGCGTGGCCTAGGCGGGATGCTGCCGGGCGGCGGCATGCCCAAGATGTAATCGAATTCGGCGGGCTGCCTTTGCATGAAGGTAGCCCGCCAACCCCCGCTTCGGCGGGTACAGCGCCGCAAAACAGCGGCTTAACCGGCACAACTGAACGGTGGGTCATGCACTCGCCGAAAAAGGCATTTGCAAATGTCCGTGTATTCCCCGAGAATATGCGGCCTTTTGGGCACCCGTGTGCCCATTGGGCATTCAGTTTTGCAGCACCGACTATAGGAACGATGTTCACATGGTAACCATCCGTCTTGCCCGTGGCGGCTCGAAAAAGCGCCCTTTCTACCACCTGACCGTGACCAACTCGCGTAACGCCCGTGACGGCCGTTTCGTTGAGCGCGTTGGCTTCTTCAACCCGATCGCATCGGGCGCCGAAGTCAAGCTGTCGGTCAACCAAGAGCGCGTCACCTACTGGCTGAGCCAGGGCGCACAGCCGTCTGAGCGTGTTGCTCAGCTGCTGAAGGACGCTGCCAAGGCCGCAGCCTGAGCAGTATGAACGCGACGCCAGAAAAGGCTGACGACCTCATCGTCGTTGGCAAGATTTTTTCGGTTCACGGCGTTCGCGGCGAGGTGAAGGTGTACTCCTTTACCGATCCGATTGAAAACCTGTTGGATTATCCGCGCTGGACGCTTCGGCATGAAGGCAAGGTAAAGCAGGTCGAGCTGGTCAGCGGTCGTGGCTCCCAAAAGGGCCTGGTCGTGAAATTGAAAGGCCTCGATGATCGTGATGAAGCCCGGCTTCTGAGCGGCTTTGAGATCTGCATTGCGCGGAGCCTTTTGCCCAACCTGGCAGCCGACGAGTACTACTGGTACCAGTTGGAAGGCCTGAAGGTCATCAATCAGGACGAACAGTTGTTCGGCACGATCGATCACCTGTTGGAGACCGGCGCGAACGATGTAATGGTGGTCAAGCCTTGCACAGGCAGCCTGGATGATCGCGAGCGTCTGTTGCCCTATACGGAGCAATGTGTGCTGGCAATCGACCTCGAAGCCGGTGTGATGCGAGTCGAATGGGACGCGGATTTCTAAACGATGGGTAACCTTCGCGTAGACGTCATCACGTTGTTCCCCGAGATGTTCTCGGCCATCACGGAGTACGGCATTACCAGCCGCGCGGTGAAACAGGGGTTGCTGCAAGTGACCTGCTGGAACCCGCGGGACTACACCACAGATCGCCACCACACCGTGGATGATCGGCCGTTTGGCGGTGGTCCGGGCATGGTGATGAAAATCAAGCCTCTGGAAGACGCCCTGGTCAACGCCAGGCAAGTCGCCGGAGCAACGGCAAAGGTGATCTACCTTTCGCCGCAAGGCCGCAAGCTGACTCAGCAAGCGGTCAAAGGCCTGGCCGAACAGGAATCGTTGATCCTGATCGCCGGTCGTTATGAAGGCATCGACGAGCGCTTTATCGAGGCTCATGTCGATGAGGAGTGGTCGATTGGCGACTATGTGCTTTCCGGTGGCGAGCTGCCGGCCATGGTACTGATCGATGCGGTTACGCGGCTGCTGCCCGGAGCTTTAGGGCATGTGGACTCGGCGGAGGAAGATTCTTTCACCGACGGTCTGCTGGATTGCCCGCACTACACCCGACCTGAGGTGTATGCGGATCAGCGTGTACCCGACGTGTTGCTTAGTGGCAACCATGCACATATCCGGCGATGGCGGATGAAGCAGTCCCTTGGTAGGACCTTCGAACGACGCGCCGATCTTCTGGAAAGTCGCTCGCTTTCTGGAGAAGAGAAGAAGCTGCTCGAGGAATACCTCCGCGAGCGGGACGATAGTTAAACGTATCGATGGTGGATCGCGTTATCCATCTTAGGAGCACAGCATGACCAACAAGATCATCCAGCAGCTCGAAGCCGAGCAGATGAGCAAAGAGATCCCGACCTTCGCACCAGGCGACACCATTGTCGTCCAGGTTAAAGTGAAGGAAGGCGACCGCTCGCGTCTGCAGGCGTTCGAAGGCGTCGTTATCGCCAAGCGTAACCGCGGTCTGAACAGCGCCTTCACCGTGCGCAAGATCTCCAGCGGCGTTGGCGTAGAGCGTACCTTCCAGACCTACAGCCCGCAGATCGACAGCCTGGCCGTGAAACGTCGTGGTGACGTGCGTAAAGCCAAGCTGTACTACCTGCGCGACCTGTCCGGCAAAGCCGCTCGCATCAAGGAAAAACTGTCCTGATGACGGTTTGCCTGGTGGCCTAGGCCCCTTGCGAGAAAAAAGCAGCCTTCGGGCTGCTTTTTTGCTTTCTGCTCCCCCCTGTTCAGCCTGTGCTGTACGTCCTGTGGGAGCCGGCTTGCCGGCGATGCAGGCGACACGGCCCTCAAACCCTTGCGATGTGAGCGCCCATGACCACCCCAAGAGACCAGGAAATCCAGCACCGCACCGAACTGTCGGTGACCCGCGTGACCAAGGCGGTGTTCCCCAACACCACCAACCACCACAACACCCTGTTCGGCGGTACCGCCCTGGCCTGGATGGACGAAGTATCGTTCATCGCCGCCACGCGCTTCTGCCGCCTGCCGCTGGTGACCGTGTCCACCGACCGCATCGACTTCAAGCACCCGATCCCGGCGGGCTCGATCGTCGAGCTGGTGGGCAGCGTGGTCAAGGTCGGTAATACCAGCTTGCAGGTGCAGGTGGATGTATTCGTCGAGAACATGTACCTGGACGGCCGCGAACGCGCGATCCACGGCGTGTTCAGCTTCGTCGCCATCGACGAGGACAAGCGCCCGGTGCCGGTGCTGCCACAGGCCTGATTTCGCGCGCAGCGCAGCCCCTGTAGGAGCGGCCTTGCGTCGCGATGGGCCGCAAAGCGGCCCTGGCGATAGTTGTTGCACCGCCATGACATGGGGCTGCTTTGCAGCCCTTTCGCGACACAAGGCCGCTCCTACAGAAGCTATCAAGCCTCAAGCTCTATCAGCGCCACCAGCGTCCAGCCCGGTTGCGGCTGCAACGGATGATCCGGGCTGGCCACGTGCACCCAGCCATGGTTGTCACGGGCGAACATCAAGGTTGCGCGCTCACCGTGCAATTGCAGGTAGTCATTCCAGGCGAAGGCTTCGGTCAGGGTGGTGCTGTACAGCTCGGCGCCCTGCTGCAGCAGCTTGGCCAGTTGCGCATAGGTCATCGGCCGTGAACCGAGCGCATGGCCGCGATGCTCCTCGCTGGCCCGGTGCTTGTCACTGCGCTGTTTTTCCAGGCCGCTGGCCAGGGCGAACAACCGGGCATGGCCGAAATCGTGGCGAAACCGGGCGCAGGCCAGGGTGTTGATCTCGCCAGCGGGTGACAACCCCAGCAGGTGCCCCAGGCCCACCAGGTCCAGATGCGCGTCGGCGTGTTGCGAGGCCGGGTTGCCGAAGTAGGTGGGCAGGTTCTCCATGCGCGCGGCGCGGATGTTCTCCCAGCTCGAGTCGGTCAACAGCACCCGGCTGCCCAGTTGATGCAACGCCTTGGCGATGGCCCGCGCGGGCGGGTTGGCACCGACCACGAGAAAGCCGCTGGGGGCCGGCTCCGCGACCTTGAGCAGGCGCGCCAGCGGCCTGGCGGTGGCGCTTTGCAGCACCACGGTGCCAATGATCACGGCGAAGGTCAGCGGCACCAGCAGCAATGCGCCCTCGTGACCGGCCTCATGCAGGCGAATGGCGAAGATCGCCGAGACTGCGGCGGCAACGATGCCGCGCGGGGCGATCCAGGCCAGCAGCGCCCGTTCCCGCCAGTTCAGCGACGACCCCAGGGTCGACAGGAACACGTTCAACGGTCGCGCCAGCAACTGGATCACCAGCAACAAGGCCAGCACCGCCGGCCCGAGTCCCAGCAGGGCATGCAGGTCCAGGCGTGCGGCCAACAGGATGAACAGGCCGGAGATCAGCAGCACGCTGAGGTTTTCCTTGAAGTGCAGGATCTGCCGCACATCCACGCCCGGCATATTGGCCAGCCACATGCCCATCACCGTCACCGCCAGCAGCCCCGACTCATGGACGATCTGGTTGGCGGCGATGAAGATGCCCAGCACCGCTGCCAGGGATGCCAGGTTGTGCAGGTACTCGGGCAGCCACTGCGCACGCATGATCTGCCCCAGCAGCCAGCCACCGGCTGCGCCCAGGGCGCAGCCGCAGAAGATCACCCCGGCGAACGTGCCCAGGCTGTGCAGCAGGCCTTCGCCACTGCCGCTGGCGATGATGAAGCTGTACACCACCACTGCCAGCAGCGCGCCGATCGGGTCGATGACGATGCCCTCCCAGCGCAGGATGTTGGCGATCGTCGCCTTGGGCCGCACCACGCGCAACATGGGCACGATCACCGTCGGCCCGGTGACCAGGGTCAAGGTGCCGAACAGGATCGCCAGCGGCCAATCGAAATCCAGCAGCCAATGGGTCGCTACGGCGATCACCACCCACGTGCTCAGGGCGCCGAGCGTGATCAGCCGGTGGACCACGCTGCCGATCTCACGCCACTGTGAAATGTGCAGGGTGAGGCTGCCTTCGAACAGCACCAGCGCCACCGCCAGCGACACCAGCGGCATCAACAGCGGCCCGAACAACGCCTGCGGTTGCAGCCAGCCCAGCACTGGCCCGGCGAGGATGCCGGACAGCAACAGGAACAGGATTGCCGGCAGCTTCAGGCGCCAGGCCAGCCACTGGCAGGCGAGGGCGGCGGCGCCGATGCCACCGAAGCTCAGAAGGATCTGCTGTTCGCTCATGCGGGCTCCCTATGTTGGCGTGGTTATGAAAGACTAAGCGCCATTCTGCCGTTTGCCACCGAGTCTTCATGCCCGCCCTCGACCACCCCCTGATCGACCAGTTCCTCGACGCCTTGTGGCTGGAAAAGGGGCTTTCCGACAATACCCGCGTTTCCTATCGCAGCGACCTGGCCTTGTTCCATGGCTGGTTGCAGGAGCGCGGCGTGGCGCTGCCCGACGCCGGGCGCGAACTGATCCTCGATCACCTGGCCTGGCGCTTCGACCAGGGCTACAAGCCGCGCTCCACGGCGCGGTTTCTCTCCGGTGTGCGGGGTTTTTTCCGTTACCTGCTGCGCGAGCGGCTGGTTGCCGTCGACCCAACCTTGCAGGTGGACATGCCCCAGCTGGGCCGGCCGCTGCCCAAGTCGCTGTCGGAAGCCGACGTCGAGGCGCTGCTGCAAGCGCCGGACCTGGGCGAAGCCATCGGCCAGCGCGATCGCGCGATGCTCGAAGTGCTGTACGCCTGCGGCCTGCGGGTGACCGAGCTGGTCAGCCTCACGCTCGACCAGGTCAACCTGCGCCAGGGGGTGCTGCGGGTGATGGGCAAGGGCAGCAAGGAGCGCCTGGTGCCGATGGGTGAAGAGGCGGTGGTGTGGATCGAGCGCTACCTGCGTGATGGTCGCGGCGAATTGCTCAATGGTCGCCCCAGCGACGTGCTGTTCCCCAGCCAGCGCGGTGAGCAGATGACTCGCCAGACCTTCTGGCACCGCATCAAGCATCAGGCGCGGGTGGCCTGTATCGACAAGCCGTTGTCGCCGCATACCCTGCGCCACGCCTTCGCCACCCACCTGCTCAACCACGGTGCCGACCTGCGCGTGGTGCAGATGCTGCTGGGCCACAGCGACCTGTCCACCACGCAGATCTACACCCACGTGGCCAAGGCGCGCCTGCAGCAGCTGCACGCCCAGCACCACCCACGTGGATGAATGATTTTCATGTTCCGCCGACTGGTGCCTGAGGAGCCTTTCTGCGCGGGCCTGTTGTGGTAGGCTTGGACGGTTTGTTGCAAGGGCCGCCCGTTTGCCACGCGCGCTGCGTAGGCGACGCCCCTCCGGCCCCGTCCGTCTTCAGGAGTACCCCATGCGCTTGACCCAGATTTTTGCCGCCGCCGCCCTGGCGTTGGCCAGCACCTTTGCCGCTGCCGCAGCCACCGATGGCAATGCCGGTGCCGAGCAGGCCATTCGCAAGTCGTTGCAGAATCTCGAGCTGGAAGTGCCGATCGAGAGCGTTGGCAGCAGCCCGCTCAACGGCCTGTACGAAGTGAAACTGCAAGGCGGCCGCGTGCTGTACGCCAGCGCCGACGGCCAGTTCGTGATGCAGGGCTACCTGTACCAGATCCAGGATGGCAAGCCGGTCAACCTCACCGAGAAGACCGAGCGCCTGGGTGTCGCCAAGCTGATCAATGGCATCCCGGCCGCGGAGATGGTGGTCTACCCGGCCAAGGGTGAAACCAAGTCGCACATCACCGTGTTCACCGACACCACCTGCCCGTACTGCCACAAGCTGCACGCCGAGGTACCGGAGCTCAACCGCCGTGGCATCGAAGTGCGCTATGTCGCCTTCCCGCGCCAGGGCCTGGGCTCGCCGGGCGACCAGCAGTTGCAGGCGGTCTGGTGCTCCAGCGATCGTCGCGCGGCACTGGACAAGATGGTCGACGGTAAAGAGATCAAGGCCGCCAAGTGCGCCAACCCGGTCAGCAAGCAGTTCCAGCTCGGCCAGTCGATCGGTGTGAATGGCACGCCGGCCATCGTGCTGGAGAGCGGCCAGGTGATCCCGGGCTACCAGCCGGCACCGCAAGTCGCCAAGCTGGCCCTGGCAGAAAGCAAGTAACCAATTCAGTACGCCATCGTCATGGGGTGATGGCATGTTTCACGGTCGGCGCAGGTGCCGGCCGTTCAATGGGGAGTTCACAGTGAATCCGGTCAAAGTAGGCATCTGTGGGTTGGGGACCGTCGGTGGCGGAACCTTCAATGTACTCAAGCGCAACGCCGAGGAGATCGCCCGCCGTGCCGGGCGCGGTATTGAAGTGGCCCAGATCGCCATGCGCTCGCCCAACCCGAACTGCCAGATTACCGGTACCCCCATTACCGCTGATGTGTTCGAAGTGGCGAGCAACCCCGAGATCGACATCGTCATTGAGCTGATCGGTGGCTACACCATCGCCCGCGACCTGGTGCTCAAGGCCATCGACAATGGCAAGCACGTGGTCACCGCCAACAAGGCGCTGATCGCCGTGCACGGCAACGAGATCTTCGCCAAGGCCCGCGAGAAGGGCGTCATCGTCGCCTTCGAAGCTGCGGTGGCCGGCGGTATCCCGGTGATCAAGGCGATCCGCGAGGGCCTGTCGGCCAACCGCATCAACTGGCTGGCCGGGATCATCAACGGCACCGGCAACTTCATCCTCACCGAAATGCGTGAAAAAGGCCGTGCCTTCCCCGACGTGCTGGCCGAAGCGCAGGCGCTGGGCTATGCCGAGGCCGACCCGACCTTCGACGTCGAGGGCATCGATGCGGCGCACAAGCTGACCATCCTGGCCTCCATCGCTTTCGGTATCCCGCTGCAGTTCGACAAGGCCTACACCGAAGGCATCACCCAGCTGACCACCGCTGACGTGAACTACGCCGAAGCCCTGGGCTACCGCATCAAGCACCTGGGTGTGGCCCGCCGCACCGCCGAAGGCATCGAGCTGCGCGTGCACCCGACGCTGATCCCCAGCGACCGCCTGATCGCCAACGTCAATGGCGTGATGAACGCGGTGATGGTCAACGGCGACGCCGCTGGCTCCACGCTGTACTACGGCGCCGGCGCCGGCATGGAGCCGACCGCCTCGTCGGTGGTCGCCGACCTGGTCGACGTGGTCCGCGCCATGACCTCCGACCCGGAGAACCGCGTGCCGCACCTGGCGTTCCAGCCGGATTCGCTGTCGGCCCACCCGATCCTGCCGATCGAAGCCTGCGAGAGCGCCTACTACCTGCGTATCCAGGCCAAGGACCACCCGGGCGTACTGGCCCAGGTGGCCAGCATCCTGAGCGAGCGCGGTATCAACATCGAGTCGATCATGCAGAAGGAAGCCGAGGAACAGGACGGCCTGGTGCCGATGATCCTGGTCACCCACGGTGTGGTCGAACAGCGTATCAACGACGCCATCGTCGCCCTGGAAGCCCTGCAGGACGTGGTAGGCCCGGTTGTGCGCATCCGCGTCGAACAGCTCAATTAATTCCGGCAGCGGGCCGCAACGGCGGCCCGCGCCCAGCATCGAAGGTTTGCACCCATGCGCTATATCAGTACCCGCGGCCAGGCTCCGGCCCTGAACTTCGAAGACGTGCTGCTGGCCGGCCTCGCCACCGACGGCGGCCTGTACGTTCCCGAGAACCTGCCACGCTTCACCCACGAAGAGATCGCCTCCTGGGCTGGCCTGCCGTATCACGAGCTGGCCTTCCGGGTGATGCGCCCATTCGTTGCCGGCAGCATCGCCGATGCCGACTTCAAGAAGATTCTCGAAGAGACCTACGGCAACTTCGCCCACGCCGCCATCGCGCCGCTGCGCCAGTTGAACGGCAATGAGTGGGTGATGGAGCTTTTCCACGGCCCGACCCTGGCGTTCAAGGACTTCGCCCTGCAACTGCTCGGCCGCCTGCTCGACCACGTGCTGCTCAAGCGCGGTGAGCGTGTGGTGATCGTCGGCGCCACCAGCGGTGACACCGGTTCCGCCGCCATCGAAGGCTGCCGCCGTTGCGACAACGTCGACATCTTCATCCTGCACCCGCACCAGCGTGTGTCGGAGGTGCAGCGCCGGCAGATGACCACCATCCTGGGCGACAACATTCACAACATCGCCATCGAGGGCAACTTCGACGACTGCCAGGAGATGGTCAAGGCCAGCTTCGCCGACCAGTCGTTCCTCAAGGGCACCCGCCTGGTGGCGGTCAACTCGATCAACTGGGCGCGGATCATGGCCCAGATCGTCTACTACTTCCATGCTGCCTTGCAGCTGGGTGGCCCTGCGCGTTCGGTGGCGTTCTCGGTACCGACCGGCAACTTCGGCGATATCTTCGCCGGCTACCTGGCCCGCAACATGGGCCTGCCGATCAGCCAGCTGGTGGTGGCGACCAACCGCAACGACATCCTGCACCGCTTCATGAGCGGCAACCAGTACGTCAAGGACGCCCTGCACCCGACGCTGTCGCCGTCGATGGACATCATGGTTTCGTCCAACTTCGAGCGTCTGCTGTTCGACCTGCACGGGCGCAATGGCGCCGCTGTTGCCCAGCTGATGGATACCTTCAAGCAGGGCGGTGGTTTCAGCGTCGAGCAGGATCGCTGGACCGAGGCGCGCAAGCTGTTCGATTCGCTGGCGGTCACTGATGAGCAGACGTGCGAGACCATCGCCGAGGTGTTTGCCAGCACGGGTGAAGTGCTTGACCCGCATACGGCGATCGGGGTCAAGGCCGCCCGCGAGTGCCGTCGTAGCCTGGATACGCCGATGGTGGTGCTGGGGACTGCGCACCCGGTCAAGTTCCCCGATGCGGTGGAGAAGGCGGGGATTGGCAAGGCCCTGGAGCTGCCGGCGCATTTGAGCGACCTGTTCAGCCGTGAAGAGCGTTGCACGGTGTTGGCCAATGACCTGAAGACCGTGCAGGAATTTGTCAGCCAGCATGGTAATCGTGGCAAGCCGTTGTAAGGCTGGTCATTTGTGAAGAAGCCCGTCTTTGGACGGGTTTTTTTGTGGGTGTGCGGTTCCGGGAGGTGCCATTCCTTTCAAGGTACTGACCGATATCGCATGAGGGCGGCCAGGCGCTTGTCGAAAACTTTGCAGCGCTCTCAAGATCGAGCGCCGCCCGCGCGGCGCATCGCTGGCAAGCCAGCTCCCACAGTTTGTTTCGGGCCAGTTACTCCTGGTCCATCTCCACTGTCCGCCTTGTTTGTACGACGCGGTTTCAGCGTTGGCGCTGATGCCGCCCCACCAGACTTGAGGTATGCACCAAGGCGGACAGTGGAGACCTCACAGACATAACTGGCCAGAAACAGATGTGGGAGCTGGCTTGCCAGCGATGCGCCGCGCGGGCGGCGCTCGATCTTGAGAGCGCTGCAAAACCATCGGCAAGCCCTTGGCCGCCCTCATGCGATAGCGGTCAGAACCTCGACCTCGACCAGGCAAAGAAAAACACGTCAATTTTTAAGCCTTTTGCCAAGGCTTTTCAGAATTTTCCTGTATGGCGCTGTCCAACTGCCCACTAAAGTTCGGAGCATCGAACTGCCTAGAGCGCCTCGCCCAGGGAAACCCCATGCACCAGTTTCAGGTCCTTATCCACCAGCCCCGTCCATTCCACCAGATCCTCCTGCACCAGGCATTCAATGCCCAAGGGCTCTACAACGTGCGCCTGACCGAAGACATGCCCGGCACCCTGGCCTGCCTGGACCAGGACCGGCCGGTGGACATGCTGGTGCTCGACCACGACATGGCCGCCAGCAGCGCGAAGTCGTTGTTCCGCTACCTCGCGCGGGAGCCGAAGCCAAAGGCGCTGCTGTTCGTCGGGCAAGGTGCAGGGCATGGCCCGGATCTGGCCCGTGAAGCCCGCAAACTGGGGCTGTGGGTGCTGGACGAGCTGCCATGGCCAATGTCCACGGTGGCCCTGGGCAAGGCGCTAGGGCGTCTGCCAGCACCGCTGGCGCAACGCCCGGGCTAGGCACTCAAACTGTCATATTGCCCGCGCATGCTCGCTGCAAGGGCCGGCAGCGAACTTTGCGCCAGCCCTGACGGTCAGTTCCTCCATGCCCACAAGCCAGCGAGTGATCCGGATGGAAAGAGTCTGCAGCCTGCTCAACGATGCCCTGACCCCCTACCTGACCGCACTTGGCGCCGTCGACGCCAGCGGTAATCGCCAACTGACCCTGTATGACCCCCGTGGCGCCGTGACCCTGCAACGCCAGGTGGCTGCGCGCCAACTGGTCGACCAGCATCTGCTAGTCGACTTGGTCGATGGCTTGCACCGTGACCTGCAGATCGCCGAAGGTCGCCTGCAACCGTGCGTGATCGCTGCCTTGCAGCATCAACGCCACGACCAGGGAACCTTTGCCTGACAGGCGCATCAGAATTATCGACCACAGCGTGACGGTGCTTTGCTCCGGTAGTGTCAGGCTGTCGTCGGAAGCCCAAATTGGCTTTCGCTTGCCCCGGTCGTCTTCCCCAGCGGCCGGGGTTTCTTTTTTCTGGCCTAAGGGGCTGGCAGCGTGCCGTCGAAGAAATGGCCGGCCTCTTGCAAATAGGCTTCGCGCAACGCCGGATCCAGCCAGCGGGCATACAACTCGGGCAGCGTGTCGCGGCGCAGCGCGGGCAGTAACTGGTCGATGTGGGCGATGGCCTCGCGGCCCAGCGGCGTGTCCGAGCAGCCCACGTGCAGGAACTGATAACGGTTCACGCCGCTGATCGGGTAGAAACCATAGTCGTCCAGCGAGCCACCTTGTTGCTGGATCAGGTAGCGCACCTCGGGCCAATAGCCCAGCACCAGTTGCAGGCGCCCGAGTTGCTGCATCTGCAACAGGCTGGCGGTGGCGTCGTTGCCATAGTGGCGGCTCAGGGCGCTGTCGGGCAGTTGGCGCAAGATATCGTCGACCTGCGCGCTGTAGCTGCGTTCGGCGACGATGCCCAGCTTGAGATGGGTATCGGCCAGCAGGTGCCTGAGGTCCACCTGTTGCCCGTCGAGGTAAGGCGCAACCAGGGTCTGGTCCTGCTTGCGCACCACCAGGCCGCCGCTCATCACGCCCACCGTGGGCTTGGAGAAGTACACGTACTTGGCGCGTTCCGGGGTCCACAGCAGCGTAGGGTCGCAGGTGAAACTGGGCTCCATGAGCATCTGGATGCCCCGGGCGCGGTTGACCCGCACCACACTGTGGTCGTACTCGGGCATCTGTGCGATCAGCTTGGGCAGCAGTTGGTCGATCACGCCCTTGCCTTTCTCAGCACCCTCGAAAATGGTAAACGGCGGCAAGTCACGGACCAGCCAGAGCAGGCGCTCCTTGGCCTGTACCGCTTGCACCGTAAGCGCCAGCAGGCACAGCGCAATGGGCAGGCTGGCGATACGCCTGCGCCAGGTGCTGGCGCGAGTCAGACCGTGCCCGCCTGGCGCAGGCTGGCGATGGCGGCAGTGTCATAGCCCAGGCGGGCGAGGACGCTGTCGGTGTGCTCACCCAGGGCGGGGCCGACCCACTCGGTGCTGCCCGGGGTGTCGGAGAGCTTGGGCACGATCCCGGGCATCTTGAACGGCTTGCCGTCTGGCAGTTTTGCCTGGAGGAACATCTCGCGGGCCAGGTACTGCGGATCGTTGAACATGTCTTCGGCCGAGAAGATGCGGCTGGCCGGCACTTCGGCGTCAGTGAGCACCTGCATGACGTGGTCGAGCGGCAGGCTGTTGGCCCAGCGATCGATCACCCCGTAGAGTTCATCGCGGCGGGCGTCACGGCCATCGTTGCTGGCCAGGCTTGCATCGTCGGCCAGGTCGTCGCGGCCGATCGCCTGCATGAAGCGCTTGAAGATGGCGTCGCCGTTGGCGCCGATCTGCACGTGGCGGCCATCGGCGGTGGTGTGGATGGAGGAGGGGGTGATGCCCGGCATGATATTGCCGGTGCGCTCGCGGATGAAGCCGAACACATCGAACTCCGGGACCATGCTCTCCATCATGGCGAAGATCGCCTCGTACAGCGCCACGTCCACCACCTGGCCTTCACCCCCGTTGACCTCGCGGTGCCGCAGGGCCATCAGGGCACCGATCACTCCCCATAGCGCGGCGATCGAGTCACCGATGGAGATCCCCGTGCGCACCGGTGGGCGGTCCTCGAAACCGGTGATGTAGCGCAGCCCACCCATGGATTCGCCCACCGCGCCGAAGCCCGGCTGGTCCTTCATCGGCCCTGTCTGGCCAAAGCCGGACAGGCGCACCATCACCAGGCGTGGGTTGAGTGCATGCAGCACATCCCAACCCAGGCCGAGTTTTTCCAGCACGCCGGGGCGGAAGTTCTCGATCAGGATGTCGGCGTCGGCGAGCAGGCGCTTGAGCACCTCGCGGCCTTCGGCATGCTTGAGGTTGAGGGTCAGCGACTGCTTGTTGCGCGCCTGGACGAACCACCACAGCGAAGTACCCTCGTACAGCTTGCGCCACTTGCGCAGCGGGTCGCCGCCGTCGGGCGACTCGACCTTGATCACCTCGGCGCCGAACTCGGCGCAGATGCGCGAGGCGAACGGGCCGGCGATCAGGGTGCCGAGCTCGATGACTTTCAGGCCGGCGAGCGGTTTGCTGGGCGTGGGCATGGGGCATCCTGGCGAAAGGGCGTTGAGCGGTGGTTTTATCACAGCTCGGCGATGGCANCTTCGGCATGCTTGAGGTTGAGGGTCAGCGACTGCTTGTTGCGCGCCTGGACGAACCACCACAGCGAAGTACCCTCGTACAGCTTGCGCCACTTGCGCAGCGGGTCGCCGCCGTCGGGCGACTCGACCTTGATCACCTCGGCGCCGAACTCGGCGCAGATGCGCGAGGCGAACGGGCCGGCGATCAGGGTGCCGAGCTCGATGACTTTCAGGCCGGCGAGCGGTTTGCTGGGCGTGGGCATGGGGCATCCTGGCGAAAGGGCGTTGAGCGGTGGTTTTATCACAGCTCGGCGATGGCAGATATATCGGTGTGAAGCTGATCGCGGGGCAAGCCCGCTCCCACGTGTCCTGGCGTGGGAGCGGGCTTGCCCCGCGATGGCACCGGATCAGTTAGACTGTGCGACTTTCTTTTCAACGAAGCCCCTCGCCCATGGCCCAGCCGTCCACCACCTACAAGTTCGAACTGAATCTGACCGACCTCGATCGCGGCGTGTACGAAAGCGTGCGCCAGACCATCGCCCGCCACCCTTCGGAAACCGAGGAGCGCATGGCCGTGCGTCTGTTGGCCTACGCCCTCTGGTACAACGAGCAGCTGGCGTTTGGCCGTGGCCTGTCGGATGTCGACGAGGCGGCGCTGTGGGAAAAAAGCCTGGACGACCGCATCCTGCACNCACTTGCGCAGCGGGTCGCCGCCGTCGGGCGACTCGACCTTGATCACCTCGGCGCCGAACTCGGCGCAGATGCGCGAGGCGAACGGGCCGGCGATCAGGGTGCCGAGCTCGATGACTTTCAGGCCGGCGAGCGGTTTGCTGGGCGTGGGCATGGGGCATCCTGGCGAAAGGGCGTTGAGCGGTGGTTTTATCACAGCTCGGCGATGGCACCGGATCAGTTAGACTGTGCGACTTTCTTTTCAACGAAGCCCCTCGCCCATGGCCCAGCCGTCCACCACCTACAAGTTCGAACTGAATCTGACCGACCTCGATCGCGGCGTGTACGAAAGCGTGCGCCAGACCATCGCCCGCCACCCTTCGGAAACCGAGGAGCGCATGGCCGTGCGTCTGTTGGCCTACGCCCTCTGGTACAACGAGCAGCTGGCGTTTGGCCGTGGCCTGTCGGATGTCGACGAGGCGGCGCTGTGGGAAAAAAGCCTGGACGACCGCATCCTGCACTGGATCGAAGTCGGCCAGCCGGACGCCGAGCGCCTGACCTGGTGCTCGCGCCGCACCGAGCGCACCAGCCTGTTGGCCTATGGCAGCCTGCGGGTGTGGCAGAACAAGGTGGTCGACGCGGTGAAGGGCCTGAAGAACCTGAGCATCGCCGCCGTGCCGCAAGAGGTGCTGGAAACCCTGGCCACCGACATGCCGCGCACCATCAAGTGGGACGTGATGATCAGCGAAGGCACGATTTTCGTCACCGACGACCGTGGCCAGCACGAGGTGCAGCTGGAGTGGCTGCTCGGCGAGCGCGGCTGACCTGACACAGACCTGATTGCCGAAGACCTCATGCGTATCGAACCCCGTCCCCTGCCGTCGACCCTGCCATTGCTGGGTAACCTGCCACCTTTGCTGACCCGTTTGTATGCCGCCCGTGGCGTACAGTCCGAGGCCGAACTGGACAAGGGCCTGGCCCGGCTGTTGCCGTACCAGCAGCTCAAGGGCATCGAGGCGGCGGTGGACCTGCTGGTCGAGGCCCTCGACCAGCGCCAGCGCATCCTCATTGTCGGCGACTTCGACGCCGACGGCGCCACGGCCAGCACGGTCGGGGTATTGGGGTTGCAGTTGCTGGGGGCGGCGCATGTCGATTACCTGGTGCCCAACCGCTTCGAGTATGGCTACGGGCTGACCCCGGAGATCGTCGCCGTGGCCCTGGAGCGCCAGCCTCAGTTGCTGATCACCGTGGACAACGGCATTTCCAGCGTCGACGGCGTGGCTGCGGCCAAGGCTGCGGGGCTCAAGGTGCTGGTCACTGACCACCACCTGCCCGGCCAGCAGTTGCCCCAGGCCGATGCCATCGTCAATCCGAACCAGCCAGGCTGTGAGTTCCCGAGCAAGTCGCTGGCCGGCGTCGGAGTGATCTTCTATGTGCTGATGGCCTTGCGTGCACGGCTGCGCAATCTCGGGCGGTATGAAACGCAAGCGCAGCCGAACATTGGCGAGCTGCTGGACCTGGTGGCGTTGGGCAGTGTGGCCGACGTGGTGCCGTTGGATGCCAACAACCGCATCCTGGTGCACCAGGGGCTCGAACGTATCCGTGCCGGTCGTGCTCGCCCTGGGTTGAAAGCGATCCTCGAAGTTGCCCGCCGTGATCACCGTCGGATTACCTCCACTGACCTTGGCTTCATCCTTGGCCCACGGCTCAACGCTGCAGGGCGCCTGGATGACATGAGCCTGGGTATCGAGTGCCTGCTGTGCGAGGACGCCGCGCTGGCGCTGGACATGGCCCAGCAGCTGGACGGGTTGAACCAGGATCGCAAGTCGATCGAGCAGGGTATGCAGCGTGAGGCGCTGGCCCAGCTCAAGGATCTGCCGGTGGAGTCCATGCCTTATGGGTTGTGCCTGTTCGACGCTGACTGGCACCAGGGGGTGATTGGTATCCTGGCTTCGCGGTTGAAAGAGCGCTATCACCGGCCAACCATCGCTTTTGCCGATGCCGGTGAAGGCATGCTCAAGGGCTCGGCGCGGTCGGTGGCGGGGTTTCATATTCGCGATGCGCTGGATGCGGTGGCGGCGCGGCACCCTTCGCTGATCAGCAAGTTTGGTGGGCATGCCATGGCGGCGGGGCTGTCGTTGCCGGCCGAGCATTTTCCGGCGTTTGCCGAGGCGTTCGATCTTGAGGTGCGGCGGCAACTGCGGGAGGAGGATCTGACCGGGCGGTTGCTATCTGACGGGGTGCTGGCGGTCGAGGAGTTTCACCTGGACCTGGCGCGGGCTTTGCGCAATGCCGGGCCTTGGGGGCAGCACTTTCCCGAGCCGTTGTTCCATGGGGTGTTTCAGCTGGTCGAGCAGCGGGTCGTGGGTGAGCGGCATCTGAAGGTGGTGCTCAAGAGCGAATGCGGTTCGGTGCGGTTGGATGGGATTGCCTTTGGGGTTGATCGGGAGGTTTGGCCGAATCCTACTGTGCGGTGGGTGGAGTTGGCCTACAAGTTGGATGTTAATGAGTTTCGCGGGAATGAGAGTGTGCAGTTGATGATTGCGCACATGGAAGCGCGGTGATTCGCCTTTGGTGGGTTCGCTTATTGTTAGTTGGTTTTTTGATTTTTTGATTTTTTGGTTTGTTGGTTTTTAAGATTTTGAGCATATCCATTTGCTTTGGTGACGCTTATTCACCTTTCCGCCCTTACGGCGGCTTACTTTGGTCTTGGCCAAAGTAAGCAAAGCCGCTCGCTCCCATCATCCGGCCCCTGCGCTTCGCTCCGGGGTTCCCTCACTCCGGTCTTGCTCCCGGGAGTACGCACCGAAGGGCCATCCATGGCCCATCGGTGCTCGACGGGCATCCATGCCCGTCGCCTCCCTCCGCAAGCCCTCCGATCGGCCTCCTGAAGTCGCGAAGTTAGGGGCGGCGCCTATATTGACGCTGCTGTCGCTAGTTGATTGTTTTGTTGAACTTTCAATTGCAATCGCTGGCAAGCCAGCTCCCACAGATACCGCACTGAACTCGAAATTTACGCGGTCACTGTGGGAGCCGGCTTGCCGGCGATGAGGCCATTACAAACAACACATTAATAACAATTGAACACTCGCTGCTCTTGCTCTTGCTCTTGCTTCTAAGCGCGCGATAGCCCAGTCACCGCCAAACGCGACTTCAGGAGGCCGAACGTAGGACTTGCGGAGCGGGGCGATGGGCATGGATGCCCATCGAGCACTGATGGGCCATGGATGGCCCTTCGGTGCGTCCACGCGGGAGCAAGNCCGGAGTGAGGGAACCCCGGAGCGCAGCGTAGGGGCCGGATGATGGGAGCAGGCGGTTTTGCTGGGCCTGTCCCCTGACAACGGACGCCAAGAAGCGATACTTACATCGTTCTCTTGGAGGTCGCCATGT
>NZ_JACAFQ010000038.1 GCF_015354575.1 Pseudomonas sp. UFMG81
ACCCCAGGGTTACCCCCCGCAATGCCATGAAGCCCAGGAAGGCCAGCCACAATCCATGGTTGCCCAACCCGCTCAGCGCCAGCGCAAAAGGCAGGGCGATGAGCACCGACAGCAGCATCGCATTGCGCATCTCCCGCGCCCGCGTGGCGCCGATGAACAATCCATCCAGCAGATAGCTCCACACCGCAATCAACGGCAGCAGCGCCAGGTAGGGCAGGTACGGATACGCCGCGTCGCGCACGCTGGCAATATCGGTCTGCAGGTCGATGAACAGGTGCCCGCCCAGCAGGAACACCCCGGCAAAGCCCAGGCTGACGATCAGCGACCAGCCACAGGCCACCACCAGTGCCCGCTTCAGCGCGTGACGATCACGTGCACCGATGGCGTGGCCACACAGGGCCTCCACCGCATGGGCCAGGCCATCCAGGGCGTAGGCGGTGAGCATCAGCCCATTGAGCAGCAGGGCGTTGGCCGCCACCGTGGCTTCGCCCAGGCGCGCGCCCTGCACGGTCAGCAGCAGGAACACCAGTTGCAACGCCAGGCTGCGCAGGAAGATGTCGCGGTTGACCGCCAGCAACGGGCGCCAGCTCTGCCAACGCTTGAGGGCCGCCCAGGCGATCTGCCCGGTGTGGGCGCGCAGCGCCGGGCGGGTGAGGGCCAGGCCGAGCAACGCGCCGCTCCACTCGGCGATCACCGAGGCCCGCGCCGAACCGACCACGCCCCAGTCCAAACCGAGGACGAACCACAGGTTCAGGGCGATGTTCAGCAGGTTGGTGCTCAGCAGGATCGCCAGCGGCGCGCGGGCGTTCTGCGTGCCGAGGAACCAGCCCACCAAGGCATAGCTGGCCAACGCCGCCGGCAACCCCAGCAGGCGGGTGTGGAAGAACGCTTCGGTGGACGCGTGCAGCGCCTGGCTGGGTTGCATGGCGTGCAGCGCCAGCTGGCTGAAGGGCAGGGCGAGCAGGCCGATCAGCAGGGCGAAGCCCAGCGCCAGCAGCAGCCCCTGCACCAGTACCTGGCGCAGTGCGGCGCCATCGGCGCGGCCGGCGGCCTGGGCGGCGAAGCCGGTGGAGCCCATGCGCAGGAAACCCATCAGCCCGACCATGAAGGTGAACAGCGTGGCACCGACCGCCACCGCACCCAGCTGGTGGGCGTGGGGCAGGTGGCCGATGACGGTGCTGTCGACCAGCGCCACCAGCGGTACTGAAATGTTGGACAGGATCATCGGCGCGGCCAGGGCCCAGACCTTGCGGTGGGTGGGGCGGTGGTGCCAGGCGGTGGACAGTTCAGACATGCGTAGGCCGGGAGTGCTTGGGGCCGCTTCGCAGCCCATCGCTGGCAAGCCAGCTCCCACAGGCTATGCGCCGAACCCTGTGGGAGCTGGCTTGCCAGCGATGGGGCGCGAAGCGGCCCCTTGTATGAAGGTCGGCCATTGTACCGGCCCGGCAACCAATCCGCGCGAACAGGGTCTCACTTGCCGCGCTGCGCCAGGTAAGCCCCCCCGGCCATGCGCTATAGTTGCCCCCTCACGTACACGCTGCCGAAGAGTTCCCTCTCAAATGCTCAACAAAGGATTGTTGCTGGCCTGCGCGCTGGCCCTGCTCAGTGCCTGTGACTCGTCCACCCCGGACAAGCAACCGGCGCCCGCCGAGAAACCCGCCGCCGCCGTTGAACAACCGACGGCCAAGCGCGAAGACCCGGCCGTGCTCGCCAAGCGCTACGCCGGCCGCGAACTGACCGTGCTGGATGTCTCGGAAGTGCAGCTCGACGGTGCCAGCACCCTGTCGGTCAGCGTCTCCGCACCACTGGACGCCAACCAAGACTTCGCCGCCCGCTTGCACCTGGTCGACACGGTCAAGGGCAAGGTCGACGGCGCCTGGGAACTCTCCGACAACCAGATGGAGCTGCGCCTGCGCCACCTCGAGCCGCAGCGCAAGATGGTCCTGACCATCGACAAGGGCCTGCTGGCGGTCAACGGCAACACGCTCGAGGCCGAGTCGGTCAGCCGCTTCGAAACCCGCGACATGCAGCCCACCGTGGGCTTCGCCAGCCGCGGCTCGCTGCTGCCCACGCGCCTGGCCGAAGGCCTGCCGGTGATCGCCCTGAACGTCGACAAGGTCGATGTCGAGTTCTTCCGCGTCAAGCCCGACATGCTGTCGAGCTTCCTGGTCAACTGGGGGCGCAATTCCAGCCTGTACTACTACCAGTCCAAAGAGACCCTGGAGATGGCCGAACTGGTGTACAGCGGCCGCTTCGACCTGAACCCTGCGCGCAACACCCGCGAGACCGTGCTGCTGCCGATCGCCGGGATCAAACCCTTGCAAGAACCAGGCGTGTACCTGGCGGTGATGCGTGCCTCGGGCACCTATGACTATTCGCAGCCGGCGACCTTGTTCACCCTGAGCGACATCGGCGTCTCCGCCCACCGCTACCGCGACCGCATCGACGTGTTCACCCAAGCCCTGGAAGGTGGCAAGGCGCTCAAGGACGTCACCCTCGAACTGCATGACGACAAGGGCAAGCTGCTGGCGCAGGCGAAGACCGATGGCGATGGCCATGCGCAGTTGCCGATCACCGCCAAGGCCGACACCCTGATCGCCACCCAGGGCGTGCACACCACCCTGTTGCGGCTGAACACCGCTGCCCTGGACCTCGCCGAGTTCGACATCACCGGCCCCCAGGCCAACCCCTTGCAATTCTTCATCTTCGGCCCTCGCGACCTGTACCGCCCGGGGGAGACGGTGCTGCTCAACGGCCTGCTGCGCGACCAGGACGGCAAGCCGATCAAGGCCCAGCCGGTCAACGTCGAAGTGCGCCGCCCGGATGAGCAAGTCAGCCGCAAGTTCGTCTGGGAGGCCGACCAGAACGGCCTGTTCCAGTACCAGCTGCAACTGGCCACGGAGGCCCCCACCGGCCGCTGGCAACTGCTACTGGACCTGGGCGGTGGCCGCAAGCAGGTCTACGAATTTCTCGTCGAGGACTTCCTGCCCGAGCGCCTGGCGCTGGAGCTCAAGGGCAGCAGCACACCGCTGTCGCCTGAAGAAACCGCCACCGTGCAGGTCAACGGCCGTTATCTCTATGGCGCCCCGGCCGCCGGCAATCGCCTGAGCGGCCAGGCCTATGTGCGCCCCCTGCGCGAAGCGGTGAAGGCGTTGCCGGGCTACCAGTTCGGCGCGGTCACCGAGACCGAGCTGAACCAGGACCTGGAGCTGGACGAGGTCACCCTCGACCCGAACGGCAAGGCCCGTATCGACATCGAAAGCCGCTGGAGCGAAGCCCGCTCGCCGCTGCAACTGACCGTGCAGGCCAGCCTGCAGGAGTCCGGGGGGCGGCCGATCACCCGCCGCCTGGAGCAGCCGATCTGGCCCGCCGAGCGCCTGCCGGGCCTGCGTGGCCTGTTCGACGGTGAGGAAACCGACGGTGACGGCCCGGTGGAGTTCGAGTTCCTGGTCGCCGACCAGGACGGCAACAAGCTGGCTGCCGACAACCTCAAGGTGCGCCTGGTGCGCGAGCGCCGTGACTACTACTGGAACTACTCGCAGAGCGACGGCTGGAGCTACAACTACAACGAGAAATTCCTCACCCAGGCCGAGGAGACCGTCAGCGTCAAGGCCGGCTCCACCGCCAAGCTGAACTTCCAGGTGGAGTGGGGCCCGTACCGCGTCGAAGTGGAAGACCCGCAGACCGGTTTGGTTTCCAGCCAGCGCTTCTGGGCCGGCTACCGCGCCCAGGACAACGCCGAGGGCGGCGCCGTGCGCCCCGACCAGGTGAAGATCGCCCTGGACAAGCCCGCTTATAAAGACGGCGCCACCGCCAAGGTCACTGTCACTCCGCCCGCCGCCGGTAGTGGCTACCTGATGATCGAGTCCGCCGATGGCCCGCTGTGGTGGCAGGAGATCGACGTGCCCGCCGAGGGCAAGACCTTCGATGTCGCGCTGGATAAACAGTGGGCGCGCCACGACCTGTACATCAGCGCCCTGGTGATCCGCCCGGGCGAGCGCAAGGCCAATGCCACCCCGAAACGTGCCGTGGGCGTGCTGCACCTGCCGCTGGACCGCGCCGAGCGCAAGCTCGCCGTCACGCTCCAGGCGCCGGAGAAGATGCGGCCCAAGCAACCGTTGACGGTGAAGTTCAAGGCCACCAACGCCGATGGCAGCGTACCGAAACAGATCCATGTGCTGCTGTCCGCGGTGGACGTGGGCATCCTCAACATCACCGACTTCAAGACCCCCGACCCATTCGCCAGCCTGTTCGGCCGCAAGGCCTACGGCGCCGACCAGCTGGATATCTACGGCCAGCTGATCGAGGCCGGGCAGGGCCGCCTGGCCAGCCTGGCCTTCGGCGGTGACGCCGCCATGGCCAAGGGCGGCAAGCGCCCGAACACCACGGTGACCATCGTTGCCCAGCAGAGCGTGCCGGTAACCCTGGATGAAAAGGGCGAGGGGCAGGCTACGGTCGACATCCCCGACTTCAATGGCGAACTGCGCCTGATGGCCCAGGCCTGGACCGATGAGCACTTCGGCATGGCCGAAGGCAAGACGGTGGTCGCCGCGCCGCTGATCGCCGAGCTGTCGGCGCCGCGCTTCCTCGCCGGCGGCGACCGCACCAGCCTGGCGCTGGACCTGGCGAACCTGTCCGGCCGTGCCCAGCAACTGACCGTGCAACTGGCCGCCGAAGGCCAGCTGAGCCTGGCCACCGGTGCCCAGCAGAACGTCACGCTCGCCGAGGGCCAGCGCACTACGCTGATGATCCCGGTGCAGGCCCAGGGCGGTCTCGGCCAGGGCAAGGTGCGCGTACAGGTCAATGGCCTGCAACTGCCGGGCGAGCCGGCCAACGCCTTCGAGCGTGAATGGACTTTAGGCATTCGCCCGGCCTATCCGGCGCTGCTCAAGCACTACCGCGTGGCCCTCAAGGACCAGCCGTGGAGCCTGCCAGAGAGCGACCTGGCTGCGTTCGAACCGGCGGGCCTGGAGGCCAGCCTGGTGCTGTCGAGCCGCCCGCCACTGAACCTCGCCGAGCAGATCCGCGCCCTCGAGGCCTACCCGTACGGCTGCCTGGAGCAGACCACCAGCGGCCTGTACCCGTCGCTGTACGCCGATGCCGATAGCCTCAAGCGCCTGGGCATCAAGGGTGAACCGGCCGACGTGCGCAAGCGCAAGATCGAGATGGGTATCGAACACCTGCTGGGCATGCAGCGCTACAACGGCAGCTTTGGCCTGTGGAGTTCGGACAGCGAAGAGGAGTACTGGCTGACTGCCTATGTCAGCGACTTCCTGCTGCGCGCCCGCGAGCAGGGCTACGGCGTGCCGGCCGAAGCCTTGAAGAAGGCCAGCGAACGCCTGCTGCGCTATGTGCAGGAGCGCAACCTGATCGAGGTGGACTACAGCGACAACGCCGACCACACCCGCTTCGCCGTGCAGGCCTACGCCGGCCTGGTGTTGGCGCGCAGCCAACAGGCGCCGCTGGGTGCCTTGCGCGGGCTGTTCGATCGCCGCGCCGATGCCCGCTCCGGCCTGCCGCTGGTGCAGTTGGCGGTGGCGCTGGACAAGATGGGCGACAAACCGCGTGCGCAGCAGGCGTTGCAGGCGGGGCTGGCGGTCAGCCGTGGCAAGGGTTGGATGGCCGACTACGGCAGCGCCCTGCGTGACCAGGCGCTGATCCTGGCCCTGTTGCAGGAAAACAACCTGGGCGGTAACCAGGTCGACCAGCGCCTGTTCGCCCTGTCTGACGAGCTGGCGGCCAACCGCTGGCTGTCGACCCAGGAGCGCAATGCACTGTTCCTCGCCGGCCGTGGCCTGCTGGGTAAACCAGAGGGCGAATGGAAGGCGCGCCTGGACAGCGCTGGCGAGGTCCGCGAGTTCAACAACAGCGATGCCGGCATGAAGCTCGAAGGCCCGTTGCTGGCCTCACCGCTGACCGTGCAGAACCAGAGCGGCGACACCCTGTACCAGCAACTGACGCTGTCCGGTTACCCGCGCCAGGCCCCGGCTGCCGGCGGCAATGGCATGGAGATCCGCCGCGAGTACCTGGGCATGAACGGTGAGCCTTTGGATGTGCGCAACCTGCGCAGCGGTGACCTGGTGTTGGTGCACCTGGCGCTCAAGGCCCAGGACCGCGTGCCCGATGCGTTGGTGGTGGACCTGTTGCCGGCGGGCCTGGAGCTGGAGAACCAGAACCTGGCGCAGAGCGCCGCCAGCCTGGACAACGCCAGCAGCGCGGTGAAGCAATGGCGCGAGTCGATGCAGAACGCCAGTGTGGTGCACCAGGAATATCGCGATGATCGCTACGTGGCCGCGCTCAAGCTCGACAGCTACGGCACCACCCACCTGCTGTACCTGGCGCGGGCGGTGACCCCGGGCAGCTACCGCATCCCGCCGCCGCAGGTGGAGTCGATGTACCGGCCGAACCTGCAGGCGGTGGGCGAGAGCCAGGGTGAGATGACGGTGCGCGCCCGCTGAGCCGGCGCGTGCCTTTGTAGGAGCGGCCTTGCCGGGGCGCCGGACCGGCCGGAAAGGGCCGCAAAGCGGCCCCAGGATTTCAGCATCAGTGCGAAGATGCTGGGGCTGCTATGCAGCCCTTTCGCGACACAAGGCCGCTCCTACAGAGCGCTGCGTCAGGCCTTCAATGCACCACCCAGCTCAACACCCACAACCCCAGCAACGCCCAGATGATCCCGAGGATGATCGATGCCCGCATGAACGCGCGCACCGCCGAGTACAGCAGCATCAGGCCGACGATGAGGGCAAGGATGCTGACCAGCGAGGTGTCCATGCCCAACGTGCGCGCCAGGCCATCGATGAAATTGCCGCCGGCGTTGGCCAACAGGTTGAACAACCCACCCAGACCGTCGACGATGAAGCGGATCACCGACCCCAGTACCTGCCCCAGCCACTCGAAAAAACCTTCTACATGCATAGTCGCTTCCTGATCAACGAATCGGCGAATCCCAGCCTTTGGCCATCACCTGGCCCGGTCGGTTCCCGATGCCTAGCTTAGCGCGCCCTCGCCTGATTCGGCTGCTGCGCCATGGCGCCGTTGGCGTGCTGCTGGCCCTGGCCCTGCTGTGGCTGGCCGACCGCCTGTGGCCACTGCCGTTGCCGGGCGACGACCTGGCACGGGTGGTCCTGGCCGAGGACGGCACGCCGCTGTGGCGCTTTGCCGATGCCGAGGGCGTGTGGCGCTACCCGGTGAGCCCGGACGACGTCTCGCCGCTGTACCTGGAGGCCTTGCTCGCCTACGAGGACCGCTGGTTCTACCACCACCCCGGGGTGAACCCCATGGCCCTGGCCCGGGCGGCCTGGCTCAACCTGCGGGGCGGGCGCGTGGTCTCCGGCGGCAGCACCCTGTCGATGCAGGTGGCGCGCCTGCTCGACCCGCACGACCGCACCCTGGCGGGCAAACTGCGCCAGCTGTGGCGCACGGCCCAGCTGGAGTGGCACCTGTCCAAGCAGCAGATCCTGCAGATCTACCTCGATCGCGCACCCTTCGGCGGCACTTTGCAGGGGGTGGCGGCAGCCAGCTGGGCGTACCTGGGCAAGTCGCCCAAGCACCTCACGCCGGCCGAGGCCGCCTTGCTTGCCGTGCTGCCCCAGGCGCCGAGCCGGCTGCGCCCGGACCGCCATCCTGAACGCGCCCAGCGTGCCCGCGACAAAGTGCTGCAGCGCCTGGACGAGTATCGGGTGTGGCCCGCCCAGCGCATCACCGAGGCCCGCGAAGAACCACTGCTGCTGGCGCCGCGCCAGGAGCCGGCATTGGCACCGTTGTTGGCCCGGCGATTGAACACCGTCGACAGCCCGCCGCTGATCCGCACCACGATCGATGCTGCGTTGCAACGGCGCCTGGAAGACCTGCTGCTGGGCTGGCGCGCGCGCCTGCCCGAGCGCACCTCGGCGGCCCTGCTGGTGGTGGAGACGCAGAACATGGCGGTGCGTGCCTACCTGGGCTCCATCGACCTGGGTGACGAGCGCCGCTTCGGGCATGTCGACATGATCCACGCCCTGCGCTCGCCTGGCTCGACCCTCAAACCCTTCCTGTATGCCATGGCCATGGACGACGGCCTGATCCATTCCGAGTCGTTGCTGCAGGATGTGCCGCGGCGCTACGGCGATTACCGCCCAGGCAATTTCTCCATGGGCTTCAGCGGCCCGGTGTCGGCCAGTTCGGCGCTGGCGTTGTCGCTCAACCTGCCGGCGGTGCAGCTTTTGGAGGCCTACGGGCCCAAACGCTTCGCCGCGCAGATGCGCATGGGCGGCATGCCGCTGGTGCTGCCGCCGCTGGCCGAGCCGAACCTGTCGCTGATCCTCGGTGGGGCGGGCAGCCGCCTGGAGGACCTGGTGGGTGGTTACGCCGCCTTCGCCCGTGATGGGCGCAGCGCCAAAATCCGCCTGCAACCCCAGGACCCGTTGGTCGAGCGGCGCCTGCTGTCCCCAGGTTCGGCATGGATCACCCGGCGCATTCTCAGCGGCCAGGCACGCCCCGACCGCGACCCGCACGCCGAACTGGTGCAGCGCCCGACGCTGGCCTGGAAAACCGGCACCAGCTATGGCTTTCGCGACGCCTGGTCGGTGGGCGTCGGCCCACGCTACCTGATCGGTGTGTGGATCGGCCGCCCCGACGGCACCCCGGTGCCGGGCCAGTTCGGCCTGGCCTCGGCGGCGCCGCTGATGCTGCAGGTGCATGACCTGCTCAGCAACCGCGACAGCCAGCGCGGTATCGAGGTGCCCGTCGAGGCGGTGCCGGCTTCGGTGGGCGTGGCGGCGATCTGCTGGCCGCTGGGGCAGCCGATGAACCGCCAGGACATTAACTGCCGGCGCCAGCGCTTCGCCTGGACGCTCGACAACACCACGCCGCCCACCTTGCAGGCGGCCGACCAGCCGCTGGGGCTGGGCCTGCGCGAGACGGTGTGGGTCAACGACCAGGGGCTGCGGGTCGATGCCGGCTGCCCGGGCGCTGTCGCCCGTGACGTGGCGCTGTGGCCGGCGCCGCTGGAGCCTTGGCTGCCACGCATGGAGCGGCGTGCCGCGCGCTTGCCGGCGGCCGACCCCGCCTGCCCGCCGCAGGTGGCGAGCACTGCGCCGCCACTGTCCATCGTCGGGGTGCGTCCGGGCGACAACCTGCGCCGCCCGGCCACCAGCCGCGAGCCGCTGCAACTGTGGCTGTCGGCGCTGGGTGGGGGAGGCCGGCGCTGGTGGTTCCTCAATGGCCAGCCGCTGGGGGAAACCCAGGGCCAGGACACCCTGCTGGTGCGCTTCGAACAGCTTGGGCAGATGGAAGTCAGCGCACTGGATGAGAGCGGCGAAACGGCGCGGGTGGCGTTCCAGGTCAGCCAGTAGTGGCTGTTTGCCGTGCCTGCACCTACGCTTGCTGTCACGGGGCGCCCAGCCGGTGCCCCGGTATCCAACGGATCATGGAGCGTCCGCATGCGTCGATTGGGTATGACGATGGTGTTGCTGTACTGGAGCGGCCTGGCCCGTGCAGAGCCCCTGCCGACGTTCCTCGACAGCACGGCAACCGAGCGCCGCCTGCCCACGGCAAACCGCCCGCTGGACAGCTACCGCCCAGACGCCTCCAGGTTGCAGGTGTCGGTGCCGGGTGCCCCGCAGTCGGTCTCGATGGAGGCCCGCGTGCACGTGCGCAAGGTGCGCTTCGAGGGGGGCACGGTCTTCTCCCTGAGCGACTTGCGTGACCATTACCAGCCGCTGATCGGCCGCGACGTCAGCCTGGCCGAGCTGGCGGATGTCACCCGGCGCCTCACCCAGCGTTACCAGCAGGAGGGCTACCTGCTCTCGTACGCCTACCTGCCCCCGCAGGACTTCGATGACGGGCGGGTGCGCGTGGTGCTGGTCGAAGGGTATATCCACGACTACCAGGTGCAGGGTGAGATCGGCCCGGCACGTGCTTATCTGGACCAGTTCATGGCCAGGCTCATGGCCGAGCGGCCACTGACCCGCGAGACGCTCGAACGCTACACCAGCCTGGCCAACCGCATTCCCGGTGTGACCTTTCAGGCCCAGGTACAGCCATCCACTGCCGGTGAAGAGGGCGCGCAGTTGATCGGGCAGGTTACGCGCAAGCCTTACAGCGCCAGCCTGCAAGTCAATGACGGCAGCCGCGACGAGCCGCAGGCCCTGCTGGGTGTGAGCCGCAACGCCCAGACCCGCATGGCCGAGCAACTGAGCGCCAGCGTGCTGGTGCCCCCGGATGAGGAACACGCACGTTACTACCGCCTCGGCTACGCCCAGTACCTCGACAGCGAAGGCTCGCAGCTGCAGGTGTCCGCCTCACGCTACCGCAGTGAGCCCAATACGCGCGTGCGCCTGCGCAACGGCCGCGACCTGGACCAACGCCGGGAGAACCAACGCTACGCGATCGGCTTCAGCCAACCGCTGATTGCCTCGAGCAACGAGTGGCTAGACGCGGTGGCACGCTTCTACGTGGCTCGCGACCGTGTCGACTACCCGGTGACCGGCGCGCCCTTTGCGCTGGACAGCGAGACCAACCTGCGTGTGTTGTCGTTCGAAGGCGACTGGCGCAAGGCCGAGGCTCGCCGGCTGCGCATGGTCAGTGCCGGGGTGTACCAGGGGTTGGATCAGTTCGGGGCGCGCAGCAATACCGATGACGACCTGGACTTCCTTCGCCTGCGTGTGTCCGGCGTACAGAGCGACAATTTCACCGAAAACTGGCAGGGCGTGGGCTCGGCAGCGGCGTACTGGAGCAACGACAGCCTGCCCGACAGCGAGCGCGTCTTGTTTGGCGGGCAGTATTTCGGCCGGGGTTACCCCAGCGACCAGGCTGCTGGTGACAAAGGCTGGGGCCTGGCCTACGAGGTGAACTACAGCTTCCATCGTGATGGCAGCTGGCTGAAAGTTTTGCAGCCCTATGCCGTGCTCGACACTGCTCGGGCCTGGTTCAACCAGTGGGAGGTGCAGGCCGCGCACATGACCTCCGCTGCGCTCGGCCTGCGTTTTGGCGATGGGCGTGCTTGCAACATCGCGGTCGAGGTGGCCAAGCCGATGGCGGATGTTGCCCTGGATAGCCTCGACCGGCGGCCGCGGTTGACGCTGAGTGTCAGCGTCCAGCTTTGATTACGTCGAACGAGCCGGCTCCACCTGATGGCTCGCACGCCCCTGTAGGAGCGGCCTCGTGTCGCGAAAGGGCTGCGTAGCGGCCCCAGGATTTCAAATACACCTCAAGATTGCCGGGGCCGCTACGCAGCCCTTTCCGGCCGGTCCGGCGCCCCGGCAAGGCCGCTCCTACAGAGGACTGTGTCAGGGCACCGCTTGCAACAGCGGCTTGGGAAACAGGTTCTCCAGCGTCTCCAGCAGGCGCGCGTGGTAGATCGGCTTGCGGAACAAATCCAGCACCTGTAGCCGCAACAGGTCGCTGACATCGTCCATGTCGGCGTGCCCGGACATGACGATCACCGGCAGGTGCTGGCGCGCGGTGTGGTCGCGCAGCCGCCGGATCAGGCCGATGCCGCTCTCCTCGGGCATGCGCAAGTCGGTGATCACCAGGCCGACATCGGGGTGGCGGGTGAGCTGGTGCAGGGCGGCGTTCACCGAGTTGGCGGTGTGGCAGCAGAAGCCTTCGTTCTCCAGCAGCTCGGCCAGCTCCAGCAAGGCCTCCTCCTCGTCATCCACCAGCAGTATCTGTTGACGCAAGAAAGAGGTCGGCATGGTCGGCTCCCCAAGGTCTTGATCAAACGGCATGCACGCAGCAGGGGGTTACTGGGTGATAGCGGTCTGGATCGATTGCATGATGCTCTTCACCTCATCGCCGATGGGGGTGACGAAGCCGGCCATCACCACCGCGACCATGGCCGCGATCACCGCGTACTCGATGCCGGAGGCACCGTCTTTGCGTTGCAGGAAGGTGATGCAGTGAACGAAGATTTTTTGCAGCAGCATGGCGGCAGCTCCTCGCGCTCGATCGGCGCTGGTCGGCGGGGCTTGAAAAGTGACACCCCTTTGCCATCACAGCATCGCCAAGCCATGGCGGGCTGCAAATGTAACAAAGCATTAGTCCAAAAGTAGTAATCGTGATCAGCGCGGCTAAGTTTCTGTTTTGGCTATGCGTCAATTTCATGGCTCAAAAAACGCGGTGCAGTTAATGGCGAATCGACTGGGCTCGGCTACCGTGCAATAGCGAAATAGTTTCTTTTTGCCAGCATCGCTCCAGGGGCGCAGGGAGGGCGGAAATGAGCAGTCGCTTGACCATGATCCTCGCTGGCTTCTTTCTTCTCGCTGCCCTGCTCGCCGGCTACTGGGGCTTGCGCCTGAGCCGCCCGGCGCAGCCTGTGCCAGCACCGGCCACTGCGCCCGTTGACGCTCCCGCCCCTGTTGTCGCCACGCAGCCGGCCCCTCCACCCGAACCTCCCCGTACGCCCATCGTGGTGTTGCGCAGGGCCGTGCCGGCCAACACCCCACTGACGGCGGATGATGTACTGGTCGAGCGCCTGCAAGTGGTACCCGCCGGCGCCTTCCAGCAAACCGAGCAAGTACTCGGGCGCAGCAGCTCGCGGCCCCTGGCCGCCGGCAACTGGCTCGACGAGACGAGCTTCCAGGCGGGTGGGCCGCTGGCGCGGATGATCCGGCCCCACGAGCGCGCGGTGGCGGTGGCGGTGGACGATGTGATCGGTGCGGGCGGGCAGTTGCGCCCCGGCGACTATGTCGATGTGCTGCTGTTCCTGCGTGAAGAAACCAACAACCCGCAGTCCTCCGCCCAGGTGGTGCTGCCGGCCCTGCGCGTGCTCAGCGTCGACCAGCAGACCGGCCTTGCCAACGACGGCCGCCCGGCGCAGACCGCCGAAGAACAGAAGGCGCGTCGCGACCTGCAAGCGCTGAACAGCAACCCCACCCGCACCGTCGGGTTGGCGGTACCACAGAGCCTTGCCAGCCGGCTGATGCTGGCCGCCCAGGCCGGCACCTTGCGCCTGGCCGTGCGCAGCGCCGACGAGCAGCTGCTGGCGCGCTACTGGTCGGGCCAGGATGCCAACCTGCAACTGGACGCCGCCAGCCGCGAACTCTACCGCTTCAGCCAGTTGTCCCAGGTACCGCTGGCCAGCCCGACCGCCGTTGCGGCTGCTCCCACCATGCAGATCATTCGCGGCGCCCAGGCGGGCGACCCGAACAAGACTCCCTGACCCGGCAAGGATGCATTCATGCGTAGTTCTTTGCGTCGTTCTTCGCGCCGTCTTGTGGCGCTCCCGAGCCTGCTGGGCATCGCCCTGGCGGTGTGTGTGCCGCAAGCCCTGGCCGCTGGCAAGGGCTGCTCGGGCTTCGACCAGTTGCCCTCGGTGATCGAGATGGACCAGGGCCTGCAACAGGAACTGCGCCTGCCGGTGGCGATCACCCGTGCGGCGGTGGGCGAACCCAAGGTCGCCGACGTGCAGCCCAGCGGTGAACGTGCGGTGCTGCTGACCGCGGTGGGGCAGGGCACTACCAGCCTGATGCTGTGGACGGCCTGCGCGGCGCAGCCGCACCGCGCCATGCTGTTCGTCAAGGGCCGGGCCAGCGCCGACATGGCCGAGGTGGCGCAGCCGCCTGCCGGGCAGGAGCCGTTGCCGATCCAGGTGCAGGCCGATATTCGCTTCGTCGAAGTGCGCCGGCAAAAGTTCAAGGAGGCCGGTACCCGGCTGTTTTTCAAGGGCTCGAACAACACCCTCATCGGTTCGCCTGGGACGGTACCCAACACCGTGGTTCGGCCTGGCTACGTCCCCGGTATCCAGACCGGTACCAACCCGGTCACCTATGCCGACGTGCGCCCCGGCATCCCGCTCGACAACAACGTTTTCAACATCGTCTGGGGCGGTGGCAGCAGCCGCTTCCTGGCCATGATCAACGCCCTGGAGAACAGCGGTTTCGCCTACACCCTGGCACGCCCCAGCCTGACCGTGCTCAGCGGTTTGACCGCCAGCTTCCTGGCCGGCGGCGAGGTGCCCATCCCGGTGCCCAGCAGCGGCAGCGACAACGTGTCGATCGAGTACAAGGAGTTCGGTGTGCGCCTGGCACTGACCCCCACGGTGGTCAGCCGCGACCGCATCACCCTCAAGGTGGCGCCTGAAGTCAGCGAGCTGGACTACACCAACGCCGTGGTCATTGCCGGCACCCAGGTGCCGGCGCTCAGTGTACGGCGCACCGACACCAGCATCTCCCTGGCCGATGGCGAGAGCTTCATCATCAGCGGCTTGATCAGCAGCAACGTGCGGTCTGGTGTGGACAAGCTGCCGGGCCTGGGCAACCTGCCGATCATCGGTGCGTTCTTCCGCCAGTCGGCGCTCAGCCGCGAAGAGACCGAACTGCTGATGATCGTCACCCCGCACCTGGTCCAGCCGCTGGCCGCCGACGCGCGCCTGCCGGAGCTGCCGGGCGAGGGGCTGCGCACCTACGACCCCAGCTGGGGCCGGCTGTTCTTCATGGAAAACGGCAGTTTCGACGGCCAAGGTGGGTTGTCCCGATGAGCGAAAGCCAGAACCAGACTTACCTCGCCCTGACCCGCAACGAGGACGACCTGCATTGGTTGCAGGGCGCCCTGGCGCCGTTGGGGCAAGTAATTGGTGCCAGCGGTGGCACCCTCGACGAGTTGCTGGCGTTGGTCGACATGACCTTCAGCAACCTGGTGTTCATTGGCCTGGACCGCGAACAGCTGATCGCTCAGTGCGCGCTGATCGAAGGCATGCTCGAGGCCAAGCCGATGCTGGCCATCGTCGCCCTGGGCGATGGCATGGACAACCAGCTGGTGCTGCACGCCATGCGCGCCGGCGCCCGCGACTTCGTCGCCTATGGTTCGCGTGCCAGCGAAGTGGCCGGGCTGGTGCGGCGCCTGGGCAAGCGCCTGCCGACGGTGGCCAGCAACCCCAGCCTAGGTGGCCTGAGCGTGCTCTATGGGGCGCAGCGTGGGGCCGATGGCGCGCTGCTCACCACGCACCTGGCGCGGGTGGTGCAGGACAGCGGCCAGCAGACCCTGCTGCTCGACCTGGGCTTGCCGCGCGGCGACAGCCTGGCGCTGCTGGGGCTGGAGGCGTCGTTCCATTTCGGTGATGCCCTGCGCCACTTGCGCCGCCTCGACGCTACCCTGATCGACAGTGCCTTCACCCGCGACAAGGGCGGCCTGCGCATTCTCGCCTATGCCGCCAGCGACGACGCGCTGGAGCAGACCAGCGCCGCCGAGCTGTACATGCTGCTCAGCGCCCTGCGCCAGCACTTCCAGCACATCGTCCTGAACCTCACCGGGCAGGCCGACAGCGAAGCGTTGCGCACCCTGGTCAGCCACTGCGACAAGCTGATCCTGTATACCGACCAGAACATCCTCGACTGCCGGCGCAACCTGGAAGTGCTCGAGCAGTGGCGTGACCGGGGCATCAAGCTCGACCACGCCAGCCTGTTGGTCGACCGCTTCATGCGCCATGTAGCACCAGACGCCGAGGCCCTGGCCAAGCGCTACGGGCTGGCGCTGCTCAAGGTCATGCCGTACAGCGCCGAGTTGCGGCTCAATGCCAAGAACCAGGGGTTGAGCCTGTTCGAGCTGGCCCCGCGCGAGGCCCTCAGCCAGGCCTTGCGCGAGCTGGGCGAGCGCCTGGCAAGGCGTTCGGAAAACCTGGCGCCCCCGACCCATGCCTGGCTGCGCCGCCTGTGGAGCCACCGATGAGCAGCGAAGAACCCTTTGGCGGGCCGCGCCATGCGGCCAACGATCCGCAGGTGCTCAAGCGCGCCCTGCACCGGCATGTCATCGATGCCATCGAGGACACCGGGCGCAACCTGCTTGAAGGCGCGCGTCCGGCCTTGGCGCAATTCGTCCTTGAACAGGTCGGCGACTATGTCGCCCGCCTGCGCCTGGCCTTGTCGCGCTACGAGATGGAGCGCCTGGCCGAAGAGATCGTCGATGAGTTGACCGGCTACGGCCCGCTCGAAGTGCTGCTGCGCGACCCCACCGTCACCGAGATCCTGGTCAACGGCCCGTACCGGGTGTTCGTCGAGCGCGGCGGCCTGTTGCAGCAGACCGACCTGCGCTTCATCGATGCGCACCATGTCGAGCGGGTGATGCAGCGGGTGCTGGCGCCGCTGGGCCGACGCCTGGACGAGTCGTCGCCGATGGTCGACGCGCGCATGCCCGACGGCAGCCGGGTCAACGCGATCATTCCGCCGGTGGCGCTGGACGGGCCCTGCCTGTCGATTCGCAAGTTCCGCCAGGACATGCTCAAGAGCGCCGACCTGCTCGCCACCCGGGCCATCGACCAGGCCATCTTCGACTTCCTCGAACGTGCCGTGCGCCTGCGTTGCAACATCCTGGTCAGCGGCGGCACCGGCACCGGCAAGACCACCTTGCTCAACATCCTCAGCCAGATGATCGCGCCCCAGGAGCGCCTGGTGACCATCGAAGACGTGGCCGAACTGCAATTGCACCACCCCCACGTGGTGCGCCTGGAAACCCGTCCGCCGAACGCCGAGGGCCATGGCGAGATCAAGGCCAGCGAGCTGATCCGCAATGCCCTGCGCATGCGCCCCGACCGCATCATCCTCGGCGAGATCCGTGGCGCCGAGGTGGTCGATGTGCTGACCGCGATGAACACCGGTCACGACGGCTCGATGAGCACCGTGCACGCCAACAGTGCCCAGGACGCGCTGCTGCGCCTGGAGACCCTGGTTGGCCTGACCGGGCGCCAGGTGGCCGAGAAAACCCTGCGGCAGATGGTCTGCGCGGCATTGGACGTGGTGATCCAGCTGACCCGCCTGCCCGATGGCCGGCGTTGTGTGAGCGAGGTGCTGGAGGTGGTCGGTGTGCGCGACGACGTGTACGTCACCAACACCCTGTTCCGCCTCGATCGGCGCGGCGGCGATGTCTTCCTGCGCGAGGCGCCGCACCCGGCCGGGGCCAAGCTGCGCCACGAGGGCGTGCTGTGATCGGCCCGCTGCTGCTGGCGCTGGCACCGCTGTGCCTGGGCATGGCGTTGTTGCTGTGGCGCCTGGCCCTGCGCAAGCGCGGCGAGGAACGCATCCTGCAACGCCTGGGCCGGGCCTACCGCGCGGTGCGTGCCGGCAGCGCCCGGCGCGACTGGCTCGACCCGCTGTTGCAGCGCGCCGGCCTGGCCCAGGGCGAGCTACGACTGCGCTACTGGCTGATGGCCTGGTTCGGCCTGGCGCTGGCGGCCGGCTTGGCCGGTGGTTGGAGGGCGGCGCTGCTGGTGTTGGCGGGGCTGCCTTTGCTCGGTTATGGCTACCTGGTCTGGCGCTGCCGGCGCCGGCTGCAACGCATCGTCCAGCAACTGCCCGGGTTGCTCGACTACAGCGTGCGCAGCCTCAAGGCCGGGCGCACGCTCAGCGACGCGGTGCTGGGCGGCATCGACAGCACCCGCGAGCCACTGCATTCGGCGATGCTGCGGGTGCGGCGCAACGTGCAACTGGGCGTGGCGCTGGAGGATGCGGTCAGCGAGCTGGCCGAGCTGTACCGCCAGGACGAGCTGCGCCTGTTCGCCCTGGGCTTGCGCATCAACCAGCGCCACGGTGGCAACGCCAGCGAACTGATGGAGAACTTGATCAAGCTGATCCGCGAGCATGAACAGGGCGATCGCCAACTGCGCGCGATGACCGGCGAGACCCGCATCACCGCATGGATTCTCGGGGCGCTGCCGCTGGGCATGGTCGGTTACTTCCTGCTCGCCAACCCTGGCTACCTGCTGGCCATGTGGCGCGACAGCCACGGGCAGTCGATGCTGCTGCTGGCCTTCGCCCTGCAAGCCATCGGTTGCCTGGTGCTGTGGCGCATGATGAGGAGCCTGTGACCATGGCCCTGTTGCTCAGTGCCTTGTGCCTGTTCGCCGCCTTCGCCCTGCTGGCCTTGCAGGCGGCACGCCAACTGCGCGCCCGTCAGCGGGTAGCGCGGCGCCTGCAAGGCCGGCTGGCCCGGGACGAGCGCCTGGGGGACTGGCTGCACTGGCTGGGCAGCAGCCCGCTGGGGCAGCGCCTGCAACGGCTGGATGGCGAAACCCAGGCGCTGCTCGATCGCCTGGGCTGGCGGCGCAGCCGGCAGCGGGCGCTGTTCGCCGCCCTGCAACTGGGGCTGCCGCTGCTGTTGACCGGGGTGGTACTGGTGATGGTGCATGGCTTGCCGGGGGAACGCCGTGGCAACTGGATGGTGCTGGTGCTGTGCGCGCTGGGCGCCGGCTACCTGCTGCCCAAGCGCCTGCTGGCGGCCGCCGCCGCGCGCCGCCAGCGGCGGATCGCCCTGGAGGTGAGCCTGCTGATCCCCTTGCTGCGCATTCTGTTCGAGACCGGCCTTGCGGTGGAGCAGGCCTTGCGGGTGCTGGCCCAGGAGGGGCGTGGCCTGGTGCCGAACATCAGCGAAGAGTTGCGCCTGGTATTGCAGCGGGTCGACTCGGGCCTGGCGTTGGGGCCGGAGCTTGAGAAGACCGCGCGCCTGCTGGCGGTGGACGAGTTCATCGACACCTGTGTGGTGCTGCAGCAGTTGCTGGTGCAGGGCAGTGGCTCGATGAAGTCGCTGCTGGCGCTCAAGGCGTTGTTCGACGACCGGCGCCTGACGGGCCTGCAGGAGCGGGTGTCGAAGATGTCGGCGAAAATGTCGGCGGTGATGATGGTGTTCCTGTTCCCGGCCTTGCTCATCGTGCTGGCCGGGCCGGGCTTTTCCGCGTTGGCGCGGGCATTGGGATCCTGAGGGGGAATGGATGAAAGCGATCATGCTGTTGACGGGCCTGTTGCTGTTGACCGGCTGTGCCGGCCAGTCGAGTGAAAGCCTGGGCCGCCTGTTCAGCGGTGGCAGCTGTGGCAAGCCCGACGCCGACCAGCAACTGAGCCTGGACATGGCCGACCAGATGATCAGCGAAGGCCGCCCGCATGCCGGGCTTGCGCACCTGGAACAACTGCCTGAAACCCTCGACCAGGTGCGCCTGCGCAAGGCCAAGGTGTTGCGCCTGCTCGGGCGCGGCGAGGCCGAGCCGCTCTACCGCAGCCTGGTGGGTGGCTGCCTGGCGGCTGAGGGCGAACATGGCCTTGGCCAGCTGGCTGCGGCCCGCGGCGATGACACCCAGGCCCTGCGCAACCTGCAACGGGCGGTGCGCCTGGCGCCGACCGACGAGAAAGTGCGCAACGACCTGGGGCTGGTGCAGATGAAGTTGGGCAACCATGAGCAGGCGCGCTTCGAGTTCCTCACCGCCATCGAGCTGAAAGATGACAACGCCCTGCCAGCGGTCAACCTGGTCACCCTGGCGCTGGTGCAGGACAACTGGGCGCAGGCCGAGGACCTGGTCAAGCGCCTGCACCTGAAGCCCGAGCAGTTCGCCGAGGCCCAGGCCCGTGCCACGCAGCTCAAGGCCAGCGGGCGCGGCCGGCTGGCGGTGAGCAGCACACCGGCGACGGCCATCAATTAAAGAGGGGAGGTGATCATGTTCAGACCCTGGACACTCATGGCGTGCCTGGCCATGCCACTGCTGGCGCAGGCCCAGGAACCAAGGGCCGAAACGGCCACCGAAGCGCTGCTGCGGGTACAGGCCAGCAACCGCCAGGCGTCGCCCGTGCTTCAGCAACAGACCGACAAGGAGCGGGACCAGTCGATGCAGCGCTGGCTGGACACCTACAAGTACGAGATTCCCGACTTCTATCGCTGGACCAAGATCAGCTCGTCGAACAATGGCGGGTGAGAGGGGGCCGGACAGCGTCATCCCGTAGGAGCCAGCCTTGCTGGCGAACCAGGCAACGCGGGGCATGGCACCGGCTAGGCCGGTGTTCGCCGGCAAGGCCGGCTCCTACGGCGACCGCGCATGCTTGTTGTTCAGTGGGTGATGAAACGCTGATGCACGGGCGAGGAGCGGGGTGTCAGCGCCAGCGCCAGCTGGGTGCGGTTGTGCATGTGGGTCAGGCGCAGTACCTGCGAGACGTAGAGCTTGACCGTGTTCTCGGTGATGCCCAGCTCGCAGGCGATCTGGTAGTTGGTCTTGCCCTTGCTCACCAGCTTGGCCACTTCCAGCTGGCGGGGTGACAACTTTTCGAAGGCCGGTGGCAGCTCGGGCTCGGTGTCTTCGACATCCGTGGACCTGCGGTGGGTACCCTGGCCTCGGGCTTTTTCCAGGTCCTGGTAGAGGTCGTCGATGGACTCCGCCAGTTCCTGCAAACGCTGGTTGAGGCTGCCCAGCACGTGGACGTTGCGCTGCCGCTCCAGCAACGCCTCTTCCTGGCGGCGTATGCCTTCGAGCAGTTCGTCGAGGTCCATGGGTTTCTGGTAGTAGTCGGCGAAGCCTTCACGCAAGGCGCGGATCACGTCCTGCTTTTCGGCGCGGCCGGTCAGCATGATCGCCTCGAACATGCGCTGGCTGCCGGTGATCTGCTTCAAGGCGCGAACCAGTTCGATGCCATCGCGCTCGGGCATGTGCAGGTCGCACAGCACCAGGCCGATGGCTTCGTCGGCGATGTAACACTCGATGGCCTGGTCGGTGGAATGAGCCGGGATGCAGCGGTAGCCGGCATGTTCAAGAAAATCGCACAGCTCTTCGACGATCAATGGCTGATCGTCGACAACCAGAACCTTAACCTCACTGACGGACTTGTTCACGATCAACTCCCTGTCGTATCGGCCTCGCTCCCGGGCCAGAGGCGATGGCAGCAAGAAAAGTAGTCGCACTTTGCAATTATGTACATGGACTCTACACCTATTCCGGTGGTTCAGTCGCTATTGGATCCAAACGGCGGTGAGCAGGAAGCCTGCCAGCACATAGGGGGCAAAGGGCTGCTTGTCGCCGACTTCTTCGGCGAGCTTCTGCAAGCGCTTCTTCAGCTTGGGGTTGAGCAGGGTCCACAGCCGGCGCCGGCCAAGCAGCCAGGCCAGCACGGTGATACCGGCACCGATGAAGGTGCCCAGTACGTACTGCGGGCTGGTGGCCAGGGCCAGGGCGCCCATCAGCTTGACGTCGCCGGCGCCGAAGCGGCCGAGCATGTAGCCGGGCAGCGTCAGCAGCATGACGATGGCCAAGGCCCAGCCGGCTTCGCTGGCATCGGCGCCGATCCAGCTGTGCCCGGTGCTGAACAGCCACAGCAGCGCGCAGGCCGCGCCCCCGAGGGTCAGGGCGTTGGAAATCTGTCGTTCGCGGACATCTTGTTCGGTGCACAAGGCAAGCCACATCAGGAGAACAATGCTTTGCATTGGCAAATTGCCATCCCTATTCGTTGAACGGTTCTATGCTGTCAGACAGGTCTCACAGTCAGGGTAGACGCGATCATGCAAGCAAGCCCGGCGGGACGGCAAAAAGGCGCGGCAGCCATCGAGTTTGTCGCGGTGTTCATGGTGTTCTTCGCGGTGTTCTATGGCGTGGTCAGCTATGCGCTGCCGATGCTCATGCTGCAGTCGTTCAACCAGGCCAGCAGCGAGGCGGTGCGCCGTTGCGTGGCCGTCGACCCGGCGAGCGCCACCTACGCCAGCGACGTGCAGGGCGTGGCGCGCCAGGTGATCGGCCAGCAACTGGCCTGGATGCCGGCGGCCCTGGGCTTCAGCGTCGCGGGTGACACCCGGGTCACCGTGGGGGCGGACAAGCTGCTGACGGTGGCCATCGACTACCCGCGTGAGCGGCTTGAACGGGTGGTGCCGGTGTTGGTGCTGCCGGTGATCGGCGAAGTGCCGAAGCTGCCCGAGCGTTTGCAGGCCCAGGCGAGCCTGCAACTGTGAGCGGCAGCCTGTTCGACCGCTGGCGCACGCCGCCAGCGCCAGCCGCTTATGAGCCAGAGCCCTTGCCTGCCGTCGGCTTGCAGCTGCTGCTCGACGACGAAGGCCGGGTGCTGCGCCTGGCGGGGCCGCTGCGCACCTTGCTGGCGTTGCCCGGGCAGCCTGGTGCGCGGCTGCATGACTATTTGCAACGGCACAGCTGGCTGGTGATCGAGGGCGAGCCCGGCGACTGGCAAGGGCAGCCGCTGGACCTGGACTTCCATACCGTGATGGGCCACGACCTGCATACCCGGGGCTGGTTGCAACGCCATGGCCAGGCCTGGCTGCTGCAGCTGTTCGATATTGGCGACCTGTTGCGCGAGCAGCGCTGGGACCGACAACGCCCCTTGTTCGGTGAAATCGGCCACGCCTTGCGCGAATGCGGTGCCGAGCGCCTGGTGCAGACCGCCAGCGAGCAGTTGCAAACCCTGGCCGAGCACTGGCAGGCCACGTCGTTGCGCCTGATGCTGCGCGAGCACGGCGGCTGGCGCCATTTCGCCAGCAGCGAGGGCCGCTGGCCGTGGCCGGACGATGGCCGCTTGCAGCGCTGGCTGCTGCGCCTGCCTGCGCAAACCCTGATCGAAGTGAACGATGACCCCGAGCTGCTGGCCCTGTGTGGTGGCGTCTCGTTGTTCCTGCTGCCCTATCGGCAGGGGCAGGATGCCGAGGCTTGGTTATTGTGCGCAGGCGCCGCCCAGGTACCCCCGGCCGACATGGCGCTGGCCTTGGCGCGAACCCTGGTCGAGCCACTGCTGGCCCGCCATCGTCGCCAGCAATTGGGGCAACAGGCCAGCCATCTCGACGACCTCCAGCAGCAGCTGGGCGCGGGCTGGTGGGAGTGGCCGCTGGAGGGCGCGCTGCAACTGGACCCGGCACTGGCGGCGACGCTGGGCTTGCCGCGCCAGCTCGGCCTGGAGCAGTGGCTGGCGCACCTGCACCCGGCTGACCGTGAGCCTGCGCAGTTGGCGTTGCAGCAGGCCCGCGAGGGCCAGGCGCTGAGCCTGAGCCTGCGTGTGTGCGAAGCCGATACCGCGTGCGCGCCGCGCTGGTTCCACTGGGTGGGGCAATTGCAGGGCCGGCAGTTGCGCGGCTTTCTGCTCGACATCAGCGCGCTGAAGGCCCAGGAGCAACAGGCCGGCGCCGCCCGTGCGCGGCTGGAAAACCTTATCGCCAGCTCGCCGGCGGTGATCTACGTGCAGGCCTGCGTCGACGGGGCGCTGCACAGCACCTTCTTCAGTGCCAGCCTGGGGCCGCTGCTGGGGTGGCCGGCCGATGGCGAGCTGGCACGTCAGCCGGGCCTGGCGGTGCACCCGGACGATCGCCCGTTGTGGCTGGAGCGCACCCGTTGCCTGCTGCGCGAGGGCCAGGTGCGCTGCCGCTATCGCCTGCGCGACCAGCTGGGTGGGTATCACTGGATGCTCGACGAAGCGCGCCTGCTGCGCGACGACCTCGGCCAACCGCAGGAGGTGGTGGGCTTGTGGCTGGATGTCAGCGAAGCCACCGAGGCCGCCGAGCGCACGCGCCAGAGCGAGGAGCGCTACCGGCTGCTGGTGGAGGATTCCCCTGCGATGATCTGCCGCTACCGCCCTGACCTGACCCTGGTATTCGGCAACCGGCCGCTGGCCGACTATCTGCATTGCACGCCCGAGCAACTGGTGGGCGCCGACCTTGGCCAATGGATGTCCACCAGCCAGCGCGAGGCCTTCGTCCAACGCCTGCGGGCACTGACACCAGAGCAGCCCCAGAGCAGTGCGGAAATCTGCCTGGAGCTGCCCGGCCGCGAGCATGCCTGGTGGGTGTGGGCGGACCGTGGGCTGTTCGACGAGCAAGGGCGCCTGCTGGAGATTCAGGCGGTGGGCCGCGACAACACCGAGGTGCGGCGCAGCCAGCAACAACTGCTGCAGGGGGCGAAGATGGCCACCCTGGGCGAGCTGGCAACGGGCCTGGTGCACGAGATCAACCAACCGCTCAACGTGATGCGCATGGCGGTGGTCAATGCACTCAAGCGCCTGGAGAACGGTGCGGCCGACCCGGCCTACTTGCAAGACAAGCTGCGCCGTATCGAGGCCCAGGTGGAGCGTGCTGCGCGGCTGGTCGAGCATATGCGCGTGTATGGCCGGCGCTCGGCGGTCGAGCGCGTGGGCTTTGCCGCCTGGGGCGCGGTAGAGGGGGCGCGCGCACTGCTCGAGGAGGGCCTGCGTGGCAAGGGCGTGAGTCTGCATATCGACGCGCCCGCCGAGCAGCCGCAGGTGCTGGGCCAGCAAGACCAGTTGGAGCAGGTGCTGATCAACCTGGTGGTCAACGCCCGCGACGCGCTGCTCGAACAGCGCTGTGCACAGCCCTGGATCCGGGTGCGCCAGTGCCTGCAAGGCGCACGCCTGTGCCTGCAGGTGGAGGACAACGGCGGCGGCATCGACCCGCACCTGCACGAGCGCATCTTCGAACCCTTCTTCACCACCAAGCCGGCCGGGGTGGGTACTGGCCTGGGCTTGTCTGTCAGCCATGGCATCGTCAGCCACATGGGCGGCAGCCTGACGGTGAGCAACGGCGAAGCGGGGGCGTGCTTCCGGATCGAGTTGCCGGTTCACTGCACCAGTTGAGCGTGGCCGCTGGTGCAACTGAGGTTGGCGCCGACCTGGGCAGTGGCCAGGTCGATACCGAGGCCTTTGAGCAAACCATTGAGCAGCGGGTCGAGCAGGGTACTCAACAGGTTCTTGATCAGCGGCTCGAGGATGTTCTTCACCCCATCGAGCAGGCCGGCGGTGAGCACCAGAACGTCGCCAAGTACAGTACTGCTTTTCGGCTTGTACGCTTCCAGATGGACGCCCAGGAGTGTGTTCGAGAGGCTGGCGACTACCTGGGGTTGATTGCTGTCCATCAACTGCCAGGTCGGGCTCTGGCCGATGTTCGATGGGGCGAAGTTGCTGGCGAATACCAGCAGCTTTTCGCCCGGCGCTCCTGCGAGCACGGTGCTGTCGATGCGTACGCCGATACCGCCGCCAGCGAGTGGTACTCGAGTGCCGCAGGCAGGCGGCAGGAACAGGATGCGGCTACAGACGTTGGTGCCGATGTCGATGAGAGGCAGGGGCCTGACCGGGTTGTTGATGGGGTCGCTGCCTTGTTCGAGGAACCGTTGCGGTGAGTCGAAACGGCCGACAGAGAGCTTTGCCGCCGAGCGCTGGGTCAGGGTGGTCAGGCTCTTCGGTGAGCAGCTGTAGTTGTCAGGGGGGGCTGGCCGCAACCGGCTGCTGGCCTGTGCCACCTCCAGACCGACCTGCAAGCTGGCGTTGCCGGGTACCAGGATGATGTCGCTGACCTTGCAGGGAACACCCAGTGCGCAGGTCAGCGAGTTGACGGTGCCCAGCAGGTTGAGGCTGAGCAGGTTGTTGAGGACATTGGTCAGCGGGGCCGCCAGGTCGAGGACGGCATTGAGCAGACCGGTGACGAACTGCAAGACGGGCAGGTCCAGTGATATCAGTGCGCGGATCTGGGCGGTGTGTACCCGCAATGTATCGGTGCGTGGATCACCGATTGCGGACATTTGGGCCGGCTCGATTATGCGCAGCTGAACTTTACCGCTCGCCAACCCCAGGATACTGATGGGCAGCTCGGCATTGACCGCGCGTTCCTGGGTCGCTACCAGAATGACGCCCTGCACCAGCTGCAACAGCTGGATGCTGGTATCCAGCCCGGCCTGGGCGGTACCGCTCTGGATATTCAGCAATTGGCCGACGGTCATCTGATCGGGGAGGTCAAGCGCTACTTTGAGCAGATTGGTCGTCACGTCGGCGGCGACGCCCCCTTTTTGCAGCACGGTGGCTGCGGCTTTGAGCAAGGTGGTGGCGCTGGTGTCCAGGTTCAGCAGTTGTTGGTAGTCGCCCACATCCAGGTGCAGGTCCACCGCCAGTTGATCAAGGTACTTGAGCAGGTTGAGCTGGGTGTTAGCGATGCCCTGCCAACCCAGCAGGTCAAGCTGCGTATTGCCACCCAAGGCCTTTAGCAGGGCATTGAGCACGGCACCCTGGTTCGAGTTGACCGTGGCCAGGCTGCTGCGGATGCTCAGCATCGCCTGCGGTGGGCTGGCCTTGGCCGCCACCGCGCTGGCATGCAAGTTGGTGGTACGCGCGAAGTTGCCGTCGATCCAGCTGAACAACCCGCCGCCGACGCTGGTGGTCACCTGCTTGCCGACTTCGACCTTGATCGCCTCGGGGCGGTTTGCGTCGGCGGTGAAACTGCGCAGGTTGCCGGCGCCGGTGGTCAGGTAGCCGCAGCTGGCCACCAGCGGGTCGCTGACGGCATGACCGTTACGGGTGGCGGCGGTGCGGGCCAAGGCCGAAGCCTGCGGGCCGCTGCCGGTACAGACTCCAGCGTGTTCGGCGGCCTCCAGCGCGGCCATGTCGGCGATACGCTGCAGCTTGCGCTGCTCGAGGTAGAGGCGCCCGCTGTCGACGCTCAGCAGCATGAACAACAGGGCCAAGCCCAGGGTCAGCGCGGCCATCAGGCCGATTGCGCCGCGTTGGCGCACAGCGAATCGGGGAACCACGGGCACTCCTTTGCCGGCCAGTGGCCCGGCAGCGCGGCGGCGGTGCAAGGAGTGTAGTCAAGGTGATGGCACGTTGCCTTGGTGGCGTTACCGTGGCTGTTCGCCCTGTAGGAGCGGCCTTGTGCCGCGAAAGGGCCGCAAAGCGGCCCCATGGCCCTAGCGTGCGCCACAGATAGCCGGGGCTGCGATGCAGCCCTTTCGCGGCACAAGGCCGCTCCTACAGGGAATGTGCAAAATTAAAGCTGTAGGAGACGGTTTGTCGGGGCAACGGCGCTCTCAGTGCGGCGGGTAGTGGCTCAGCACCTGGGTGACGGTCTTCTGGATCGCGGCGTTGCGCTCCTGCGGGCTGGGCGGGTAGTTGTTCATGATCTGCTCGGCGCTGCCGCGCCACACCAGCTTGCCGTCGCGGCCGTCGAACAGGTCGACCTGGATGGTCGCCACCTTGTAGTCGACGCTGCGCGTTTCGTTGTACATCGGCCCGCCCCAGTAGCCACCCCAGTAACCGCCCCAGGCACCGCCGTAGTTGGTGGTGATCTGCTGCTGGCGGTCCTCGACGATCAGGTAGGCGCGCACCTTAACATCGGCCTTGGCGTTGCCCTGGGCCGGGCGCAGGCCACGCTGGTCGAGCTGGTCGGCGACGGCCTGGCGGATGCGTTGTTCGGTAAGGTCGCTCTTGATCCGTGGGTCATCCGGGCGGTACTGCAGGGCGGGTTCCTGCCAGGCCCAGCTGCGGTAGGCGGCGAAATCGCGGCTGGCATCGAAATCCTGCTGGACGTTGTTGCTCGAACAGGCGGTGAGCAGTAGCGCGAAGGACAGAAGCACGAGACGGCGCAACATGATGGTTCTCCGTTAAATGTTAACTGGGAGGATAGCCGCTCAGCGCCTTGCTCACGGATTCGCGCAGGGCGTTTTCGCGATCGCGCGGCGAGTCCTTGTCGCTGCCGCTTTCGGCGCTGGCACTCCACACCGGTTGGCCGTCGCGGGCGTCGAACAGGTCGATGCGCACCACCATCACTTCGACTTCGTAGGTGCGCACGATGGGCACGCTGGCGTAGCCACCATAGCCGTTGCGGTAGCCGCCCACGCCGACCCCACCATAGGGGTAAGGCCCGTAGTAGGGGTCGTAGTAGTCGTAGTCACGCACCTGGCGCAGGCGCCGCTCCAGGCGGATGTCGGCGCTCACCAGCAGGTCGGCCGCGCCGCTGTGGGCCGGGCGCAGGCCATGCTGGTCGAGGGCGCCGCTGACGGCATCGGCGAGCTGGCCAGGTGCGGCGTTGGCCAGGCCCGCGGGTTGCTCGCGCCAGCGCCAGCTGCGATAGCGGCCATAGTCGCGGGGCGGTGATGGGTAGGCGCTGGCATCGAACGTGCCGGCGGCCTGGGGCGGCGCCGGTGGGATCGGATTGCCACTGGCCACGTAGGGGTTGCTGCCCTGGCAGGCGGCCAGGGCGAGGGGCAACAGGGCCAGGCAGAGCAAGCGGTACGGCATGGTTCCTCCTGGCGTTGATGTCAGTGCGGGCGGCAGATCCAGTGCAGGTAGCGGCCCAGCCCGGCGAAGCTTGGGTGGCGACGGTGCGCCAGTTCCATCTCCAGCAGGTCGAGCAGCTCGGCCTTGTCCTGAAACTCCTTGGGCATGTAGTCGTGGAACACGCGCACGCCGCTTTCGCATTCGACTTGCCACTGAGGTTCAAGTTGCGCCCGCAACTGGCGTGGATCAAGCGGTTTTTGCGGGGTGAGGCTTTGCTTTTCGCCGGCCAGGCGGTTACTGCGCAACTTGCGGAAATGGCCCTTGAGCAGGTTGCGGTAGACCAGTGCGTCGCGGTTGTAGAAGGCCAACGACAACCAGCCGCCGGGCGCGGTCAGTTGGTGCAGCACTGGCAGGATGGTTTCCGGCTCGGCCAGCCACTCCAGCACGGCGTGGCACAGCACCAGGTCGTAGGGCTCGGTGAGCTGGCCGAGCAAATCCTGCCATGGCGCCTGGATGAACGTGGCCTGCACACCGGCCTCGGCGAAGCGTGCGCGGGCGCCTTCGAGCATGGGTTCGGCGGGCTCGGCCAAGGTCAGCTGGTGGCCGCGCTGGGCCAGCCACAAGGCCATGTGGCCAAGGCCGGCGCCAATGTCGAGGATGCGCAGCGGGCGGTCGGGCAGGGCCTCGGCCAGGTCGGCCTGGAGCACCGCCAGGCGGATCGCGCCTTTGGCGCCGCCGTAGATCTTTTCGGCGAAGCGGGTGGCCAGTTCATCGAAGTGACGGTCGTTCATTTGGCGAAGCGCCTCTCGCTGTCGGCCAGCTTGGCCTGCACCACCTCGTTCATGTCCAGGCCCAGTTCGCTGCACAGCAGCAACAGGTAGAGGACGATGTCGCCGACTTCCTGGCCTGCGTGGGCGAGTTGCTCGGGGGGCAGTTGGCGTGACTGGTCTTCGCTGAGCCACTGGAAGATTTCCACCAGTTCGGCCATTTCCACGCTGGCGGCCATGGCCAGGTTCTTCGGGCTGTGGAAACCGCGCCAGTCGTTGCTGTCGCGGATCCGGTGCAGACGCTCGGTCAGTGCTTGCAGGTTCATCGGGCTCTCCTCGTGGCGCATAGCTTCCGGCGAGGCGTGCACTAAAGCAAGTGACATCACTCAGCCGGAACGCCAGCGCCCGACCATGTGCTGCAACCCGCCATGCCCATCCAGCCGCAGCTCGCCCTCAGGCGCCGCCGCGCTGGCGCTGAGCACCACCTCCGACGGCAGCCGCACCGGCTTGCGGAAATCCACCTCGAAGCTGTAGCCCGCCTTGGGCAGATGACCTTGCAGCGCCGCCAGCGCCATGGCCTTGCTCCACATGCCGTGGGCGATGGCCTTGGGGAAGCCGAACAGGCGGGCGCTGACTGCGCTCAGGTGGATCGGGTTGTAGTCGCCGCACACCCGTGCGTAACGCCGGCCGATATCGCTGTCGGCATACCATCGGGTGGCTTCGGGCATCTCGGCGGGTTCGCTTTCGGTAGCGGCGTGCCTGTTGCCCTCGAGCTTGAGGCCGCGCACGAGCATGCGGCTGTTTTCGCGCCAGAGCAGGCCCAAGCCATCTTCGGCCTCGGTGATCAGGTCGAAGGTGCCGCCTTTTTCGTGGGGCTTGAGGTTTTCGGCATGCACCGAAAACCGCAGCCCGTCGATACCGCCGAGCGGGCGCAGCACGTCAATGCGGTTGTGCAGGTGCACCATGCCCAGCAGTGGGAACGGGAAACCGTGGGCGGTGAGCAATTGCAGCTGCAGGGCGAACGCCATGATGTGCGGGTAGGTGCCCGGCAGGCGGCCATCGTCGGCGAAGTGGCAGAGCCTGCGATAGGCCGCCAGGTTGCCTGTGTCGACCCGCAGGAAGCAGCGCAGGCCTTGCTCCGGCAGCCGGCTGCCGCTGATCCTGCGCTTGCGCAGCGCACGCAGGTACAGGCTCGCACGGTTGTCGGGGCTGTGCAGGTCATGCCAGGTAACGGTCATGTCAGGCCCCCATCAGTGCTTGGCCGCAGACGCGCAGGACCTGGCCGTTGACCGTGCCCGAGCCCGGCTGGCTGAGCCAGGCGATGGCTTCGGCGACATCCTGTGGCAGCCCGCCCTGGCCCAGCGAGCTCAGGCGCCGCCCGGCTTCGCGCAGGCCGATGGGCATGGCGGCGGTCATATGGGTTTCGATGAAGCCGGGGGCGATGGCGTTGATGCTGGCGCCGTGTTCGGCGAGCTTGGGCGCCCAGGCCTGGGCGAAGCCGATCAGCCCGGCCTTGCTCGCCGCGTAGTTGGCCTGGCCGCGGTTGCCGGCGATGCCGCTGACCGAGGCGAGCAGGGTGATACGCGCGCCGTCATGCAGCTTGCCGGCCTCGAACAGTGCCTGGGTCAGCACCTGTGGGGCCTTGAGGTTGACCGCCAGCACCGCGTCCCAGTACTCGGGGGTGAGGTTGGCGAGGGTCTTGTCGCGGGTGATACCGGCATTGTGCACGACGATATCGAGGCCTTCGGGCAACGACTCGACCAGCTGCGTGGCGGCGTCGGCGGCGCAGATGTCCAGGGCCAGGGCGCGGCCGCCCAGGCGTTCGGCGAGGGCGTCGAGGTCTTTTTGCGCCTGGGGCACGTCAAGCAGCGTCACCTGGGCACCGTCACGGGCCAGGGTTTCGGCGATGGCCGCCCCAATGCCACGGGCGGCGCCAGTGACCAGCGCGCGGCGCCCGGCCAGCGGGCGGGTCCAGTCCTCGACGTGCGCGGTGCAATGGCCCAGGCGCAGCACCTGGCCGCAAACGAACGCACTCTTGGGCGAGAGGAAGAAGCGCAGCGCGCCTTCGAGCTGGTCCTCGCCATCGCTGCCGACGTACAGCAGGTTGGCGGTGGCGCCGTTGCGCAGTTCCTTGCCCAGTGACCGGCTGAAGCCTTCGAGGGCGCGCTGGGCGACCAGCGCCTGCGGGTCGTCGAGGCTTTCCGGCGGGCGGCCGAGGATGACGATGTGCGCGCAGGGCGCCAGGCTGCGCAGCAGGGGTTGGAAGAATTCGCGCAACTGCTTGAGCTGGTCGCTGTCGGACAGATGACTGGCATCGAACACCAGGGCCTTGAGCTTGGGCCCGAGCCCGGCGACCCAGGCGGGAGATGCCAGGGTGTCGTCATCGAAGCGGTAGCATTCGCCGGTCAGGCGCGCAGCAAATGCCTCGACCTGTTTGGCCAGTGGCCCGCCACCCAGCACCAGCGCGCCCTCCACCGGGCGCAGGCGGCCGGCCTGCCAGCGCTCCAGCGGCACCGGGCGTGGCAGGCCGAGGGCATCGACCAGGCGCCGACCGAGGTTGGAATTGGCAAAACCGAGATAGCGATCGCTCATGTGTGGGTCTCTCCCTGATGGCAAGCATGCAAGTGTGGACCAAGTTTGTGGCAGGGGCGTTCGACCGGGCTAAAAGAACCTACGCTTACGGATCTATTTGCTTTGGGAGGTACAGGCATGCGTTCTATTCGTCGGGTCGCGATTCTGGGCGGCAACCGGATCCCCTTCGCGCGCTCGAACGGCGCCTACGCCAGGGCCAGCAACCAGGCGATGCTCACTGCTGCGCTGGAAGGGCTGATCGAGCGTTACCGCCTGCATGGCCTGTGCCTGGGCGAGGTGGCGGCGGGCGCGGTGCTCAAGCACTCCCATGACATGAACCTGACCCGCGAATGCGTGCTCGGCTCCCGCTTGTCGCCGTGCACGCCGGCCTACGATATCCAGCAGGCCTGCGGCACCGGGCTCGAGGCGGCGCTGCTGGTGGCCAACAAGATCGCCCTGGGGCAGATCGACAGTGGCATTGCCGGTGGCGTCGACACCACCTCCGATGCGCCGATCGCGGTCAACGAGGGGTTGCGGCAGATCCTGTTGCAGGCGCATCGGGGCAAAACCCTGAGGGAGGGCCTGAAGCCATTCCTGAAACTGCGCCCGCGCCATCTGCAGCCGGCGTTGCCGCGCAATGGCGAGCCACGCACCGGGTTGTCGATGGGCGAGCATTGCGAGCGCATGGCGCAAACCTGGCACATCGAGCGTGCCGAGCAGGACGCGCTGGCACTGCGCAGCCACCAGCACCTGGCGGCATCCTACGCCGAGGGCTGGCATGACGACTTGCTCACGCCCTACCTGGGCCTGACCCGCGACAACAACCTGCGCCCCGACCTCACCCTGGAGCAACTGGCCAGGCTCGAGCCGGTATTCGACCGCAGTGGCCAGGGCACCCTGACGCCTGGCAACTCCACACCGCTGACCGATGGCGCCTCGCTGGTGTTGCTGGGGACCGATGAGTGGGCCCAGGCCCATGAGCTGGAGGTGCTGGCCTACCTGGTCGACGGCGAAAACGCCGCTGTCGATTTCGTGCATGGCCAGGAGGGGCTGCTGATGGCGCCGGTCTATGCGGTGCCGCGCTTGTTGGCGCGCAATGGCCTGACCCTGCAGGACTTCGACTTCTACGAGATCCACGAAGCCTTTGCCGCCCAGGTGCTGTGCACGCTCAAGGCCTGGGAGGACCCCGACTATTGCCGCACCCGCCTGGGGCTCGACGCGCCCTTGGGGGCCATCGACCGTAGCAAGCTGAACGTCAAGGGCAGCTCGTTGGCGGCGGGGCATCCGTTCGCCGCGACGGGTGGGCGCATCCTGGCCAACGTGGCCAAGTTGCTGAAGCAGCGCGGCAAGGGGCGCGGGTTGATCTCGATCTGCGCGGCGGGTGGGCAGGGGGTGACGGCGATCGTCGAGCGATAGCGAGCAGACAGAGACCTCATCGCGGGGCAAGCCCGCTCCACGGATCTTGTGGGAGCGGGCTTGCCCCGCGATGCGCTGCCACTTACCTGATAGTCTGGTCCGACCGGAAACACTGTGAGGAGATCATGTCGGCCACCGGACACATTCCCGCCCCCCGAGCGATTCCGGCCCTGGACGCGTTGCCCAGGCCGCTCTATGCCCGCGCCGAAAGCCTTGGCGCCGGCTCCTGGACCACGCGCCACCAGCATGACTGGGTGCAGTTCTCCTATGCCATCAGCGGAGTGCTCGGCGTCTACACCCGCGACGGCAGCTATTTCGCACCGCCGCAATGGGGGGTGTGGATACCGGCCGGGGCCGAGCACGAAGTGGTGACGTCGATGCAGGCCGAGATGCGCAGCCTCTATGTGCGCCGCGATGCCTGCCCCTGGGCGACGGATGAATGCCGTGTGCTGGAAGTCACGCCGCTGGCCCGTGAATTGATCAAGCAGTTTTGTACGTTTGCGGTCGACTACCCGGAAGGGGACAGTGCCGAGGCGCGGCTGGTGGCCGTGTTGCTCGACCAGTTGCGGACTTTGCCGCAGGTGGGCTTCTGCCTGCCGTTGCCTCGCCACCCCGGGTTGCTGGCGCTGTGCAATGGCCTGATCGCCGCGCCAGACCAGCCGCAGACCTTGCAGCAGTGGGCCGTGCAGTTGGGGGTGTCGGAGAAGACCCTGATGCGCCTGTTCCAGCGCGAGACGGGGTTGAGTTTTCGCAACTGGCGCCAGCGCATGCGGCTGTTGTCGTCGCTGGCGCTGTTGGAGGCGGGGGAGAGTGTGACCCAGGCGGCGTTGGGGTGTGGTTATGACTCGACTTCGGCCTATATCGCGGCGTTCAGGCAACTGTTCGGGGCGACGCCGGGGGAATTGAAGTTGTAGCGATACCGCACGATCGGGAGGGCCTATCGCCGGCAAGCCGGCTCCCACAGGTTTCGCGATTGCAGCAGACCTGTGGGAGCCGGCTTGCCGGCGATAGGGGGCACTGTCAGGTACGGAACCTGCGCACCAGCGTATCCAGCTCGTTGGACAGCCCGGCCAGGCTTTCGGAGTCCTGGCGCGCGGCCTGGGCCAGTTCGGCCACCAGTTGCGCGTCACCATGGATCTGGCTGATGTGCCGGTTGATGTCCTCGGCCACCTGGTGCTGCTCTTCGGCGGCAGTGGCGATCTGGGTGTTCATGTCGCGGATGACATCCACCGACTCGCGGATCTGGCCGAAACTGTCGCGGGCCAGGCCGATGCGGCTGACCGACTGCTGCGACACTTCGATGCTGGCGTGCATCTGCTGCGCCACCTCGGCGGTACGGCTGGCCAGGTTGCCCAGCAGGCCGTCGATCTCGGCGGTGGAGTCGGCGGTGCGCTTGGCCAGCGCGCGCACTTCGTCGGCGACCACGGCGAACCCGCGGCCCTGCTCGCCGGCGCGGGCGGCCTCGATGGCGGCGTTGAGCGCCAGCAGGTTGGTCTGCTCGGCGATCGAACGGATGGTGCCGAGGATCGACTGGATGGCGTTGCTGTCGCGCTCCAGTTGCTGGATCGACTGCGCCGACTGCTCGATCTCCTGGCTCAGGCGGTCGACGCTTTGCACCGCCGCGTCGATTTGCTGTTGGCCTTCGCGGGCCTGCTGCTGGCCGCTGTCGGCGGACATCGCCGCCTGGCTGCAGGAGCGCGCGACTTCGTTGGCGGTGGCGACCATTTCGTGGAAGGCGGTCGACACCATGTCCACCGCTTCACGCTGGCGCCCGGCGGCTTCAGCCATGTCGCCGGAGACCCGGGTCGAGCTGCTGGAGGTGCTGAGGATCTTGTTGGCCGCCGCGCCAATGTGCTGGATCAGGCTGCGAATGGCGCCCAGGAACTGGTTGAACCAGCTGGCCAGCTGCGCGGTTTCGTCGCGCCCGCGGATTTCCAGGTTGCGGGTCAGGTCGCCTTCGCCCTGGGCGATGTCTTCCAGGCCGTTGGTGACGCTGTTGATCGGGCGCACGATGAGCTTGGCGAAGGCGGTGCCCACCGCGGCGAACACGGCGGCGAGGATCAGCGCCACGGCGCCGATCAGCCAGGTGAGGCGGGTGGTGGTCTGCATCACTTCGTCGTGCTGGATCAGGCCGATGAAGGTCCAGCCCAGTTGCTCGTCGGGGTAGATGTTGGCCATGTAGCGCTCGCCGTTGATCTGGACTTCGACCAGGCCCTTGCCGGCCTTGGCCAGCTCGGCATAGCCGTCGCCGAAGCTGGCGAGCTGCTTGAAGTTGTGGCTGGCGTCGCGGGGGTCGACCATGACGTTGCCGTTGTTCTCCATCAGGATCAGGTAGCCGCTTTCGCCCAGCTTGATCTGCTTGACGATCTCGGTCAGGCCCTTGAGCGACACGTCGATGTTGACCACGCCGCCCGGGCTGCCCAACTGGTTGGCCACGGCGCGCACGGTGCTGACCAGCACCGCGTCGTCACCGGCCCAGTAGTAGGGGGCGGTGCGCAGGGTCTTGTTGGGGTTGGCCATGGCGGCCTGGTACCAGGGGCGGGTGCGCGGGTCGTAGTTGGCCATCTTCGGGTCGCCCGGCCAGAACGCGTAGCCGCCGTCCTTCAGGCCATAGGAGACGTAGGCGTAGTCCGGGTGGCTCTGGGCCAGGCGGCTGAACAGGTCGAACAGGGCCTTGTCCTGCTCGCCGGGGGCGATGCTGGCGGCGTCGGCGCTGATGTGCTTTTTCACGTTGTCGGCGCTGGCGGCCACCAGCGGCTGCGCGGCGAGGTAGTCGACGTTCTGGGTGATGCCCTGGAAGAACAGGTTCATCGCGTTGCCGACCTGGCGGATCTCGCGGCTGCTGTTGTCGAGGAAATCGTCGCGGGCTTCGCCACGCAGGTTGACCACCACCAGGGTGGCGACGATGACGATGGGCAGCCCGGCGATGACGGCGAAGGCCCAGGTGAGTTTTTGCTTGATGTTCATCCACGCTCCCGGAGTTGTTTTTTTCGAGACATGAGGCAGGTACTCAGGCCATCGGCAGCGTCTGGGTTTCTTGAAGGGAAATGCCCGTATTTATTGGACGAAAGGTGCTTTTGAGGGGGATTCGGTCGGGGTAAGGCTAATATGGCATACCAAGTTTTTTTGTAGGAGCCGGCTTGCCGGCGAACACCGGCAGAGCCGGTGCCTGGCAACGCGTGGTTTTGTTCGCCGGCAAGTCGGCTCCTACGAAGCCAGGATCACGCTTTATCCGTAGGAGCCGGCCTTGCCGGCGAATGGGCCGGGACATGCAACACAGGAGGCATGATCCTACGGCAAAGGTCAGTGACAGCATCCGCTGCCATTGGCCAGGTCCTTGAGGATCGGGCAATCCGGCCGGTCGTCGCCCTGGCAGTGGGCGACCAGTTCGCCCAGGGTGTCGCGCAGGCTCACCAACTCTTCGATACGCCGGTTGAGGTCGTCGATGTGTTGCAGGGCCAGTGCTTTCACATCGGCACTGGCGCGCTGGCGGTCCTGCCACAGGGTCATCAGCTTGGCCACTTCCTCCAGCGAGAACCCCAGGTCCCGAGAGCGCTTGATGAACGCGAGGCTGTGCAGGTCGTCCTGCTGGTACAGCCGGTAGCCGCTGTCGCTGCGCTTGGCCGGGCGCAGCAGGCCGATGGACTCGTAGTAGCGGATCATCTTGGCGCTGAGCCCGCTGCGGCGGGCGGCCTGGCCGATGTTCATGGGGCCTCCTGGTCGGTGCTGGTGGGTTTCCAGGTTTTCAGCCACAAAGCGTTGCTCACCACGCTGACGCTGGACAGGGCCATGGCGGCGCCGGCCAGCACCGGGTTGAGGTAGCCCAGGGCCGCCAGGGGGATGCCGACCAGGTTGTAGATGAAGGCCCAGAACAGGTTCTGGCGGATCTTCGCGTAGGTCTTGCGGCTGATCTCCAGCGCCGCTGGCACCAGCCTTGGGTCGCCGCGCATCAGGGTGATGCCGGCGGCCTGCATGGCCACGTCGGTGCCGCCGCCCATGGCAATGCCGATATCGGCGGCGGCCAGGGCCGGGGCGTCGTTGATGCCGTCGCCGACCATGGCCACCACGCCGTTCTGTTTCAATGCCGCGACGGTGGCGGCCTTGTCGGCGGGCAGCACTTCGGCGTGGACGTCGTCGATACCCAGGGCATCGGCCACCACCTTGGCGCTGCCGCGGTTGTCGCCGGTCAGCAGGTGGCTGCTGATGCCGCGGACATGCAGGGCGTCGATGGCACTGGCGGCGCCGGGTTTGAGGCTGTCACCGAAGGCGAACAAGCCGAGCACGCGGGGCTGGTTGCCACGCTCGATCAGCCAGGACAGCGTGCGGCCTTCGGCTTCCCAGGCGTGGGCCGCGTCGGCCAGCTTGCCCGGTTGCAGGCCGCTTTCATCGAGCAGGCGGCGGTTGCCCAGGGCCAGCTCGCGATGCTCCACCTGCCCGGCGATGCCGCGCCCAGTCAGTGACTGGCTGGTGGTTACTGAAGGGACCTCCAGGCCTTGTTCTTTGCAGGCGTCGAGCACCGCCTTGGCCAGCGGGTGCTCGCTGCCGCGTTGCAGGGCGCCGGCCAGGCGCAGCAGTTCGCCGCTGTCGCCGGTCGCGGACTGGCTGTGGACGATGCGCGGGCTGCCCGAGGTGAGGGTGCCGGTCTTGTCGAACACCACGCGGTTTACGGCGTGGGCGCGCTCCAGCGCTTCGGCGTCCTTGATCAGGATGCCGTGGCGGGCGGCGACGCCGGTGCCGGCCATGATTGCGGCGGGGGTGGCCAGGCCCAGGGCACAGGGGCAAGCGATCACCAGCACGGCGACGGCATTGATCAGCGCGGTTTCCAACGGCGCGCCTGCCAGCCACCAGCCGACCAGGGTGATCAATGCCAGCACCAGCACCGCCGGAACGAACACCTGGCTGACCCGGTCGACCAGTTTCTGGATGGGGGCCTTGGCCGCCTGGGCATCCTCGACCAGGCGAATGATCCGCGCCAGGACGGTTTCGGTACCCAGCGCCTGGGTTTGCACCAGCAACCGACCCTCGCCATTGATTGCGCCGCCGGTGACGCTGTCGCCGGGCTGTTTTGGTACGGGCAGGCTCTCACCGCTGATCAATGCTTCGTCTGCGTGGCTGCTGCCTTCGATGACTTGGCCATCCACCGGAAAGCGCTCGCCGGGCTTGACCAGTACCAGGTCGCCCAGGCGCAGTTGGCTGATCGCCACGTCCTGTTCCTGGCCATCGACCACCCGCATGGCGCGCTCCGGGCGCAGGGCCTCGAGCGCGCGAATGGCGCTGGCGGTCTGGCGCTTGGCGCGGCTTTCGAGGTACTTGCCGAGCAACACCAGGGCGATCACCACCGCCGAAGCCTCGAAATACAGATGCGGCTCCATGCCCGTATGGGCGTTGGCCCATTGATAAAGGCTCAGGCCGTAACCGGCACTGGTGCCCAGGGCGACCAGCAGATCCATGTTGCCGGCACCGGCGCGCACGGCCTTCCAGGCGGCGACATAGAAGCGTGCGCCGAGGATGAACTGCACCGGGGTGGCGAGCAGGAACTGCGCCCAGGCCGGCAGCATCCAGTGCAGGCCGAACGGTTGCACCAGCATCGGCAGCACCAGGGGCAATGCCAGCAGCAGAGCCGCGCCGACTGCCAGCCGCTCATTGCGCAAGCGACGTTGCGCCTGGTGCAGGTCGTCATCGTGGGTGCGCGGCAGGCTGGCGCTGTAGCCGGCCTTGTCGACGGCGGCGATCAGCAGGCTGTCATCGACTGCTTGCAGCACTTCGAGATGGGCGCGTTCACTGGCGAGGTTGACACTGACCTGCTCGACGCCCGGCACTTTGCCGAGGGCGCGTTCGACGCGACCGGCGCAGCTGGCGCAGGTCATGCCGTCGATCTTGAGTTCGAGGGTGCGGGTGGGGACGCTGTAGCCGGCATCGCGCACGGCATCGACCAGTGCTGGCAGGCTGTCGGCCGGGGCCTGGACCCGGGCTTGTTCGGTGGCGAGGTTGACGCTGACGTGCTGGGTGCCGGAAACCTTGCGCAGGGCGCGCTCGACCCGACCTGCGCAACTGGCGCAGGTCATGCCGGCGATCGGCAGGTCGAAGGTGGTGGATGCGGGCATGGCTGATTCCTCCGTGGACGTGCCAGCAGCATCAACCTTGCCATGCGGTCAAGGTCAATAGCCCAGGCCGGCTCGCTTGAGCACCAGGCCATTGTGCCCCATGGCAATGCGGTATTTGTTGATCTGGCCCGCCTGCAACGTCAGGCGTGTGCTGCGTTGGTCCTCGACACCCGGCGCGCAGCCCGGCACCTGGCCCGGCAGCAGGCGCAGGCGCACGTCCACTGGGCCGGGCGGCAGGTTGAAGGAGGTCGCCTGTTCCTGGAACAGGCGGCCGGACAACTGGTCGTTGAGGTAGATGCCGATTTCGCAGCTGGTGGCCACTTCCAGGCGTTCCCGGGAAATGATCAGCACGCTGTAGTCCGAGTTGCCCTCGGCGCTGGCCGGTGGCACCACGGCCAGGGCACCGAGCAATCCGGCGAGGGTCAATGCGGTCCTGATCATGAACAATCTCCTGCTTGGCATAAACGTCAAAGGCGCAGCTTGGCCGAGCCGAGCGCGGATTTCCAGCCCGGCCGTTTAACGCAGAACTTGACCTTGCCCCGATGGCAAGGAAGAGACTGGGCAAAACCCACAAGGAGGCAACCTCGATGCAAGTGTTCAACGTACAAGGCATGACCTGTGGCCATTGTGTGAAGGGCGTGACCCGGGCGGTGCAGGAGCAGGATGCGCAGGCGCGGGTGGAAGTCGACCTGGCAGGCAGGCAGGTGCGGGTGGAAAGTTCGCTGGGCGCCGAACAGATCCTGGCGGCGATTCGAGAGGAGGGGTACCAGGCCGAAGTGGCCTGATGCACATCTTCCGGACTGCAATCCCACTCAGTGGCAGCGGGCTGCACGTAACCGATTGTTTTTAAGGCACCTGTGGGAGCGGCTGAAGCCGCTCCACAGGGTTCGCGGTACGCTGGGGCATCCTTGCTCCTGCGCGAAAGCACAACCCTCGCCTAGGCGTGGTGGAATTATTACAAAGCTTTTCATCGCCTGAACGGTCCATGCAGGTAGACTGACGCACTTGCTTAGCCTGCTATGGATTCTTCATGAACCTGCGAACCCTGCTGATCCTCGGCGCCTTGAGTGCGTTCGGGCCATTGGCGATCGACTTCTACCTGCCCGCCTTCCCAGCCATGGCGCACGCATTCGCCACCGACGAGCAGCACGTGCAGACCACGCTGGCCGCGTATTTCCTTGGCCTGTCCCTCGGCCAGCTGGCCTATGGGCCGGTGGCTGACCGCTTTGGCCGGCGCATTCCACTGTTGTTCGGCGTCGGGCTGTTCACCCTGGCCTCCCTGGCCTGCGCCTATGCGCCCAACCTCGACAGCCTGATCCTGGCCCGCTTCGTCCAGGCCCTCGGTGGCTGCGCCGGCATGGTGCTGTCGCGGGCGATCGTCAGCGACAAGTGCGACGCGGTGGCTTCGGCCAAGGTGTTCTCGCAACTGATGTTGGTAATGGGCCTGGCGCCGATCCTGGCGCCCATGCTCGGTGGTGTGCTGGTGAACGTGGCCGGTTGGCAGTCGATCTTCCTCGCCCTGAGCCTGTTCAGTGCCGCCTGCCTGGTGGCGGTGGGCCTGGGCCTGCCGGAGAGCCTGCCAGCGCACGTGCCGCGTCAGCCGCTTAACGGTGCCTTGCGCCAATACCTGCGCCTGCTAGGCGATCGGGTGTTCGTCGGCCATGCGCTGACCGGGGGTATCGCCATCGCCGGGATGTTCGCCTACATCGCCGGTTCGCCATTCGTGTTCATCAAGCTGTATGGCGTGCCGCCGGAACACTACGGCTGGCTGTTTGGCACCAATGCCGCCGGTTTTATCCTCATGGCCCAGGTCAATGCGCGGCTGCTGGCCAAGCGCGGCCCGGCGTTCCTGTTGGCGCGCGCGGTCTGGCTGTACCTGGCGGCGGCGTTGCTGCTGCTGGCGGTGGCGGCACTGCGCCCGGTGGCCTTGTGGCCGCTGCTGGTACCGCTGTTCGTGTGCATCGCCAGCCTGGGTTGCATCATCCCCAACGCTTCGGCCTGCGCGATGAGCGGCCAGGGTGCACGAGCCGGCAGCGCCTCGGCGTTGATGGGGTGCCTGCAGTTCAGCGTCGCCGCAGGGGCGGCGGCGCTGGTGGGGGTGCTGCATGACGGCAGCGCGGTGCCCATGGCGCTGGTGATCAGCCTGTGCGGAGCACTGGTGGTCAGTGTCGCACTGCTGACCCGGCGCTGGCAGGCCAACCGCCCTGCGTGAGCGGGTGAGGGGCGTTGAGGCGTGTTTCCAGCAGGGCGACGAAGGCCCGCGCCTCGCCCTCGCTGCGAAAACTCACCACATGCTGGTCGAGTTGGACCAGCCACGGGCAATTGGGGTTTCGGTTCGACGCACTGACGACAATCTTCATGGCGATCCACCTCCAGTGAGCGAGAGCCGATGAAGTGTAGCGCTGCCAGAAGCGCCCGGCATGACCGATATCTGAACACTGACTGACGGTCATGGCGGGCTGAGGGCGGGAAGCTTTCTGGTTTGTCAGGTGCTATTGGCGTAGGGCGATGTGGGTATTGTCTGCGCCAGCCCCTCAGCCTTTCCGGCCATGCCCACGGCGCCAGCCATATCAAGGGCCCGGGCTGTTGCTGGGCACTTTTGCCAGCGCTGGTCGCGACCAGCCTGGCGCCGGGCAAGGCCACCGACGCGGGTGAGGCGTGAATTTCCTGTCGGCTTATACTGGCCCGCGGCAGCCAGTGCCAGCCAGCGATACTTCCCTGCCAGGAGGGCAACCGAGCGCTCAGGGAGTTGCAGGGGGATCGCATTCATCGTCATCGTTCATCGATGTCGGGATCTGGCCTGGCTCGCTCTGTTATCAGACGAGAAGATTCAGGGAGCTTCAGGTTGACGAACGCAGTCCGTAGCATCAGTCAGGCCGCCGGCCTGATGGCCGAACCCAAACGCAGCGCCATGTTGTGGGCTCTGATCGATGGCACCCCCCGTGCGGCGAATGAACTGGCGATCATGACCGGGCTGAGCACATCCTCTGCCTGCGCCCATCTTTCGCTACTCGCCGCAGCCGGCTTGCTGCGGCTCGAAGCGCGCGGGCGCAAGCGTTACTACCGGCTGGCCACGCCAGCCGTGATCGCGGCGGTGGAAGCACTGGCCAGCGTGCAGCTGGAAAACCGCCCGTCCGGGCAACTCGCCACGCCCATGCAGATTCCGTTGTCGATGCGTCGGGCGCGCCTGTGCGATGGCCACCTGGGCGGAGAGATCGTTGCCGAGCTCCTTCAGCGCATGCTTGCCAGCGGTTGGCTCGAGGGCAGTGAACAGTACCTGACCGTGAGCCGGGAGGGCCGGTCGCGGCTAGAGGCGATGGGGGTCTTTATCGATGCGCTGGCGCCGGGGCAGCGGGGAAATTGCGTGATCTGCCATTGCAGCGAGTGGAGTGACCAAGGCCCGCACCTGGGCGGGAGCCTGGGGCAGGCCTTGCTCAAGTTGTTCCTGCAGTCGGGCTGGATTCGCGAGCAGGAAGGAAGCCGGGCGGTGCACATCACTGCTGTGGGACTGCAGCAGATCGAAGCTATTGCCCGGCTGCCGGACAGGGCTGTGGTTAGCGCACCAGGCGGGCGTCCAGGCTGTTCTGCGCCAGGCGGCGAGCCTGGTCCTGGGTCATGCCCAGGTGTTCATGCAGGGCCATGAAGTTTTCGGTGACGTAACCGCCGAAGTAGGCCGGGTCATCGGAGTTGACCGTGACCTTCACGCCACGCTCGAGCATGTCGAGGATGTTGTGCTGGCTCATGTGGTCGAACACGCACAGCTTGGTGTTGGACAGTGGGCAGACGGTCAACGGGATCTGCTCATCGATGATGCGCTGCATCAGGCGCTCGTCTTCGATGGCGCGTACGCCATGGTCGATGCGCTGGATCTTCAGCAGGTCGAGGGCTTCCCAGATGTACTCGGGCGGGCCTTCCTCACCGGCGTGGGCGACGGTCAGGAAGCCTTCGCTGCGGGCACGGTCGAACACGCGTTGGAATTTGCTCGGCGGGTGGCCTTGTTCCGAACTGTCCAGGCCAACGGCGATGAACGTGTCGCGGAACGGCAGCGCCATGTCGAGGGTTTTCTGCGCTTCTTCTTCGCTCAGGTGGCGCAGGAAGCTGAGGATCAGGCCACTGCCAATACCCAGTTGTTCGCGGCCATCTTTCAACGCCTTCTCGATGCCGCGCAGCACCACTTCGAAGGGAACGCCACGGTCTGTGTGCGTTTGTGGGTCGAAGAACGGCTCGGTGTGGATGACGTTCTGCACTTTGCAGCGCTGCAGGTAGGCCCAGGTCAGGTCGTAGAAGTCCTGCTCGGTACGCAGCACGTCGGCGCCCTGGTAATACAGGTCGAGGAATTCCTGCAGGTTGTTGAATGCGTAGGCGCTGCGCAGGGTTTCCACGTCCGCCCAGGGCAGGGCGATCTTGTTGCGTTCGGCCAGGGCGAACAGCAGCTCGGGCTCCAGCGAGCCCTCCAGGTGCATGTGCAGTTCCGCCTTGGGCAAGGCGTTCAGCCATTCATACATGTGTGTAATCTCGATCAGGTACGGTTGGCCGACATTCTACAGGGCCTGGCTGGGCATTGCGCCTGTCCAGGCCTGGGCATGGGCCTTACCAGATGAGCGTCTCGCCTTTGTAGTTGATGAAGCGCAGGCCGCCGTTGCCGCTGTGCGCCTTGATCTGCTCGAGCATGCCGCGGGTACTGGTGAGCACGTCGATTTCGGCGTTCTCGCCGCCCATGTCGGTCTTCACCCAGCCGGGGTGCATGGCCAGCACGCACAGGTCGGGGCGCTGCTGTTCGACCACGAAACTGTTGATCATCGAGTTGAGCGCGGCCTTGCTGGCTTTGTACAGGCAGATCTCGCCACCGTCGGGGATGGTCACGCTGCCGAGGATCGAACTCATGAATGCCAGCACGCCGGTACCTGGGCGGATCTGGCCGACCAGGCGGCGGGCGACGCGGATCGGCGCCACGGCGTTGGTCATGAACAGCTCGCCGACTTGCTGCGCTTGTACGCTTTCCAGGTCCTGCGGCAGCGGGCCCATCACGCCGGCGTTGACGAACACCAGGTCGAACACCTCGCCGTGCAGGCGCTGCTTGAGGCTGTCCAGTTGAGCGGTGTCGTTCATCTCCAGGCGTTCGATACGCACACCTGGCACTGCGCTGAGGGCACCGGGCTGTTGCGGGTCACGTACGGTGGCGACGATGTTCCAGCCATCTTCGTGCAGGCGTTGCACCAGGCCCAGGCCGAGGCCACGGGAGGCGCCGATGATCAGTGCGGTCTTGTGTGCAGTCATTGCAATGCTCCTTGATGAGGGGGGCGATCACGCAGTAGAACCAGGCTGATGAGCATATCCCAGGTGTTTGCGGGCTGCCCGGTTGTGCTGAATAAGGGTGATCAAAAAGTAACCAGGACGATGGGAGGCCGGTGGCGCTGGGCTTTGGTGCGGTGGTTCACGGGTTATCCACAAGCTGCTCCACAGGAATTGTGTGCAAGCCCCGCGAGTTCTAAAGGCGCGATCCAGAGCAACGTGCAGGCCAAACCTGGGGATAACTCACAGGCTTTCAGTGACTTGAGTCACTGTCACACAATTGTGATCAAAATCTGATCAAAGCTCTGCGGGCCTTGTAGCGTAAGGGCTGCATCACCTTGCCCAAAGCTTATCCACAGGCAGGCCCACAGTAGTTGTGGGCAACGCTCAGCGGCGTTCCAGCAGGATGCGTCCTCGGCTGAGGTCAGCCAACTGCTGTTGCAGGTTTTGCAGGTGCGCATCACCCAGGGCGATGTGCAGGTCGACGCCATTGGCGGTGAACTGTTCATCCAGCACCAGGCCGTCCACTTCGGCCAGGCGCAGCTTGAGCAGTGCCAACTCGCTGAAGGTGCAGTTGCAGCTGAACTCGCTGCGCTGGACCAACAGCCGCTTGGGCGCCTGCTGCAGGCATTTGTTGGCACCGCCGCCGTAGGCGCGGGCCAGGCCGCCAGTGCCCAGCTGGATGCCGCCGTACCAGCGGATCACCAGCACCACCACCTGGTCGCAATCCTGGGCCTCGATGGCCGCGAGGATAGGACGACCAGCCGTGCCGCCGGGCTCGCCGTCGTCACTGCTGCGGTACTGGCCGCCGAGTTTCCAGGCCCAGCAGTTGTGGGTGGCGGCGAGATCGCTGTGGCGTTCGATGAAGGCCATGGCCTCGGCGGGGCTGGTGATCGGGCCGGCGAGGGTGATGAAGCGGCTCTTGCGGATGTCCTCGCGGAATTCGCAGAGTTCGAGCAGGGTAGAAGGCATAGGTTTGGGTCAGGCGGGCATCGTGATGCCGCAGCCTTTCAAGATGATGTGGATAAGGTTGTTGCTGGCGTCTTCCATGTCCTGCTTGGTCAGGCGGCTACGGCCGGTGACCTGGCAGATCTGGGTGGCGAAGTCGGCGTAGTGCTGGGTGCTGCCCCAGAGCAGGAAGATCAGGTGCACGGGGTCGACCCGGTCCATCTTGCCGGCTTCCATCCATGCCTGGAACACCGCGGCGCGGCCACGGAACCACTCGCGGTAGTCGGCGCTGAAGTACTCGCTCAGGCATTCGCCGCCGCTGATCACTTCCATGGCGAAGATCCGTGAGGCTTGCGGGTTGCGCCGGGAGAACTCCATCTTGGTGCGGATGTAGTGGCTCAGCGCTTCGGCCGGGTCGTCCTCGACGCTCAGGGCGTTGAAGGTGCTGTCCCACAGCTCGATGATGTTGCTCAGCACGGCGATGTACAGGCCCAGCTTGTTGGTGAAGTAGTAGTGCAGGTTGGCCTTGGGCAGCCCGGCTTTGAGCGCGATGGTGTTCATGCTCGTGCCTTTGTAGCCGTGGCGGGCGAATTCGTCTTCGGCAGCCTGGATGATGGCCTGTTCGTTCTTCTGGCGGATGCGGCCGGCGGGCTTGCCCGAGGCTGGGGAGCGATGCGCAGGGACTTCTAGGGTCATGGACGATTCCGGACGGGTCGTTTCGAATGTCCGACAGATTACCTGCCTGCGCCGAAGTGACAAGCATTTGCGGCCTAGATACGTATCAACGTGTCGCAGCCAGGCTTTCCAGGAAGCTTTCCAGTACCAGGTTGGGGCGTCGACCTTTGCGGGTGACCCAGCTCAGGCCAAGGTCATAGAAGCGCTGTGCGGGCTTGAGGGCGCGCAGGCGGCCTTGCTGGACCCAGAAACTGGCGTAGTGGTCGGGCAGGTAGCCGATGTAGCGCCCGGTGAGGATCAAAAAGGCCATGCCTTCGCGGTCCGAGGCGCTCGCGGTGCAGTGCAGGGCCTGGTAATGCGCCTGGATATCGGCGGGCAGGCGGAACGTCGGAGCGATGGCGTCCTGGCTGTTGAGGCGTTGGTCATCGATCTGCTGGTCGTCGGCGTAGAACAGTGGGTGGCCGACCGCGCAGTAGAGCAGTGAGCGTTCGCTGTACAGCGGCTGGTACTCCAGGCCCGACAGCGGGCTGGTCTGGGGTACCACACCGACGTGCAGGCTGCCGTCGAGTACGCCTTGCTCGACCTGGCTGGGGGCGATCATGCGGATCTGGATGCGCACGTCGGGGCCGCGGTCCTTGAGTTCGGCCAGGGCATGGGTGATGCGCATGTGCGGCAGGGTGACCAGGTTGTCGGTGAGGCCGATGTTCAATTCGCCACGCAGGTGCTGGTGCAGGCCGTTGACCTCGGTGCGGAACGACTCCAGGGCACTGAGCAGTTGCAGGGCCGAGTGGTAGACCTCGCGGCCTTCCTCGGTCAGTGAAAACCCGGCACGGCCGCGCTGGCACAGGCGCAGGCCCAGGCGTTGCTCGAGGTCGTTCATCTGCTGGCTGATGGCCGAGCGGCCGATGCCCAGCACGTTTTCGGCTGCCGAGAAACCGCCGCATTCCACCACGCTGCGGTAGATCTTGAGCAGGCGGATATCGAAATCACTGACCTGGGCGAGGGGGGCGGGGCGACGGCTCATTATGTTTAGCCTATTGCTGACTGAAGGTTAGAACTGTTGGGTTTTCCGGACTTTATCGCCGTGCCAATTTAGCTGCAACAAGATCCATCGTTGCCTAATCGTCTTCCGAGGAACCGCCCGATGAACATGCCCGAAACCGCCCATGCCGGTCTGGCCAGCCAGCTCAAGCTGGACGCCCACTGGATGCCCTACACCGCCAACCGTAACTTCCAGCGCGATCCGCGCTTGATCGTGGCGGCCGAAGGCAACTACCTGGTCGATGACAAAGGGCGCAAGATCTTCGACGCTCTGTCGGGCCTGTGGACCTGCGGCGCCGGGCACACCCGCAAGGAAATCACCGACGCAGTGACCCGCCAGCTGTCCACCCTGGACTATTCCCCGGCCTTCCAGTTCGGCCACCCGCTGTCGTTCCAGCTGGCCGAGAAGATTGCCAACCTGGTACCGGGTGACCTGAACCACGTGTTCTACACCAACTCCGGCTCCGAGTGCGCCGACACCGCGCTGAAGATGGTCCGTGCCTACTGGCGCCTGAAAGGCCAGGCCACCAAGACCAAGATCATTGGCCGCGCCCGTGGCTACCATGGCGTGAACATCGCCGGCACCAGCCTGGGCGGCGTCAACGGCAACCGCAAGATGTTCGGCCAACTGCTGGATGTCGACCATCTGCCTCACACCGTGCTGCCGGCCAACGCCTTCAGCAAGGGCATGCCGGAGGAGGGCGGTATCGCCCTGGCCGATGAGATGCTCAAGCTGATCGAGCTGCACGATGCCTCGAACATCGCCGCAGTGATCGTCGAGCCACTGGCGGGCTCCGCTGGCGTGCTGCCGCCGCCGAAGGGTTACTTGAAGCGTCTGCGTGAGATCTGCACGCAGCACAACATCCTGCTGATCTTCGATGAAGTCATCACCGGCTTTGGCCGCATGGGCGCCATGACCGGCGCCGAAGCCTTCGGTGTGACCCCGGACCTGATGTGCATCGCCAAGCAAGTTACCAACGGTGCCATCCCGATGGGCGCAGTGATCGCCACGGGTGAGATCTACCAGACCTTCATGAACCAGCCGACGCCCGAGTACGCGGTGGAATTCCCCCACGGCTACACCTACTCGGCGCACCCGGTTGCTTGCGCCGCGGGTATCGCTGCGCTGGACCTACTGCAGAAAGAGAACCTGGTGCAATCCGCCGCCGAGCTGGCGCCGCACTTCGAGAAGCTGCTGCACGGCGTCAAGGGCACCAAGAACATCGTCGATATCCGCAACTATGGCCTGGCCGGGGCGATCCAGATCGCCGCGCGCGATGGTGATGCCATCGTTCGCCCGTACGAAGCCGCCATGAAACTGTGGCAAGCCGGTTTCTATGTGCGCTTTGGTGGCGACACCCTGCAGTTCGGGCCGACGTTCAACACCCAGCCGCAGGAGCTGGACCGCCTGTTCGACGCGGTGGGCGAAGCCCTCAACAAGATCGACTGATCATTCTGATTCTGATGCCGGGTGCGTGACTGACGCGCGCCTGGCTCTGCCTTCTTTATATGGAGTTCTGCATGAGCATTGTTCAGCACCTGATCCACGGCGAGCTGGTTACCAAGGGTGAACGTACCGCCGATGTCTTCAACCCTTCCACCGGCCAGGCGGTGCGCAAGGTCGAACTGGCCAGCCGCGCCACTGTCCAGGAGGCCATCGATTCGGCCAAGGCTGCTTTCCCTGCGTGGCGTAACACGCCGCCGGCCAAGCGCGCCCAGGTCATGTTCCGCTTCAAGCAGCTGCTTGAGCAGAACGAGGCGAAGATCTCGCAGATGATCAGCGAGGAGCACGGCAAGACCCTGGAAGACGCTGCGGGTGAGCTGAAGCGTGGTATCGAGAACGTCGAGTTCGCCTGCGCCGCACCGGAAGTACTGAAAGGCGAGTACAGCCGCAACGTTGGCCCGAATATCGATGCATGGTCCGACTTCCAGCCGCTGGGCGTGGTTGCCGGTATTACTCCGTTCAACTTCCCGGCCATGGTGCCGCTGTGGATGTACCCGCTGGCCATTGCTTGCGGTAACGCCTTCATCCTCAAGCCGTCCGAGCGCGATCCAAGCTCGACGCTGTACATTGCCCAGCTGCTGCTGGAAGCCGGCCTGCCCAAGGGCATCCTGAACGTCGTGCATGGCGACAAGGAAGCGGTCGATGCGCTGATCGAGGCGCCAGAGGTGAAAGCCCTGAGCTTCGTTGGTTCGACCCCGATCGCCGAGTACATCTATACCGAAGGCACCAAGCGCGGCAAGCGCGTTCAGGCACTGGGCGGCGCGAAGAACCACGCCGTGCTGATGCCGGACGCCGACCTGGATAACGCAGTCAGCGCGCTGATGGGCGCTGCCTATGGTTCGTGCGGCGAGCGCTGCATGGCCATTTCGGTGGCGGTGTGCGTCGGTGACCAGGTGGCCGATGCATTGATTGCCAAGCTGGAACCACAGATCAAGGCGCTGAAGATCGGTGCCGGCACTTCCTGTGGCCTGGACATGGGGCCGCTGGTGACTGCGGCTGCGCGTGACAAGGTGGTGGGCTATATCGACGATGGCGTTGCCGCTGGCGCCAGGCTGGTGGTCGATGGCCGTGGCCTGCGTGTGTCGGGTAATGAAGATGGTTACTTCGTGGGTGGGACCTTGTTCGACAAGGTCACCCCTGAAATGCGTATCTATAAAGAAGAGATCTTTGGCCCGGTGCTGTGCGTGGTGCGGGTGAACAGCCTGGAGCAGGCCATGCAGCTGATCAATGATCACGAGTATGGCAACGGTACTTGCATCTTCACCCGTGACGGCGAAGCGGCGCGGCTGTTCTGTGACGAGATCGAAGTGGGCATGGTCGGGGTCAACGTGCCGTTGCCGGTGCCGGTGGCTTACCACAGCTTTGGCGGGTGGAAACGTTCGCTGTTCGGTGACTTGCATGCCTATGGTCCGGATGGGGTGCGGTTCTATACCCGTCGCAAGGCGATTACCCAGCGTTGGCCGCAGCGTGCCAGCCACGAGGCGTCGCAGTTTGCGTTCCCTAGCCTTTAAGGCGGCTATATAGAAGCGGGGAGGCCGGAAGGCCTCCCCGCTTTGCTTTCAGCCAAATGACAGTTTCATAAAATTAAAGGTTGACGGGGTTTCAGATCCCCTTATAATGCGCCCCACTTCCAGCGACAACGNCGGTGGCTTACCACAGCTTTGGCGGGTGGAAACGTTCGCTGTTCGGTGACTTGCATGCCTATGGTCCGGATGGGGTGCGGTTCTATACCCGTCGCAAGGCGATTACCCAGCGTTGGCCGCAGCGTGCCAGCCACGAGGCGTCGCAGTTTGCGTTCCCTAGCCTTTAAGGCGGCTATATAGAAGCGGGGAGGCCGGAAGGCCTCCCCGCTTTGCTTTCAGCCAAATGACAGTTTCATAAAATTAAAGGTTGACGGGGTTTCAGATCCCCTTATAATGCGCCCCACTTCCAGCGACAACGGAACGCAAAACTCATTGATAATCAACGAGTTAAGCGATTCGAAAGATCCGGAAGTGCTTCGGTCTCACGATCGATAGCGGTGAAAAAAGGTGGTTGACAGCAGGTTGTAACGCTGTATGATTCGCCTCCCGCTACGAGAGATCGCAGCGAGTCAAGTGTTTGAAGCTAAACGAGTTTCTCGGAAAAAACTTCAAAATAAACGCTTGACACGAAATGAGGAAAGCGTAGAATGCGCGCCTCGGCTGAAGCGAAGCGCTGAAAGCCAACCGCTCTTTAACAAATTGAATCAAGCAATTCGTGTGGGTGCTTGTGAGTACGGACTGATAGTCACAAAGAT
>NZ_JACAFQ010000039.1 GCF_015354575.1 Pseudomonas sp. UFMG81
GTACTGGCCAGGAAAGACTTCACGCAAAGCATGAGCCGAAAGGGAAACTGCTGGGACAACGCAGTGGCTGAGAGCTTCTTCGCTACGCTGAAAAGGGAAGAAGCATTCAGTGCATATCCCAGTAAACGACATGCTCAACTAGCCATCGCCAGCTATGTTCATGGTTTTTACAACAGCTGTCGGCTGCACTCCGCCCTTGGCTACCGTTCTCCGAACGAATATGCCAAGAGCTTAAGGCAGAAGGCTAAATAGCCAGCTTTTTGGCGTCCGTTGTCACGGGACAGGCCCACCAAAAAATCCTTGCTCCATTCATACGGCCCCTACGCTGCGCTCCGGGGTTCCCTCACTCCGGCCTTGCTCCCGCGTGGACGCACTGACGGGCCATCCATGGCCCGATCAGTGCTCGATGGGCATCCATGCCCATCGCCCCGCTCCGCAAGTCCTACGTTCGGCCTCCTGAAGTCGCGTTTGGCGGTGACTGGACTATCGCGCGCTTAGAAGCAAGAGCAAGAGCAAGAGCAAGAGCAAGAGCAAGAGCAAGAGCAAGAGCGGATCGTATTGAATTGTTATTGATGTGTTGTTTGTAATGGCCTCATCGCCGGCAAGCCGGCTCCCACAGTGACCGCGAAAGTTTTTAGTTCAGCGCAGTTCCTGTGGGAGCTGGCTTGCCAGCGATTGCAATTGAAAGTTCAACAAAACAATCAACTAGCGATAGCAGCGCCAATATAGGCGCCGCCCCTAACTTCGCGACTTCAGGAGGCCGATCGGAGGGCTTGCGGAGGGAGGCGACGGGCATGGATGCCCGTCGAGCACCGATGGGCCATGGATGGCCCTTCGGTGCGTACTCCCGGGAGCAAGACCGGAGTGAGGGAACCCCGAAGCGCAGCGTAGGGGCCGTATGAATGGAGCGAGCATTTTTTGGTTACTTTTTGATGCTTCAAAAAGTGACCCGCCGTAAGGGCGGAAAGGTGAATAAGCGTCACCATCGCAAACGGATATGCCCACAACTTCCAAAACCAACTAACCAACTAACCAACTAACCAACTAACCAACCTCACGCACCCAACACTCCACCCCATGAACAACCAAAAAAAAGCCCGCCGGTGAGGGCGGGCTTGGCAAGCGTTCAGCGGAACTACTTAGGCGTCCCGTGCACCACGCCAGCCGTGTTATCCAACAAGCTCTTGGTCGCCGTCTGGATATACGCTTCCAGCCTCTTCTGCATCTGCGACTCGTCCGGGCTCTCGATCAGCTCGGCCTTGAACTCCCGCCCCAGCTGGTAGCGATACATGCGCGGGCTCATGTCCTTGGACTCGATGAGAATACGGTCACCCTGCACCAACCCGACGATCTGCTCGCTGCCCGACGGCTTGATGATGCCCACGCCCTGATCACCCTCAGGCAGGTTGAGCAAGTCACGGCCCCAGCACTGGTGACGCGCCTGGCCACCCAGACGCCCCATGATGGTCGGCACGATGTCGACCTGGGTGCCCACGGTGTGGTTCACCGCGCCGAACTTCTCCTGGATGCCCGGGGCAATCAGCAACAGCGGCACGTTGAAGCGGCCCAGGTCCAGCTCGGTGACCTGCTGGTGGTTGCCAAAGCCATGGTCGCCGACGATGACGAACAGCGTTTCCTTGAAGTACGGTTCCTTGCGTGCCTTCTCGAAGAACTGCCCCAGCGCCCAGTCGGAGTAGCGCATGGCGGTCAGGTGCTCATCCAGGCGGCCTTGGCCGGTGACTTTCTCGACCGGCAGGTCCTTGGGCAGCGCATACGGGGTGTGGTTGGACAGCGTCTGCAGCAACGCGTAGATCGGCTTCTTGCCGTCATGCTTGGCCAGCTCTTCGTTACCACGGTCGAACATGTCCTGGTCGGAGACGCCCCAGGTCGGGTCGGAGAACACCGGGTCGACGAAGTCGTTGCGGCCGATGAAGGTGGTCATGCCCTGGTTGCCGAAGAACCCAGACTGGTTGTCCCAGGCGAAGTCGCCGTTGTAGACGTAGACATCGTCATAATCGCGGGCACTGAGCAACGCCGGCAGGCCGGACAGCTTGTGGCCGCCTTCCGGGGTCTGCATCAGGTATTCGAAGCCTGGCAGGTTGGGGAAACAGGCCATGGTGGCGAACATACCCTGGTGGGTATGGGTACCGTTGGAGAAGAAGCGGTCGAACAACACCCCCTCTTTCGCCAGCTTGTCGAAATACGGGGTGATGTTGGTCTGGCTGCCCAGGGCGCCCACCGAGTGGCCGGCGAAGCTTTCCATGAGGATGACCACGACGTTCTTGATCGGCAGGGTGTTTGCCTGCGGCGGCACGAAGTCACGGCGAATGGCCGCTTCGTCGGCGTCGACCAGGGTGTCGTGGGCGGTCAGCAGTTGCTCGCGCACGCTCTGGGTCGCCACGGTCTGGTCCAGGGTGGCTTTCCAGATGTTGGCGCGGTCTTCACCAAAGCGGCTCTTGGCGGCGTCGATCAGGGTCAGGGTGCCGTTCAGGCCCAGCTGGTTGACGAAGTTCGAGTCAGTGGTGAAGGCATCGCCCCAGCGCATCGGCGGACCCTGGCGCAGGGTGCCGCGGGCAGCGACCACGGCGATCAGCAGGATGACCATGAACACCGCCAGGCGGCCATACCACGGCGCCACCGAACGCTGGCCAACAGCCTGCACCGAACCGCTGCCATTGCGGGTCATGCGGTCGATGCCTTTGAACAGCAGGCTCAGCAGCCAGGTGCCGACCAGCCAGGCCAGGATGTAGCGCACAACCGGGAAGCCGTACCAGAGCATGCTCATGACGGTCTTGGGGTCTTCCTTGATGTACTGGAACACCAGGCCATTCAGGCGCTGGTGGAACTCACGATAGAAGTCCATCTCCATCAGGCCGAGGAACATCACCACGCTCGAGGCGAGGGTCAGCCAGCAGCGGAACAACCCACGCCGGGCCATCAACCAGGGGCTGAGCAGGGCCAGCAGCAGCGGGATACTGATGTACACCACCACCCGCAGGTCGAAGCGCAAGCCGTTGAGGAAGCCTTCGGCGACGGTGGAATAGGGGGTGTCACCGATCATGTCGCTGTTGTAGACCAGCAGCGCCAGGCGCACCAGGCTGAGCATCAGCATGATCACCAGGCCACTGAGCAGCGTGTAGGCCAGGTGGGATTTCAGGGTCGGCGAGAACGAGCCTCGCACGCCCTGTTGCTTCAAGGCGTCCGTGTTAGCCATGAATGGAGAGGTCCTAGGATTGCGGTTTGCGGGAAGGCGAAATCGCCAACAGCCTGGAGGCCCGTCTCTCGAACACGAGGTCAGACCAAGGCCGCATTGTGCGGCGCGGATTTTCAAAAATCGAGTGTGAAAATTTTGTCGATAACATCGGCAGGCTCGGCCCTATCGCCGGCAAGCCGGCTCCCACATGGACTGAATTTCGCGCTGTTAACTGTGGGAGCCGGCTTGCCGGCGATAGGGCCTCACGGGCTGCTCATACCCGCACATTGCCGCGCGGCCCGGCAATTGCCCAGATGATCAGCCCCAAGACCGGCAACAGCACGATCAGCAGGATCCACAGCACCTTGATGCCGGTTTCGGCGCCGCTCTTGAGTACGTTGAGGATGGCCCAGATGTCGAGGGCCAGGATGATCAGGCCGACCAGGCTGTTGAAGGTGGACCCCATGTTGCCGCTCCCACACGGTGAATGTGCCGCTGAGCATAGCCGGCTATGGCTTCGATAGAAGGGAATCGTTGGGCGGGCGCGCGGGTCACTGGATAGACTGGCGTCATTACCCGGTTCCGAGGTCCACATGCCCCCTGCCCACACGCAATCCGCCACATCCGTCTCCATGCTGGGCGCCTGGCGACAACAAGTGTTCGCCACCCCCTGGCTGAGCGCCGGCCTGGGCCTGAGCCTGCTGGCCATCGCCGCGCTGCTGCTGGCGAGCATCTGGAACGCGGTCAACGGCGACCACGCCGACAACCTGCACCTGGCGCTGCTGGGCGGGCTCTCGGGCTTCGGCGCCACCGCACTGGGAGCCGTGCTGGCGGTGATCCTGCGCGATGTCAGCGCGCGCAGCCAGGATGTGATGCTCGGCTTCGCCGCCGGGATGATGCTCGCCGCCAGCTCGTTTTCCTTGATCCTGCCGGGCCTGGATGCCGCCCGCGAGATCACCGGCAATGGCCCGGCCGCCGCCTTCACCGTGGTGCTGGGCATGGGCCTGGGCGTGCTGTTGATGCTCGGCCTCGACCGCTTCACCCCGCACGAGCACGAAAGCACCGGCCCCTGCGGCCCGCAGGCCGAGCGCATCAACCGGGTGTGGCTGTTCGTGCTGGCCATCACCCTGCACAACCTGCCCGAGGGCATGGCCATCGGCGTGAGCTTCGCCAATGGCGACATGAACATCGGCTTGCCGCTGACCAGCGCCATCGCCATCCAGGACATCCCCGAAGGCCTGGCCGTGGCCCTGGCGCTGCGCGCCACGGGGTTGTCGAATGTCAAGGCGATGCTGGTGGCGATCGGTTCCGGGCTGATGGAGCCGCTGGGCGCGGTGATCGGCCTGGGCATCTCCACCGGTTTCGCCCTCGCCTACCCGATCAGCATGGGCCTGGCGGCGGGGGCAATGATCTTCGTGGTGTCCCACGAGGTGATCCCCGAGACCCACCGCAACGGCCACCAGACCTCGGCCACCCTGGGGTTGATGGGCGGGTTCGCGGTGATGATGTTCCTCGATACCGCGCTGGGTTGAAGGAATCCTGACTGCTGGTGTAGGAGCGGCCTTGCCGGGGCGCCGGACCGGCCGGAAAGGGCCGCAAAGCGGCCCCGGCAATATCGGCAGCGGCGCAAACATCCTGGGGCTGCGGCGCAGCCCTTTCCGGCCGGTCCGGCGCCCCGGCAAGGCCGCTCCTACAAAGGGACTGCGCCAGCCTTTAGACGTGCACGGCCACCTTCAACGCTTCCAGCGCCGGCTCCACCTTGATGCCCACCGCGGCGCCCAGCTCCAGCACCCGCGTCAGGTCGTTCTGACCGATCATCACCATCTGCAGCTCGTCATCGAGCAACTGGCTGAAGTTCAGCAGCACATAACCGCCGGCTTCTTTGTTCAGCGCGCCCATCTGCACCTGGATGCGGTTAAGTGCGGTCAGCGCCTCGGTGCGCGCCAGCTGCTTGGGCTTGAGGGTGAACGGCACGCTCTTGTCGAACGAATCGCTGATCTGCTGGAACAGGTCCTGGTAGCTGTCGGCCTGGAACAGCACGGTGTCCGGCAGGCTGCCGACCACCACCCATTCGCCCAGCGGGAACGGGAAGCTGTCGTCGTAGTTGATGTCGGGGTTGGCGGCCAGGAAGGCGGCGGGGTCGGCGTAGGCCTGGGCGGCTTCGCCGGCGATGCGCTCGATGTCTTCATCGCGCATGCAGCCGGCGCCGATGAGGCTGATGAGTTCGAGCAACTGGTCTTTCATGGAGGGCCCTGCGGGTTGGCGTGAAAAGGCGCCAAGGATAGCCGCAAACGCCCCCGGGGGGTTAGCCGGCGAGCGCTTCGAGGCGTGCTGCGGCTTCTGCAGCGCCCATGGTACGGGCTGCCATCAAGGCGCTGGCGCCGCCGGCATCGCACAGGTTGGGGTCAGCGCCCTGGGCCAGCAGGTAGTCGATGATCTCCAGCCGGTTGAACATCGCCGCCAGCATCAGTGCAGTGCGGCCATCCGTAGCAGCGGCGTCCACCGGCACGCCCTGCTCCAGCAGCAGGCGGATCATCGCCAGGTCGCCCTTGAACGCCGCCCCGGCGATGGGCAACTGGCCGTTGTCGTTGGCGATCAGCGGGTCGGCGCCATGGGCCAGCAGCACCTGCACCGCTTCGCGATGGCCGTGATAGCTGGCGAGCATCAGCAGGGTGTCGCCCTTGTGGTTGCGCAGGTCAGCTGGCAAGCCACTGGCGAGCAGGCGCCCGAGCATCTGGGCGTCGCCACGGCGGGCGCGGTCGAAGACTTCCTCGGCGAACGCAGCGGTTTCTTCGGCGGTCATGGTGGCGGGCGAGTGATCGGACATGGGCTACCTCCTGGCATTTTCGATGGCCAAGTGTTGGTCAGGCAGCCGCGCAGGGTCAAAGGTTCAGTTTCTATGGGGCGGACAGAGGCAGCCTATCACCGTGCAAATTGCACTGTGCAAAATGCACGACCTTGCAGAATGCATGGCGAAGCGTTAACGAAAAGCACATAAGCCTTTGATTTATAAGTATTTTATTAACAACAAAAACTGGCACGGTCGCTGCACCCCTCAACTCATCTGACCACCCAATCGTTCAGGAGTTGATATGGACCTCATCCAGGAAAAATTCGCCTCGGTGTTCTGCGCCTACCAGGTCACCACCCAGTCCCGCCCGGATGGCGGCATCCTGCTGACCCTGCGCGCCGCCGATGGCGTGGTGACCCGCCGGGTGTTGTCCTACGCCCAATTGCACAGCGCCGAACAGCTGTCGTGGGCAATCAGCGCGATCCGTCGCGACCTGGCCGAACAAGCCAGTGAACTGCCCGTGATCTCGAGGCTGCAAAGCCAGCAGCGCTTTGCCCTGCCGACCTATCGCTGAGCCTTCACGGCAGCTGTTTTGCGGGGCGGTCCTCTTCTCACCCGGTAAAGGTGCAGGAGGTGGATAGCCCCACAAGCCATTTCAACGCTCCGCGCGTGCTTACAGTTCGTCCATCCCGGCGAAGTCGCGGGCGCTGGTGTCGCCGGTGAAGCGCGGCTGCGCGCCCTGGTCGCTGGCGAACAGGCGCAGCGCCAGGCAGAACGGGTTGTCGCCCAGGTCGAGCCAGCGCCGGGTACCGGCGGGTACCACCAGTACATCGTCCTTCTCGCACAGCACCGCATAGACATAGTCGCCCACGCGCAGGCCGACCTGGCCACGGCCGCTGATCAGCGCAAACACTTCATCGCTGTCGTGCACATGCTCGTCGCGCAGGTCCGCCTGAGTGGCGTCGACTCCGTCGCGGCTGAGCACGCTGAAGGCGGCGCTGCCATGCTCGCTCATCAGGCGGTCGAGCGGCGCGCGACAGGCATCGAGCACTTCGTCCTGGCTGCTACCAGGGCGCAGGCGCACGCCCGGCTGCCAGTGCGTCAGGCGCACGCCGTGTTCGGCCAGGGTGGTGGCGATATCGTCAGGGTGGGTCAGCACCTTGTACGCAAGGTCGGGGCTGGCATGGTGGAAAACACTGAGAATGCTCATCCGGGGTCGTTCCTGCTGTCTTTCGAACAAAGGGCAATGATAACGGCTGCCGCCAGCGCTGCGGCACTGGCCATACCAAAGGTGAACTGCGGCCCCAGCAGTTTCCAGCTGTAGCCTGAATACAAGGCACCCAACGCACCGCCGGTGCCCGACAGCGCCGCGTACAGCGCCTGGCCCTGGCCCTGCTGGCGGGCGCCGAAACTGGCCTGGACGAAGGCGATGCTGGCGGCGTGGAAGCAACCGAAAGTGGCCGCATGCAGCACCTGGGCGAACACCAGCACGGCCGGAACATCCGCCAGGTTGCCCAGCAACAGCCAGCGCACGGCGGCCAGCACGAAGCTCGCCAGCAACACCCGGCGCACCGAAAAGCGCGCGAAGATCCGGCTCATGGCCATGAACACCAGCACTTCGGCCACCACCCCCAACGCCCACAGCAGGCCGATGTCACCACGGCTGTAGCCCAGGTGCTCCAGGTGCAGGGTGAGGAAGGTGTAGTACGGCCCGTGGCTGAGCTGCATGAGTGCCACGCACAGGTAGAACGCCAGCACCCCAGGCGCCCGCAATTGCCCGAGGAAGCCCCCTGCCCCGCGTCGTTCGGCCTGCTCCACCGGCTGCGCGTTGGGCACCCACAGGCTGGCGCCGACGATACCGGCCATGATGGCCACCAGCGCCACCGGGTAGATATCCAGGCTCAGCCATTCGAACAAACGGCCCAGGCCGACCACGGTGAGGATGAAGCCGATCGAACCCCACAGCCGCACCTGGCTGTAGCGCGCGGTCTGGCCGTGCAGGTGGGCCAGGGTGATCACCTCGAACTGCGGCAGCACCGCATGCCAGAAGAAGGCGTGCAAGGCCATCACCAGCGCCAGCCAGGCATAGCTCTTGCCGAAGAAGATCAGCGAAAAGGTGGCCAGGGTGCACAGCGCGCCCAGGCGCACGATCAGCAAGCGCTGGCCGCTGCGATCGCCCAGCCAGCCCCACAGGTTGGGGGCGACGCAACGCATCAGCATGGGGATGGCCACCAGTTCGCCGATGCGCGCCGGGGAGAAGCCCAGATGGTCGAAGTAAAGGGCCAGGAACGGCGCGGTGGAACCGAGCAGGGCGAAGTAGCAGAGGTAGAAGCTGGACAGGCGCCAGTAGGGGATGGGGGGCATGGGGTAGTCCGTTCAGAGGCGACCGGCCCTGTCGCGGGGCAAGCCCGCTCCCACAAATCTCAGCGTGGGAGCGGGCTTGCCCCGCGATAGGGGCGGGACTGTCAGAGCTGGCCCAGTACCGGGGTGTTCACCTTGACTTCGGCATTCTGCGCGCGGTGGCGCAGCAGGTGGTCCATCAGCACGATGGCCATCATCGCCTCGGCGATGGGCGTGGCGCGGATGCCGACGCAAGGGTCGTGGCGGCCCTTGGTGATCACCTCGACCGGGTTGCCGTCGACATCGATCGAGCGGCCCGGGGTGGTGATGCTGGAGGTGGGCTTGAGCGCCAGGTGCGCAACGATCGGCTGGCCGGAAGAGATGCCACCGAGGATGCCGCCTGCATTGTTGCTGAGGAAGCCTTCGGGGGTCAGCTCGTCACGGTGCTCGGTCCCACGCTGGGCAACGCTGGCAAAACCGGCGCCGATCTCCACGCCCTTGACCGCGTTGATGCTCATCAGCGCGTGAGCCAGCTCGGCATCGAGGCGGTCGAAGATTGGCTCGCCCAGGCCTGGCATCACACCCTCGGCGACCACGGTGATCTTCGCCCCGACCGAGTCCTGGTCACGGCGCAGCTGGTCCATGTAGGCCTCCAGCTCCGGCACCTTGGCCGGGTCTGGGCTGAAGAAGGCGTTGTCCTCAACCGAGTCCCAGGTCTTGAACGGGATCTCGATCGGGCCGAGCTGGCTCATGTAGCCGCGCACTCGGATGCCCTGGGTGGCCAGGTACTTCTTGGCGATGGCGCCGGCGGCGACGCGCATGGCGGTCTCGCGGGCCGAGCTGCGGCCACCGCCACGGTAGTCGCGGATGCCGTACTTGTGGTGATAGGTGTAGTCGGCATGGGCCGGGCGGAACAGGTCCTTGATCGCCGAGTAGTCCTTGGACTTCTGGTCGGTGTTGCGGATCAGCAGGCCGATCGAGCAACCCGTGGTGCGGCCTTCGAACACCCCGGAGAGGATTTCCACCTCGTCCGGTTCCTGGCGCTGGGTGGTGTGCCGGCTGGTGCCCGGTTTGCGCCGGTCGAGGTCGTGCTGCAGGTCGGCCAGCGAGATTTCCAGGCCTGGCGGGCACCCATCGACAATGGCGACCAACGCCGGGCCATGGCTTTCGCCAGCGGTGGTGACAGTGAACAGCTTGCCGTAGGTATTGCCGGACATGGACGCTCCGCGAAATCAGCCTGAGGTGAACGAAAGCGGGCAGTATACGTAAATCAGACTGGCCTGTGCGGGCCTTATCGCGGGGCAAGCCCGCGCCCACAAAAGCCCGTCGAGCCCTGTGGGAGCGGGCTTGCCCCGCGACAAGGCCCGCACAGGCAGCACAAACAGGCGAACCTTCATTGCACGGCCGTGTCTTACCCAGCACCTCGTCATGTAGTACCCCCACCATGAAGTCGCGCCTCACCGCCCTGCTCCTGCTGTTGTTCACCAGCCTCGCCCAGGCCGCGCCCACCGTGCTGCAACGCCCCATCGACCTCGACACCGGCCAGGGCGTGCTGCACGGCAGCCTGCTGCTGCCGCAACAAGCCACCCCGCCCCCGGTGGTGCTGATCATCGCCGGCTCCGGTCCCACCGACCGCGATGGCAACAACCCCGCCTCCGGACGCATCGACAACCTCAAGCGCCTGGCCTTGTTGCTGGCCAACGAACACATCGCCAGCGTGCGCTACGACAAGCGCGGGGTGGCCGCCAGCCAGCCGGCCACCCCGGACGAACGCGACCTCAGCGTCGAACGCTATGTCGCCGACGCCGTGGCCTGGGGGCAGAAGCTGCGCCAGGACCCACGGTTCGGCCCGCTGATCCTGGTCGGCCACAGCGAGGGCGCGCTGATCGCCAGCCTGGCCGCCGAACAGGCCGGCGCCAGCGCGGTGATCACCCTGGCCGGCAGCGGTCGGCCGGTGGCCGATGTACTGCGTGAACAGCTGGCCCAGCGCCTGCCGCCGGCGCAACTGGCCAGCGGCGTGGCGTTGATCGACCGCTTGCAGGCCGGGCAGACCAGCCTGGACGTCCCGCCCCTGCTGCGCCAAGTGTTCCGCCCCAGTGTGCAGCCCTACCTGATCTCGTTGCTGCACCAGGACCCCGCAGCAGCCTTCGCCCGGCTCAAGGTGCCTGCGTTGATCATCCAGGGCCGCAACGACATCCAGGTGGAGGTCGCCGACGCCGAACAGCTCAAGGCGGCCAAGCCTGAAGCCGAACTGGCACTGATCGACGGCATGAACCACATGCTGCGCATCAGCCCCCGGGACATGCGCCAGCAACGCGACAGCTACCAGAACCCCGAGCTGCCACTGGCCCGCGAGCTGGGAGAGCGGATCGTCAGCTTCATCCAGCGCCTGCCCCGGGCCTGAAGCTTTCCTCTTGCCGGGCCTCAGGTCTTGGCCTGGGCTGCCGATAACGCGGCATAAGAAGGCGGTGATCGTGGCTGCAACAGGCACGATCATCCGGCCGCCGCGTATTTGAGGATTGCCCTGATGACCGATGCTCCCGCCGCCGAGGCGACCGAAGAACAAGCCCCGGAAAGCGCCCCGCAACCCTGGGCGGACCTGGCGGCCGAACACTTCCAGCTGCTGCGCCTGGCAGCCCAGCCCACCGACCGCAACAGCGGCGCGCGGCCCTTGCGTTTTGTCCAGTTCGGCTACGCCGAGCGTCACGACAAGGCCCACAGCCTGCTGCGCCTGGAGATCCGCCTGCCCGGGCAGAAGGTGCGCAAGGAGCAGAACCAGCTGGACATCCGCGTTGACCATGAACAGCGCCTGGTGCGTATCGGCAGTGACGCCGGCCTGCAAATCGAGCCCGTCAACCGCGGCGTCGGCCGCTATTTGCTGGCCCAGGCGGTGCAGTGGCTGCAGCACCGCTGCGCGCACTACCGCATCGAAGGCATGAACCTGCCGAACAAGGATGCGCTGAACGAAGACACCCGCCTGCGCCGCGACCATGTGCTGCGCAGTGTCGGGCTGGAGGTGGACAACGTCGACGGCCAGGTGCTCAAGGGGCGCGTGGTCGAGACCCCGGTGGGCCAGCTCAAGGGCGGCTGGAACAATGAAAAAGTGCAGCGCGTCGACATCCTCGAGGCGGCTGGCATGCTGCAACAGGCCGAGCAGAACCTGCTGGAGAAGGAAGCGCAGCTGCGCGAGCGCGACGAGCGAGTGGCCAAATACCGCCGCGAAGACGGTGGCTTGCGCTTCACCATCACCTGCCTGGTGGCCTTTGCGGTGTTCCAGGCAGGGCTGCTGATCTGGATCGCCACCCGTTGAGCCTGTTCTGACGCTATCGCGGGGCAAGCCCGCTCCCACGGTGGGAGCGGGCTTGCCCCGCGATGTTATTTGGAATCAGACCCGCGCCTTGAACAACTCCTGATGCTGCCGGCACTGCTCGGCGGTCAGCATGAACACCCCGTGCCCACCGCGCTCGAACTCCAGCCAGGCAAAGTCCACCTCGGGGTACAGCGCCTCGACATGCACCTGACTGTTACCCACTTCGACGATCAGCAGGCCTTTGTCGGTCAGGTGATCGGCCGCTTCGGCCAGCATGCGCCGCACCAGGTCCAGGCCATCGTTGCCGCACGCCAGGCCCAACTCGGGCTCGTGGTGGTACTCCGCCGGCATGTCGTCGAAGTCCTCGGCATCCACATACGGCGGGTTGGACAGGATCAGGTCGAAGCGCTGCCCCGGCAGGCCGTCGAAGCCATCACCCTGCACGGTGTAGACCCGCGTATCCAGGCCATGGCGCTCGATGTTCTGGTTGGCCACCGCCAGCGCGTCGAACGACAGGTCGGCCAGCACTACCTCGGCGTCCTGGAACACGTCGGCAGCGACGATACCGATGCAGCCAGAGCCTGTGCACAGGTCGAGGATGCGCGCAGGCTCGCTGGCCAGCCACGGCTCGAAGCGTTTTTCGATCAGCTCGCCGATGGGCGAGCGCGGCACCAGCACGCGTTCGTCGACGATGAACGACATCCCGCAGAACCACGCCTCGCCCAGCAGGTAGGCCGTCGGCACGCGCTCTTCGATGCGGCGCTTGAGCAGGTGCTGCAGGCGTACCCGTTCGTCGTCTTCCAGCTGGCAATCCAGGTAGCTGTCGGCCACCTCCCACGGCAGGTGCACGGCGCCGAGCACCAGCAGGCGGGCCTCGTCCCAGGCATTGTCGGCGCCGTGGCCGAAGAACAGCTCATGCTCGTGGAAGCGGCTGACCGCCCAGCGGATATGGTCGCGCAGGGTGCGCAGGCGGGATGTGATCACGGAGGACTCCTTTTAAGACAGGACAAAAGTCTAACAGCCCCACCCGCACAATTGTTCCCCACGCCGTCCGAATGGGTAGCCCCAGGCCAGTAATCATGCCGCCTGCAATGTCAACCATTCACATTGACGCCAAGGCAAGGGAGAATAGGTATACAAAAGCCCTATCCAAGGAGCCCTTGATGTCCTCCGTTCCAACCACGATGTTCCGCCTCACTGGCCGCGACTACCCGCCGGCCAAGCTGGGCCAAGCCAGCCTGATCGTCATCGACGCGCAAAAGGAGTACCTGAGCGGTCCGCTGGCGCTGTCGGGCATGGACGAGGCCGTGGCCAACATCGCCCGGTTGCTCAAAGCGGCCCGCGAGGCCAAGCGCCCGATCATCCATGTTCGCCACCTCGGCACCGTTGGCGGCCGTTTCGACCCCCAGGGCCCGGCGGGCGAATTCATTCCCGGCCTGGAGCCACGCGATGGCGAGATCGTCATCGAAAAGCGCATGCCCAATGCCTTCAAGAACACCAAGCTGCACGAGCAGTTGCAGGAACTCGGCCACCTGGACCTGATCGTCTGCGGCTTCATGAGCCACTCCAGCGTCAGCACCACCGTGCGCCGCGCCAAGGACTATGGTTACCGCTGCACCCTGGTGGAAGATGCCTCGGCGACGCGCGACCTGGCGTTCGGCGACAAGGTGATCCCTGCCGCGCAGATCCACCAGTGCGAAATGGCCGTGATGGCCGACAACTTCGCCTGCGTCGCTCAAACCGCCAGCCTGGTCTGAGCCACGCACCGCCCGGCGGACGGGCGGAACCCGAAGGGCCGGCGACAGGTCGAATTGCGGATCAGCTACACCAGATCCTGAGGAAACCGAATGAAGCTCAAAGGCAGTTTCGACGCCAAGCGCCTGCGCCAGCGCGAACCGAGCAATTGGGGGGCGCGCCTGGCTGCCGCCTTCTCCGTGCTGCTGGCCACCCTGGGCATCCTGCTCGCCATGGCCGGCATCGCCGGCCTGCTGGGCAACTATGCCGCCCTCGCCGAACTCAACGCCAACCGCCCGCTCGCGGCCACCCTGGCCGTGGTCGGGCTGTTGCTGCTGTATGTGGGGGTGCGCTTCTGGCGGCGCAGCCGCATTCGCCTGCGCCGTGGGCATGGCTTGAACCTGTCGCCGCACTTGATGAAGAAGCACGATTGATCACCCCAGACACGCTCTTCTGTAGGAGCGGCCTTGCCGGGGCGCCGGACCGGCCGGAAAGGGCTGCAAAGCAGCCCCGACGAGTTGAGCGCTTGCACCAGAATCTGGGGCCGCTGCGCGCCCCTTTCGCGACACAAGGCCGCTCCTACAGAGCGCGTGAAACACAGGACTTCACTCGGGCCAAGACTCGCGTAAACTACGCCGCCCACGTGGAGGCACCATGCAAGACGACGATTTTTCCCTGTTCAGCGCCGAGGTGCGTGGCGTCAAGCCGATCAAGCACGACCGCGCCGAGGTCGGCAAGCCCAAGGCCGACCGCAAGCAGTTGGCCGGGCTGCGCCAGGCGGCGACCATTCGCAGCGACCAGCCGCTGGTGATCGATGGCTTGTCCGACCAGTTCGTCATCGATGTCGGCGCCGAAGACGAATTGATGTGGCGCCGCGACGGCGTGCAGGAAGGCCAGCTCCGCAAGCTCAAGCTCGGCCAGATCGCCTTCGAGGGTAGCCTCGACCTGCACGGCATGAGTGTCGAGAAAGCCCGCGAGACCCTGTGGGACTTCATCGCCGAGGCCACCAAGCTCGAAGTGCGCTGCGTGCGCGTCACTCATGGCAAGGCGGCGCGCATCGATGGCAAGCGGCCAATGATCAAGAGCCACGTCAACACCTGGCTGCGCCAGCACCCGCAGGTGCTCGGCTTCGCCTCCTGCCAGGCCCGCCATGGCGGCACTGGCGCGCTTTACGTAATGCTCAAGCGAACCATGCTCGAAGGCCGCGACGAGTGACATCGTGCTTGCAGCGCCGCTGCCGCCGCCGTACCCTTCGCCTTTGCGAAATTTTCCACAGGTAGATCCATGTCCCTGGAACAGAACTACACCGCGATCCTCAGCCAACTGGGCGAGGACGTCTCCCGCGAGGGCCTGCTCGACACGCCGAAGCGGGCAGCAAAGGCCATGAAGTACCTTTGCCGCGGTTACGAGCAGACGCTGGAAGAAGTGACCAACGGCGCACTGTTCACCTCCGACAACAGCGAGATGGTGCTGGTCCGGGACATCGAGCTGTACTCGATGTGCGAACACCACATGCTGCCGTTCATCGGCAAGGCCCATGTCGCCTACCTGCCCAAAGGCAAGGTGCTGGGCCTGTCGAAAGTGGCGCGCATCGTCGACATGTACGCCCGCCGCCTGCAGATCCAGGAAAACCTCAGCCGTCAGATCGCCGAGGCCGTGCAGCAGGTGACCGGCGCCGCAGGCGTAGCCGTGGTCATCGAGGCCAAGCACATGTGCATGATGATGCGTGGTGTGGAGAAGCAGAACTCGACCATGCTCACTTCGGTGATGCTCGGTGAGTTCCGCGAAAACGCCGCCACCCGCAGCGAGTTCCTCAGCCTGATCAAGTGATCGGCGCAGGATCCGGGCCGGCCCCTTGGGGTCGGCCCTTTCTTTTTCAGGAGTGAAGCATGATCGTCAAAGCCCTGCGCGTCGGCCTCGGCCAGCTCATCGTGTTCGGTGACTGGGTCAGCCGCCCGGCCAAGAAGAAGCGCGACGCCGCCGCCCAGGCGCGTGTCGAACAGGATGCCAAGGGCCTGGCGCTGTACCAGTTCCATGCCTGCCCGTTCTGCGTGAAGACCCGCCGCACCCTGCACCGGCTGAACGTGCCGGTGGCGCTGCGCGATGCCAAGAACGACTCGACGCACCGCCAGGCGCTGCTCGAGGGCGGTGGCCGGGTGAAAGTGCCGTGCCTGCGTATCGAGGAAGACGGCAAGGTGACCTGGATGTATGAGTCCAAGGACATCATTGCCTACCTCGACAAGCGGTTCGCGGCGGCCTGATACGGATCTGTCGCCCTCTTCGCGGGTGAACCCGCTCCCACAGGTGTGGGGTGGGTTTACCCGCGAAAAGACCCTCAGTCCACCATCGGCACATGCCGCGGATGACTGGCCACCCGCTCGAGCCAGGCCTTCACCGCCGGATAATCGGTGAGATCGAACCCACCCTGGTGTGCCACATGGGTGTAGGCGTACAACGCCACATCGGCGATCGAGTACTGATCCCCCACCAGATACGGCGTCATCTGCAGCTGCTTGTTCATCACCTTGAGCGCCTTGTAGCCGCCCTTGTGCAGCCCCTTGTACTCCTCCAGACGCTCCTGCGGCAGCCCCAGGTAGAACTGGATGAAGCGCGCCACGGCAATGTACGGCTCATGGCTGTACTGCTCGAAGAACTGCCATTGCAGCACTTGAGTGCGCAGGCGCGGCTCGCTGGGCAGGAACTCGCTGCCATCGGCCAGGTAGTTGAGGATCGCGTTGGATTCCCACAGGCAGGTGCCATCCTCGAGCTTGAGCACCGGTACCTTGCCGTTGGGGTTCATGGCCAGGAACTCGGGGGTCTCGGTCTCGCCCTTGAGAATATCCACCGGGTGCCACTCGCACGGTCGGTCGAGCAAGCTCAACATCAGCTTGACCTTGTAGCAGTTGCCCGAGTTGTAATCGCCATACACCTTGTACATCGCCCCTCCCCTTTCACGCAGTTGCGTAGTCGTGGCCAATAGTTGGCGACTGTACGGCTAAATGCAATGCCTGCTGTATGGCACGGTTCGCGCTATCACAGGGTAGCCTGCAAAAAATGCTTACATCTGTACAAGGAATTCACCCATGACCGATGCCACCACTGCGCCACTGCGCCCGCTGGCAGACAGCTCCCCGTCGGCGGTGGTCGCCGGCTTCATCGCCATGCTCACCGGCTACACCAGCTCGCTGGTGCTGATGTTCCAGGCCGGCCAGGCCGCCGGCTTGACCAGCGCGCAGATCTCGTCATGGATCTGGGCGCTGTCGATCGGCATGGCGGTGTGCAGCATCGGCCTGTCGTTGCGCTACCGCACCCCGGTGACAGTAGCCTGGTCGACGCCAGGCGCGGCGCTGCTGATCACCAGCCTGGGCGGAGTGAGCTACGGCGAGGCCATCGGTGCCTACATCACCTGCGCCGTGCTGGTGCTGATCTGCGGCCTGACCGGCAGTTTCGAGCGGCTGGTCCGGCGCATCCCCGCCTCGCTGGCTTCGGCGCTGCTGGCCGGCATCCTGTTCAAGATCGGCAGCGAGATCTTCGTCGCCGCCCAGCACCGCACTGTGCTGGTGCTGGGCATGTTCTTCAGCTACTTGCTGGTCAAGCGCCTGTCGCCGCGCTATTGCGTGCTGGCGGCGCTGCTGGTCGGCACGGCGCTGTCCGGTGCCCTCGGGCTGCTCGATTTCAGCCGCTTCCAGCTGGAGGTGGCGACACCGGTGTGGACCACACCGAGTTTCTCGCTGGCGGCGACCATCAGCATCGGTATCCCGCTGTTCGTGGTGGCGATGACGTCGCAGAACATGCCCGGGGTGGCCGTGCTGCGCGCCGACGGTTACCAGGTGCCGGCCTCGCCACTGATCTCGGCCACCGGCTTCGCCTCGCTGCTGCTGGCGCCGTTCGGCTCCCACGGCATCAACCTGGCGGCGATCAGCGCGGCGATCTGCACCGGGCCGCATGCCCATGAAGACCCACGCAAACGCTACACCGCGGCAGTCTGGTGCGGGATTTTCTACGGTATCGCCGGTACCTTCGGCGCCACCCTGGCGGCGCTGTTCGGTGCGTTGCCCAAGGAGCTGGTGCTGTCGATCGCCGCATTGGCGCTGTTCGGGTCGATCATGAATGGCTTGAGCGTGGCCATGGGTGAGGTGCGCGAGCGCGAGGCGGCGCTGATCACCTTCATGGTGACGGCGTCGGGCTTCACCTTGTTCTCGATCGGCTCGGCGTTCTGGGGGATCGTGGCGGGAGTGTTGACCTTGCTGATCCTGAGCCCGCGCAAGGCGTGATCAATCGAAAGTAGGCACCGGCCCTGTCACTGAAAAAGCGGCTCCAGCAGGTGCACTGTTGCGGGAGATGCCATGGACAGGACACGCCTCTCAAGCGCCCCTTGCTTGCCGACCTGGCTTTTCAGCAAGGGGAACAGTCGCGCCAGCTGCTGGACCACGCCCACCTGGGGTTTGTACGAAGTCACGCAGCGGCAATCAGGCAAAGCGAAAACAGGCGAGGAGCGGCAACGCCGGCCAGGCGGCCAATACACCGCCAGCAGCGAACGGCTTGTTTCCGAGACAGGTCATAGGCCTGGCTGGCCGGCATCGCTGCTGAGTTCGATAGCCGGCGCGTTTTCGAAGGTGTTCAAGGGATACTTGACGGGCCCACCAGCATTTATTGTCAAACCGGCCAGAACCCGTTACTTGGCTACCGCCAGCAATTGATCATCATGGCGACTCCCCCGCTGCTTTTCTTGATACTTTCTGTTTATCCACTTCCGCATGGGCTCTTCAACAAAGTGGTGCGCAACTGCTGATGCAGCGACCAGCACAAGAAATGCACAGACCATCAGGATTTTTGGATTGTTCAGCGCTGAGAATTCTCCGACCACGTCAGCGTGATGCTCAACCAGCGGAATAATGACCAGAAACTGCAGCGAATAGAACGAGTAGCTAATTTTCCCCAGCCATACGACCAACCGAGTAGAAAGCAACCAGTTCAGAATACCGCCCCCCGCAGAAAGCGAAACCAACAAGAATGCAATGGTGGGAATGACAATCCAGTTATGCCCGACATACAGTGGCATTTTACTTCCAACCACAGACAAATACAGGACAAGCAACCCAAGTACAACCACCTGCATTGACTGACCAGCGCGCCTGCCGTGGCCTCGCATGAAACAGAGGCAGGCACAAATACCCACAACGAACTCTGGAAGCCTGAAAATTGGAATTGAGTAAAATACTTTGTTGGCCGCATCGTCGAACAGCGCCGCACTGACACCTATCAGTGCAGAAAAGACGGCGCACCCCGCGCCCAGCAACAACAAACGTGTGCTCTTCATTTTGTTGAGTGCCGGGAGCATCAAAGGCAAAAGGAAATAGCAGAACACCTCAACCGAAATCGACCAACTTGCCCCGTCATTCCAATAGTTAAACATCTGTGGGAACCAGGCCTGGATCACAAAAAGGTTGGCAACCACCAGCATCGCCACCTTCGAAACAGCCAATGCGGTGTCAACGAAAGACCCGTCCCCAAAATTCACACCCATCCACGGAATGGTTGCAACTGCAGCCAACAGGTAGACGGGATATATGCGAGAGAATCGGCTGACCAAATACGACCTGTACGCCGTACCACCGCTTGAATATCTATAGGCGAGCACAAACCCCGACAAAATGAAAAACAGGCTCATGCCAATCGCCCCCTGATCCAATATGTTTTTTACATACGGGTTCTCAGTGAGCGGCCAGCGGATATGGATATGAAAAATAAATACATAAAGCGCTGCAAAAAATCGCAAACCGGTAAGCGGGAGGATTTCTGACTTTTCAATCATTGTATAATTCCATACTGTACGGGAGCTGAGTTCATCGTGCAGACATCCGTGCCCAAGCCAGCGTTTCTGTAGGCGTAAAGCCAAGAGCATCACGTGCTATCCGCTACTACAGGTCTTTGCACTGCAGCCCCTCAAGCCGATGCTTGGGTTTGCAAACACCGGGTTTGAAAATGACCAGAATCTTGGATCCCCTGCCACGCCCTCACCTTCCTTGACATGCAGGCCTGGCCGGAGGGACCTCAGCCGCCAAGTATACCCGCAACGATGACGCTGACGTAGCTGTTGGCGGCATCGGCATCGCGGTGCATTCACCAGCTACCTGAATTCTGGTGACTCTCAACTCGAAGAAAACGAAGTCGAACGCTGCTGTGCGATACCCGTCGTAACGATGCTGGCTGGAGGCTGACATGATGTGTTCGATACCTCTGCAGTAGCCTCCACCACTTGCTGATTTTGCCTATCCTGAACTCACTTGACGGCTGATGAGGCTGGCGCGGTGATCCGACGCATTGTGCAATGGTTCGATCACGTTCAAAGCCGGAAATGCCCCACCACCCCTTTCAGATCATCCGCCAACCCCGCGAGCTCGACACTTGACCGCGCATTGTCCTCCATCGCCAGCGCCGCCTGATCGGCGCTGCCGCGGATCTGTGTGACACTGCGGCTGATCTCCTCGGCCACCGAGCTCTGCTGCTCGGCGGCGGCGGCGATCTGCTGGTTCATTTGCTGGATCAGCGACACCGCAGCGGCGATGCTGCCCAGAGCGCTTTCAGTATGCAGCGCATCGGCCACGGCCAGGCGCACCAGCTCGGTGCTGCCACGGATCTGCGCCACCGACTGCTGGGCATTGCCCCGCAAGCTGGCGACCAGGCGCTCGATCTCCTCGGTGGATTGCCGGGTGCGTCGGGCCAACGCGCGCACCTCGTCGGCCACCACGGCAAAGCCACGCCCCTGCTCACCGGCCCGGGCCGCCTCGATGGCGGCGTTCAGGGCCAGCAGGTTGGTCTGCTCGGCGACGCTCTTGATCACCTCCAGCACGTCGCCGATGGTATGGATCTCAGCACTGAGGCTGTCAATGCCACTGCTGGCGGTTTCGGCGGCCGCCGCCAGCTGCTCGATGCGCTGCATGCTCTGGCGCACCACCTGCTGGCCGGAGCCGACCTTGTCGTCGGCGGCCTGCGCCGCTTGTGCCGCCTGCTCGGCATTGCGCGCCACATCGTGCACGGTGGCGGTCATCTGCTGCATGGCGGTGGCCACCTGCTCGGTTTCGTCCTTCTGGCTGCCGACCTCGCGGTTGGTCTGCTCGGTCACCGCCGACAGCGCCTGGGCACTGCCGGCCAGTTGTTCGATGCCCTGCTGCAAGCCACTGACCACACCAGACAAACCCTCGGCCATCTGCTCCATGGCCTGCAACAGTTGCCCCACCTCGTCGCTGCGCGGCGCCTGCACCTCGCTGGCCAGCTCACCAGCGGCGATGCGCCGGGCACGGGCGATCACTCGCTTGAGTGGCGCCACCACGGCGCGGGTGATCAACCAGGCCGCCAGCACGCCAACCAGCAGCGCCAGCGCGGTGGCGGCGGCAATGGCAACGGCGTTGCGCGCCAGCTCTGCCTGCATCGCTTGCTCCTGGGCGGTGTAGGCCTGCTCCACCCGTGCCGTGACCTGCCCGGCGCTGGCCTGCAGCCGGTCCTTGATACCGCGCTCCTGGCCGAGCAGGTCGGTGTATTCATTGAGTTTGTCGGAGAAACTGGCGATATGCCCGGCCACCTCACCCAGCACACTCTGGTAGCCCGCGTCGCTGATCGCGCCCTTGAGCTGCTCGACCAGGCTGGCAGCCTCGACGGTCTGGGCGATGCGCCCCTGGCCTACCGCCTCGTCGCCCTTGCGGCTCTGCTCCAGGCGCACGCGGGCTTCGTCCATGGCCTGCAACATCAGCCGCGAGACCTGCGCCACTTGCCCCGCCTGTTCGAGAAACTCACCGCCCTGCTGGCCCTGGGACTGCTTGAGGGTGTAGGTGCCGTCGTCGGCCAGGCCGGCCTGCAACACATCGAGGTTGTTGGCCACGCTGGATACCGACCAGCTGGCCATGTCCAGCGCCAGCTCCTTGGCCTGCACCGCCTGGACGAACTGGTCGAAGGCCTGGCCATAGGCCGTCAAGTCGCTCTCGGCCGAGGCCAGCGCCGGCACGCCACGGGCGCGTTCAAGCAATGCTTGCAGGCCTTCACGCAGGGCGTCGGCCTCCTTGATGTCGGAGCGCAGGGCGAACGCCTGTTCATGCTGGCGCAGGCGCGACAGGTCGGTGTTGAACTGGGCCATCTGGCGCAGGCCTTCGAAACGTTGGCCTACGCTGGACAGCGCATACACGCCAATGACGGCCACCAGCAGCGTCAGCAGCAGCACCAGGGCGAAGCCCAACGCGAGCTTGCGGGCCATGCCCAGGTTGGCCAGAACACCGTGCTTGGTTGGCGCCATCATCGATTCCCCCTGCGCTGGTCTTTCTTACCGGGCTGCCGCGCAACCATCGCTGGCAAGCCAGCTCCCACAAAAGCAGAGCCAGCGCCGGTGATGAGCCGCAAGTCGGCCCGCTATGTCGTAGGAATTTTCCAAGCAACAAGATTGACAACCGCGACGCTCACCTCACAAGAGCCTGGCGCCAGAATGGTGTCATTTAGCTATGAGCGTGTCGCTTTCAGACCGCTCAAGGTCGCCCCGCATGCTCGAAGAACGCCTGGGCGCGCACATCCTGCCCGTAGGCGACATTGATTCGCAGCCAGTCGCAGGCCCGGCCCTGCGGATCGAAAGCGCTGCCCGAGGTGAGCAGCACGGCATGCTCCAGTGCCAACTGCTCCAGTTCGGCGAAGCCGCGCCCGGGCACACGCGCCCAGACGAACATGCCGCCACAAGGCTCGCAGAACACCTCCCAGCCCCACGTTTCCAGTTGCCCGAGCAACTTGGCCATGTGCTGCCCTAGGCGCACCCGCAAACGCTGGATGCTCTTGCGGTAACTGCCAGTGACAAGCATCTGGCCGATCACCTGCTCGGCAAAGCGACAGGTGCCGATGCCGCTGACCATCTTCAGCTCGGCCAGGCGGGCGATCAGCACAGGATCGGCCACCACGTAGCCTACGCGTAGAGAGCTGCTCAAGGTCTTGGAGAAACTGCCCAGGTAGATCACCCGCTGTTCACTGTCGAGGGTGGCCAGGCGCGTGGCCGGGCCTTCCTGGAAGTCGGCATAGAGGTCGTCCTCGATGATCCGCAGGTCATGCTCGCGGGCCAGCTCCAGCAGGCGATAGGCGACCTTTGGTGTCAGGCTGGTGCCGGTGGGGTTCTGGTACAGGCTGTTGGTGAACAGGCAGCGCGGGCGGTGCTCGGCCAGCAACTGCTCGAGCACGGCGACGTCCGGCCCGTTGGGTGTGCGCGGTACTTCGAGCATATGCACGCCGTGCTGGCGCAGCAGGTTGAACAGGTTGTAGTAGCCAGGGCGCTCCACCAGCACCGTGTCGCCCGGCGCCAGCAAGGTGCGCACCAGCAGGTCGAGGGCGTGGCTGATGCCCTGGGTGGTAAGGATGCGCTCGGGTTCGGCGGCGATATCCAGCCGCGCCAGGCCCTTGTGCAGTTGCAGGCGCAGGCTGGCCAGGCCCTGGGGCGGGCAGTAGTCGAACAGCGCCTCCGGTTCGCCACGGCTGACCTGGCGTATCGCCTGGGCCAGCTCGGCCTCGGCGCGCCAGGCCACCGGCAGCCAGCCACAGCCGAGCTTGAGCAGCGACTCATGGCCTTCGCCAAACAACCGCCAACTGCCGTCGATGGCCTCGCCCCAGGCGCTGCCGGCGTCAGTTTGCTGTCCGGCCTTGCGCTCGGCGACGAAGAAACCGGCGCCGTGCCGCGCCACCAGCCAGCCACTGGCCACCAGGCGATCGTAGGCCTCGATCACGCAGGAGGCACTGACCGCCTGGGCCTTGGCCAGCGTACGGATCGACGGCAGACGGGCACCGGGGCGCAACCGCTGTTGTTCGATCCAGGCTTGCAATTGTTCGGTCAGTTGCTGGACCAGCGGCGTGGGGTGAAGGCGATCGAGGTTCAGGTGCATGGCAAGTGTTCGCTGATTTCAGGCGAACAGTTAAGCACAAATGCCCGGTGTGTGTGCCTTGTTGCGCGGCCCCGCAGGCTCGAAGCTGCCAGCAGATACTCATAACCTTGTGGATAACCCCATGCATACCCGCCATGCCCCTGCCCTACTGGCATTCGCCTTGTGCCTGATCACCCTCGCAGTGAACCTGCAGGCGCCCTTGTACATCACCTACGCCGAGCTTTCCGGGCGCGGTGCTGCGGCCACCGCCGTGGCCTTTTCCGGCTATGTGCTGGGGGTACTGCCGGTGCTGTTGGCCCTGGGCGGGCTGGCCGACCGGGTCGGGCGACGCCCGCTGATTCTCGCCGCCCTGGTGCTGTCGATGGTCGCCACGCTGATCATGCTGTTGGCCCCAAGCCTGGAAGCACTGGGCGTGGCGCGCCTGTGCCTGGGGTTGGGCACTGGCCTGGCCTCGGCCACGGCCACCGCCTACATGGACGAATTGATGGGTGGAGGTGGCAGTGGCCACGCAGCGACCTGGGTCACCGCCAGCACCTCACTGGGCTTCGGCCTGGGTGCGGCACTGACCAGCGTGTTCCTGTTGCACGGCCCCAGCCTCACCCCCGGTAGCTTCCACCTGCAACTGCTGCTCGCAGGCCTCGCCCTGGTGCTGGTGTGGCGCCTGCCCGACCCATGCCCGGCCGGGCGCAACCCCATGCTGCGCCTGCCGTACTATCCCGCCGGCAGCCTGGCCTATGGCCTGGCGATCCTGCTGGCTTGGGCCTGCGTCGGGCTGGTGATCGCGCTGCTACCAGGGATTCTGCGCCAACACGGGTTGAGCGCCTGGTCGGGTTTCTCGACCTTCTGCGTGATCAGTTGCGGGTTGCTGTTCCAGCCCATGGCCCGGCGCCTGGCCAGCGCCCAGGCGACCTTGCTTGGGTTGCTGATCCTGCCGTGCAGCTATGGGGTGCTGGCCTGGGGCGCCGACAGCGGCAACCTGGCGGGTGTACTGTTGGGCGCGATCGCTGCCAGCAGCGCCTGCTATGGCTTTATCTACCTGGGGGGGTTGGCGGCGGTGAACCGGTTGGCGGGCAGCGAGAAAACCCGCGCCAGCGCCGGGTTCTTCCTGCTGGCGTACCTGGGGTTCAGCGTGCCAGTGATCTTTACCGGGGTGCTCAGCGACCGGCTGGGTTCGCGCGTGGCGCTGATGGTGTTTGGGGTGGTGTTGTCAGTGGGGTGCGCGATGGTGTCGCGCATTTTGTGGAAGGTCTCGAGGGCCTCTCGCCGGCAAGCCGGCTCCCACGCGGCCCCCGATGCAGGCGGCCAAGGGGCTCACAACGCCCCTTAGCACCTCATAAGCCCTCAGATCGCCAGCGCACCGCCGTCAACGGTCAGGCTATGCCCGGTAGTGAACGCCGCACCATCGCTGCACAGGTACAGCACCGCACTGGCGATTTCCTCGACCTTGCCGATGCGCCCGACCGGGTGCATCGCCGCAGCGAACTCAGCCTTGCGCGGGTCGGCTTCATAAGCGCGGCGGAACATGTCGGTGTCGATCACCGCCGGGCACACCGCGTTGACGCGTATGCCCTTCTTCGCATACTCGATGGCCGCCGACTTGGTCAGGCCGATCACCGCATGCTTGGAGGCCGCGTAGATGCTCATCTTCGGCGCCGCAGACAGCCCGGCCACCGATGCCGTGTTGACGATCGCCCCGCCGCCCTGGGCCAGCAACAGCGGCAGCTGGTACTTCATGCACAGCCACACGCCCTTGACGTTGACCCCCATGATCGCGTCGAACTCCGCCTCGCTGCCCTCTGCCAGGCGGCCCTTCTCGATCTCGATGCCCGCATTGTTGAAGGCATAGTCCAAGCGGCCGTAGGCCTGGACAATCTTCTCGTGCAACTGGCGCACCTCGCTGTCACGGGTGACGTCGCAGGCCACGAACAGCGCCTCGCCGCCGGCTTCGCGAATCAGTGCCACCGTGGCCTCGCCCCCCAGCGCGTCACGGTCGGCCACCACCACCTTCAACCCTTCGGCGGCGAACGCCTGGGCCGTCGCCCGGCCAATGCCGGCCGCGCCACCGGTGACCAGGGCAACCTGGCCGGAGAAAGTCATGCTCATCACGGGCTCCTGCATGGGAAAAGGGAATCGAGGCTGAGTCTAGTCAGCGTGCCGCCGAGCTGGGCAGCATCATCAGGGGCACGGTTGGACTACTATCGTTCGCGGTGATCTTGCGTGACGCCATGCATCATTGCAGTCGATCATTATTTTTCGCCCCGTTCAGGAGAACTCGCCATGCCCCATACCAACCGCCGCTTCCTGCTCACCCAACGCCCGGTCGGCGCCGTACGCCGCGATGATTTCACCTTCGAAACGGTGCCCGCCGTCGAGCCGGGCGAAGGCCAGGTGCTGGTGAAGAACCTCTACCTGTCCCTGGACCCAGCCATGCGCGGCTGGATGAACGAAGGCAAGTCGTATATTCCGCCCGTGGGCCTCGGCCAAGTGATGCGCGCCCTCGGTGTCGGCGAGGTGGTCGCCTCCAACCACCCCGACTACAAGCCCGGCGATCATGTGAGCGGCGCCCTGGGGGTGCAGGACTACTTCACGGGCGAACCCCAGGGCCTGCACAAGATCGACCCACGCCTGGCGCCACTGCCGCGCTACCTGTCCGCCCTGGGCATGACCGGCATGACTGCCTACTTCGCCCTGCTCGACGTTGGCCAGCCCAAGGCCGGCGAGACCGTGGTGATCTCCGGCGCTGCCGGTGCGGTCGGCAGCATTGCCGGGCAGATCGCCAAGATCAAAGGCTGCCGCGTGGTCGGCATCGCCGGCGGTGCGCAGAAATGCCAGTACCTGAAGGACGAACTGGGCTTCGACGGGGTCATCGACTACAAAGCCGAAGACGTCCTGGCGGGCCTCAAGCGCGAATGCCCGAACGGGGTGGACGTGTATTTCGACAACGTCGGTGGCGACATCCTCGATGCGGTGCTGTCACGCCTGAACTTCAAGGCCCGGGTGGTGATCTGCGGCGCCATCAGCCAATACAACAACAAGGAAGCGGTCAAAGGGCCGGCCAACTACCTGGCGCTGCTGGTCAACCGCGCACGCATGGAAGGCTTTGTGGTCATGGATTACATCAAGGAATATGGCAAGGCCGCACAGGAGATGGCCGGGTGGCTGGCCAGCGGCAAGGTGAAGAGCAAGGAGGATGTGGTCGAGGGGCTCGAGACCTTCCCCGAGACGCTGCTCAAGCTGTTCAGCGGGGAGAATTTCGGCAAGTTGGTGTTGAAGGTCTGAGCATGCGGAAGGCCCCCATCACCGACAGACTGGCTTCTGCGGGAGCAGCTGTCTTGTGTTGCCTGTACTGGCCTCATCGTCGGCAAGCCGACTCCCACAGGTACACCGCAAGCCTTGAGAATGGCGCGGTCAGTGTGGGAGCCGGCTTGCCGGCGATGGGGGCCTATGATCAGCCGCGAATTTCGGCAACCACTGCCGCCAGCGCCTGCGCCGGGTCTGCGGCCTGGCTGATCGGGCGACCGATCACCAGGTAGTCGGAGCCAGCATCCAGCGCCTGCCGCGGGGTCAGGATACGGCGCTGATCGTCCTGGGCACTGCCCGCCGGGCGAATACCCGGGGTGACCAGTTGCAGCGAGGGGTGCGCCGCCTTCAATGCCGGAGCCTCCAGTGCCGAGCACACCAGCCCGTCCATCCCGGCCTTCTGCGCCAGCGCCGCCAGGCGCAGTACCTGCTCTTGCGGGTCGACATCCAGGCCGATGCCGGCCAGGTCCTCACGCTCCATGCTGGTCAGCACGGTCACGCCGATCAGCAATGGCTGCGGACCACTGCGCTTGGCCAGCTCTTCACGGCAGGCCGACATCATGCGCAGGCCACCGGAACAGTGCACATTGACCATCCACACCCCCATCTCGGCCGCGGCCTTGACCGCCATCGCCGTGGTGTTGGGGATATCGTGGAACTTGAGGTCGAGGAACACTTCGAAGCCCTTGGCGCACAGGATTTCGACGATGCCGGAGGCGCTGCTGGTGAACAGCTCCTTGCCGACCTTCACCCGGCACAGCGCCGGATCGAGCTGGTCGGCCAGCTTCAGGGCGGCATCACGGGTGGGGAAATCCAGGGCGACGATCAGGGGCGTCTGGCAGGCGGACATGGGCAGGGTCTCTTGGCAAGTCTTGAACGGCGCGCATTGTAAACGAAGTGGCGGGGGCTTTGGGGGCCGTGGATCACGAGAATTGGCCTGGGGCCGCACCACTCCTATAATTGAACCATTGCGCACGCCCAGGGCTCGAATCTTGTGCAAGCGCTGTCGCCTTCGACTCCAGGAGAATAGCTATGCCTTGGTATGCGTGGTTGATACTGGTCCTCGCCCTTGGGTCCATCATCGGCGGGCTGTTGCTGCTGCGCGATACGGCGAAGAAGTTGCCGTTGACTGAAGAGCAGCTGAAGAAGGTGCATGAGCGAAATGCGGAAATGGATGCAAAAGATGCAGAAGATCGCTGACTTCATAAAGGCGGGTCAATTACCTGGAGTGTGCCCGGGCAATTGACCCCTGCACTTACTCAACCATCAACTTGTCACGGTTACGGTCGAGCAGCGCCTTGCCAATACCCTTTATCTCCAATAGCTCATCAACCGAGGTGAAGGGCCCCTGTTGCTCGCGATACGCGACAATGGCATCGGCCTTGGTCTTGCCGATCCCGTTGAGTGTCGTTTGCAGGGTCAATGCATCCGCTTTGTTGAGGTCAAGCCTGGGTTGAGATGCCTGCATCTCGACCTGCTCCGCACTGGCGGAAATCGGCACGCTCGCGGTGTTCGCGGGGGCAGCACTCAGCAAGAAACTGGCGCTGGCAAAGATTGGAAGTAACAGGTAGGACAACATCGATTTACGCATGCAATAGCACTCCTTTAGCCAGGTTGAGGCAACGTTTCCCTCGCTGCCTCAACCAAACTAGCCCTCGGCGAAGGCCATTGCAAACCGACAAACCCATGCAAGTTTTACTGAATCATACGAAACATTCGCATACATTCACCCATCAAGCACTGCGCTCTTCCAGCAGTCGCTTCAGGTATTGACCATAACCATTCTTGGTCAATGGCGCAGCCAACTGTTCCAGTTGTGCTGCATCAATCCATTGCTGACGGTATGCAACTTCTTCCGGGCAAGCGACTTTGAGGCCCTGGCGATGCTCCAGGGTCGCAATGTACTGGCTGGCCTCCAGAAGCGATTCGTGTGTCCCGGTATCCAGCCACGCGTAACCGCGCCCCATGATTTCGACCGACAACCTGCCCTGTTCCAGATAGAGGCGGTTCAGGTCGGTAATTTCCAGTTCACCCCGCGCCGACGGCTTGATCGTCTTCGCCATCTCGACAACATCCTTGTCGTAGAAGTACAAGCCCGTGACCGCATAGTTCGACTTGGGCTTCGCAGGCTTCTCTTCAAGGCTGATCGCCTTGCCACGCTGATCGAATTCAACCACGCCATAACGCTCTGGGTCATTGACGTGATACGCGAAGACGCTAGCGCCCTCTTCACGCGTCATTGCGTTGCCAAGAAGCTCCTGGAAGTTGTGACCGTGGTAGATGTTGTCTCCCAGCACCAACGCTGCCAGGTCATTGCCCAGGAACTGCTCACCGATCAGGAACGCTTGAGCCAGGCCATCCGGTGATGGTTGAACAGCGTAGGAAATGTTCATCCCCCAACGCGCACCGTCACCCAGCAACTGTTCGAAACGGGGCGTATCCATTGGCGTGGAGATGATCAGGATATCGCGAATACCCGCAAGCATCAGCGTGGTCAGCGGGTAATAGATCATCGGCTTGTCATAGACAGGCAGTAGCTGCTTGGAGATCGCCAGAGTCGCTGGATGCAGACGAGTACCGGACCCACCCGCCAGAATTATTCCTTTACGCTTCATGTTTTGAACTTCTCTGTAATTCAAGCAGTGCCCACATGCTCTGTGCGAGGACATCAACGCTCGTCACGGCAGCGTGTGAACACTGTATGCCATTGGCCATATCAGCAGTTAATCGTAGACCGCACTAGAACTTGAGCGCGGCAGCAACGTGTCACGCACTACGGCCATCGTAGTTTTTCTCAACCCAGTCACGGTAGCTACCCGACTGCACGTTTTCCACCCATTGCTGGTTCTCGAGATACCATTGAACCGTTTTCCGGATACCGGTCTCGAAGGTTTCGGCAGGCTTCCATTGGAGCTCGCGCTCAAGCTTGCGCGCGTCAATGGCGTAGCGGCGGTCATGGCCAGGCCGGTCGGTGACAAAGCTGATTTGCTCCTGGTACGACTGGCCATCCTCGCGCGGCCGCAATTCATCGAGCAGCGCGCAGACGCGATTGACAATCTCCAGGTTCGGCTTCTCGTTCCACCCGCCCACGTTATAGACCTCGCCAACCCGCCCGGCTTCGAGCACGCGGCGGATGGCGCTGCAGTGATCCTTGACATACAGCCAGTCACGAATCTGCTGACCATCGCCGTAAACCGGCAATGCCTTGCCGGCCAGCGCGTTCACGATCATCAGAGGAATGAGCTTCTCGGGGAAGTGGTAGGGGCCGTAGTTGTTCGAGCAATTGGTCGTCAACACCGGCAACCCGTAGGTATGGTGGTAGGAGCGAACCAAGTGATCACTGGCGGCCTTGCTTGCCGAATAGGGGCTGTTCGGTTCGTAGCGATTGGTTTCGGTGAACGCAGGGTCCGTCGCCGCGAGGCTACCGTAAACCTCATCCGTAGAGACATGCAGGAAGCGGAAATCCGTGCGCGCGTCCTCTGGCAGCTCGTTCCAATAGGCACGCACAGCTTCCAAGAGGTGGAACGTGCCCACCACGTTGGTCTGAATGAAATCGCCAGGGCTGTGGATGGAACGATCGACGTGCGACTCCGCGGCAAAGTTGATCACGGCACGGGGCTGGTATTTTTGCAGGAGATCTTGTACCAGCGCGCTGTCGCCGATATCGCCCTGCACGAATACATGAGCGGGGTTGCCTTCAAGGCACTTGAGGCTCTCGAGGTTGCCGGCGTAAGTCAGTTTGTCCAGATTGATGACTTTCTCATCAGCGCCGGAAAGCCACTCCATTACGAAGTTCGCCCCGATGAAACCTGCACCGCCAGTTACCAAAATAGTCATTTTTCAATCTTTCTCTTGCTGGTTATCTCACGAGTCACACTGCGCACAGGGACCGTACCAAAGGGTAGCCAGTATTCCTGGCCGCATTGTGGGACACACGCCCGGGATGGGCAAGGCGCGTTAAAAAATACCCAGGATAATGAAGGCAAGCAGGATCAGCCGTTCTATTCGGCTGCGGCGTAACTGATTGATATGGGGAATCAGCCCTAATCGCACGCACCAACGCCCAGAGCTCGCAAGCTTGGAAATGCTACCCGCCGGGTCAACGAGCCTGGCAATCTTTTCCACTTCGCTTCTGTACCAGCCATCCCGGACCCGGCCCAGCCGCCTGGCCAATGCCCGGAGCCCGCGATTGGCGCCGACCTGGTTGGCGTCATGTTGCCGGTAGCGAATCCACCACTGCTCATCGATGAACCAGGGCAACCCATTGGCCCGGTACCAGGCATAGATCAGCCAATCATGGGAGTCAATGGGGTGTACCGCATCCCGGTTCGTCGACAGGAATGCCTTCATCTGCAACGCGCACGGGACGGAAAAGAGGTAGGTACAACCCGCCCCGCCCGATTCAAAAATGTAATCGTGCGCCACTTGAGCTTGTGACTTGGTGACCCTCGACTCGGTGCCGTTAGGCCAAAACGCCATCATATTGCAGGAGTAAGCGACATACTGCCCGCTGCACAGTACCTGATGCCCGCGCGCGAGCTTCCCCGGCAGCCAGATATCATCCTGGTCCGCAAAGGCAACATAGTCATGATTGGAATAGTCGACATCGGCGATAAGCCGATAGAAATTCTGACCGGCCCCCCCTGATGCAGCGCCATAGGGAAGCAGTTTCACCCGTGGCTCTCGCTCCGCCAGTGCCTGCACCCAAAGTTGAGTACCGTCAACACAACGATCAACACTCACGTAGATATCAACATCCACATGTTCCTGCTGGAGTATCGAGTCAACCTGCTCGCTTATATACTCCATGCCATTATAAGCTGCCAACAACACTGCAACCCGCGGCCGGTTATTCAACATCCCTAGTCAACCCTGAAACACACGTGCATGGGTTATGCGCGCGCAGACCTAAAGAAAAGTTTAATGAACAGCAATTTTGCCATCACCGTGGGGCGTGGCAGTGTATGCACGGGTAAAACCGGAATTCTTCGCTGGCGCCATATACGCTCGAAGGCGGTGACATCGATATCTGTTTCACAAGGCCAAGGCGGCGCCACGCCGATTTCAGCCGTCAACGCTCCGGCCACTCGCTCTGCGACGCACTCGACAGCATGCACTGCCAACACCTGCCTGTAGATCTCATCCTCGTCAATCGTCTCCCTGGAACCTGACTGCACATAATGCGTCAACGCCTCCAGAAGTTGCTCGACACTGGAAGATTTAAGGAGGTCCGCCGGTGAATATCCATGCGTCCCCGTCAGCACGCCGAAGCAACTGACACCTCTTCCCATCACCTCCGCAAATGCCGTTCCCCCCACGAAAGGGAAGCTATCGACATAGGCCGAAGCGCCGGAGATGAATGCCAGGTAGTCAGCATGCCCCAGGCGCCTGTGCAGCGTCAGTCTTCGGCCCAGTACAACCTGCGCCGACCACCACCACCAGTCGACCAGCATCCGCGGTCCAACGATGTGCACGTTGCGCTTTATCCGTTTGCACAGTGCCTGGACAAAATCAGGAAATGACCAATCAAGCGCAGGGCGAAACTTGTAAGCGGTCCCGGCAGCAACGACTGGCCCGTCACGAACGCAAGACGTGTCACGGATGCTCGGGAGGTCCAGCGGTATACCCACGAACAGCGAGCGGTCGGTAGTTTTACGTACGCCGCGCAGTTGCCAGCCAAAATGGCTGATCTCCAGGACCCTATCTGCCACACCCAAACCGAACGTGAAAACATGATCGGCATGGTTGAACAATAGAACCCGAATACCCGCATGCTTCTTGGCCAGGCCCGCGGCCAGTGCTGCCTCGATATCATGAGGGTGGATGTACAAGACCAGCGTTTCGTAGCGCGAGAACTCTTCCATCAACGCCATGACACGTGCCGTGCCACAGGCATGCCGCGGCACTCTCCTGACCCCGTGCCTGGCCTTCCCTAGACGTTGTGCAGCCAAGTCGGAAGCCGACGTCAGCACGATGACAGCGGAGTCATCCAGGGCCACCGAACCGACCAGCCTCTCGACCAGCCTGGTGTGCCCGCCCGTGTCGTATGCCTTGGTCAGAACATGGCCGTATCGACACAACCGCGGCGCCCTTTGGGGTAACGACACAGGCTCGAATCGCTCAAGCAGCGCTTGTTCGAGGTCAATTAACTGATAAACCCCGAAGGCATTCTTCCACAGCAACTCTCCCAGGAACCTGGCGTGCTTGATCGCTTTGTCCAAGTCTGGCTCGGCGCTCACCCGCGCTACCAACGCGCCAATGAAATCCGCCAGCACTGTGGAGCGCACTGTCACGGGTGAACGCCCTCGGGAGAGCCGTTCTCGGGCAAGCATCCGTCCAAGGCATCAACTACATCGGTAAGTGCCACATGAAAATCGCTGTGGATCGATTGACCGAGCGCGTATTTAATCTCGCCAAACACATACGTCACCGTACTGCCAGCGGCGCACGCCATATTTTGCCAATAGTAATATGATGTATTCTCAAGCTCTGCAATCATGATCACGATCCGTGTATCAGGCTTGCAGAAAATCAAGTTGGCAAAGGCTGCCCCGGTTGCACCCACCACCACTTTCGCAGCAGAAAAGGTTTCGACTTGCTGGGCGAACGAAAGTTTTTCTGGCTCTACGACCTCGAAACCCAGCCGAACCAGCGCATCTTCCAACTCTTGAGCATTGACCACATTCCTGTAACCCGAGTTTCGCCGAATGTACAAATACCGACCGGCGCAATCCGCAGTGCCCAATGTACCCCATACCGCATCGCGTACGGCATGCAGCGCAGCAGGGCTGAACTGCCCCTGAGAATGCCCACTCAGTTGCTGGGTCCCAGGGCGCCGCTCAAAAGGAACATAACCACAATTTGAAATAACATGAGCCAAGCCAACACGAATACGCTTGCCTTTGTTGAGCAGAATCAGCGTCCGCTCTTCCCCGACCACGCAGCGAATGGCCGCCATGATGTTGGCATGCAGCCCGGCATCGATCAGCAACGGCAGTCCAGGGGGGGCGTGTTTTACGAACATCGCGATACGCGGCAGGACTTCAGTCATGAAGTGCGCGTAATTTGCGCTCAACGCATCCGTGAAAATCGCCGCCTCGTCGATGCGTTCGATATCGGGATCTACCCTGAAGGCATAGGCTTTCCGCCGCTTGGGCTTAAGGACCAAGCGACCGTGCATTTCCTCGCTGGTGTAATCATGGGTCGCACGAAAAAGCTCGTGATGCAAAACCCTTTCACGATGAATAATGAAATTGCTGCCGCCGCGCACTACGCAGTCGGTTAACTGGGTAGTGTAAACCTCAGGAAACTGGTAAGTGTCATGCGGCGAGGGGCACCGTGCAACCAGGCGTGCGGGAAAAATTTTTGGCGACGGTGTAACCACCGATTCGTCTGGCGCGAGTGTAACCACGGTTTGCGCACAGGAGCGTATGGTTCTCAGGCGAAATGGCTGGATGCGCGAAGACAACCGCTGGAAAACGGTAACGAACAGAGGAAATCCTCTCGTCCAGGCCCAGATAGCCAATTGACGAGAAAAAGCATGAGGCTTCATGTAGCGATGGTAGAACCGCCCCAACGGTGTCCTGTTGAGGAGATACAACCGGGCGGAGTCCTGCCAGTTCCTGGACTCCTCATTCATCAGGCCTTTCATTGAGTATTCCCACCCAGATATCGATCAATGATGATATCCGGATGACCATCATCCTTGACCCGTCCATGATCCATCCAGATGACACGCGTGCACATCTTGCGCAACAGGTTTATATCATGCGAAACGAGGATCATGATGTCTGACTGGTTGACCAGATTGGCCATGCGGTCCGTCGCCTTCTTTACAAAGGCAGCGTCACCCCCGGCGAACATTTCATCGAGAATAAGAATCTGCGGTTGAATTGCAGTTGCCAGCGAGAATGCCAAGCGCAGATACATACCCGTTGAATAGTATTTCACCGGCGTATCAATAAACTCTTCAATCTCCGAGAACGCGATAATTTCGGGTTCCAGGCGCTTCAGTTCAGCCTGGTCGTACTTGAGGATGGCACCATTGAGGTAGATATTCTCACGCCCGGTAAACTCCGGGTGAAAACCTGCACCAATCTCAAGCAGTGGCGCCACACGCCCAGTAACCTTTACCGACCCATGGGTCGGCTCATAGATATTGCACAATGCCTTGAGCAGCGTGCTTTTACCCGCGCCATTATGCCCGACGATACCAACACGCTCACCGCGCCCGACGGTCAGCGACACCTCATTGACAGCCCTGTACTCCGAGTACGACTTCTTTACATGCCGTCTGAAAATACTCGAAATATAGTCCTTCAGCGACGGCGATCGATCACTGTAGCGGCGAAAGTCAATGGACAAATTTTCGATAACGATATTCGACATACATTAGAGCCTGTAAACAAGTTTCTTTTCGTTTGCCGACAATACCGCCAGACCGATCAGCAGTGAAAGAATTGCAAAAATAAATGCGAGCGAGAATGACGTAGCCGAAGGCAACGTACCATGCGCCAGCGGCGAACGGAAAAGATCAACATAGGCAACCAAGGGGTTGATCTTCATCAAGAAGGCAGCCGGGCCACCCAGCATGGTCTTGTCATACATGATCGGCGTCAGGAAGAACATGGCCTGCAGAATCACGTTGATGATATAGACAAGGTCCCGGAAGAACACGGTGACAACCGACATCACCAAGCCGATACCGAGCGAGAATATAAACAGCAATAAAAACGAGAGCGGAAGAACAAACAACGCAAGCGAAAATTTACCGCCCAACACGAGAATGATGACAAACAGCGCCAGGAACGACAGCAGCGTATCAATGGCAACCCCAAATGACACCGCCAAGGGGAACAGAATCTTGGGCAAATAGATTTTCTTGATCAGCCCTTCGTTGCTGATGATCGCCTGGCAGGACTGCGAGACCGTGGAACTGAAGCTGTTCCAGGCTATCATCCCGGAGAACAGAAACACGGAGTACTCCCGCAGCGGCACCTTGAACAAGGCCGAGAATACAATAGCGGTCACCGACATCATCAGCAGTGGGTTGATCAAGGTCCAGAAGTACCCCACCACCGTGCGACGATAACGCAATATCAACTGCTGGCGCACCAACTGCCAGAGCACATAACTATTGGCTTGGACTTCAGTCCATCGCCGCGATATTCCTACCACTACTTCACCACCTCAATCGCAATAAATTTCGCCTGCCCTTGGTGACCGCGCCCGGCCCGCGCACTTGCGCCACTGCCTGCCGAAACGAGACTGGCCCGTGCAGGCGGGCCAGTCTACAGCGCGTCACACATCACGCCAGGGCGTCATCGACTTCCCCCCGGCCAACCCGGTTGTCCGCTGTCGTGATGCTATTGGGCCTGGAAGCTGTTGCAGCACTCGATGACCTGCTGCGCTTCTTCATCGGACATCGTCGGCCCGATCGGAAGGCTCAGCACCTCATCGTGAATGCGCTCGGTCAACGGCAGAGACAGATGGGAGAACTGCGGATACGCTTCCTGCTTGTGGGGCGGGATCGGGTAATGGATCAGCGTACTGATGCCATTCTTGGCCAAGTGCGCTTGCAGCTCGGCACGCCGACTGCTGCGCACCACATAGAGGTGGAACACATGCTGCTGGTGCTCATCGTGCTCCCACAGTGGCAGCTGGATGGCGGGGTTCTTGATGCCATCCTGATACTGTCGGGCAATTTCACGACGACGCTCAGTATGGGCATCGAGGTGGCGCAATTTGACCGAGAGCATGGCCGCCTGAATTTCGTCCAGTCGACTGTTAACGCCCGGGTAAATGTTCTTGTACTTCTCATGGGAGCCATAGTTGCGAAGGGCTCGCAACGCTTGGGCCAGATCATCGTCATTGGTGGTGATCGCCCCTGCATCCCCCAGGGCCCCCAGGTTTTTGCCAGGGTAGAAGCTGAAACCTGCCGCGTCCCCCCAATTGCCTGCCTTGCGCCCGTCGATGGTTGCACCGTGGGCCTGGGCGGCATCTTCAAGCACCAGAAGCTTGTGCTTACGGGCAATTTCCATGATGCCAGGCATGTCGGCCAGGCGCCCATAGAGGTGAACGGGCAGAATGGCACGTGTGCGCTCGGTCAACGCCGCTTCGAGCGCTGCAGTGCCCAGGTTGAATGTGCCCTCTTCCGGCTCGACGAGCACAGGCACCAGGCGGTTCTCGGTAATCGCGAGAATACTGGCAATGTAGGTATTGGCAGGCACGATGACTTCGTCCCCTTCCTTCAGCTTGCCTAGCAGCTTCCAAGCTCGCAACGTCAGGATCAGCGCATCCAGGCCATTGGCGACACCGATGCAGTGACGCACACCACACCAGGCGGCGAACTCATGCTCGAACGCCTCCAACTCACGCCCGCCAATGAACCAACCAGAATCGATGACGCGACGACACGCCTCAACGAGTTCATCGCGGAAAGACTTATTGACTTCTTTCAAATCCAGAAAACTAATCACTCAACCCCCTAAGGTGCATCACGAGCACCCTATACGACCAATCAGGTAAATACCTTGGAGCCCCTGTTTCGAGGTCGCCCCAAAGCAAGCAATGCATTATGAGTCAGCCCTTTCTGGGCTCTTTGTGAATGACTTTTTCAAAATCAACACGAACCTGATCAACCGCATCCTTGGTGATTTCGAAATAGAAGTTCTCATCATCCTCCGAAACGCGGACTGCGCCCATGCGCTCGTGGTACTTCACGACCTTCTCATTACCCTTTCGCACATCAAAATGTGACTTCGCGAAGCCCAACTCATCAAAACCGACGTCATACACCATCAAGGTGCTCTCAAGCGCCGCTGTTTTGGTCTTGTTTTCTTCCAGGAGAATCCAGCTTCCCCAGCAGAACGAATCCTGCCGAAAATCGTAGAGACGGACCGTCCCGCATCGGCTTCCGTCATCCAGCCGCTCGATGATGAAATAGAACTGGGTCCTGTCACGCTCATCCTGCTTGTAGCGTTCGATCCAGCGGCGCTGGGCATCGACGTCGTTGGTCACTTCGGACAGGAAACGATTGTATTTGGGGTCCAGGCGCAAAGACAGAATGAACGATGCATCGTCGGGCTCGACCAGTCGCAACCGAACCGTCTTGGATTCAATTCTCATTTGCATCGCTCCGTGACAAACTTCTGGTAGTCGCGGATGTAATCCGCCTCATCATAAAGCTCGCTGGCGAGCACCATGAGTACGCAATCATCGCTGAAATGGTGCATTTCTCGCCAAACCAAGTCTTCAATGAGCAGCCCACGCGTAGGTGTGTCCATGACGACTTCCTCGCGCTTGTGGCCGTCATCCAGCACCATCGTGCAGGAACCTGCCACACACACCGCTACCTGGCGAAGTTTGCGGTGAGCGTGATAGCCGCGACTGACGCCCTCAGCAGTGTTGTAGATGAAATAAACGCGGCGGATCTCAAAGGGCACATTATGCTCTCGCTCGAGAGCCACCAGGCTCCCTCGCGCATCACCCAGGACCTGAAAATCAATCCATTTAACCAGGCTCACCAGCCTCGTCCTCCATAAATATTAAGCTTCAAAGCAGTCGCTTTGGTCATGCATTCACCAGCCGATCCGCGCCCGACCAGCCGGCGCTGGCCGTGTGCCCTTCACTGCCGTGAAAAAGCTGGTGCTGGGGGCGTGCGGCAAAACTGCCTGGGCAAAACCCAGTACAAAGTGAAGGCATCATATCATGAGTTGCGCTGTGCTCCTGGGGATCCGCTGATCTGCCGTGCGTCGCGCGCAGCCCCTCCCCAGACATAGTTCGCTATTATAGCAATCGACCAGGGTCGCCGGCACCCCCCTCATCTCCAGGCGAGCCGTTTTTTCAGAAGCGGAAATAGACACCCTACGTTGACGGGATAGCGTATTTTTGACAGAGCAGCACCTAACCACTCGCTAATAAAAATAATTCATCAATCATCGAGCGAACATCAACAGAAAAATGACGTTCTTAACAAACAGCATAAGATCTGCAGTCGGCTTTCTGTGCAGAAAGCACCAAGCTCAAGCGCAACCTCCCGAGTCCCTTTCAGTCCCCCCTCCAGCGGCAGACCTCCCACCACCGCAAGCCCCAACGGTCGACCTCCCGTCACCGGATTCCTCAGCAGCCGACCTCCCGCTATCGGAATCCCCGGCGGCTGCCACCCCGCAGGAGCTCCGGCAGGATGAATGCCCACCCGCCGAAGACGGGCAGGCGGCTATCACTCAAACCCAGGAGCCACACTTGGCACCTGTACCCTTTTCCAGCAAGGACGGCAAAGGGGTGCGCGTTTTATTCGTCGCCCAGCACCCCTCCTTGCTCTCGGGCTGGCGCAGTCTGATCCGACAAATGAATGAGGACTCTAGATTCATCATCAAGGTCCTACTCTGCCCATTCCTTCATCCTTTGACCTCTGCGTCGGCCACCCTGCACAGCATGCGACAGGCCTTGATTGACGAGAACATCAGCTTTTGCACCGCTGACGCCATCAATCCGGAACACTATCGACCGCATGTCGCGTTCTTGCAAAATCCTTACGACGAAACACGCCCTGCACGCTTCAAAAGCGCAGCCCTGGCACAGGCGGGTATCCGCGTTGCCTATATCCCCTACGGCCTGGAAATGGGCGGAGGCGCATGGAATCTCAAGGCTCAGTTCGACTTGCCCGTTCAGCGGCAGGCCTGGAGAATATTTGCCAGATCCGAGCGGCATAAGGCCATGTTCGCAAAATACTGCCGATCTGGCAGCAATCACGTTGTAGTTACCGGCCACCCGAAATTCGATAACAAACCGACTGAGGCCACCCAGTCCCTCCCCGCCCAGCCCTTGTTCGCCGCGAAGTCGAAAGGCCGAAGAACCATACTCTGGACACCTCATTTTTCGGTAACACAGACGCCAGCCTGGTCAACATTCACGCTGTACAGCGAAACTATATTCGAAACGTTTGCCAAACGGCCGGATCTCTTCCTGCTCGTACGACCACACCCGCTTTTCTATAAGGCCATGCGCGACAATGGCCACTGGACAGAGGACGGCGAAGCGACATTTCGCCAGATGCTGGAATACAGTGAAAACATGGCACTGGATGACACGCCGGACTACCAGAGCGCGTTCAACGCGTCCAGTGCACTCATGACTGATGTGGGCTCGTTTCTGCTTGAATACCTGGCTACCGACAAGCCGCTGCTCTACCTGCACCACCCAGAAGGTTTGGGCATGAATGACGACAGCGCGCTGGTTGAGAGTTTATATAAAGCCGCGGGCACCAATGACATCATCAATTTCGTAAATATGATTGCAGCCGGCGAAGACGACCGCCTGAACATGCGACTTCGAGCCAAATCAGAATTCCTATTTGGCCTCAATGAGAACATCGCTAAAAATATCTGTGACATCATTTATGACAGCCTGCACCAGGGCGACGACTGGTCCCCTGCATTCGACCCCTCGCACTCCGACAGCCAGCTGAAGTCTGAAAACTACTGGCGAGAATCAACAACAACCTACCTGGCTCCTCCCGAGTATTATGAGAAAAAAACATTAATCCTCGAGGAGCAACTGTCAAAACTCAAGAACATTCACAGCGCCATCGACATCGGTTGCGGCGACGGTAAATACTCCTTACAAATAGCCAAGCACGCCAAAAGGGTACAAGCCTACGAGCTGTCTGCCAACCTTGTGGCTCAAGCACACGAAAGCGCGCAACTCAATAATGCCAAGAACATCACCTTCATTCAGAATGAGCTGGACGATATCGCTCCGTTTGAGAAATTCGACCTCATCTCATGCCTCGGCGTGACCAGTTGCGTCATCGACAGCCTGAAATTCATCCACTTCCTGCAACGCCTCAAGTCATTGGCCAAACCGGGCGCCACGTTGATGCTCATTGACAGCCTGTCCACCGCCGCGGATCAGTTTGCTGAAGACCAAAGTGGCTACCAAGCCTGCTACAGATCAATCTCTGACTACAAAACCCTGGTCACACAACTCGGATTTGAGCTTTCTGAGGAAATTCTGATTACCGAGGCCAGGGAGCGACAACTGGTCAACAAGTTATTCATTTTCAAAGCCATCTTCAGTTCCTGACAAGAAACGGGGCACTCATGACACGCATTTACACAAAGCCCGGCGATGAAAAGCCCAAACTTGACAAACAGTCTGTGCTGGATTTTTTCGAGCAACGCGCCAAGAAAGCTGCAGATCTTGGCCCCACACGCGCAGTCATCTATCAGGATAAAAGCCTCGACCTGGCAGAGCGTCGCGATCATGCCGAGAAAGCGCTTCTGCTCCCCAAACTTAACCTGACAGACAACAGTCGAGTTCTAGACGCAGGTTGCGGCACCGGTCGCTGGGCAGAAGTGGTGATTCCTCTCTGTTCCAGCTATGTTGGGGTGGACGTCAGCCCCGGGTTGGTAGCCATAGCGAAACAGCGCTTCATCGCAGCGTCAAACGCTCGCTTCCATGTCTGCGCAGTCGATACGATCACCCCAAACGCCGAAGACATGGACCTTCCGTTCAGTCACATCCTGTCATTTGGCGTCTTTATCTATTTAAATGACGACGAGATCACAAAAGCCATGAATGGCTACCTCTCAGTAGCTAGCACGGCAACCAAGATACTGTTCCGTGAACCGATCGCTGTCTCTGAACGCCTGACACTGCTTGAACACTTTTCCGATGAGATGAATCAGCAATACAGCGCAATCTATCGCACAGAAGGCGAACTGCGACAACTGATGCAACCCACGCTACAGAAGCACGGTTTTCGGCAGGTTTCTGAAGGTGACGTCTATTCGGATAACACGCTCAACAATCGTGTTGAGACCAAGCAGAAATGGTTCCTGTGGGAGAAAGCGTAGCCCATGAAGACGGCATTTTGCTTCGACCTGGATGGCACTGTCTCAAGCCTGGAAATCTTACCTTGCATCGCTTCCGAACTCGGCGTAGCCGATGAAATTTCAACACTTACCCGGATAACTATGGACGGACTGATTCCCTTCGAGGATTCATTTCGGCTCCGCTGCCTAATCCTAGGGCAGGTTCACCCTTCACGTATTGCAAGCATTGTCTCGGAAGTCCCCCTGGACAAATCTCTCCTTTCATTCATCCAGCAGAATAAAGAAAATTCCTTTATTGTTACCGGCAATCTAGATTTGTGGATCGCCCCCCTACTTGAACGGTGTAGCTGTCACGCATTTTCATCAAAAGGGCTCTATGAAAACAACAGGATCCGCGTGGAAAAGGTTTTGAACAAGGCGGACGTGATCATGGCGTTACGCAAAGAAGGATATGAGCGCATCATTGCCATCGGAGATGGTGCCAACGACGCCCCCATGCTTGCACTCGCGGACATCTCCATTGCCTATGGCGGTGTTCACCCTCCCGCGCAGGCCGCAAAAAAAGTCGCCAGCCATATCATTCACGAGGGGGAAGCACTATGCAAAATGTTACGTGCGCTGTAATTGCGGCAGCAGGCATGGGCACGCGGATCGGGCTCGGCATGCCAAAATGCATGATCGAGATCGACGGCAAAACCATCCTTACGCGACTGATCGAACAGCTTCGACCACAAGTGGACATCATGAAGGTGGTCGTAGGGTATCGGGAAGATATGGTAATTGAGTACTGCGCGCAGCACCATCGCGATGTCATACTAGTTCGAAACAAGGAATACAGAACTACCAACACTGCTTTCAGCTTTGACAAAGGCGCCAAGCACACCAACGGAAAGATCATCTATATCGACGGTGACCTGATTATTTCGCCAACCTCGCTGAGTCAATTCATTGCAGCGTCGCACAAACACGAAATTCTGGTGGGGCTGACTGACTCGAAGAGTGAAAATGCTGTGTTCGCCGACTGCCAACAGACATCCGATGGCACAATCGTGGAGGCTTTCACGCGCACAGTGAAGGGCCCATTCGAGTGGGCGAACGTAGTCAGCGGCCCGTCAGATTTGCTTACCGATGCAAACGGCTATGTGTACGAGAGGCTAGAAGAACACCTTCCACTGCCTTCGATGCACCTGGATTTGGCCGAGGTGGACACCGCGAACGACCTGATCGAAGCCAGAAAGTTTGTAGCTGACCTCGAGCAGCAGCAACTGAGCATTGCAATGACCCGGTAGCTTGTCGGCACCCGCCTATCCGTTTTGACAGTGGGGCCGTGACGAGCAGCCCCACCGTTCAAAGCGCCGCCTCTTGTAGAGACGCGGAGAGTAGCGGCCTCTCCTACATCGCCCGATCAGGGTTTGCGTTATAGAGGTAATCAACAATATCTTCGCTGGGGCTGTAGCCAACTACCAGTTCTTTCAGAATCTGGCGAACCTTGGAAAAGTCCTCCTGCTGCAGCACATCCTGAAGCTCCACCAGGCGCAACTTGAGGTCAGCCCAGGAGATAAAGTCTTCACTCGCACGCATAATCATCGGGTGTCGCGTGACCGTGACATTGTCCCCGATCAACAGCTCCTCATAGAGCTTTTCCCCAGGTCGCAAACCGGAAAACCTGATCTCAATATCACCATGCTTCTGATCCATTGAGCGCACGCTCAGACCCGACAAATGAATCATCTTCTGGGCAAGGTCAACAATCCTGACCGGCTCTCCCATATCCAGAACGAAGACATCCCCTCCCTCCCCCATCGAGCCGGCCTGAATGACCAACTGTGCGGCTTCGGGAATAGTCATGAAATAGCGAGTGACCTTCGGGTGTGTAACGGTAAGCGGTCCGCCCGCCTTGATCTGTTTATGGAACAGCGGGATCACCGACCCGGAGGACCCCAAGACATTGCCAAACCTGACCATCGTGACACGCGTCCGGTTCGTGACAAGTGCCTGTTCACCGGGGAACACCAGTGCGTCTTCAGCACCTGCGCCTTGCAGTATCAGTTCGGCCAGGCGTTTTGTGCAGCCCATGATGTTGGTTGGGCGTACCGCCTTGTCGGTCGATACCAAAACAAAATTGGGGACCTGGCACTCAATAGCCGCTCGAAGGGTGGCAAGCGTGCCGAAGACATTGTTCGTCACCCCCTCGTAGATATTATGCTCGACAATAGGGACGTGCTTGTAAGCAGCCGCATGGTAGACGGTATCTACCCGCCAACGACGCATAATGCTTTGTAGCCGGGCTACATTATTGGTAGAGCCCAACATGGGAATCACTGTGGTCGTCAGTGATCCACGCAGCACTTGCTGCTCGAGCTCAGAAAAAACACTATAGAGGTTGAACTCGCTTACCTCATACAGAATCAACGTCACCGGCTGCAGCGCCAATGCCTGCCGACACAGTTCCGAACCAATGGAACCACCGGCGCCCGTAATAAGTACCGTCTTCCCTTTGATACAGCGCTCAAGCAGTTCTGATTGAGCAGGCACTACGTCCCGCCCCAAAAGATCGGCTACGTCCACCTCCTGAATATCGTCGACCTGTACCCTGCCACTGGCAAGATCGAGCACAGAAGGCACACTACGGACATGTATCGGGAAGCGTTCCAGGTAGTTCAGAATTTCCCGGCGACGGCCACGATTCGCCGACGGGATTGCCAAGAGTATCTCTTTGGCATTCGTTTCATTGATGGCATCTTGTATATCCTGGGAACGGTACACACGAAGACCGGATATCTCTCGACCGGCAATATCCCTGTCGTCATCAATGAAGGCAACAGGGCGCATCAGACGCCCCATTCGAAGCGCAGCCACCAACTGATTGCCGGCCGCCCCCGCACCGTACACCGCAACTTTCAACAGATCGTCCTCTCGCCCGGAGAATGGCCGGTAGCTCGCCCCGTTGAACCAGTCCCCCGTGAAATAATGACGCATGCCTAGTCTGACGCCACCAATGGCAATCAGGCTGAGCCACCAATAGTTGAAGACAATCGAGCGAGGCACGATATTCTGGTGATTGCTGTACCAATACACGAGAAGCGCCAGTATCAGCGAAGACAAACTGACGGCTTTGACAATGGTAATTAGTGCGTCGTTACCAAAATACCGCATCACTGCCCGGTACAGGCCAAAGCGAATGAACAACGGAATAGCAATCAGCGGCGCAGCAATGAACAACCAGACATGCTGAGTCACCGGATTGACAAACTCGTCCACGCCCAGCCTGACAACAAAGGCCAGCCAAAGCGTGGCCCAGACCAATATGACATCCACGAACACCTGGATGATTCGTTTTTTTGACCTGGACAGTTTAAGCAACCTGCTACGAGCGTCCATTACTCCCTCCTACCCACTTAAAATCCCTCCAGGAAGCAGCGCACGCCTCAATGAACGACGCCATCTCGCTTTATTACCTTGCAGGCCGTAATAAACATTATCTTCATATCAAACATCAGTGACTGTCGACGCTTGTACTCTGCATCAAACTTTACTTTTTCTGGTATCGGCAACTCATCGCGCCCATTGACCTGTGCCCACCCCGTGAGCCCCGGCCTTAACACATGAACACCGACTTCAGTCCTCAAGCGGATAAGATCGTACTGATTATAAAGCGCCGGACGCGGCCCAACAAAGCTCATATCGCCCCGAAAAATGCTCCACAGCTGCGGAAGTTCGTCCAGGCTTGTTTTTCGAAGAAAACCACCGATCGGTGTAAGATGACTCAAGGGGTCTTCTAACAGATGTGTCGCCACCGAGGGCGTCTCGGTACGCATCGATCGGAATTTCGGCATGCGAAAAATGACATTATCCCGCCCAACACGGTCAGACCAATAGAGCACGCTTCCTTTGGACGTCAATCGCACTGCGACCGCAACCAACAAGAAAGGCACCACAAAAAACACCACAAGAACCATAGCCATCATGAGGTCCAGCAAGCGCTTCAACATACCAGTACTCAATATCCTACTTACAAGTGACCATCGCTCTCAGCGGTAGAGAGTGAAAGCAACTACTGCCCTGAAATATGCCTGGACACTCAGGACGCTCACCCCCTATCGAACCGCAAGAGATTATCAGAAAATCACCCCGAGCGCTGATATTGCGCGGCTCCCGACGTGCCGGGGCGAACCACGATGCCCGCCCACCCGACAGTCTTTGACTGACGGGCAAGCGTGCGATCCACAGCGATCAGCCACTTTTGAATTTCTGACCTGCGTCCTCGAGTGCTTGCCGAGAGGTCTTCAAAGGCCGCCACCCCAGTGCCTCACGCGCCTTGGCAGCGTCTATCCGAAGCGATCCGAACAATTGAACATACATATTTTCTCTTCCCAGCCTGCCGGCCAGCCACCGAATGATTATTTTCGGGAATGGAAATTGAACGCTGCGGCGTGCCATGCCACGGGCCAAGGCATGCACCATCTCCCCCACCGAGAGATCATCGCCATCACATACCAAATACACCCCACTGGCCGCCCCCGGCCAAGTGACAACCGTTTTGACAAAACCAACCATATTCTCGAGCGATAATAAACTTCTCGAATTATTTACCCGCGCAAAAGGCAGCGGCACGCCACAGGATACCAACTTCAACAACCGAGCAAAGTTGCCAGGCGCCTGCACCCCGAAAATCATGGGCGGCCGGATGATCACGACCTCCATAGTGCAATTATTAGCAATCTCCAGCAGCCCACACTCAGCCTCATACTTCGACTGCGCATAAGGCGAATGGGGGGCTACAGCGCTTCGCTCAGTGAAGGGCTCGCCAAAGCTCTGCGCACCATTCACACCAATGGTACTGATGAAGATAAAGCGCTTTACACCTGCCAATGCCGCCTGACGCGCCAAGTTCAACGTACCGTCCGTGTTTACTCGCCTGAATTCGCTCAGCGGATCAGCAGAGTTGTCGTCCAGCACATGAGCCCGCGCAGCAAGATGGACCACTACCTCCACACCCGTGAGAGCCACCTGCCATTCAGTTGAGCCATCGACGCCGCCAACCTGCACAACATCAGCGCAATGGGCGTAACTACTCGCCCTTGACCTGACAGCCGCAACCACCTCGAACGCACCACTTTCGTTACCGAGACTTTCGACCAATGCGCGCCCCACAAACCCTGTGGCACCTGTAACCATTACCCGCATTTTTCACCATTCATGATCACTGGTTGAGATTCAAATCACGCGTTTCTAAGGCAACCTTCTGATAATTCGATCAATCATCTTACGCCCACCCCCTCCTGTCCACAGTGC
>NZ_JACAFQ010000004.1 GCF_015354575.1 Pseudomonas sp. UFMG81
GGGGAGGCACGGTTGCGAGCGGTGTTCGAGGAGGCGGGGTTCAAGCGATTCCGGCGGGCAACGCAAACGCCGTTCAACTTGATTCTGGAAGCCCGTAAACAGTGAGTCGTCATGAGCGCAGAAGCACGGTGAGGCGGTCTGAACCGTCTCGCCGTGCGCTGTGGTAAAACGAACGCGGTCAGGCGTCTACCGGCGCGTACAGGCTGCTGATGTACGGCGTGAGGTAGTACTTGATAAGGCTGTCAATGCGCTGCCGATCGAAGTGTGATCGCCCCGTTTTGGATTCTTCCAGTTCCTGTTTCAATGCTGAAAGCCACGTACGCTCGGTATTCGGTTCTATTGGGGTGAAGTTATAACGGCGCGCGAATGCAGCCAATACGGTGATCTGCTGGTCATTGGGCAGAGCAAGCAGGGTATCAACAAAGCCGCGAGGATCGATCGCTGTCAACACGGGGGTAGTCATGTGATCGTCGCTGTTGGCGCTGGCGTACGAGACTCTCCATACGTAGCGGTCGGGTTGCGCCCGCATGTCGCTCATCAGCGTCTCTATGCGGTGCTGATAAGCATCTTGGATGAGCCGTTGCGTAAGGCCTTTGTAGTGTTCGAAGAAGGCCCGGTGGGCTTTCGATTCCGAATGGTTCCACGAGGGATTATAGAAGCGGCCACTGAATAAACTGTATTGACGATCCGTGAGGTAGTGATCGGTCAGGGGCAGTAGCCGTTGCTGTAGATAGAGGGAATCAAGGTACGCCTGACCTTGCGCGAGGACCTGGTCGGCGGTGCTATCGATGAAACCTTGCTCGGCCAGCCACAGACGCAGGCTGAAACTGGACAGGACATCGTCGATGCAGGTGAACTCCAGGTCGCCGTATTCGGTGTTGAATGTGGCCAATGCATGCTGGAATTTTTGCTCGCTACGGCTGAAGGCATTGGCGAGTGTCTGCATGGCAGTTTCAGATTCGTCGCGAAAGAAGCGCGAGTGAGACAGGGTTTGCTCAATCTCTGCGGCATTGAAGATGCCTTTGACCAGGGTGTTGACCAGGTCCTGGTTACCGAGTACGTGGTCCCGTAGGTTGAAACCGGCATAGCGCTTTTCCAGTTTCTCGAAGCCTGTTGGCTCCTCACCTTCAGCAAGCGCGCGAGCAAAATGCTTGTAGACGGAGTCTTGCGGGCGTTGCTGGATATCCTCCTCGCTCACGGTGCCGGCTTTGAAGGCAAACGAAAATGGGAAAAAGACTTCAAGGCAGTGCAGCAGCACTTCGGGATGGCTTCGGTGCCTGTCCGTGAGCGTATTGAACAAACGCTCGAAGTCCCAGAGTGATTGCTGCAGGATGCGCAGGCTGCTGATGCCGGAGACCTGATACAGGTGTTTTATCTGCTCGGTGTGCAGGGTGATGAAGTCCTTGAATTGCGCTGATGCGTTGGCAGAAATAAACGAGCACAGGGCATCGTCGAGGGGCGGTGACACGGAGAGTGTCTTGCCAATCAGCTTTTCCCGGTACTTCAGGTAATTGTTGCTTTCGTCAAGCTCCTGTTCATTGGCAATGATGATGGCTTTCTTGCCTTCATGCTCGACGAATCGGTTGATGTAACCCAGCACCTTGTCAGGCTCAATGCCGCAGCGTTCCAGGTCATCAAAAATGTAGAGGGGCTTCTTGTACTTGTTGAAGAACAGCTTGCGCCCAAGGTCGGTCTGCAGGCTGAAGTACGCCAGGGTTGATTTGCCGAGGCTTTCAATGGCCTTGGCAACTTTACCGTCCAAGCGCGGATGCACATCGGCGATGACCAGCTCATCGATGTCATTGAAGGTGCTTACGCCGTAGAGGCTGATGTATGTGTAGTCTTCGGTCGAGACGCCGCTGTTTTCCAGGTAGGCGCGGATCAGGTGGGTCTTGCCGATACCCCATTGACCATTGAGCATGACCGCGAAGCGCGGGTCAGGGAGGGCGAGGTAATAGCCAAGGTAATCAGTAATATGCGCGTTGATGTCTACCGCTGTGTTGTCCATGCACTCAGTACTCCTGTATGAGCGCAGGAGTATAAATACCCTTCAGCCGCTTGGACAAATCCTACGGGCCTTTGCCCTGAGGCGTCGAAGCGTGCATTGATGAGATGCGCCCTTGAAAGGGCGCATCTTGCATGTGCAGCTTAGGCGTCCCAGGGACGGTCGCCCTTTTCATCCTTGACGCGGGTCGGCAGGCCCATGACGTCCAACGCCTTGAGGAACGGCTCGGCCGGCAGCTCCTCGACGTTGACCATGCGGCCGGCGTCCCACTCGCCACGGGCGACCAGCAGGGCGGCCGCCACCGGCGGTACACCGGCGGTGTAGGAGATGCCCTGGCTGTCGGTCTCGGCGTAGGCTTCTTCGTGATCAGCCACGTTGTAGATGAACACTTCGCGCGGCTGGCCGTCCTTGGTGCCCTTGACCAGGTCGCCGATGCAGGTCTTGCCGGTGTAGCCCGGGGCCAGCGAGGCCGGGTCGGGCAGTACGGCCTTGACCACTTTGAGCGGTACCACTTCCAGGCCTTCGGCAGTCTTCACCGGCTGCTCGCTGAGCAGGCCGAGGTTCTTCAGCACGGTGAACACGTTGATGTAGTGCTCGCCGAAGCTCATCCAGAAGCGCACGTTCGGCACGTTCAGGTTCTTCGAGATCGAGTGCACTTCGTCGTGCCCGGTGAGGTAGAGGTTCTGCGAACCCACCACCGGCAGGTCGTCGGTGCGCTTGACCTCGAACATGGTGTTGCTGGTCCACTGGCTGTTCTGCCAGCTCCATACTTGCCCGGTGAACTCGCGGAAGTTGATTTCCGGGTCGAAGTTGGTGGCGAAGTACTTGCCGTGGGAGCCGGCATTCACGTCCAGAATGTCGATCGAGTCGATCTGGTCGAAGTACTGTTGCTGCGCGAGTTTCGCGTAGCTGTTCACCACACCCGGGTCGAAACCGACGCCGAGAATGGCGGTAATGTTCTTTTGTTGGCACTCTTCGAGGTGTTTCCACTCGTAGTTGCCGTACCACGGCGGGGTCTCGCAGATCTTGCCCGGCTCTTCGTGGATGGCGGTGTCCAGGTAGGCGACACCGGTATCGATGCAGGCACGCAGCACCGACATGTTGAGGAAGGCGGAACCGACGTTGATCACGATCTGCGATTCGGTCTCGCGGATCAGTGCCTTGGTCGCCTCGACATCGAGGGCATTGAGCGCGAAGGCCTGGATGTCGGCGGGTACCTTGAGGCTACCCTTGGCCTTGACGCTGTCGATGATGGCCTGGCATTTGGAGATGTTCCGTGACGCAATCGCAATACGACCCAGTTCGTCGTTATGCTGTGCGCACTTGTGGGCCACCACCTTGGCGACACCTCCTGCACCAATGATAAGAACGTTCTTCTTCAATTCAGCTGCTCTCCTTCATGAAAGCCTGTCTTACGACAGGCTCGAAACGTAGTCTTCGAAACCGAACTCGCGCACCACTTCGACGCTGCCGTCGAGTTGCTTGACCGCGATGGACGGCATCTTCAAACCGTTGAACCAGTTTTTCTTGACCATGGTATAGCCGGCCGTGTCGATGAACGACAGGCGATCGCCGATGGCCAGGGGCTTGTCGAATTGGTACTCGCCGAAGATGTCACCGGCCAGGCACGACTTGCCGCAGACCATGTAGGTGTGCGCGCCGTCGTTGGGGGCCATCTTGGCGTTGAGGCGGTAGATCAGCAGGTCGAGCAGGTGCGCTTCGATCGAGCTGTCGACCACGGCCAGGTGCTTGCCGTTGTACAGGGTGTCGAGCACGGTCACTTCCAGCGAAGCGCTGTTGGTGATGGCCGCTTCGCCCGGCTCCAGGTACACCTGCACGCCGTAGGTTTGCGCGAACTGCTTCAGGCGCGCGCAGAAGGCGTCCACTGCGTAGTCTTCGCCGGTGAAGTGGATGCCGCCACCCAGGCTGACCCATTCGACCTTGTGCAGCAGGTGGCCGAAGCGCTCCTCGATGTGCGTGAGCATCTTGTCGAACAGGCTGAAGTCGCCGTTCTCGCAGTTGTTGTGGAACATGAAGCCGGAGATCTTCTCGATCACCTTCTCGATCTTTTCCGGGTCCCACTCACCCAGGCGGCTGAACGGGCGCGCGGGGTCGGCCAGCAGGTAGTCGGAGCTGCTCACCTGCGGGTTGACGCGCAGGCCGCGCACCTTGCCTTCGGACTGCTCGGCGAAACGCTCGAGCTGGCCGATGGAGTTGAAGATGATCTTGTCGCAGTTCTCGAGCATCTCTTCGACTTCGTCGTCGGCCCAGGCCACGCTGTAGGCGTGGGTTTCGCCGGCGAATTTCTGGCGGCCGAGCTTGAGCTCGAACAGCGAGGACGAAGTGGTGCCGTCCATGTACTGCTGCATCAGGTCGAATACCGACCAGGTGGCGAAGCACTTGAGGGCGAGCAGGGCCTTGGCCCCGGACTGCTGGCGCACGTAGGCAATCTTTTCCATGTTGCCCAGCAGTTTCTGTTTATCGATGAGGTAGTACGGCGTCTTGATCATTTAAAGGCCCCCGGCCAGGCCGGCCAAAAAAAGGACACGCATTGTGCCTTCACTTGCCGCAGTTCGAAAGGGTGGAAGGCGCATTTCGTCTGAGTTGCGGGCGTTGCGAGCTGGCGAAGTGCCCGCAGGCACGTTTGGCATTACGGATCTGCGGCGTTCGTGGGCACTGTCAGATGCACGATGGGCCTATTGGAGCACAGGAATGTGACCATCCTGATGATCAGCTGCGCGGTGGCAGGAGGCGACAGGCCTAGGGTTGAGCGACGCTCAACCAGCCTTTGAGAATACTGACGACGACGGGAGCATAAGGTTCGAGTTTGCCATTGACCGGTGTAGTGAGGTCGTCAATCACCATCTGCAGCAGCTCGTCGTCATACAGTGGCGATAACGGACCCTCGCGCTGTAGCAATGCTTGTGACAGAACCTTGCGCTTCTCGACCAACTTTTTGTTGTTGCGCTCGTGGTCGCCAAGATTGAGCGTGGTGATCGTCTCGACTGCTCGTGGCGTGCGGCCTTCAACACGACCGCTGACGAGAAACACCAGTTCGTTCTCGCATTCCGCCATGAGGGGAGTGAGCGCGATCGGCTTGTTGCCCTTGGCCGCATCGCATTGACGCGGCGTCTTGCAACTCGCCACGATATTGTCGAAGTCCAGGCTCCGCCCGGGATGCTGGTCCCTGCACATCAGGTGCTCATTCATCGTATCTTCTCGATCGCCCGACACATAGGCGCAGCAGTAAGCGCACAGATGCATCTGCTCGGCCGTACAGGCTTGGCGGATTGCAACGCGCTCGGCATGCTCCAGATCTGTGTAGTGGCGGCGTGGGACTTGCGTCCTGGCACGTGTGAGCGCCGCAGGTTCAGCGCCTTTGTCGATCTTTCTCAAGGCGCAACTCCTGTTTGCGTAGGAACAGCTTGGCCCGGGTCAGCTCCAGATTGGAGGGAGGCAACCATTTTTCAAGGTCGGCGATGAGCTGCCTGGCTTCTTCTAGCCGGCCAGTCTGAATGGCATCCAGCGTATCGTTGAGCTTTGAGCCAACCTCGGGATTGCGGATGTGTGTATCCATGACATCCAGCAGCACGGTGTTGGCATCCTGACCGAACTGCGACGGCACTTTTTCCAATTGGCCGTCGTTCAGGGAGAGCACCAGCACGTCCGGGTAGTCGCTGATCACCAAAGGTGAATGCGTGGTCAGGATGAACTGGCAGTTAGGGAAGGTGTGAGTCAGGTTGCGGATAACATCCCGTTGCCAAGACGGGTGCAGGTGCATGTCCACTTCGTCGATCAGTACCACGCCACTACCGTGCAATGGGTTTTCCAGCGCTGGGTTCATCAACGACAGGCGTCGGGCGATATCGCCGACCAGTGCCATCAGGGACTTTTCGCCTTGGGAAAGTTGCAGGATATCTAGAGACTGTCCGTCTTTGTCGACCATCAATTGCAGGCGTGGTTTGCGTTGCACGCGCAGGTTGGAGAAACCAGGCATAAAGTGTTCGATGGCCAATCGAACAGCTGAAAGCTGTCTGTCCCGTTGCGTGCTTGTAAGGTGCCGCAATTTCTCGCTCAGCGTGAGGCTTGCCGGCTTCACGTCAACGACGAGTGGGGACGTGTCGTTGATGTGATTGAAGACTTGCGACGTCCAACCTTCGGTAATCAGCACGGTGACCATCTCAGAGACACGCTCGTTCTCATGATCTTCCCGATCCCTGAACCATTCGAAAAAACCCGCGAAGCCAACAGCAGGATTCAGGAATTCTTCATAGCCAGACACCTGGTCGAATGCTTTCCTTTTCCTGACCCGCAACGGCGCCTCCATCACCGAGCGCTCCACGGGATAGTACGCCACCAAAGGCAGGCTACATTCATTGGCGTCTGTCAGCAGGGCGCGGTAGTGCTCAGCGAGGCGGGTGGCGTCGGAAAGGTCGGATTGAAATTGCTTTGTCCTGCCTTGGCGAGTGCGTGCGATAGTCCATCGCAATGGCGCTTCCTTGGCTGCCGTCCCGGTAACCAGGATGTCAATGGCTGCCGAGGCGGCGCCGTTGAGGATCGCGTGCTCTGCAATCGGGCTGCCGGTACCTTTTTCGCTACGCACTCGCCCCACGAACCAGCTCAGCGACGTAGCCAGGGCCTTCAAAATGGAAGTCTTGCCGGCCCCGTTGTTGCCGACCAGTACAATGACCTTGGCGGGTGTGGGTTCGTTTTCCATGAACGAGGCTTCGAGGTGTTCGAAACGCCCGAAGTTCTGTAGCTGAAATTCTTTGATCTGCATGCTTGTATCCGGCGCGGCCCTGATCTCACAGGATTCTGGGGGCTGAAAAGTCGCCGAAGCATAGCACGCGGTAACCTTTGGAACTGCTTGGTAAAGCCCATGCTGTCCGGCCCAATCAGTCACGTTCAGGAGGGGCGTAATGAAAGTAGGCGTGATTTCCGATACACACGGGTTGTTGCGTCCCGAGGCGCTGGTAGCCCTGGCAGGTTGTGATCTGCTCGTCCACGCGGGAGATATCGGCAAGCCAGAAATACTCGTCGCGTTGCGTGCCATCGCGCCGCTGCATGGGGTACGCGGCAACAACGACCTGGCGCTGCCTTGGGCGGCGGGGTTGCCCGATGTGCTGCGCTTCAACGTGCAGGGCTGGCAGGTCCTGCTGGTACACGACCTGGCCGATGTGCCGGCGCACCTGGACCAGGAGGTGCAGGTGGTGATCACCGGGCATTCGCATAAGCCGCTGATCGAGCACCGCGAGGGACGCCTGTACCTCAACCCCGGCAGCGCCGGGCCCCGGCGTTTCAGCCTGCCGGTGACCCTGGCGCTGGTCGAGATTGGCGCGGATGCGTGGGTGCCCGAGATCGTCCCGCTGCTTGTCCAGCAACCGCTCAAGGCAACTTCGCGACGACCTTGATCTCGAAGTCGAAGCCGTAGAGCCAGGTCACGCCCACCGCCGTCAAGGTCGGGTGAGGGGCGCTACCCCAATACTCTGGCACCACCTGCCAGATGGTTTCGAACTTCGACTGCGGGTCGACCATGAACACCGTGACGTCCTGCACGTCGTCGAAGGTGCAGCCGGCTTCACCCAGGATCGCCGCGAGGTTGGCGAAGGCACGGTGCACCTGGGCCTTGAGGTCGGGCTCCGGCGAGCCGTCGTCGCGGCTGCCGACCTGGCCGGAAACGAACAGCAGGCCGTTGGCGCGGATGGCCGGTGAATAGCGGTTTCGTTCATACAGGGCCTGGCGGCCGGGTGGGAAAACTACGTCACGGTGAGTCATGGGGGTGTCCTTCAGTGAGTGGAGGGCCCCACTGTATCCAGCGGCGGTGTCTCGATAATCAGGCAGTTGCGGGTAAGATTGTTTGGCGTTTGCTAACAATCAGAGGTGCCCGATGGACCGCTTCGATGCCATGCGTGCTTTCGCCCGGGTGGTGGAAACCGGTAGTTTCACCAAGGCCGCCGACACCCTGCACATCAGCCGCACCAGCGTCACCCAGCTGATCCAGCAGTTGGAGGCGCGCCTGCGGGTGCGCCTGCTCAACCGCACCACCCGGCGGGTGAGCGTGACCAACGATGGTGCGCAGTTCTATCAGCGTGTGCTGCGCCTGTTGGCTGACCTTGAGGACGCCGAGGGCAGCCTGGGGGACGCGGCCCAGAAGCCACGGGGCAAGCTCAGGGTCGATGTGCCGAGCCCTTTGGCCCGCCTGGTGCTGGTGCCTGGGCTGGCGGATTTCCACGCCCGCTACCCCGATATCCAGATCGAAATGGGCGTCAGCGATCGCATGGTCGACATCATGGGTGAGCATGTCGATTGCGTGGTGCGCGGTGGTGAACTGCTCGACCAGTCGCTGATGGCACGGCGGGTGGCCGACTTGCAATTAGGCGTGTATGCCGCGCCGGCTTATGTGCAGCGCGCCGGTACACCGGTCCATCCCCATGATCTGGAAAACCCGGCGCACCACGTGGTGGGGTTTCTTTGGGCCCGAACCGGCAAACCCTTGCCCTTGAACCTGGCTCGTGGGGCAGAGCAGGTGCAGGTGCAAGGGCGCTGCGTGCTGGCGGTGGACGATGGCAACGCCTACCTCGCGGCTGGCCTGGCCGGGCTTGGCGTGCTCTGGCTGCCGGACTACATGGCCCGCGAGCAGGTGGCCTGCGGCGCCTTGGTGCGCCTGTTCGAGGACTGGCAGTTGGCGCCGATGCCGCTGTACGTCGCCTACCCGCCGAACCGCCATGTGGGCGCACGGCTGCGGGTGTTCATCGACTGGGTGGCGCAGGTGGCGGCTGGGCTTTGAGGGGGCGATTCAGGTTGGCGTCGCGGTATGCCTGGTGGAGGCGGCATCGCTGTTGCTTTTTGTATATAGCGAAACGGCGGTTTTGCTCCTTTCACACTCGGGCCGCAGGCCGCGCAGCAGCATGTCGGCCAGGGCCTGGCTTGACGCGCGCGTCGGCTTGAGCTGGCTGGCGCTGCCGGGCGCCTCGCCGAAACGGAACAGCGCCAGCGGTGTGGACCAGAGAAACAGCAGCAAGTGCTCCGGGTCAGTCCTGGCGATCAGCCCGCGGTCCATCCAGGCACTGAGGCAGGCCAGGCTCTGGCGCGCGCTCACGCGCAGGTCTTCGTTGCGTCGCGGCGACAGCTGGCGGGCGCCGTGCAGTAGCTCCTTGAGCCAGATGCGCGCGGCATGGGGGTGGCGCCGGGCGACTTCGGCGTTGGCCTGCAGGTAGCGCGGCAGCGCCTGGTCTGGTGCGATGGCGGCGTTCAGGCTGTTGGCGGCGTGCAGCAGTGGCTCCATGACCAGGTCGAGCACTGCGGCGTAGAGCAGGCGCTTGTTGCGAAAGTAGTAGAAGACATTGGGCCTTGGCAGCCCGGCACGGGCGGCGATGTCATCCATCCGGGCGGCGGCGTAGCCGTGGTGGGCGAACGCTTCGCTGGCGGCGTCGAGGATCAGTTGCTGGTTGCGGTCACGGATAGTGGGCATGGCGGGGGCAGGACTTCTGAATCGCTATGTTGAAAAGTATATAGCGATTGTTAGTGGTCCCGCTATCGTGGCGATGTTGCCGGGCGGCGGCCTTGTGTTGTTGGTCGCGGCCCATCTGATGGCGCGCACGAACCCTGTAGGAGCGGCCTTGCCGGTCCGGCGCCCCGGCAAGGCCGCTCCTACAGGAGATTCCAATCGGCTTGAATTACGCCGTTTGCTCCAGCCAAGTACGGATCTGCTCCACTGTAGCCGTGGCACCGCCACAGACGATCACCAGCACATTGGCATAGGGCGCCAGCACCTCTGGTCGCTGCAGTAGCGCCAGCGCTGCGCCGCAGGCCGGCTCGACCAGCACCCGGTGATCGAGCAGCAGGCGCTCACAGGCCTCGAGCGCGTCGCGGTCACTCACCAGGTGGCTGTGCACGGGATGCTGGCGGGTGCATTCCAATGCCTGCTCGGCTACCCGCTTGGCCCCCAGCGAGGTCGCCACCGAAGCGATCCGCGGCAGTTCGACGGTGTGCCCGGCGGCCATCGCCGCGTGTAGTGAGGCCGCCCCGTCGGTTTCCACGGCCAGTACCGGCACGTCGTGCCAGCCATTGCGCTGCAGGCCCTCGACCACACCGCAGAGCAACCCGCCGCCGCCCACCGAAAGCACCACGGCATCGGGCTTTAAGCCGGCCGCAGCCACTTCGTCGATCATGCTGGCATGCCCGGCCCACAACAGCGGGTCGTCGAATGGGTGGATAAAGGCGTCGCCCGGGCCGAGCAGGCTCTGGGCGCGTTCGTTGGCTTCCTGCCAGGAACTGCCATGCACTACCACCGTGGCGTCCTCCAGGCGCAGCAGCTCCTTGGCCCGTTCGGTGGTGGTCTCGGGCACTACCACGGTCACTGGTACGCCAAGCTTGCGCCCGGCATAGGCCACCGCCAGCCCGGCGTTGCCACCCGACGACGAGACGAAATGCCGCGCACCTTGGGCGTGATGGACCTCGCAGGCATGGCCGACCCCGCGCAGCTTGAACGAGCCGCAGGGTTGCAGGGCTTCGAGCTTGAGCCACACCGGGCGGCCAGCGCTCAGCGAAAGGGGACGGGACTCGATCAGCGGGGTGTGGATATGCAAGGGCATGGCAGGCTCCGGCTCAGTCGCGGGCAGCCGGGGCGGGCTCGCCGCGCAGCTGCTCCAGGTAGTTGTAGATGGTGTAGCGGGTCACGCCGAGGGCCTCGGCGGCTTTCTCCACGCCCCCTTTGACGATGAACAGGCCGCGCTCCTGCATCACCCGCACCGCCTCGACCTTGGCCTGCTTGTTCATGCGGCCCTGGCCGCTGCGTTGCAGCGAGTCGTGGATGATCTCGGCCATCAGCACGGCCATCTCGGCAGGCTCGCTGTTGCTGGTCGCGATCGGGGCGGCGCCCAGTGGCTGGAAGTGCTGCAGGAAGGCCATGGCGGCGTCCAGGCCGCTGACGTCGGTATTCACGCACAAGCTGGCGAAGGGCAGGCCACTGCTGTCGCGGAAGATCGCCGTGGCGCTGCGCAGGCTGCGACCCTTGAGGGTGGTGGGGTAGTCAGGCAGCACCACGGGCTCGCTACCCGGCTGGCCTTCGGCGGCCTGCATCAGCGCCTTGAACCCTTGGTCCTGTTCCGGCGCGGCGAGGATCGGGCTGCCCACCTGGCGACCAGACAGCTGCCCATTGGCGATGGCCACGACGGAGCGTTCCGGTTGGGTGAGATCGTGCAGGAGGATTTCGACGTTGCGCGGGACAACGCTGCCCAGGGCCTGGAGGGTGGCCTTGAGTACGGTGAAGGTGAGCTGGCGCTCTTGGTTTGGGGTCATGACGGCATGCACGAGAATCAACAGTTGGTTGATTTTTGCATGCGGTGTTGAAGTTTTCCAGCGGTGTATACAACCGCGGGGCAAGCCCGCTCCCACGCTGCCTCCTTTGCGTGGGAGCGGGCTTGCCCCGCGCTGATTGACGATCAGCCCAGCTTCGGCGTGCGCGGCGGGATCATGCGGCGCGAGCCGGTTGCCTCGAAGGCAGCGGCAAATTTCAACAGATTGTTGTCGCTGTAGGCTTTGCCGGCGAAGGTCAGGCCCACCGGCATGCCGATATCGGCCATCACACCCATCGGCACGGTGACGGTCGGCACGCCCAGGTGACGGATCGCCAGGTTGCCGTTGGCCACCCAGATACCGTTGCTCCAGGCAATGTCCGCCGATGCCGGGTTGACGTCGGCGTCGGCCGGGCCAACGTCGGCCACGGTGGGGAACAGCACCGCGTCCAGGCCATGAGCGTCCATCCAGTCTTCCAGGTCCTGCTTGCGGGTCTGCTCCAGGCCACGCAGGCCGTCCGGTACGGTGGCGATCTGGTCCCAGGTCTTCAGGCCGCGCTTGGCCATGTTGACGTATTCGTCCATGCCGGCGGCCAGGTCGTCCTCACGGTTGGGCAGGGTGCCCGGGTCGTGAGGGAAGATCTGCGGGCCGTCGACGTCGGCCAGGCGGTTGAGCTTGGGGTCGTCGTTGGCACGCAGGAAATCGTCGAAGGCCCAGCCGGACAGTTCCCACAGTTCGTCATGCAGGAATTCCTTGCTGACGATGCCGCGGTTGAACACGGTCGGTGCGCCCGGGCGGTCGCCCTCGCAGTTGGACACCAGCGGGAAGTCGGTCTCGACCACTTCGGCGCCGGCGGCTTCCAGGGCTTGGCGCGCCTGCTTCCACAGCTCGATCACGCTGGCGCGGGTGTTGATGCGCTGGCCAGTCGGGCCACCGATACCGGGTTTCTCCGAGGTGCCGGCTTCAGCGTCGGCATTGATGTACATGCGTGGCACGGCGAAACGCTTGCCCTTGAGCGAAGCGGCGTCCACCGCCAGCTCCAGGTACGAGGCCGGGCGCACGCTGGAGGCGGCCGGGATCGGCACCCAGGGTTGCAGGCGCCACAGGTCGCCGCGCTTGTCGGCGTCGTCGGCCACCACCACGTCGAGGATTTCCAGCAGGTCGGCCATGGTCCGCGCGTAGGGGACGACGACGTCCATGGTCGGGGTCAGCGGCCAGTTGCCGCGCACCGAGATCACCCCGCGCGAGGGGGTATAGGCGCACAGGCCGTTGTTCGAGGCAGGGCCACGGCCGCTCGACCAGGTCTCTTCGGCCAGGCCGAAGGCGCTGTAGCTGGCGGCGGTGGCGGTGCCGGCACCGTTGGACGAGCCCGAGGCGAAGGGCGCGGTCAGGTAGTTGGCGTTGTATGGGCTTTCGGCGCGGCCGTAGACGCCGCGCTGCATACCGCCGTTGGCCATCGGTGGCATGTTGGTCTTGCCCAGGCAGATGGCGCCGCCGGCGCGCAGGCGCTCGACGGTGAAGGCATCGCGCTGGGCGACCAGGTCCTTGAACGCCGGGCTGCCGGAGGCGGCGGTCAGGCCTTTGACCAGGTAGCTGTCCTTGGCGGTGTAGGGGATGCCATCCAGCGGGCCGAGGGTCTGGCCGCTGGCGCGGCGGGCGTCGGAAGCTTCGGCCTCTTTCAGCGCTTCTTTGTTGCGCACCACCACGGCATTGAGCCGGGTGGCGGTGTCGGCGCCGTCGTAGGCGTCGATGCGGGCCAGGTACGCCTTGACCAGCTCGACCGCCGTCGTGCGGCCAGACTCGAGCGCGTCGCGCAGCTCGGCAATGGAAACCTCGGTTACCTCGATCATGCTGTCACCACAGTTGTGCAGGTGGAAAATCATGGCGGCGAGTGTAGCAAGAAGGTCTTGTCCGACGCAGGCATGCAGCGGGGAAAAGCTTCGTTGCAGCGCGGCATTGTGGGGGATGGATTCGCTGCGCTGGTGCACGGAAACAGCGGTGGGGAGCAACTGGCTTGCACAGGTTTTCTGTAGGAGCGGCCTCGCCGGGGCGCCGGACCGGCCGGAAAGGGCTGCATCGCAGCCCCGGCCATTGGTGTCGCTGCGCCCCTTTCGCGGCACGAGGCCGCTCCCACAGGGGCGTGCAGGCGTTCGGGTGTATTGGCTCAGTCCAGGTCGGCCGCCGAATGACGCTCCGGCACCTGGGTAGCTTCATCGCCCCAGGTGCGGTTTACCCGAGTGCCACGTTGTACCGCCGGGCGCTTGGCGATGGCTTCGGCCCAGCGCTGCACGTTCGGGTACTCATCCACTGCCAGGAATTCCGCCGCGCCATACAGGTTGCCGCGTACCAGCTGGCCGTACCACGGCCACACGGCGATATCGGCGATGCTGTACTCGTCGCCGCCCAGGTAGGCGCTTTCGGCCAGGCGCCGGTCGAGCACATCGAGCTGGCGCTTGGCTTCCATGGTGAAGCGGTTGATGGCGTATTCGAACTTCTCCGGCGCGTACACATAGAAGTGGCCAAAGCCACCGCCCAGGTAGGGCGCCGAGCCCATCTGCCAGAACAGCCAGTTCAGGCTTTCGGTGCGGCTGGCCGGGTCCTTGGGCAGCAAGGCGCCGAACTTTTCGGCCAGGTACAAGAGGATCGAACCGGATTCGAACACCCGCACCGCTGGCTCGACACTGCGGTCGAGCAGGGCGGGGATCTTCGAGTTCGGGTTGACCCCGACAAAGCCGCTGCCGAACTGGTCGCCTTCACCGATGCGGATCAGCCAGGCGTCGTATTCGGCGCCGGAGTGACCCAGGGCCAGCAGCTCTTCGAGCAGGATGGTCACCTTCACCCCGTTTGGCGTGGCCAGGGAGTAAAGCTGCAGCGGGTGTTTGCCCACCGGCAACTGCTTGTCGTGGGTAGGGCCGGCGACCGGGCGGTTGATGCTGGCGAACTGGCCGCCGGAGGGGGCCTCGTGGGTCCAGACCTTGGGTGGGGTGTAGACAGGCTTGCTCATGTGCGGAGTCTCCTCGAAGGCGGAATGCGATCACGTATAAGGCGTGGATGCGCATCTATGCCATGGGTTCATCGCGCGGGACAAATGCATTCGATGCATAGCTGATATCGAGGGCGCGGGGCTTTACATTCAGCGAGGGGACTTTGCTGCTCCGAAGCGCTGTTCGCCGGCAAGCCGGCTCCTACGGGGTGTAGCGCAGAGCATGGATGGCGCTAACCCCTGTGGGAGCAACTGTCTTGCGCAGGTTTTTTGTAGGAGCGGCCTTGTGTCGCGAAAGGGTGCGCAGCGCCCCCAGGATCTCGAGTACGTCTGAAATCGCCGGGGCCGCTCTGCGGCCCTTTCCGACCGGTCCGGCGCCCCGGCAAGGCCGCTCCTACACAGACCGCGCAAGATGTGGGCTTGCCGGCGACAGGGCTCAGGCCACCGGAATCAACGGATCGGCCGCCGCCAGTGCCGCCGCCCGATCATTGGCGGCCGGTGGGTAGATCCAGATCGAGTTGATCTGGTGCTTGAGCACCTTGGCTTCGGCTTTGTCCGTGGGTGGCGACACCGTGCGCTCCCAGCCTTCGGTGTACACCGCGCCCCAGGCACCCAGGTCCAGGCAGGTGACGTACTTGGGCTGGCTGTAGGTCATCGGCGTCACGCCGGTCAGTTCGGCGGCGGCGTTGTTGCCGGCGTAGCGGCCCAGCGGGATGGCGTGCTGGCAGGACATCACGGCGTAGTTGCCAATCTCGTCGCAGGCGGCATAGGCCACATCGCCGGCGGCATACACCGCCTCGTTGCCCTTGACCTTGAGGTTGCCGTCGACATGCAGGCGGCCCTGGCGGTCGCGTTCGCCGCCGATCTGTTCGGTCAGCGGGTTGGCCTTGAAGCCAACGGTCCAGATCACCGTGCTGGCGTCGATGCGCTGGCCGTTGTCGAGCACCACGCCAGCGGCGTCCACCGACGCTACCGTGGCGCCGCAGATCCACTCGATGCCCAGGTGTTCGCTGGCCTCTTCGATTGCTGGGCGGATGCCGTCGCCCAGCGCCGCGCCGATATTCGCGCCACGGTCGACCACCACGATGCGCGGCTGGGTGTGCTCACCGAGGATCTTGCGCAGGCGTGCCGGCAGTTCGGTGGCGGTCTCGATACCGGTGAAGCCGCCGCCGGCCACCACCACGGTATTGCGCGCCGGGCTGTCGGGCTGGTTGGCGAGGGCCTTGAGGTGCTCTTCCAGGCGCGACGCCGAGTCGATCTTGTCGACATCGAAGGCATGCTCGATGCCGGCCATGTCCGGGCGGTTGAGCAGGCTGCCGCAGGCCATGATCAGGCGGTCGTAGGGCAGTTTCGACTCGATGCCGCCGGGGGCGCGGTAGCTCACCTCACGGGCGCTCTCGTCGATGCGATAGGCGCTGCCCTTGACGAAACGCACACCGACCTCGTCGAACAGCGCCTGTAGGGGCGCCGCCATGGTGTGTACGTCGGGTTCGTAGAAGCGTGGGCGTACGTGCAGTTCGGCCTGGGGGGCGAGCACGGTGATGGCGACGTCGTCGCGTCGCTGCAGGTCAAGCTGGCGGGCGGCGCCCAGGGCGCTCCACAGCCCGGCGAAGCCTGCGCCGATGATCAGGATCTGTTTCATGGGGGTGCTCCTGGATGTTCCGCGTACTGCGGTAGTTGGCGTTGTTGGTTCGAGCACGGCAGAGAGAAAGGGTACGCCTGGTGCCGTTGGGTGGGGCGTGGTCCGACCTGTGGCCTGTCGCGGGGCAAGCTCGTGGGAGCGGGCTTGCTCCGCGACAGGGTGGTTGTCGCAGCAAGGAATGCTAAAGGTGGCCGGCGTTGCGCCCTAGGCCAAAGAACCCTGGATTTCGGCCAGCGGCACGCTGCGGGCGAAGCGGGCGCGGTAGTCGCGCGGGGTGACCGCCAGGTGGCGCTGGAACGCCAGGCGCATGCGCTCCTCGTTGCCGAAGCCGCACTGGCGGGCGATCTGCTCGATGTGCTGCGCGGAGTTTTCCAGCAACCGGCGGGCGGCCTCCAGGCGAAACAGCTCGATGGCCTTGGCCGGGGTGCGTCCGGTCTTCTGTTTGTACACCCGGGTGAAGTTGCGCAGGCTCATGCAGGCCTGCTGGGCCAGGTGCTCGACACTCAGGTGCGCCTCGCCCAGGTGCTCGCCCAGCCATAGGTGCAGGGCGTCGAAGGCGGCGCTGTCCTCGCCCTGGGCCTTGAGCAGCTCGCTGAACTGCGCCTGGCCGCCCGGGCGCTTGAGGAACACCACCAGTTCGCGCGCCACCGTCATGGCCACCTCGCGGCCACAGTCGGCCTCGACCAGCGCCAGGGCCAGATCGATGCCGGCGCTCACCCCGGCGCTGGTCCACACCTGCTCCTGCTGCACGAAGATCGACTCGGCATCCACTTCGATGGCCGGGAAGCGCTGGCTCAGGGCGTCGCACATGGCCCAGTGGGTCGCCGCCCGGCGCCCGTCGAGCAGGCCGGCGGCGGCCAGCAGGAAGGTGCCGCTGCACACCGAGGCGGTGCGCCGGGCGCGGGCGGCGGCCAGGCGTAGAAAAGCCACCAGTTCGCCGTGGTCGGGGAGGGTGCGGATAATCTCCGGCGCGCCGGGCACCACCAAGGTGTCGAAGGGCTCACTCAACCAGGGCAGCAGCGGTTCGGTGCCTACCTCCAGGCCCTCGGCGGTTGCCACCAGGCCACCTTCCAGGCTGGCGGTGACCACCCGGTAGCCGGGCAAGCCTTTGGCTGCCTGGGCCTTGCTGGCGGCCCAGAACACCGTTTGCGCGCCGGTGAGGTCGAGCAGGCCCATGTGTGGGTAGGCGAGGAACAGCACCGTGCGCGGCTGGTCGAGCGAATGCACGGCCGGGGTGGGGATCTGCGGGATGTCGGTCATGGTTGGCGGCTTGTCGGCGAAGGCGTAGCCCTAGTCGATCAGCTCGCGCGACGCCATGCAAGCACCCCCTCATCGCGGGGCAAGCCCGCTCCCACTGGTGCAGCATGGCGTGGGAGCGGGCTTGCCCCGCGATGAGGCCCGGTGGTCAGAAGCGGTAGTCGACCGTGGCGAAGTACGAGCGTGGCGCGCCCAGCAGCCACTGTTCGCCGCTATGTGCCGAGGCCACGTAGTCGCGGTTGAGCAGGTTGTTCACCTGCAAGCCCAGGCGCACGTCCGGCAGGACCTGCCAGCCAATGTTGGCGTCGACCACGGTGTAGCCCGGCACATGCTGCTGGTTGTCGACGCTGGCGTAGCGCTGGTCGACGTAACGCAGCCCCAGGCCCGCCTCCACGTCCTGGCCAAAGCCCTTGCTCAGCCACAGGTTGGCGGTGCGCCGCGGCACGTTGGCCGGGCGATTGCCGGCGCGGTCGATCACCCCCTGCGAGGTGCTTTGCAGGTAATCGTCATACTTGGCCCGCACCAGCGCGGCGTTGGCCGATACCTGCCACTGGTTGCCCAGCGCCAGTTCCAGTGTGGCTTCCAGGCCGTCGGAGGTCTGCTGCCCGGCCTGTTGCTGGGTCTTGCTGGCCGGGTCGTAGACCAGCAGCTTCTTCTTCACGATGTGGTAGGCGGCCAGCGTCCATTCGCCCTGGCCTTCCCAGAAGCGCTGCTTGATGCCCAGCTCGGTCTGCTTGGCTTCGGTGAGGTCGAAGTCCATCTGCTTCTGGCTGAGGCTGATCAGGTTGCCCACACCATCCTCGCTGGTGGAGTACTGGCCGTACAGCGACAGGTCGTCGCTCAGCGCATAGACCAGCCCGGCGCGCCAGTTGCCACCGCGCAGGCTGACGTCGCTGCGCGAGCCGTCCACCAGGTTGTCGCGGTCGATATGGTTCTGGTCGCGGCGCACCCCGGTGACCAGCGACAGGCGCTCGCTCAATTGCAGGCGGTTCTCGGCGAACAGGGCGAAGGTGTGCGTGGTGGAGAGGGTTTGCGGGCGCAGCGGCGAATCACTGTGGAACCAGCCCGGGGCCGGGCGCCACGGGTCGACCAGGTCCACGCCGCTGTCGTTGTAGGGCGCGTTGCTGTCGACGTTGAAGCGGATCTTGTTGTATTCGACACCGACCACGGTCTTGCTGGCCAGGCCCAGCAGCGAATGATCGAAGGTGAAGCTCTGGCGGTCGCCGATCTGCTCCTGGTTGTGCTTGATCTCCAGGTAGCTGCCGCGCTGCAGCAGGCTTGCGTCGGCGTCCCAGGTGTAGTCCTCGGCGTTGCGCCAGTGGCGGCGGCTCTTGATGTAGTACAGCTGGTTGCTGGCCGAGACGCTGTCGCTGATGGTCCAGTCGGTGTTCAGCCGGGTCCACTCGTCGTGGTAGCGCTGCTCGTCGTTCTGCACGTTGTAGTTCTTCTTGCGCAGGCTGTCGCGGTAATGCCCACCGAGCAGTGGGGTGCCGAAGTAGTTGGCGGGCTCGGCGTCGCCGCGTTCGTGGGCGAGGGTAAAGCTCAGGTCGTCGCTGGCATCGAAGCGCAGCGCGGCGCTGAGCGCCAGGTTGCGCGAGTCGGTGCGGTCGACCCAGCCATTGCCTTGCTGCTGGTTGAGGGTGACCCGGTAGCTCAGGCGTTCGCTCAGGCTGCCGCCGCTGTCCAGGCCCAGTTGCTGGCGATCCCACGAGCCGTAGCCCAGGCGCAGGTGGTTGTGGATCTCGCCGGCGAAGGGCTTTTTCGGGATCACGTTGATCACCGCGCCGGTGGCGCCTTCGCCGTACAGCACCGAGGCTGGGCCACGGATCACGTCGATGCGTTCGACCATCCACGGGTCGACCGGGAAGGTCTGGGTGCCGGCGCCGGTGTACAGCCGCGAGCCGTCGAACAGGGTCATCACCGAGCCCTGGCCGGTGAAACCGCGCGCCGACAGGCCGGTGCCGCCGTCGCCCGGGGTGCCGATGAAGGTGATGCCCGGCGAGCGGGTCACGGCATCCTGCACGGTGAGGTTGTTGCGCTGCTGGATCTGCGCCTCGCTGATGCTGCTGGTGCTGGCCGGGGTTTCCAGGGCGCTCAGGTTCAGGCGCGAGCCGGCTGGGGTTGGGGTGGCCAGGTCGATGGCCGGCCCGTCGCGGCTGTCGGTGACGGCCGTGGAGGGGAGGGTGAGAGGGCTGTGTTGCTCGTCGGCCAGCGCCGGTAGCGAGACGGCGAGGCACGCCGCCAGGGTGTGAAGCTTGTTGATACGGGACATGTCGTTCCACTGCTGCAGGAAGGAATGGATCCCGGTGGAAAACACGCAACGGCGAAACGCGCACGCAGGCGCGCACGCGAGGACCGGCCTGCGCCCGCCCACCGCGGGTTGCCAAGTGACGCTTCAGGCCGGTCTCCGGGCTTGCGAGGGTCGTGAAGCCTTCACCTTCCCATGCATGCGCACAGTGGTCTGTCGAAGGGTTCGCTCGCTTACCGTTGCGGGGGCAGCGCCGGACTTGTCGCTCGAGGCGACGCACCGGCTTCCCGTTTCACCCTGCGCGCGGCGGCGCAGGACACCTGAAACTGGCGCGCATATGACCATCGATCGGGCAAGGAGTCAATCGGATGTGCCGGGCAGTGCCTGCCCGGCTCTATCTCGCGCTGTTCAGCGCCCGAGGATGTCGGCGAGGGTGTGCGATGACAGCGAGCGGTCGGCCGCCTCGCCGGTGATCAGGCAGTGCGGGTCGCGGATGCAGGCCCAGGCGCGGATCGGTCGCGGTTTCATGGTCTGGCTGGCCGAGTCGTAATAAAGGCTGTAGCCCTGCAGGTACTTGGCCAGCCCCCAGAAATGCTCTGGGCAGACGGTGCTCTGCGAGGCGCTGGGGGCCAGGTCGATGTTGGCCCCGGCGTAGGCCATCTGCACGTAGGCCGCCGAATGCATCGGCTGGCCGAGGGTCAACGGGTTGCGCACCTCGGCCTTGTCGCTCAGGTAGTTGAACCACTGGCCGGCCAGGGCGGAGAGGGCCAGCTGCTGGCGCGCGCTTTCCGGCGACAGGGCAGCCTGGCGCACGTACTGGCGTTCCTCGTCGGTCATCGCCAGGGAGATGACGGCGAAGTTGGGGATGCTGTTCAGACGCTGCCAGTCGAAGGTGGCCGGGGCGTATTCGGCCAGGCGCCTGGGCATGACGCCGTCGCGGTACAGCGCGTCGCTGAATTGCGCGCTGGGGCGCAGCGTGCACTCGACCAGCCACGGGCTGTTGGCACCGCGCAGGCGCCTGGCGTCGCCATGCAGGCCGCCGTTGAACAGGAAGGCGTGGCTCCAGTACGACGGCCCGCGATCGATGCGCACGATTTCCTGGCTGCGGCGCAACCCATAGCCGAACAGGCCGTAGGAACCGATCAGGCCGATGGCCATCTCGCCATCGGCGGCGTGCCGGTGCTCGCCGTCTGCGAGTTGGCCGGCAAGCTGCTGCAACTGCTGGGCGACTTCGGCCAGAAACGCCGCGTTGTCCTTGTGCCGGAACGGCTTGCTCAGGTCGGCCGGTGGCTGTGCACCGGCGAAGGGCAAGGCATCGAGTACGCGAGGGGTGTAGAACAGTCGATTGCTCATGACGGGCTCCTGCCTACCTGAGGATGAAAGTGTGTTCGGTGACGGCGCGGGCCATGCCCAGCCAGCGCTTGAGGTCTTCGCCGATGCCGGCGTTCATCAGCATGGGCACGTGCTGGCCGTCGCCATTGATCTCCCACCAGCGCACCAGGCATTGCAGGCCTGCCGAACCCTGGCGCAACTCCAGGGTGGCGTAGGTGCAGGGGGAATCGCTGTCGCCCAGACGCTGGGCGACGACCTTGCCGGCTTTCCAGCTGACTTCGCTTCGTAACTTGCTGAAATTGTGCAATGGGTTGGCGAAATGAATGCGTGCCAGGGCAGAGGAGACCACCTCGTAGTGTTCCAGGCCGGTCTGGCGGTTGAACACGACCTGGGTACGGCTCCAGTGGATGTCGCCGGTCAGCAGCATGACCTGATGGCGGCTGTTCCAGACCGCGTCCCACAGCTCGGAGAACTGTGCCGGATAATCGGCCAGGTTGGCCTCGGCGCCGCCGCCCCGGTCCAGCAGCGGCTGGGTGGTGAGCAACAGGGTGGGGCCATTGCGCGCGGCGAGCCGTGCTGTCACCCAGTTCAGCCAGGAGGGCGGCGCGAAGTTGGGGGCGCGAAGTTCCGGTGCATCCCGCGCGATGCGGGTGTCGAGTACCAGCAGGCTCAGCGTTTGGGCGAAGCCTGCGGCGGCGCCGGGAAATTCGAAACGGTGCAGGTCGTCGATGACCAGTACCGGGTTGGCCTGGCCGGCCAGCGCATCGGGGTCGGCATTGAGCACCGCTTGGTAGAGGGTGAACGCTTCGCGCATCTGCGCCGCCACGGTGGCGGGAGGGGCCTGGAACAGCCAGGCGAGCCAGGGGGTGACGCGCGTGGTGCTGGGGTAGTTGTTCCAGAATTCGTGGTCGTCGGCCAGGCACAGCGAGCCGCCGTTGGCCATCCAGGCCAGGAAGGCGTCGTCGTGCCACTGGTCGTGGTAGCGCTCCCAGGGCGTCGGTTTGCGTGTTGGCAGAAAGCCGCCCAGGGACAGGTCGAGGTAGATCTGATCACCACACAGCAGTTTGGCGTGGGGTGGGCGCCCGGCGAGCCGGCCACGGGGCGTCACGGCCTTGGGCAGCAGGCGGCTGTTGGCGCTGTAGTAGCAACTGGCGAGCAGCAGTTCCAGGCCATCGGCCGTACGCGGCAACAGCCTGGCGCTGGCCAGGTTGCTGGCTTCGCCGCGCCACAGTACACGCAGGTTCTGGGTGGCGTCGGTGCCGGGCGTGTGCCGGGTCACCAGCAGGAACGTGCGACGGGCGAGCTTGAGCCCCTCGGCGCTCAGGCCGCCGGGAAAACCCGCCAGCAGGCCATCCAGCCGCCAAGGCTGGCCGGGGATCGGCTGGCCGTTGAGTTCGAACTGGTAGTTGCCTGGTTGGTCGTCCGGCCCCTGGAACCACCAGAGCAAGGCGGCGAAGCCAGGGCGACCTGGCACGGCAATCACGGAGCTGGGCATGGCGGCACTCCCTGTGGCGTGGGCGGGGCTGCCGTGGCGGTCACTGCGCAAGGTCGTCCGGCGTCGGTTGGGCGCCAGGTAACTATAGGTGAGTCATGCCACTTTGCCGCTAGCGCCCGCGTCGACGCGACACACGTGCTTCGATGTTCTTGCGCCCGATCAGCAATGCCGGCTTTTCCACCACCGGCTCGTCGGCCAGCCACTTGTACATCACCAGGCAATCCACCAGCCCCAGCTCGGCGTGGCGGTAGGCCTTGGGCAAGCGGCCGACGGTTTCGAAACCGAGCTTGTGCCACAACGCCACGGCCACTTCGTTGCTCGCCACCACCGAGTTGAACTGCAGGGCGAGGAAGCCTTCCTGGCGCGCCAGTTTCTGCGAGTGCTCGCACATCAGCCGGGCGATACCGCGGCCGCGGGCGTTTTCGCAGACCATGTAGCCGCAGTTGCCCACGTGCGCGCCGGGGCCGGCGGCGTTGGCCTTGAGGTAGTAAGAGCCGAGCAGTTCGCCGTCCTGTTCGGCCACCAGGGTGCGCAGCGGCGCTTGCAGCCACAGTGCCAGGGCCTGCTGGTAATCCAGGCCGGGGTCGAAGGCGTAGGTCTGGCGGGCCTGGACGATGGCCTGGAAGGTCGGCCAGAAGCGTTCGAAATCTTCCGGGGTCATGGGGCGGATGTGGATCATGGCATTACCTGCGCGGGCTGGGCCGCCAAGTCTGGTGGTGTCGGCGCCGCCGTGCAAGGGCGGCGCCGCAATCGCTTTCAACCGGTTGCCTTGCCCACCGCATCCAGGGCCCGGGCCGAATACACCAGCGCGGCGCCGGCATTCATTGCCACGGCCACGCCGAGGGCTTCGGCGATCTCTTCACGGGTGGCGCCTTGCTTGACCGCCTGTTGCGAATGCACGGCAATGCAACCGTCGCAACGGGTGGTCACCGCCACGGCCAGGGAGATGAGCTCGCGGGTCTTGGCGTCCAGGTGATTGGTCTTGGCCCCGGCGCCGCTGGCGGTCATGTAGCCGGCCACAGTGTCGGGGGACAGTTGCTTGAGATCGCCGATACCGGCCATCAACTGCTTACGGTAGGCGTCCCAGTCCATCATGCTCATCGTCTTCACCTTGTCAGGTTGGTCGCAGGAGCTTTCAGGTTAGTGTAGGAGCGGCCTTGTGTCGCGACAGGGGCGCGCAGCGCCCCCGGCGATCGATCAGATATAGATGAACACCAGCACCAGCGCCGCGACCACCGCCCACTTCTCCAGGTAGTAGCGGGTGCGGTTGCGCTTCTTCAGCGCCTTGCCGCGCTCGCGGATCTTGTAGATGCGGGTGAACAGGCGGTTGATGCCGCCGGTCTTGTCATTGGCGTCGTTGGGTGCGGCGGCGGCGGCCATGACATTGCGGCTGAACCAGCGGTTGAAGGCGCTCGCCCAGCGGTACTTGAGCGGGCGCTCGATGTCGCAGAACAGGATGATGCGGTTGTGCTCGGTGGTGTTGGCGGCGTAGTGGATGTACGTCTCGTCGAACATCACCGCTTCGCCGTCACGCCAGGAATACTTCTCGCCATCGACATCGATGTAGCAACCGTCGTCGTTGGGCGTGTCCAGGCCCAGGTGATAACGGTAGGAGCCGGCGTAGGGGTCGCGGTGGCGCACCAGCTTGGCGCCGGGCGGCAGGGTGGCGAACATCGCCGCCTTGACCGTGCCGATGCCTTGCAGCAGCTCGGTGGTGCGCGGGCACAGGGTCATCGCCGAAGGGTGGCTCTCGCCGTACCACTTGAGATAGAAGCGCTTCCAGCCGGTCTTGAAGAACGAGTTGAAGCCGACGTCGTCGTAGTTGTCTGACTTCTTGATCTCGCCGGCATGCAGCAGTTGCTGGGCTTCTGCGCGGATTTCCTGCCAATTGTCCTTGAGTGGTTGCAGCTCGGGGAAGGCCTCCACCGGCAGGTAGGGCTTGGCCGGGTGCTTGGAGAACAGGTACAGGAAGCTGTTGACCGGGGCGAGGAAACTGGAGTGGTCGCCCAGTTGGCGGGTCAACTTGTGACGCACCCGACCGCGCAGGTGAACATAGGCGATCGAGAGGGCGAAGATCAGTACGAGTGCAATTTTCATGGACGGTTACTTGTCGAATGAATGGCCATGCGCCATGGCGTAAGCCCGCCAGCATAAACAATCGTGACCCGGGTTTGTACTTATTGTTACGTGAAATCCGGGCGACTTAGGTGTAATGGCCTACAGGTTGCACAAACGATTCAACAGGTTTTTGCCGTTTTTCCCGAGACTTGCCTTGTACACTTGAACGCCCCGCATCATCGAGGAGTCGCCCATGGTCCAGGATGTTCGTCCCAGCGGCGCGCCGTTCAAGCGCCTGTTCTTCGCCTTGTCGGTGAGCGATGCGCAACGCCGCGCCATTGCCGCTTGGCGGCGTGGCCTGAACCTGCGCAGCGGCAAGCCGGTGCCGACAGAGAACTTCCATGTGACCTTGTTGTTCCTGGGCGATGTGGATGCGGCGCAGGTGCCGGTGATCTGTGCCGCGGTCGATCAGTTGCAGCGCCCGCAAGCCCCATTGCGCCTGCAGCTCGACCGGTTGCAGGTGTGGCAACGCGCCAGCGCCCTGGTGCTCGAGCCCGAGCAGGCGCCGGCTACCCTTCGCCAGTGGGTCTACGCCTTGCAACAGGCAGTGTTGCCGCTGGGCATCGAGGAGCAGACGCGCGAGTACCGGCCGCACCTGACCCTGTCGCGGGACTTCCGCGCCCAGCTGCCGGAGGCGAGCGAGCCCCCGGCGTTCTTCCTCGCAGCGCGCAGTTTCACCCTGTACGAGTCGCGCAAGGGGCGCTACTGGCCGTTGGCCGAGTGGCCTTTGGCGGATTAGCAGCCCTCAGAACTGTGGCGTGTACTTGACCGTGAACATGAAGTTGCGCGGCTCGCCGTAGTTGTTGCTGCCGTTGAGCTGGTTGAAGCCGGCGACCCAGTATTTCTTGTCGAACAGGTTGTTGGCGTTCACCGCCAGGTTCACTTCCGGCGTCAGCTGATAGGCCAGGCGGGCGCTCCACACGGTGTAGCCCGGCACCGTGTAGGTGCGTTCGTAGCCGAGGGTGTGGCTCTGGGTGGTGAAGCCCAGCCCGGTGCTCCAGCGCTGGCCATCCACTGGCAGGGTGTAGTCGGCCCAGGTGCGCAGCATGTGCTTGGGTGTCCACTGGCTGAACACGCGGCCTTCATCTTGCGGGTCATCGAGGAACTTGGTGGTGTTGTAGGTGTAGCCGGCATACAGCTGCAAGCCACTGAGCACTTCACCGCTGATCTCGGCTTCGATGCCTTGGCTGCGCACCTTGCCGGCAGCGGTGGAGCAGTACCAGTCATCACAGGCAAAGCCTGAGGCCACGTCGGTGACGGCGCGGTTTTCCTGGTCGTAGCGGAACACCGCCAACGAGGCGTTGACCCGGCCATCGAGCAGTTCACCTTTGAGCCCGGTTTCGTAGTTGCTGCCGATCACCGGCTTGAGTGGGGTGTTGCCCACGGCGCGCTCGGTCTGCGGTATGAACACGTCGGTGTAGCTGGCGTACCAGGCCCACTCACGGGTCAGGTCATAGACGAAGCCAGCATAAGGGGTGACCTGGCCCGTTTCGGTCATCCGGCTGGTGGGGTAGCGGGTGCCTGGGTCGGTGGGGCTGTCGAAGTCGATCGAGTCCCAGCGGTAGTCGAACCAGCTGACCCGCGAACCGAGGATCAGGGTCAAGTCCTCGGTGGGCTTGACTCGCCATGCGCCATACAGGCCTTTTTGCCGGATGTCGTAGGCGGCCTTGTTGGCGCGCGCGACGTCGCCCTCGAGCAAGCTGCCACGGCTGGGCTCGGGGCGATCATGATCGATGGCGAAGAGGTTGCCGCCGGCGTCGAAGTTGCGCCAGTAGGCATCGTCCGAGGTCAGTTTGGCGTAGTTGCCGCCCACGGTGATTTCGTGTGCCAAGGGGCCTGTGTCGAAATGGCCCACCAGGTTCATGTCCAGGCCCAGCTTGGTGTTGTGGAAATCGGTGATCCAGTCGGCGTAGGTGATACCGCTGCCGTCTGCCGCCACGCCCTGGCCGGTGGACTGCACGCGCTGGTGGGTGGAGGTGTTGGTCTCGTCCATGCGCACGGCGGCGGTCTTGAAGGTCCAGTCGTCGTTGAACCGGTGCTCCAGGTCCAGGTAGTAGGTGGTGACATCGGTTTCGGCACGGCTCCAGCGCGCGCCGGTAAAAGTGGAGCGGGGCAGGTCCACCGGCTTGCCGTCGGCGTAGCGGGGGAGGCCGCGCAGCATCGGCCGGGACTGTTCGCGGCTGTAGCTGATGCCGGCGCCGACCGTGGTGGCGTCGTTCAGGTCGATGTCGAGTGCGCCATACAGCGAGTGGGTCTTGCCCCACTGGTAGTCGATGAAACTGTCGCTCTGGTCTTCGTCGGCGACCAGGCGCCCGCGCACACGCCCGTCCTGGGTCAGCGGGCCGCCAGCATCGAGCTGCAGGCCATAGTGGTCCCAGGAGCCTGCCTTGCCGGTGAGCGCGACCGTGGGCGTGGCCTGGCCGCGCTTGCGCACCAGGTTGATCGCACCCCCCGGGCTGCCGGTACCTTGCAGCAGGCCGGAGGCGCCGCGCAGCACCTCGACACGGTCGAAGAACACCAGGTCCTGGGTCGCCCAGTTGCCCAGCGAGTAGTTGTTGCGCGGGATTGGCACGCCGTCGTACTGCCAATCGTCGATCTGGAAACCGCGCGAGGTGATGACCATGCCTGGGCCGATGCCCTGCGCGCCCACCAGGCCGGTGGTGTGGTTGATGGCGTCCTTGAGGTCGGTGATGCCCTGGTCGTCCAGCTGCTTGCGGGTGATCACCGTCACCGACTGGGGAATTTCCTTCAGGGTGTGCACCCCCTTGCCAAGTGTGACGGCGCGCGCGGCATAGCTGCCGCTGCCTTCGCTGGTGGCATCCAGGTAGTTGTCGGTGACGCTGGTGCTGCCCAGTTCCATCACCTCGCCACCCAGGTTGGCCGGTGCCACGCTGAAGTGGCCGCTGGCGGTCACACGCAGTTGCAGGCCGCTGCCGACAAGGGCCGCCTGCATGGCTTGCTCGGCGCTCATCTCACCGGTCACGGCCGGTACTTGCTTGCCGCGTACCAGGCCGGGCTCCAGGGCGATGATATGGCCACTTTGGCTGGCAATGCGGTTGAGCGTGGTGGCCAGGTCCGCTGCGGGCAGGTTGAACGACAGGGTCTGCGCCTGGGCCAGCGTGCTGGCGCAGCTGATGGCGAGGACGAGGGGCAGGGCGCGGGGCCAGAGGTTGTGCACGGTGTTCTCCCGAGTTGAAGTTGGCTGTCAGGAGTTAGGTGCAACAAGAAATGAAAACCGGACACCTTTGCGAATGATTTTCAAAAAAATCTTCAACCAGCAGGTGCCGGGCCGATCAGCGTGAGCCACGGGCCGAAGTGGCGGATGTGAATCGGCAGGGTTTCGCCGAGGGCCTGGAGGGCCTGCTGCGGATCGTCCAGGGGGAACACGCCTTGTACGCGCAGGTCGCGTACTTCGGGGGCCAGGCGCAGGTAGCCGGGCTGATAGTCACGCAGGGCATCGATCACCCGATGCAGTGGTTCGTCGAGCACTTCAAGGCGCCCCTCGAGCCAGGCGGCACGTTGGCGCTGCTCCTCTGTCAGCCGATCGATGCGGCTGCCGTGCAGCATGGCGGCCTGGCCCTCCAGCAGGTCCAGGTGGCGACCATCGGCAAGGCTGGCCTGCACACTATGCTGCAACACCACGACCCGGGTGGCGTCATCTTCCAGGCTGACCAAAAAGCGCGTGCCCAGGGCCTGCACCTGGCCTTGCGCGGTACGCACCCGCAGCGGCCGTTGTGGGTCGGCTGCGACCTGGATCAGCATCTCGCCGCGGCGCAGCACCAGCAGGCGCTGGCCGGCATCGAACAGCAAATCGACGGCGCTGTGGCTGTTCAGACTCAGGCGGCTGCCGTCTGCCAGCGTGAAACTACGCCGCTGCCCGCTGGCGGTGTGCAGGTCGGCGCGCCAGCCCAATGCGGCGTCGCTGCGCCAGCCCGCCCAGAGCGCGCCGCCCAGCAACCCCAGGCCTGCGAGGCCGCGCAGCACTTCGCGGCGGCTGCGAGTCGGCTGCATGAGCAGTTGGCGGGTCGCTTCTGTCTGGCCGGGTGCGCGGGTATCCATCGCCCGCAGCACCGCACAAGGGCGGCCAAGCCGTTGCTGCAGCACATCCCAGGCTTGCTGGTGCCTGGGGTCCTGGTTGAGCCATTGTTGCAAGCGGGTGGGCAAGGTGGTGTCGGTGCGGCCGGCGTTCAGTTCCACCATCCAGTCAATGGCTTGTTCGCTGATGCGGTCGAGCTTGTGCTTGCTCATGGTTGCAACTCGCACAGGTAGCACTGGCGCAGGGCCTGTTTCATGTAGCGGCTGACGGTGCGCTCCGAGAGGTTCAACTTGGCGGCGATGTCGACGTAGCTCAGGCCATCGAGCTGGCTGTAGAGGAAGGTGGCCTTGACGATGGCGGGCAGGCCGTCGAGCACCTGGTCGATGGCTACCAGCGCCTCGATCAGCAGCAACTGCTCTTCGGCCGACGGGGCAACTTGCTCCGGCAGCAGGGCCAGGCGTTCGAGGTAGGCCTGTTCGAGCTGGCGGCGGCGGTGGCGGTCGAAGATCAGCCGCCGGGCGATGGTCGACAGGTAGGCGCGGGGCTGCTGGATGCTGTCGGGGTCGACCCGGGCGCCGAGCATCTGGCAGAACGCTTCGGCGGCGGTATCCTCGGCATCGGCGCGGTTGCGCAGGCGCTTGTTGATGTGCTGCAGCAGCCAACGATGGTGGTCGCTGAAGAAAAAGCCCAGCTTGCGGGTTGAAGTGCTGTCCAACGACCGGCTTCCAAGTGTGAGTGTGAATCGTTCTCAATGGTAGCCGGGTCGTTCGGGTGACTGCAATGGGGCAGCCAGGGGCGGCCCCGGTGCAGGGTTGGGCGGTCAGGCCAGGGCGAGGCTGCCTTCGAACAGCTGTTCGCCCAGTTGCCGCGCGCGCTCCAGGCTGGCGAGGCTGTCCTGGCTCTCGCTGTCGGTGATCAGCGTGGTGCTGATCACCTCGGCACCGCAGTAGTCGAAGATGCCGTGTTCGATCTGCGTGCTCATGGCCTGGGTGTAGCCATGGCGCTCGAAGGTGGCCGCGTCGGCTCCGGCGACGCCGACCAGGTGCACGGTCAGGCCGCCGAGCTTTTTGATCAGCTTGCCATCAGCGTGGTAGTCGAACGCCCAGCCATTGCTGAACACCCGCTCCACCCAGCCTTTGAGCAACGCTGGCAGCGACCACCAGTAGATGGGGTAGACCAGCACCAGGGTGTCGGCCCGTTCGATGCGCGCCTGTTCTGTCTGAACATCTGCCGGGGGCGTGGCCAGGCGCCGGTGCACGGCGTGGTCGGCAAGGCTGAAACGTGGGTCGAAGCCTTCGCCGCCCAGGTCGGCGAATTCGCTGCTATGGCCGGCCGCCTTGAGGCCGGCGGCGATCTGCCCGGCGAGGGCGTGGGTAAGCGAGGCGGGGTCGTGGTGACCGATGACGATCAAAGCATGCATGGTGATGGCTCCATCAGCGAGTGCAGGAAAACCGCGGGCGCTATATACTCGCGGCAAGTTACCTTTGGTAAGTTACTTTTGGTAGGTAAACGATGTCAAGCGAAGACAAGACGGCTCCGCGCAAGCGCCTGTCCCGAGACGAGCGCCGCCGGCAGTTGCTGGATGTGGCCTGGCAACTGGTGCGCGACGAGGGCACCGAAAGCCTCAGCCTAGGGCGGCTGGCCGAGCAGGCTGGGGTGACCAAGCCGGTGGTGTACGATCATTTCGAAACCCGCACAGGGCTGCTGGTGGCCTTGTACCAGGAGTACGACGCGCGCCAGACGACCATGCTCGAGGCGGCCCTGGCCGGCAGCACCAATGACCTTGAAGCGCGCGCTTGGGTAATTGCCAAGGCGTATGTCGACTGTGTGCTGAGCCAAGGCAGGGAAATCCCTGGGGTAAGTGCGGCCTTGGCCGGCTCGCCCGAGATGGAGGCATTGAAGCGGGTCTATGAAGGGCCGTTCATGGACAAGTGCCGACAAGCGCTGGCGCCGTTCGCGGCCAGCGGCGATATCGATGCGGCCGGCTTGCGGATGTTGGTGGGTGCCGCGGACGCCTTGTCACAGGCCGCGGCGGCTGGCGAGCTGGAGGCTGAAACGGCCCGCCGGGAGTTGCAGGCCAGTATCGTGGCGATGGTCGGGCGCCGTTGAGCGGACTTGCCTGCCCGTCGTGATAGACTCCGCCGCTTCGAATCTGGAGATAGACGCGTGCGCAAACTGGCTGTGGTAATGGCGGTGCTGGCCCTGGCGGGCTGTGACAACGAAGTCGAAGGCGTGCACAAGCAGGTGGCCGAGTACCTGCACAACCCCAAGACGGCCAAGTTCGCCAACGTGCGTTTCGACACCCAGGGCTCGATCTGTGGCCAGGTGCGAGGCAAGGACGATGCCGGCAAGTTCGAGGCCTATCGCAGCTACGTGGCGATCAAGCACGATGGCCAGTACGAGATCATCGTCGACGAGACCGGCAACAACCTGCGCATCCGTGAAGTCTGTGGCGGCGCCGAGTTGCAGCGCCGCGCCGAAGCCCTGTCCGAGCAGCCGGCACCGGAAGGCTGGGATGTGGAAGTGATCCAGGGCCCGAACATGGGGGCGTTGACCGACATGACCGCGCGCCTGATCGAGAAGGGCATCCCCTCGTGGGTCGAGTACCGTGACGGCAAGCCGGTGGTGTTGATGGGGCCGTTCCCCGTCAAGGCCGACGCCGATGCGCGCAAGGCCGAAGTGATGTCCAAGCTGGGTACCGACTCGATCGTCATCCAGCACGGCGTCGCGCGCTGACAGGGCCGTCAAGAAATAGTCATGTTTCGGGTGGCTTACCCTTGGCAGGGCCTTGATGTCGAAGGACATTTTTACCGGCTATGCTGAAAGGGCGAACGCTGAGCAGGAGAGCCACATGGCAACGCTGGAACGTGCCATCGCGCTGGCCACCAGGGCACATGAAGGGCAGTACGACAAGGGTGGGGCGGCCTACATCCTCCACCCGCTGCGGGTGATGGCGCGGGTGGCCACGCCCGAGCAGCGGATTGTCGCGGTGCTGCACGATGTGCTGGAAGACACCCCGTTCACCCTCTCCGACCTTGCCCGCGAGGGTTTCCCGCTGAAGATCCTCGCCGCTCTGCTGGCCTTGAGCCGGCGCGATGGCGAGCCTTACGAGGCCTTCGTGGTACGCCTGGGTGTCGACCCGCTGGCGCGTGAAGTGAAGCTTGCGGACCTTGCCGACAACAGCGACTTGTCGCGCATTGCCCATCCCGGCCCGGCTGACCTGGCCCGGCTGTCCCGTTACCAGCAGGCCAGCGCCTACCTGCAGGCGCTGGGCTGACCTGCACCGGCGCGATCGCGCTCAATCATCCTTCGGCACGGTCCAGAAGATCTGCACGCCGCCGTCGTCACGGTGGGCGAGGGTGACGTTGTCGTTCTCGGCGATTTCTTCCAGCAGGGTTTCCCAGTCGTCGGGCGACTCGTGTTCCAGGCGTATGAGCAAGGCGGTGCGGCTGCGCTGGGCGATGGGGCTGTTGATGATCTTCTGGATGCGCTGACCCAGTTGTTCATAACTGCTTGGTGTTGCAGAAGTGCTGGCCACGGGGCGTTCCTTGTTGTGCTGTATGTGCATACAGTATTTCACTGTAAGCTACTTCGCAACAACAAGTAGGAAGAATGCTGTGTGGTGGTTGGGCTTCGTTGGGGGGCTGCTGTGCAGCCTCCACCCGAAGCCTTGCATGGCCCGTGTAGGAGCGGCCTTGCCGGGGCGCCGGACCGGCCGGAAAGGGCCGCGAAGCGGCCCTATGGACCTGTGGTGCGCCACAGATGGCTGGGGCTGCTATGCAGCCCATTCGCGACACAAGGCCGCTCCTACAGGTGATGTGCAAATTTCAGGGTGGGGCCGGCTCGCCGGCGATTGGGCCGCGCAGCGGCCCTTTGTCGATCAGGCCACTTCGCGCGAATCACGCACCATGTCGACATGCGGGATGCCAGCCTCGAGGAACTCCTCGCTCACCACGCGGAACCCCAGGCGCTCGTAGAAGGGGGTGGCGTGCACCTGGGCGCTGAGCATTTGCTGCTTGAGGTCGCGGTTCTGCGCCTCGACGATCACCGCGCGCATCAGCGCATCACCCACGTTCAGGCCGCGCCAGTCCTTGAGCACCGAGACTCGGCCGATGGTGCCGTCGGGCAGCAGGCGGGCGGTACCGATGGGGTAGTCGCCCTCCATGGCCAGGAAGTGCACGGCGGTGGGGTCTTCGGCGTCGAATTCCAGCTCTGGCGGCACATGCTGTTCGGCGACGAACACGGCGCTGCGGATGCGGTGGATGTCGGCGTTGTCTTTGTGCCAGTCGGCCAGGCGTACGCTGATCTTATTCATCGGCGAACCCCAGGCTGCCTTGCATGACCAGTTGCTGAACCAGCATCAGGCCGTCTTCGTCCTGCAACCAGGGCTCAAGGTTCTCACTGTGCAGGGCATCGGCGGAGCAGATCAGTTTCAGCAGCTCGCGCAGCTTGCCCGGCAGCGGGCAGCTGCGGCCGCTGGCGAACAGCAGCAGGTCGTCGCCGAACTCGGACCAGGCCATGCGCGCGCTCGGGTTGCGGATCAGGATCGCGCCCTGGGCGAGGTAGTTGAGCAGCTCTTCTTCGCTCAGATCTTCGCCGACGACCTGCTCAGGGTAGCGCGGCTCGGTCATGAACTGGCCGAACCAGGTCAGCAGCAGGTCCTTGTCGGCCATGTGCTTGTCGATCAGGGCCTTGAGGCGGTCGAGGGCGTCGTGCTGGATCTGGTGCGGGTCGCTGACCGGTTGGGCGTCGGCGTCGCTGTAGCGCTCTTCTTCGGGCAGGAACTGGCCGAGGAAGTCGGTGAAGTGGGTCAGCACTTCGGCGGCGCTTGGCGCGCGGAAACCGACCGAATAGGTCAGGCAGTTGTCTTCAGCCACACCGTAGTGGGCCAGGCGCGGCGGCAGGTAGAGCATGTCGCCCGGCTCCAGGGTCCACTCGGCGGTCTGCTCGAAGTCGGCGAGGATGCGCAGGTCGGCGTGGTCGATCAGCGGGCTGTCGCTGTTGCACATCTGGCCGACTTTCCAGTTGCGCTTGCCGTCACCTTGCAGCAGGAACACGTCGTAGTTGTCGAAGTGCGGGCCGACACTGCCACCGGGTGCGGCGTAGCTGATCATCACGTCATCGATACGCCAGCTGGGCAGGAAGCGGAATTCTTCGAGCAACTCGGCCACTTCCGGCACGAACTGGTCCACGGCTTGTACCAGCAGGGTCCAGTCGCGCTCGGGCAGGTCGCTGAAGGCGTCTTCGGCGAACGGCCCGCGGCGCAGCTCCCATGGGCGCTCGCCATGCTCGAGCACCAGGCGCGACTCGACTTCTTCTTCCAGCGCAAGGCCAGCCAGTTCGTCGCCGTCGATGGGGCTGACGAAGTCTGGGAAGGCCTGACGCACCAGCAGCGGCTTCTTCTGCCAGTAGTCGCGCAGGAATTCACGGGCCGTGAGGCCGCCCAACAGTTGCAGTGGAGTATCAGAATTCATGTTCAACCTATTGATAAAACGCAATTTTTGTACGGGAATAAAAACGCCCGGCCAGGCCGGGCGTTATACGCGACGCTCAGCTTAGACGCGTTTGGCCTGGGCCACTGCGTTGCCGATGTAGGTCGCAGGCGTGAGCTGCTTGAGCTCGGCCTTGGCTTCGGCGGGCATGTCGAGGCCGTCGATGAAGGTCAGCAGCGCTTCAGGGGTGATGCCCTTGCCACGGGTCAGCTCCTTGAGCTTCTCGTAGGGGTTCTCGATGTTGAAGCGGCGCATGACGGTCTGGATCGGCTCGGCGAGGACTTCCCAGCAGGCGTCCAGGTCGGCGGCGATGCGGGCTTCGTTGACTTCCAGCTTGCCGATGCCCTTGAGGCTGGCCTCGTAGGCGATGACGCTGTGGGCGAAACCTACGCCCAGGTTGCGCAGCACGGTGGAGTCGGTCAGGTCACGCTGCCAGCGCGAGATCGGCAGCTTGCTGGCCAGGTGCTGGAACAGCGCGTTGGCAATGCCCAGGTTGCCTTCGGAGTTTTCGAAGTCGATCGGGTTGACCTTGTGCGGCATGGTCGAGGAGCCGATTTCGCCAGCGACGGTCTTCTGCTTGAAGTAGCCCAGCGAGATGTAGCCCCAGACGTCGCGGTCGAAGTCGATGAGGATGGTGTTGAAGCGGGCGATGGCGTCGAACAGCTCGGCGATGTAGTCGTGCGGCTCGATCTGGGTGGTGTAGGGGTTGAACACCAGGCCCAGCTCGTCTTCGATGAAGGCGCGGGCGTTCTGTTCCCAGTCGATCTGCGAGTAGGCCGACAGGTGGGCGTTGTAGTTGCCCACGGCGCCGTTGATCTTGCCCAGCAGCGGTACGGCGGCTACCTGGGCGATCTGGCGCTCCAGGCGGTACACGACGTTGGCCAGCTCTTTACCCAGGGTAGTCGGCGAAGCCGGCTGGCCGTGGGTGCGCGACAGCATCGGTACGGCGGCGTGGGTGTGGGCCAGGGTGCGGATCGCTTCGGCGATCTGGCGCATCAGCGGCAGCAGCACTTCGTCACGGCCGGCGCGCAGCATCAGGGCGTGGGACAGGTTGTTGATGTCCTCGCTGGTGCAGGCAAAGTGGATGAACTCGCTGACCTTGGCCAACTCAGGCAGTTGAGCGGCCTGCTCCTTGAGCAGGTACTCGATGGCCTTGACGTCGTGGTTGGTGGTGCGCTCGATCTCTTTGACGCGCTCGGCGTGCTCAAGCTTGAAGTCGGTGGCCAGGCTGTCCAGCACGGCGTTGGCTTCGGCGGAGAACGCCGGCACTTCGCCGATCTGCGGGTGGGCGGCCAGGCGCTGCAGCCAGCGCACTTCGACCAGGGCGCGGAAACGGATCAGGCCGAATTCGCTGAAGATGGGGCGCAAGGCCTGGGTTTTGCCGGCGTAACGGCCGTCTACAGGGGAAACCGCAGTGAGCGAAGAGAGCTGCATGGGGTGTTCTCGGACAGTCAGGCTTTTGGAAGGGCGCATATCATACATGAAAAATGCGCCGGGGTCGGGTGGCTGACCAAAGGTCGGGCCATTTTGAAACGTGTTGCGATCCCTGTGTAGGAGCGGCCTTGTGTCGCGAAAGGGGCGCGCAGCGGCCCCAGAATCTTTGCCCCAGCACAGATTGCCGGGGCTGCTGCGCAGCCCTTTCGCGACACAANGCCGCTCCTACAGGGGCCGTCAATCGGTGGTGCGCATCATCCCGTACAGCTCGTTGAGCAACTTGCGACGGCTGAACACCAGCTGCCAGCGGTGGCCGCCCAGCTGGCGCCACAGGCGCGCGGCGCGGATGCCGGCCAGCAACAAGGCACGGATTTTCGAGGCGTTGTTGGGTTGCTGCAGGAAGCGCATGTCGCCGTGCACCTGGATGCGCTGGCGCAAGGTGCTCAGGGTGTCCTGATACAAGGCTCCACTGGAAGCGATGACGTTTTCGTGAACCAAACCAAAATGTTCGGCTTGGGACTGGATCTGTGGCAGGCGGTTGCCGATGGTGTCGAGCAGGTCGCCGCGCTTGCTCAGCTGGCGCTCCAGGCCGAGCATCGACAGCGCATAGCGCAGCGGCTCGCGCTGCAGGCTGCTGGGGTCGCGCTCCAGGGCGCCGACCAGCGCGCGGTAACCGTCGCGCAGGTTGAGGTCATCGCCACCGAACACTTCCAGGGTGTCCTTGGGGTCGATGACCAGTAGGCTGCCGAGCATGCAGCCGATATTGGCTTCGCTGGCCTGGCCGGTGCGGGCGATGCGGTCGACCAGTACCGCGGCCTGGAAGACGCCGCCCAGGGCAATCAACTGCTCCTGCAGGTTGCTCATGCGCGCGGGCTCCATGGCTCGGCGATTTCGATCACGCCACCACCCAGGCATACCTCGCCGTCGTAGAACACCACCGACTGGCCCGGGGTAACGGCGCGCTGCGCCTCGTCGAACACGGCGCGGTAGCCGGTGTCGGTCTGCTCGAGGGTGCATTGCTGGTCGCCTTGGCGATAGCGCACCTTGGCGGTGAGGCGGCGCGGGCTGCTCAGGTCGATGGGGTTGACCCAGAAGATCTCCGACGCCAGCAGGGCGCGGGAGAACAGCCACGGGTGCTCGTTGCCCTGGCCGACCACCAGCACATTGCGCTCCAGGTCCTTGTGCAGCACGTACCACGGTTCGTCGCCGGCGTCCTTGAGACCGCCGATGCCCAGACCCTGGCGCTGGCCGATGGTGTGGTACATCAGGCCGTGGTGGCGGCCGATCACTTCGCCCTCGGTGGTCTGGATTTCACCTGGCTGGGCCGGCAGGTACTGCTTGAGGAAGTCGCTGAAGCGGCGTTCACCGATGAAGCAGATGCCGGTGGAGTCTTTCTTCTTCGCCGTGGCCAGGCCGTGCTTTTCGGCGATGGCGCGTACTTTGGGCTTTTCCAGTTCGCCGACCGGGAACAGGGTGCGGGCGATCTCTTTGCCGCCGACGGCGTGCAGGAAGTAGCTCTGGTCCTTGTTCGGGTCCAGGCCTTTGAGCAGTTCGGTGAGCTCGCCGGTGTCGCGGCGGCGCACGTAGTGACCGGTGGCGATCAGGTCGGCGCCCAGGGACAGGGCGTAGTCGAGGAACGCCTTGAACTTGATTTCACGGTTGCAGAGGATGTCCGGGTTGGGGGTGCGGCCGGCCTTGTACTCTTCGAGGAAATGCTCGAACACATGGTCCCAGTATTCGGCGGCGAAGTTGGCGGTGTGCAGCTTGATACCGATACGGTCGCACACGGCCTGGGCGTCGGCCAGGTCTTCGCGGGCGGTGCAGTATTCGGTGCCGTCGTCCTCTTCCCAGTTCTTCATGAACAGACCTTCCACCTGGTAGCCCTGCTCGATGAGCAGAAGGGCGGAGACGGAAGAGTCCACGCCGCCGGACATGCCGACGATGACGCGGGTCTTGGCGGGGTCTTTGAGTGCTGGGCTGGTCATGGCTACCGGTGTGTATCAGGGGGAAAAGCGCGGATTCTATCAAACCCGCGGCGTGGCGTCAGTCGCGTAGCAGTGCGAGGCTGTGCAGCGGGCCTGCCAGGTAGTCGTCGAGGCAGCGCGGCACCAGCTCGCTGCGCCAGCGCGACGGGTCGGCCAGCAGCTCGTCGCGGGTCAGCCACACGGCGCGCACGATGTCGCTGTCCAGCGCCAGGTCGGCGTGGTGGCGCAGGGGCCGGGCGGCGAAGCAGATGCGCTGGTAAGTGACGCCGTTGCTTGGGGCGGTGTAGAGGTAGATGCCGACCACGCCGGTGAGTTCGACTTCCCAGGCGGTTTCCTCGAGGGTTTCGCGCAGGGCGGCCTGGGGCAGGGTTTCGTTGGGCTCCAGGTGGCCGGCGGGCTGGTTGAAGACGTGCTGGCCGGCCTTGAACTCTTCGACGAAGAGGAACTTGCCTTCGTGCTCGACGATGGTGGCGACGGTAATGTGGGGTTGCCAGGTCATTTGCGGTGTCCTTTCGATCTTGGGACCGCTGTGCGGTCCATTCGCGACACAAGGCCGCTCCTGCAGGAGGTCGCGATCCCTGTAGGAGCGGCCTCGCCGGGGCGCCGGACCGGTCGCGAAGGGCTGCAAAGCAGCCCCAGGGCAATGAGGTATTCCAGAAAGCACAAACCCCGGTGCGTGGCCGGGGTTTGTGCTGTTACGTCAAGCGAACCTTACAGGGCGGCAATGGCGCTGTTGAGGGTCTGGCTTGGGCGCATCACCTTGGCGGTCAGCTCGGCATCCGGGGCGTAGTAGCCACCGATGTCGGCCGGCTTGCCTTGGACGGCGTTGAGCTCGGCGACGATGGTCGCTTCGTTCTCGGCCAGGGTTTTTGCCAGCGGGGCGAAGCGCGCCTGCAGGGCGGCGTCGTCGCTCTGGGCGGCCAGGGCTTCTGCCCAGTACAGGGTCAGGTAGAAGTGGCTACCGCGGTTGTCGATACCGCCGACCTTGCGCGAAGGCGACTTGTTGGTGTCGAGGAACTTGCCAGTGGCCTGGTCCAGGGTGTTGGCCAGGACCTTGGCGCGCGGGTTGGCGTAGGTGTCGCCCAGGTGCTCGAGCGAAGCGGCGAGCGCGAGGAATTCACCCAGCGAGTCCCAGCGCAGGAAGTTCTCTTCGACCAGCTGCTGCACGTGCTTGGGTGCCGAACCGCCGGCGCCGGTTTCGAACAGGCCACCGCCGTTCATCAGCGGGACGATCGACAGCATCTTGGCGCTGGTGCCCAGCTCCATGATCGGGAACAGGTCGGTCAGGTAGTCGCGCAGCACGTTGCCGGTCACCGAGATGGTGTCCTTGCCTTCGCGGATGCGGGCCAGGGAGAACTTGATGGCGTCGACCGGGGCGAGGATGCGGATGTCCAGGCCAGAGGTGTCGTGGTCTTTCAGGTACGCCTGCACCTTCTCGATCATCACACCGTCGTGGGCGCGGGCTGGGTCCAGCCAGAACACTGCTGGCGTGTTGCTCAGGCGGGCGCGGTTGACGGCCAGCTTGACCCAGTCCTGGATTGGTGCGTCCTTGGTCTGGCACATGCGGAAGATGTCACCGGCTTCGACGTCCTGCTGCAGGACGACCTGGCCCTTGCCATCGACCACGCGCACGACGCCGTCGGCCTTGATCTGGAAGGTCTTGTCGTGGGAGCCGTACTCTTCGGCTTTTTGTGCCATCAGGCCAACGTTGGGTACGCTGCCCATGGTGGTCGGGTCGAAGGCGCCGTTGACCTTGCAGTCTTCGATGGTGGCCTGGTAGATGCCGGCGTAGCAACGATCCGGGATGATCGCCTTGGCGTCCTGCAGTTCACCGGCGGTGTTCCACATCTTGCCCGAGTCGCGGATCATCGCAGGCATCGAGGCGTCGACGATGACGTCGCTCGGTACGTGCAGGTTGGTGATGCCTTTGTCCGAGTTGACCATGGCCAGGGCCGGGCGAACGGCGTACAGGGCCTGGATGTCGGCTTCGATCTCGGCCTGCTTGTCAGCAGGCAGGTCCTTGATGCGGGCGTACAGGTCGCCGATACCGTTGTTGGCGTTGAAGCCTACTTCGGCCAGGGCGGCGCTATGCTTGTTCAGCACGTCGTTGTAGAACGCTTCGACGATGACGCCGAACATGATCGGGTCGGAGACCTTCATCATGGTGGCTTTCAGGTGCACCGACAGCAGCACGCCGGAGGCTTTGGCGTCAATGATCTGCTCGGCGATGAAGGCCTTGAGTGCCTTGCGGCTCATGGTGGCGCAGTCGATCACTTCGGCGGCTTTGACGGCGGTCTTTTCTTTCAGCACGGTGGTGCTGCCGTCCTTGCCGACCAGCTCGATGCGCAGGCTGTCGTCAGCTTCGATCAGGGCGGCCTTTTCGCTGCCGTAGAAGTCGCCTTGGGTCATGTGGGCAACGTGCGACTTGGAGTCGGCGGCCCAGGCGCCCATCTTGTGCGGGTGCTTGCGGGCGTAGTTCTTCACCGACAGCGGCGCGCGGCGGTCAGAGTTGCCTTCGCGCAGCACTGGGTTCACGGCGCTGCCCTTGATGCGGTCGTAGCGGGCGCGGGATTCTTTCTCTTCGGCGCTGGCCGGCTCGTCGGCGTAGTCAGGGATGTTGAAGCCCTTGGCTTGCAGTTCCTTGATCGCGGCCTTGAGCTGCGGAACCGAAGCGGAGATGTTCGGCAGCTTGATGATGTTGGCTTCAGGGGTGGTGGCCAGCTGGCCCAGTTCCGCCAGGTGATCGGCTACCTGCTTCTCTGCGCCCAGTTGCTCCGGGAACGCCGCGAGGATGCGGCCAGCCAGGGAGATGTCGCGGGTTTCGACGGCGATGTCGGCGCAAGCGGTGAAGGCTTCGACGATCGGCAGCAGCGAGTAGGTGGCGAGGGCAGGGGCTTCGTCGGTGAAGGTGTAGATGATCTTGGAACGGGTGGGCATGCGGGTTAACTCTCTATGTGCTGAGCGTACTCGAGTCTCGAGGTGCGCAGGGTAGGCGCTTCGCCCTGGCGACGCCATGAGCGGAAAGTCGAGAGGCTGCGAGCGGTGATGGTGGATGCATCAGTCGAGCGTCAAGTGCTGGGCTGCGGTAACAACCCAGGCTTCGTGGCCATTCATGGCCAAGGGCGGTCCGCATTTTCCTGGGATTCGCCCCGATGACCCTACGGTCGCGGCGCAGTATATCAAACCCTTTGGACGATTCAGCAAGGGTAAGTCGTATCCGCGCATTTATAAGACCAAAGACGTAGGGGCAATGTGGCGGGTTGTCGCAGGCTTGGCGGCGGTTTCTTCGCGGGTAAACCCGCTGCCACAGGGGCGGCGTCGACGCATTCAGGTGGCCAGCTTGCAGGTCGGCGGATGTGGTTTAGGCTCATTGGATCGCACGATTTCCAATCACACCAGGAAAAGCGGAGTAGTGCAGCATGGGATACCAGAAAATCAAGGTTCCGACTGACGGCGCCAAGATCACCGTCAATGCAGACCATTCGCTCAATGTTCCCGACAACCCCATCATCCCCTACATCGAAGGCGACGGTATCGGCGTGGATGTCTCGCCGGTGATGATCAAGGTGGTGGATGCCGCCGTGCAGAAGGCCTACGGCGGCAAGCGCAAGATCGCCTGGATGGAGGTGTACGCCGGCGAGAAGGCCACGCAAGTTTACGATCAGGACACCTGGCTGCCCCAGGAGACGCTGGATGCGGTGAAAGACTACGTGGTGTCGATCAAGGGGCCATTGACCACCCCGGTCGGTGGTGGCATCCGTTCACTCAACGTGGCCTTGCGTCAGCAGCTCGACCTTTATGTGTGCCTGCGCCCGGTGGTGTGGTTCCAGGGGGTTCCAAGCCCCGTCAAGAAGCCCGGCGACGTGGACATGGTGATCTTCCGCGAGAACTCCGAGGACATCTACGCCGGTATCGAGTGGAAGGCCGGCTCGCCGGAGGCGAACAAGGTGATCAAGTTCCTCAAGGAGGAAATGGGCGTTACCAAGATCCGCTTCGACCAGGATTGCGGCATCGGCGTCAAGCCGGTCTCGAAGGAGGGCACCAAGCGCCTGGTGCGCAAGGCCTTGCAGTATGTAGTGGACAACGACCGCAAGTCGCTGACCCTGGTGCACAAGGGCAACATCATGAAGTTCACCGAAGGGGCCTTCAAGGACTGGGGCTACGAGGTGGCGCGCGATGAGTTCGGTGCCGAGCTGCTCGACGGCGGCCCGTGGATGAAGTTCAAGAACCCGAAGACCGGCCGTGAGGTGATCGTCAAGGATGCCATCGCCGATGCCATGCTCCAGCAGATCCTGCTGCGCCCGGCCGAATACGATGTGATCGCCACCCTCAACCTCAATGGTGACTACCTGTCCGATGCCCTGGCGGCGGAAGTGGGCGGCATCGGCATCGCGCCGGGGGCCAACTTGTCGGACACCGTGGCCATGTTCGAGGCCACCCATGGCACCGCACCAAAGTACGCAGGGAAGGATCAGGTCAACCCTGGGTCGGTGATCCTGTCGGCCGAAATGATGTTGCGCCACATGGGCTGGACCGAGGCGGCGGACCTGATCATCAAGGGCACCAACGGGGCGATCGCGGCCAAGACCGTGACCTATGACTTCGAGCGCCTGATGGAGGGTGCGACATTGGTCAGTAGCTCGGGCTTTGGCGAGGCGCTGATCAAGCACATGTAAGCCACACAAAAAAACCGGTCGCCTCTTTCATTAAAGAGGCGACCGGTTTTTTCGTTTACCGGCAGACGAAGCAGGGATCAGGCTTCGACGGTTTCGTCCGGCTGTACGGCGCTGCTCGGTATGGCGACATTGGCACTTCTGATATCGGTCGCATGCAACCCCTTGGGCCCCTGGATAATCTCGAAGTGCACGGTTTGCCCGGCCTTGAGCGTCTTGTAACCGTCCATCTGGATCGCCGAGTAATGGGCGAACAGATCATCGGTCTTACCGTCCTCGTTGATGAATCCGTAGCCCTTGGCATTGTTGAACCACTTGACTTTACCGCTTGCCATCCCTATGTCCCTCTGCAAAGGACTCCATCACTGGAGTATCATCCACTTCATCCGCATACGAACCATGCGAGTAAATCTGGTTGACTGCGCGGATCTTTATCGACCACGGTGGGTTCTTATTGGTTGTAACACCGTTTTGCCGATAGTCAAGGTCACCCGGCGCCCGCGTCGGCAGGGGCCTGCGCGGTCAACCCACAACCTTAACCTGTCGATCATGATGAAATTCTTTCCATGCATGTACTCAGTGAGATTCGACTAACATTCAATCAGGATCGCCCGCAGTCGCATGAGGACGGGCATGAGGACGACGGCGCCGGCCTTGCGGTACAAGAGGCCAAGCCGATCCTGCAGGCACCACCGATGTACAAGGTGGTTTTGTTCAACGATGACTACACACCAATGGATTTCGTCGTCGAAGTGCTCGAGACGTTCTTCAATCTGAACCGCGAGCTGGCGACCAAGATCATGCTGACCGTCCATACCGAAGGGCGGGCAGTGTGCGGATTGTTTACCCGGGACATCGCCGAAACAAAGGCCATGCAGGTCAACCAATACGCCAGGGAAAGCCAGCATCCGCTACTCTGTGAAATCGAGAAGGACGGTTAATCGCCGACCACTTGGGTATGAGGTGAAGCTATGTTAAACCGCGAGCTCGAAGTCACCCTCAATCTGGCCTTCAAGGAGGCCCGTTCGAAGCGTCATGAGTTCATGACCGTCGAACACCTGTTGCTGGCACTCCTTGACAATGAAGCCGCCGCGACCGTTCTGCGCGCCTGTGGCGCCAATCTCGACAAGCTCAAGCACGACCTGCAAGAGTTCATCGACTCCACCACACCGCTGATCCCCGTGCATGACGAGGACCGCGAAACGCAACCGACGCTGGGCTTCCAGCGGGTGTTGCAGCGCGCCGTATTCCACGTGCAAAGCTCCGGCAAGCGCGAGGTGACCGGCGCCAATGTGCTGGTGGCGATCTTCAGCGAACAGGAAAGCCAGGCCGTGTTCCTGCTCAAGCAGCAGAGCGTGGCCCGTATCGATGTGGTCAACTACATCGCCCACGGTATCAGCAAGGTGCCGGGCCATGGCCCGCACACTGACAACGACCAGGATATGCAGGACGAGGAGGGCGGTGAGTCGTCTTCGTCGAGCAACCCGCTGGACGCCTATGCCAGCAATCTCAACGAACTGGCGCGTGCCGGGCGCATCGACCCGCTGGTCGGTCGCGAGCAGGAGGTCGAGCGCGTGGCGCAGATTCTCGCTCGCCGGCGCAAGAACAACCCGTTGCTGGTCGGTGAGGCTGGTGTGGGCAAGACCGCCATCGCCGAAGGCCTGGCCAAGCGCATCGTCGATGGCCAGGTGCCCGACCTGCTGGCGCAGAGCGTGGTCTATTCGCTGGACCTTGGTGCGCTGCTGGCGGGTACCAAGTACCGCGGCGACTTCGAAAAGCGCTTCAAGGCGTTGCTCGGCGAGCTGAAGAAGCGCCCACAGGCGATTCTGTTCATCGACGAGATCCACACCATCATCGGTGCCGGTGCGGCATCCGGTGGTGTGATGGACGCTTCCAACCTGCTCAAGCCGTTGCTGTCGTCGGGCGATATCCGTTGCATCGGTTCGACCACCTTCCAGGAGTTCCGCGGCATCTTCGAGAAGGACCGCGCCCTGGCGCGGCGCTTCCAGAAGGTCGACGTCACCGAGCCGTCGGTGGAGGATACCGTTGGCATCCTGCGCGGGCTGAAGGGGCGCTTTGAGAGCCACCACAATATCGAGTACAGCGACGAAGCCCTGCGCGCCGCCGCCGAACTCGCTTCGCGGTACATCAATGACCGGCACATGCCGGACAAGGCCATCGATGTGATCGACGAGGCCGGTGCCTACCAGCGCCTGCAACCGGAGGCCAGCCGCGTCAAGCGTATCGACGTGCCGCAGGTCGAGGATATCGTCGCCAAGATCGCGCGGATCCCGCCGAAGCACGTCACCAGTTCCGACAAGGAGCTGCTGCGCAACCTCGAGCGTGACCTGAAGCTGACCGTGTTCGGCCAGGATGCAGCGATCGACTCGCTGGCCACCGCGATCAAGCTGTCGCGTGCGGGCTTGAAAGCACCGGACAAGCCAGTCGGCTCGTTCCTGTTCGCTGGCCCCACTGGTGTGGGCAAGACCGAAGCCGCCCGCCAGCTGGCCAAGGCGCTGGGTGTGGAGCTGGTGCGCTTCGACATGTCCGAGTACATGGAGCGGCACACCGTGTCGCGCCTGATCGGTGCGCCACCTGGCTATGTGGGGTTCGACCAGGGTGGTCTGTTGACCGAGGCGATCACCAAGCAGCCGCACTGCGTGCTGTTGCTCGATGAAATCGAAAAGGCCCACCCGGAAGTCTTCAACCTGCTGCTGCAGGTGATGGACCACGGCACCCTGACCGACAACAACGGGCGCAAGGCGGATTTCCGCAACGTGATCCTGATCATGACCACCAACGCCGGTGCCGAAACCGCCGCGCGGGCCTCGATCGGTTTCACCCACCAGGATCACTCGTCCGACGCGATGGAGGTCATCCGCAAGAGCTTCACGCCGGAGTTCCGCAACCGCCTGGACACCATCATCCAGTTTGGCCGTCTCTCCCACGAGACGATCAAGAGCATCGTCGACAAGTTCCTTATCGAACTGCAGGCGCAGCTGGAGGACAAGCGTGTGCTGCTGGAGGTCACCGACGCCGCGCGTGGCTGGCTGGCGGCTTCGGGCTACGACGTGCAGATGGGTGCGCGGCCGATGGCGCGGCTTATCCAGGACAAGATCAAGCGGCCGTTGGCCGAGGAGATCCTGTTTGGCGAGCTGGCCGAACATGGCGGCGTGGTGCACATCGACCTGCGCGATGGCGAGCTGGTGTTCGACTACGAGACCACGGCTGAGGTCGCCTAAGGCTGGGGCCGCTGTGCGGCCCATTCGCGACACAAGGCCGCTCCTGCAGGGAATCGTATGTATCTGTAGGAGCGGCCTTGTGTCGCGAATGGGCTGCAAAGCAGCCCCAATGTTTCAAGGCCACAAAAAAGCCCGGCACATGGCCGGGCTTTTTCATGGCTTGAGCTTAGCGCGCGCGATAAGTGATGCGGCCCTTGCTCAGGTCGTACGGCGTCAGTTCGACGCGGACCTTGTCGCCAGTGAGAATACGGATGTAGTTCTTGCGCATCTTGCCGGAGATGTGCGCGGTAACGACGTGCCCGTTTTCCAACTCCACGCGGAACATGGTGTTGGGCAGGGTGTCGACGACAGTGCCTTCCATTTCGAAGCTGTCTTCTTTCGACATGCAGTAAAGCCCTCGGTATCCAGTGATGGCCCGACGCACAACTGCACCGGGCAAAAAAAGTGGCGTGGATTATGCCCGAAAATTGTGTTTCAAGCCAATGCCTTTCAGTTGAGGGTTACCCAGCGCTGGTTGATCAGCAGTTCGATGGGGCGGTACTGGGTCTTGTAGTTCATTTTCTTGCAGTTCTTGATCCAGTAGCCGAGGTAAACCGCGTCGAGGTCCTGGCGCAGGGCTTCGGTGATCTGCCAGAGAATGGCATAGCGGCCCAGGCTGCGGCGCTCTTCATCGGGCTCGTAGAAGGTGTACACCGCGGACAGCCCGTTTGGGAGCAGGTCGCAGACGGCAACGGCGAGCAAGCGGCCCTCGAGGCGGAACTCGTAGAACCAGCAAAACGGCAAGTCGCGCACCAGGAAGGTGGAAAACTGGTCGCGGCTGGGCGGGTACATGTCGCCGTCGGCGTGGCGCTGCTCGATGTAGCGCCGGTACAGGTCGAAATACTCCTCCTTGAACGCCGGGCGAGCGGCACTGACCTTTATATCGGCGTTGCGCTTGAGAATGCGCCGCTGCTGGCGGTTGGGGATGAAGCGCGCCGCTGGGATGCGCGCCGGAACGCAGGCATTGCAATGCTGGCAGTGCGGGCGATACAGGTGATCGCCGCTGCGGCGAAAGCCCATTTCCGACAGGTCGGCGTACACGTGCACGTCCATCGGCTGGCTCGGGTCGAGAAACAGCGTGGTGGCCTGCTCGTCCGGCAGGTAGCTGCAGGAGTGGGGTTGAGTGGCATAGAACTTCAACCGCGCCAGCTCTGTCATGATCAACCCCTTCGGTGAGACTTTGTCTCTAAGTGTAAGCCAGCTCGGGGAACTCGCCTAGGCGACCCAACTGGCGCCGTTGGGCTGGTCCAGGTGATTTGCCAGGTACTCGCCAAAGCTCGCCCGGCTGATGGCGCGGGCGCCGAGGCTGTGCAGGTGGTTGGTTGGCATCTGGCAGTCGATCAGCACGAAGCCGGCCTGTTTCAGGTGCTCGACCAGCGTGACGAAACCCACTTTCGAGGCGTTGTCGGCACGGCTGAACATCGATTCGCCAAAGAACAGCCGGCCCATGGCCAGGCCATACAGGCCGCCGACCAGTTCGCCATCCTGGCGTACTTCCACCGAGTGGGCGATGCCTCGGCGGTGCAGCTCGCAGTAGGCCGCGCGCATGTTGTCGGTGATCCAGGTGCCGTCGGCGTAGTCGCGAGGTGCCGCACAGGCGGCGATTACCGACGCGAAGTCACGGTCGAAACTGACTTGGTAGCGGCCCTGGCGGATCAGCTTGGCCAGCGAGCGCGAAACATGCAGCTCGTCCGGGAACAGCACGGTGCGCGGGTCGGGTGACCACCAGAGGATCGGCTGGCCATCCTGATACCAGGGGAAGCAGCCATGGCGGTAGGCTGCCACCAGGCGGTCGGGCGTAAGGTCGCCACCGGCGGCGAGCAGGCCGTTGGGGTCGTGCAGGGCCTTTTCCAAAGGCGGGAAGGTGAGCGAGTCGCGGGTCAGCCAGGTGAGCATGGGGTCTTGGGCGGCGGGGGAGGGGAGGGCGACCAGCATGGCGCGGCTAGCCGGTGCGGTCAACGCTGGCCGCCTGGGGGGCGGGCTTGCCCCGCGATTTTCTATCGCACAGGCACCATCTGGCCGATTTGCTGTCACACCTGTGCAAAAACACAGCATAAGCCTTTGTCACAAAAGAAAATGCATGCTCAAATTGCAACTAAATGAAAATAGCTCGCCGTTCGCGCTCCAGGCAGCGTGCCGCCATGGCGGCTGGCGGGCAGTAATGTTAAAAGTAGCGGTTAATTGGCCAGTGACCGGCCAATCACTGTTTGGACGCGCAGCACGCGCAGGAATAGACGCGTTTTGAAGAAATCCACTGCAACCCCAGCCCCCTTGCCAGTGCCCCTGTGGCGGCAGCAGCTGCACTACCGCCTGAAGGAAGGTGCGCTGATCGCCGTTGGCGCGCTTTGCCTGTACCTGTGGATGGCACTGGTCACCTACGACACCGCCGACCCAGGCTTCAGCCACACCAGCAACGCCGAACAGGTGCAGAACGCCGCCGGCCGCGCGGGGGCCTATTTCGCCGACATCCTGTTCATGGTGCTTGGCTATTTCGCCTACATCTTCCCGCTGCTGCTGGCCATCAAGACCTGGCAGATCTTCCGCGAGCGTCACCAGCCCTGGCAGTGGAGTGGCTGGCTGTTTTCCTGGCGGCTGATTGGCCTGGTGTTCCTGGTGCTGTCGGGCGCGGCGCTGGCGCATATCCATTTCCACCCCCCGGCAAGCCTGCCGTTCTCCGCAGGTGGAGCCTTGGGCGAGAGCCTCGGCGACCTGGCGCGCAACCTGCTCAACGTGCAGGGCAGCACGCTGATGTTCATCGCCTTGTTCCTGTTTGGGCTGACGGTGTTCACCGACCTGTCCTGGTTCAAGGTGATGGACCTGACCGGCAAGATCACCCTCGACCTGTTCGAGCTGGTGCAGAATGCCGCCAACCGCTGGTGGGAAGCGCGCAACGAGCGCAAGCGCCTGGTGGCACAGCTGCGCGAGGTGGACGACCCAGATTTCGACGTGGCACCGGTAGCCGCCGAGAAGCGCGAACCGGCCAGGCCGCAACCGCAGCCACGCGAGCGTGCGGTCGAGCGCGAAGAGCCGCCAGCCCGGCCAGTGGCACCGCGCGAGCCTGTAGTGCCGCGTGTGCAACCTGCTGCCGCAGCCCCGGTGATCATGCCGCCAGCTGCGCCCAGCACCCCGGAGCCGAGCAAACGGGTGATGAAGGAAAAACAGGCGCCGCTGTTCATCGACAGCGCCGTGGAAGGCACATTGCCTTCGATTTCCATTCTCGACCCGGCCGAGCAGAAGAAGATCGAGTACTCCCCCGAGTCCCTGGCTGGCGTCGGCCAGTTGCTGGAAATCAAGCTCAAGGAATTTGGCGTGGAAGTCTCGGTGGACTCCATTCACCCCGGCCCGGTGATCACCCGTTACGAGATCCAGCCCGCTGCGGGCGTGAAGGTCAGCCGCATCGCCAACCTGGCCAAGGACCTGGCGCGTTCGCTGGCGGTGACCAGCGTGCGGGTGGTCGAGGTCATCCCTGGCAAGACCACCGTGGGTATCGAGATCCCCAACGAAAACCGTCAGATGGTGCGGTTCTCCGAGGTGCTGTCGTCGACCCAGTTCGATGAGAACAAGTCGCCGGTCACCCTGGCGCTGGGCCACGACATCGGCGGCAAGCCGGTGATCACCGACCTGGCCAAGATGCCGCACCTGCTGGTGGCCGGTACCACCGGCTCCGGTAAGTCGGTGGGCGTGAACGCCATGATCCTGTCGATCCTGTTCAAGTCGGGCCCGGAAGACGCGCGACTGATCATGATCGACCCAAAAATGCTCGAACTGTCGATCTACGAAGGCATCCCGCACCTGCTGTGCCCGGTGGTCACCGACATGAAGGACGCCGCCAACGCCCTGCGCTGGAGCGTTGCCGAGATGGAACGGCGCTACAAGTTGATGGCGGCCATGGGCGTGCGCAATCTGGCGGGCTTCAACCGCAAGATCAAGGATGCCCAGGAAGCCGGCGAGGTCATCCACGACCCGCTGTACCGTCGCGAAAGCATGGACGACGAGCCGCCGACGCTTAAGACCCTGCCGACCATCGTGGTGGTGGTCGACGAATTCGCCGACATGATGATGATCGTCGGCAAGAAGGTCGAGGAGCTGATCGCCCGTATCGCCCAGAAGGCCCGTGCCGCCGGTATCCACCTGATCCTGGCCACCCAGCGCCCATCGGTCGATGTGATCACCGGTTTGATCAAGGCCAACATCCCGACCCGCATGGCGTTCCAGGTGTCGAGCAAGATCGACTCGCGGACCATCATCGATCAGGGTGGCGCCGAACAGCTGCTGGGTCACGGTGACATGCTCTACATGCCCCCGGGCACCAGCCTGCCGATCCGTGTACACGGCGCGTTCGTCTCGGACGACGAGGTGCATCGCACGGTCGAGGCGTGGAAGCTGCGTGGCGCACCGGACTACAACGACGACATCCTCAATGGCGTCGAGGAGGCCGGCAGCGGCTTCGACGGCGGTGGCAGTGGTGGCGGCGACGGTGATGATCCGGAAGCCGACGCCCTCTACGACGAGGCCGTGCAGTTTGTTCTCGAAAGCCGCCGTGCATCGATTTCCGCGGTACAGCGCAAGCTGAAGATCGGTTACAACCGCGCCGCGCGGATGATCGAGTCGATGGAGATGGCCGGCGTGGTCACCCCCATGAACAGCAACGGCTCGCGGGAAGTGATTGCCCCGGGCGGCCCGCGCGATTGATGATCACCTTGCCGGGCACACGAGGTGCCCGGCCCCTTAACCGTTCTACGAGGATTTCCATGCGCGCGATTCGCATGCTGTTGGTTTCTGCCCTGGCTGCGGGCACTCTGTCGGCCCACGCCGGCGAGCAGGATGTGCAGCGCTTGACCCAGTTGCTGGAGAAGTCGCAGACCATTGAAGCCAACTTTTCCCAGCTGACCCTTGGTGCCGATGGTGTCAACCTGCAGGAAACCTCCGGCAAGATGACCGTCAAACGCCCGGGCCTGTTCTACTGGCACACCAATGCACCGCAGGAGCAGGTGGTAGTGTCCGACGGCAAGAACGTCACCCTGTGGGACCCGGACCTGGAACAGGCCACCATCAAGAAGCTCGACGTGCGTCTGAACCAGACCCCGGCGTTGCTGCTGTCCGGTGACGTGTCGAAGATCAGCCAGAGCTTCGACATCACCTCCAAGGAGCAGGGCGAAGTCATGGACTTCACCCTCAAGCCGAAGACCAAGGACACGTTGTTCGACTCGCTGCGCGTGTCGTTCCGCAAGGGCCTGATCAACGACATGCAACTGATCGACAGTGTCGGCCAGCGCACCAATATCCTGTTCAATGGCGTCAAGGCCAACCAGGCGGTGCCGGACAGCACCTTCAAGTTCGACATCCCCAAAGGCGCTGACGTCATCAAGGAGTAAGCGGAGCCCGTGATGGACCTGTTTCGAAGCGAACCCGTCGCCCAGCCCCTGGCCGCGCGCCTGCGCCCGTCCAACCTGGACGAGTACGTGGGCCAGGAGCACCTGCTGGCGCGCGGCAAGCCGCTGCGCGAGGCACTGGAGCAGGGCGCGCTGCATTCGATGATCTTCTGGGGCCCGCCCGGGGTGGGCAAGACCACCCTGGCGCGGCTGCTGGCGCAGTTCTGCGATGCGCATTTCGAGACGGTCTCGGCGGTACTGGCGGGGGTCAAGGAAATCCGCCAGGCCGTCGAGGTGGCCAAGCAGCAGGCCGGCCAGTACGGCCGGCGCACCATCCTGTTCGTCGATGAAGTGCACCGTTTCAACAAGTCGCAACAGGATGCCTTCCTGCCCTACGTGGAGGACGGCACGCTGATCTTCATCGGCGCCACCACCGAAAACCCTTCGTTCGAGCTGAACAACGCCTTGCTGTCGCGGGCGCGGGTCTATGTGCTCAAGAGCCTCGACGAAGCCGCGCTGCGCAAGCTGGTGGACCGCGCGCTCAGTGAAGAGCGCGGCCTTGGCAAGCGCCAACTGCAGGTGGGTGACGACGCTTTCAAGATGCTCATGGCCGCCGCCGATGGCGATGGCCGGCGCATGCTCAACTTCCTCGAGAACGCCTCGGACCTGGCCGAAGATGGCGGCGAGATTGGTGTCGAGTTGCTGCAAAGCCTGCTCGGCGACAGCCGCCGGCGTTTCGACAAGGGCGGTGAAGCGTTCTACGACCAGATCTCGGCGCTGCACAAATCCGTGCGTGGCTCCAACCCCGACGGCGCGCTGTACTGGTACGCGCGCATGCTCGATGGCGGCTGCGACCCGCTGTACATTGCCCGGCGCGTGGTGCGCATGGCCAGCGAGGACATCGGCAACGCCGACCCGCGGGCGCTGAGCCTGTGCCTGGCGGCCTGGGATGTACAGGAGCGCCTGGGCAGCCCGGAAGGTGAGCTGGCGGTGGCCCAGGCCATCACCTACATCGCCTGCGCACCAAAAAGCAACGCGGTGTACATGGGCTTCAAGGCGGCCATGCGCGAAGCGGCCGAGCACGGCTCGCTGGAAGTGCCGCTGCACCTGCGCAACGCCCCCACCAAGTTGATGAAGCAGCTCGGCTACGGCGAAGAGTACCGCTACGCCCACGACGAGCCGGATGCCTACGCCGCCGGCGAGGATTATTTCCCCGAACAACTCGAGCCACGCCAGTACTATCAGCCGGTGCCTCGCGGCCTGGAGCTGAAAATCGGCGAGAAATTGCGCCACTTGGCCGAGCTCGACCGCAACAGCCCCCGGCAACGGAGAAAACCGTGATCGCACTCATCGCCGCCGTCAGCGCGGGCGGCATCTGCGGCACCTTGCTGCGCTTTGCCACCAGCAACTGGGTTGCTGCCAACTGGCCGAAGCAGTTCTACCTCGGTACGCTGGCGGTCAACCTGGTCGGCTGCCTGCTGATCGGCCTGCTCTACGGCCTGTTCCTGCACAAGCCCCTGGTGCCGGTGGAGCTGCGGGCCGGGCTGATCGTGGGCTTTCTCGGTGGCCTGACGACCTTTTCATCCTTTTCCCTGGACACCGTGCGCCTGCTCGAAAGCGGGCAGGTTCCCCTGGCCTTGGGCTATACCGGTATTAGCGTGGTGGGCGGGCTGCTTGCGACCTGGGCCGGCCTCACCCTCACTCGATTCTGAACCAACACTTACTTATAACGAGAGAACGATATGCTCGATTCCAAACTGTTACGCGGCCAACTTCAGGAAGTGGCGGACCGCCTGGCCTCCCGTGGCTTCAGCCTGGATGTCGCGCGCATCGAATCACTGGAAGAGCGCCGCAAGGCGGTGCAGACCCGTACCGAACAGCTGCAGGCCGAGCGTAACGCCCGCTCCAAGTCCATCGGCCAGGCCAAGGCCAAGGGCGAGGACATTGCCCCGCTGATGGCAGACGTCGAGCGCATGGCCAACGAGCTGGCCGCCGGCAAGAGCGAGCTGGACGGCATCCAGGCGGAGCTTGACGGCATCCTCCTGACCATTCCCAACCTGCCGGACGCCAGCGTGCCGGTCGGCGCCAGTGAAGACGACAACGTCGAAGTGCGCCGCTGGGGTACGCCGAAGGCGTTTGACTTCGAAATCAAGGACCACGTGGCCCTGGGCGAAGTCAGCGGTGGCCTGGACTTCGAGGCTGCGGCCAAGCTGTCTGGCGCTCGCTTTGCCGTGCTGCGCGGCCCGATCGCACGCCTGCACCGCGCCCTGGCGCAGTTCATGATCAACCTGCACACCGGCGAGCACGGCTACGAGGAGCACTACACCCCGTACCTGGTCCAGGCCCCAGCCCTGCAGGGTACCGGCCAGCTGCCGAAGTTCGAGGAAGACCTGTTCAAGATCAGCCGCGAAGGCGAAGCCGACTTCTACCTCATTCCAACCGCTGAGGTGTCGCTGACCAACCTGGTGGCCGAGCAGATCCTCGATGCCAAGCAACTGCCGCTCAAGCTGGTCGCCCACACTCCGTGCTTCCGCAGCGAGGCTGGCGCTTCGGGCCGCGACACACGCGGCATGATCCGCCAGCACCAGTTCGACAAGGTCGAGATGGTGCAGATCGTAGAGCCTGCGAAATCCATGGAAGCGCTGGAAGGCCTGACCGCCAACGCCGAACGTGTGCTCCAGCTGCTGGAGCTGCCGTACCGCGTGCTGGCGCTGTGCACCGGCGACATGGGCTTCGGTGCGGTGAAAACCTACGACCTCGAGGTGTGGGTACCTAGCCAGGACAAGTACCGCGAGATCAGCTCCTGCTCCAACTGCGGCGACTTCCAGGCGCGCCGCATGCAGGCGCGCTGGCGCAACCCGGAAACCGGCAAGCCGGAGCTGGTGCACACCCTGAACGGCTCGGGCCTGGCAGTAGGCCGTACCCTGGTCGCGGTGCTGGAGAACTACCAGCAGGCCGACGGTTCGATCCGTGTGCCGGAGGTGCTCAAGCCGTACATGGGTGGCGTCGAGGTCATTCGCTGAGATGGATTACCTGCCGCTGTTCCACAAGCTGCAGGGCGGCCGGGTGCTGGTCGTCGGTGGCGGCGAGATCGCTTTGCGCAAGGCGCGCCTGCTGGCCGACGCCGGCGCCGCGCTGCGCGTGGTGGCGCCGGAGGTCGACGGCCAGCTGGCCGCGATGGCTCGCGAAGGTGGCGGTGAAGTCCTGGTGCGGGGCTACCAGCCCTCGGACCTGGACGGCTGCCGCCTGGTAATCGCGGCCACCGATGATCCTGAGCTCAATGCCCAGGTATCGCGTGATGCGCAGGCTCGCAGCCTGCCGGTCAACGTGGTGGATGCGCCAGCGTTGTGCACGGTGATCTTCCCGGCCATCGTCGACCGTTCACCGCTGGTGGTCGCGGTGTCCAGTGGCGGCGACGCGCCGGTACTGGCGCGGTTGATTCGCGCCAAGCTGGAGGCCTGGATCCCGTCCGCCTATGGCGAGCTGGCCGGCCTGGCCGCGCGTTTCCGCCACAAGGTCAAGGCCTTGTACCCCGACGTCAACCAACGCCGTGGATTCTGGGAGAACGTATTCCAGGGGCCAATCGCCGAGCGCCAGCTGGCCGGGCAAGGTGCCGAAGCCGAGCGCCTGTTGCAGGCGATGGTCGATGGCGCGCCGGTGCAGCAGGGGGGCGAGGTGTACCTGGTCGGTGCCGGCCCGGGTGATCCCGACCTGCTGACCTTCCGTGCCTTGCGCCTTATGCAACAGGCCGACGTGGTGCTGTACGACCGTTTGGTGGCCCCGGCCATTATCGAGATGTGCCGGCGTGATGCCGAGCGTATCTATGTCGGCAAGCGCCGCGCCGACCACGCCGTGCCGCAGGACCAGATCAACCGCCTGCTGGTGGACTTGGCCCAACAGGGCAAGCGGGTGCTGCGGCTCAAGGGTGGCGACCCGTTCATCTTCGGCCGGGGTGGCGAGGAGATCGAAGAGCTGGCCGAGCAGGGTATCCCGTTTCAGGTGGTGCCGGGCATTACCGCGGCCAGTGGGTGTTCCGCCTATGGCGGTATTCCGCTGACCCACCGCGACTATGCCCAGTCGGTGCGCTTCGTCACCGGCCACCTCAAGGACGGCACCAGCAACCTGCCTTGGGATGACCTGGTGGCGCCGGCGCAGACGCTGGTGTTCTACATGGGCCTGGTAGGGCTACCCACCATCTGTGCCGAGTTGATCCGTCATGGTCGTGCGGCCAGCACGCCGGCGGCGCTGGTGCAGCAGGGCACTACCCGCAACCAGCGGGTGTTCACCGGTACTCTGGCGGACCTGCCTGAGCTGGTGGCACGCCATGAAGTGCATGCGCCGACCCTAGTGATCGTCGGGGAGGTGGTGCAGTTGCGTGAGAAGCTGGCGTGGTTTGAAGGTTCGCAGCAAGACAGTTGAATGGCTGGGGCCGCTCTGCGGCCCTCCTACAGGATTTCGCATTCCCTGTAGGAGCGGCCTTGTGCCGCGAATGGGCTGCAAAGCAGCCCCGCTATGTCAATCCTGCCAGATCCCTTTCCCCGGCAAGCGCGCCCGATCATGGGCCAGGTTGAAATCCTGCAACGGCCCCTTGGGCACGATCCCATTCGGGTTGATGGTCTTGTGGCTCATGTAGTAGTGCTTCTGGATGTGCTCCATGTCCACCGTCTGCGCCACCCCCGGCCACTGGTACAGCTCGCGCAGCCAGTTGGACAGGTTCGGGTAGTCACTCAGCCTACGCAGGTTGCACTTGAAGTGCCCGTGGTACACCGCATCGAAACGCACCAGCGTGGTGAACAGGCGCACGTCGGCCTCGGTCAGGTGCTCGCCGGCCAGGTAGCGTTGCTGGCCCAGCAATTCTTCCAGATGGTCCAGTTCGTTGAACACCTCGTCGAAGGCCGCCTCGTAGGCATCCTGGGTGGTGGCGAAGCCTGCGCGATAGACGCCGTTGTTCACTGCCGGGTAGATGCGCTCGTTGAGTGCGTCGATGCTCGCACGCAGCGGTTCGGGGTAGAGGTCCAGGCGATTACCGGTCACGTGGTTGAACGCGGTGTTGAAGATACGGATGATCTCGGCCGACTCATTGTTGACGATGCGCTTTTCCTGCTTGTCCCACAGCACTGGCACGGTGACCCGCCCGGTGTAGTGCGGATCGTCCTGGGTGTAGCGCTGGTGCAGGTACTGCAAGGCATCGAGGTGATCGCCGGTGGAGCCTTCGTGCTGGTCGAAGGTCCAGCCATGCTCGCCCATCAGCCAGCTCACCACTGAAACGTCAATCAGCGGCTCCAGCCCCTTGATGGCGCGGGTGATCAGGGTGCGGTGGGCCCATGGGCAGGCCAGCGACACATACAGGTGGTAGCGGCCGGCCTCGGCGTTGGGCAACGGGTTACGGCGCTGCGCGTTTTCGCGCTTGAAGGCGCCGTCCTTGCCGGTTTCGTACCACTGGTCATGCCAGCGGCCGTCGATCAAAAGGCCCATGGGAGCTCCTCGGAACAAAGTTGTTTGTCGTTGGAGCCCAGTCTAGTTAAAAGCGTTCGAATAAATAGCGCAAAGAGTGCGGGGTTCTCATCTACTTATTCGATGCTTCACGGTTGGACCAATAGGCCTGAGCGTTGCTGAATGCCAGTTCGCGTGCTTGGCCCAGCCCGCGCAGGGCCAGGGCCATGGTCGCCACCACAGCCAGCTCGCCATAGCTGTCCTCGGCTTCGCCACGCCATACCGCCAGCAGGTGTTCCGGTTGCAGGCTGGCCGGCTTTACGTGGCGTCGTGGGCTCAGGGCGGGCCATTCCTCATCCCAGGCGTCGCCGTTGGAGGCGCCGTAGAGGTGGCTGATGACATCCGGATTGATCTCGATCTCGCCGCCATCGCCCTTGATCACCACGGCATGGTCACCGAGCAGCCGGCTGGCCTCGCGGTGCACGGCCTGGTAGCCGGGGTGGAAGATGCTTTGCAGGCCGCAGCGGGCGGCGAGGGGGTTGAGTACCCGGGCCAGCGAGTGGATCGGCGAGCGCAGGCCGAGGGTGTTGCGAAGGTCGATCATGCGTTGCAGCTGCGGCGCCCAGTCCTGTAGTGGGAAGAAGACCAGCTGGTGGCTGTCCAGTGCGCTTTCGACGCTCTGCCAGTCGCGGCACAGTGGGATGTCCAGCAGATCGAGCAACTGCTCGGTGTACATGCGGCCGGCGGTGTGGGCGCCGCCGCCGTGCATCATGATGCGCACGCCATTGCGGGCCAGGCACTTGGCCGCCAGCAGGTACCAGGGCAGGTGGCGCTTCTTGCCGGCGTAGGTGGGCCAGTCCAGGTCGACGGCGATGCGCGGTGCCTGCAAATGGGCGCGCAAGGCTTCGGTGAAGCCGGCCAGTTCCTCGGCGCTCTCCTCCTTGTGCCGCAGCAGCATCAGGAAGGCACCAAGCTGGGTGTCCTCGACCTTGCCCTCCAGCAGCAGGGTCATGGCGGCGCGGGCCTCTTCACGAGTGAGGCCGCGGGCGCCGCGCTTGCCCTTGCCGAGGATGCGCACGAATTCGGCGAAGGGGTGCTCGGCCGGGGTAACCAGGGTGAGTGGACGTGGTTCGGTCATATGCAGTTGGTCGGCTTGGGCAGGCCCGCCAGCTTGGCGGCGAGTTTGGCGGGAGTGCCATTGAACAGGCGGTTAAGGTGCGGGCTGTTGCCCTTTTCCGTGCCCAGCTTGAGCGCGGTGTACTTGATCAGCGGGCGGGTGGCCGGCGACAGCTGGTACTCCTCGTAGAACTGGCGCAACAGGTCGAGGATTTCCCAATGGTCCGGGGTTAGCGCGATGGCTTCGCGGCCGGCAAGGGCTTCGGCGACCTCATGGGACCAGTCCTGCAAGTCGACCAGGAAACCATCCTTGTCCAGGGCGATCGCGCGATCGCCGACAGTCAGTGTGCTCATAGCCAGCTGTTGACCTTGTCGTATTCCAGGGTGAGTTCGACGAAGGCCGGGTAGTCCACGGCCTTGGCCAGCGCGCCGTCGATGGCGCGGGCCTGGAGGTCTTCGGCGAGGGCATACAGGCGACCGCCGAGGTTGGCGGCTTCAAGTGCATTCTGCGGCTCGCTGCCGGCCTTGAGCGCGTAGGTGGCGTCGCCACACAGCAGGATTGCGTCCTGGGGGCCGAGCAGGCGCAAGCAGCTGCTCAGGCGCTCATCGCCGAAGGGGGAGTGGGTGAGTAAATGCAGGGTCGTCATCAGAGTGTCACCACCTGGTCGAAACGGGCAATCAGCGCAGTCAGTGCGGCATCGTCGAGTACCTCGACCGGGAGGTCCAGCGCCTTGGCGTCCAAGCCGCGTCGGGCCAGGCTATGGCTGCAGGCGAACAGCTCTTCTACACCAAACATCGGCAGGGCCTGCAAGTTGGCAGCGAGATTCTTCTGTTGCACGGCCGCCGGTTGCTGGTTGGCGGTGAGCTGGAATACGCCGTCATCGAGGAACAGCATGCCCAGTGGCAGGTCGAAGGCGCCACCGGCCAGGGCGATGTCCAGCGCTTCGCGGGCGGACGGGCCGTTCCACGGTGCCTGGCGGCTGATAATCAGCAATGACTTGGCCATCTCAGTCGCCTCCGAAGCAGACCAGGCGGTCGGCAATTTGTGCTGCTTCGTGCAGTTGGCCCAGGCCGGAAAGCTCCCACGGTATTGGCAGGTTCACCGCCGGACGCTGGTAGCGATTGGCTTCTTCGTCATTGAGCACGCCCCGGCGTAGTGCGGCGGCAATGCACACCACGGCATCGAGCCGCTGCTCGCTGACGAAGGCTCGCCACGCGGCGGCCACGTCCAGTTCGTCTTGGGGGGCGACGATATTGGCCGAGGCACTGTGTACCCCGTCCTGATAGAAGAACAGCCGGGCAATTTCATGCCCGCCGGCCAGCACCGCCTCGGCGAAACGCAGGGCGCGGCGCGAGGAGGGCGCATGGGCCGGGGAGAAGACCGCAATGGCGAATTTCATTGGAGGCTCGTGCAAAGGAATGCGGCCATGATAAAGCAAAAAGCCCGCGCTGGTGGGCGCGGGCTCTGTGTGCGAGGCGCTGATGACTTAGGCCTGTTCCTTGCTCTCCGGCAGGAACCAGTTGAGCACCAGGGCGCAGATGCCCCCGGTGGCGACACCCGACTCCAGTACATGGCGCAGTGCCGACGGCATGTGGGCGAGGAACTCCGGTACCTGCGCCACGCCCAGCCCCAGGGCCAGCGAGATCGAGATGATCAGCAGGGCGCGGCGGTCGAGGCGAGTGCTGGCGAGGATGTTGATGCCCGATGCGGCGACTGCCCCGAACATCACCATGGCCGCACCACCCAATACGGGCTCTGGCACGGCCTGGATCACCCCGGCGACGCTGGGGAACAGGCCCAGCAGGATCAGCATCACGGCGATCCACATGCCGATATGACGGCTGGCGATGCCGGTCAGCTGAATCACGCCGTTGTTCTGGGCGAAGATCGAGCTGGGGAAGGTGTTGAACAGGCCGGCCAGCAGCGAGTTGGCGCCGTTGACCAGCACGCCGCCCTTGATGCGCTGCATCCACAGCGGGCCTTCGACCGGCTGGCGCGAGACCTTGCTGGTGGCGGTGACGTCACCGATCGCTTCCAGCGAAGTGACCAGGTAGATCACCAGCATTGGGATGAACAATGCCCAGGAGAAGCCCAGGCCGAAATGCAGCGGCGTCGGCACCTGGAACAGCGCGGCCTGGTGCATGCCGGTGAAGTCCAGGCGGCCCAGGTAGCCGGCCAGGGCATAGCCCACGCCCAGGGCGATGACGATGGCACAGCTGCGCATCCACACCACCGGGATACGGTTAAGGATGACGATGATCGCCAGCACCACGCCCGACAGCAGCAGGTTTTCGCCGTTGGCGAAGGTGCCGTTGGCCATGGCGCCGAAGCCGCCACCCATGCTGATCAGGCCGACCTTGATCAGGGTCAGGCCGATCATCAGCACGACGATGCCGGTCACCAGCGGGGTAATCAGGCGTTTGACGAAGGGCAGGATGCGCGACACACCCATTTCCACGAACGAGCCAGCGATCACCACACCGAAGATGGCCGCCATCACGCTTTCCACCGGCGTGCCCTGCTTGACCATCAGCGCGCCACCGGCGATCAGCGGGCCGACGAAGTTGAAGCTGGTGCCCTGGACAATCAGCAACCCGGCGCCGAACGGCCCGAAGCGCTTGCACTGGACAAAGGTGGCGATACCCGAGATTACCAGCGACATCGAGACGATCAGGTTGGTGTCGCGCGACGAAACACCCAGGGCCTGGCAGATCAGTAGCCCTGGCGTAACGATCGGCACGATGATCGCCAGCAGGTGCTGCAACGCCGCCAGCAGCCCGATCAGCAGCCGAGGCTTGTCCTCGAGGCCAAGGACCAGTTCGTTGGCAGGCGCCGCCGCGCCCGGCCCGTGTTCGTGTGAACTCATGGGAAAATGCCGCCCCGGAAGAAAAAAGGAGCGCATTCTACGGGCAGAATCCGGATAGGGGTAGGGGTTGTGCAGATCGCGGCACAATCGCAGATGAAGCTGACTTTCAGGTCAGTAGCTCAGTGGTGTTGGCTGATTTCGTGTAGGCACGAAAAAGCCCGCCGAAGCGGGCTTTTCGTAGTGCGTTCTACTGAATGGGATCAGTCGTCGCGACCCATGATGCCGAACAGCTGCAGCAGGCTGACGAACAGGTTGTAGATCGATACATACAGGCTGATGGTCGCCATGATGTAGTTACGCTCGCCGCCATGGATGATGGCGCTGGTCTGGAACAGGATGCAGACCGACGAGAACAGCACGAAGCCCGCGCTGATCGCCAGTTGCAGGCCGCTGATCTGGAAGAAGAAGCTGGCCACGACGGCGCCCAGCAGGACGAAGAAGCCGGCGGTGATGAAGCCGCTGAGGAAGCTCATGTCCTTGCGGGTGATCAGCACATAGGCGGACAGGCCACCGAATACCAGCGCGGTCATGGCGAAGGCGGAACTGACCACTTCGGCGCCGCCAGTCATGCCCAGGTAGCGGTTGAGGATCGGGCCGAGGATAAAGCCCATGAAGCCGGTGAGGGCGAAGGTGGATACCAGGCCCCAGACCGAGTCACGCAGCTTGGCGGTGAGGAAGAACAGGCCGTAGAAGCCGATCAGCACGACGAACACGTTGGGGTAGCGGAAGCCCATCTGCTGAGAGACGAAGGCCATGATGCCGCTGAAGGCGAGGGTGAGCGCCAGCAGACTGTACGTGTTGCGCAGGACCTTGCTGACCTCCTGCTGCTCGACCTGCTGGCCGTGGTGTACCGCGTAATCCTGTTCGCGCATGGCGACACTCCTTTGGTGTGAACCCGGGCTTTGGGACCTGGGGTATTGAAACGTATGAGGCGGAGCATACCAGAGCTTATGCAACCCGCGACACAGAGAGTTTGACAGCGTGTTTCATTACGGTATTATTGCCGCCGCAAAACCAGCTGGAAGCGTGGCCGAGTGGTTTAAGGCAACGGTCTTGAAAACCGTCGATGGGCAACTATCCTAGAGTTCGAATCTCTACGCTTCCGCCACTAATTCTCATCAAAGCCCTGACTAGTCAGGGCTTTTTTGTGCCTGCGCGATTTTGGCGGAATTGCGTGTTGTTCTATGGGAGAGCAGCAGAGGCTGTGATAATGCGGGCAATCACAAGGGCCATGTCATGCTGATCATCTCCAATAACGTGCATCTGCCGGATGCCGACATCGAACTAACCTACATCCGCGCGCAAGGCGCGGGTGGGCAGAACGTCAACAAGGTGTCCAGCGCCGTGCACCTGCGCTTCGACATTTCGGCCTCGTCGCTGCCCGAGTTTTACAAGGAGCGGCTGCTGGCGCTGCGTGACAGTCGCATCACCAGCGACGGCGTGTTGATCATCAAGGGCCAGCAGTACCGCACCCAGGAGCAGAACCGTGCTGACGCACTGGCGCGGCTTGTCGAGTTGATCATTGCTGCCGGCAAGACCGAGAAGAAACGCCGCCCCACCAAGCCGACCCTCGGCTCGAAGACCCGCCGCCTCGAGGGGAAATCCAGGCGGAGCACCGTCAAGGCAGGTCGGGGCAAGGTGCAGTTCTAGGTGTTCAGCTACTTCACGCCTGGCGACCGATACCCTCAACAATCCCCAACCCGGTTGCTTAAAAGAATTGGCGAAACCGCTTCCCTATCCTCAATCGGCGCATAAGCAATAGCCCCATGATGCTGGCGCTGCACCGAAGCCGGCACCACCGTCCAATGGCGGCCTGTAATGCGTTTGCCCAGTGCACAGCCGTGACCTCCAATCCCTGCCTGGCAAACAGCGCCAACACATGGTCCGCACAGCAGGGCCGGGTAGAGCACCTGCAGCGTGGGAGCCAGCCTGGCCAAGGGGAGCGGCTGCCCCAGTGCGTAATGACCAGTCGGCAATTGGCCTCGGGCACCGAGCTGTTCTGGCCACTGTTGCTGGCCGAGGAGATCGTCACCCAGCCGCAGGTGAACTGCGACTCCAGCTGTGCGCCCCCCTGTGGGAGCGGCTTTAGCCGCGAAGCAGGCGACACGGTGGATGGCACCGGCTCTGCCGGTGTTCGCGGCTAAAGCCGCTCCTACAGGGGGCCTGCCCAACCAGTGGTCCAGCGCTATTCAAGGAGATGCCCATGCTGTTACATGTGAAACTGCTGGACCCGCCCAAGGCCGCGCAACTGAGAACCGACGAAAAGGCGCAGGCCCAGTGCCTGATCAAATCAGCAGGCGCTTGAGTGGCGGCCCGCTGTATCGTAGGGGCATTCCGGTCGCCATGCCGGTGTGGCGCAAGCGAGAAGCCCAAGGCAAGGAGTATCCACATGAACATCATCAACGCACGGCTGCGTGGCAAGTCGGGCTTGTTTTGTATTCGGCTGGAAGGTGACCGCATCGCGGCCATCGAACCGCAGGCCAGCGTGCTGGCGCTGAGCAACCCTGAAGATCTGGACGCCAGCCAGAACCTGGTGGTGGCGCCCTTCATCGAACCCCATATCCATCTGGATGCCGCCCTCACGGCGGGTGAACCCCGTTGGAACATGAGCGGTACGCTGTTCGAGGGCATCGAATGCTGGGGCGAGCGCAAGGCGCTCACCACCCACGATGACATCAAGGCCCGCGCCAGGAAGGCCCTCGACATGCTGGTGGACCATGGCATCCAGCACGTGCGCACCCATGTCGATGTGACCGACCCCGCGCTCACTGCGCTCAAGGCCATGGTCGAGGTGCGCGATGAGGTGCGTCAACTGGTCGACCTGCAGATCGTTGCGTTCCCCCAGGAAGGCATCGAGTCGTTCGCCAATGGCCGTGCCCTGATGACCGAGGCCGTGGCCATCGGTGCCGACGTGGTGGGGGGTATCCCGCATTTCGAGAACACCCGCGACCAGGGCGTGTCGTCGGTGAAATTCCTGATGGACCTGGCTGAGCGCAGTGGTTGCCTGGTGGATGTGCACTGCGACGAAACCGACGATCCGCAGTCGCGCTTCCTCGAGGTGCTGGCCGAGGAGGCCCGGGTGCGTGGCATGGGCGCTCGGGTGACGGCCAGCCACACCGTGGCCATGGGGTCCTATGACAATGCCTACTGCTACAAGCTGTTCCGCCTGCTCAAGCTGTCCGGCATCAACTTCGTGTCGTGCCCGACCGAGAGTATTCACCTGCAGGGGCGTTTTGACAGCTTCCCCAAGCGTCGTGGCGTGACCCGTGTGGCCGAGCTCGACCGGGCCGGGATGAACGTTTGTTTTGGCCAGGACTCGATCGTCGATCCGTGGTACCCGCTGGGCAACGGCAACATCCTGCGCATCCTCGAAGCGGGGCTGCATATCTGCCACATGCTCGGTTATGAAGACCTGCAGCGCTGCCTGGACCTGATTACTGATAACAGTGCCCGCACCCTCAACCTGGGCGAGCGCTATGGCATCGAAGTCGGGCGGCCGGCAAACCTGCTGCTGCTGTCGGCGCCGGATGACTACGAGATGGTTCGTAGCCAGGGGCATGCGCTGGTGTCGGTGCGGCATGGCAAGGTGCTGATGCGCCGCACGCCTGCACGGGTCGAGCGCTCTGCCTGAAGCTTTGGCGCTAAACCGGGGCCGCATCGCGGCCCCAGGCTTCTATGTGGCATTCACGATCGCTGGGGCTGCGATGCAGCCCTTTCGCGACACAAGGCCGCTCCTACAGAAGACCTGCGCAAGACAGTTGCTCCCACCTCGACCGCGCGATTCACAGGACTTGAGGATATCTGTGGGCGCTGCGGTTCGCCGCCGCGACTTGCCAGCCATGAGGCCGCTGCGCAGCGGCCACAGGGAGAGGGCTGCACGTCACTGCAAGGTCGTGGGTTTGAACGGTTCGGAGAAGCTGGCCAGGGTTTCTTCGATATTCGCGATCAGCTTCGTCAGGTGATCCGCCCGTTGACGGTCACCCTGCGCTTCGAGCTGTGCCCGTTCCTGGCGCAGGTTCAACAGGTGCTTTTGCAGGGCGAGGGCGGAAGGTTGGTACTGTTCCATGTCGATCTCATCGCTGGTGGCCTCCATGCCGTTGTGGGTGCGGTGCAAGGTATCAGCTCATTCCAGTGCTCAATACTGATTATTCATACACGTTTCCGGGTAATGGCTTGTAGGCGTACAAAAGAATCAGAAACATCCCACAACGTATTCGGATACTCGGTTTTTCACCCAGCCTATGGAATGGCTTTGCAGGCCTGGAATCGTCACAGATGCAGTGGTCGCTGCGAGGTTTCGGTTGCTGTAGGACGTTGCCCTGCTACCTGAAACTTGATGTTGCAATTGGCCGCTCCCCTTCCGCCAGCAAATGGGTTTTCGATGTCGCCGTCGACGCCTGGCAACCCATGACCCTGTTGCACTAACATCCATGGTTTTTCTCAGCCAGGGAGTGGCCAGTGAAGTACGTCGTGATCGAACCGCACCGCAGTGACTACCCTGCGCCAATCACTTTCGCCCGCGGCACCTTGCTGGACATCGGCCAGCGTTACGAGGGCGAGGAGCATTGGGAGGACTGGTACTTGTGCAGTTGTACCGGGCAAGTGGCGGGCTGGGTGCCGGCCCAGGTCATCGAGCGGCTTGGTGTCGGCCGGGGCAGGGCGCTGGAGGCTTACAGTGCCCATGAGCTGGATGTCGACCCGGGCCAGCAGGTCGAAGGTCTGCGGCCCCTGAATGGCTGGCTCTGGTGTCGCCGCCTGCGCAATGGCGAGCTGGGCTGGCTACCGCAGTCGAAGCTGCGCTTGCTGAGCTGACTCAGCTGGCGTCGAGCACCTGGGCGGTATCGAGAATGCGGGCATAGTCCATGGCCAGGTTGGCCAGCGAAAGGGTGTGCACGTCTTGTGCGGACCACACTCGCCCTTGCAGGTCAGGTTGGTCGAAGGTAAAGCAGGCGTCCGCCACCACCACGGTGTCGAAGCCCAGGTTGCCAGCCGAGCGTGCACTGGCTTCCACCGAGTTGTTGGTGATCACACCCACAATCACCACGCGGCCGATCCCCCTGGCATGCAGCCATTGCTCAAGGCCCGTATGGCAGAACGCGTCGGGCACATGCTTTTCGAACAGTGCCTCGCCTGCGCGTGGAGCAAACGCGGGCTGGAACTCGCAGCCCGACTGGCCAGGCCAGAAAACCGAGCCTGGGTCGCGGGAAATGTGGCGCACATGCACCACCGGGTGCCCTGCAAGGCGCCAGGCGGCAAGCAGTTCCAGCATGCGTAGCTCGGCCTCGGGGTTGTTGCGGGGGCCCAGGCGTGGATGGTTGATGCCGGTTTGCATGTCGATGATCAGCAAGGCGGCCGGGGGCGTGATGGCGGTCATGTGAGCAGGCCTCGGGAAGGTGTGCCGACCCTAGCACAACGGCATGTGGGCATAGCAAGGGCAGGGTGCCATCGAAGCAAGTCACAAACTCCATCTGATCCGCTTTTTTTCCTCGAACCTGAATCTGTAACCGTATCAGCCGGGCGCCGACAATAGCCGCAACGCCCAGCCTTCCGAACCGGTGAGCGCTGGGCAGGCTGCGCTGCTCTGCACCCGCATCGGCCAGCCCCGCCGTTTCGTCATTACACTGTAGAGGTTCCGATGGGCAAGCTTGCTCTGTTCCTGGGTGGTTTTCTGCTGCTGACTATCATGATCGGTTTGCTGGGGACCATTCCGCCCGGCTGAAACGCCTGCTACTCCTCTTCGGCCCGTCTAACGCAAAGGCGGGCTCGATGTCCCTTCCGGGCGTTCCTGCCCACTCTGCGTGCTTGGTTGGACAAGCGGTAGCTGCAAGTCATTCTCAAGTGGACGGTGCTCGTGTAATCTCCCGCCCCCGTCAAAGGGCCCGGGAATTCGGGCCGATCACCTGCACTGGAGACAATACACACTATGGAATGCAAGAAAGGCACTGCAGCGATGCTGGAGTGGCGCGGTCGTTTTCTCGGTGAGGGCATCCTGCACGAAGAGGACTACGATCAGGCACTGCGTCGTGCCGAACAATTGGAGCATTCCGGAGTGATCAGCCCAAGCGAATGGATCGAACTGGTCAAGCTGGCCAACGCGGCGTTGCTGCGCTTGCGATAATTCCTTCAAGCCTTGATGAAACTGTCCACAAAAATCGTGGGTAGGTCTGTGGATAAAACGCTGTAGGCCTTGTTAACCGGGGCTTCTGTTAGATTGAACAGAAATTGAGCAGCAGGTTTCAGGGCATTTTCCCCTCATCCGGCCGGGCCGCGCGCAGGGCCTGCAGCAGCTCGCGTACCCGTGCCGGTACGTCGCCTGCGGGGTACACCGCATGCATTTGCGGGTCCTGACCGCTGCTCGAGGTCAGGTGGTATTCGGGGCACACGCGTACCAGGCGCCCGGCACGCACTTCGGGCTCGGCCAGCCAGTCGGCCAGGCGGGCGATACCGGCGCCGGCCAGGGTGCTTCGCACCACCGCAACGCCAGAGCCCAGGCGTAGCCGAGGTTGCGGCCGGAGGCTGGTGATATGCCCGGCACGGCAGAAATGCCAGGCTTTGAGGATGCGTGGCGCGGTATGCAGGATCAGCGCGTGGCGCTGCAGGTCCTCCAGCCCCTCGGGCGTACCTTCTCGTGCCAGGTAACCCGGGCTGGCGTACAGATGGCGACGGTAGGCCCACAAGGGGTAGCCGATCAGCTCGCTGGACTGGGGAAAGGCGCCGCGGATGACGAAGTCCAGCTTGCCCTGCAGCGGGTCGAGGGCCTGGTCGCTGAACTGCACGTCGAGAGTGACCTGCGGATGGCGCCGGGAAAACTCGGCCAGCACCTGTGGCAAGACCTGCTGAGCCAGTACCTCGGGCGCGGCCAGGCGGATCCAGCCCTTGGCGCTACCGGTCAGCGCGGCGAGTTCGTCGGCGGCGTCGCGTTGCACATCCAGCAAGCGTTCGGCATGAGGCAGCAGGCGTTCGCCGGCTTCGCTCAGGGCCACGGCACTGGCGTTGCGGATGAGCAGCTTGGTCCCGCAGTTATCCTCCAGTGCCTGCACCGCCCGGGTGACGGCACTGGGTGAACGGCCCAAGGCGCGGGCTGCGCTGACGAAGCTGCGCTTGTGCGCAACGCTGACAAAGGCTTGGATCTCGCGCAGCATGTCCAGGGCCATGGAAGTACTCCTCGTTGCAGTTTTCGCAACGTGGTATTTCAACACAACGGCGTCGCTTTGATTAGTCTGGTGGCCTGCCTGTTACTGCCCGGACCCACGTTCATGATGGATATTGCCCTGCTGTCGCTGTTCGCCTTCGCCGCTGGCCTGATCGACGCCGCCGTGGGGGGCGGTGGGCTGATCCAGATCCCGGCGCTGTTCAACGTGCTGCCCGGTGCCCAACCCGCGGCGCTACTGGGCAGCAACAAGCTGGCCTCGGTGTGCGGCACCAGTTTTGCGGCGCGCTCGTTCATTCGTAAGGTGAAGCTCGATTGGGGGCTGATCGTGCCGGCGATGTTGAGTGCCTTCGTCATGTCGTTCTGCGGTGCGGCCACGGTGTCGCTGGTGCCGGCCAGCGTGATGCGGCCGATGGTGCTGGTGCTGATCGTGCTGATGGCGGTCTACACCTTCTGCAAGAAGGACTTCGGCACCCTGCACAAACCCACGGTGATCGGCCGCCGAGAGCAGTGCCTGGCGGTGCTGATCGGCGGTGCCATCGGTTTCTACGACGGCCTGTTCGGGCCTGGTACCGGCAGCTTCCTGATTTTCCTGTTCATCCGCTTCTTCGCCCTTGATTTCCTGCACGCCTCGGCGTCCGCGAAGCTGGTGAACATCGCCACCAACCTGGCGGCACTGGTGTTCTTCATCCCGTCTGGCAACGTGTTGTGGGCGATTGCCCTGCCAATGGCGCTGTTCAATATCCTGGGTGCGCTGACCGGCACCTGGCTGGCCGTGCGCAAGGGGGCGGGCTTCGTGCGTGGCTTGTTCCTGATCCTGCTGTGCGTGCTGATCGCCAAGCTCAGTTGGGACCTGCTGGCTGGCTGAATCAGACTGCCTGGCGCTTGCCCTCGGCCTGCTCGACGCGGTTGCGGCCCTGGGCCTTGGCCCGGTACAGCGCCTGATCCGCCTCGGCCAGCAAGACATCGAGGCTGGGAGCGGGCAACTCACCTGAGCAGCCGGCCAGGCCGATGCTGACCGTGATCGGCAGGCGGTGCCCAGCGTATTCCTGGTGCAGGTCCTGCACCGCCCGGCGCAGGCGTTCGGCGGTGAACTTGGCCTGTTCCGGCGCCAGGCCAGGAATGACGATGGCGAACTCCTCGCCACCCAGGCGGGCGAACAGTTCGCCTTCGTGCAGCTGGTCCTGCAGGGTCACGGAAAATTCGCGCAGCACTTGGTCGCCCACTGCGTGGCCATGCTGGTCGTTGATGGCCTTGAAGTGATCGATGTCGAGCATCATCAAGGTCAGCGGCCGGGCCGGGCTGTGCTGTCGGCGGCTGTCGAGCAGGGCATTGGCGCGTCGCGTGAAGGCACTGCGGGTGAGGGCGCCGGTAAGGTGGTCGATGGTCGCCTGGTGCGCAAGGCGCGCCATGAGGCTGCGGTTGGCATTGCTCACGCAGGCCACCACCAAGGGCCCGAGGACCAGCATGGCGATCCCCAGGCGCGCCGACATCAGCGTGGTCACCCCCGGTTCGCTCTGCGGCACGCTGAAGTGCATGAGGTTCTGTGCCACGGCGACGATCAAGGTGCTGCCGGCCGTGAGGGTCAGCAGCGAAACGAGGAAGGGTGAATAGCTCAGCGCGCACCACAGCAGCGCGGCGATCGGGAAAGCGATGGCCCCTGGCCCACCGAAGGCGATGCTCAAGGCCAGCGACGCCAGCAGCACCAGCAGCGGTGCGAGGCTGATTCGCTGGCTGCCACCGCGGGTCAACGCGCGGGGCGTGGGGGCGGTGAGCAGCACCGGCAGCACCAGCACGCTGGTGGAGAATTGCTCGCTGAACCAGGCCAGCCAGGTGGCGCGCAGCGATTGTTCGAACCACGGCGCGGCCATTACGCAGGCCAGGCTGGCGGCGACCATGGCCCCGACGGCGCAGGCACCGAACAGGCACAGGGTACCGTGGGGTGTACGCAGCCGGCGGTGAGCCCGCGGCAGGCGCGCCATCAGCCACCAGATACTGACGATGGCGCCCAGGTTGCACAGGTTGAACCAGAGCGCTGGCGCCCAGGCGCTGCCTGTGACCAGGTCGGCGACCAGCATGCCCAGGTACACCAGGGCGAAACCACCGAGGCTGGCCTGGCGCGGGTTGCGTAGCAGCACCCCGGCCAGCACCGCGTTGACCGGCCAGAACAGCGAGAGGGATTCGATCGGCCTGGCCAGGATGCCGCCCAGGGCCAGGGCGAGGGTCAGGCCAAACAGGATGACCAGAGGCTGCAGGCGCGATGAGGCTGGAGTCACCATAGGCTCGACCGACAAGCGAAGACGGAATCCAGGAAAACGGCTGTAGGCACCTGGGCTGATGTCGTGTGAGTGTGTTTCAACTGATGAATTGATGTCAATTCACTGCAAGCCGCGTGGATCCGGCTCCTCACGATAGCTTGAACAGGTACGGCACCATCACCACGGTCACCAGCATCACCAGCAGGGTGAAAGGCACCCCAACCTTGACGAAATCGGCGAAGCGATACTGCCCTGGGCCAAGCACCAGGGTGTTGACCGGCGATGACACCGGGGTCATGAACGCCGCCGAGGCGGCCAGGGCAACCGTCATCGCGAACGGGTAGGGTGACAAACCCAGTTGCTGCGCCGTGCTGACGGCCACTGGCGCCATCAGCACGGCAGTGGCGGTATTGCTGATGAACAAACCGATCAGCGCGGTCACCGCGAACAAACAGGCGAGGATCGCCGCAGGCCCGGCATCGCCCAGCAGGCCCACCAGCGCGCCGACCGCCAGGTCGATGCCGCCGGTCTTCTGCAACGCCAGGGCGAACGGCAGCATACCGACGATCAGTACCAGGCTCTGCCAGTGGATTGCACGGTAGGCACTGTTCATATCGATGCAGCGGCCAGCGCCCATCAGCAGGCAGCCAATCAGTGCCGCAATGACATTGGGCACCACGCCGCTGACCATCAGCCCGACCATCACCGCCAGGCTGACCAGCGCGTAGGGTGCACGGGCCCGCGCCGGGGCCACCTGGTCGATCTCGGCGGGCAGGCTCAGCACCAGGAAGTCGCGGGGCTTGGTTTGCAACTGGCGTACGGCTTTCCAGGGGCCGATCACCAGCAGTGTGTCGCCCAGGCGCAGTTTTTCTTCCACCAGTTGCCCCTCGATAGCCTCCTGGTCGCGACGCAGACCGACCACGTTGAGGTCATGGCGGGTACGGAAGGCCAGTTCGAGGATGCTCTTGCCGATCAGTTGCGAGCCTGGCGGTAGCGACACCTCTGCCATGCCCACCTCCTGCGACTGGTCGATGAAATAGGCCGCCTTGAAGTGCAGGGGTTCCAGTTGCATGGTCTGGCACAGGCTGCGCAGGTCGTCGCGGTTGGCGAACAGATCGAGCAACAGAATATCGCCCTGTTGCAACACGGTAGTGGAGTCGGCGGTGATCACCCGGGTGGTGAACTTGTGCTGGCGCTCGATGCCCACTACGTTGGCGCCATGGCGGGTGCGCAGCTCGAGCTCACCGAGGGTGTGGCCAATCAGCGGCGAATGCGGGCGGATGCGCAGGCGCCGCTCGCGACCACTCAGTTTGTAGTCCAGCACCAGGTCGAGCAGGGTACGCCGGCTTTCCAGGCGGCCGTCCTTGCGCACTTCACCGTTGAGCCAGTGGCGGGCCACAAGCATGTAGCCGACCCCCAGCACCAGCACCACCAGGCCGAAGGGGGTGAAGCTGAAAAAGCCGAAGCCTTCGAGGCCGTGACGCACCAGTTCGCTGTGCACCACCACGTTGGGCGGGGTGGCCACCAGGCTGAGCATGCCGCTGATCAGGCCGGCGAAGCTCAGTGGCATCATCAGCCGGCCGGGCGAAAGCTTCAGGCGCGCGGCGATGCTCAGCACCACCGGGATGAAGATCGCCACCACGCCGGTGGAGCTCATCACTGAACCCAGGCCAGCCACCGCGACCATCAGCAGCACCAGCAGGCGTGCCTCGCTGTTGCCGGCCCGCTCGCTCATCCATTCGCCGATACGGTAGGCGATGCCGGTGCGCACCAGCCCTTCGCCGATCACGAACAGCGCCGCGATCAGCACCACGTTGGGGTCACTGAAGCCCGCCAGCGCCTGCTCCACGGTCAGGATGCCGGACAGTGGCAGGGCCAGGATCACCAGCAGGGCGACCACGTCCATGCGCGGGCGATTGATGATGAACAACACGACGACGATGGCCAGCAGGCCAAGCACCCAGAGCAGCTCTTGGTTCATGGGGAGGGGGTGTTCCTTCACACAGGGCACGGAAAGGCGATGGCCCTAAGTGTGGCACCTCGAAGTGGATGCGTCGTTGACGTGCTGCAATGTTTTGCCGGGCTGAACGACCGCGGGGCAGGTTCGCCCCCACATCCCGGCATTAACTGGGGCGTGGGGGCAAACCTGCCCCGCGACAATCAAACGGCTTGGATCAGTGGCGGTGCTTGTGCTTGCGGTTGTTATCACCCATGTGGTTGCCGATGGCGCCACCGGCCGCGCCGCCCAGGCCGGCACCGATGGTCGAACCGTTGGAGCCGCCGAGCTTGCCGCCGATCAGCGAGCCGCCTGCCGAACCCAGGCCGCCACCAATGGCCGCCTCGGTGCGGTTGCCCTTGCGCGCGCCGACTGCGCCGCCGGCCGCGCCGCCCAGGCCGGCGCCAATGGCGGCGCCGGTGCTGCCGCCGATCTGTTTGCCGACCACGTTGCCCAGGGCGCCGCCCAGGCCGCCGCCGATGGCCGCGGTGCCGTCACCGGCGAAAGCACCCTGGCAGAGCAGCAGGCCGAGGGCGAGGGAAGGCAGAGTCAGACGCATGTTGTGAACCTCAGAGGAGTCATCAGGGTGGTGTGCCGCGTTGCGGGCGGCGGATCAGGGTTGGGGAGACGCTTCAGCGCCAGTAGCGGTCACGGTACTGGCGGTTGTCATCGTCATCGTTGTCGCGATCGTGACGGTGGTGATGGCGGTGGTCGCGATCACGGTCGCGCCAGCCGTCATCGTCGTCGTGGTAGTGGTGGCTGTAGCAGCCGCCCAGCAGCAGGACGGTGGCGATCAGCGAAAGGCTTGCGAAGCGAGTCATCACGATATAGGTCCTTGATCGGTAAAGGTTTACCGGGCACTCGCTATGACCGGGAACGGTCGATTTGGTTTCTTTGCCGCGCAAGTATTTGTGGCGCCGGCGATGGGTGGCGTGCCAGGCGCCGAAGGGCGCATCGGCATGCTAGAGTCGCGTTCTTTTTTTACTCCCGAGGATGGAACATGCGAGCGATTCTGCCGATGACTGTGGCGCTGCTGCTGGTGGGCTGTGCGTCGTCGACCATGGAGGCGGCGCGCAACGGTGCGCCGACCGCGCGCCTGGACTCGCACAAGACACCGGACCTGGTTGCCCAGTGCATCCAGTTCAGCTGGCAGGAGGAGAAGACCTTTGGCGTGGACGCCAGCGGTTACCTGGAAGCGCGCAAGGCCGGTGGCTTCACCGTCTATACCCGTGAGGCGGAATCGTTTGTCGATGTGTACGCGCAAGCCGGTGGCACACGGGTCGACTACTACGCGCAGCGCAACGATGGCATGGCGTTGCAGCGCCGGGCGGCGGCGGCGACCTGCCTGTGAGTTGGCAGCGGTTGGGCTGACGCTATTGCCGGCAAGCCCTCCACATCTTGCGCGGTCTTTGTAGGAGCGGCCTTGCCGGGGCGCCGGACCGGTCGGAAAGGGGGGCGCAGCGCCCCAAAGGATCTCGAGTACGTCCAAGATCGCCGGGGCCGCTCTGCGGCCCTTTCCGACCGGTCCGGCGCCCCGGCAAGGCCGCTCCTACAGGACACAGTGCAAGACGAACCGCCGTCAGCTCAAACGTGCCTCGAGCCCGGCGATATGCGCCTGCAGGCGCTCATGCTCGGCGCGTTCGGCGGTGATGTCCTCGAACACACTGATCAGGTGTTCGGGCTGGCCATCGGCGTGCCGTTGCAACGAGGTACGTGCGCGCACCCAGATGTAGCGGCCATCGTGGTGGCGCACGCGTTTTTCCACTTCATAGCGCTCGATCTCGCCGGCCAGCATGCGCTGTAGCAGCATCAGGTTGTGCGGCAGGTCGTCCGGGTGGGTCAGTTGCTGGAAGGTCATACCGTACAGCTCGCTTTCGCCGTAGCCGAGCAGTTCGCAGAAGCTGCCGTTGACCCGGCTCCAGCTGCCGTCGGGCTCGATGTAGGCGAGGGCGCCCCAGGCCAGTTCGAAAATGGTGCGAAAGCGCTCCTCGCTCTGGCGCAGCTCTTGCTCGGCGACCTTGCGCTCGGTGTTGTCCATGCTGATGCCGACCATCTTCACCGGGCGCCCGACGCTGTCCTTGAGTACCGTGGCGCGCGAGGCGATCCAGCGTTGGCTGCCGTCGGGGCGGGTGATGCGAAAATCGCATTCGCAGCCCGTGCCGTCGGCCACGGCCTGGGCGTACATGCTTTGCATGTGGTGGGCGTCATCGGGGTGGATATGCGCCCAGAAATCCTCATTGCGCCGTACCGGCCAGCCGTAGACCGCCTCCACGTTGGGTGAGTAGGTGACTTCGTCGCTGACCAGATTCCACTCCCAGGTGACGATACGCGCGCCTTCCTGGGCCAGCTTCATGCGCGTTTCGCTTTCCATGATCTCGGCGGTGTAGCGCCGACGAACATCGGTCATCGGCAGCTCGACCACCTCGGCCTGCTGCACGCTGTGCAGGGCCTCTTCGCCGTAGCGCAGCCAGATCCAGTTGACCTTGAGCAGGTCGGCCAGCTTGCGCAGGTTGTCATAGTCGATTTCACCGCCGCGTGTCCATTTATGTACCGCGGTGCGCGAAATACCCAGCGCCGTGCCCACGGCCTGCAGGGTCAGCTTGTGGTGTTCGAGCAGTTCCTTGAGGCGAAAGGCGAAGCTGTTTTCCGTCATGGGTGCTGGATCCTTGGGCGGGAGAGGAGGCAGTATACCTGAGCCGTAAACCCTGGGTTGACGGGGTGTTGCCGCTTATTGCGGGTGCGGTTAACGTGGCGCTTCTCGCCATAGGACAGGGATGAACCGCATGAGCCGATCACTGCAACTCAACCGCGCCAGCTGGGATGAGCGGGCGCCACTGCATGCCGCCTCCAGGGATTATGAGGTGGAGACCTTCGTCGCCAATCCCGAGCACCTCAGTGAAGTGGTGCGCTTCGACCTGCCGCGCCTGGGCAACATTCGTGGCTTGCGTGCAGTGCACCTGCAATGCCATATCGGTACCGATACCGTGTCGCTGGCGCGCCTGGGCGCCGATGTCTGCGGGCTGGATTTTTCCGCGGCTTCGCTGGCTGAAGCGCGCAAGCTCGCCGCGCGTTGTGGCGCCGCTATCGACTATGTCGAATCAGACGTCTATCTGGCCGCCCAAGCGCTGCCGGTCGGCAGCTTCGACCTGGTCTACACCGGCGTGGGGGCATTGTGCTGGTTACCCGATATCGACCGTTGGGCGAGCACCGTGTCGGCATTGCTCAAAGAGGGCGGCCGGCTGTTCCTGCGGGATGGCCATCCGATGCTGATGGCGGTGAACGAGGATGTTCAGGATCGCCTCCAGCTGGATTACCCCTACTTCGAGCGGGAGGTGCCGACGGTGTGGCACAGCGATCAGACCTACGTCGACACCGACCAGGCCCTGAGCCAGACCGAAACCCACGAGTGGAACCACGGATTGGGCGAAGTGATCGGTGCGCTGTTGCGCAATGGCCTGCGTATCACTGGCCTGGAGGAGCACCAGAGCATCCCCTGGGAGGCGCTGCCTGGGCAGATGGGCAAGGGCGACGACGGTGAATGGCGCCTGCTCGAGGCCCCCTGGCGGCTGCCGCTGAGCTATACGCTGCAGGCGGTGAAGGAGTAACCATGCCGTAGGCGCCAGAAAGGGCTGGCGACTACGGCAGAACCGAATGGCTGGCGACCACTCAGGACAGGAAACCGCCATCGACATTGAGCGCGGTGCCGGTGGTGTAGCTCGATGCACTGCTTGCCAGGTACAGCACCGCGCCGGCCATTTCGCTCGGGTCGGCCACGCGCTTGAGTGGCACCTGCTGCAGCACGGCATCGCGAATGCTGTCGTTCTTCACCAGCGCCGAGGCGAACTTGGTGTCGGTCAGGCCTGGCAGCAGGGCATTGCAGCGGATGCCGAACTGCGCGCACTCCTTGGCAAAGACCTTGGTCATGTTGATCACTGCGGCCTTGGTAACCGAATAGATGCCCTGGAACAACCCCGGCGACACGCCGTTGATCGAGGCCACGTTGATGATGCTGCCGCCGCCGTTGTCACGCATCAGCTTGCCGGCTTCCACCGACATGAAGAAGTAGCCGCGGATATTCACGTCGACAGTCTTCTGGAAGGCGCCAAGGTCAGTGTCGAGCACGTTGCAGAATTGTGGATTGGTGGCGGCGTTGTTGACCAGGATGTCGAGGCGGCCGAACTGTTCGCGGATGCCGGCGAACACCTGCTGGATCTGCTCCATCTCGCCGATATGGCAGGCCATCGCGGTGGCCTTGCCGCCGGCGGCGATGATCGCTTCGGCGACCTGCTGGCAGCCGTCGAGCTTGCGGCTGGACACGATCACATGGGCGCCCTGCTGGGCCAGCAGGTGGGCGATGGCCTCGCCGATACCGCGGCTGGCGCCGGAGACGAAGGCGACTTTGCCGTCGAGGTCGAACAGGTGGGTCTTGGACATGCTGTTATTCCTTGTTGTCTGTCGCTGCCGGGGTTACAGGGTGGATTTTTCGATCAGTTGCAGGCTCATGTGCTCCAGCAGCTTGTTCATGTGGATGAACTGGGCGAAGCGCTTATCCTGGGTCTGGCCGTGGAAGAAGCGGTAATAGATCTGCTGGACGATGCCGGCCAGGCGGAACAGGCCGTAGCAGTAATAGAAGTCGAAGTTGTCGATGCGAATGCCGGCGCGCTCGGCGTAATAGTCGACGAACTGCTGGCGAGTCAGCATGCCGGGGGCGTTGCTGGGTTGGCGGCGCATCAGTTGCACCGGTGCCGGGTCGTCGGCCTGGATCCAGTAGGCCAGGCTGTTGCCCAGGTCCATCAGCGGGTCGCCGATGGTGGTCATCTCCCAGTCCAGCACACCGATGATGCGCATGGGGTTGTCGCTGTCGAGGATGACGTTGTCGAAGCGGTAGTCGTTGTGCACGATGCCCGGGCGCGGGTGGTCGGCGGGCATTTTTTCACGCAGCCAGGCGATCACTTTTTCCCAGCGTGGCGCGTCGGGTGTCAGGGCTTTTTCATAGCGGCTGGCCCAGCCCTCGATCTGCCGCTGCACGTAGCCTTCCGGCTTGCCCAGGTCGGCCAGGCCGCAGGCGCTGTAGTCGACCTGGTGCAGTTCGACCAGGCGGTCGATGAAGCTCTTGCACAGGGCTTCGGTGCGGCTGGCATCGAGACCGAGATCCGCCGGAATGTCCGAGCGCAGGATGATGCCCTTGACCCGCTCCATCACGTAGAACTCGCCGCCGATCAGCGACTCGTCGGTGCAGTGCACGTAGGCTTTCGGGCAGTAGGGGAAACCGGCGTTGAGCTGGTTGAGGATGCGGAATTCGCGTCCCATGTCGTGGGCCGACTTGGCCTTGTGGCCGAACGGCGGGCGGCGCAGGACGAACTCCTGCTGTGGGTAGGCCAGCAGGTAGGTCAGGTTGGAGGCGCCGCCAGGGAACTGGCTGATGGTCGGGTGGCCTTCCAGGCCGGGGATATGATCCTTGAGGTAGGGATCGATGACGGCGGCATCGAGTTCTTCGCCGGGGCGGACCTGGGTGGACTGATCGGTGAGCGTCATGCGATTTCCTTATGATCGATAGCAAGGACTATTGGCTAATCTAATTTCCCATAACACTTGGTACAAGTGTGCCAGGCGCTTATTGGCCGGAGTGTTGCCGCACGATCACTGGCCCTGATGGCCCCTCTCATCTGCGGCCGTGCCACCACCCTGTGGGAGCCGGCTTGCCGGCGATGGGCTGCAGCGCAGGCCCCCAATGCATGCTCGGCCGGGCCGACGGCAAAAAAAAACCGAAGCGCATCAGGCTTCGGTTTTTTCATTGGCAATTGCGCCGCGCCAATCAGGCCGGGAACAGCTCGCTGAGCTTCATCGACAGCATCATGTCGCCTTCGACGCGCAGCTTGCCGCCCATGAAGGCCTGCATGCCATCGGTGTCACCGCTGACGATGCCTTTCAGCGTCTCGCTGTCCAGCACCAGGGTGCAGTTGGCGTCAGCGTTTTCGCCTTCCTGGATTTCGCAGGTGCCATCCTTGACCAGCAGCGCGTATTGCTTGTCTTCGTCGGTGATGTTGAAGCCGAACACCAGGTCCAGGCCTTCGGCAGCGGCTGGGTTGAATTTCGCTTTCATCGCCTCGACGGCTTTTGCTACATCGCTCATGGAGTATTCCTTATTTAGAGATATTCGCGTCCGCGAGGACACAACAGACCGGGCTCATCGGTAGGTGACGAGCTCCGGCAACCGCAACAGCCGCACATGGGCTTGGCTGTTGAAGGAAGCCAGTGTCACGTCGCGGCCTCGAAACTTCAGGTGGCTGAGCGACGTGTTGATGATTTGCCAGTTCAGGGTGAAGGCCTGCGCCGGTGTGATTCCGCTGACCAGGTGGAGCAGGGCGGCGATGGTGCCGCCGGAGGTGAACAGGGCGATGTTCTCGCCGCTGGCGGCGCTGTCGAGCAATCGACGCAAGCCATCGGCAACCCGGCCGGTGAACGACTGCCAGGTTTCCAGGTTGTCGTCGTGGGCGTGCTCGCCGTCGTGCCAGCGCTGCACCATCAGCGCGAACAGGCGCTGGAACTCACTGCGGTGCTGCGCACCATTGCGCAGGATGTGCCGGGCTTCGGGTTCGTCGGGCAGCAGGCCAGGGAGCAGGGCGCGGATCACACCGTCGGCGTCGAATTCGTTGAACGCGGCGTCGGTCTCGATGGCTGGGATCGGGCTGCCGCTGGCGTGCAGCGCTTGCAATGCCAGCCGGGCGGTGTCTTGTTGGCGGCGCAAGGTGCCGGCCACGCAGCGGTCCAGGCGCAGCCCCAGCTGGGCCAGATGCTCGCCCAGCGCCTGGCTCTGACGTTCGCCAACGGGCGAAAGCACGTCGTAGTCGGCGGCACCGAAGGAGGCTTGGCCATGTCGGATCAGGTAGAGGTTGCCCACGAGGAAGTCCGGCCCGGTTGAAGGTTGCTGCGAGGTTAGGATGCCCCGTGGGGGCTGTCAACGAAAAAACATACAAGCGTTTGAAAAGGTTGTTTGAACCGAGCAGTGGGCGTTTATCCTCGCTGTGTTGCGAGCGCAGTCTCTTGGGGCGCGCCGACTTCACCCCCCCTTACAGAGCCTGATAATTCAGTCAATGCAGGTCAGGTAAAGCTCTAGATCCTTGGGTAGTGCCAGCGAATAGGTTTGCTCGATAGCACTGATTTGCTCCCGTGTGAGTCGATAGTCGTAAAGGTACTGGCCGTCATCTGCCCACCCCATGATCGGCCCAAGGTCCGACAACACAGCACGAATGCTTTGTTCAAAGGTCGCAAAATCTTTTCCCTTTGGGACTCCCATAATGCTGAATTTCATGGCTCTACCTTTCTTGTTGGGTCTGCGTGTTTTTCATGGGGGCCTGGTTTGGCGCCTTGCCGGCTCCTGGTCTCTCTCGCCATTTTGGACGTTGGGTAAGGAGGCGGCGATCTGCTGTTACAACGTGTTAGAACTCTGCAGGAGCAGCGTTAGACACGACCTGCGAGATACCCCTAGAATGCCTTTTTTGAGCCTTATGGATGTCTTATGGAGTTTCTTGCCGAATACGCAAGCTTTCTCGCCAAAACCGCCACGCTGGTGATCGCCGTGCTGGTGGTGCTGTCGGCTATCGCCGGTCTGCGCGGCAAGGGGCGGCGCAAGCCGGGCGGGCAGTTGCAGGTCACCCGCCTCAACGAGTTCTACAAGGAACTGCGTGAGCGCCTGGAAGCTGGGCTGCTCGACAAAGGCGAGCTCAAGGCCCTGCGCAAGCAGCAGGCCAAAAGCGAGAAGCAGCAGAAGAAGAAAAAGCCGGAAGAGAAGGGCCGGGTGTTCGTGCTCGATTTCGACGGCGACATCAAAGCGTCGGCCACCGAGAGCCTGCGCAACGAGATTACCGCGTTGCTGACCCTGGCGACCCCGCGTGACGAAGTGGTGCTGCGCCTGGAAAGCGGTGGCGGCCTGGTGCACAGCTATGGTCTGGCAGCGTCGCAGCTGGCACGCATTCGTGAAGCGGGTATCCCGCTGACCATCTGCATCGACAAGGTTGCCGCCAGTGGCGGCTACATGATGGCCTGCATTGGCGAGAAGATCGTCAGCGCACCGTTCGCCGTGCTCGGCTCGATCGGCGTGGTGGCGCAGATGCCCAACGTCAATCGCCTGTTGAAAAAGCACGACATCGACTTCGAGGTGCTCACCGCCGGCGAGTACAAGCGCACCCTGACCGTGTTCGGCGAGAACACCGACAAGGGCCGGGAGAAGTTCCAGGAGGACCTGGACATCACCCACCAACTGTTCAAGGACTTCGTCGCTCGCTATCGGCCACAGCTGCATATCGACGAAGTCGCCACTGGCGAAGTGTGGTTGGGTATCGCTGCGCTGAATCGTCATCTGGTGGACGAGCTGGGTACCAGTGACGAGTACCTCAGCCAACGCGCCCGCGAGGCCAATGTGTTCCACCTGCGCTATGCCGAACGCAAGAGCTTGCAGGAACGCATCGGCGTGGCGGCCAGTGGGGCGGTGGAGAATACCTTGGTGGGCCTGTGGAGCAAACTCGGCCGCTTGCGCTAACACCTTGAACCCCTTGAAGATTTTTTTCTTGCAGGGGGTTGCAAGGTGAATCGAATGCCGACATAATGGCGTCCATCGAAACGCAGCTGACTTGAAAAAGCCCAGCGGTTTCAAGGAGATAGCGAAAGCTGACTCCGACTTTGAGGCCGAGTAGCAAAGTGGTTATGCTCCGGATTGCAAATCCGTCTACGCCGGTTCGATTCCGACCTCGGCCTCCACCATTCGAAAGCCCCGCAGATTAACGTCTGCGGGGCTTTTTCTTTGTGCGCTGAAAAGACCGCAGTCCCAAAACTTCGTCATTTGGAAGGCTTGGCGATGGCGTCGAAGCGCCTGTACTCACGGACTGACCCTCAAGTGGCCCTAAGCTCCAGCTCGGCCCGGCCAGCTGTTGATCACGCCTTCAAGCGCAGTTTCACTTCAGCCAGTTCGACGGGCTCTCGTTTCGGTGTCAGCCGTGCGCTTGCCATGTCATCACTGCAAGGCATCGCCAGCAGCCCACTTACCGGCAAGTGAACATGCAACTGCCGGCGACGTTGCTGGGTGATTTTCTGGATACGTCTCATGGGGCATACCTGGATTGGCGACTTCTTCCTAAAGCCAGGGGGCAAGACCCTCAGTAGGCGCTTGTTTGCGCAACAGGCGTAGCGGGCCCGACCAGTGGGCATGAGACAAGCAGGGCGGCTGAATGGAACGGGATTTGCTGTGACCCTGTAACACTGATCATGCGGGGTACGCAGACATGTTTCAGAATGACCTCTACTTCATGAGCATCGTCCTGGTTGCTGTGCTGGCTGTGGATGTGATGGCCGTTTTCGTTTTCTTGCAGTCTGGTGCCTGACCCCGGCTCTGGGTTGGGCCTTACCCCTGAAATGGGGAAATGCCAGGCGCATGGGTTGTTCTACTTTTGTGGATTGTTGCCCTGACGTGGCGATTGCTAGAATTCGTCAGCTCCCATGGATCAATTGCAAATGCCTAAACTTCCCATTTTCATCGGGCTGCTGATGGTTGCAGCCCTGGCGGGTTGCGCATCACCTGGCCAACCTACCGGCAGCAAGCTGACCAGCAAGTCGCCAGATGCCTACGCGGCGTGTGTGCTGCCCAAATGGCAGGCGCTGGCGCCGCTCGCCACGCAAAAGTCCATATCCAACGGTTATCGCCTCACTGCGCCCAGTGCGGTCGCCTCCGATGATGTGCTGGAGGTTGTGAAGTCTGGTGATGGCAGCCGAGCGACGTTCTACAAGGGCAGCTTCCTCACCACCGACCAATTGCGCAAAGCGGCCAGAGAGTGCCTCGATTGATGCAGTGAATCGCCGTGCGGCGGGTGTCGTTTGCCGCTGCCTCGAACATGCAGGCAAAAGAAAACCCGCCGAGGTGGCGGGTTGAACAGAACGTATCGAAGCCAGGCCAGTTTGCCCTCGTGAATGTCAGAATTTCGTGAAGGCCATGCTGATCCTGAACGCGTAAGCGTTACTGAATTTTTCTCAAGCCTACTCATCGGTCCTCCCCCTGTGGAATCACGCAGCGGCGCGCAAAGTTCCAGCCAATTGATCGGATGAACGAGGGTGCGAAAAAAAGCCCGCCAGTGGGGCGGGCAAGGACGTCTTGAAGGGAGAGCGTCTAGCTTGTCCCTTGTCGGTTAAGTCAGGGTTAACGGCCAGCGGCATTGACCACTGCCGTCGATCAGCCTATACAGGCGGCCTGCCGCTATTGGAGCCTGTGATGCACGAAGAAGACGATCTGCCCGAACCGGAACACGATCATCTGCTCGACCGTGAATTCCTCGATGACTACGACCCCGAGGCGGATGCCTACGGGGCGCTGGATGAAGTCGAGGAAGACGAAGCGACGCTGGACGATCTCGATGATGAGGACGATCCCCCCGCCTGGCTCGACGACCCCGACGATTGAGCTGTGGTGGCGAGCCCCTAGTCAACGTCGATCGACAGAGAACCGCCCGGGGCCGGAAACTGCCAGCGCCAGCAGCCCGCCGACGATGCTCAGGTTCTTCAGGAACTGGGTCATGTTGGCACTGCGCTCGGGGTCGACCATGTTCCAGAACGGGTGGCCGAGCAGGGCGGTGCCCAGCACGAACAGGGCGAACAGCAGGGCCAGTGGCCGCGTGTAGAAGCCCAGGATCAGCAGGATGGCGACGACGAACTCCATCAACACCGCGATGGCCGCTGCCAGCATCGGGGCGGGGGCGCCGAGCGAGGTCATGTAGCCGACCGTGCCGTCGAAGCCGGTCAGCTTGCTCCAGCCGGACAGCACGAACAGGATCATCAGCAGGATGCGGGCCAGCAGGAGGATGAAATCGCGTTGGCCTTCGAGCAGGGAATAGCGCATGGTGGGCGTTCCGATGGACGGTGACAGTTCCCACTCTAGCAGCTGCGTGGCGGATTTCCGGCGGGCATGAAAAAGGCGCCGCAAGGGCGCCTTCATCGATAGAAGATGGTGCGAGTGGCGGGACTCGAACCCGCAAGGCTCACGCCGACAGATTTTAAGTCTGCTGTGTATACCAATTCCACCACACTCGCACGCTTGATCGCCGTGCTGGACCGGGCAGCGGTCGGGCAATCAAGCGCGCTTTATAACCCGCTGTTATAGAAACGTCAACCAGTTCAAGGGTTTATGGCGAGATCGTACGGGCTATGTCGCGCATTTCGCACGCTGAGCCGCGCAGCTCCTCGACATGGCTGTCCATGGCCTGTGCATCGGCGTGATGGATCGAGTGGCGCAGGAACAGCGTGTGGCCGTCGAGTGCCTGGCACAGTGTGTCGATGTCCGTGGCATTGCGCAGCAGGTCATCTTGCAGGCTTTGCAAGCGATGATTCACTACCATGAGGTGTCATCCATGAGGGGTGGCGAGAAGCAGCGAACTATAGGCCAATTGACAGACCCATGTCATTGGGCCACCTTGGCGCCATTGGATCCAACCCTGTGAGCTTGCCATGCCTCGGTCTACTTCGGACTTGCCCGCCGCGCCTGGGCGTACTGTGCGCCCTAAGCTGTTCTGGCGCCTGATATTGCTGCAGGTGTGCCTGCTGGGGGCGTTCCTCTATGTCAGTCTGCTGGCCTTGGGCGGTTATCTGCTGATGCTGGGGCTGGACGAACTGCGGCCCGAGCCGCAACGGTACACGGCGTTGGGAGGTGGAGCGCTGATCCTGCTGGTGAGCCTGTGGCTGTTTAAAGCGGCAATCCCCCGACGGCTGACGCCGAGCTTGCCAGCGGGCGATCACTGACGGTCGTCGCATAAGTTCGGGTGCCGTCAGCAGTTTTGGCTACGCTCAATATGTCCTTTCGCGGTGCTCGTGGAGTTCGCATGATTGCAACGGACCAGCCCGCCACTTCCGTGATGCCCGAAGCACGCTATGAACAGCTGGTTCAGGCGGTGGTCGACTACGCCATCTACATGCTCGATCCGACGGGGCATGTGGTGTCGTGGAACGCGGGAGCCCAGCGGATCAAGGGGTATCGCGCCGACGAGGTCATAGGGCGGCATTTTTCCCTGTTCTTCACCGCCGAAGACTGCGCCCAAGGGAGGCCCGAACGCCTGTTGCTTCAAGCCCTCGAGCAAGGCGTGGCGCAGGATGAGGGGTGGCGGGTACGCAAGGACGGCACGCAGTTCTGGGCACTGGCGGCGCTGGATGTGATTCGCGACGAGCAAGGCCGGATAATCGGCTTGGCCAAGGTGACTCGCGACATCACGGACCGGCGCGATTCCGCGCTGCAGCTCGATGCCATGCGCGCGCAACTGTTCCAGGCGCAAAAGCTCGAGGCGCTGGGGCAACTCTCCGGCGGCCTGGCCCATGATTTCAACAATCTGCTGACCATCATCCTCAGTTCCGCGCGGCTGGCCCTCACCAGCCAGGACCCGGAACGCATCCGGCGCATGCTCGAGCATATCGTCGATGCCGGCCAGCGAGGTACGCAACTGACCCAGCAATTGCTCAGCTTTGCCCGGCATCGGCAGTTGAATGTCGCCCGCATCGCCCCGGTGGACGTGGTCGCCTCGACCCGCAGCCTGATGGAGCATGCGCTGCCCCAGGGTATCGAGTTGGTCGAACAGCTACAGGCAAACCTGCCGGCGATCGAGGTGGATGCCGGACAGCTGCAAATGGTCCTGCTCAACCTCATGTTCAATGCCCGCGATGCCATCGAGGGGCAAGGGCGTATCAGCCTGGTGATCGAATGCATGCAACTGGTCGGTGAGATCGAGGGCTTGCAAGGCCGTTTCGTGCGCTTCGATGTCCAGGATGATGGGCAGGGTATCGATCCGCAGGTGATGCCACGCATCTTCGAGCCATTCTTCACCACCAAGCCGTTCGGCAAGGGCACTGGCCTTGGGCTCAGCCAGGCCTATGGTTTCGCCCGGCAGAGCAATGGTGCCATTCGCGTCGCCAGTGCGTCGGGCAAAGGGACCTGCATCAGCCTGTACCTGCCGGCCTGCCCCGAAGACCAACCGTTGACAGACAGGTAATGCATCATGGCTGAGCAACTCAAGCGACTGGCCACCGGTATTGACGGGCTGGATGCCCTGCTCAAGGGCGGGCTGGTGGCGGGCGCCTCCTACATCGTCCAGGGGCACCCGGGGGCGGGCAAGACCATCCTGGCCAATCAATTGGCCTGCAACCATGTGCGTGATGGCGGTCGGGTGCTGGTGGCGACGCTGCTCAGCGAGTCCCATGAGCGGCTGTTCCAGTACTTGTCGACGCTGACCTTCTTCGACCCCTCGCTGGTGGGCGACAGTATCCAGTTCGTCAGCGCCTTCGACACCCTCGAGCAGGAAGGGCTCGATGCCGTGGTACGCCTGTTGCGCCAGGAAATCGGCCGCCAGCAGGCCAGCCTGCTGATCGTCGACGGCCTGCTCAACGCGCGCTCACGGGCTGAAACCAGCCTCGACACCAAGAAGTTCGTCTCTGAATTGCAGGGCCATGCTGCTTTCGCCGGGTGCACCGTGCTGTTGCTGACCAGCGCGCGGCTGGAGGAGGGCAGCCCCGAGCACACCATGGTCGATGGTGTGCTCGAGTTGAGCGAACAACTGGTGGGCAGTGTGGCGGTACGCCACGTGCAGCTGTGCAAGACGCGTGGCAGCGGCGCGCTGTCGGGGCGTCACGAATGCCTGATCAGCGAGGCCGGGTTGCAGGTTTTCCCGCGCCTGGAGTCGCTCTATGGCCACCCCAGTCAGGCGGGGCCCCAGGTGCTGGGCAAGGTTACGACCGGCGTTGCCGAATTGGACGCATTGCTTGGCGGTGGCCTGGCCGAAGGTTCCACAACCCTGTTGATGGGCCCTTCGGGGGTTGGCAAGACGTCGCTGGGCATTGCATTTCTGACCGCCGCCGATGCCAGCGCGCCTGGCTTGCACTTTGGTTTCTACGAGACCCCGGCGCGCCTGCGCGTGAAAGCGGCTGCGCTGGGCTATGACCTGGCCGGGCGAGAGCATTGCGAAGTGCTGCAACTGAGCTGGCAGCCGACCACCGAGGGCCTGCTCGATCAGGTAGGCGCACGTTTGCTGGAGCAAGTGCGGGCGCTGGACGCCAAACGCGTGGTGATCGACAGCCTGGGGGCGTTCGGGCGGCTGGCGCTGGAACCTGCACGCCTGAATGCATTTTTCCGCGCCCTGACTGGCGAGTTGCGCGCGCGCGGCGTGACGGCGCTGTTGAGTTGGGAGATGCGTGACATCTTCGGGGCGGAGATCACGGCGCCGGCACCTGATCTGTCGGGCATCGTCGACAACCTGGTGCTGCTGCGCTTCGCCGAACTCGATGCCCAGTTGCACCGTGTGCTGTCAATCGTCAAGGTGCGTGACAGCGACCATGACCCCGCCTTGCAGGCATTGCGCCTTGGGCCGGGTGGCATCACCCTGAGGCGGGCGTTCGACGGCGCCAGCGGCGTGCTCAGTGGGACGGCCACCACGCCGGGGGATCGCTGACGGGCTAAGCGATGAACACTATCCTGATCGTCGATGACGAGTACCTCATAGCCGATATCCTGGGTTTTGCCCTGGAAGACGAAGGGTACCTGGTGGAGAAGGCCAGCAACGGGGTCAAGGCGTTGGAAGCCCTGAAAGAAAAACGCGTGGAACTGGTGATCACCGACTACATGATGCCGCTGAAGAACGGCGAAGAGCTGGTGCGGGCGATCCGCGAAGAACTGCTGTTACCGGACCTGCCGGTGATCCTCATGAGTGGAGCGCAGGCCAGCCAAGGCCGTCCGGAGCTGTTCGCTGCGGTATTCGACAAACCGTTCGACATGGACAGAATGATCGCCAAGGTGCGCGAACTGCTGGGCACTTGAGGCCAATGAGGGCACCCCGCGTCGGCGGGCAGTCGATCAGGCGCGTCCGTGCGGCTTGATGCGTGTGTCGTCAGTGTTGCTCGTTGTCTTTCTCCGGGGCCGGGTTGCCTGCCTGGATCCGTTTGAAAATCTCTTCACGGTGCACCTGGACATCCTTCGGTGCATCGATGCCGATCCTCACTTGCATCCCCTTGACGCCCAGAATGGTGACTTTGATGTCATCGTTGATCACGATGCTTTCGCCGACCTTGCGGGTGAGTATCAGCATGTAGTTCTCCTTGGTATAGAAAAAACCGCCGGGTCATTTACCACAACGGTGGGAGCTTGTCCCTCTTCCTTCTCATTAAAGACGCTTTCGGCGCAGAGTAATTCCCTTGGCGGAAATTTCTCTGTATCTCTAGTTGCAGGTGCCTGCAGCCACGTGCTGTCGGTGCTGGCGAAGGTGCTCGGTGGCAAGGATAGGGTGGTTGGCGCGATATGGGAAATTTCCTTGTTTGATAAGTGAAATAGTTCATCTCAATGATCGTCCAGGGTGCGCAGGAAGTTGAGCAAGGCCACTTCCTCGGCTTCCAGCCCCTTGCGCTGGCGTGCGCGAGGTAGTTCGGCCAAGCGCCCGCACTGGAAATGCTCCAGCAAGGCCGGGTGGATATAGCAGCGCCGGCACACGGCCGGGGTATTGCCCAAGCGCGTGGCGACCTGGCGCACGATGCCGGCGAGCTGGCGCCGGGCCTCGTGGTCCGGCTCCCAGGGCAGCGGCCTGAGCAGGCTCAGCGCCAGGCTGCTGCCGGCCCAGGTGCGATAGTCCTTGGCGGTGAAGTCGGCGCCGGTCAACTGCTGGAGGAACTGGTTGATTTCGGTTGAGCCGATGCCGTGGCGCTGGCCGTCGGCGTCGAGGTACTGGAACAGCGCCTGGCCGGGCAACTCCATGCAGCGCTTGAGCAGATTGGCCAAGCGCCTGTCGCGCACGGTCACGTCATGTTCCACGCCACGCTTGCCGCGAAACTGAAAGCGGATGCTGCTCCCGCGGACGTGCACATGGCGGTTCCTCAGCGTGGTCAACCCGTAGGAGCGGTTGTCGCGCAGGTACTGGCGGTTGCCGATACGAATCAGCGTATGGTCGAGCAGGCTTATCACCAGCGCCATGACTTTTTCCCGGTCCAGCCCCGGCCGTGCCAGGTGCGCCTCCAGTTGCCGACGCAAGCGCGGCAGGGTTTCGGCGAAGGCCAGCATGCGCCCGTACTTGTGCCCATCGCGCAGCTCGCGCCATTGCGCGTGATAGCGATACTGCTTGCGCCCCCGGGCATCGCGGCCGGTGGCTTGCAGGTGGCCGTGCGGATCAGCGCAGATCCACACCTCGGTGTAGGCCGGGGGGATCACCAGGGCTTTGATACGCGCCAAGGTCTCGGCATCGCGCACCCGCAGGCCCTGGGCATCGTAGTAATGGAAACGTTCGCCCCGACGGCGTCGGCTCAGGCCGGGCTGGGTGTCGTCGACATAATGCAGCGACTCAGGCAGTGGGCAGTCGGACATCGGCACGCTCCAACGGGCGGTCATGCTGCTATGGACAGCTGACAGCCGCAGGTTGCTCAGCCGAGCAGCGCCACCGCCTTGATCTGCGCCCACAACTGCTGCCCAGGGCGCACGTCGAGCTGCTCCGCCGAGTAGCGGGTGATACGCGCCAGCAAGGCGTTGCCGCCGGCATCCAGGCTGACCAGCATGTGTGCCGGGTTGTCCGCCGGGCGGCACTCGCGCACCTGCACCGGCAGGCGATTGAGGATGCTCGAGGCGCTGTCGATGCCCGCTGCCAGGCTCACATCCCTGGCCTGTACCTTGAGCCGCAGGGTGCTGCCCATGTGCAGGGCAGGGTGGGCGATGCGCAGCAACGGACCTTCGCCGCCGGGCAGGCGCAGGTCGAACAGTTGGTAGTGCGGGTCGTGGCCGACCACCACGCCTTCGAGCACCACGCCGGCATCCTCGCTCTGGGCCAGGGACAGGTCCAGGCGGGCCAGGGTCTGGCCGATCGGCCCGCTGGCCAGGGCTTTGCCCTGTTCCAGCAGTACCAGGTGGTCAGCCAGGCGCGCCACTTCGTCCTGTGCATGGCTGACGTAGATCAGCGGGATGTCCAGTTCGTCGTGCAGGCGTTCGAGGTAGGGCAGAATCTCGCGCTTGCGCGCGCTGTCCAGTGCCGCCAGCGGTTCGTCCATCAACAGCAGGCGCGGGCTGCTGAGCAATGCCCGGGCGATGCCGACCCGCTGCGCCTCGCCGCCGGACAAGGTGGTGGGCTTGCGCTCGAGCAGGTGGCCGATACCCAGCAACTGGCAGGCTTGCTCCTGGCCGATCTTGCGCTGGCTGGGGGCGATGCGGCGCCAGCCGAATTCCAGGTTGCCGCGTACCGACAAGTGCGGGAACAGGCTGGCCTCCTGGAACACATACCCCACCGGACGTTTGTGCGGGGCGATGAAGTGACCGCGCGCGCTGTCCTCCCAGACCTCGCCATTGACCTCGATATAGGCGCTGTCGGCACGCTCCAGCCCGGCAAGGCAACGCAGGCAGGAGGTCTTGCCGGAGCCGGAGTGGCCGAACAACGCACTGATGCCACGCCCTGGCAATTGCAGGTCGACATCCAGGGTGAAGTCGTCGCGTTTGAGCTTCAGGCGCGCTTGAATCGATCGGCTCATCTCAGCTCCAGCCACCTTTGTCGCGGCGGCCGGCGTAGAGCATCAGCAGCACCAGGAAGGAGAACACCAGCATGGCCCCGGCCAGCCAGTGGGCCTGCGCGTATTCCATGGCCTCGACGTGATCGAAGATCTGTACTGAAACCACGCGGGTCTTGTCGGGGATATTGCCACCGATCATCAGCACCACGCCGAACTCGCCCACGGTGTGGGCAAAGCCAAGGATGCTGGCGGTGATGAAGCCAGGCCTGGCCAAGGGCAGCACCACATGCACGAAGGTGTCCCAAGGGCTGGCGCGCAATGTCGCGGCCACCTCCAGCGGGCGCTGGCCGATGGCGCTGAAGGCGTTCTGCAGCGGCTGCACCACGAACGGCATGGAATACACCACCGAGCCGATCACCAGGCCGGTGAAGCTGAACACCACGCTGCCCAGGCCCAGGGCCTGGGTGGCCTGGCCGATCCAGCCGTGCGGGCCGAGGGCCAGCAACAGGTAGAAACCGATCACCGTCGGTGGCAGCACCAATGGCAAGGCCACCACCGCGCCAATCGGCCCACGCAGCCAGGAGCGGGTGCGCGCCAGCCACCAGGCGATGGGCGTGCCCACCAGCAGGAGGATGACGGTGGTCAGGCTGGCCAGTTTGAAGGTCAGCCAGATCGCACCCAGGTCACTGGCGTCCAGCGGCATCAGATTTCATAACCGTAGGACTTGATCACCGCAGCAGCCTTCGGGCCTTTGAGGTAGTCAACCAGTGCCTTGGCTGCCGGGTTGTCCTTGCCTTTTTCGAGGATGACCGCGTCCTGGCGAATCGGCTCGTGCAGCTCGGCCGGCACGATCCACGCCGAGCCTTCGCTGACCTTGCCATCCTTGTAGATCTGCGACAGGGCGACGAAGCCCAGTTCGGCATTGCCGGTGGAGACGAACTGGAAGGCCTGGGTGATGTTCTGGCCTTCGACGATCTTGGCCTTGGTGGCTTCGGTCAGCTTCAGCTTGTCCAGCACCTGTGTGGCGGCCAGGCCGTAGGGCGCGGCTTTCGGGTTGGCGATGGACAGGTGCTTGAAGTCGTTATTCTTCAACACCTCGCCCTTGGCGTCGACATACCCAGGCTTGGCCGACCACAGCGCCAGGGTGCCGATGGCGTAGGTGAAGCGCGAGCCGGGGACGATCTGCTTTTCCTGCTCCAGCTTGGCCGGGGTGCTGTCGTCGGCGGCGAGGAACACTTCGAATGGCGCACCGTTCTTGATCTGCGCGTAGAACTGGCCGGTGGCACCGTAGGCGGCCACCAGCTTGTGGCCGGTGTCCTTCTCGAAGTCCTTGGCAATGGCCTGGATAGGTGCGGTGAAGTTGGCCGCCACGGCGACCTGGACTTCATCGGCCAGGGCACTGTTGACGAAAATCAGGCTGGCCAGGGCGCTGACGGCCAGGTGGGACAGACGAATACGCATGCAGACGGCTCCTACGGAGAGTGGGTTATCGTTATGTGGTTGACTATATAGCGATAAGCCATCCGTCGGGAAGAGCGGATAGGACAATTTCTTGAACGTTAAGTCAACTTTTTCAATGCCTTGTCGGCGATGGCCCGCGTCAACTCGCCGGCTGGCATTGGTCGTCCAAGGCGCAGCGCTTGGCCCGACCACAGGTTGCTGAAGTCAGGGCGGCCTTGTGCCTCGGTGATCGCCCGCAGCGGCATCAAGGCACCGCCGGCCAGGGGGAAGCGCGGGGCAAGGGCGCTCATCGGCCCCAGCTCGCGCATGATGCGGTTGTTGATGCCGCGGGCCGGGCGCCCGGTGAACAGGTTGGTCAGCGCGGTATCGCTGGCCGGGGCGCTGTCCAGGGCGTGGCGGTGGGCGGCGGAGACTTTCGCCTCTGGGCAGAACAGGTAGGCGGTGCCAATCTGCACCGCCGAGGCGCCCAGGGCGAGCGCGGCGACCAGGCCGCGGTGGTCGGCGATGCCGCCGGCGGCGATCACCGGCACTTTCACGGCGTCGGCAATCTGCGGCACCAGGGCGAAGGTGCCGATCTGGCTGGTGATATCGTCGCTGAGGAACATGCCGCGATGACCGCCGGCTTCATAGCCCATGGCGATGATCGCGTCGCAGCCATGCTGCTCCAGCCACACCGCTTCTTCGACCGTGGTGGCGCTGGACAGTACCTTGGCGCCGCTGGCCTTGACCCGCTGCTGCAAGTGCGGCGCAGGCAGGCCGAAGTGGAAACTGACCACTTCCGGGCGCAGTTCCTCCACCAGCTGGCAGCTGAGCTCGTCGAACGGCGCGCGATTGGACACCGGCGTGGGCGCGTGGAAGTCGGCACCGACTTCGTCGTAGTAGGGTTTGAGCGCCTGCTTCCAGCGGTTATCGCGCTCGGGGTCGGGCGCGGGTGGCTGGTGGCAGAAGAAGTTCAGGTTGAGCGGGCCTTGGCAATCGGCGCGAAAGGCCGCGATCTCGGCGCGCAGCTGTTCGCCGGTGAGCATGGCGCAGGGCAGGGCGCCCAGGCCGCCGGCATTGCCTACGGCAATGGCCATGGCCGAGCCGCTGGCGCCGGCCATGGGCGCCTGCAGAATCGGCACGTCGATGTTCAGCAGATCGAGGATGCGGCGGTCTTGCCAGGTGCTCATGGGCGACTCCTTGAGTGCGGCGGGTTTACAGGGCCTTGCTGACCTGGATATCGCTGATCTTGTCGGCGTCATCGCCGTGGATCTTGCGCAGCGCTTGCTGGGCTTGCTCCAGCGAGTCGTCGGGCAGTTGGGCGAAATCCCAGCGGCGCTGGCCGTCGAGCTTGTACTTGATCACGTACTTGATGGTCTGGGTCATGCTGTTATCCGAGTTTCGACGAGGAGCGGCGAATGATCTTGATCTTGTGGGTCAGGGTCGGCTTGCGCGTCACCGAGATCGGGCGCGTGGTCACCGTGTCGATGGTGATGTTCCAGAAACCGGTGCTGGGCACGGTGATCTTGGCTGGGAAACGCTCGAAGTGGCCACCGTGGTAGGTGTGCCGGCCGCCATTCTTGAAGCTGCGGAAGTTGGCGTCGTTCATCAGGCGGATGTTGCAGCGCTGGGAGCACTCGATGACGACGATGTCGTCCTCGTTCAGGTGCTCGCGCTGGTGTACGAATTTCATGGGGTGCTCCGCAAGGATTGGTTCAGCAAAGGCGAACGATATCACGATGTGGTCTTGGACTTGAGCACCGGCGGCGGCGGGTGGTGATATTTCTGCCAGAGCGCGGAGCAAATCCGCCCGGCTGTGGTCAGAGGATGACTTTGCAGTGAGGAGATGGCGGGCATGAAATGGCTGGTAGCGGCGTTGCCGCTGGTGTTGGGGGGCTGCGTCAGCGTGACGGAGCTGGAGCAATCCCATGCAACGATGGATGTGATGTCCGGCAAGTCGCCGCGTGAGTACGCCGATTGCGTCAAGCACAGGCTCGACGACAGCCGCGATCCCTTGCAGGAACAAGCCCTGGGCGACCATGGCCTGCGCCTGATCGTGCCACAGAAGCTGTCGGCCGGCGCCGGCCCCGCAGCGTTACTGGATATCGACAAGCGCGGCAGTGGCAGCTCGATCAAGGTCTACGAGCGGCTGAACAACTTCCCGTTGCGCCTGGGCGATGTGCGCACGGCTGCGACCGAGTGCATCTCCGGTGCTTGATCCAGCGCAGTAAATGAGCGATTAGCGGGCGGATTGCCTGTTTCCTTCCCGGCGGCACGTTGTCGCATACCGGGGATTGGCCCTAGTATTTCTGGGGCTTATGTCGTTTGAGCCTAAGCTTATAACAAGGAAATGGAGCATCCGTGATGAAACCCTTGAGTCGTGTCTTGATCGGCGGCCTGCTGATCCTGGCCTGGCCCTCGGCGCATGCCGTCGACGGTCAGAAGATCTTCACCCAGGGCGGGCAGAACCCCGCCGCCATGGCTTGCCTGGGCTGCCATGGGCCGGATGGCAAAGGCATTGCCGCCGCCGGTTTTCCGCGGCTGGCCGGTTTGCCCGCCGGCTATCTCGCCAAGCAGCTACGGGATTTCCGCGAGGGCGACCGTCGCCAGGCGGTGATGGAGCCGCTGGCCAAGGCATTGGACGATGCGGAAATCGACGCCGTCAGCCACTACCTGGCCACGCTTGCCGCCGATGGCGCGCCCGACCTGCGCCGGCAGCAGATCGCCCCGGACGCAACGACACGCCTGGCACTGTACGGCGACTGGAGCCGGCAGATCCCAGGTTGCGTGCAGTGCCATGGCCCGGGCGGTAGCGGTGTCGGTGAGCACTTCCCACCCCTGGCTGGCCAGCCAGCCACCTATCTGGCAGCCCAGCTCAATGCCTGGCGCGATGGCAGCCGGCGCAATGACCCCAACCAGCTGATGGTCAACGTGGCCAAGGCCATGACCGACGCCGAGGTCAAGGCGATTGCCGAATACTTCGCCCAGCAGGGCAGCCAGGAGGCCAAGCCATGAACACCCTGATCCCGACCCTGCTGTTACTGACCTTGGGCAATGCCCAGGCCGCGCCGATCGCCATGGAAGACCAGTCTCAACTCAAGGTGCCGGGCGCCCAGGCCGCGCCGCAGTTCGCGCCACCCGCCGAGAGCGCCATCCCCGACAACGCCTACGGCAGGATGGTCCGCGAGGGGCATGCGCTGTTCGTCGATACCCGCCGGTTGATGCCAGACGCCGTGGGCAACGGCCTGAACTGCAGCAACTGCCACCTCGACCAGGGCCGTATGGCCCACTCCGCGCCACTGTGGGGCGCCTACCCAATGTACCCGGCCTATCGCAAGAAGAATGACAAGGTGAATACCTTCGCCGAGCGCATCCAGGGCTGTTTCCAGTTCAGCATGAACGGCAAGCCGCCAGCGGCCGACAGCCCGCAGATGACTGCGCTCAGCGTTTACGCCTACTGGCTGTCGACCCAGGCCCCGACAGGTGTGGAGATCGCCGGGCGCGGCTACCCCGAGGTCGCCCAGCCGGCCGGTGGCTATGACTTCAAGCGTGGCCAGCAGGTGTACCGCGAGCAGTGCGCGATCTGCCACGGCGACAATGGCGAAGGGCAGCAGGTCGCCGGCGAATACGTGATGCCGCCACTGTGGGGCAAGGATTCGTACAACTGGGGCGCTGGCATGCACCGCATCAACACCGCGGCCTCGTTCATCAAGTACAACATGCCCCTGGGCAAGCCTGGCAGCCTCAGCGACCAGCAGGCCTGGGACGTGGCCGCGTGGATCAACCGGCACGAGCGACCGCAGGATCCGCGGCTGGTGGAGGGCTCGATCGAGAAGACCCGGTTGAAGTTCCATGCCAATGACGGCGTCAACCTCTACGGGCAGCAGGTCGAGGGGGTGTTGGTGGGGCAAGGGACTGGCGGTTGAATGCGGGGCTGCCTGCGCCAGCAGGCAGCCCTAGCATTAGATCAGCGCAGGATCGGTCTGTAGCAGCCACTGTTGGCGGTGGCCGGCCAGTTGCTGTTCGAGGGTCGATTCGCGGCCATCGCGGCGGGCCTTCTCTTCCTGCTTGAGCAACTGGTCGAGCAGGTTCATCAGGTCGCGGGACTTGCTGGCCGAGCGCGGGGTGCTGACATCGGACTGCAAGACGCCGTCGCGGACCGTCAGCACGCGCTTGGTGCTGCTGGCTTCCTGGCTGACCTTCGCTTCGGTCAGGTCGCCCTCGACGATCGCCAGCCGCGTGGTGCTGCTGGCCTGCTCGCGCAGCACGTGGTAGCGGTAGTTGTCGGTATCCACGCCCCCCGTGAGCCGCGCCGACGAGTCGAGGCGGCTGTGCCAGGCAGCGTCGAGGCTAGCCTGCTGGCGTTGCTCGCGGGCGATGGAGTTGCCCTGGCCCTGGCTGCTGGTCGACTGCGACACCTGGTAGGCGAAGCGGTCCTCTTCCTCGGGCTTCTGCGCGTTCGGGCGCGAGGTGGTCTGGGTGAGCGAGGCGTTGAAGTCGGCCAGCCCGGTGAGCAACGAGCGGCTGAAGGTATTGACCAGCGTGCCGTGCCCGGCCGGGCGCGGGCTGGTGTCGTCCACTCGGTTGAGCTGGCTGAAGGCATCCTTGAACAGCGTCATCATCTGCGCGTCGCCCTTGCCGCGCTCCTGTGCGGCGTCGAACTGGGCCAGGTAGTTGCTGAGTGCTGCCTGGCGTTGGGCCGTGCTGCCGAGCAGGGCGCCGCCCTGGGTGTCGAGGTCCAGGCGCAGGTCGCCATTGGGGCCTTGCAGGCTGACGGCGCGGGTGGTTTCGTCCAGGCGCAGGTCGAAGGTCTGTTGGCCGCCGCTGATCTGGTCGAGCTTGGCCGTCATCTGCATGCCACTGAACAGGCTCTGGTCGAGCTTGAGCAGGCCGTCCAACTGCAGGCGCGGCGTATCCTGGTTCAGGCCGTTGATGACCGCCTGGAAACCATCGGCCAGGTCGGCCAGGCCCTTGAGTTGGGCGGCGTCCAGGGTGCCGTTTTGCACTTGGGCATCGACCGCCATCCCCTGTTCGCCACTGTACAGGCCGAGGGTGACGGTGGCGCCGGAGGCGGTGGTGAGGTTCAGGGTCACGCTGTTGCTGGCGAACTCGCGCAGCCGCGACTGATGCAAGCCCAGCATCAGGGCGTCGGGCTGGCTGTTCTCGCCAACCAGCAGCGCCGATTGCGACACGCGCTGGCCGCCATTGGCCACCAACTGCTCCATCAAGGCCGCGCCGAGCCCCTGGAAGCGTGCGCCGATCGTGCTGCCCTTGATGCTGCCGAGCATGTGCATGCTCAACTTGTCGGTGTTTTCCTGCTGCCACAGATAGCGGGCCTGCGGTGAGCCCAGCGTACCCCTGGCGGAGTAGGTCTCGGCATCGGCGACACGGGTGTCCAGGCCGAGATTGACCTGGGTGCTCTGGGGGGCGACGACGCCTGGCGCCTGACGCAGGCTGACGCCCTGCAGAGGGGAGGGGTTGCTGTACGCGGGAGTGAATCGCAGCGCGGAGGTAATCGGGTTCATCATCGCGGTCCTTTGCGCAGTAATGAGTACACCAATGCTATCGGCGTGCCAGCATGAAACCTGAGCAAAAAGATCACGGGGTTGCGCAGGAGCCTGGCGAAAGCCAGAAACGAAACGGCCCGCCAAAGGGCGGGCCGGTCGATGCAGCAGGGACGATCAGCGGCGGCGGAACAGCGGCAGCGGCTCGTCGGTGGCACCTTGGTAGGTAACCGAGAAGTCCTTCAGGCTTTGCAGCGCGTCTTCCGGGTCCTTGTCGGCACGGATGGCGAAGGCGTCGAAGCCGCAGCGGGCCATGTAGAACAGCTGGTCGCGCAATACGTCGCCGATGGCGCGCAGCTCACCCTTGAACTGGTAGCGGTCACGCAACAGGCGCGCATTGGAGTAGTTGCGCCCGTCGGTGAAGGCCGGGAAGTTCAGGGCGATGACCTGGAAGTGCTCGATGTCCTCGCCGATTTCCTCGGCTTCCTCATCGCTGTCCAGCCAGATGCCCAGGCCGCCGTCGCGGGCCTTGAGCAGGCTGGGGTGATCGCGCCACAGTTGCAGCGGCACGATGTAGTCGTCGCAGTTGGTCAACTCGTCGATCGAGACGTCCTTGGGCAGCAGGTGCCAGGTTTCGTCGACGATCTGGTTGTTCTTAATGATTCGCTGCATAGACGCGTTCCTTGAAGGGGTCGATACCGATCCGCTGGTAGGTGTCGATGAAGCGCTCGTCTTCGGTGCGCCGCTCGACATACACGCTGATCAGCTTCTCGATGACGTCGGCCATGTCGTCCTGGGCGAACGAGGGGCCGAGGATCTTGCCGAGGGAGGCATCGCGCGCGGCGTTGCCGCCCAGCGACACCTGGTAGAACTCCTCGCCCTTCTTGTCCACGCCGAGAATGCCGATGTGGCCGACATGGTGGTGACCACAGGCGTTCATGCAACCGGAGATGTTCAGGTCGAGCTCGCCGATGTCGAACAGGTAGTCCAGGTCATCGAAACGGCGCTGGATGGACTCGGCGATCGGGATCGACTTGGCGTTGGCCAGCGAGCAGAAATCACCGCCCGGGCAGCAGATGATGTCGGTCAGCAGGCCGATGTTCGGGGTGGCGAAGCCTTGCTCGCGCAGTTCCAGCCACAGGGCGTGCAACTGACGCTGCTCGACGTCGGCGAGGATGATGTTCTGCTCGTGGGAGGTGCGCAGGTAGCCGAAGCTGTAGCGCTCGGCGAAGTCGGCGACGGCGTCGAGCTGCTTGTCGGTCAGGTCGCCCGGGGCGACGCCGGTGGGCTTGAGCGACAGCGTCACGGCAACATAGCCAGGCTTCTTGTGTGCACGGGTGTTGCGCGAACGCCAGCGGGCGAAGCCTGGGTGCTCGGCATCCAGCGCGCTGTAGTCGACGTTGTCCAGCGCCAGGTACTCGGGGTCGATGAAGTGGCGTGCCACGCGCTGCACTTCGGCCTCGGTCAGCGTGGTGCTGCCGCCGCGCAGGTGGGCCATCTCGGCTTCGACCTTCTCGGCGAACACCTCGGGGGTGAGGGCCTTGACCAGGATCTTGATCCGAGCCTTGTACTTGTTGTCACGGCGACCGTAACGGTTGTACACGCGCAGGATGGCGTCGAGGTAGCTGAGCAGGTCCTGCCAGGGAAGGAACTCGTTGATGAACGCACCGATCACCGGGGTACGGCCCAGGCCGCCACCGACCAGCACGCGGAAGCCCAGCTCGCCAGCGGCGTTGCGCACCGGCTCCAGGCCGATGTCGTGCACTTCGATGGCGGCGCGGTCGTCGCTCGAACCGTTGACGGCAATCTTGAACTTGCGCGGCAGGTAGGCGAATTCCGGGTGGAAGGTGGTCCACTGGCGGACGATTTCGCACCACGGGCGTGGGTCCACCAGCTCGTCGGCGGCGACACCGGCGAACTGGTCGGTGGTGACGTTGCGCAGGCAGTTGCCGCTGGTCTGGATGGCGTGCATCTGCACGGTGGCCAGCTCGGCGAGAATCTCCGGGATGTCTTCCAGCGCCGGCCAGTTGTACTGCACGTTCTGGCGGGTACTGATGTGCGCGTAGCCCTTGTCGTAGTCGCGGGCGATCTTCGCCAGCATACGGGTCTGCGTGGCGTTCAGCTGGCCGTAGGGCACGGCGACGCGCAGCATCGGGGCGAAGCGTTGGACATAGAGGCCGTTCTGCAGGCGCAGAGGGCGGAATTCTTCTTCGCTCAGCTCACCGGCCAGGTAGCGGCGGGTCTGATCACGGAACTGCTTGACGCGGTCCTCGATGATCCGCTGATCGTACTCGTCGTATACGTACATAAAAGTCCTGTCTCAGGCTGCATGCAGCTAATCGCGCGCACGGCCGCGCACTCCGGGTCGGAGCGAAGGCACGATAGCAGAGTGGGTTTATGCGCTAAAGTGATGTTTTTGCATATGAAAAGAACCATTTGGACTAAGTGAGACTGACTGCCATTTGTCCGCATGTACCCTGCACCGGGGTATACTCCGGCGTTTGCTTCGCAGGGATGTATCCGCATGCTCAAGGCCTTGTGCCAGGGCCTGTGCCTGAGCCTGCCACTGGCAGCGGGCGCACAGGCCGCCTCGGTGGTGTTTCTCAACCCGGGGCATTCCGACGAGACCTTCTGGCTCGACTATTCACGCCTGATGCAGGCCGCCGCCACGGACCTGGGCATGCAATTGCGCGTGGAGTACACCGAGCGTCGCGCCGACCTGGCGCTGACCCAGGCCCGCGCCGTGCTGCACGGGCCGCAGCGGCCGGACTACCTGGTGCTGGTCAACGAGCAGTACGTCGCCCCGGAGATCATTCGCCTGACCCGCGGCACGGGGGTCAAGCTGTTCCTGGTCAACAACGGCTTGACCGCGAGCCAGGCCCGCAGCATCCAGGCGCAGCCGGACAAGTACGCGCCGGTGCTCGGCACCCTCACCAGCAATGATGAAGAAGCTGGCTTCCAGATGCTCAAGGCGATGGTAGGGCAGCTGCCACGCACATCCGGGCCGGTCGACCTGCTGGCCTTCGCCGGGGTCAAGACCACCCCGGCCTCGCAGTTGCGCGAACAGGGCATGCGCCGTGCGCTGGCGGACTTCCCCCAGGTGCGCCTGCGCCAGGTGGTGTATGGCGGCTGGAGCCGCCAGCGGGCCTACGAACAGGCGCAGGTGCTGCTGGAGCGCTACCCCGAGACCAGGCTGGTGTGGTCGGCCAATGACCAGATGGCTTTTGGCGCCATGCGGGCCTTTGAAGAGGCCGGCAAGGTACCGGGGCGCGAGGTGCTGTTCAGTGCGGTCAACAGCTCCCCGGAGGCGCTGCGCGCACGTATCGAAGGGCGTTTGAGCGTGCTGATGGGCGGGCATTTCACCTTGGGTGGCTGGGCCATGGTGATGCTGCACGATGACGCCGAAGGCCTGGCGCTGGACCGCGATGGCCAGCGCGAACACCAGGTCCCGGTGCTGCAACAGATCGACCCGGCCAAGGCCCGGCACTGGCTCAAGCTGCTGGAGCAGGACGACCATGGCATCGACTTTCAGCGCTACAGCGCCGAAGGCCAACCCTCGAGTTACCGCTACCCCTTCCTCACGTCACCCGTCGACTACTGAAAAACCTTGCTTGAGAGAAGGACATTGCTCGACTTAACTGCCTTGTGAAGTGCATTCCCATAACCACTACAAGAGGCAATGCAATGGGAAACTCTACCAAGGTCCGCAAAGCTGACAGCAGTGTCGACGCCTGGGCGATCCTGTGCCTGATCGTGCTGGTGGTGGTCACCGCAGTGTATTGGGTCAGCCATCAGTAGCGACCGTCCCACCTGAGACCGTGAACACACCTGAACCGCCCGCGGAAGGGATATCCGCGGGCGGCTTGCGTTCAGCGTCGCCTTGATCGCCGGCAAGGCCACCACCTGGTGGCTCGCATAAATCCTGTAGGAGCGGCCTTGTGTCGCGAAAGGGCCGCAAAGCGGCCCCAGCGATCTTGCGGTGTAATCGAGATCCTGGGGGCGCTGCGCACCCCATTCGCGACACAAGGCCGCTCCTACAAAAAAGCGGTGCAAGTCAGTTGCTCCCACCGGGACCGCGTGCACTGCCCCTGTGGGCGCCGGCTTGCCGGCGATCAAGGCTGCAAGGTCTTCGTCGCTAGCGCGCAGTGAAGTGCATCGCCAGCTGCACCAGCCCGATCAGCACGAAGATGAAGATCAGCGTGAACACCGTCCCCATCACGATGAAATGGCTGGCCTTGCCATAGGTGAAGTCGCGCGCGCGGTTCTTGCCGCTTTGCACGCCAAAGGCGGCGGCGAGGATGCTTTGCAGCATCTGCCAGAAGGTGGGTGGTTTGCCTGGGGTGCGGTCGTCCATGAACGGCTCCTTGGGTCAGAGGCAGTCAGGGACAGTGTAGGCGAGTGTTCGCCGGCAAGCCGGCTCCTACGGCGCACGCGCTTTTCGTAGGAGCCGGCTTGCCGGCGATGGGGCCGAAACAGGCTTAGTTGTCGTAACCCAGGTTCGGCGCCAGCCAGCGCTCGCTCACGGCGATGTCCTGGCCCTTGCGCACGCTGTACTGCTCGATCTGGTCCTTGTCCACCTTGCCCACCGCGAAGTATTGCGCCTGCGGGTGGGCGAAGTACCAGCCGCTGACCGCCGCCGCCGGGAACATGGCGAAGTGCTCGGTGAGGAACACGCCGCTCGGGCCGGTCTCGCCGATGGCGCTGCCGTCGAGCAGGCGGAACAGCGTGGCCTTCTCGGTGTGATCGGGGCAGGCCGGGTAACCCGGGGCAGGGCGGATGCCGCTGTACTGCTCCTTGATCAGCGCCTCGTTGTCCAGGTGCTCATCCTTGGCGTAACCCCAGTGCTCTTTGCGCACCTGCTCGTGCAACCATTCGGCGCAGGCCTCGGCCAGGCGGTCGGCCAGGGCCTTGACCATGATCGAGCTGTAGTCGTCACCCTTGTCCTGGTAGGCCTTGGCCACCTCTTCTGCGCCGATGCCGGCGGTGGTGATGAAACCACCTACGTAGTCGGTCACGCCGCTGTCCTTGGGGGCGACGAAGTCGGCCAGCGACCAGTTCGGCTTGCCGTCGGGCTTGATGGTCTGCTGGCGCAGGTGGTGCAGGGTGGCCAGCGCTTCGCCGTTGGCGCCATACACCTCGATGTCGTCATGGTTGACCTGGTTGGCCGGCCAGAAGCCGAACACCGCGCGGGCGCTGATCAGCTGCTCGTCGATCAGCTTGTCGAGCATTTCGCGAGCGTCCTGGTACAGCGCCGTCGCCGCCTCGCCGACCACTTCATCGGTGAGGATGCGCGGGAACTTGCCGGCCAGGTCCCAGGAAATGAAGAACGGCGTCCAGTCGATGTATTCGGCCAGGGTGCGCAGGTCGATGTTGTCCAGCACCTTCACGCCGGTGAAGGACGGCGTGGCAGCCTGGTAGCCGGCCCAGTCGTACTGCGGTTTGGCGGCGATGGCCTGGGTGTAGCTCAGGCGCTCGGTGCGGGCGCTGCGGTTGGCGGTGCGCTCGCGCACTTCCACGTAGTCCTGGCGGGTCTTCTCGACGAAACCGGCCTTGAGTTCCTTGGACAGCAGTTGCGTGGCCACGCCCACCGCGCGCGAGGCATCGGTGACGTAGACCACGGCATCGTTCGAGTACTTGGGTTCGATCTTCACCGCGGTGTGCGCCTTGGAGGTGGTGGCGCCGCCGATCATCAGCGGCAGGTGGAAGTCCTGGCGCTGCATCTCGCGGGCGACGTGGACCATCTCGTCCAGCGACGGGGTGATCAGCCCGGACAGGCCGATGATGTCGCACTTCTGCTCGCGGGCAGTCTGCAGGATCTTCTCGGCCGGCACCATCACGCCGAGGTCGACGATGTCGTAGCCGTTGCAACCGAGCACCACGCCGACGATGTTCTTGCCGATGTCGTGCACGTCGCCCTTGACCGTGGCCATGAGGATCTTGCCCTTGGCCTCGGGTTTGTCGCCCTTTTCTTCCTCGATGAACGGGATCAGGTGGGCCACGGCCTGCTTCATCACCCGGGCCGACTTGACCACCTGGGGCAGGAACATCTTGCCGGCGCCGAACAGGTCGCCGACCACGTTCATGCCGTTCATCAGTGGGCCTTCGATGACCTCGATCGGGCGCGCGCACTGCTGGCGGCACTCCTCGGTGTCCTCGACGATGTGCGCGGTGATGCCCTTGACCAGTGCATGCTCCAGGCGTTTTTCAACCGGCAACGAGCGCCACTCTTCGTTTTCCACTTCCTTGGTTGCACCGCCGCCTTTGTAGTCGTCGGCGATGGCCAGCAGGGCGTCGGTGCCGTGCGGGGTGCGGTTGAGCACCACGTCCTCGACCTTCTCGCGCAGCGCGGCCGGGATCTCGTCGTAGATCTCCAGTTGGCCGGCGTTGACGATACCCATGGTCAGGCCGTTCTGGATCGCGTGGTACAGGAACACCGAGTGGATCGCCTCGCGCACCGGGTTGTTGCCCCGGAACGAGAACGACACGTTGGATACACCGCCCGAGCTCAGGGCATGGGGCAGGTGATCGCGGATGAAAGCACAGGCTTCGATGAAGTCGACGGCGTAGTTGTTGTGCTCCTCGATACCCGTGGCGACGGCGAAGATGTTCGGGTCGAAGATGATGTCTTCCGGCGGGAAGCCCACTTCGTTGACCAGGATGTCGTAGCTGCGTTGGCAGATTTCTTTCTTGCGCGCGGCGGTGTCGGCCTGGCCGACCTCGTCGAAGGCCATTACCACCACGGCGGCGCCGTAGCGCTTGCACAGGCGGGCGTGGTGCTTGAACTGCTCGACGCCTTCCTTCATGGAGATCGAGTTGACGATGCCCTTGCCCTGGATGCACTTGAGGCCCGCCTCGATCACTTCCCACTTGGAGGAGTCGATCATGATCGGCACGCGGGAGATGTCCGGCTCACCGGCGATCAGGTTGAGGAAGCGCACCATGGCGGCCTGGGAGTCGAGCATCCCTTCGTCCATGTTGATGTCGATCACCTGGGCGCCGGCCTCGACCTGCTGCAGGGCGACTTCCAGCGCTTCGGTGTAGTTCTCTTCACGGATCAGCCGGGCGAACTTGGCGGAACCGGTGATGTTGGTGCGCTCGCCGACGTTGACGAACAGCGACTGCCGATCGATGGTGAACGGCTCCAGGCCTGACAGGCGGCAGGCCTTGGGGATTTCGGGGATCGCCCGCGGCTTGTGCTTGGCCACCGCTTCGGCGATGGCCTGGATGTGCGGCGGGGTAGTGCCGCAGCAGCCGCCGATGATGTTGAGGAAACCGCTGGCGGCGAACTCCTCGACCACCGCGGCCATCTCCGCCGGGGTTTCGTCGTACTCGCCAAAGGCGTTGGGCAGGCCGGCGTTGGGGTGCGCCGAAACGAAGGTGTCGGCCTTGCCAGACAACTCTTCCAGGTACGGGCGCAGGTCTTTGGCGCCCAGGGCGCAGTTCAGGCCGATGGAGATCGGCTTGGCGTGGCGCACCGAGTTCCAGAACGCTTCGGTGGTCTGCCCGGACAGGGTGCGGCCGGAGGCGTCGGTGATGGTGCCGGAGATCATGATCGGCAGTTCGACGTCGTCTTCCTCGAACACCTGCTGCACGGCGAAGATCGCCGCCTTGGCGTTGAGGGTGTCGAAGATGGTCTCGATCAGGATCAGGTCAGCGCCGCCCTCGATCAGGCCGCGGGTGGCCTCGATGTAGTTCTCCACCAGTTCGTCGAAGGTGACGTTGCGGTAGCCTGGGTCGTTGACGTCGGGGGAGATCGAGCAGGTGCGGCTGGTCGGGCCGAGCACGCCGGCGACGAAGCGTGGTTTGTCGGGCGTTTCCAGGGTCTTGGCGTCGGCCACCTGGCGGGCGATGCGCGCGCCCTCGACGTTCAGCTCGTACACCAGCGCTTCCATGCCATAGTCGGCCTGGGAGATTTGCGTGGCGTTGAAGGTGTTGGTTTCGAGAATGTCGGCGCCGGCGTCCAGGTACGCTTTCTCGATGGCGGCGATCACGTCCGGGCGGCTGAGCAGCAGCAAGTCGTTGTTGCCCTTCACATCGCTTGGCCAATCGGCGAAGCGCGTGCCACGATAGTCGTGTTCCTCGAGGCGGTAGCTCTGGATCATAGTACCCATGCCGCCGTCGAGGATCAGGATGCGCTCTTTGAGTGCTTTCTGGAGTGCTTTTAAACGAGCGCTGCGGTCGGACATAGGACTACCTGGTCGGGCGAATATCAGAAGGTGCCGAATAATAACAAAGCTGCATGGATTTTAGGCGTGCCAGCCATTTGCATGAATTACGCTCATGTTGCTGCCGCGCTCCCAACACCTCAGGACCCGCCAGGCACATCGTGATGGCTTCAAGTAACCAGGACATTCGGCACATGCTGTATCGCATTCTTGCCAGCGCTTTCGCCCTGCTCGTCAGCGGCGTCGCGTTCGCGCAGCCCCCCCAATCGAGCCCGACGGTTTCCTACACCCGGGACATCCAACCGATCTTCACCGAGAAGTGCGTGGCCTGCCACGCCTGCAACGACGCCGCCTGCCAGCTCAACCTGGGGAGCGCCGAGGGCGCCGAGCGCGGCGGCTCCAAAGTGCCGGTCTACCAGGGCGAGCGCAGCAAGGCGGTGCCCACCACGCGGCTGTTCTACGATGCCCGTGACGAGGCCGGCTGGCGCAAGCAGGGCTTCTACTCGGTGCTCGACAAGCAGGGCAGCCAGGCCGCGCTGATGGCGCGCATGCTCGAGCTGGGCCACAAGACCCCACTCACACCCAACGCCAAATTGCCCGAAGAAATCGTACTGGGGCTCAACCGCAACAACATGTGCCCCATGCCCCACGAGTTCGACGCCTACGCCGGCGCCCACCCCAAAGAAGGCATGCCGCTGGCGGTCACCGGGTTGACCGACCAGGAGTACCAGACCCTGCAGCGCTGGCTGGCGGCCGGCGCGCCGGTGGAGAAGACGGCCATCCAGCCCAGTGCGGTGGAAGCGCAGCAGATCGCCGACTGGGAGGAGCTGCTCAATCGCCCGGGTTCGACCGAAGCCCTGGTGGGCCGCTGGTTGTACGAGCACCTGTTCCTCGCGCACATCTATTTCAAAGGGGGCGAGCAGGGCCACTTCTTCCAGTGGGTGCGCTCGCGCACACCGAGTGGCCAGCCGGTCGACCTGATCGCCACGCGCCGCCCCAACGACCCGCCCGGTACCGACTTCTATTACCGGCTGATCCCGGTGCAGGGCGTGATCGTGCACAAGACCCACATCACCTACCCGATGGGCCCGCAGAAGCTCAAGCGCGTCAAGCAGCTGTTCTACAGCGGCGACTGGCACGCCAGCGCGTTGCCCGGCTATGGCCCGCGCCACCGCGCCAACCCGTTCGAGACCTTCGAGGCGATCCCGGCGGTGGCGCGCTACCAGTTCATGCTGGATAACGCCGAATACTTCGTGCGTACCTTCATCCGTGGCCCGGTATGCCGCGGGCAGATCGCCACCGACGTGATCCGCGACAACTTCTGGGCGCTGTTCCAGGAGCCGGCTCACGACCTCTACATCACCGATGCCAATTACCGGGGCGAGGCCACGCCCTTGCTGGCCATGCCCGGGCAGATCGATGACGTCGGCAGTGTCCTGAGCCTGTGGCACGCCTATCGCGACAAGCGCAACGACTATGAGGCGCTGCGCCGCGAAGCCTACGCCGAGCAGCCGGCCCCGAGCTGGTCGACGCTATGGGCCGGCAATGACAACGCGTTGCTGAGCATCTTCCGCCACTTCGACAGCGCCTCGGTAACCAAGGGCCTGATCGGCGATGTGCCGCTGACGATGTGGCTGTTCGACTACCCGCTGTTCGAGCGCACCTACTACCAGCTGGCGGTGAACTTCGACGTGTACGGCAACGTTTCGCACCAGTTGCAGACCCGCCTGTACTTCGACCTGATCCGCAACGGCGCCGAAGTGAACTTCCTGCGCCTGATGCCGGCCGACAAGCGCGGCGAGATACTCGGCAGTTGGTACCAGAACAGCGGCAAGGTGAAGATGTGGCTGGACTACACCGACATCGACACCGATACCCCCAGCGCGCTCAAGCTCGACAAGCACCACCCCAAGCGTGACTTCGGCCTCAAGCTGTTGCAGCGTACCGGCAGCCTGAATGCGGCCCCCGACCCGATCAACCGTTGCCAGGGCGCCTACTGCTCGCGGCCGCAGATGAGCGAAGAGTTCCGCGATGTCGAGCAGTCCCTCAGCCGCCTGGTCTCGCGCCCGGCCGCGGGCCTCAAGGTGATCGGCCAGCTCCCCGAGGCGACCATGCTGCGCATCGAAGGGCAGGGCGGTCAGCGCCAGGTCTACAGCCTGCTGCGCAACCGTGCCCACAGCAACGTGGCGTTCCTGCTCGGCGAGGCTTATCGCTACCAGCCGGGGCTGGACACCCTCACGCTGTACCCGGGGGTACTGAGCAGCTACCCCAACTTCATCTTCAACGTGCCGGCCAAGGATGTACCGGAGTTCGTCGAGGACCTGGAGGCGGCCCGCGACGACACCGGCAAGTTCGAGCGCGTTGTCATGCGTTGGGGCGTGCGCCGCAGCCATCCCGAGTTCTGGCGTTACTTCCATGACCTGAACAGCTACATCAAGGAGACCGATCCGAAAGAGGCGGGCGTACTGGACATGAACCGCTACGAGAACCTCTGATCGATTGGCCGGGACTTTCCCGGCATCCTGCGGTCGGACATGCAGGTGGTTCCGCGTGTGCCCATCGCGGGGCAAGCCCGCTCCCACAAGTGCGTGGGAGCGGGCTTGCCCCGCGATGGGCATGAGCAAGAGCCTCAATGCACCGCAAGCGCAGGGTATTTCATGCTGTATTCGCTTCAGGCTCTCCGGGCCTTCGCCGCCTGGCTGGTGGTCTGCCACCACTTCATGCAGATCTTCTTCGACTTCCACGCCACCGGCCCCATTGGCCAACTGCTCGCCGACCGCGGCGCGGTGGGGGTGGACATCTTCTTCGTCATCAGCGGCCTGGTGATCTACCTGTCGACCCGCGACAAGGAAATCGCCCCTGGACAGTTCCTGCTCAACCGCGCCCTGCGCATCATCCCCGCCTACTGGTTCTACACCCTGTTGATGGCGGTGCTGATGCTGATCGCCAGCCGCTGGATGCCGCACCAGGTGTTCGCGTGGCAGCACCTGCTGCTGTCGCTACTGTTCATACCAGCCGAGAACCCGGGCGGCTACGGGCTGTACCCCACGCTCAACGTAGGCTGGACGCTGAATTTCGAGATGTTCTTCTACCTGCTGTTCGGCCTGGCCTTCCTGGTACGCCAACGCCATCACCTGTTGCTGGTGACGGCGGCGTTGTTGCTGGTCAGCGAAGTGCTTGGCCGCCTGGGCGTGCTCAGTCGCTTCTACAACAACGACATCGTCTACGAGTTCCTGCTGGGCATCGGCTTGGGCGTGCTCTACCGTCGCGGGCTGATCCGCGAAGGGGGGTGGCTACCGCTGGGGTTGCTGATGCTGGCGGGCTTTGCGCTGTATCACCTGGACGCCTCGGTGCGGTTGCTGCATTGGGGCGTGCCCAGCGCGCTGGTGGTGCTGGCGTTCATCGCGCTGGAGCCGTACTTCAAGGGCAACCAGTTGCTCAAGACGCTGGGCGACTGCTCATACTCGGTGTACCTGATTCACGTGCTGGTGCTCTATGCCGGCCTGTTCGCCAGCGAACGGCTGCGCCTGAACCCTTACCTCGTGTTCGCGATCTGCGTGCCGTCAATCGGACTAATGTCGTGGTTCAGCTACCAATGGCTGGAACGCGGCCTGTACTGGCGGCTCAAGGCCTGGATTGCGCCGCCTGCGGGCGCGGAACCTGGGTTGGTGTTATCCCGAGTCAAATGCTAGGACTTTGTTCAAGGCACGGGTTGGCGTACACTGCCGGCAAGTCTGTGAGGAACTTCCATGAGCGCTATAACTATTACCGACGCCGCCCATGATTACCTGGCCGATCTGCTCTCCAAGCAGAACACGCCCGGGATCGGCATCCGTATTTTCATCACTCAACCGGGTACTCAGTATGCCGAGACCTGCATCGCCTACTGCAAGCCGGGTGAAGAGAAACCCGACGACGAGCCCGTAGGCCTGAAGAGCTTCACCGCGTATCTGGACGCCGTCAGCGTGCCGTTTCTCGAAGACGCGCTGGTCGACTACGCCACCGACCGCATGGGCGGCCAGCTGACCATCAAGGCCCCTAACGCCAAGGTGCCGATGGTCAACGAGGACAGCCCGATCAACGAGCGGATCAACTACTACCTGCAGACCGAGATCAACCCGGGCCTGGCCAGCCACGGCGGCGCCGTGAGCCTGGTGGACGTGGTCGACGACGGCATCGCCGTGCTGCAGTTCGGCGGTGGTTGCCAGGGCTGCGGCCAAGCCGACGTTACGCTCAAGGAAGGTATCGAGCGCACCCTGCTCGAGCGCATTCCGGAGCTCAAGGGCGTGCGTGACGTGACCGACCACAGCCAGAAGGAAAACGCTTACTACTGACAGGTAGCTGGCGTTTGTTCCGACCTCATCGCCGGCAAGCCGGCTCCCACAGGGTTGCACATGTGGGAGCCGGCTTGCCGGCGATGGCGTTTGTAGGCATGGCAAGATTTTTATTGAGCCCTAGCAACAAAGTGTTACGGATTCAACCCCTGCGACAACCGGTCGCGCCCCGTATTCAAAGGGCTGCAGCCCGATCCGCCCTAGGTCGGGTGGATGGCCTGGGGGTGTCATGCCAGAATGCCCCGGTTTTCTGGCCGACCCACCCCAAGGGCCGGCACCTTCCCTGTAAAGGATGGTTCCATGACTGATCTGTTGACCCGGCGCGCGGTAGTCGCCGGGATGGGCGTACTGGGGCTTGGCCTGCTGGCGGGTTGCAACCCGGCCCGTGGCCTGGACTTCAAGTACGGCAAGAACATGAGCAACGAGATCCTCGGGCGCAAGTTCAAGCTCAAGGATACTCAAGGCAACGAACGCAGCCTGTCGAGCTTCTACGGCAGCATGCCGATGATCTTCTTCGGTTTCACCCAGTGCCCGGCAGTCTGCCCGACCGCGCTGGCACGTGTGGTACAGATCCGCAAGCTGCTGCGCGGCCGTGACCTCGAGCTGTTCCAGCCGGTGCTCATTACCCTGGACCCGGAGCGCGACACCCCCGAAGTGCTCGATGCCTACGTCAAGGCGTTCGACCCGTCGATCATCGCGCTGACCGGCACCCCCGAGGAAATCGCCGAGGTGGCCCGGGAATTCAAGGTGTTCTACGAAAAGGTCCCGGCCGGCGACACCTACACCATCTCTCACTCGTCCACCAGCTACGTCTACGATACCCGTGGCACCCTGCGCCTGAGCCTGGGCCATTCGCTGAACGCCAAGGAATGTGCCGAAGACCTGCTCACCCTGATGGAGATCTGCTGAATGTCGATGCAACCGATCAAACGCACCCTGGCCGCCGTGGCCCTGTTGGGCCTGGCCCTGCCGGCCTTCGCCCAGACCGTGGTGAGCGACGCCTGGGTGCGCGCCAGCGTGCCGCACCAGCAGTCCACCGGGGCCTTCATGACCCTGACCGCCAGCAGCGACAGCAAGCTGGTCGGCGTGGCCTCACCGGTGGCCAAGACCGTGCAGGTGCACGAGATGACCATGAACGGCGACGTGATGGGCATGCGCGAAGTCAAGGCCGTCGAGCTGCCGGCTGGCAAGCCGGTCAAGCTGGACCCCAATGGCCTGCATGTGATGCTGATGGGCTTGAACCAGCAGGTGAAAGAAGGTGAGCAAGTGCCGCTCACGCTCACCCTCGAGGATGCCAAGGGCGCGAAGGAAGTGCTGCAGGTCCAGGCGCAGGTACGTGCGCTCAACGCCGAAGCCGGCGGCGGGCACGACCATATGCACATGAACCATTGATCGATGGGGCGGCGCGTTAGGTGCCGTTGATGCCGGCAACCTGCTTGCACAGCGCGCGCAGTCTCCTGCGCATCTGCCCATCGATAGCGCTCGACCCTGTGGGAGCTGGCTTGCCAGCGATAGGGTCGCACCGCAGCTGCGGACGCTCCATCGAGGTCAACTGCGAAACTTGGGCAGTGGCCGTTCGATGTTCAACGAGGTCAAGGTCTTGCGCACCTGCGCATCCTCGGCCTCCAGCGCCTTGAGTGTTGCGCGTATCTTGCCGGCGGCGGGCACATCGCCCTGGCGGTCGATCCAGTCGGCGATCTCCTTGCAGGCACTGCTCAGGCAGGCCTGACGCTGGCTCATCAGCGACAGGAGGGTGGTGATTTCACGTTCGGACATGGTGGGATCCTCCGTTCAGCCCCTTGAGTGTAGCAGTGGCCTGGGGGGCTGCCTGAGGCATGTTGTCGCTACAGGTTCAGGCAGGCCTGGCGATACACCCCCGGCGTAATCCCGTAGGCTTGCTTGAACTGCCGGTTGAGGTGGCTCTGGTCGGCGAAGCCAAGCGTCAGGGCGACATCCACCGCCGACAGGCCGCTGCGCAGCAGTTCCCGGGCCCGTGCCAGGCGCCGCTGCTTGAGCCAGGCATGAGGCGGCAGGCCGGTAGCCTGGCGGAACACCCGAGCGAAGTGGAACGGCGAGAGATTCACCGCAGCTGCCAGCGCTTCCAGCGACGGAGGGTCGGCCAGCTGGCTTTCCAGCAGCTCGCGGGCACGGGCCACGGCCAGCGGCTCGTTGCCTGGCGCTGCGGGTTCGGCGCAGTGGCCGTGGCGCTGCACCAGGGCCAGTACCGCCTGGCGCCAGGCGGTCTGCTGCTCCAGCGCGCTGGCGCCGCTTTCGCAAAGCCGGTGCAATTGGCTGAACGCGGCCGCCAGCGCCGGATCCTGGATCACGCTGTCGGCAAAGCGCGGCAGGCCGTGGCGGCCCAGTTCCAGCTCGTCGAGCACCCGGGTGACCCGTTCATGCTCGGGGTAGAAGCCCCGATAGCGCCAGCCGGCTTCGTGGGCGGTAGCGCCCGTGTGCAATTCATCCGGGTTGATCAGCACCATGCTGCCCACCGGGGCCAGGTGCTCGCTGCCCCGGTGCCAGAAGCGCTGGGCACCGGACTCGATCACGGTGAACACATACCCTTCGTGCACATGCGGGGCGAAACGCTGCTGCAGGTAGCGGGCATGCAGCATCTCGACATCACCGAGCGCCGGTGCCTGCCACAAGTGGGTCTGCTCGCGCAGGGGCGTGGTCATGCCAGCCAGCTGCGCAGGAGGAAGAAGATCAACATGCTCGCCAGCATGCTCAGCAATACGCTGCGGGTCAACAGCACCAGGGTGATGGCCACCAGCGAGCCGAGCAGGTAGGGGTTGAGCGGGCTCAGCTCCAGTTGGTGGCCGGGCAGGAAGATGATCGGCCCGCAGATCGCCGTGAGCATGCCCGGCACGGCAAAGCCGAGAAACTGCCGGGCGTTCGAGCTCAGGCGCAGGGGCAGGCGCGGTTCGAGGAAGGCGTAGCGGTTGAGGAACACCACCGCACCCATGGCGAAGATCAGCAGCCAGATCATGAGCGGCCTCCGGAGCATTTCTGGCAGATGAACCCGGCGGCCATGCCCAGCAGGCCGGCGGCCACCAGGGCGGTTTCCCAGTGCCAATAGCTGAACAGCACCGAGCAGAACAGCGACACTGCCACGCACACCACGGTGGGCAGGTTGCGCAGCAGCGGCGCGATCAGCGCAACGAAGGTGGCGACGATGGAAAAGTCCAAGCCCAGCTGGTCCAGGTGCGGGATGTTCTGGCCGAGGATGATGCCGGCCAGGGTGAACAGGTTCCACGCCACATAGAAGGTCAGGCCCACGCCCAGGGCGTACCAGCGGTTGAACTGCTGCTGGTCGTGGTGGCTGGTGAGGGCGAAGAATTCGTCGGTGAGCAGAAAGCCCAGCCCCAACCGCCAGCGGGTCGGCAAGCCGGACAGCACCGGGCGCATCGACAGCCCATAGAGCAGGTGCTGGGAGGTCAGCAGCAGGGTGGTGAGCAGGATCGAGAACAGGTTGGCACCGCCCTTGAGCATGCCGATGGCCACCAGTTGCGCGGCACCGGCGAAGACGATCGCCGACAGCCCCTGGCCTTGCCAGGCGCTGAGGTTGGCTTCGATGGCCATGGAGCCGGCGAGCAGGCCCCAAGGGGCGACCGCCAGCGACAGCGGCAGGATGGCGATGGCGCCACGGAGGAACGCCTGGCGGGCGAGAAGAGTACTGGGCATGGGCATGACAACGAATCGACAGGGCAAACCAGCATGCCAGAGGTGCCTGCGGCTGGCTTGAACGATCTTGCTGCTCAGCGATTGCTCAGGTGCTGTTGCGCCGTGACGCAGCCATTGATCTCCACTGCCTTGTGCAGTAGCGCCTGGCGCTGTTGCGGGTCGAGGTCGCCAAGCAGGCGGTAGACCTCGGCCTGGTAGTCACGCTGGCGGCCCCATTGCATTTCCAGGCCTTGCGGGCGGCTGCGGCTGCACGCAAGGCGAGTGGCCGGCTGCGGGTAGTACGCCGCGTACAAGGTGGCCATGCTCGGGACCGCCTCGAGTGCCTGGCGATAAGCGGGGCTGGCATTGTAAGGCGGGCACCAGCGGGCGATGGCTAGGGCCGGAGGGGCGAAGCCTTGTTGCAGGCTGGCCTCCAGCAACGGGCAGGCAGCGTCGGGAATCTGCGCAGCTGGCAGGTAAGTCGTGTAGTACAGCGCCAGGCGGTACTGTGCGACGGGGTGGTTCAATGCTACGGACTTTTCCAGCAGCGCCACCGCCGTGGGCAGCGTGCGCGCCATGGCCTGGCCCTGACGGCTGAGCTCGGGGTCGTTGCTGGCCGTGCGCAATGGGCTGGGGCTGTCATCCGTGCGGTCGGCTTGCTCCAGTAGCGGTAGCGCCTGGCGGTAGAGCAGGTCGGCGTGGGGATCGATGCGTACGTCCAAGGCCTGGGCGCCGAGTGTCGTCAGCAATGGCAGCAGGCAGGCGGCACGGAGCACGCGAATGCCGCGTAACGCCGGACGAGAGGGTGTGGCTACGATGGTCATGACGGGAACGCGTGTGCCTCGGGGGATCGGGAGCGACGACAGCGTATTCTAGCCAGCCACGGCCATTGGCCGAAAGTCCGGGATTCCCCTATCAGACGAGCTTGACCGAGGGCGTGCGGCAGTGCTCGTACTTTTCCTGGGCCAGGCCAAGCTTGGCGGTGATCACCTTGGCCAGTGCCTTGTTGCCCTGGTCGTTGAAGTGCAGGCGGTCGACGAACAGTGTGTCGGCGAAGGCCGGCGAGCTGCCCAGCATACAGTTCATGTCATAGCAGGGGACGGGGCCGGCCTGGTTCCTGATGCGCCGGAAAAACGCCTGGTGCAACGGCGCTTCATAGGTGTCGCCGAGCAAACGATCGAAATTCGAAGGGTGGCGTTCGAGTGTATCGAGCATCGCCTGTTCACCTGCGGGCAGCGTATCGCGGCACCAGGGCAGCAGCGGCTGGAGGATGAAGGTGAGGGCGGCATGGCCGTCGGCCAACAGCCGATCCCACTGGCACAGGGTGCGGCCGATGCTGTCGGCCGCACGGATCAGGCGTTTTTCGGGTGATGGCAAGGCCTCGAGTGCCGGCCACTGCTCGCCCTGACGCGGCGCGAGGGCCTGGCGCAGACGCTGCCAGAGCGACGCTTGACGCTCTGGAAGGCACGCCTGCACGCCCTCGTTGAAGCGGTTGAGAAAGTCCTGGTAGGCCTGGGCCCGAGGCGGGTCTTCGGCGCCAGCCAGGATTTCCACCAACGCTTCCTGGGCGAGGGTGTTCAACCCGCTGAGCAGCACCACATGGCCAATCTGGCCCAGGCGGTGCTGGTGGGTGAGGAACATCAACAGTTCCTGCGTGGCATTGAGCCCGCAACCGGCCAGGCTCAACCAGGTTTCGCCGGTCAGTTGCGACAGGTAGGAGGCCACGGTGTGGGCGTCGCCACTGGCGCCGATACCCAGGGCGGTAGAGCCGCCCACCAGCAGGTTGACCCGCGCCGCACCGCCACGCTCGGCCAGCGAGAAGCGCTTGCCGGCACCATGGCTGTAGCGCATGCCCAGGGCGTCGGTATTGATGGTGGCGGAGCGATAGCCGCGTTCGTGCACGTACAGGGTCTGCGGTGCGCGGCGGCTGCCCAGGCGCAGGAAACGCTGGTAGTCGTCTGGCAGCGGTTGTGCCAGGGCCGAAGCGGTATCGATCACGGTCATGGACGCTCCTTGGCGGTGTGCCGCGTGGCCTCAGGCGGCCAGCGCCTTGAGGTTGTAGGCCAGGCCGACCACCGCGATCAGCAGCAGGGCGACCCCGGATGCCAGGCTGATCAGGCGACTGCTGCGCTGCGAAGCGATCCTGCCGATGGCGAAGATGTACAGGCTCAGCACGGCGAAATCGATGACGATCCACAGCAGTGACAGCACCACCATGCTCTTGCCGAACGACTCGGTGACCTGGATGAACTGGGGGAAGAACGAGATGAAGAAGATGATGTCCTTGGGGTTGGAGATCCCCACCATGAAGCCCTGCAACAGACCGCCGCGGGTGGCTGGCGGGGCAGGCGTGGTTTCAGGGGCTTCGGCGGGTGCCTGGAGTGCCTCGCGCAGCGTGCCAAGGGCAACGTAGCCGATGAACAGGCAGCCCAGCAGGCTCATGCCGTTGAGCCAGGTCTTGTCGATGGCCGCGCTGGTCATGATCACCCAGGCGGCGGCGCCGATCAGCACCAGCGACGCCCAGTTGGTGCCGATGGCGGTGAACAGGGCCTTGCGTGAACCTGCGGCGGCGGCGGTGTTGACGATCAGCGCCACGACGGGGCCGGGGGTGGCGATCAGCAGCAGGACGGTCAGGGCGTAGGTGGCGGTCAGGGCGGTGTTCACGTTCAGTTCTCGATCAGTGGGGCGGTGGTCGTGTGGGTATGGAACGGGCAGCGCGCCGGGCCGGGTGAACCGGGCTCCTGGAGCTGGTACTGCTTCCATTCGTAGTTGTCGTGCTGGCCGAAAAAACCCAGCGCGTTCGGCATCACGCCGTCGTTGTAGTGATGCACCCGTTCGCGGATGCGCGCGCGGATGCGCTGGCCGCTTTCGGTGCTGGCACTGGCCACCTCGTCGAAGCTTTCCCGCGGGTTGATCACCCAGGTGATGTGCTTGCCCAGGTTGCGGCTCTTCATCAACCGATGCGCCGGGAAGCTCATGTTGATGAACAGCGGCATGCCGGCGAAGCAGAACGACCACTGGTTGTCGTGGGGGTCCAGTGGTACGTCGGCCGGCCAAGGGCTCGGGTCACGGGCATGTACCTGGCGCAGCACATCCCAGGCCTGGGCCTGCTGCTGCTGCAGCGAAGTGTCGGCGGCGGTTTGCAGGAACACCAGCAACGGGTTGCCGATACGTTGCTTGAGTGGGATTGCCGACAGCGTAGCGATGTATTCGGCCAGGCCAAGGGCGATATCGTCGGCCAACTGCTCGGCGCGGGCGAACACGATGTGACAGCTGCGCGCAGTCACCGCCTTGCGCCCGAACAGGCAGGGGAAGTCGGGGTTGGCGAGGGTCTCCTTGAACTGCTCCAGGGTTTTGTGCGTCCAGTGCTGCTTGTTCTGGACATGTTCATCGGACAGCTCCAGCGCATCCAGGCGATAGCAGTTTCCATAACCCGTAAACATGATTTCCCCAAGGGTTTTGTGAACCCGGTATCAAAGTGCTGTTGCCGTCATATCCATGCGGTTCGGACTCTTTGATGATTGTTTTGCTGCATTTTCCGAGAAGGGTTACAGGTTGTAAAACGCTTGGAACTATGACCAACTATTAGTCTCGCTCATGCTTTGGACAGCCCCATGTCGGAACGGATTCAAGCTTTGCATGCTCTGCGCGCCTTCGAAGTCGCCTCGCGCTATGGCTCTTTCACCCGCGCCGCGCAGGAACTGGCCTTGACCCAGGGCGCGGTCAGCCACCACATCAAGACCCTCGAGGCCCTGTTCGGCTGCGACCTGTTCGAGCGGCGCGGCCCCAGGCTGCGCCTGACCGAGCATGGTCGGTTGCTGGCCCAGGAGCTCAAGGTGGGTTTCAAGATCATCGAGAACGCTTGCGCGCTGTTGCGCCAGGACCGCTATGGGCTGCGCCTCAAAGCACCGTCGACCTTGAGCGTGCGTTGGCTGTTGCGGGCCCTGGACGGGTTCAAGAAAGTCGACAACAGCTGCCCGGTGCAGTTGTCCAGCGTGTGGATGGACATCGACGCCGTGGACTTCTACTCGGAGCCCTACGACTGTGCCATCCTGCTGGGCAACGGGCGCTTCCCTGCCGAAGTGGAAAGCCTCAAGCTCTTCGACGAATGGTTGATACCGGTCTGTCACCCCGACTACCTGCCAGGACCCAGCCCCGAGCTTGCGGCGCTGGAGCGCTGTGAACTGCTGCACCCCTCGCCGGACCGGCGCGACTGGCGGCGCTGGCTGGCGCGCCTGGACGCACGGGAGATCGGCATCGACCGCGGCCAGGTGTTCGACACCCTCGACCAAGGCATCTCGGCGGCCCAGCAAGGCCTGGGCATCTCGGTGGTGGACCTGATGCTGGCCAGCACCGACCTGGCCGCGGGTCACCTGGTCACGCCGTTCCCGCAGGCCGTGGCCAGCGGCGACGGTTACTACATGACCTGGCTCAAGGCCAGCCCCAAGGCGGCGCAGATGCACAAGCTGCGCGACTTCCTGCTGGCCCGCGTGCCACCGCTGACGCACCCGGGCGTCAGCTACCTGTACGGCTGAAGGGATCGCCCGGGAACACCCGCTCCAGCATGAAATCGATGAACACCCGCAGCTTCGGTGGCACCTGTCGCCCCGACGGCCACAACAGGTAGAAGCTGCCGCGGCGCTCCATGAAGCCTTCCAGCACGCTCACCAGGTTGCCGCTGGCCAGCTCCTTGCGCACGCTGAAGTCCGGCAGGCAGGTGATGCCACGGTGGTTGAGGGCGAAGCAGACGCGCGTCTCGACGTGGTTGCAGACCATCGAGATGGGGATGTCGTAGGCCTGTTCCAGGTGCTCCCGGCGCAGCGGCCAGGTTTCCAGCTTGCCGCTGCTGGGGAAGCGGTAGTGCAGGCAGCTGTGCCCGGCCAGATCGCGTGGGTGCTGGGGCGTGCCACGCTCGAGCAGGTAGGTGGGGGAAGCCACCAGGCGGTGCTGGAAATGGCCGAGGAACTTGGCGTTCAGCCTCGAGTCCTGCGGCTGGCCGCCGCGCATCACCACATCGAAGCCCTCGGCGACGATATCCACCATGCGATCGCTGAAGTCCAGGTCCAGCTCGACCTCGGGGTAGCGCGCCATGAACTCCGCCAGCGCCGGCATCACCAGCCCGGTCACCTGCGGCAGGCTTACCCGCAGGCGCCCACGCGGGGTTACGCTGGCTTGGGACAGGGCCTGCTCGGTGGCTTCGATCTCGGCGAGGATGCGCCGGCTGCGCTCAAGAAACAGCGCGCCTTCGGCAGTCAGGGTGATGCTGCGGGTGCTGCGGTGGAACAGCCGCACACCCAGGCGGCTCTCCAGCCGCGCCACACGCTTGCCCACCGCCGAGGCGCTGATCCCCAGCGACTGCCCGGCAGCGACGAAACTGCGGGTTTCGGCAACCCGGTTGAAAACCACGAAACCGCTGAGGCTGTCCATGTTGTATTCCGATTACGGACATTATTGTCCTGGTTGAGCGGAATTCTACCCGTCTTTTTCCGCAATGGCGTGGCGTCGCAAGATGCCTGCCTCGACCCTTGACCAGGTATTACCGATGACCTCCCTACTGACCGCCCCCCAAGCCTCGGCCAGCACCGCACGCCTCCCCCTGAGCGGGTTGCTGGCGCTGGCCCTGACCGGTTTCATCGCCATCCTCAGCGAAACCCTGCCCGCCGGCCTGCTCGACCAGATCGCCGATGGCATGCAGATCAGTCAGGCCATGGCCGGGCAATGGGTAACGGCCTACGCCGTGGGTTCGCTGCTCACCGCGATTCCGCTGGTAACCCTCACCCAGGGCTGGTACCGCCGACGCGCGTTGCTGATGGCCATTGCTGGCTTCGTGCTGTTCAACGGCCTGACCGCACTGTCCACGGACAACCACCTGACCCTGCTGCTGCGCTTTTTCACCGGTGCCGCCGCCGGGCTGGCCTGGGGCCTGATTGCCGGGCATGCGCGGCGCATGGTGGCGCCGGCACAGCAGGGCAAGGCCATGGCGGTGGCGATGCTCGGCCAACCCATCGCACTGTCGCTGGGGCTGCCCATCGCCACCTGGCTGGGTACCTGGTTGGGCTGGCGTGCCACGTTCGCGGTAGTGACCCTGGCCGCGCTGCTGTTGGCAGGCTGGGTGGTGCGGGCGGTGCCGGACTTTCCCGGCCAGCCTGCGGGCAAGCGCCCGGCGGCGATGGGGGTGCTGCGCACGCCGGGGGTGGCCCGGGTATTGCTGGTGATCCTGGCGTGGATCCTTGGCCACAACATTCTGTACACCTACATCGTGCCACTGCTGGCGGCGGCGGGCATGGCCACGCAGGTCGGCCAGGTGCTGATGACCTTCGGCCTGGCATCGCTGGCCGGTATCGCCCTGGTCGGGCTGTGGGTCGACCGCCACTTGCGCGGCCTGGTGTTGCTGTGCCTGGCCGGTTTCGCCCTGGCCACCCTGGCGCTGGGTCAGGTACAGGGCTCGGTGTGGTTGATGCACGCCAGCGTGGCATTGTGGGGGCTGACCTACGGTGGCGCGCCGACCTTGCTGCAGACCGCCTGCGCCGATGCGGCGGGCGAGGGCGGCGACGTGGCGCAATCGATGCTGGTGACGGTGTGGAACAGCGCCATCGCCCTGGGCGGGATCATTGGCGGGCTGCTGTTGACCGGCCCCGGGGTCACGGTATTCGGTGCCGTGGTACTGGGGTTGGTCGCGTTGGCCTGGCTGGCCGTGCTGAGCGGGCAGCGCGCCGGTTTCGCGGCAGGGGTGCGCTGAGCATGCCCCGCACCGTGTAGAATCGCTGTCCAGCTCTTGAAACCATGACTCGAGGTTCCCGCGGTGCAGCTGCAACAGGGCTTTGTCCTTACCCGCCACTGGCACGACACGCCCGAAGGTACCTGTGTGGAATTCTGGCTGGCCACCGACCAAGGCCCACGCCGCCTGCGCCTGGCACCGCAACCGTCGGTGGCGTTCATCCCCGTCGCTCAGGCCGAGCACGCCCGGTTGCTGCTGGCTGGCGAAGAAGGTGTCGAGCTCAAGCCGCTGCAACTGCGTGATTTCGACCATCGCCCGGTGCTCGGCCTGTACTGCCGCCAACACCGCCAGCTGATCGCCCTCGACAAGCGCCTGCGCGCGGCCGGCGTGGAGGTGTTCGAAGCCGATATCCGCCCACCTGAACGTTACCTGATGGAGCGTTTCATCACCGCCCCGGTGCGTTTCGATGGCCAACCCGATGCCCAGGGCACACTGCTCGACGCCCAGCTCAAGCCCGACCCCGACTACCGTCCGGCACTGCGCCTGGCGTCGCTGGACATCGAGACCAGCGAGCGCGGCGAGCTGTACAGCATCGCCCTGGAGGGCTGCGGCCAGCGCACGGTGTACATGCTCGGCCCGGCCAATGGCGATGCACGCGAGGTGGACTTCGAGCTGCACTACTGTGCGGACCGCGCCGGGCTGCTCGACGGCCTCAACCTGTGGCTGGCGCGCCACGACCCGGACGCGATCATCGGCTGGAACCTGGTGCAGTTCGACCTGCGCCTGCTGCACGAACACGCCCAGCGCTTGAACATGCCCCTGCGTCTGGGCCGTGACGGCGCACCGCTGCACCTGCGTGAACATGGCAGCCGCAGCCACTTCTTCGCCGAGGCGCCGGGGCGGCTGCTGATCGATGGCATCGAGGCACTTCGCTCGGCCACCTGGAGCTTCCCCTCGTTCAGCCTGGAGAACGTCGCCCAGCAGTTGCTTGGCGAGGGCAAAGCCATCGCCACCCCGTACCAGCGCATGGACGAGATCAACCGCCTGTTCGCCGAGGACAAGCCGGCCCTGGCCCACTACAACCTCAAGGACTGTGAACTGGTCACGCGGATCTTCGCCCACACCCGGCTGCTGGAGTTCCTGCTGGAACGCGCCAGCGTCACCGGCCTGCCGGTGGACCGCAGCGGCGGCTCGGTGGCTGCGTTCTGCCACCTGTACATCCCGCCCATGCACCGCCTGGGCTTCGTCGCGCCGAACCTGGGCAGCCGCCCCGACGAAGCCAGCCCCGGCGGCTTCGTCATGGATTCGCGGCCGGGGCTGTACGACTCGGTGCTGGTGCTCGACTACAAAAGCCTGTACCCGTCGATCATCCGCACCTTCCTGATTGACCCGGTCGGGCTGGTCGAGGGCCTGCGCCAACCCGATGACACGCATTCGGTGGAGGGCTTCCGTGGCGGACGCTTCTCGCGTAGCGAGCACTGCCTGCCGGCCATCGTCGAGCGTGTGTGGCAGGGGCGCGAGGCCGCCAAGCGGGCCGGCAACGCGCCGCTGTCGCAAGCGCTGAAGATCATCATGAACGCCTTCTACGGTGTGCTCGGCTCCAGCGGCTGCCGCTTCTTCGATCCACGCCTGGCCTCGTCAATCACCATGCGGGGCCACCAGATCATGCGCCAGACCCGGGCATTGATCGAGGCCCGCGGCTACGACGTGATTTACGGCGACACCGACTCCACCTTCGTCTGGCTCAAGGGGGCCCACGGCGAAGAGGCGGCGGCGAGTATCGGTCGCGCATTGGTGGCCGAGGTCAACCAGTGGTGGCGCGCGCAGCTGCGCGAAAACCTGGGCCTGGACAGTGCCCTGGAGCTGCAGTTCGAAACGCATTACCGGCGTTTCCTGATGCCCACCATCCGTGGCACCGACGAAGGCAGCAAGAAACGCTACGCCGGCCTGGTGCAACGCGCCGATGGCAGCGAGGAGATGGTCTACAAGGGCTTGGAGTCGGTGCGCACCGACTGGTCGCCGCTGGCCAGGCAGTTCCAGCAGACGCTGTACGGCCGGGTGTTCCGCGGCCAGCCGTACCGCGACTATGTGTGCGATACGGTGCAGCGCCTGCTGGCGGGCGAGCTGGACGGCTTGCTGGTGTACCGCAAGCGTCTGCGCCGGCCGCTTGCCGACTACCAGCGCAACGTGCCGCCCCATGTGCGCGCCGCCCGCCTGGCCGACGAGTACAACGCGCGCCTGGGGCGACCCAAGCAGTACCAGAACGGCGGCTGGATCAGCTATGTGATCACCACCTCAGGGCCGGAGCCTTTGGAGAACCGCCTGTCGCCCATCGACCATCAGCACTACCTGGGCCGGCAACTGCAGCCCGTGGCAGATGCCATCCTGCCGTTCGTGGGGGATGACTTCAGCGCTCTGATCGACCAGCAACTGCCGCTGTTCTGAGCATACATATCCACCTCAGGCGCGAATGTCCGCGCACTTAACCTGCCTGCCTTCAACCAATCAGGGAGGACGGGCAATGGCGCCTGCACACGAGAAAACCATCGCCGAGCATTTCCAGGACCAGCTGATCGGCAACGCGTTGCCGGCATGGCTGCGAACAGCCACGCCGGAGCAGATCGACCTACTGCGCGCGGCCATGGTCGCCAGCCTGCAGGCGCGTGAACGCTGTGCCGCGCTGATGGCCAGGCTGCGCGGCGTCGAGGCGTTCACCCAGCCCCTGCTGCGACAGGCGCTGATGGATCAGCTAGGTGGGCTGGATGACCGGACCAGCAGCTTTCGGGTCGGGCGCAAGGAACCGGTCGTGACCTCCCAGCCAATCGGCTGGCCGGTGACCCAAGCGGTGTACAGCAACGTTTCGCTGCTCGAAGCGGCCTTGCGCAACTTCACCCAGGACGAGGCCCAAGGTCGGCAACTGGCCGGCAACCGGCTGGTCGACAGCGCTGGCAGGCCGGGCGATCTACCCAGCGCCCAGCGCTTCGCCGGGTTTTGCCGCACCCTGGACCTCGGCGGCCAGTACCAGCGGCACTTGGCCGATGTGCTGCAACCTGCGGGCGAAGCAGGCCGGCAGGTCATCGCGCTGCTGGCCGAGCATCAGCGTCAGGGGTTGCTGGTGGACGCGCACAGCGCTTGGATCAAGGGCACGATAGACCGCCAGGAACACCAGCTGCTGGTCGATCTGTGCGCAGGAGGGCCAGCATTGAAACTGCGCGGCGATCCCGTGCGGACCAGGCGCTTGCGCCTGTTGGGCTGCACGCTGGAGCAGATCGTCGTGCTGGATGCCCGCGATGAAGACTGGAGCCCGTTGTACACCTCGTCACGGCGGATCATCGCGTACATCCCAGGCGATCCGCTGGTGCCGCTGCGCGCTTACCCGAGCCTGCGCCACTTCGCCAACGACCTGGGCAAGCGTTTGCGCACGACTGCGTACCAGCGCTTCTTCAGCCGCTTCGTGCGCAGGCGTGACGGCCAGGCGTTCTTCTCGGCGGTGATCGGTGGCTATGCCGGGGTGAGCGATCTGGCCAACATCGACCTGCAGGAACACATGACCGACTGGGCCGCGCCGCTGTTCGACAATCTTGCCCGCTCACGCATCGAGCAGATCAAGGATGACGCCGCGCAGCTCGCCACGCCTGTGGCGCAGCTCGATCGCGAGGTTCAGTTGGCCCATGACCAGCGTCTGGCCGCAGAGGGCTGGACATTGCTCGGCCTGGCGGGGCTGTTCGTGCCAGGGCTTGGCCTGGCGTTGCTGGGGGTGGCCGCTTGGCAGTTGCTGGGCGAGGTCTTCGACGGCATCGAAGCCTGGCACGAGGGCGACCGCAGCGCAGCCCTCGATCACCTGTGCCGGGTGGCCACCGACCTGGCGCTGCTGGCAACCACCGCAACTGCGGTCACCGCCGTGCGGGCTGCATGGACCCGCGCCACGCTGGTCGATGAACTGCTGCCGGTCAGGTTGACCGATGGCCGGGTGCGCCTGGGCCAGGTTGATCTGGCCGATCACCCGGACGACACATTGCCAGCGCAGGCGTTGCGCGATCAGGCCGGTGTCTGGCAGTTGGCGGAGCGTCATTGGGTCCAGCTGGACCAGCGCTTCTATGCGGTCGAGCGGCAGGGCAGTGGCGAAGGCTGGCAGTTGGTTGCGCGCGGCGGCCATGCCCCGGCCTTGGTGGGCAATGGTAGCGGCGCCTGGCGCCTGTGGTCGGAGCAGCCACGGCAGTGGGACAGGCTGCGGCTGTTCCGGCGCCTGGGCATCTCCCGCTTTTACCTGGAGGACGAAGACATCGAGCAGGTCCTGCAGGCCGCCGACACCCAGGCCGAGCACCTGCTGGCGACGCACGTGCAGGGCACGCCGGTGGATGCGTTGCTGCGCGACTGTACTCAACACGCAGTCCTGGACGGGCGAATTCGCATCCTGGTCGCAAGCCTGCGGGGTGGCGAGCGAGTCACGGATACCACGGTGCTGGCCCATGCTCAGGCTTTGCCAGGGGCGCAAGGCCTGACCGATCAAGCGTTGGCAGAGCTTGCCTGGGCGCAGCGCCGGGCATTGCTCGAGCGCCTTTACTCCAGTATCCAGGACACCGAAAACACACAAGTGGCGATACTGCGGCGAGCCTTTCCCCGGCTGCCCCAGGTACTGGCGCAGGCACTGCTCGACACCAGTCAAGCCATCCTGCGCCAGCGCCTGGAAACTACCGGGCGTGTGCCGCTTGCGCTGGCCGAGGCGGCGCGCGACGCGTTATGGCGCAGCCGTGTGGCAAGGGTGTACGAAGCCTTTCATTTCGATACAGCGCAAACCCTCGACCTTGCCCGTGTCGCCCTCGGCCTGTTGAAGCATCTGCCGGGGGCAATGGGTGGCCAGGCCTGGCGTCTGTACGACGGTTTGCTCGCCACTGCACCCTTGCTGGAAACGGCTGCCGCCGACGATGCGCGTCCGTTGGAGCTGCTGCATGGCGTTGATGGTTTCCAGCTGTTCGACGGCCAGGGCAATGCCCTGACCTCGGCACCGGGCGAGCTGTTTGACACCCTGGCGGCGGGCTTCACCGATACCGAGCGTGATGCGCTGGGCGTGGGCGACCCGCTCGGGCATAACCTGCGGGTCTTGTTGGGGCGTCTGGCGGCCAGCGACCGTACACGGTTGGAGCGCCTGCTTGGGCGTGTGGCCGCACAGGGCTGGTTCCGTCCCCCGCAACGGCTGGCCGACGGGCGTGTGGGTTATCCCCTGAACGGGCGTGGGGCGGGGCGCGGTCGGCCACGGGCGCTGTACGCCATGGTTCGCGCGCTGTATCCGCTCTATGAGGACCTTGAGATCGAACACTGGGCCCGTCGGGTGCACGAGGCCGGGCAACACGTCGAAGCGCAGCTGGCACGTCTGGCTGCGGAGCTGTCGACCTTGCAGGCTACGCTGCGTGACTGGGCCGGTGTTGTCGGCAACCGGGCCGAACAGGGGGAGCGACGTCATTTCGCCGAAGCCCTGGTACGCGGCTGGCAACGCATGGGGCCACGGATCATCGGCGACAGCATCGAAGTGTCGGGCTATCGCCTCAACCTGCTGGGCATCAACCTGGAGTCGTTGCCTGAGCTGCCCGAGAGCATCAGCTTTGCCCACGTGCGCGAACTGTCGTTCCGGGGCATGGGGCTGCGCCGGGTTCCGCGTGCGTTCATGCGGGCTTTCCCCGGCCTGAGGGTGCTGGAACTCAGCGGCAATCGCCTCGAACGCCTGCCTGAGGGGCTCGATGGGCTTCGTGAACTGGCCGAGCTTGACCTGTACGACAACCAGATCGTCCTCGATACGGCACAAGTGAGCATGCTGGAACAGTGCGAGCACCTGCAGTACCTGAACCTGTCGTTCAACCCGCTTGGGCGCAGCTTCTCGGTGCGCCGCCTGGGCCGCCTGCGTAACCTCAACCTGCGCGCCGCACAGTTGCCGAGGCTGCCGACGGCCCTGCTGGGCCGGCTGGAACTGGTGATCGCCGACCTGCGTGATAACCGCATCAGCAGCTTGCCCGAGCGGTTCTTCCAGACGCCACTGTGGATCAGCAGCACCATCCTCCTGGAGGACAACCCGCTGGAGGAAGAGACCGCCCTGCGTTTCGAACTGCACATGCGCAGCCATTGGGCGGCAGGCGAAGGTGCGGCCGCTGCACCGGCTTCTGCACGCCAGCAGTGGTTGTTGGCCCTTGGCGACAACGCCAGGGCCGAGCACGGCGAGGATTGGGACGCACTGGAAGCCGAGGAGGGCGCCGCTGACTTCTTTGGCCTGCTCGGGCGCCTGCCGGGCACCAGCGACTATCGGCAACGGCCAGCAGCCCTGGCCGAACGGGTGTTCGTCATGCTCAGGGCCATGCGCGCCCACACCGACCTGCGTGAGGCACTGTTCGAACAGGCGCAACTGACCCTGACCTGCCAGGACAGCGTGGCGTTGAGCTTCAGTGGGCTGGAACTGCACCTGCTGGTGTGGCAGGCCACCGTCGAGGCCGGCGCGGGGGGCGAGCAGGCCGCGCTGCTGCACCTGGGCAGGCAACTGTGGCGGCTGGAGCAGGTTGAACGGATTGCCCTGGCGGATATCCAGGCCCGCGCGCGCGATGGGCGCGATGCCGACCAGATCGAAGTGGTACTGGCTTACCGGATTGGCCTGCGCGAAGCCCTGGACCTGCCGGCACAACCGGACGACATGGCGTTTGCCGACATTGCCAATATCGATGCCATGCAGCTCGACCAGGCCCAGGCGCAGGTGCTCGCGGCCGAGAACGACGAACGACTGGCCGATTCGCTGGTGGATCGCGAATTTTGGCAGCGGTGGTTGGAGCGAGCCCATGGCGAGCGTTTTGCAGCATTGGACGAGCCTTATCAGCAGCGCATGGCCACGTTGATGGACCAGGCACAGGGCGGGCCAGGCGGCGAGGGCGACTTGTTGACCCAGGCCGACCAGATACGCGATGAGCAGCAGGCTGCACGGCGGGTGCTGTTGCTCGAGCTGACCGAGCACGCATTGCGCGAGAGGGCAGACAAGTAAGGGGGCAGTGGCGAAAAAACTGATGCGAGCAGGAACCCTGGCGTGTGCAGGGCGATCACAGCAACCGCTTGGATCGCGTGGATGGGGGAGCCCCGCTCACAGTTATTGCTTACTGAATGTAAACGGGTCGGAGCCTGCATGTGCCGTCATGACGGCTCCAGCCATTGGCCCGTGGGCGCTTGGGCTATGCTCAGGGTGTCGCGCCGTGCTCAATCCCGGACATCGCAAGTTACTTAAACCTGCGATGTTGGCTGGGTCCGGTGGTTTAGGCTCGCGTGTCAGATTTTTCGCAAGGATCTGTAGTCTTGAGAATTCAAAGGAGATGCCCATGCTCGTCAGGTCACTGACCCTCGCCACCCTGTTCGTCTTGGCTGGCCCCGTGCTGGCCGCCGATGCCGATGCGCCCCTGGCCAAGGAACTGGGCAAGGCGCGGCCATTGGTGGTGATCGCCCCCAGCAGTGCCGACCCGACCTTGCGCGGCCTCAACCAGGCGCTCGAAGACCCGGCCACCAAGGCCGGCTTCACCGAGCGCGGGCTGGTGCTGTACAGCGTTGCCAACATGATGGGCAAGCGCGAAGACAAGAACCTCGAGCAGCAGACCACCATGGCCCTGATCCGCGAGCTCAAGTTGGGCGCCAGCAAGGGCACCAAGGTGATCCTGGTGGGCAGGGACGGCGAGCGTCACGTGCTCAAGGACGACGACAGCGGCGAGAAGCTCGACCCACAGGTGATCTTCAAGGCCGTCGATGAGCTACCGGCGAGCGAGAAGGCCGTCACGGCGCCGGAGCCAGTAGCAGTGGCACCGGCCGAACCCAAGGCCAAGGACAGCAAGCCAGGCAAACCGGCGAAACCCGCCGCGCCGCCCAAGCCACTGGAAGACTGACCGCTCTGGCTTGGCCCTTTGCACCTGCAAGGGGCCTTTCTCTGTATCACTGTGTATCTGCCTCCCCCCAGGACCGACTTCCATACAAAACACCGTTCGTCGCGATACACCCACGACACACCGCGACGTTTCAATGGCTCCACTTTCCAACCACAAGTGGAGCGACACCATGAAAACCACCAAGACTCTCGGCCTGCTCGGCGCCACCCTGTTCGGTGGCATGCTGCTGGGTAACAGCGCCTTTGCCGTCGAACCCCTGAGCCAGGGCTATCAGCTGGCCGCAGCCAAGGCCGCCGGTGAAGGCAAGTGCGGTGAGGGTAAATGTGGCGGCGAAGCCAAGGCCGGCAAGGCAGAAGGCAAGTGCGGCGAAGGCAAGTGCGGTGCCGAAGCCAAGGCCGGCAAGGCCGAAGGTAAGTGCGGCGAAGGCAAGTGTGGCGCCGAGGCCAAGGCCGGCAAGGCCGAAGGCAAGTGCGGCGAGGGCAAATGCGGCGGCGAAGGCAAAGGCAAAGCCTGATCCCCTTCGTACAGCGTGGTGCCTTGCGGCACCACGCGCTTTCTGGAGCCCGACTCATGAATCCGCAACCCCTGCATACCGGCCTCGGCCTGCGTCGCGGCTTGTTGCCCGAACTGCTGTCGATGCAGCCTGGGGCAGTCGACTTCCTCGAATGCGCACCGGAGAACTGGATCGGCGTGGGCGGTGTTTTCGGCCAAGGCCTGGCGCAGTTGGCCGAACGCTTCGCCATTGCCTGCCACGGCCTGTCGCTGTCGCTGGGCGGCACCGCGCCACTGGACCTCGATTTTCTTGGCCAGACCCGGCAGTTTCTCGACCGTCATCAGGTGCGCCTGTACAGCGAGCACCTGAGTTACTGCAGTGACGACGGTCATCTCTACGACCTGATGCCGATACCGTTCACCGAACAGGCCGTGCGCCATGTCGCCGCGCGCATCCGCCAGGCCCAGGACGTCCTGGGGCGGCGCATCGCCGTGGAGAACATCAGCTATTACGCCGCACCCTACCAGGCCATGAGCGAGCTCGATTTCATCCGCGCGGTGCTCGACGAGGCCGACTGCGACCTGCTGCTGGATGTCAACAACGTCTTCGTCAATGCCTGCAACCACGGTTACGACGCCGAGGCGTTTCTCGCCGGCATCCCCCGTGCGCGGGTGGTCGGTATGCACGTGGCGGGGCATTACGATGAGGCCGAGGATCTCAAGGTCGATACTCACGGTGCCCCCGTCAAAGAAGCGGTCTGGCAGCTGTTTGCCCAGGCCTGCCAGCGTTTCGGCGTGCAGCCGACGGTACTCGAGCGCGACTTCAACTATCCGCCGCTGGACGAACTGCTGGCCGAAACCGCGCATATCCGCGTCTTGCAACAGTCCCATGGAGCGCCTTGCCATGCCTGAGACCCTGCGTGATCAACAGTTCACCCTGGCCCGGCACCTGCGCGACCCAGCCGCCAATCCGCCTCCGCCCGGCATCGAGGAACGGCGGCTCAAGGTGTATCGCGAGCTGTTCTACGGTGCCATCGAAGGCCTGCTGGCAGGCAGCTTCCCGGTACTGCGGCACACCCTCGGCGAGCAGCGCTGGCATGCCCGGGTTCGGGATTTCTATGCCAACTATCGCAGCCAGACGCCCCTGTTCACTGAAATCGCCGAAGCGTTTATCGACTACTTGCAGGGCATCGACGCCGATGCACCCTGGCAACTGGAGCTGGCGCATTACGAATGGGTCGAGGCGCAGCTGTACCTGAGCGATGCCCAGGACCCGGCCCATGATCCCGACGGTGACCTGCTGGCGGGCGAGCCTTTGCTGTCCTGTGTAGCGCGTGTGCTGGCCTATCGTTGGCCGGTGGAGCGCATCGGCCCGGACTTCCAGCCGAGCGAGCCACCCGAGGCGCCGACCTTGTTGCTGGTGTATCGCGATATCGACCTGCAGGTACGTTTCGCTCGCCTGGCGCCGCTGGCCTGGCAGTTGCTGGTCGGCTTGCCTGGCACTGGCCGTGAGCGCCTGCGCGCGCTGGGCAAGGATGAAGCGGATGGCCTAGCGCTGCTTGAGCAACTTCGCGGGCAGGGGATCATCGTCGGAACCCGCATTTGATCCCAGCCCGCTCATTGACGGCGCATTTGATCGAATAGTCGAATCGGACGGGTGCCATCATTTGAATGGCACTGACACCTGCCAAATCCCCTGTGAACGCATACAATTCCTCACCTTGGAAAAGTAAGACACAGGCTGCCCCACTCATGGCGTTCGACGCGTCCACCATCCTCACCCTCAGCATCGCCCTTGCGGCCGCCTCCGCCCTGTACCTGGCGGTGGAGTGGCGCAGCGTGCGCGAGTCCTCGCTACTGTGCTGGAGCGCCAGCTTCGCCATCATCAGTGTCGGCTCGTCGCTGGCGCTGCTGCGTAGCAGCGGCTACCTGTTCATCGGGGTCTGGTTCGCCAACGGCATGCTGATTTCAGCCCACTGGCTGTTCCTGCTGGGGGTGTCGCGCTTCACCGAAACACGCCTGTCGCGGGTGTGGTACCTGGCCATTGCGGTATGGCTGGCAATGTTGCTGTTGCCGGACTGGCCAACCTGGTCCAGGACCTTGCTGGTGGTGCAGTCGTCGTTGATCGCATTGTTCACCCTGCAGGCCAGCTGGTTGCTGCGGCCCCATGGCAAGTCGCTGGGCGTGGGCGCTACGCAACTGCGTGTCATCCTGCTGATGCACGGCCTGTTCTACCTGGCCAAGACCCTGCCGGCGCTGATCCCCGGCACCGTGCTCGACCTGGCCGCGTTTCGTGGCCAGATCATCCAGGTGTCGCTGGTGGAAGGGGCGATGGCGATCATGCTGATCGCGCTGTCGATGACCGGCACTGTGCGCAATCGCCGCGAAGAGCGCATCGAGCACCTGGCCGCGCGCGATCCGCTGACCGCGCTGTACAACCGCCGCGCCCTGGAGGTGCGTGCCCCGGCGTTGTTCAAGGGGGTTTCACCCGAGCGCCTCGGCGCCTTGCTGCTGATCGACATCGATCATTTCAAACTGGTCAACGACCTGCACGGGCATGCCGCCGGTGACCGTCTTCTGATCGCCCTCAGCGAGATGATCCGCGCGCTGCTGCCGGAGCGGGCGATTGCTGCGCGTCTTGGCGGCGACGAGTTCGTGATCCTGCTCAGCGACGCCTCGCGCCCGCACATCGAAGCGCTGGCCGCGGCGCTGCGCCAGCAGTTCCAGCACACCGCGGCGCACACCTGCGCCACCCCTGAAGCGGTCACCCTGAGCATTGGTGCCCATCTGTTCGACCACCCACCGGCCAGCCTGGCGGCGCTGATCGAGCAGGGTGATGTGCTGCTGTACGCGTCCAAGCGCGCCGGGCGCAACAGCCTGCAATTGATGGAGGGGTCGCGCAGCATCGTGTAATGGCGTGCGCTTTTTCAGCGTACCACCACCCAGACCGCGCCATTCTCGAGGCTTGCAGTGTACCTGTAGGAGCGGCCTTGCCGGGGCGCCGGACCGGTCGGAATGGGCCGCAGAGGCGGCCCCAGCGATCTTGGGCGTACTCGAGATCCTGGGGGCGCTGCGCACCCCGTTCGCGACACAAGGCCGCTCCTACAGAAGACCTGTGCAAGACAATTGCCCCCACAGGTGCCGTAAAACGGTCGGTTACGTGCACCTAGGAAGCCAGGCTTTGCTGCAGCGCGTCGATGAACACACTTTCCGCCCGGCTCAGGCGCTGGTCCCGGTTCCACAGCAAGTGGATGTCCACATCGGCGATCCCTTCCAGCGGCGGTAGCTTCCACAACAGGCCCGCCGCCACATCCGCCGCCACCACATGCTCGGGCAGGCAGCCGATACCAAAACCGGCGATCACCAGGCGGCGAACCTCTTCAAGGCTCGGTGACGAGGCGACGATACGCCCGGCAAATCCCTGCTGGTCGCGGAAGATGGTCAGTGGCGAGAGCATGCCGCCGATCTGGTCGCTGGTGAAACTGACGAAATTCTCCCGTTGCAAGTCGCCCTGCTGCTGGCCGAACAGGGCATGGTGCTTGCCGCAGAAGAACGCGTAGCGCTGACGCAGGAACAGCCGCTGCTCCAGCCGCGGCTGCGGCCGACGATTCAAGCTCAGCCCTGCGGTGGCGGTTTTTTCCTGAAGTGCGGCGACGATGTCGGAGCTGCGCATGACATCGATCTCCAGCTCCACCCGCGGGTGCTGGCGGTGGAAGTCGGCGAGCAGGTCGTCGAAGCGCGCGCAGACGATGCGGCTGATCATCAGCAAGCGCACCTTGCCCACCAGTTCGTCCGTCGGTTGCTCCAGCAGGCCACCGATCTGCGACATCTGTCCATACACCTCACCGGCCAGCGCAAATAGCTGCTCGCCCACCTCGGTGAGCACGAAGCGCGGCCCGCGACGGGCGATCAGCTGGCGCCCGAGCTGCTCCTCCAGGCGCTTGAGCGCCTGGCTCACGGCCGGTTGCGTCAAGTGCAGGCGGGCGGCGGCGCGGCTGATCGACAGCTCCTGGCCGATCACCCGGAAGGTGCGCAGGAGGTTCCAGTCGAGGCGGTCGTTGAGCAGGCGGTCGGGCATGGCGGGACTCGATGATAAGCACGGCTAATACTGCGAATAATAAATAGAAAATTGACTAATCATAGGGGCGGGCCGATAAATCGCAGTCAGCGAAGGTTGTGTCAGTCCTGTCGGCGGCGCCTCCTTCGCGGGTAAACCCGCTCCCACAAGCTCAGTGCCAGTCCTGTGGGAGCGGGTTTACCCGCGAAGGGCGCAGCACCGAACCATCCGGCTACCGCCACTGAAGCGCCCCAAGAGCGCCCAGGATTTCAACAACTCCTGCCAGAACAACAAACAAAGGAGCCACCCCATGAAGCCCGCCGCTTCGCCTCAACCGCGCCGTGCCGCCGCCGCCGCGTTCATCGGCACCATGATCGAGTGGTACGACTTCTACATCTATGCCACCGCCGCCGCCCTGGTATTCGGTGCCTTGTTCTTCCCCTCCGACAACAGCCTGTTCAGCACCATGGCCGCTTTCGGCACCTTCGCCGTGGGGTTCTTCGCCCGGCCGCTGGGTGGCCTGGTCTTCGGCCATGTGGGTGACCGCATCGGGCGCAAGAAGTCGCTGGTGATCACCCTGCTGATGATGGGTGTGGTCACCGTGGGTATCGGTTTGCTGCCGACCTATGCGCAGATCGGCGCCACGGCGCCGGTGCTGTTGATCCTGCTGCGGATCGTCCAGGGCATCGCTGTGGGCGGCGAGTGGGGCGGGGCGGTGCTGATGGCCGGCGAACATGCCCCCAAGGGTCGGCGTACTTTCTTCGCCTCGTTCGCCCAGCTGGGTAGCCCGGCCGGCCTGATCCTCTCGCTGCTGGCCTTCGGCGCAGTCACCCGGTTGCCTGAGGAAGAACTGATGAGCTGGGGCTGGCGTGTACCCTTCCTGGCCAGTGCCTTGCTGTTGCTGGTCGGCCTGGCCATTCGCCTGGGGGTCAACGAATCGCCCGAGTTTCTCGCCAGCCGCGAGCAGGCCGAAAAGGCCACGCGCAAGGAACAGGCGCCGGTGCTGGAGGTGCTGCGTACCGCCTGGCGCCCGCTGCTGCTGTGCATCGGCGCCAACACCCTAGGCATCGCCGGGGTCTACTTCACCAACACCTTCATGATCAGCTACACCACCCAGCAGTTGCACCTGGAGCGCTCGCTGATCCTGGAATGCCTGTTCTTCGTGGCGGTCATCCAGTTCTGCGTGCAGCCCATGGCCGCGTGGCTGTCGGAAAAAATTGGCGCCACCCGCTTCCTGGCCCTGATGGCGCTATTGGCCGTGGCCTCGCCCTACCCGATGTTCGTGCTGGTCAGCAGCGGCGAAGGGCCGTTGATCGTGCTCGGCATCGCCTTGGCGGCGGCCTGCATGGCCTCGTTCTACGCGGTGATCGCCGGCTACGTCAGCGGCATGTTCGACACCCGGGTGCGCTACACCGCGATCTCCATGGCCTACCAGGTGTGCGGCGCCATCGCCGGCGGCCTGACGCCGCTGATCGGTACCTGGCTGGCCCATGGTTTCCCCGGCCAGTGGTGGCCCATGGCGCTGTTCTACAGCCTGATCGCCACGATCTCCCTGGTGTGCGTGCTGGCCCTGGCGCGCCAATACACCCGCAGCCAGCAACTGGAACTGGCCTGATATCGCGAATTCTCTGGAGTACCTGCAATGTTGAAAAGCAATGGCGAGCGCCTGTGGGCGAGCCTGATGGCCATGGCCGAAGTCGGCGCCACCGCCCGTGGCGGCAGCTGCCGCCTGGCCCTGAGCGACGAGGACAAGGCCGGGCGCGACCTGTTCAGCCACTGGTGCCGCGAGGCGGGCTTGAGCCTGAGCGTGGATGGCATCGGCAACCTGTTCGCCCGCCGCGAAGGCACGGACCCCGAGGCCGCCCCGGTGATGATGGGCAGCCACCTCGATACCCAGCCCGAAGGCGGGCGGTTCGATGGTGTCTACGGTGTGCTGGCCGGGCTCGAAGTGGTTCGTCGTTTGAACGATCTGGGTATTCGCACCCGCAAACCGCTGGAAATCGCGGTGTGGACCAACGAGGAGGGCGCCCGCTTCACCCCGGCCATGTTCGGCTCGGCAGTCTTTACCGGCACCTTGCCGCTGGAACAGGCCCTGGCTATCCGCGATGCCGATGGCATCAGCGTCGCCGATGAGCTCGAGCGCACCGGCTTTGCCGGTCAACGCAAGCTCGGCGGTGAAGTGGATGCCTACTTCGAAGCCCATATCGAGCAAGGCCCGATCCTCGAAGACCACGCCAAGTGCATCGGCGTGGTCAGTGGTGGCCAGGCCATCCGCTGGCTCGACGTGACCGTCGAAGGCATGGCCGCCCACGCTGGCACCACACCGATGCCGCTGCGCAAGGACGCCTTGTATGGTGTGGCGCCGATGATCCAGGCCATCGAGCAGTTGGCCGCCGACTACGCCCCCGAAGGCCTGACCACCGTCGGCGAACTGAACATCGCCAAGTCCTCGCGCAATACCATCCCGGGGCTGGTGCGTTTCACCGTTGACCTGCGCCACCACCGCGACGAGGCCATCGAGGCCATGGAGCGCGATGTCGGCCTGCGCTTGCAGGCCATCGCCAAGGCGCGCGGCTTGCGTGTCACGCTTGAGCGCCACTGGGTCAGCCCGGCCACGCCCTTCGATGCCCAGTGCGTGGCAGCTGTGCAGCAGGCCGTGGATGGCCTGGGCTACAGCCAGCAGGCCATCGTCAGCGGTGCCGGCCACGATGCCATCCTGCTGGCGCGCTACTGCCCGACGGCGATGGTGTTCATCCCTTGTGTCGGTGGCCTGAGCCACAACGAAGCCGAAGACGTGCTGCCCGACGACGCCCGCCAGGGCGCCGACGTACTGCTCAATGCCGTGCTGGCCCGCGCCGGCCAGGCCGTAGAAGGAGACGCCTGATGCGTTGCTATTTCCACCCCGAACAACTGCTGCATCATCCGCGCAGCTACTACTCGCGCGGTGCCATGCGCACCCCGCAGGAAGTGCCCGAGCGTGCCCAGCGCCTGTTGCAGGCGGCCAAGGGCCTGGGCTTCGACATCCGCCAGCCCGCCGACGCCGGCCTTGCGCCGCTCAAGGCTGTGCATGGCGAGGCCTACCTGCGCTTTCTCGACGAGGCCCATGCGCGCTGGAAGGAGGTGCCCGAGGACTGGGGTGACGAAGTGATGTCGAACATCTTCGTCCGCGAACCCAACGCCCTGCGCGGGATCCTCGCCCAGGCCGGCCGCTACCTGGCCGACGGCAGCTGCCCGGTGGGCGAACACACCTGGCGCTCGGCCTACTGGTCGGCGCAGAGCGCCGTCGCCGCGGCCAAGGCCATTCTCGACGGCGAGCCCGCCGCCTATGCCCTGTGCCGCCCACCTGGGCACCATGCCCGCTACGACGCCGCCGGTGGCTTCTGCTACCTCAACAATGCCGCTGTCGCAGCGCAGGCCCTGCGCAGCCGGTACAGCCGGGTGGCGATCCTCGATACCGACATGCACCACGGACAGGGCATCCAGGAGATCTTCTACGATCGCAACGATGTGCTGTATGTCTCGGTGCATGGCGACCCGACCAACTTCTACCCCGGCGTGGCCGGGTTTGAGGACGAGCGCGGCAGTGGCGCGGGGGAGGGGTACAACCTCAACCTGCCCATGGCCCATGGCGCCAGCGAGGCCGATTTCATGGCGCAGCTGGAGGTGGCGCTGGATGCCGTGAAGGACTTCGGTGCCGAGGTGCTGGTGCTGTCGCTGGGCTTCGATATCTACGAACTGGACCCGCAGAGCAAGGTGGCGGTGGCCACCGAAGGGTTCGCGCGCCTGGGCGAGCAGATCCGCGCGTTGCGCTTGCCTTGCTTGATCGTGCAGGAGGGGGGGTATCACCTGGAGAGCCTGGAGGCGAATGCGCGGGCGTTCTTTGCCGAGCCGGCAGACTGGAGGTAACGGCGCGGTACAAAGCTAACACGATCCCCGTAGGAGCCGGCTTGCCGGCGAACACCGGCCTAGCCGGTGCCACGCACCGTGGTGCCCGATTCGCCGGCAAGCCGGCTCCTACAGGTTACCCCGCAAGCCTTGAGAATGGCGCGCTCAGGGTGTGCGGACCGCCAGCGATGCGCCGCGCGGGCGGCGCTCGATTTCAAGAGCGCTACAAAAACACCGGCAAGCCCCTGGTGGCCTTCACCCGATACCCCGACAGGCGCCGACAGGCCAACACCTATCCCGAGCGATGCATCCCCGCAAGCGAGGCGCTGCCCGCGCGCCGCACATGCTTCACCAGCACCTTCTCCAGCAACTCCCACATCGCCGGATCCGTACTGAACGCCACATTGAAGCGCATCCACCCGGTCGCCTTGGCATCGACCATGAACAACTGCCCAGGCCCGAGCATGATGCCTTTCTCCAGCGCATCGTCGAGCAACGCCGCACTGTCCGGGATCGCCGGGTGGCGGGTCCAGATGTACATGCCTTCATCCGACTCGATGAACAGCTCGAACCCCAGCCGATGCAGGTGCCGGCCCACTTCCTGATGCGCTTCGGCCAGGCGTTGGCGCAGGCGTTTGAGGTGCTTGCGCCAGCGGCCGTCGATAATCGCCGCGTACACCACCCGCTCCATCACCTGCGAGGTGGTCAGGCCCGAACGCATCTTCAGGTGCAGCAACTGCTGCATCAGCTCAGGGTTGGCCATCAGGTAGCCGACCCGCACGTTGGGCGAGATGCTCTTGGAATAGCTGCCGACATACACCACCTGCTGCAAGTGGTCGAGGCTGGCCAGGCAGGGCAGCGGGTCGGCGATCATGTCGGCGTACAGGTTGTTCTCCACCAGCCGGAAGCCATGCTGGCTGGCCAGCTGCAGCAGGCGGTGCAACTGCGCCAGCGGCGTGCGCGAGCAGGTCGGGCTGTGCAGGTGCGGCTGGGTGAAGAAGGCCGTGGGCGTGTGGTGCGCCAACAGTCGTTCGAGCTGGTCGAGGTCATAGCCGGCCGGGGTGCGCGGTACCCCCACCAGTGTCGCGCCCTGGGTACGCAGGATGCTCATCAGGTTGGGGTAGCCGGGGTCGTCCACCAGCACCACGTCGCCGGGGCGTACCAGGGTGCGCACCGCCAGGTCCAGGGCCTGGCTGGCGCCGTGGGTGAGCATCAACTGCGCCGGGTTGGCCACGATCGACAGTTCCTGTTGCAGGTTCTGTGCGGTCAGTGCGCGCAATTCCGGCAGGCCCATCGGGTCGCCGTAGCCGGACAGTTCCAGCGGGCTGCCGGCCACCTGGCGCAGGCCACGGCGCAGGCCTTCTTCGTACATCCAGTCATTGGGCAGCCAGCCGCAACCCGGCTTGAATGGTAGCTGGCGGGTCTCGAAGATCTGTTGCAGGTACCACTCGGAGTTGAACGTCGGGCGGCTGCTGTCGGCTTCGACATTCTGCACCTCCAACAGCTCGTTCGCCGCACGATTGACGAAAAAGCCTGCATTACCCTTGCTCACCAGCAAGCCCTGTGCCACCAGCCGGTCGTAGGCTTCGACCACGGTGAAGGTGCTCACCGAATAGGTGGACGCGAAGGCACGGATCGACGGGACCTTCGCGCCGGGCTTGAGGGTCTGGTTGTCGATCAGCGCGCGCAGCCCGTCGATGATCTGATTGACCAGCGGGGTTGAGGAGTCCGGGTGTAGCTGGAGCATTCGGGGTGCCTTCGGGGGTGCGTAACGCCAAGCGCCGGCCGGGAATTCGGGGTGTATTGCATCGGCGGCCTGTACAGTGCAGTGCAGATTTCGCACCGCTGTGCATGGCTCAAAGTGTTCGACATTTTTACATTACGTGTCAGAAATCGCCAACACAGCACGAACCAGCGTCATGAATAATCACAAAATCGCTGCTTTACCGTCGGGGTTCGCCTCGCACCTTCTTTCTGCCCGGTCGGCCGCCTTTGGTTCGGCCCCAGCATGGTTCAGTTCGTCCAGAGGGTTACCTCTGGCCGCGTAAGCAGGCCGCCACGGATGGCCTGCGTGTGCTCGTGCACACCTCCCTGCCCGCATTTTGCACTGATGTACAGGTGAGACCGATAACCATCGGGGTTTCACAGTTTTTCCTTGGATAAAAAGAAGCACGGGGTAAATAACTGATGGACGCAACATCCACATCCACCACCGCGAACGGCGGGCATGAGAGCAAGCTCAGTGCCTCGCTCAAATCGCGCCACCTGACGATGATGTCCATCGCCGGGGTGATCGGCGGCGCACTGTTCGTCGGTTCCGGCAGCGTCATCCACAGCGCCGGCCCGGCAGCCGTCCTGGCATACCTTGCTGGCGGCATCCTGGTGGTGCTGATCATGCGCATGCTCGGCGAAATGGCGACCTCCTCGCCGGACACCGGCTCGTTCTCCACCTACGCCGACCGCGCCATTGGCCGCTGGGCCGGTTTCACCATCGGCTGGCTGTACTGGTGGTACTGGGTGATCCTCATGGCCTGGGAAGCCTACGTGGCGGGCAAGATCCTGCATGGCTTCTTCCCCGACGTCAGCGTCAACGTGTTCGTGCTGGCCACGACCCTGCTGCTGATCACCGTCAACTTCTTCAACGTCAAGCACTACGGCGAGTTCGAGTTCTGGTTCGCGCTGATCAAGGTGGTGGCGATCGTCTGCTTCCTGGTGGTGTGCACCGCGGCGGTGATGAACGTCTGGCAGTTCGGTGAAGTGCGCGGTATCACCCACCTGACCGCCGAAGGCTTCATGCCCAATGGCATCACCACGGTGATCGGTGCGCTGCTGGGGGTGATGTTCGCCTTCCTCGGTGCCGAGATCGTCACCATCGCCGCTTCCGAAGCCAAGGATCCGGCCACCCAGATCGTCAAGGCGACCAACTCGGTGGTGTGGCGGGTGTGCCTGTTCTACGTCGGTTCGATCTTCCTGATCGTCTGCCTGGTGCCGTGGAACGACCCGCAGCTGGGCGTCTCCGGCTATGGCGCCTACCGCCGCACCCTGGAGCTGCTGGGCGTGCCCTATGCCGAGCTGCTGATGAACTTCGTGGTGCTGACCTCGGTGAGCAGCTGCCTGATCTCCGGCCACTACACCGCCTCGCGCATGCTGTTCTCGCTGGCCCAGCGTGGTGACGCGCCGCGCCTGTTCAAGTTCACCCGCACCGGCACCGGCGTACCGGTGAACGCGATCATCGGTTCGTGCCTGGTGGCCGTGTTCTGCGCGCTGATCAACTTCAGCGACACCCTGCGCCCGAAAGACGTGCTGGACACCCTGATGAACACCACCGGCATGATCGCCCTGCTGGTGTACCTGGTGATCGCCTTCTCGCAGCTGCGCATGCGCCGCAAGCTGATCGCCGAGGGCAAGGAAGTACGCCTGAAGATGTGGCTGTTCCCGTGGCTGACCTACCTGGTGATCGCCTTCATCGTTGCCGCCCTGGTGACCATGGCCTTCATGCCTGACTACCAGATCCTGGTGATCTCCACCGGCATTGCTGCCGCCGTGGTGGTGGCCATGGGCGTGGTGCACCAGATCCGTAGCGCCAAGCAGCACTAAGCGTCATTCGCTTGCCAAAACGGCCGGCGTCCTTGTGGACCCGGCCGTTTCGCGTTGCTGGACCGGGGTGTTTTCCGTCGGCATGTGAAACCGCTGGTTCATCCAGGGCGAGCCGAGCAGGGCGGCAGCAGCGATCAAGGCGAGGATGGCCAGGACGAGGAATGTCTTCATGGGGGCGCGCATACAGGAGGTGACTGCCAGCATAGGTGATCGGTTCCGATGCGATGGGCCCAACTGAATTTGCGAGACCTCTGTAGGAGCGGCCTTGTGTCGCGAAAGGGGCGCAAAGCGGCCCCAGACTTCAGCGATGTACCAAACATTGCAGGGCTGCCTTGCAGCCCTATCGCGGCACAAGGCCGCTCCTACAGGCGATAGGGTCCGCGCAGCCGATACTTGGCGTATGCTCCACCCACTGCCCGCCAAAAGGAGCCGCCCATGGCCTGGTCCGCCACCCAGTATTCGCTGTTCGAAGATGAACGTACCCGCGCTGTGCGCGACTTGCTGGCCGCCGTCCCCCCACGCCCGGTGCGCCATGCCACCGACCTGGGCTGCGGCCCCGGCAACTCCACTGAAGTGCTGTTGCAGCGCTGCCCGGACGCCCAGGTGACTGCGCTGGACAGCGACAAGGACATGATCGACAAGGCCCGCGAGCGCAAGCGCCTGCATATCCCGCGGGTGCGCTGCGAGATTGCCGACATCGCAGGTTGGTCCGCCCCCGAACCGCAGGACCTGATCCTGGCCAACGCCTCGTTGCAGTGGGTGCCCGACCACGGTTCACTGTACCCGCACCTGGTGCGCCAGCTCAGCGAGGGTGGCAGCCTGGCCGTGCAGACCCCCGACAACCTCGACGAACCCGCCCACCGGCAATTGCGCGAGATCGCCAGCCAGGGGCCCTGGGCCGAAAGATTCGCCGATTTCAGCTTGCCGCCGCGGCACAACGCGGCGTTCTACTACGACCTGCTCAGCCCGCTGTGCGCGCGGGTGGATGTGTGGCGCACCACCTATCACCACCCGCTGCCAGGTGGCGCCGAGGCGGTGGTGGAGTGGTTCAAGGGTTCGGCGTTGCGGCCATACCTGGCGCGGCTGGAGGAGCAGGAGCAGGCAGACTTCCTGCAGCTGTACCTGCAAGCGATGCAGCGCGACTACCCCGCAGCCACCGATGGCAAGGTGCTGTTGCCGTTCCCGCGGTTATTCGTGGTGGCGACGCGCTAGGCGCCAGAGCACGTAGCCATACACGCCAAGGTTGAGCGCCAATACCAGGGCGCCGAGCCACAGTTGAACCCCCGGGGTCAGGCCGGCGGGGTAGATCAGCGGCCAGATGTAGTGCTCGACGAAGCCGCCCTGGTAGCCGGCGCTGCCAGCGGCGGCGCGCATGCGGTTCTCCCAGTCGGTCAGCGGGCATTCCAGGTGCAGCCCCTCCACGGCCAGGCCCCAGGCCAGGGCTGGCAGGTGGACCAGCAGTGCGCGGCGGCGCCAGAGCACCAGCAGGCCGCCGAACAGCACCAGCAGGATGAAGCTCAGGTGGAGCAGGACCAGCGCATCAGCGGCCAGGCGATAGGTCATGACGCCCCCTGGTCCTCACAGTGAATAATGCTTCAGCTCCCGGGCAATCAACATTCGCTGGATCTCGCTGGAACCCTCGTAGATCTGGGTGATCCGCGCATCCCGGTAATACTTCTCCACCGGGTAGTCCTCCAGGTACCCATACCCGCCATGCACCTGGATCGCCATCGAGCACACCCGCTCGGCCATCTCCGAGGCGAACAGCTTGGCCTGCGAGGCCTCTGACAGGCACGGTTTGCCCGCCGTGCGCAGGCGCGCGGCATGCAGGATCAGCAAGCGCGCGGCGTTGAGCTGCACCTGCATGTCCGCCAGCAGGTTGGCGATGCTCTGGTGCTCGTTGATTGGCTTGCCGAACTGAATCCGCTCGCGCGAGTACGCAAGCGCCGCCTCGAACGCTGCACGGGCGATGCCCAGCGCCTGGGCAGCGATGCCGATACGCCCGCCTTCGAGGTTGGACAGGGCGATGGCCAGCCCTTTGCCACGCTCGCCCAGCAGGTTGGCCGCCGGAATGCGGCAGTTGTCCAGGGTCACGGCGCAGGTGTCGGAGGCACGGATCCCCATCTTGTGCTCGCTGCGGTCGACCTTGAACCCCGGGTTGTCGGTGGGCACCAGGAACGCCGACAGGCCTTTCTTGCCCAGCTCAGGGTCGGTCACGGCAAACACGATGGCCAGCTTCGCCCGGCGGGCGTTGCTGACGAACTGCTTGGCACCGTTGATCACCCACTGGCCCTCGATCAGCTCGGCGCGGGTGCGCAGGTTGTGGGCTTCGGAGCCCGCCTGGGGTTCGGTCAGGCAGAAGCAGCCGATCACTTCGCCGCTGGCCAGCTTCGGTAGCCAGGCCTGCTGCTGTTCGGGGCTGCCATAGGCCAGCAGCGGGCCGCAGCCCACCGAGTTGTGGATGCTCATCAGCGCCCCGACGGCGCCATCGCCGGCGGAGATTTCCTCCACCGCCAGGGCATAGGCGACATAGTCGGTGTAGCTGCCGCCGAACTGCTCCGGCGCGACCATGCCGAGCAGGCCCAGTTCGCCCATCTTGCGCACCACGTCATCATCGATCCAGCCGGCCTTCTCCCAGGCCTGGGCATGCGGTGCGATCTCGCCGCGGGCAAAATCCCGGGCCATGTCGCGGATCATGATCTGCTCTTCGCTCAGTTCCAGGTCTTGCATCTGCGTACTCCCGGGCCTACAGCCCCTCGAAGAATTGGTCGACCCGCTGGCGGCTCAGGCCCGCCAGGGTCGGCGGGTTCCAGCGCGGCTGCTTGTCCTTGTCGATGATCAGGGCGCGCACGCCCTCGATGATGTCGCCGTACTCGAACCACTGGCGGTCGATGTGCAGCTCCATGGCGAAGCAGGCTTCCAGCGTGAGCGCCCGGCCCCGGCGCAGCAGCTCCAGGGTCACCGCCATTGCCAGCGGCGAGCGGGTCTGCAGCAGGTCGGCAGTGTCCAGCGCCCATTGATGGCTGTCGCCGATGCTCACCGCACGCAGTTGTTCGATGATGCTGGGCAGGTCGGGCAGGGCGAAGAAGTGGTCGATCACCGGGCGCAGCTTTGCCAGCGGCGCGTCGTCGAGCACCTGGGTGCCGAGCTTGGCCAGCAGGCCTTGCAGGTCCTTGAGTGGGTGTTCGCCGAACACCAGGCGGTCCAGGCCTTCATCCAGCGCGGCCAGCTGGTCGCTGCCCAGGTACCAGTCGGCCAGGCCGCAGTACAGGGCATCGGCGGCCTTGATCTGGGTACCGCTGACACCCAGGTAGATGCCCAGCTCACCGGGCACGCGAGACAGGAAGTAACTGCCGCCGACATCCGGGAAGTAGCCGATGCCCACCTCCGGCATGCCCAGGCGGCTGCGTTCGGTGACGATGCGCAGGTCGCAGCCCTGGGCCAGACCCATGCCGCCGCCCAGGGTGAAGCCGTCCATCAGCACCAGCACCGGCTTGCGGTAGCGGTGGATACACAGGTCCAGGGCGTATTCCTCTTCGAAGAACGTTTCGTGCAGTGTTTCACCGGCCTTGAAGCTGTCGTGCAGCGAGCGGATGTCGCCACCGGCACAGAAGCCCTTGGGGCCTTCGCCGCGCAGCACCACCGCCTGCACCTGTGGGTCCTGCGCCCAGCGGTCGAGGTGCTGTTGCAGGCTGCGGACCATGTCCAGGGTGAGGGCGTTGAGCCCGGCGGGGCGGTTGAGGGTGAGGTGGCCAATATGGTTGCGGACCTCGGCCAGTACCTGATCCGTTGCCGAGGATTGAGCGTGCGCGGTCATCGCGGTCTCCCTGCTTTGTTATTGATTTTCCAGATGAAGTCTGGAGGGCGCGGGCGGATCGCAGGATCCTGTCATGCGAATTTGCCTTGCACAATCGGCAAATATGCAGGGCTAAACTGCATTTTTGTCTGATGAGCGTCCTCCGGGCCGGTCGGCTCACTTTAACCCTGGAACGCCCACAGGCAACAGGTTCCTCATGCGTGGCAAGCGCATCAGCGGGTGGCGGTCTGTTCCCAGCCACCGCCCAGTGCCGTGTACAGGTTCACCTCGGCCACCAGCTGCGCCAGCCGGTCGCCGATCAGCCCCTGCTGGGCGCTGAACAGCTCGCGTTGGGCATCGAGGAAGGTCAGGCTGCTGTCAACGCCGGTGCGGTAGCGGTTCTGCGCCAGGTCGTAGTAGCGCTGGCTGGCCGCCACCAGGTCGCGCTGGGCCTGCAGTTGGCGCTGGTAGGTGGCACGCGCGGCGAGGCCGTCGGCCACTTCCTGGAACGCTGCCTGGATGGCCTTTTCGTACTGGGCCACCTGGATCGCCTTTTGCAGCCGGGCATAGTCCAGGCTGGCCTTCAGGCTGCCGGCGTTGAACAGCGGCAGGCTTACTTGCGGCTGGAACAGCCAGCTCCCCGAACCGCCGTCGAACAACCCGGACAACGCCAGGCTGGAGCTGCCGGCATTGGCGGTCAGGCTGATGCTGGGGAAGAACGCCGCCCGTGCCGCGCCGATGTCGGCATTGGCCGCCAGCAGGCGGTGCTCGGCCTGACGGATGTCCGGGCGCCGCTGCAACAGCTGCGAAGGCAGCCCGGCCGGCACTTGCGCGACCTGCTCGCTGGCCAGGGTCATGCCGGGCAGGTCCGGCGCCACCTCACCGCCCACCAACAGGGTCAGTTGGTTGAGGTCCTGTGCGGCCAGGCGCCGGTAACGGGCCACGGCGGCGCGGGTGCTGTCGACCCGGGTCTGGGCCTGGATCTGCTCGAGCGCCGACAGGCTGCCAGCACGGCGCTGGCGGGTGGTCAGGCGCAGGCTCTGCTGGTCGGCGGCCAGGGTGCGCAGGGCCAGGTCGAGCAGCTCCTGGTCGGCGCGCCAGGTCAGGTAGGTCGTGGCCACGCTCGCCACCAGGCTCAGCTGTGCGCCCTGGCGGGCCTCGTCGGTGGCCAGGTAAGTCTGCAAGGCTTGCTCGCTGGCGCTGCGCACTCGGCCGAACAGGTCTAGCTCATACGCACTGACGCCCAGGTTGGCGGTGTAGGTCGACTTGATCATCCCGTCGCGGCCGGTCACGCGCCGTGGCAGGTATTGGCGCTGACCGTTGGCATTGGCCGTAACCGCCGGCAGCAGCGCGGCGCGGCGGATACGGTATTGGGCGCGGCTGGCCTCGACGTTGAGCAACGCCACCCGCAGGTCACGGTTGTTGGCCAGTGCCGCCTCGATCAGCTGGCGTAGCGCCGGGTCCTGGAACACCTGCGCCGGTACCTCGCCGCGATCGCTTGCGGGGTAGGCCGGGCCACCGGGGTACTGGCCTGCCATGGGGGCTGGCGGGCGCTGGTAGTCGGGTATCAGGCTGCAGCCGGCCAGGGCCGCGGCCAGCAGGGTGAGGGTCAATCCACGCATGGCGCACTCTCTTGAAAGTTCAGGCGCCGGCCATCCACCTGGCCAGCCCGTGGCGGCCACTGACACCGAGCTTGGCCGTGGCGCGTTTGAGGTAGGTTTCCACCGAGCTGTTCTTGACGTTCAGCCGTTGCGCCATCTGCGGCACGGTGCCCCCGGTCAGCAGCCCCAGGCAGACTTCCTGCTCGCGCGCCGAGAGGCTGATCGCGCCGCGGGCCAGGCGTGCGCCGAACGCCACGCGCAGCGCATCCTGCGCCAGGTCAGGCAGGGCCTGGCCAAGGTGGCGCGGTTGCTGGTCGCGAAGGTCCTGGGCGTGCTGTTCGAGCAGCGGCAGCAGCGTGTCGGAGAGGCTCTTGAGCAGCGACAGTTCGCTCAGGGTGAAGGCCCGCTGTGCGAGCAGCCGGTGGCAGCGGATCACCCAGCGACGGTCGCCGTTGCTGGACACCAGGTGGCACTGGTGGGCGCTGTGCCCCAGGTGCTGGCGGCCCAGCGGGCGACGGGTGTGGACCAGCACCGGGTCATGCATCTCAAGGATGCTCGGCAGCAAGGCCGGGTGCGGGGCATCCCCCGGATCGCAGGGGTCGCCCGTGCCGGCGCAGCCCAGCAGGCTGATGTGTTCGACCCGGGCCTCGCGGCTGTCGAGGGTCCATTCGCTGAGGTCCAGTCGATGGATGGGCACCAGGGCATCGACCAGTTGGAGCATCTGCCCGGCAAAGTCATCGTCGCCACTGCTGGCCACCAGTTCGCCCAGTTGCAGGTACAGGTGCGGGGCTGGGTGTCGCGTCAGGCTGTCGGTCAGCTTCATAGAGGTGTTCTTCCTTGATTCGCGGTATTCGGTGGGTGGTCTCGTGGTCGAGTCCTCTCCTGCGGTGATGGGGTGGCGGTATTCAAACCGAGGGGGTAGGGGGCGTCTGTAATGGAATAGGGGGACAGAAAACGCCATGTGCGTCGCGTTGGCCACGGGCCTGTGATCGTAAGGGCGAACAGGGGAGCGAGCAGGAAGTCGGCGAATTGACGTCAATACGCCGTGATTTGTCGGATTTTTACGTCAGCGCTATGGGGCGTGCGTGGGCGGCGGCGCCTTGCTTTAGCGATTTTCCTACAGAAAAATCAGCCACTTGAGTCGGAAAAAATCAGGCCTCGGTGCTGTCCGGGTTTCGGGGGCCATACAGTCGGCCAGGGGCGATGCTTGAATCCGCGGACGATCAACCGCAAGGATGCCCCGGCCCATGTCTGCCACCGACGCCTTCCCCCTGACCTGCGCCCAGCGCGACATCTGGCTGGACCAGATCAGCCATGGCGACTCGCCGCTGTACAACATCGGGGGCTACATCGAGCTCGACGGTGCCATCGACGCACGCCTGCTGGGCCAGGCCTTCGACCACCTGGTGGCCGTGCACGACAGCCTGCGCACGGTGCTGCTGCCAGGGGCTGACGGTCTGCCGCGGCAACGCTTCGACCGCGATCTGGCCCTGGCGCTGCCGGTCATCGACCTGAGCGAGCGTCCCGACCCCGAAGCCTGCGCGCAGGCCTTGATGCGCGAACGCATGGGCCAGTGCTTCACGCTACTGGGCGGGCCGCTGGCGCGTTTCTTCCTGGTGCGGGTGCGGCCAGGGCGCCATCTGCTGGCCGGCCAGGCCCACCACCTGATCATCGATGGCTGGGGCTTCGACCACCTGTTCAACGTGCTGGGTCGCTATTACGGGCTGCTCGCCGAGGGGCGGCCGCTGCCCGAGACGGCGCCTTCCTACCGGGCCTTCATCAGTGACGACGTCGCCTACCAGGCCTCGCCACGCCACGCCCGCGACCGCGCCTACTGGCTGGCCAGGTACCCGTCGCTGCCCGATGCCCTGGTGCTGCCGCGCGATCAGGGCGACAGCACCACAGCCACGCCGGGCCAAGCCCTGGTCCTGCCGTTCGACGGCGACCTGCTGGCGCGCATGGGGCAACTGGCCGGCGAACTTCAGGCCTCGTCCTTCCACGTGCTGCTGGCGGCCCTGCACGTCTGCTGTGTGCGCACCTGGCAGCGTGACGAATGGGTGGTCGGCGTGCCGGTACGCAACCGCGCCAGTGCGCAGTTCAAGGCAACCCTGGGGTTGTTCGCCCAGGTCAGTGCCCTGCACATGGACTTTGGCCGCGAACGGCCGTTCGCCGACCTGGTGCGGGCGATCCGCGATGCGCTGCGCCAGGACTTTCGCCACCAGCGCTTTGCCTTGAGCGAACTCAACCGTGCCCTGGGCCTGCTGCGCGAAGACCGCCAGCAACTGTTCGAACTGAGCGTGTCATACGAGGAGGAGGGCGACGCGCTGCGCTACGGCGAGGTGCCGGGGCACAGCGTCAAGGTGAGCAACGGCCACGAACCGTCCCCGTTGGCCCTGCACCTGCGCCACAACCGCCAGACCGGCAAGGCCTGGCTGCACTTGGTGTACAACCTGGGCTGGTTCGGTGCCGACGAGGTCCAGGGCCTGGCCACGCGGCTCCTGCATGTGCTGGCCCAAGGGCTGGCGAGGCCCGGCCTGGCTGCGGCCGATTTCGACCTGCCGACTGCCGCCGAGCACCAACGGTTGCGCGCCTTCGGCATGGGCCGGCAGACCCCGGCCGATAGGCGCTGCATCCACTGGCGCATCGAGCAGCAGGCCGCCGCCGCGCCCCAGGCCATCGCCGCCTGGCATGACGGCCACAGCCTCAGCTACGGCGAGCTGAACGGCCGCGCCAACCAACTGGCCGAACGCCTGATCGCCCTAGGGGTGCAGCCCGAGGATCGCGTGGCGATCTGTGCCTGGCGTGGCCTGGACACGCTGGTCGGGCTGCTGGCCATCCTCAAGGCCGGCGCGGCCTACGTGCCGCTGGATCCGGCCCACCCCCCAGAGCGCCTGGCCTACCTGCTGGAGGATTGTGCGCCGAAGGTGCTGCTGACCCTGTCCGCGCTGGTGCCAAGGCTACCAGCCAAAGGCCTGGCACTGCTGGAACTGGACCGCAGCGCCCAAGGCCTGTCGGCCAACCCGCAGGTGGCGGGGCTGGGCGCCGACCACCTGGCCTACGTCATCTACACCTCCGGCTCCACCGGCCAGCCCAAGGGCGTGATGGTGGAGCACGGCATGCTCGGCAACCTGGTCGACTGGCACTGCCGGGCCTTCGCCCTGCGTGCGGGCGACCAGGTGTCATGCCTGGCCAGTTTCGGTTTCGACGCCATGGCCTGGGAGGTCTGGCCGGCGCTGTGCAGTGGCGCCACCCTGCACCTGGCGCCGGTGCGCCAGGGTGCCGAGGACATCGACGCGCTGCTGCGCTGGTGGCGCGCCCAGCCGCTGGATATCAGCTTCCTGCCCACGCCAGTGGCCGAGCATGCCTTTGCCCACGGTCCGGACCACCCGACCTTGCGCACCCTGCTGATTGGCGGCGACCGACTGCGCGGCCTGGCGCGCGATCCGCGCCATGCGGTGGTGAACAACTACGGACCCACCGAGGCCAGCGTGGTGGCCAGCTACGGCGCCGTGCGCGCCGGTCAGCCGCTGCATATCGGCGGGCCGGTCGACAATGCGCATTTGTATGTGCTCGACGCCCGGCAACGTCCGCTACCGCCAGGTGTCGCGGGCGAACTGTACATCGGCGGCCGGGGTGTCGCCCGCGGCTACCTCGGCCGCCCGGCGATGAGCGCCGAACGCTTCCTCGACGACCCCTTCAGCGCCGCGCCGGGCGCCCGCATGTACCGCAGCGGCGACCTGGTGCGCTGGCAAGCCGACGGCACCCTGGAATACCTGGGCCGTAACGATGACCAGGTCAAGGTCCGTGGCGTGCGCGTGGAACTGGCCGAGATCGAGGCCGCGCTGGCCAGCCACCCAGCGGTGCGCGAAGCGGTGGTGCAGTTGCAGGGCGGGCAACTGGTCGCCTGGTTCATCACCACGACCGAGGTGGCGCCGCGCGCGCTGCACGACTACCTGACCGCGCGCCTGCCGGCGGCCCTGTTGCCCAGCGCCTTCGTGGCGCTGGCCAGCTGGCCGCTGACGGCCAATGGCAAGCTTGACCGCCAGGCCCTGCCGGCACCTACGGCGCAGGCCAGCCTCCGCCGCGCCTACAGCGCCCCCGAAGGCCCGAACGAACAGCGCCTGGCGGCGCTCTGGGCCGAGTTGCTGGGGGTCGAGCGGGTAGGGCGGCACGATCATTTCTTCGAACTGGGCGGCCACTCGCTGCTGGCCGTGCAACTGGTCGAGCGCATGCGCGCCCAGGGCCTGCATGCCGACGTGCAAGTACTGTTCGGCCAGCCGACCCTGGCCAGCCTGGCAGCCGCGACCCATGCGGCCGGCGCGCAGGCGTTGCCGGGCAACCGGGTCCCCACCGAATGTCCACGTATCACGCCGGACATGCTGGTACTGACCACCCTGGACCAGCTGGCCATCGACCGCATTGTCGCCGCGGTGCCAGGCGGCGCTGCCAATGTGCAGGAGATCTACCCGCTGGCGCCCCTGCAACAAGGCCTGCTGTACCACCACATCACCGAGGCGCGCGACCCCTATCAGCAGCAGGCCCTGTTCGCCTTCGCCAGCCGTGCCGCCATGCAGGCGTTCGCCGCAGCCTTGCAACAGGTGATCGATCGCCACGACATCCTGCGCACCAGCCTGGCCTGGGAGGCCCAACCCCAGGCGCAGCAGGTGGTCTGGCGCCACGCCCAGCTGCCGATCGCGGTGCAGCCTGCCGGCGACGATGCCGAGGCGCGCCTGCGGGCCCATTGCCAGCCGCTGGACTTGCGCCGTGCGCCGATGATGGCCCTGGGCGTCGCCGAGGCGCCAGGGCAGGGCCGCTGGTTGGGTTTGCTGCGCTTCCACCACCTGGTCAACGACGCGGTTTCCCTCGAACTTTTGATGGCCGAGCTGCGCGCCCTGATGGAGGGCAAGGGTGAGGCGTTGCCCGAGCCGGTGCCGTATCGCCACTTCGCCGCAGGGCACAGCGCACCGGATCGTGAACGGCAGCACCAGGCGTTCTTCAAGCAGATGCTTGGCGACCTCGAGGCACCCACCCAGGTACTCGGGGTGGCCGGCCAGCCCACGCCGCCCGACACGCTGCAAACCCTCGATCACCCTTTGCCGGCGCCGCAGGCCTTGCGCCTGCGGCAGTTGGCGCGCGGTGCCGATGTGAGCCTGGCCAGCCTGTTCCATCTGGCCTGGGCCCAAGTGCTCGGCTGCCTGTCGGGCAGCGATGACGTGGTGTTCGGCACGGTGCTGCTCGGGCGCCTGGCCGCAGGCGAGGGCGCCGAGCGAGCGCTGGGCATGTTCGTCAACACCTTGCCACTGCGGGTGAGCCTGGCCGGGCGCACGCTTGACCAGGCCCTGGCCGAGACCCACGCGCGCCTGGCCGCGCTGCTGGCCCACGAGGATGCGCCCCAGGTGCTGGCCCAGCACTGCAGTGCGTTGCCGGCCGGTGTGCCGCTGTTCGACAGCCTGCTCAACTTCCGCCAGGGCGCGCAGCAGGGGCAGGCGGCGCTGACGGGGGTCGAACTGCTGAGTGCCAGCGAGGTGGTCAGCCAGCCGCTGATGCTGGCGGTCGACGACCACGGCGAGGCATTGCGCCTGAGTCTGCGCGCACCGTGCAGCCTGGGCGTCGAACGCTTGCTGGATTACCTGCTGACGACCCTTGAGGGGCTGTGCGAACACGCGGGCGACAAGCCCCTGGCCCAGCTGTGCAGTGTACCGGCGGCCGAACTGCACCACCTGCTGGAGGCGCTGAACGCCACCGAGGATCCCGCCAGCCCGGTGCAGCAGACCTGGCCGGCGTTGTTCGCCGAGCAGGTGCAACGCAGCCCCGACGCCATCGCCGTGCAGGCCGGCGACGCCAGCCTGAGCTACCGCCAGCTCGATATCCAAGCCAACCGCCTGGCCCACCACTTGATTGCGCTGGGCGTGCGCCCCGACACCCGGGTAGCGATCTGCGTCGAGCGCGGCCTGGCGCTGATGGTCGGCCTGCTGGGCATCCTCAAGGCCGGCGGCGCCTATGTGCCACTGGACCCGGGCTACCCCGACGAACGCCTGCGCTACATGCTCGACGACAGCGCGCCGCTGGCGGTGCTGGTACACGATGCCACCGCTGGTCTGCTGGGCGATACCGGCGTGACGCCGGTCAACCTCGACCGCGATATCGGCACGCAGTTGCCAGACGCGGCACCTAAGGTCGAACTCAATGCCGGGCATCTGGCCTATGTGCTCTATACCTCCGGCTCCACCGGCACGCCCAAGGGGGTGATGGTCGAGCACCGTGGCCTGTGCAACCTCATGCACTGGGGCTCGGGCTTATGTCCACCGCGCCCTGGCGATGCCCTGTTGCAGCGAGCGCCGTTCAGTTTCGACGGTGCGGTGTGGGAGCTGTTCTGGCCGCTGGCGGCGGGTTTGCGCCTGGTGCTGGCGCGGCCGGATGGCCACCGCGACCCGGCGTACCTCGTCGAACTGATCCGTGAACGCGCGGTGACCACCGTCAAGTTCGTGCCGGCCCTGCTGCAGCAGTTCATCGAGGTCGAGGGGGTGGCGCGTTGCACCAGCCTTCGCGATCTCTTCTGCGGGGGCGGCGAACTCACCCTGGCTTTGGCCACGGCGGTACGTGAACGCCTGCCCTGGGTGCGCCTGCACAATGTCTACGGCCCGACCGAGGCCACGGTCGACAGCACCGCCTGGACCTTGGAGCCCGACCAACCGCTGCCCGCCAGCGCACCACCGATCGGCCGGGCAATCTGCAACACCCGGTTGTACCTGCTCGACGCCCATGACCGGCCGGTGCCGTTCGGCGCGGTCGGCCAGTTGCATATTGGCGGCGTTGGTGTGGCGCGTGGTTACCTCGGCTTGCCGGCGTTGCAGGCAGAGCGCTTCATCGCCAGCCCGTTCGTGGCCGGCGACCGGCTGTACCGCAGCGGCGACCTGGCGCGTTACCGCGACGATGGCGAGCTGGAGTTCCTCGGCCGCAACGACTTCCAGCTCAAGCTGCGCGGGTTGCGGGTGGAGCCGGGTGAGATCGAGGCACAGCTGGCCGGTTGCCCAGGCCTGGACCAGGCCCTGGTGCTGATGCGTGATGAGCGCCTGGTGGCCTATTTCACCTGCCGCGATGGCCAACCGGCGCCAGGGTTGGAGGTGTTGCGCAGTCATATGCTGGCGCGCCTGCCGGCGTACCTGGTGCCCTCGGCGTTCGTCGCCGTGGCGCAATGGCCGTTGAGCCCCAATGGCAAGGTCGACCGCCAGGCCCTGCCCGAGCCGGGCGCGGAGTCGGTGATCGCCCGCCAGTACGTGGCCCCCGAGAGTGAGCTGGAGACGGCCCTGGCGCAGATCTGGGGTGAGGTGCTGCGCATCGAGCAGGTGGGTCGCGACGACAACTTCTTCGAGCTGGGCGGGCATTCGCTGCTGGCGGTGAGCCTGGTGGCGCGCATGCGCCAGGCCGGCTTGCATGCCGACGCGCGCACGCTGTTCAGCCAGCCGACCCTGGCTGGCCTTGCGGCCAGTACCCGCTTGCAGCAGGCCAAGGTAGAGGTGCCGCGCACGACGATCCCGGGCCTGGGGGCACGGCGCAGGCTGTAACCGCGCCATGCCAACAAGGCGGGCGGCGGAGACCTCACATGGACGCTACCGCTGCCCCACATGACTCAAGTCTGGTGGTGCGACATCAGCGCCCATGCTGAAACCGCGTCGTACATACAAGGCGGACAGTGGAGACCTCACAGGCATAACTGGCCCGAAACAGATGTGGGAGCTGGCTTGCCAGCGATGCGCCGCGCGGGCGGCGCTCGATCTCAAGAGCGCTGAAAACCTGTCGGCAGGCACCTGGTGGGCTACATGCGATCCCAAGACAGGCGCCTGGGTGCCACGCTGCGGTCCTTGGGAAATCAGAATTGCGCGGTGGCATGTGGGCGCATGTCTGAATATCGGGTGAGGGGCACCAGGTGCCTGCCGGTGTTTTTGCAGCGCTCTTGAGATCGAGCGCCGCNCGNGCGGCGCATCGCCGGCAAGCCGGCTCCCACAGTTTGTTTCGGGCCAGTTATGTCTGTGAGGTCTCCACCGTCCGCCTTGTTTGTACGCCGCGGTATCGAGGTGGTGCGGGGACCGCGGCGCATTGTCCCCCCTTCCCCTGTCAGCCCCATCCCCCCCGATCCATTAGCTTCACGACCACTTCATTGACTGGCAAAGCAGGATGCTTACCCATGCCCCTGAGCGAATTGATGGCTGTGCTCTCCACCCGTGCGATCCGTCTGCAGCGTGACGCCGACGACCTTGTGGTGCTGGGCGCCGACGATGCCCTGGACGACGACCTGTGGCAGGCCCTGGCCGACCACAAGGCAGCGCTGCTGGCACTGCTGGCCGGGCAGGGCGACGACTGGGTGAGCCCGGCGCTGCGCATCACGCCGGACATGCTCGGACTGGTGGACCTGGACCAGGCCGCCATCGACCGCATCGTCGCCACGGTGCCGGGCGGCGCGGCCAACGTGCAGGACATCTACCCCCTGGCGCCGTTGCAGGAGGGCATGCTCTACCACCACCTCAGCGCCCGCACCGGCGACCCGTACCTGTTGCAGGCGCAGCTGCGTTTCGCCAGCGCCGCGCACCTCGAGGCATTTTGCGAAGCGCTGCAGTGGGTGATCCAGCGCCACGACATCCTGCGCACAGCGCTGGTCTGGGAGCGCCTGGACGAACCGCTGCAGGTGGTCTGGCGCGAGGCGCCGCTGGTGTGCCAGGCAGTGCCGCTGGACGGCCCGGGCGATGCCCTGGCGCAATTGCGGGCACGCTTCGACGCCCGCACCTTCCGCCTCGACCTGGGCCAGGCGCCGCTGCTGCGCCTGGTGCACGCACCGGGGGCGGGGGGCGAGGTGGCTGGCCTGCTGCTGTTCCACCACACGGTGATGGACCACGCCGCGCTGGACATCGTGCGCCACGAGCTGCACGCCCACCTCACCGGCCAGACCGGGCAGCTGGGCGCCGCAGTGCCATTCCGCGACCTGCTGGCCGAAGCGCGCCTGGCCCGCGACGACGCGGCGCAGCAAACGTTCTTCAGCGAGATGCTGGCCGACATCGACGAGCCGACCCTGGCCTTCGGCCTGCCCGAAAGCGAGGGCCTTGAAGTCGAGGAGGCCCGGCATACGTTGCCCCGTGAGTTGAGCCTGCGCCTGCGGGCGATGGCGCGTCAGCTCGGGGTCAGCCCGGCGAGCCTGATGCACCTGGGCCTGGCGCGGGTGCTGGGGGTGTTGTCCGGTCGCGAGGCGGTGGTGTTCGGCAGCGTGCTGCTGGGGCGCATGGAGGCTGGCGCGGGGGGTGAGCAGGCGCTGGGCCTGTTCATCAACACCCTGCCGCTGCGCGTGGATGTCGGCGCGACGGCGGTGCGCGACGGGCTGCTGGCCACCCACCGGCGCCTCACCGGCCTGCTCGGCCATGAACAGGCATCCTTGGCCGAGGCCCAGCGTTGCAGCGGTGTGGCCGCGCCGACCGCGCTGTTCAACACGGTGCTCAACTACCGCCACAGCGCCGCCGGCGATGCCGCCGAGGTGATCGACGTGGCGCCGGGCATCAGCGTGCTGGGCGCACAGGAGCGCACCAATTACCCGCTGACCCTGAACATCGATGACCTGGGCGAGGACTTCCGTATCACCGCGCTGGTGGCTGAGCCCCTCGGCGCGCAACGGGTCGCTGGCTATCTTGCGCACACCCTCGGGCAGCTCGTCGAGGCGCTGGAGCAGGCGCCGAACACGGCCCTGCATGAGCTGCCCGTGCTGCCGCCTGCGGAACGCGAGCAACGGCTGCACAGCTGCAACACCCCACAGCTGGCGGCACCGCTGACGCCCTTGCTGCACCAGCGTTTCGAAGTACACGCCGAGGCGCGCCCCGAGGCCACCGCGCTGATCTTCGAACAGCAGACTCTGAGCTATGGCGAGCTCAACCGCCGCGCCAACCAGCTGGCCCACCGCCTGATCGGCCTGGGCATTGGCCCTGACCAACGGGTGGCGATTTGCGTCGAGCGTGGCCCGGCGATGATCGTCGGCCTGCTCGGGGTGCTCAAGGCCGGCGCCGCCTATGTACCCATCGACCCCGCCGCGCCGGCCCAGCGTATCGCCTTCACCCTGGCCGACAGCGCGCCGCGGGCCGTACTCAGCCAGGCCGACTGCCTCGCGCTGCTGGGCACGCCGTCGGTGCCGGTGATCGACCTGGACGACCCTACGCTTGCCGATGAGGCCCACGGCAACCCACGGCCGCAGGGCCTGTTGCCCTCGCACCTGGCCTACGTGATCTACACCTCCGGCTCCACCGGCCTGCCCAAGGGCGTGATGGTCGAGCATGGCAATGCCAGCCGCTTGTTCAGCGCCACCCACGACTGGTTCGGCTTCAACCCGCAGGACGTCTGGGCGCTGTTCCATTCGTTCGCCTTCGACTTCTCGGTTTGGGAGATCTGGGGCGCGCTGGCCTACGGCGGCCAGTTGCTGATCGTGCCGCAGCGCATCAGCCGCGCTCCCGATGAGTGCTACGCGTTGCTGTGCCAGAGCGGCGTAAGCATCCTCAACCAGACCCCCAGCGCGTTCCGCCAGCTGATCGCCGCCCAGGGCCGCAGCACCCTGCAGCATTCGCTGCGCCAGGTGATCTTCGGTGGCGAAGCGCTGGAGCCGGGCACGCTCAAGCCCTGGTACGCACGCATCGACAACGCCGGCACCCGCCTGGTGAACATGTACGGCATCACCGAGACCACCGTGCACGTGACCTACCGCCCGTTGCAGGCCGCCGATGCCCAGCTGCTCGGCGCAAGCCCCATCGGCATGCGCATCCCCGACCTGCGCCTGTACGTGCTCGATGCCCGGCGCCAACCGGTGCCGGCGGGTGTCGCCGGCGAGCTGTATGTCGGTGGCGCGGGGGTTGCCCGGGGTTACCTGAACCGTGACGCACTGACCGCCGAGCGCTTTATCGCCGACCCGTTCGTGGCGGGCGGGCGCCTGTACAAGACCGGTGACCTGGCGCGCTGGGCCGCCGACGGCAGCCTGGACTACCTGGGCCGCAACGACGACCAGGTGAAGATCCGTGGCTTCCGTATCGAACTGGGTGAGATCGAGGCCCGCCTGGCGGCTTGCCCCGGTGTGCGTGAAGCCGTGGTGCTGGCCCGCCGCGACAGTGCCGGCGAGCCGCGCCTGGTCGCCTGGTGGCTGGCCGAGACGGGCGCCGCGCCCAGTGCCAACACACTGCGCCAGGCGCTGCTCGCGGACCTGGCCGAGTACATGGTGCCGGCCGCCTTCGTGCGCCTGGACAGCTTCCCGCTGACCGGCAACGGCAAGCTTGACCGCAAGGCGCTGCCCGAGCCCGATGGCCAAGCCTTCGCCCGCCGCGTTTACGAGGCCCCCGAGGGCGAGACGGAGCAGCGCATCGCGCAGCTCTGGCAGCAACTGCTGGGCATCGAGCAGGTCGGTCGGCATGACAATTTCTTCGAACTGGGTGGCCATTCGCTGCTGGCGGTCAAGCTGGTCGAGCGCATGCGTCAGCACGACCTGGCCGCCGATGTGCGCGTGCTGTTTGGCCAGCCGACCCTGGCCGCGCTGGCCGCCACGGTCAGCCCGCACGCCGCGCAGCCGGTGCCGGCCAACCGGATCCCGTCCGGCTGCACCCGCATCGAGCCGCACATGCTGCCCCTGGCCGAACTCGACCAGGCCGCCCTCGACGACCTGGTGACGCGCATCCCCGGCGGCAGCGCCAACGTGCAGGACATCTACGGCCTGGCACCCTTGCAGCAGGGCATCCTCTACCACCACCTGGCCAGTGCCGGGGCCGACCCCTATGTGCTGCGCGCGCGCTTCGCCTTCGCCGGCGACGCCGAGCTGCGCGGCTTCGTCGCCGCCCTGGACGCGGTGATCGCCGAGCACGACATCCTGCGCACCAGCCTGCACTGGGCCGGGCTGGAGGAGGCCGTGCAAGTGGTGCACCGCCAGGCGCAGCTGCGCGTGGTCGAGCAGGCCGACCTGCAGCGCCTGGACCTGACCCAGGCACCCTTGATGCAGTTGGTGCGCCACACCGAAGGCGAGCGGCTGGAGGCGACCCTGCTGCTGCACCATATCCTGCTCGACCACACCGCCGTGGAGCTGCTGGTGGCCCAGGTGGGTGCGGTGTTGCAGGGCCGTGCCCTCGAGCTCGACAGCGTGCCGTACCGCCACTACGTGGCCCGCGCCCGCCTGGGCGCCGACCCGGCGGCGGACGAGGCGATGTTCCGCGAACTGCTGGGCGATATCGACGCGCCGACCGAGGTGTTCGGCCTGCGCGATGTGCAGGGCGACGGCGTTGCCGTGCGCGACAGCCACCAGGCGCTGGATGCCGCGCTGGCCGGGCGCCTGCGGGTGCAGGCCCGGCAACTGGGGGTGAGCCTTGCCAGCCTGGTGCACCAGGCCTGGGGCCAGGTGCTGGCCCAGTTGAGCGGGCGCGACGAGGTGGTGTTCGGTACTGTGCTGCTCGGCCGCCTGCAAGGCGGCGCCGGGGCCGACCGGGCGCTGGGCATGTTCATCAACACCCTGCCGCTGCGGGTGAGCGTCGATGGCCTAAGCGTGGCCGAGGGCGTGCGCCGCACCCACCAGCGCCTGGCGCGGCTGCTGGGGCATGAACAGGCTTCGCTGGCCCAGGCCCTGCGTTGCAGCGGCGTGCCGGCTGCGCAGGCGTTGTTCACCAGCCTGCTGAACTTCCGCCACAGCACGCCACGGGCGGCGGGTGATGGCCTGGGTTGGGCCGGTATCGAGCTGCTGGCATCGCGCGAGCGCAGCAACTACCCACTGGTGGTCAACGTCGATGACCTCGGCGAAGGGCTGGCACTGACCGTACAGGCAGTGCCCCAGGTCGATGGCGGGCAGGTCTGCGCGCTGCTGGCCTGCGCCCTGGAACATCTTGCCCAGGCATTGGAACAGGCCCCCGGCAGCGCCCTGCACAGCGTCAGCAGCCTGTCATCGGCCGAGCGCTACCGGGTGTTGCAACGCTTCAACGCCACTGAGCGCGACTACCCGCGCCAGCAACCGCTGCATGCACTGTTCGAGGCCCGCGCCGCAGCCGCGGCTGATGCCGTGGCGGTGATTCATGGCCAGCGACAGTGGCGCTACGGTGAACTCGACCGCCACGCCAACCGCCTGGCCCGCCATCTGCTGGACCTGGGCCTGCGCCCCGGCGAGCGGGTGGCGCTGCTGCTGCCGCGTGGGTTCGACTTGCTGGCCGCGCAATTGGCTGTGAGCAAGTGCGGTGCGGCCTACGTGCCGCTGGATACCCATGCGCCCGGCGAGCGCCTGGCGCGGATGCTCGACGACTGCGGCGCCGCGTTGCTGCTGACCCACACCGACCAGCCAAGGCTGGGCCTTGGCCTGCGGGTCGAACTGGACACGCTGGCGTTGGACGCCTACCCCGACCACCTGCTGGATATCCCGGTGGCCGCGCACGATGTCGCCTACGTCATGTACACCTCTGGCTCCACCGGCACGCCCAAGGGGGTACAGGTGCCGCACCGAGCCATTGTCCGCCTGGTCATCAACAATGGCTTCGCCGACTTCAGCGCCAGCGACCGGGTGGCCTTCGCCTCCAACCCGGCCTTCGACGCCAGCACCCTGGAGGTCTGGGCACCGTTGCTCAACGGTGGCGCCGTGGTGGTGATCGACCAGCATCAGGTGTTGGCGCCGCACAGCCTGGGGCAGGCGCTGCTCCACGGCGGTGTGACGGTGCTATGGCTGACCGCCGGGTTGTTCCACCAGTACGCCGGCGAGCTGCTGCCGATCTTCCGCACCCTGCGCTACCTGATGGTGGGCGGCGACGTGCTTGACCCGGCGGTGGTCGCCCGGGTGCTGCGCGACGGCGCGCCACGGCACCTGCTCAATGGCTACGGTCCCACCGAGGCCACCACCTTCAGCACCACCCACGCGATCGTCGCGGTGGGCGAGGGTGCCATCCCCATTGGCCGGCCAATCGGCAACAGCCGCTGTTACGTGCTCGATGCCCGCCAACAGCCGCTGCCGGTGGGCGCGGTGGGCGAGCTGTACCTTGGGGGGGACGGGGTGGCCCTGGGGTATCTCGGCCAGCCGCAACTGACCGCCGAGCGCTTCCTCGACGACCCGTTCAGCACAGTCCCTGGGGCGCGCATGTACCGCAGTGGCGACCGGGTCAGCTGGCAGGCCGATGGCACCCTGCGCTACCACGGGCGCAGCGACCAGCAGGTCAAGCTGCGGGGCTTCCGTATCGAACCGGGCGAAATCGAGGCGCGCCTGGCTGCCTGCGCGGGGGTGCGTGACGCCGTGGTGCTGGTGCGCGAGGACGTGCCGGGCGACAAGCGCCTGGTGGCGTATTTCAGTGCCGAGGGCGAGGCCCCCGCGATCCATGCGCTGCACGAGCAGTTGCAGGGCCAGTTGCCGGACTACATGGTGCCGGCGGCCTATGTCGCCGTGGCCCAGTGGCCGTTGACCGCCAACGGCAAGCTCGACCGCAGCGCCTTGCCGGCGCCCGACCAGGCCGCCGTGGTCAGCCGCGCGTTCGCCGCGCCGCAAGGGGACGTGGAAACCGCCCTGGCGCAGATCTGGGCCGAGCTGCTCAAGGTCGAGCGGGTCGGCCGTCACGATCACTTCTTCGAACTTGGCGGCCATTCGCTGCTGGCGGTGACCCTGGTGGAGCGCATGCGCAAGGCCGGCCTTGGCGCCGACGTGCGTGTGCTGTTCGCCCAACCGACCCTGGCGGCCCTGGCCGCAGCGGTGGGCAGCGGCCGTGAAGTGCAGGTTCCGGAGAACCGCGTGCCCAGCGATGCCCGGCAGATCACCCCGGCCATGCTCAGCCTGATCGACCTCGACCCGGCCGCCATCGCACGCATCGTCGCCACGGTGCCGGGCGGGGCGGCCAACGTGCAGGAAATCTACCCCCTGGCGCCGTTGCAGGCGGGCATCCTCTACCACCACCGCAGCGCCGCCCAGGGCGACCCGTACCTGCTGCAATCGCGCCTGGCCTTCGACAGCCTCGAACGCCTGCGGGCCTGGGCCGGCGCCTTGCAACAGGTCATCGACCGCCATGACATCCTGCGCACCGCGCTGTTGTGGGAGGGCCTGGACGAACCGGTACAAGTGGTGTGGCGCCAGGCCCGCCTGGCCGTCGATGAGGTCGCCGTGGAGCCGGCGGCATCGACCCCGGCCATCGACCAGTTGCAGGCCCGTTTCGACGCCCGCCAACAGCGTATCGACCTGGGCCAGGCGCCGCTGTTGCGCCTGGTCTACGCCCACGACCCGGTCAATCGCCAGGTGGTGGCGATCCTGCTGTTCCATCACCTGGCCCTGGACCACACCGCCATGGACGTGGTCGGTGCGGAAATGCAGGCGCTGCTGTTCGCCGGCGGTGCGGGGCTGGGCACGCCGGTGCCATACCGCAACTATGTGGCCCAGGCCCGCCTGGGCGACGACCCGCAGCGCCATGAGGCGTTCTTCCGCACGATGCTCGGCGATGTCGAGGAACCGACCCTGCCGTTTGGCCTGCACGATGTGCAGGGTGAAGGCCATGGCATCGAGGAGGCGCGCCTGGCACTGGACGCCAGCTTGGCCCGGCGCCTGCGCGAACAGGCGCGGCGCCTGGGCGTGAGTGCTGCCAGCGTGGCGCACCTGGCCTGGGCACGGTTGTTGGGAGTGCTGGCCAACCGCAGCGACGTGGTGTTCGGCACCGTATTGATGGGGCGCCTGCAAGGCGGCGAAGGCGCTGACCGGGCGCTGGGGGTGTTCATCAACACCCTGCCGCTGCGGGTCGACACCACGGCGCCGGTGGAGGCCGCTGTGCGCGCCACCCACATCGGGTTGTCGGCGCTGCTGGGGCACGAGCATGCCTCGCTGGCCCTGGCCCAGCGCTGCAGCGCCGTGCCTGCGGGCCTGCCGCTGTTCAGCGCCTTGCTCAACTACCGCCACAGCGCCGCCGACGCGCGGCGTGACGGCGAGGGCATCTGGCAGGGCGTGCGCCTGCTGGGCGGCGAGGAGCGCAGCAACTACCCACTGACCCTGAGCGTCGATGACCTGGGCGAAGGCTTCGACCTGGCCGTGCTGGCCCTGGCCGGCATCGGTGCCGGGCGTGTCGCCGGCTGGATGGCCACCGCCCTGGGGCAACTGGTGCAGGCGCTGGAGCAGGCGCCGCACACCCCGGTCGAGTGCCTGTCGATGCTGGCCGAGGCAGAGCGCGAGCATCTGCTCGTCGAATTTAATGACACCGCGCGCCGCTACCCTGAGGGCCACACCGTACACGCCCTGTTCGAGGCCCAGGCCGCCCGCACGCCCCAGGCCCGCGCCGTGGTGCAGGGCGAGGAGGTCATCGGTTATGCCGAACTGAACCGCGCCGCCAACCGCCTGGCCCATCAGCTGATAGCCCTGGGTGTGCAGCGGGGCGCGCGGGTGGCGTTGTGCCTGCCGCGTACCCCGCAGCGCCTGGTGGCGTTGCTGGCGGTGCTCAAGGCCGGCGCCGCCTATGTGCCGGTGGACCCGGCTTACCCGGCCGAACGCATCGCCTACCTGTTGCAGGACAGCACGCCGGCCCTGGTGCTGGCCGAGTCGGGCAACCCGCGCCTGCCTTACGGCATCGCCCGCCTGGACCTGGATCACGGCGGCTGGCATGGCGCACCCGAGCATGACCCGCAGGTGCCCGGCCTGAGCGCCGACGACCTGGCCTACGTGGTCTACACCTCCGGCTCCACCGGGCAGCCCAAGGGGGTGATGGTCGAGCACCGGACCTTGGCCAACCTCATCCATTGGCACGCCGAAGCCTTTGCCCTGCGGGCAGGCAGCCAAGTGTCCAGCGTCGCAGGCTTCGGCTTCGACGCCATGGCCTGGGAAGTGTGGCCGGCGTTGTGCGCCGGCGCCGTGCTGCACCTGCCGCCGGCCGAGGTGGCGGGTGAGGATGTCCAGGCGCTGCTGGACTGGTGGCGGGCCACCCCGCTGGAGGTCAGCTTCCTGCCTACGCCGCTGGCCGAGCAGGTGCTGCGCGCAGGCAGCGGGCACCCGACCCTGCGCACCCTGCTGACCGGCGGTGATCGCCTGCGCCCCATCAGCGCCGACCCAGGCTTTGCCGTGGTCAACAACTACGGCCCCACCGAAACCACCGTGGTGGCCACCTCCGGCCAGGTGGCGGCGGGCGCCATGGCGCACATCGGCCGGCCGATCGCCAACACCCGGGCGTATGTGCTCGACGGCCAGCGCCAGCCGGTGCCGGTGGGCGCGGTGGGCGAGTTGTACATCGGTGGCGCCGGGGTCGCCCGTGGCTACCTGAACCGCCCGGACCTGACCGCCGACCGCTTCTTCGACGACCCGTTCGCCCCCGGGCGCATGTACCGCAGTGGCGACCTGGTGCGCTGGCAGGCCGACGGCACCCTGGACTATGTGGCGCGCAACGATGACCAGGTGAAGGTGCGCGGGGTGCGGGTCGAGCTGGGCGAGATCGAGGCGGCGCTGGCGGCCGTGCCCGGGGTGGCAGATGCCGCCGTGCTGGTGCGTGGCGAGCGGCTGTTGGCCTGGTACTGCGCGGCCGGTGAAGTGACCACCGACGCCGTACGCCAGGCGTTGCAGGCGAGCTTGCCTTCGCACCTGGTGCCGCAAGCGTTCGTTCGCCTCGACGCCTTGCCCCTGACGCCCCATGGCAAGCTCGACCGCCGCGCATTGCCCGACCCTGACCCGACGAGCCTGGCGAGCCAGGCCTACGAGGCCCCGCAAGGCGAGCGTGAGGTCGCCATGGCCCGGGTGTGGGCCGCGGTGCTGGGGGTGGAGCGGGTAGGGCGCCATGACAACTTCTTCGAGCTGGGTGGCCATTCGCTGTTGGCCGTGAACCTGATCGACCAGCTGCGCCAGCAGGGGTTGGAGTGCGATGTGCGGCTGCTGTTCAGCCAGCCGAGCGTCGCCGCCCTGGCCGCCACGCAGGAGGCGGTTCGCCAAGTGGTGGTGCCGGCCAACGGCATTCCTGCGGGTTGCTCCCACATCACCCCGGACATGCTCGGCCTGGTGGACCTCGAGCCCCGACACATCGAACGCATCGTCGCCAGCGTGCCGGGCGGCGCCGCCAATGTGCAGGACATCTACCCCCTGGCGCCGTTGCAGGAGGGCATTCTCTACCATCACCTCAGCGCCGACGGCAGCGACCCCTACGTGCTGCAATCGCGCCTGGCGTTCGCCAGCGAGGCGCGCCTGCACGGCTTCGTCACTGCGCTGCGCAAGGTCATCGCCCGGCATGACATCCTGCGCACCTCGGTGCTGTGGGAAGGGCTGCCACAACCGGTGCAGGTAGTCTGGCGCCAAGCCGAGCTGCAGGTGAGCGAGCAGCCAGGCGCGCCTGAGCAATGGCTCGACCTGGCCCAGGCACCGCTGATTCGCCTGTACTTCAGCCGTACTCCAGGCAGCCCGCGGATCCTTGCCACCCTGCAATTCCACCATACGGTGCTCGACCACACGGCGTTGGACGTGGTGCGCGCTGAAATGCTCGCTCACCTCGACGGGCGGGACGCGCCACTGCCAACGGCGGTGCCCTACCGCAACTACGTGGCCCAGGCACGCCTGGGTGTCAGCGAAGCCGAGCACCAAGCGTTCTTCCGTGCACAGCTGGGCGCTATCGACGAGCCGACCCTGCCTTATGGCCTGAACCCGCTGCACGGGGTGGCCGGTGCTATCGAAGAAGCACAGGTAATGTTGCCCGCCGCCCTGGAGCGCCGGCTGCGCGAGCAGGCCCGCAAGCAAGGTGTGGGCACCGCGAGCCTGTTGCACCTGGCCTGGGGGCGCCTGCTGGCGGCGGCCAGCGGCAAGGCGACGGTGGTGTTCGGTACCGTGCTGCTCGGCCGGATGCAAGGCGGGGCCGGGGCCAGCCATGGCCTGGGCATGTTCATCAACACCCTGCCGCTGCGCCTGGACCTGGGCGAGGTAGGTGTGGGCGAGGCGGTGCGTGCCACCCATCAACGTCTGAGCGCGCTGCTGGCCCATGAGCACGCCTCGCTGGCGCAGGCCCTGCGCTGCAGCGCGGTGGCCGCGCCACAACCGCTGTTCAGCGCGATGCTCAACTACCGCCACGGCGAGGCCGACAGCCAGGTGCAGCGCGATGCCTGGCAGGGCATCGAAACCTTGGCCAGCGAGGAGCGCACCAACTACCTGTTCAGCCTCAACGTCGACGACTTCGGCGATGGCCTGCGCCTGACCGCGCAGGTACCCGGGCAGGTCGGTGCCGGGCGAATCTGCGGGCAGATGCGCGTTGTGCTCGATGGCCTGGTTCAGGCCCTGGAGCAGCAGCCGATGCTGCCGGTGCAACGGATTGGTGCCTTGCAGCCCGAGGAGCGCGAACGTCTGTTGGTTGGCTACAACGCCACGACGGTCGACTACGACCTCGAGCAGACCGTGCACGGCCTGATCGAGGCCCAGGTGCAACGCACCCCCGAGGCCATCGCCGTGCGTGCCGAAGAGGGGCAACTGAGCTTCGCCCAGCTGAACGCCCAGGCCAACCGCCTGGCTCATCACCTGATCGCCCTGGGGGTGAAAGCGGACGACCGCGTGGCGATCTGCGTCGAGCGCGGGCTGTCGATGGTGGTGGGGCTGCTGGCGATCCTCAAGTCCGGCGGTGCCTACGTGCCGGTGGACCCGGACTACCCGGCCGAGCGCATCGCCCACATGCTCACCGACAGCGCCCCGGTGGCGGTGCTGGTGCATGCGGCTACCCGCCACGTCCCGCAGGGCCCGACAGTGCCGTTGGTGGACCTGGACAACGATGCCTGGGCGGCGTTGCCTGCGAGCAACCCGCAAGTGGCCGGCCTGACCCCGCGCCACCTGGCCTATGTGATCTACACCTCCGGCTCTACCGGCCTGCCCAAAGGGGTGATGAACGAGCACCGGGGCGTGGTCAACCGCTTGCTGTGGACCCAGCAGGCTTACGGCTTGCAAATCGACGACGTGGTGCTGCAGAAAACCCCGTTCAGCTTCGACGTGTCGGTGTGGGAGTTCTTCTGGCCGTTGCAGACCGGCGCGCGCCTGGTGATGGCCCGCCCCGGCGGGCACAAGGACCCGGCCTACCTGCGCCAGGTGATCGCTGCCGAGCAGGTCACGACCCTGCACTTCGTACCGTCGATGCTCGATGCCTTCCTCGCCCACGGCGGAGCCGAACGTGCAGCGCTCAAGCGCGTGCTGTGCAGCGGCGAAGCCTTGCCCGGCAGCCTGGTGCGCCGGTTCAAGGCACAGCTGGCCGGGGTCGAGCTGCACAACCTGTACGGCCCCACCGAAGCGGCGGTGGACGTCAGCGCCTGGCACTGCGCCGAGCCGCTGGAGCACACGCCGGACAACACCCCGATCGGCAAGCCGGTGGCCAACACTGAGTTGTACGTGTTGGACGCCCATGGCCAGCCGGTGCCGCAGGGCGTGGCGGGTGAGCTGTATATCGGTGGGGTGCAGGTGGCGCGGGGCTACCTCAACCGCGCCGAGCTGAGCGCCGAACGCTTCCTCGACGATCCGTTCACCCCGGGTGGGCGGCTGTACCGCACCGGCGACCTGGCACGCCACCTGAGCGACGGCACCCTCGAATACCTCGGCCGTAACGATGACCAGGTGAAGATCCGCGGCCTGCGCATCGAGCTGGGCGAAATCCAGGCTGGGCTGACCCGCCTGGACGGTATCCAGGAAGCCGCCGTGCTGGCGCCGGAGATGCCGCCGGGCGAGCGTCGGTTGGTGGCCTACTACACCGGCCAGGTACAACCGGTGGAGGTGCTGCGTGCGGCGCTGCTCAAGCACCTGCCGGAGTTCATGGTGCCGGCGCTGTTCGTGCACCTGGAGGCACTGCCGCTGAGCCCCAACGGCAAGCTCGACCGCAAGGCGCTGCCGCTGCCGGGCGCCGAGGCCCTGGCCAGCAAGCCTTACGAGGCACCGCAAGGCGCTACCGAACAAATGTTGGCCGAGGTCTGGGCCGAGCTGCTGGGGGTGGAGCGGGTAGGGCGGCACGACAACTTCTTCGAGCTGGGCGGCCACTCGCTGCTGGCGGTGACCCTGACCGCCCGCCTGCGCGAACAGGGCCTGGAGGCCGACGTGCGCGCGCTGTTCGAACACCCCACCGTGGCCGGCTACGCAGCCATCACAGACAGAATGGAGATCGTCCTGTGAGCATTGAACGACTACTGGCCACCCTGGCCGCCAACGATATCCAGCTGGCCCTCAAGGATGGCCAGCTGGCGGTGCAGGGCAATCGCCAGGCGCTGAGCGACCCGCAGCTGGTGGCGCAACTGCGCGAGCACAAGGCCGCGTTGATCGCACGGATCGCCAGCGGCGACTACCAGCCCGGCACGCGTGGCGCCGTTGAGGTGCCGGCCAATGGCATCGCGGCCGATTGCACGCACATCACCCCGGCCATGCTGACCCTGGTCGACCTCGACCAGCCCAGCATCGACCGCCTGTTGGCGACTATCCCCGGCGGGGCCGCCAACGTGCAGGACATCTACCCGCTGGCGCCGCTGCAATTGGGCATCCTCTACCACCACGCCAGCGCCGCCGGCAGCGACCCCTACGTGATGCGCGCGCAGTTCGCCTTCGCCGACCGCCAGCGCCTGGAGGCTTTCACCGAGGCCCTGCGTGGGGTGATCGCCCGCCACGATATCCTGCGCACCTCGGTGCATTGGCAGGGGTTGGAGCAACCGGTGCAGGTGGTGTGGCGCAAGGCCGAGCTACGGGTCGAAGAGGGCCAGGACGATGACTGGATCGACCTGACCCAGGCGCCGCTGATCCGCCTGCGCTACACCGTCCAGCCCGACAGCCCACGGATCCTCGCCAGCCTGCACTACCACCATATCGCCCTGGACCACAGCGCCCTGGACGTGGTGCGCCACGAGTTGCAGGCGTTGCTGCGCGGCGAGGGCGAGGTACTGGGTACGCCGGTGCCGTTCCGCAACCATGTGGCCCAGGCTTGCCGGGGTGTCAGCGAGGCCCAGCACGAGGCGTTCTTCCGCGCCATGCTCGGTGACCTGGAAGCGCCGACCCTGGCCTATCAGCTGCAGGATGTGCAGGCCGACGGCGGGCAGAACCGTGAATACCACCTGGCCCTGGACGCCGGCCTGTGCCGACGCATTCGCCAGCAGGCCCGGGCCCAGGGTGTCAGTGTGGCCAGCCTGTTCCACCTGGGCTGGGCGCAGGTGCTCGGGGCCCTGACCGGGCAAGGCAGCGTGGTGTTCGGCACCGTGCTGATGGGCCGCCTGCAAGGCGCCGAAGCCACCGAGCGGGCGCTGGGTATCTTCATCAATACCCTGCCGCTGCGGGTCGAGCTGGGCGGGCAAGCGGTTGCCGCCGCACTCAAGGCCACCCACCAGCGCCTGGCCACGCTGATGCGCCACGAGCATGCGCCGCTGGCCCTGGCCCAGCGTTGCAGCGGCGTGGTGGCACCGACGCCGTTGTTCAACAGCCTGTTCAATTACCGCCATGGCGCCGTCGAGGCCGGTGAGCAGGCGCGCGCGGCCTGGGCTGGCATCGAGGTGCTGCACTCCGAGGAGCGCAGCAACTACCCGCTGACCCTGAGTGTCGACGACCTGGGCGAGGCGTTGCACCTGACCCTGCTGGCCAGCCCGCAAGTGCCTGGGGAACGGGTCTGCGCCTACCTGCGCCAAGCCATGCTCGGTGTGCTCGATGCCCTGGAGCATGATGGGCAGGCCGCGCTTCACAGCCTGTCAGTGCTGCCGCTGGAAGAGCGCACGCTGCTGCTGGAAGGCTTCAACGCCCATGGCCACCCACATGAGCTCGAACTGCCGGTACACCGCTGGGTGGAGCGCCAGGCACTGTTGCAACCCGAGGCCATCGCCGCCACCTGCCAGGGCCAGCAGCTGGACTACGCCACCCTCGACCGCCGGGCCAACGCCTTGGCCCACCGACTGATCGAACTCGGCGTGCGCCCCGATGCGCGGGTGGCGGTGGTGGCGCGGCGTGGCCTGGACACCCTGGTCGGCCTGTTGGCCGTGCTCAAGGCCGGCGCCGGCTACGTGCCGGTCGACCCGGCGCACCCCGACGAGCGCATCGCCTACCTGCTGGCCGACAGTGCGCCGCAGGTGGTGCTGACCCAGCAGGCCCTGCGCGGGCGCCTGGGGGCCGTGCAGGTGCCGCTGCTGAACCTGGACAACCCCGACTGGCCAGCCCGCGACCACAGCCCGCGAGTCGAGGGCCTGGGCGCCGCCCACCTGGCCTACGTGATCTACACCTCCGGCTCCACCGGCCTGCCCAAGGGGGTGATGGTCGAACACCGCACCCTGGCCAACCTGGTGGGCTGGCACTGCCGCGCCTTTGGCCTGTGCCCGGGCCGGCACACCTCGAGCCTGGCCGGCTTCGGTTTCGATGCCATGGCCTGGGAGCTGTGGCCGGCCCTGTGCAGCGGCGCGACCCTGCATATCGCGCCACCTGCCGAGGCCAACGAGGACCTCGACGCGTTGCTGGGCTGGTGGCAGGCGCAGCCGCTGGACGTGAGCTTCCTGCCCACGCCGGTGGCCGAGCACGCCTTCAGCCAGCAACTGGGTCACCCGACCTTGCGCACCCTGCTGGTCGGCGGTGATCGCCTGCGCCCGTTCCAGCGTGGCCAGACCTTCACCGTGGTCAACAACTACGGCCCCACCGAAACCACCGTGGTGGCCAGCTCCGGCGTGGTCGAGGCCGGCGGTGTGCCGCACATCGGTGCGCCGGTGGACAACGCCCGGTTGTACGTGCTGGACGGGCAACGCCAGCCGGTGCCGCTGGGCGTGGCCGGCGAGCTGTACATCGGCGGCGCGGGCGTTGCCCGGGGTTACCTGGGGCGCCCGGAACTGACCGCCGAACGTTTCCTCGACGACCCCTTCGCCCCCGGGCGCATGTACCGCACCGGCGACCTGGTGCGCTGGCTGGCCGACGGCACCCTGGACTACCTGGGGCGCAACGATGACCAGGTGAAGATCCGTGGCGTGCGCATCGAACTGGGCGAGATCGAAAGCCGCCTCAATGGCCTGCCGGGCATCCACGAAGCATTGGTGCTGGCCCGTGAGGACCAACCGGGCCAGCCACGGCTGGTGGCTTACTTCACCGCGCAAGCTGGGGTCGAGGCGGCGGCGCCGGCGCGGTTGCGCGCGCAGTTGCAGGCCCACCTGCCGGACTACATGGTGCCGGTGGCCTTCATGCGCCTGGACGCGTTGCCGCTGACCGCCAACGGCAAGCTCGACCGTCGGGCGCTGCCGGCGCCTGACCGTGCGGCTCTGTTCGAGCGCGCCTACGAGGCGCCGCAAGGCGAGCTGGAAAGCAGCCTGGCGCAGCTCTGGAGCGAGCTGCTGCAGGTGGAGCGGGTCGGGCGCCGCGACCACTTCTTCGAACTGGGCGGGCATTCGCTGCTGGCCATGCGCATGGTGGCGCAGGTGCGCCTGCGCCTGGGCGTGGAACTGCCGCTCAGTGCCCTGTTCGCCAGCGCTGAGTTGGCGGCCGTGGCCCACTGCCTGGCCGATGCCGGGCGCAGTACCTTGCCGCCGATCCTGCCACTGGCCGGCGAGCAGGTGCTGCCATTGTCGTTCGCCCAGCAGCGGCTGTGGTTCCTGGCGCAGCTGGAGGAGGCCGGGCAGGCCTACCACATTCCGTTGGCCCTGGGGCTGCGTGGCGTGCTGGATGCCGAGGCGCTGGAGCGTGCGCTGCTGCGCAGCGTCGAGCGCCACCAGACCTTGCGCAGCCGTTTTGTCGCCGAGGGCGAGGTGGTGCGGGTGCTGATCGACGCCACGCCAGCACCTGGCTGGCTGGTGCACGAAGACCTGCACGCCGAGCCGTGGCGCCTGGCCGAACGCCTGGGCGAAATGGCGATGCAACCGTTCGACCTGGCGCGCCAATTGCCGCTGCGCGCCAGCCTGCTGCGCCTGGCCGACGACCACCATGTGCTGGCCCTGACCGTGCACCATATCGTCGCCGACGGCGGCTCGCTGGCGGTACTCACCGCCGAGCTGTCGCAGCTGTACCCGGCCCTGCGCCAGGGCCTGGCCGACCCGTTGCCGGCACTGCCGGTGCAGTACGCCGACTATGCGGCGTGGCAACGGCGCTGGCTCGATGGCGAGGTGCTGCAACAGCAGGCCGACTACTGGCAGCGCACCTTGGCTGGGGCACCGGCGCTGCTGACCCTGCCCTGGGACCGGCCGCGCCCGGCGCGCCAATCGTTCGCCGGCGCCCACCTGGCGATCCGCCTGGAGCCGCGCCTGAGCGCCGGCCTGCGGGCCCTGGCGCTGCGCCATGGGGCAACCTTGTACATGCTGTTGCTGACCGCCTGGGCCAGCCTGCTGGCGCGCCTGGCCGGGCAGCCGGAAGTGGTGATCGGTTGCCCGGTGGCCGGGCGTGACCAGGCCGAGCTGGAGGGCTTGGTGGGGTTGTTCGTCAACACCCTGGCACTGCGTATCGACACTGCTGGCGCCGCCAGCACCGAGGCCTTGCTGGGCCGGGTGAAGGCGCAACTGCTGGCCGCCCAGGCCCACCAGGCGCTGCCGTTCGAGCAGGTGGTCGAGGCCGTGCGCCCGGCGCGCAGCCTGGCCCATGCGCCGCTGTTCCAGACCACCCTCAACTGGCTGCCGGGCAGCCTGGGCGAGCTGACCCTGGATGGCTTGCGCCTCGAAGGCGTGGCGCAGGCGGGGCAGGTGGCCAAGTTCGACCTGTCGCTGAACCTGGCGGAGCAGGGCGAGGCGATCGTCGGGGCGCTGGAATATGCCACCGCGCTGTTCGACGAAGACAGCGTGCGGCGCTATGCCGGGTATTTCGAGCGGTTGTTGCAAGCGATGGTGGCCAATGACCAGGCCGAGCTGGCCCAGGTGGACGTGCTGACCGATCAGGAGCGCGAATGCCTGTTGGTTGGCTACAACGCCACGGCGGTCGACTACGACCTCGAACAGACCGTGCACGGCCTGATCGAGGCCCAGGTGCAACGCACCCCCGAGGCCATCGCCGTGCGCGCCGAAGAGGGGCAATTGAGCTTCGCCGAGCTGAACGCCCAGGCCAACCGTCTGGCCCACTACCTGATCGACCTGGGGGTGAAACCGGACGACCGCGTGGCGATCTGCGTCGAGCGCGGGCTGTCGATGGTGGTGGGGCTGCTGGCGATTCTCAAGGCTGGCGGCGCCTACGTGCCGGTGGACCCGGACTACCCGGCCGAGCGCATCGCCCACATGCTCAGCGACAGCGCCCCGGTAGCGGTGCTGGTGCATGCGGCCACCCGCCAGGTGCCGCAGGGGCTGGCGGCACCGGTGGTGGACCTGGACAGCGAGGCCTGGGCGGCGTTGCCCGCGAGCAACCCGCAAGTGGCCGGCCTGACCCCGCGCCACCTGGCCTATGTGATCTACACCTCCGGCTCCACCGGCCTGCCCAAGGGGGTGATGAACGAGCACCGGGGTGTGGTCAACCGCCTGCTGTGGACCCAACAGGCTTATGCGCTGACGCTTCAAGACGTGGTGCTGCAGAAAACCCCGTTCAGCTTCGACGTGTCGGTGTGGGAGTTCTTCTGGCCGTTGCAAACCGGCGCGCGCCTGGTGATGGCCCGCCCCGGCGGCCACAAGGACCCGGCCTACCTGCGCCAGGTGATCGCTGCCGAGCAGGTCACGACCCTGCACTTCGTGCCGTCGATGCTCGATGCCTTCCTCGCCCACGGCGGAGCCGAACGTGCAGCGCTCAAGCGCGTGCTGTGCAGCGGCGAAGCCTTGCCCGGCAGCCTGGTGCGCCGGTTCAAGGCACAGCTGGCCGGGGTCGAGCTGCACAACCTGTACGGCCCCACCGAAGCGGCGGTGGACGTCAGCGCCTGGCACTGCGCCGAGCCGCTGGAACACACCCCGGACAACACCCCCATCGGCAAGCCGGTGGCCAACACCACGTTGTACGTACTGGACGCCCATGGCCAACCGGTACCGCAAGGGGTGGCCGGCGAGCTGTACATCGGTGGGGTGCAGGTGGCGCGGGGTTACCTCAACCGCGCCGAGCTGAGCGCCGAACGCTTCCTCGACGACCCGTTCACACCGGGCGGACGGCTGTACCGTACCGGCGACCTGGCACGCCAACTGAGCGACGGCAACCTCGAATACCTCGGGCGCAATGACGACCAGGTGAAGATCCGCGGCCTGCGCATCGAACTGGGCGAAATCCAGGCCGGGCTGACCCGCCTGGACGGTATCCAGGAAGCCGCCGTGCTGGCACCGGAGATGTCGCCGGGCGAGCGTCGGCTGGTGGCCTATTACACCGGCCAGGTACAACCGGTGGAGGCGCTGCGTGCGGCGCTGCTAAAGCACCTGCCGGAGTTCATGGTGCCGGCGCTGTTCGTGCACCTGGAGGCCCTGCCGCTGAGCCCCAACGGCAAGCTCGACCGCAAGGCGCTGCCAGTACCAGGTGCCGAGGCCCTGGCCAGCCGACCCTACGAGGCACCGCAAGGTGCCACCGAACAACTGTTGGCCGAGGTCTGGGCCGAGCTGCTGGGCGTGGAGCGGGTAGGGCGGCACGACAACTTCTTCGAACTGGGTGGCCACTCGCTGCTGGCCGTTACCCTGGTTGCCCGTTTGCGCGCCAAGGGCCTGGCGGTGGATATCCATGTGCTGTTCGCCGAGCCCAGTCTCGCAGCGCTGGCTGCCACGGTCGCGGCCGGCCAGGCCACCACGGTGCCGGCCAACCGCATCGGCGCCCATTGCCAGCGCATCACCCCCGAGCTGCTGCCACTGGTGGCCCTCGACCAGCCTGGCATCGACGGCATCGTCGCCCAGGTAGCCGGTGGCACGGCCAATGTGCAGGACATCTACCCGCTGGGGCCGTTGCAGGCCGGGATTCTCTACCACCATCTGGCCAACTCCGAGGCGGCCGACCCCTACCTGTTGCAGGTGCGCTTCGCCTTCCGTGACGCCGCGCGCTTGGAAGCCTTCACCGCAGCGTTGCAAACGGTGATCGGGCGTCACGACAGCCTGCGCAGTGCCCTGCACTGGGAGGGGCTCGACAGCCCGGTGCAAGTCGTGTGGCGCACCGTCCAGCTGCCGGTTCGGCACGTGCAGGTGCTGGACGATCCGGCGTTCGCCCGCATGGACCTGACCCAGGCGCCGCTGTTGCGCCTGCTGCATGCCCAGCCGGCCGATGATGGGCGTATCGAGGCCACCTTGCAGTTCCACCATGGGGTGATGGACCACATCGCCCTGGAGGTGCTGGTCCATGAGCTGCAGGCGGTGCTGCTCGGTGAACCCGAGCGCCTGCCGACACCCGTGGCGTACCGCGATTACATTGCCCAGACGTTGCAGGCCGAGGCAGGGCAGGCCGCCGAGGCGTATTTCCGTGAGCAGCTGGGCGATATCGACGAGCCCACCCTGCCGTATGGCCAGCAGCGCCCCCATGGCCACGATGCGCCGCGCCAGGCGCAGGTGCAGCTGGACGCGGCGCTGTGCCGGCGCATCCGTGAGCAGGCCCGTGAAGCAGGAGTGAGTGCCGCCAGCCTGATGCACCTGGCCTGGGCCCAGGTGCTCGGCCAGTTGTCCGGGCGCGACAGTGTGGTGTTCGGCACCGTGCTGCTGGGCCGCCTGGCGGGTGGCGAGGGCAGCGAGCAGGGGGTGGGGGTGTATATCAACAGCCTGACGCTGCGCGTCGACCTGGCGGGCGTGACTGCCGGCCAGGCGCTGCGGGCCACCCACCAGCGGCTCAGCGCATTGCTGCGCCACGAGCATGCGCAACTGGCCCTGGCCCAACGTTGCAGTGGCTTGCCGGCCGGGGCGCCGCTGTTCAGCGCGCTGCTCAACTATCGCCACGGCGGCGCACCGTCTGGTGACGCGATGGCCTGGCACGGCATCGAGCTGCTCGAGGCCGAGGAGCGCAGCAACTACCCGCTGGCGTTGAGCGTCGACGACCTGGGCGATGGCTTCACGCTGACGGCGCAAAGTGATGAGGGCATCGATGCACGGCGCCTGTGCGGCTATATGGAGCAGGCCCTGCTGGGGCTGTTGCAGGCGCCGGAAACGGGCCTGGACGGCTTGTCGATAGTGCCGCCTGCCGAGCGTGAGCGGTTGCTCGACACCTTCAACGCCACCGATTGTGACTATCCGCGCGACCTGCCCGTGCACCGCCTGTTCGAGCAGCGGGTCGCCCTGCATCCGTTGGCCGTGGCCGCTGTGGAAGGTGAGCGGACGTTGCATTACGGCGAGTTGAACGAACGCGCCAACCGCCTGGCCCATTACCTGATCGGCCAGGGCGTGCAGCCCGGCGAGGCGGTGGCGATCCTGCTGCCGCGCTCGCTGGACCTGCTGGTGGCACAGCTGGCAGTGGCCAAGTGCGCGGCGGCGTATGTGCCGCTGGACATCAACGCGCCAGCCGAGCGCCAGGCCTTCATGCTTGGTGACTGCCAGGCCGTGGCGCTGCTGTGCCACGCCGCCGACTCGGTGCCCGGCGCGACCCGGCGCATCGAGCTGGACCGCCTGGCCCTGCACGCACAGCCCGCACACAATCCGGGCCTGGCCCAGGGCGGCGACAGCGTCGCCTACGTGATGTACACCTCTGGCTCCAGCGGCGCGCCCAAGGGCGTGCGCACCCCGCATCGGGGCATTGCCCGGCTGGTGCTGAACAACGGCTACGCCGACTTCGGCGAGCACGATTGCGTGGCCTTCGCCGCCAACCCGGCATTCGACGCCAGCACCGTGGAGGTGTGGGGGGCGTTGCTCAATGGCGGGCGGCTGCGGGTGATCGACCCGCCGACCCTGCTGGCGCCTGAGCGGCTGGCCGAAGTGCTGGGCGAGGTGAGCGTGATGTTCCTGACCACCGCGCTGTTCAACCAGTACGTGCAGCTGATCCCCGAGGCCCTGGCCGGCTTGCGCATCCTCATGTGTGGCGGCGAGCGCGGCGAGCCACAGGCGTTCCGCCGGCTGCTGGCCGTGGCCCCGGGCCTGCGCCTGGTGCATTGCTACGGGCCCACCGAGACCACTGGCTACGCCACCACCAGCGCGGTGCGCGAGGTGCCGGAGGGCAGCGACAGCGTGCCGATTGGCCGGCCCATCGGCAACACCCAGGTGTACGTGCTCGACGCCCACGGGCGGCCGTTGCCGGTCGGCGTGGTCGGTGAGCTGTACATCGGTGGCGAGGGTGTGGCCCTGGGTTACCTGAACCGCCCTGAACTGAGCGCCGAGCGCTTTGTCGACGACCCGTTCGGCAAACGGCCCGGCGGCCGGCTGTACCGTACGGGCGACCTGGGCTACTGGCGCGAGGACGGCCAGCTGGAGTGCCTGGGGCGCAATGACGACCAGGTGAAGATCCGCGGTTATCGCATCGAACTGGGCGAGATCGAGCAGCAGATGGCGAGCTGCCCGGGCATCGGTGAAGTGGTGGTCCAGGCCTTGCGCCTGGATGAAGGGCCGCTGCGCCTGCTGGCCTGGTTCAGCAAACGCGACGCAAACCTGGATGCCGAGCAACTGCGCGACTGGTTGCAGGCGCGCCTGCCGGAATACATGGTGCCGGTAGCCCTGGTCGGCCTCGACAGCTTGCCGCTGAACAACAACGGCAAGGTCGATCGGCGACGGCTGCCGGTGCCTGACCTGGGCGCTATCGCCCAGGCTCGCTACGAGGCACCGGTATCGCCCCTGGAGCAACAGCTGGCGCAGGCCTGGGGCGAGGTGCTGGAGGTGGCGCGGGTAGGGCGCCGGGACAACTTCTTCGAGCTAGGCGGGCATTCGTTGAGTGCCATCCGCCTGGTCAACCGCCTGGGCCAGCAGGGCCTGGCGACCACCCTGGCCGAGTTGTTCCAGCACCCCTGCGTGGCCGCGCTGGCCCAGGCCATGGGGCGTGAAGCAGCAGCACCGGCCGGGTTGGTGACCGTGCGTGGCGAGGGGACCGAGCCTGCGCTGTTCCTGATTCATGAATTCAGTGGCCTGGACGTGTATTTCCCGGTGTTGGGCCGGCACCTGCCCGGGGACTTCCCGATCTACGGGGTGCCGGGGATCGCCCTCGACCAGCCGCAGCCGCGCACCCTGGAGTGCCTGGCGGCACGGGCCATCGAGCGTATCCGCGCGGTGCAGCCGCAAGGGCCGTATCGCCTGGCCGGCTGGTCGTTCGGTGGGGTGCTGGCCTATGAGATCGCCGCGCAGTTGCTGGGGATGGACCAAACCGTGGGCTTCCTGGGTTTGATCGACAGCTTCCTGCCGCGCCTGACCGACCAGGGCAAGGCGCGCTGGCAAGGGTCGCGCCTGCTGGAGCGTCACTTGCTGCTGCACTGCACCCAGTACTGGCAAGCCCAGGGCGCGGCCGGGCAGGTGCAGTTGGCCAAGTTGCAGGTGCTGGAGCGCCAGGGCCTGGGCTTTGATGCACTGCTGGCGGCGTGCCGTGATCAGCAACTGCTCTATAGCGCGTTGGCAGAGGCCGAGGACGACGCGCTGCGCCGCTTCCTCGAACGCGAGCTGGCCCATGGGCATGCCCTGGCCCATTACCGGGTCGAGCCGTTGGGCATGCCGGTGCACGTGTTCTGCGCCGTGCACCGCAGTGGCGCGAGCCCGGCCGAGGGCTGGGGGCGGGTGTTGGGGCTGGAGGCGCTGCGGGCGATCGCGGTACCGGGCGATCACCAGAGCATGATGCAAGCGCCTCACGTGCAGGCCCTGGGCCAGGCGCTTGGCGAGGCGCTGGCCCTGGCACCGGTACCCGCCGCCGTGCCTCATCAACCTTTGGTGGCGATTCAGAGCGGGCAGGCGGGGCATGCGCCGGTGTTCTGCGTGCCGGGGGCCGGCGACAGCGTCACCCGCTTCGTCGGCTTGGCCGAGGCGCTGGGCCAGGGCTGGCCGGTGTATGGCCTGCAAGCCCGTGGCCTGGAGGGCGCCAGCGTGCCGCATCGCCGGCTCGAGGCGGCGGCGGACTGCCATGTGCGCGCGCTCCAGGCGCTGTACCCGCAGGGGCCGCTGCACCTGGTGGGGCATTCGTTTGGCGGCTGGGTGGCCCATGCCATGGCCTGCCAGCTACAGGCGGCGAGCCGCGAGGTGGCTTCGCTGACCTTGATCGATAGCGAAGCACCAGCCGGCGACGGTGTGTGTGGCCGGCCCTACACCACGACCGAGGCGTTGCAGCGGCTGGTCGAGGCGCTGCAACTGGGCAGTGGCAAGGCCTTGGGGATCGACGCGCAGGGCTTTGCCGACGCCGACGATGACGCGCAATTGCGCCAGTTGCATGCGGCCATGCAGCAGGCAGGGTTGTTGCCGGCCCGGGCTGGGGTGCAGGCATTGGCCGGCACGCTGCGCACCTTCGCCGCCGCGTTGCGCACCGAGTACCGCCCCCAGGGCGTGTACCACGGGCCGGTGAGCCTGGTGCTGGTGGCCGACCCGACCCTCGATGCCGCCGGTAGCCAGCGCGAGCAGGCGGCGATGCGCGCGGGGTGGCGGCGCTTGTTGCCACAGTTGGGGGTGTGGGACGGGCCGGGCGATCACTACAGCATCCTCAAGGCGCCGGATGTGTTGAGCCTGGCGGCCTGGTGGCATGACGGGGAGGCCAGGGTGCGGCAGAAGGTCAACGATTGAGCCGTGGGAGCGGGCTTGCCCCGCGATCAGGGCCCGCCAGGTCGATCGCGGGGCAAGCCCGCTCCCACGGTTAATGCACAGCGATCAGGTGATCTTTACAGGACTCAAGAGCATTTCATGGACAAGCGCAAAACACGCAAGATCGGCCTGGGCATCGCCCTGGCCACGGTGGCGGCGGTGGCGTTGTACGCCATCCAGGCCCCGGCCAAGCCGCCGCAGTACATCACCGCCACGGTGGAGCGCGGCGATATCGAGAACGCCGTGCTGGCCACTGGGGTGCTGGAGGGTATCCGCCAGGTGGATGTCGGCGCCCAGGTGTCCGGGCAGTTGCGTTCGCTCAAGGTCAAGCTGGGCGACAAGGTGACCAAGGGCCAGTGGCTGGCCGAGATCGACCCGCTGGTGCTGCGCAACACCTTGCGCCAGGCCGAGGTCGACGAGGAGAAACTGCGCGCCGAGCGGCGCTCCACCGAGGCCAAGCTGCAACAGGCGCGGCGGGTGTACGAGCGTTATCGCGAGCTGCAAAGCGACGAGTCGATCTCGCGCCAGGACTTCGAGAGCGCTGAGTCCGAATACCTGGTGCAGCAGGCCACCCTGCGTTCGCTCGACGCGCAGATCAAGAGCGCCCAGGTGCAGGTCGACACGGCTCGGGTCAACCTCGACTACACCCGCATCAGCGCGCCGATCGACGGCGCCGTGGTGGGCATCGTCACCCAGCAGGGGCAGACGGTGATCGCCCAGCAGCTGGCGCCGGTGATCCTCAAGCTCGCCGACCTCGACACCATGACCGTCAAGGCCCAGGTCTCGGAGGCCGACGTGATCCATATCAGCCCCGGGCAGCAGGTGTACTTCACCATCCTTGGCGAGGACCGCCGCTACTACGCCACCCTGCGCGGCACGGAGCCTGCGCCGCAGAACTACCTGGAGAGCAGCGACAAGACCAGCGGCGCGCCGAAGCAGAACACCGCGGTGTTCTACAACGCGCTGTTCGAGGTGCCCAACCCTGACCATCGCCTGCGCATCGCCATGACCGCCCAGGTGCGCATCGTGCGCGACACCGCCAAGGCGGTGCTGATGGTGCCGGTGGCCGCGCTGGGCCCGCGCAACGCCGACGGCAGCTACCGGGTGCGGGTGCTCGACGCCCGCGGCCAGGCCCAGGCGCGCAACGTGCAGGCGGGCATCAACAACAACGTCAAGGTGGAGATCAAGCAGGGCCTGGGCGAGGGCGACCGGGTGGTGATCGGCGACCCGGTGACCGACGTGGCGGGGGCCTGAGCATGGACATGAGCGTTGCACCGCGCGCGCTGCGCCAGGCCGAACCTCGGGAGGACGAGGTGCTGTTACGCCTGGAGGGCGTCAGCCGTAGCTTCATGGCCGGCGACCGGGAGTTCCTGGCCCTGCGCCATATCGACCTGAGCATCCGCGCCGGTGAACTGGTGGCGATCATCGGCGCCTCGGGCTCGGGCAAGTCGACCCTGATGAACATCCTCGGTTGCCTGGACCACGCCAGCGCCGGCAGCTACCAGGTCAGCGGCCAGGAAACCCGCGACATGGACGACGAGGCCCTGGCCGCGTTGCGCCGCGACCACTTCGGGTTCATCTTCCAGCGCTACCACTTGCTGCCGCACCTGGATGCCTTGCGCAATGTCGAGATCCCCGCGGTATACGCCGGCACGCCCCAGGCCCAGCGCCATGCGCGTGCCCGCGAGCTGCTGGCGCGGCTGGGGCTGGCCGGCCACCTGGGCCATCGCCCCAGCCAGCTGTCGGGGGGCCAGCAGCAGCGGGTGAGCATCTGCCGGGCGCTGATGAACGGCGGCCAGGTGATCCTCGCCGACGAGCCCACCGGGGCCCTGGACACCGCCAGCGGCAAGGAGGTGATGCGCATCCTGCTGGAGCTGCATGCGGCCGGGCACACCGTGATCCTGGTGACCCACGACCCGAAGGTGGCGGCCCACGCCGAGCGCATCATCGAGGTCAGCGACGGCCAGATCGTCAGCGACAAGCGCAACCACCAGGACCTGCCCGGCGCGCCTGAGCCTGTGGCCGAGCCCGCCCAGGCGCCCCCCTCGCGGCGCCTGGTGGCAGGGCTGGGGCTGTTCCGCGAGGCCTTCGCCATGGCCTGGATCGCGCTGGTCTCGCACCGCATGCGCACTTTGCTGACCATGCTCGGGATCATCATCGGCATCACCTCGGTGGTGTCGATCTCGGCCATCGGCGAGGGCGCCAAGGGCTATGTGCTGCGCGATATCCAGGCGATCGGCAGCAACACCATCGACATCTATTCGGGGAGCAACTTCGGCGACAGCCGGGCCAAGGCCATCGAGACCCTGGTGCCGGCCGATGTGACGGCCCTCAACCAGCTGTACTACGTCGACAGCGCCACCCCGGTGATCGGCCGCAGCCTGCTGGTGCGCTACCGCAACATCGATGTCGACGTGCAGCTCAACGGTGTCAACGAGCGCTATTTCAACGTGCGCAACATTGCCTTCGCCGCCGGTATCCCGTTCAGCGCCGACGACGCCCGGCGCCAGGCCCAGGTGGTGGTGATCGACCACAACACGCGTCAGCGCCTGTTCGGCGAGGGCGTCGACCCGTTGGGGCAGGTAATCCTGATCGGCAACCTGCCGTGCACGGTGATTGGCGTGACCCGTGAGAACAAGAACCTGTTCGCCGCCAACAATGGCCTGAACGTCTGGGTGCCCTACGAAACCGCTGCTGGCCGCGTGCTCGGCCAGCGCCACCTGGACAGCATCAGTGTGCGCATTCGCGACGGCGTGCCGAGCAAGCGGGTGGAGGAGGAGGTCAACAAGCTGATGCTGCAGCGCCATGGCACCAAGGATTTCTTCACCAACAACCTCGACAGCATCATGCAGACGGTGCAGAAGACCAGCCGCTCGCTGACCCTGCTGCTGTCGCTGATCGCGGTGATTTCGTTGGTGGTGGGGGGGATCGGGGTGATGAACATCATGCTGGTGTCGGTCACCGAGCGCACCCGCGAGATCGGTATCCGCATGGCGGTGGGGGCGCGGCAGTCGGACATCCGCCAGCAGTTTCTGGTGGAGGCGGTGATGGTCTGCCTGATGGGTGGGGTGATCGGGATCGGTTTGTCCTATGGCATCGGCTACCTGTTCACGCTGTTCGTCCAGCAGTGGCAGATGGTGTTCTCGCTGGCTTCGGTGGCCACCGCGTTTGCCTGTTCGACACTGATCGGCATCCTGTTCGGCTTCGTCCCGGCGCGCAACGCCGCACGGCTGGACCCGATCGAGGCGCTGGCGCGGGACTAGGTGGGTGCACTACCTGCGTTGAGCCATGCCAACAAGGCGGACGGTGGAGATATCTCAGGCATAACTGGCCCGAAACAGATGTGGGAGCTGGCTTGCCAGCGATGCGCCGCGCGGACGGCGCTCGATCTTCAGAACGCTGCAAACCTATCGGCATGCACATGGTGGCTTACATGCCATTCCAAGGCAGGCACATGGGTGCCACCCGCTGGCTCTGAACCATCAGAATCGCGCGGTGGCTTGAGGGCGCCTGTCGAGATATCGGATCAAGGCTACAAGGTGCTAGCCGATGTTCTTGCAGCGCCCTTGAGATCGAGCGCCGCCCGCGCGGCGCATCGCTGGCAAGCCAGCTCCCACATCTGTTTCGGGCCAGTTATGCCTGTGAGGTCTCCACCGTCCGCCTTGTTGGCATGGCTCGGCATTGATGTGAATGTAGGAGCCGGCTTGCCGGCGATGCGTATCAGTGCCCCGGCAGTGGCAGGCCGCAGCCATACATCCAGCGCATCAGCGAATGCCGGCCGCTGATGCCCAGCTTGATCGCCGCGCGGCGCAGGTAGCTCTCGACGGTGTTCACCTTCAGTGCCAGGTGCTCGGCCTGCTGCGGCGCGGTGCGGCCGGCGAGCAGGCCCAGGCACACCTGGCGCTCGCGTTCGGACAGGCTCAGGCCGCTCTGTGCCAGGCGCTCCAGAAAACGCGCCTGCAACGATTGCGGCGCCGCTTGCGGGGGCGCCGCGCAGGGCGGGCTCAGCGCATCGCCGTGGCGTTCCAGCATCGGCAGCAACAGCGGCGAGAGGTCTTGCAGCAGGTTGCGCTCGTGCGACGAGAAGCCGTCGCCACACGCCGCGCGCAATACGGTGATCTGGTAGTGGTAGCCGTTGTTGCGCCGCGCCAGGTGCAGGCACGCCGGGTCGCACAGGGCCACGTTCGGGTCGGACAGCACGGTTTCGCACAGCAGCGGCGCATCGCTGTCGCCGGGGCCGATGCGTGACTGACGGATATGGATGGCGTCGATGGCCAGCTGGGTGCGGATCAGGTCGTGCAACCGGCGCGGAAAATGCGCGCTGCCGGTGCTGGCAATGGCTTTGCCGATCTGCGTAAAAGGCGGCTGGTTGGGCATGGTGTCGTCCGTGAGTCAGTGAATGCAGGGGTCGCCGGTATCCATGGCGACAGGAACGCTCCGAATCCTATTACAACGATCGAGTGACCGTTGAATGAAACGGATGATGGCATGGTAGTGGCTATGCGGCGGATGGGAAAGCGACCGTCAGGCTGCTCACCCCGAAGGGTGATGGTCGCGCGGCCCACCTCATGGAACAATCCGACCCAGCAACCACCCTGGCGGGGACCTACAACAATGAACAACGCCCAGCTGAATTCACCCGACTGGTACGCGCAGATGGCCCGCGTGGTCGACGCCCTTGGCACGCCGGGCCTGGTCGAGGCGCTGTTCGCCGCCCTCAATTGCCTGGCACCGTGCCAGGCGACCACGGTGTTCCTGTACCCGCACAAGGGCCTGCCGTCGGCGTTGTTCGCCAAGGATGACGAGGGCCCGTGGTTGCCCGAGGGCAATGTGCAGAAGTACCTCGAGGGTTATTACCTGCTGTGCCCGTTCTACCGGGCCTGCATGGATGGCGTGACGGCCGGCTGCTACCGCCTGAGCGACGTGGCCCCCGACCACTTCCGGCGCAGCGAGTACTACACCGCGTTCTACCAGCACGCGCACCTGGAAGACGAACTCAACTACATCGTGCCCCTGGACGGGCAACTGACCATCGCCGTGGCCCTGGGCAGCACCCGCCGGCTCGCCGCGCGCGAGGTGGCCGCGCTCAAGTGCATCGCCCCGTGGGTCGAGGCGGTGGTGCGCCGGCACTGGGCGCACCTGGATGCAGGGGCCTTGGGCGGGCGCTTCGAAAGCGCGCTGGGGCGCCAGATCGGCGCGGCGCTGAACAACTTCGGCGCCTCTGTGCTCACCGAGCGTGAATGCCATATCGCCCAGCACCTGCTGCGCGGCCACTCCACGCGCTCGCTGGCCGAGCGCCTGGGGGTGAGCGAAGACACCATCAAGACTCACCGCAAGAACCTCTACGCCAAGCTCGACATCGCCACCCAGGCCGAACTGTTCTCGCTGTTCATCGCCTCGCTGGCCCAGGCCCAGGAAGGCTTGAGCAAGGACCCGCTGGAAAGCTACCTGCGAAGGCGCTGAACCACCGCTTCACCTCATCCAGACAACGACAATCACCGGCCCCGTGTGTGGCCGGAGGGGAGACCTGCGTGCTTACGAAAAGCGATTGGCAGCAGCGCGCTGCGCAGCAACGCTTCATCACCACCGCGTTGATCGACGGCCGCCCGCTGGCGGCCCGTACGGGCGTGACCTTCGATGCCATCAACCCGGCGACCAACCAGGTGCTGGCGCAGGTCGCCGCGTGCGCCGACGTTGAGGTCGACCAGGCCGTGGCCGCTGCGCGGCGGGCCTTCGAACAGGGGCCCTGGGCACGCATGGCGCCGGCCGAGCGCAAGCGCGTGCTGCTGCGCCTGGCCGAGCTGATGCTGGCCCACCGCGAGGAACTGGCCCTGCTCGATTCGCTGAACATGGGCAAGCCGGTGATGGATGCCTACAACATCGACGTACCGGGCGCCGCCCAGGTGTTCGCCTGGTACGGCGAGGCGCTGGACAAGCTCTATGACCAGGTCGCGCCCACCGCCGGTAACGCCGTGGCGATGATCACCCGCGAGGCGCTGGGGGTGGTCGGTGCGGTGGTGCCGTGGAACTTCCCGCTGGACATGGCCGCCTGGAAGGTCGCCCCGGCGCTGGCCGCCGGCAACAGCGTGGTGCTCAAGCCCGCCGAGCAGTCGCCGTTCTCGGCCCTGCGCCTGGCCGAGCTGGCGCTTGAGGCCGGGTTGCCGGAGGGCGTGCTCAACGTGGTGCCGGGCCTGGGCGAGACGGCAGGCCGGGCCCTGGGCCTGCACCCGGACGTGGACTGCCTGGTGTTCACCGGCTCCACCCAGGTGGGCAAGTACTTCATGCAGTATTCGGCGCAGTCCAACCTCAAGCAGGTGTGGCTGGAGTGCGGCGGCAAGAGCCCGAACCTGGTGTTCGACGATTGCCGCGACCTGGACCTGGCGGCGCAGAAGGCCGCGTTCGGCATCTTCTTCAACCAGGGCGAGGTGTGTTCGGCCAACTCGCGGCTGTATGTGCAGCGCTCGATCCATGACGAATTCGTCGAGCGCCTGCTGAGCAAGGCCCGCGACTGGCTGCCGGGCGACCCGCTGGACCCGGCCAGCCGCGCCGGCGCCATCGTCGATGCGGCGCAGACCGCGCGCATCGAGGTGGCCATCGGCCAGGGCCGCGAGCAGGGCGCGCGCCTGGTGTGCGGCGGCGAACGCTTGAGTGTGAACGGCTCGAGCAATTTCATCACCCCGACCATCTTCACCAACGTGCGCCCGGACATGGCCCTGGCCCGCGAAGAAATCTTCGGCCCGGTACTGGCGGTGACCGCCTTCGATGACGAGGAGCAGGCCATCGCCCTGGCCAATGACAGCGTCTACGGCCTGGCCGCGTCGGTGTGGAGCGACGACCTCAACCGTGCCCACCGTGTGGCCAAGCGCTTGAAGGCCGGCACCGTGTCGGTGAACACCGTCGATGCCCTGGACGTGACCGTGCCTTTCGGTGGCGGGCGCCAGTCCGGTTTCGGCCGCGACCTCTCGCTGCATTCGTTCGACAAGTACACCCAGCTCAAGACCACCTGGATCCAGCTGCGCTGACCCACACCTTCGGAGAACACCCCATGAACGCACCCTTCACCCCCGTCCGCGAGACCCGCGACTACCAGGCCAGCGACGCGGCCCACCACATCCACGCCTTCCTCGACCAGAAGGCGCTCAACGCCGAAGGCCCGCGGGTGATCACCCGTGGCGAAGGCCTGTACCTGTGGGACAACGATGGCCGCCGCTACCTGGACGGCATGTCCGGGCTGTGGTGCACCCAGCTCGGCTACGGGCGCCGCGACCTGACCGCCGCCGCCGCCGCGCAGATGGACCAGCTGGCCTACTACAACATGTTCTTCCACACCACCCACCCGGCGGTGATCGAACTGTCCGAGCTGCTGTTCAGCCTGTTGCCGGGCCACTACAGCCACGCCATCTACACCAACTCCGGCTCCGAGGCCAACGAGGTGCTGATCCGCACCGTGCGGCGTTACTGGCAGGTGGTGGGCCAGCCGCAGAAGAAGATCATGATCGGCCGCTGGAATGGCTACCACGGCTCGACCCTGGCGGCCACGGCGTTGGGCGGCATGAAGTTCATGCACGAGATGGGTGGGTTGATCCCGGACGTGGCGCACATCGACGAGCCGTACTGGTTCGCCGAAGGTGGCGATTTGACCCCTGCCGAGTTCGGCCGCCGCTGCGCCTTGCAGCTGGAGGAGAAAATCCTCGAACTGGGTGCCGAGAATGTCGCCGGCTTTATCGCCGAGCCGTTCCAGGGCGCCGGTGGGATGATCTTCCCGCCTGAGAGCTACTGGCCCGAGATCCAGCGCATCTGCCGCCAGTACGACGTGCTGCTGTGCGCCGACGAGGTGATCGGGGGCTTTGGCCGCACCGGCGAATGGTTCGCCCACCAGCACTTCGGCTTCGAGCCCGACACCCTGTCGATCGCCAAGGGCCTGACCAGCGGCTACGTGCCCATGGGCGGGCTGGTGCTGAGCAAGCGCATCGCCGAGGCGCTGGTGGAGCGTGGTGGGGTGTTCGCCCACGGCCTGACCTATTCCGGGCACCCGGTGGCGGCGGCGGTGGCCATTGCCAACCTCAAGGCGCTGCGTGACGAAGGCATCGTGCGCCAGGTCAAGGACGATACCGGGCCGTACCTGCAACGCATCCTGCGCGAAGCGTTCGATGACCACCCGCTGATTGGCCAGGTGCAGGGCACCGGCCTGGTGGCGGCGTTGCAGTTCGCCGAGGACAAGGCCACCCGCAAGCGCTTCGCCAACGAAAACGACCTGGCCTGGCAGTGCCGGACCTTCGGTTTCGAGGAGGGGATCATCATTCGCTCGACCCTGGGGCGGATGATCATGGCGCCAGCGCTGGTGGCCAGCCGTTCGGAGCTGGATGAGCTGGTGGAGAAGACCCGGATTGCCGTAGACCGGACGGCGCGGTTGGTGGGTCGGCTCTGAGCATTAGGGGCGCTTTGCGCCCCAATCGCCGCGGTTCGTCGCTACGACAAGCCCCACATCTTGCGCGGTCTCTGTAGGAGCGGCCTTGTGTCGCGAAAGGGGTGCGTAGCGCCCCCAGGATCTCGACTACACCTCAAGATCAGTGGGGCCGCTTTGCGGCCCTTTCGCGACACAAGGCCGCTCCTACAGAGACCGCGCAAGATGTGTGGGGCCGGCTTATCGTAGCGACGAACCGCGGCGATTGGGCTGCAGCGCAGGCCGGAGGCCTCACGGATCCTGTGGATCGTGCCCCAGCGATTGCAAAAACAGCGAAAACAGCTCCGGCTGCGACGCAATGTCCAGCTTGGCGTACAGGTGCCGGCGATGCACCTTGACCGTCTCCGGCGAGATGGCCAGGCGCTCGGCCATGGCTTTGGACGAATACCCGCGCAAGATCAGCCGGGCAATTTCCAGCTCGCGCTCCGACAACACCTTCGCCCCGAACAGGCTCATGGCATCACGCACCTGGCTGGCCATGGCCGGTGCCGGGCGCTGCTCCTGGCGCTGCCAATGCTGGGCCATCAGGGCCAGCACCCACGGGCAGACCAGGGTCAACAGCCCGTGGGCCTGCGCATCGAACCGCTCGCGGCGGCCCAACGATAACGACAGTGCCCCGGCATCGCCCAGCTGGAGGATGAACTGCACCTCGTCCTCCAGCACATGGTCATGGAAGTACTTGAGGTAGTACTCGCTCTGGCGGAACTGGTCCGGCGCCACTTCCTCCAGGCGGTGCAGGCCATCGCCAATGCCTTCCTGGCAGGCCTGGTGGAAGGGGTCGAGCTGGTACAGGCCGCTCAGGTACAGGGCCATGGCCTCGGTGTTGCCTGCGTCGCTGGCATCGAATATCTCCAGTGCCCGGGGCACCCCGTCGCGGGGGTAGTGCATCGCCAGTGCGTTGTCGAACGCCTGCCACTGCTGCAACAGCAGGATCAGCTGGCGCCAGAAGCGCGGCTGGCCGAGTTGTTCGACGGTGCGTGCCAGGCCTGCGTGGGCGCTGGCCTCCAGAAACAGGTTGTGCATGCGGCGGCTCGTGTGGGAGCGGGTTTACCCGCGAAAACGGCTACGCAGTCTTGGAGCTTTTCCTGCACTCAGTCAAGGGGCGTACCCCCATAGGGTAATTGGCCGCCCACGCCTGGCAGCCTAAAGTCCAGCCCAGGTCCAGCGGCCGCGCGACCGGTTTTCCCCTTACAACCACAACAATCAGAGGAAAAACGCCATGAGCTCCCGCGAAGAGCCCGCGAGCGCACTCAAGCAGCGCCTGGGCGTGTTCGATGTGGTCGCCATCACCGTGTCGGCGGTGACCCCGGCCAGTTCCGTGTTCGTCATCGCCCCGTTCGCCATCCAGCAGGCTGGCAGCGGCGCGTTCCTGTCCTTCATCCTGGCGGCGGTACTGGCGCTGATGTTCGCCTGGTGCTACGCCGAACTGGGCCGCGCCCACAGCAACGCTGGCGGCGAGTACGTGTACGCCAAGCGGGTGTTCGGTGGGCTGGCGGGCTACGCCACCTTCCTCACCGTGCTGGCGTCGTTGCTGTTCATACCCCCGGTACTGGCCGCAGGGGCTGCCACCTACCTCAACAATGCCCTGGGCACGCATTTCGATACCCAGACGGTGGCGTTGCTGGTGGTGGTGGCCAGCTATGGGCTGGGCATCCTCAATATCCGCCTCAATGCCTGGATCACTGGTGTTTTCCTGGTCTGCGAGGTGGCTGCGCTGATGGTGATCGTGGCCCTCGGTTTCGGCAACGCCAGCCAGCCGGCGGCCAGCCTGTTGCAACCGCAGGTACTGGAACAGGGCGTGCTGGGTGCGGCGCCCTGGGCGCTGGTGCTGGGTGCGGTGGGGATGGCACTGTTCGCCTTCAATGGCTATGGCGGCGCGGTGTTGCTGGCCGAGGACATGAAGGACCGCGGCCGTACCGTGCACCGCGCGGTGCTGTGGTCGCTGGCGGTGGTGGTGGCGATCGAGGTGGTGCCGCTGGCGGCGCTGTTGCTTGGTGCGCCGTCACTCGACGCGATGCTGGCCAGCGGCGACCCGATCGGCTACCTGCTGACCGCCCATGGCAACGAGACCCTGGCGCGGCTGGTCAGTGCCGGGATCTTCCTGTCGGTGTTCAATGCCATCGTCGCCATCGTCATCCAGGTCGGGCGGGTGGTGTACAGCAGTGGCCGCGATGCCATCTGGACCCCGAGGCTGAACCGCGCCTTCACCGTGATCCATCCGCGCTGGGAGTCGCCGTGGCTGGCCACGCTGTTCCTCGCCGTGCCTTCGGCGTTGCTCAGCCTTGCCGGCAGCCTGGAGGAACTGACCACGTTCACCGTGCTGCTGTTGCTGCTGATCAACCTGGTGGTGGCGGCCTGCGCCCTGTGCAGCCGGGTGCTGCGCCGCGACCGCGACCACCCGTACCGCATGCCGCTGTGGCCGCTGCCCGCGCTGCTGGCGTTCAGCGGTGCCGGCTGGCTGCTGCTGACCTTGTTGCGCGAGGCCTCGCTGCGGGACGTGCTGATCATCCTCGGGCTGTTGGCGGTGTCGGTCACCCTCTACAGCACCCATGGCCGGTTGAGCCCGGCCTTCCAGAAATTGTGAGCATCCAAGGAGTACACATGCGTGCGCGTCAACTGGGCATTACCCTCGGCCTCGGCACCCCGGGCCCGTTCAATGCCATTACCGATGTACCGGGGGTGCGGGTGGGCCACAGTACCCTGATCGATGAACAACGCCCGGCGCCGATCCGCACCGGGGTGACGGTGATCGAGCCACGGCCGGGCGCGGCACGGCTGGAGCCGTGTTTCGCTGGTTGCCATGTGCTCAACGGCAATGGCGATGCCACGGGGCTTGAGTGGATCCGCGAGGCTGGCCTGCTGACCACGCCGATCGCCATCACCAATACCCACAGTGTCGGCGTGGTGCGTGATGCGCTGATCGCAGCGGAGCGTGAGCAGTTGGCCGATCAAGCGGTGTACTGGTGCATGCCGGTGGTGATGGAGACCTACGACGGGGTGCTCAATGATATCTGGGGGCAGCACGTGACCCCGCTGCAGGTGCGCCAGGCGTTGGACGCCGCTGTCTCTGGCGCGGTGATGGAGGGCGCGGTGGGCGGCGGCACGGGCATGATCTGCCATGAGTTCAAGGGGGGTATTGGCACGGCTTCGCGGCGGCTGCCGGCAGAGCAGGGGGGGTGGACCGTCGGGGCGTTGGTACAGGCCAACCATGGCCAGCGCCAGGAGCTGCGGGTCGATGGATACCCTGTGGGGCGCAAGCTTGGGCACTTGCCGTCGCCGTTCGCCGAACGGGAAAGGGGTACGCCTGGCATGGGGTCGATCGTGGTGGTGATCGCCACCGATGCGCCGTTGTTGCCGCACCAGTGTCAGCGCCTGGCACAGCGGGCATCCATCGGGATTGCCCGCACCGGCGGGGGGACCGAGGATTCCAGTGGCGATATCTTCCTGGCGTTCTCCACGGGTAACCAGGCGTTGCCGCCGGCCGATTACGGGCGCAAGGATTTGGCCCAGTGCGCGGACGTGCGGATGCTCAACAACGACCATATCTCGGGGGTGTTCATGGCGGCGGCGGAGGCGGTGGAGGAGGCCATCGTCAACGCGCTGCTGGCGGGTAGGGTGATGGTCGGCAAGGG
>NZ_JACAFQ010000040.1 GCF_015354575.1 Pseudomonas sp. UFMG81
TGTTCGTGCAAAGCGTGATCTGCGTGATCTGGGGCATCAACGCCTTCGACCAATGGGGCGTGGAACTGGGCAAGGAACTGGGCAAGGGCGTGTACCAGCGCCTGGTCGGCGCCCAGGAAGAGAGCGCCGAAGATGGCTCGACCCAAGGCCTGATTAACTACTTCCGCGGGCGTCACCGCGGTTGATCTGAGGCCTGTACTGGCCCTATCGCCGGCACATTTTGAACACCTCCCCCAGCTACACTGTCCATCGAATAGCCGTTGCAGTCCCTCGCCCCTAACAAGAGCAGGACCACCCGCCATGTTCGATATCCGCGACTACCCCCAGGCCCTGGCCGTCAGCCAGGCCGCCACACTGTCCGACGACGACTACCGCCGCCTCTACCGCCAATCGGTGGACGACCCTGATACCTTCTGGGCCGAACAGGCCAAGCGCCTCGACTGGTTCAAACCCTGGGCCCATGTGCAGCAGTGCGACCTGAAGACCGGCCAGGCCCGCTGGTTCGACGGCGCCCAGCTCAACGTCAGCCACAACTGCATCGATCGCCACCTGGCCCAGCGCGGTGAACAGACCGCCCTGCTGTGGGAAGGCGACGACCCGAAAGACAGCCAGGCCATCACCTACCGCGAGCTGCACCGCCAGGTCTGCCGCCTGGCCAACGCGCTGAAGGCGCGCGGTGTGAAGAAGGGCGACCGGGTGTGCATCTACATGCCGATGATCCCCGAAGCCGCCTACGCCATGCTCGCCTGCACCCGCATTGGTGCCATCCATTCCGTGGTGTTCGGCGGTTTCTCCCCTGACGCCCTGCGTGACCGCATCCTCGACGCCGACTGCCGCACCGTGATCACCGCCGATGAAGGCGTGCGCGGCGGCAAGCGCATCCCACTCAAGCAGAACGTCGACAAGGCACTGGCCAGTTGCCCGAATGTCAGCAGCGTGCTGGTGGTCAGGCGCACCGGTGGCGACGTGGCCTGGAACGAAGGTCGCGACCTCTGGTACCACCAGGTGACGGAAAAAGCAGGCGACGATTGCCCGGCCGAACCGATGGACGCCGAGGATCCGCTGTTCATCCTCTATACCTCCGGCAGCACCGGCAAGCCCAAGGGCGTGCTGCACACCACCGCCGGCTACCTGTTGCAGGCGACGATGACCTTCAAGGTGGTGTTCGACTACCGCGACGGCGAGGTGTTCTGGTGCACCGCCGACGTGGGCTGGGTCACTGGCCACAGCTACATCGTCTACGGCCCGCTGGCCAACGGCGCAATCTCGCTGATGTTCGAGGGCGTGCCCAATTACCCCGACACCTCGCGGTTCTGGCAGGTGGTCGACAAGCACCAGGTGAACATCTTCTACACCGCGCCTACCGCCCTGCGCGCCTTGATGCGTGAAGGCTCCGGCCCCTTACAGGGCACTTCACGGGCAAGCTTGCGCCTGCTCGGCAGTGTCGGCGAACCGATCAACCCCGAAGCCTGGGAGTGGTATTTCGAAGAAGTCGGGCAGAAGCGCTGCCCCATCGTCGACACCTGGTGGCAGACCGAGACCGGCGGCATCATGCTCACCCCCCTCCCCGGCACCCAGCGGCTCAAACCGGGTTGCGCCACCCAGCCGATGTTCGGCGTGCAACCGGTGCTGCTCGACGACAAGGGCAAGCTGATCGAAGGCCCCGGCGCCGGTCTGCTGGCGATCAAGGCCAGCTGGCCCGGGCAGATCCGCAGCGTCTATGGCGATCACCAGCGCATGGTCGACACCTACTTCAAGCCCATGCCCGGCTACTACTTCACCGGCGACGGCGCCCGCCGCGATGCCGATGGCGACTACTGGATCACCGGGCGCATCGACGACGTGATCAACGTCTCCGGCCATCGCATCGGCACCGCCGAGGTGGAAAGCGCCCTGGTGCTGCACGACAGCGTCGCCGAAGCCGCAGTGGTGGGTTACCCCCATGACCTCAAGGGCCAGGGCGTGTACGCCTTCGTCACCCCCATGAACGGCGTCACCCCGGACGATGCGCTCAAGGCCGAACTGCTGGCGCTGGTCAGCAAGGAAATCGGCAGCTTCGCCAAGCCCGAACTGATCCAGTGGGCCCCGGCGCTACCCAAGACCCGCTCGGGCAAGATCATGCGGCGTATACTGCGCAAGATCGCCTGCAACGAACTGGACAACCTGGGAGACACCTCCACCCTCGCCGACCCGAGCGTGGTCCAGGGCCTGATCGACAAGCGCCTCAACCAGTAACCCGCGGCCTGGCCAGGCCGCCTTGCACACAAGGTCGCCATGGAAGCCCTACGCCGTCGCATCGAAACCCAGGTCATGAGCCTCACCGGCGCGGCCCTCGGCCAGCTCGACCTGGAATCGCCCAAGGGCGACCCGGGCCTGTTCGGCCCGCAGAGCATCAGCTGGCAGGTGCACGGCGACTTCCCCAGCATGCTGGTGGGCGGCATCAGCGCGCTGATGCTGCAACTGCTGCATCCGCTGGCCCTGGCTGGGGTGTGGGACCATTCGAACTTTCGCCAGGACCTGCTCGGTCGCCTGCGCCGTACCAGCCAGTTCATCTCCGGCACCACCTTCGGTTCTACCCGCGACGCCGAATGGCTGATCGACAAGGTGCGCACCATCCACCTCAAGGTGGTGGGCACCGCCCCCGACGGGCGCCCTTATGCCGCCAGCGACCCCGACCTGCTGACCTGGGTGCATGTGGCCGAGGTGAGCAGCTTCCTCGCCGCCCACCTGCGCTATCGCAACCCTGCCCTGCCCCGCGCCGACCAGGATGCCTACTACGCCGAAATAGCCTTGATCGCCGAACGCCTCGGCGCCCGCGACGTACCACGCTCATGCATCGAGGTGCAGGACTACCTGCGCCGCATGCGCCCGGCACTGCGCTGCGATGCCCGTAGCCACGAGGTCATGCAGATCCTGCTCGAAGCCCCCGCCCCCAGCCGCCTGGCGGAGCCCGTGGGCAAGCTGATGCTCAAGGCCGGCGTCGACCTGCTTCCGGACTGGGCCAGCGACATGCTCGGCCTGCACCAGAGTGCATTGGAACGGCGCATGGTGCGCCTGGGGCTGGAAAACACCGCGCCGGTGCTGCGCTGGGCCATGCGTAACGGCTCGGCGCACCGTGCCCGGCGGCGCATGGGCATCGAGTGAGGTTTTTTGCCCGCTCCGGCGGAACCCGTTTAACCTGCCATACTCCAAGCACTCCAGCCTGATACAGACGAAGCGACACATGCCCAAAGGATTGACCCGCGCCATCGGCGCCTTGCTGGCCCTGGTGGCCCTGTACAGCCTGCTTGGCTTTTTCATTCTCCCCGGTATCGCACTGCGTATCGCCAACCAGCAACTGGCGCAGTACGCCACGGTGCCTGCGCACCTGCAACGTATCGAACTCAACCCGTTCAGCCTGGAGCTGACGCTCTGGGGGCTGCAGATCGGTGAACCCGGCAAGGAACAGGTCGGCTTCGAACGCCTCTACGCCAACCTGTCGCTCGATAGCCTATGGACCAAGGCCCTGCGCCTGGAAGCCGTCGAGCTCGACAAGCCACGTACCGAGCTGCTGTTCGCCAAGGACGGCAGCCTCAACCTGACCCAGCTGTTCAAGCTCCCACCCAGCCAGCCCAAGGCGGACGAGCCGCCCAGTGACCCCTTCCCGCTGCGCATCGGCAGCATCAAGCTCAGTGAAGGCTACCTGCATTTCCAGGACCTGCGCCCCAGCGAACCCATCGAGTTCATCTACGACTCGATGAACCTGGAGCTGAAGAACCTCAGCACCCTGCCCGACGACAACGCCGACATGACCCTGGTGGCCATCGGCCCGGCCGGTGGGCGGATCGACTGGAGCGGTAGCCTGAGCCTGGCCCCGATCGCCTCCGAAGGCACGCTCAAGGTCACCGAAGGCAAGATGAAGGCCTTCTGGCCTTACGTGCGCGACGCCGTGCCGCTGGTGCTGGAAGAAGGTGTGGTCAGCCTCGACACCCACTACAAGCTCAACCTTGCCAAAGAGACCGAGCTGCTGCTGGACAACACCTCGGTACGCATCGCGCCCTTCGCCATCAAGGCCCCGGATGGCCGGCCCCTGGCGCGCCTGGCCAGCCTGGAGGTGAGCGAGACCTCCATCGACCTGGCCAAACAGTTGGTCACCGTTGGCAAGATCCGCAGCGAGAAGCTCGAAACCTGGGCCGCGCTGGAGAAGGACGGCCAGCTCGACTGGCAGAAGCTGTTCGCCAGCCAGCCGCCCAAGGCCACGCCGAAGGAAAAGGCCGAGCCCGCCGTCGCTGAACCCAGCGACCAGGAAAAGGCCGCCGCCGAGCCGAGCAAGCCTTGGCAGGTACTGCTCAAGGACGTGCAGGCACGCAACTACCTGGTCCACCTGGCCGACCGCAGCCAGAAAGAACCCGTGGCGCTGGACGTCGGCCCGCTCAACCTCGACCTGCAGAACTTCGACAGCCTCAACCAGTCGCCCTTCACCCTCAAGCTCGATACCGGCGTCGGCAAGCAAGGCAAGTTGCAGGCGGCGGGTGAAGTCAACCTGGCGCCGATCACCGCGAAACTGGACGTGGCCACCCGCGACATCGACCTGCGCGTGGCCCAGGCCTACATCACCCCGTTCATCCGCCTGGAACTGCGCAGCGGCATGCTCTCCAGCGACCTCAATGTCGACCTCAAGAGCACCGAGCCGCTGGCCTTCAGCATCACCGGCAAGGCCCAGGCCAACCAGCTGCACACCCTGGACACCATCAAGAACCGCGACTTCGTCAAATGGCAGCAAGTCAATGTCGATGGCCTGTCCTACGTACATGGCGATGCGCTGTCGATCGACAAGGTGACCCTGCTACAACCCTACGCGCGCTTCATCATCAACGAAGACCGCACCACCAACGTCGATGACCTGCTGATCCCGCAACCGGCCGACACGCCTGCCGCGCCCCAGGCCAAGCCGGCCAGTGCCGCCAGCAGCAAGCCGCTGGGGATCCGCATCGGCCAGATCAGCATCAACGACGGCTCGGCCAACTTTGCCGACCTGACCCTGACCCCCAACTTCGCCACCGCCGTGCAGCAGCTCAACGGCCAGATCGGCACCATCGACAACCGCAAGCCGCAACCGGCCAAGGTGGACATCAAGGGCAAGGTCGACCGCTATGCGCCGGTGACCATCAAGGGCGCGCTCAACCCGTTCAACCCGTTGGCCAGCCTGGATATCGCCACCAGTTTCAAACGCGTCGAGCTGACCACCCTGACCCCCTACTCGGGCAAGTTCGCCGGTTTCCGCATTCGCAAGGGGCGCCTCAACCTCGACGTGCACTACTTGATCACCAACGGCCAGCTCAAAGCCGAGAACAAACTGGTGGTGGAGCAACTGCAACTGGGCGAGAAGGTCGACAGCCCGGACGCGGTGGACCTGCCGATTCGCCTGGCAGTGGCGCTGCTCAAGGACACCGAGGGCAAGATCTCCATCGAGCTGCCGGTGTCGGGCGACCTCAACAACCCGCAGTTCAGCGTCATGCCGATCGTCTGGCAGACCCTGCGCAACCTGGTGCTGCGTGCGGCCCAGGCGCCGTTCAAGTTCATTGGCGGGCTGGTGTCCGGTGGCGGTGCCGAGGACCTGGGGAATGTGTCCTTCGCCGCGGGCTCCAGCGACCTGACGCCGGATGCCCAGGCATCGCTCGACAAATTGGCTTCGGCGCTCAAGGAGCGCCCGGAACTGCGCCTGGAGATCGAAGGCACTGCCGCCCAGGGCAGCGATGGCCCGTTGATCGCCCAGCAACGCCTGGAGCGCGAGTACCAGGCCACCTGGTACAAGATCCTCCAGCGCCGCGGCGACAAGGTGCCAGCCAATGCCTCGCTGTTGGTGGTCGATGACAGCGACAAGCCGGCCATGCTCGAAGGCATCTACCGTACCCGCCTGAAGCAGCAGCCACCTGCCGAATGGCAGCAGTTGGGCCGCGACGAGCGCAGCGCCAAACTGCGTGAAGCGGTGATCAAGTCCTGGGCCGAAAGTGCCCCGCTGCTGCGCACCCTGGGGCAGGAGCGGGCCAGCAGCATCAAGGACTACCTGGTCGACAAGGGCCAGCTGGAAGATGACCGGGTGTACTTCATCGACACCAACCTGGGCCAGGCCGAAAGCGATGGCCGGGTGGTCACGCCCTTGCATCTGGATGCCGAGTAGCCTGCGCTAACCGCGTCGCCAGCAATCGCCGGCAAGCCGGCTCCCACACCGACCGCGTTGACCTCATGTCATGCTCGATCCCAGTGGGAGCCGGCTTGCCAGCGATGAGGTCTGCACAGTCAACAGTTGCTACCACCCTGAGCGCGCCATTCTCAAGACTTGCGCTGTACCTGTGGGAGCCGGCTTGCCGGCGATTGGGTGCTCAGGTTGGCCATCACGCTCAAGCCAACCGCTGCCCCGATACCGACGGGTGATACAGCGGCTGCACCTTGTTCCCCGCCGGGTCCAGCAGATGGAAGCTGCGCGCCCCATCGCCGTGATTGAACGGGCGGTCGAGCAGCGTCACGCCACGGGCCTTGAAGTACTGGTACCAGGCTTCCAGCTCCTCCACCGTATCGACGATGAAGCCGTAGTGATCCAGGGTCTGCAAACCATTGGCAGCCCCCGCGCCACGCCCCAGCGACAGGTTGTCGTTACCGCAGGTGAGGTAGACCAGGTCTTCGTTGGCACGGTTGAGCACCTCCATGCCGAGCACATCGACGTAGAAGCGCTCGCACTCCTCCAGATTGGGTACCAGCAGGGCGATATGGCGCAGGCCGTTGAGGCGGCCAGGACGGGCAGGTAGATCAGACATGGGCATGGCTCCATTTTTGTATACAATTCGATAGCGAATTTAAAACAAAAGGAGCCGCTTGTGTACAGCCTGTTTATCAAGACCCGCGTCAAACCTGGCACCGCCGACGCCTTCCTCACGGCTATCAAGGCCAACGCCGCCGCCTCCGTGGCCACCGAGCCAGGGTGCTTGGTGTTCGATGTGTCCCAGGATCGGGAAGACGCCGACGTTATCTACCTCTACGAAATCTATCAGGACGACGCCGCCTACGAGGCCCATACGCAGACCGCGCACTTTCGTGACAGCCGGCCGCTGGTAGAGCCATTGATTGTCGAGCAGGAGTGCTTCGAGGGCGATGTGGTGGCGCGCAATCCGGTCAATTGACGCCCGTACCGCCCGCCCCCCTTCAAGCAAAAAGCCCCGGCGGTTGCCGGGGCTTCTTACTTACTTGAAGGGGTGGTCAAGTCCGTTTGACCGACGGGACATTCCTTGGGTTAGTCAGCCTTCAGGCCGTCAGCCGAGACGGCTTGTACGCCCTTGATCTTCTTGGCGATGGCAATGGCCATTTCTTTCTGGGCATCGGTCACGGCCGTTTCGGAGGAAAGAGAAACCACACCCTTGTTGGTCTCGACCTTGATATCACTGCCTGGCACACCTTTCTCGGTCATCAGGTCAGCCTTCACCTTGGTGGTGATCCAGGTGTCGGATGCCGCTTCCTTGGTTTTGGTCACCTCACCGGCCGCAAGCGTCATCGGGGCCTGGGTGGACTGCTGGGCAAAAGCCGCGTTAGCCATGGTCAGGGTCAGAGCGGTAGCAGTAGCGGCAGCAATGGCGAACTTCTTCATGTGGGTCACTCCTGTTTTTCGAAAGGTCTGCGCCGTGGTTCCTGGCGTCAGGTAGGAGTGATGTTGCAGGGGTTGTGCCAGTTTTTGCTCTTAAATTAAATCGTTATAAATCAACTACTTAATGATTCATTGATTAGGTGGAGATCGTGCAATTTGCAATCAGGCGAGAAAAGTTGTGTGCAAGATGCAAGCTCACCAACGATTACCCGCACCCGCCGCATCGCAGCGGCGAACCGAAGCCCCCCGCAGTGGATGCACGCAGTCTTCTGCGGGAGCAACTGTCTTGCGCATGAATCTGTAGGAGCGGCCTTGTGTCGCGAAAGGGCCGCGGAGCGGCCCCGACGATCTAGGGCGTACTCGAAATCCTGGGGGCGCTGCGCACCCCTTTCGCGACACAAGGCCGCTCCTACACAAAGCGTGCAAGCCTTGCCGGCGATGCGGCCAGCACAATCAAGACCCATAAAAAAAGGACCCCGAAGGGTCCTTTTTTCTTGCCTGCTAAGGCTTAGACGCCCGATGCCTTGGCAGCGGCAACGTCCTTGATCGACAGCTTGATACGGCCGCGGTTGTCCACGTCCAGTACCAGAACCTCGACTTCCTGGCCTTCCTTCAGGATGTCGGTGACCTTCTCAACGCGAGCGTCGCTCAGCATGGAGATGTGCACCAGGCCGTCCTTGCCCGGCAGGATGTTGACGAAGGCGCCGAAGTCGACGATACGCTCAACCTTGCCGACGTAGATCTTGCCGATCTCGGCTTCTGCGGTGATACCCAGGATGCGCTGCTTGGCAGCATCTGCCGCTTCCTTGGTTTCGCCGAAGATCTTGATCGAACCGTCGTCTTCGATGTCGATCGAAGCCTTGGTCTCTTCGCAGATGCCGCGGATGGTGGCGCCGCCTTTACCGATGACGTCACGGATCTTGTCGGTGTCGATCTTCATCGCGATCATGGTCGGGGCGTTGGCCGACAGCTCGGTACGCGACTCGCCGATGATCTGGTTCATCTGGCCGAGGATGTTCAGGCGCGCTTCCAGGGCCTGGCCCAGGGCGATTTCCATGATCTCTTCGGTGATGCCGTTGATCTTGATGTCCATCTGCAGCGCGGTGACGCCTTTGGCGGTACCGGCAACCTTGAAGTCCATATCGCCCAGGTGGTCTTCGTCACCGAGGATGTCGGTCAGGACGGCGAACTTGTCACCTTCCTTGACCAGGCCCATGGCGATACCGGCAACCGGGGCTTTCATCGGTACGCCGGCGTCCATCAGGGCCAGGGAAGCACCGCAGACCGAAGCCATGGAGCTGGAGCCGTTGGACTCGGTGATTTCCGATACCACGCGGATGGTGTACGGGAAGACGTCAGCGGCTGGCAGCATGGCCTGGACCGAACGGCGGGCCAGACGGCCGTGGCCGATTTCACGACGGCCAGCACCGCCCATGCGGCCACACTCGCCCACCGAGAACGGTGGGAAGTTGTAGTGCAGCATGAAGGGGTCTTTCTTCTCGCCTTCGAGGGTGTCCAGCAGCTGGGCGTCACGGGCGGTACCGAGGGTGGCAACCACCAGCGCCTGGGTTTCACCACGGGTGAACAGCGCCGAACCGTGGGTTTTCGGCAGCACGCCGACTTCGATGTTCAGCGGGCGCACGGTCTTGGTGTCGCGACCGTCGATACGCGGCTTGCCGTTGACGATGTTTTCGCGAACGGTGCGGTATTCGATTTCGCCGAAGATGTCTTTGACTTCGCCGGCCGAAGGCTGGCCTTCTTCACCGGAGAACTTGGCGATCGCCTGGTCGCGCAGCTCACCCAGGCGCGCGTAGCGGTCGGCCTTGACGGTGATGGTGTAGCCCTGCGAGACAGCCTCGCCGAACTCGGCGCGGATGGCGTTGAACAGCTCGGTGTTAGCGACGGCAGGTTTCCAGTCCCAGGTCGGCTTGGCAGCTTCGGCGGCCAGCTCTTTGACCGCCTTGATCACGGACTGGAACTCGTCGTGGGCGAACAGTACGGCGCCCAGCATCTGGTCTTCGGTCAGCTCTTGGGCTTCCGATTCAACCATCAGCACGGCCGACTCGGTACCGGCAACGACCATGTCCAGGCTCGAGGCAGCCAGTTGCTCGTAGGTCGGGTTCAGCAGGTAGCCGGTGCTTTCGTGGAAGGCAACGCGGGCAGCGCCGATCGGGCCTTCGAACGGAATGCCGGAGATGGCCAGGGCGGCCGAGGTACCGATCATCGCAGCGATGTCCGGATCGGTCTTCTTGCTGGTGGAAACGACGGTGCAGACAACCTGCACTTCGTTCATGAAACCTTCTGGGAACAGCGGGCGGATCGGACGGTCGATCAGGCGCGAGGTCAGGGTTTCTTTTTCCGATGGGCGGCCTTCACGCTTGAAGAAGCCACCTGGGATCTTGCCGGCAGCGTAGGTCTTTTCCTGGTAGTGCACGGACAGCGGGAAGAAGCCTTTGCCCGGGTCGGCCTGCTTGGCACCGACCACGGTCACCAGCACGGTGACATCGTTGTCGACGGTGACCAGCACAGCGCCGGTGGCCTGACGGGCGATGCGGCCCGTTTCGAGCGTAACGGTCGATTGACCGAACTGGAATTTCTTGATTACCGGGTTCACGGTTTCCTACCTTCTTCAGTGGCTCTTGGGGGAACTGGTTCTTGCGAATTCTTGGGCGGAATAGAGTATCGGCTCGATTGACCGTCCAGATACAACACGAGGCTGGGAGCCTGGCGCCGAGCGGATGAACCGCACGGCTAACCAGGCTGCCAACCTCGCAGATCGCGCGGCGTGCCCAACGGCGAGGCTGATTAACAGCCCTGCCGAAGAATGCGACACGCCTTGCAACACCACTGGCCAGGCCGCTATTAGCGACGCAGGCCCAGGCGACCGATCAGGGCGCTGTAACGGGTGGTGTCCTTGCCCTTCAGGTAGTCCAGCAGCTTACGACGCTGGTTGACCATACGGATCAGACCACGACGGGAGTGGTGGTCTTTTTCGTTGGCCTTGAAGTGGCCTTGCAGCTTGTTGATGTTGAAGGTCAGCAGAGCAACCTGAACTTCCGGGCTACCGGTGTCGCCTTGGGCTTGCTGATAGTCTGCAACGATCTGAGCTTTTTCTTCGACGCTGAGGGCCATGTGGCTTCTCCTGATAAACGGATCCCGCAAGCGGGGTCCAATAGGCCAGGGACTAAAATCCCCGTATTAATAAAATGAGTAATGACCGTGCCTACTGACAGCCATCCTCTAGTCCGCAGGGCAAAGCGTTGACCTCGCCCTGTGGGTTCGGTCATTCCGACCGAATCAGTCGACGCGGCGCAATGCGCCCGTCTTCGCTCACTTCACCGATACCGATGAAGCGGGCATTGTGATCCTGTACGCGGACCATGCCGAACTGCGGTGCATCCGGTGCGCGAACCGCCTGGCCATGCAGCCAGTAGAACGCGCTGTGCTCGGACAATACCACCAGTGGCCAATCCTGCAAGCCGCTATCGGCGGGTAGCAGGAAACGGTCGAGCGCTTCGTTGCCGCCTTCGGCGTGAGCCTGCTCGAGTTCCTCGAGGGTGACGGTCTGTGCCAGCACGAAGGGCCCGGCTTGCGTGCGGCGCAGCTCGGCGACATAGGCGCCACAGCCAAGGGCCTCGCCGATATCCTCCACCAGGGTGCGGATATAGGTGCCTTTGCTGCATCCTACGCTCAGCCGTGCACGGGTGCCTTCGCACTCGAGCAACTCCAAGCGGCCAATAGTAACAGAACGCGCCTCGCGCTCCACTACCTCTCCTGCACGCGCCAGTTTGTACAGCGGCTGGCCGTCGCGCTTGAGGGCCGAGTACATCGGCGGTACCTGCTGGATCTCACCGCGAAAACGCGGGATGACCGCTTCGAGGTCGGCGCGACCAACGGTCACTTCGCGGGTCTTGAGGACTTCGCCTTCAGCATCGCCGGTGTTGGTCGTCTGGCCCATTTGCATGACCGTTTCGTAGCCCTTGTCGGACTCGAGCAGGTACTGGGAGAACTTGGTCGCTTCCCCGAAGCACAACGGCAGCACGCCGGTGGCCAGTGGGTCGAGACTGCCGGTGTGGCCGGCCTTCTCGGCGTTGAGCAGCCAACGGACCTTCTGCAACGCGGCGTTGGAGGTGAACCCCAGCGGCTTGTCGAGCAGGATGATGCCGCTGACATTGCGGCGAATACGTTTTACCTGGGCCACCGCTTACTCCTTGGCACCCGGCTCGTCGGCATCCTTGTGCAGACGGTCTTCGGCGACCGCGCGCTCGATCAGTGCCGACAGGTGCACACCACGGCTGACGCTTTCATCGAAGTGGAAATGCAGCTGCGGCACGCTGCGCAGCTGCATCGAGCGGCCCAGGTGCAGGCGCAGGAAGCTGGCGGCGCTGTTCAGGGCCTTGAGCGACTGCTGCACGGCGTCCGGGGTTTCTTCGCCCATGACGGTGATGAACACCTTGGCGTGGCCCAGGTCGCGGCTGACGTCGACGGCGGTGATGGTCACCAGGCCGACGCGCGGATCTTTGACTTCACGGCGGATCAGCTCGGCCAGCTCGCGCTGCATCTGATCACCGATACGTTGGGTACGGCTATATTCTTTTGCCATTCTTGTTACCTGTAACTTAAAGCGGCAAACGCCCGGTCAAGCTCTAGCCTGACCGGGCGCTGCCTGCAAAGGCGCTGCCAACCGCCCTGCACGGGGGTTGGCAACGGGCTCACCCTTACAGGGTACGAGCCACCTGGACTTTCTCGAACACTTCGATCTTGTCGCCGACCTTGACGTCGTTGTAGCTCTTCACGCCGATACCGCACTCCATGCCGTTACGCACTTCGGCAGCGTCGTCCTTGAAGCGACGCAGCGATTCCAGCTCGCCTTCGAAGATCACCACGTCGTCGCGCAGTACGCGGATCGGACGGTTGCGGTACACGGTACCCTCGATGACCATACAGCCAGCGATGGCGCCGAACTTCGGCGAACGGAATACGTCACGCACTTCGGCCACACCCAGGATGTTCTCGCGAACATCGCTGCCGAGCATGCCGGTCAGGGCTTTCTTGACGTCTTCGATGATGTCGTAGATCACGTTGTAGTAACGCATATCCAGACCTTCCTGCTCGACGATCTTGCGCGCACCGGCATCGGCACGCACGTTGAAGCCGAACAGTACTGCATTCGAAGCCAGCGCCAGGTTGGCGTCGCTTTCGGTGATACCACCGACGCCGCCACCGATCACGCGTACCTGAACTTCGTCGTTGCCCAGGCTGCTGAGCGAGCCCTGCAGCGCCTCGAGCGAACCGCGCACGTCGGTCTTGAGGACGATGTTGAGGGTCTTCTTCTCTTCCTGACCCATGGTCTCGAAGATGTTTTCCAGCTTGCCGGCGTGAGCACGGGCCAGCTTGACCTCACGGAACTTGCCTTGACGGAACAGCGCCACTTCACGCGCTTTCTTCTCGTCGGCAACCACCGACATCTCTTCGCCAGCGTCCGGGGTACCGTCCAGGCCAAGGATCTCGACCGGGATCGACGGGCCGGCTTCTTTCACCGGTTTGCCGTTCTCGTCGAGCATGGCACGCACGCGGCCATAGTTGGAGCCGACCAGGACCATGTCGCCCTGACGCAGGGTACCGTCCTGAACCAGGATGGTCGCTACCGGGCCGCGGCCCTTGTCCAGACGCGACTCGACCACGACACCACGACCAGGGGCAGTCGGGGTGGCCTTGAGTTCGAGGATCTCGGCCTGCAGCAGGACAGCTTCGAGCAGCTCGTCGACACCGGTACCCATCTTCGCCGAAACCTTGACGAACGGCGTGTCACCACCCCATTCCTCGGAGGTCACGCCTTCGACGGACAGCTCGTTTCGGATGCGATCGAGGTCAGCACCTGGCTTGTCGATCTTGTTCACCGCAACGACCAGCGGTACGCCAGCAGCTTTCGCGTGCTGTACGGCTTCGCGGGTCTGTGGCATCACGCCGTCGTCCGCCGCCACCACCAGGATGACGATGTCGGTCGCCTTGGCACCACGGGCACGCATTTGCGTAAACGCAGCGTGGCCAGGGGTGTCGAGGAAGGTGACCATGCCACGGTCGGTTTCGACGTGGTAGGCACCGATGTGCTGGGTGATACCACCGGCTTCGCCAGCGGCAACCTTGGCACGACGGATGTAGTCGAGCAGCGAGGTCTTACCGTGGTCGACGTGGCCCATGACGGTCACGACCGGCGCACGCGAGGTGGTCTCGCCTTCGAACTTCAGCGATTCGGCCAGGGAGTCTTCCAGGGCGGTGTCGCTGACCAGGGTGACCTTGTGGCCCAGCTCTTCGGCGACCAGCTGTGCGGTTTCCTGGTCGAGCACCTGGTTGATGGTGACCGGGGTGCCCAGCTTGAACATGAACTTGACCACTTCAGCGCCCTTGACGGACATCTGGTTGGCCAGTTCGGAAACCGTGATGGTTTCGCCGATGGTGACGTCACGGATGACGGGACCGGTCGGGTTCTGGAAGCCGTGCTGGTTGCGCTTCTTGCCCTTGCCCTTGCCGCCGCGACGACGGAAGCCATCGCTCTCTTCGTCGGTGGTACGTGGGGCAGCGCGAGGGGTCGGAGCCTTTTCCTTCTCCTTGACCTTGACCTTGACCGACATGCGCGGCGCATCGCCACGGCCGGCGGCAGCCGGGCCACCACCGCGACGATCGTCATCACGGGTGCGGCTCTCGTTGCGACGGGTCTCGTCTTTCTTGCGCTCGGCAGCACGAGCGGCGGCGTCTTCGGACACCGGCGCGTTGGCCACTACCGGGGCAGCAACCGGTGCTGGCTCGGCCTTGGCAACTGGCGCAGCGGCCGGGGCCTCGGCGGCCTGACGGCGTGCCTGCTCCTCGTTGCGCTGACGCACTTCGGCTTCGACCTTGTCGCGCGCGGCGTTTTCGGCGGCGCGGCGCTCTTCCTGCTCGCGTTTCTGCTCAGCCTGGATTTCTTCCGGGCTGCGCTGCACGAATACTTTCTTCTTGCGTACTTCTACGCTGATGCTCTTGCTACCGGCGACACGCAGCGTGCTGGTGGTCTTGCGCTGCAAGGTAATCTTGCGCGGCTCTTCCGCCTTGCTCTTGTGGCTGCTTTTCAAATGAGTCAGCAGGGTCTGCTTCTCATTGTCGGTCACTACCTGACCGGCGTCGGTGTGCGGCAGACCTGCCTCACGCATCTGCTGCAGCAGGCGCTCTACCGGTGCCTCGACCTCTTGGGCCAGTTCTTTCACCGTGACTTGCGTCATGCACTTCTCTCCTCAGGCCGCGCCTAATTACTCGAACCAGTGGGCTCGGGCGGCCATGATCAACTTGCCGGCACGCTCTTCGTCGATGCCGTCGATGTCGAGCAGGTCGTCAATCGACTGCTCGGCCAGGTCTTCGCGGTTAACCACGCCGCGCACCGCCAGTTCCGCCGCCAGGTCCTTGTCCATGCCCTCGAGGGAGAGCAGGTCTTCGGCCGGATGGGCGTCTGCCAGTTTTTCTTCGGTAGCGATGGCTTTGGTCAACAAACGGTCCTTGGCCCGAGCGCGGAGCTCGTTGACGATGTCCTCGTCAAAGCCATCGATGTTGAGCATTTCTTCCAACGGTACGTAAGCAATTTCTTCGAGGCTGGTGAAGCCTTCGTCGACCAGCACCTGTGCCAGCTCTTCGTCGACTTCCAGTTCCTCGATGAAGTTACGCAGGATGTCGCCGGTTTCAGCCTGTTGCTTGGCCTGGATGTCCTTCTCGGTCATCACGTTCAGGGTCCAGGCGGTCAGCTGGCTGGCCAGGCGAACGTTCTGGCCGCCACGACCGATGGCCTGGGCCAGGTTGTCCTCGGCCACGGCGATGTCCATCGCATGGGCATCTTCATCAACGATGATCGCGGCAACCTCTGCCGGCGACATGGCGTTGATGACGAACTGCGCCGGGTTCTCGTCCCACAGGACGATATCCACACGCTCGCCACCCAGCTCGCCGGATACGGCCTGGACGCGCGAACCACGCATGCCGATGCAGGCACCTTGTGGGTCGATGCGCTTGTCCTTGGAGCGGACGGCGATCTTGGCACGCGAACCCGGATCACGGGAGGCGGCCATGACTTCGATGAGGCCTTCGGCGATTTCCGGCACTTCGATGCGGAACAGCTCGATCAGCATCTGTGGCGCGGTGCGCGACAGGATCAGCTGCGGGCCGCGGTTCTCGGTGCGGATTTCCTTGAGCAGCGCACGCAGGCGCACGCCGACACGGAAGGTCTCACGGGGAATGATGTCTTCGCGGGCCAGCAACGCCTCGGCGTTGTTGCCCAGGTCGACGATGACGTTGTCGCGGGTGACCTTCTTCACGGTGCCGGAGATGATCTCGCCCACGCGTTCGCGGTAGGCATCGACCACCTGGGCGCGCTCGGCTTCGCGAACCTTCTGCACGATGACTTGCTTGGCGGTTTGCGCAGCGATGCGGCCGAACTCGATCGACTCGATCTTCTCTTCGATCACGTCACCGATCTTGGCGTCCGGGTGCGTGTCCTGGATCTTTTCCAGCCAGGTCTCGATCGCCGGATCGTCCAGGTCGTTTTCATCGACCACGGTCCAGCGACGGAAGGTCTCGTAGCTACCGGTGTGGCGGTTGATTTCCACACGCAGGTCGACTTCGTCCTCAAAACGTTTTTTGGTCGCAGTGGCCAGGGCCACTTCCAGCGCTTCGAAAATGACGCCGGGCGGTACACCTTTCTCGTTGGATACCGATTCAACAACCAGCAGTACTTCTTTGCTCATCGTACGCCTCGCCTTGCGCAAGCCATTGGGCCCGGAAATTCCGCCGGGCCCGGCACGTCTCAGTCAAAACTGGGAATAATATTGGCCTTGTCGATCGAGTCGATCGGCAACAGGAACTCATGGTTGTCCACTTGAACCACCACATCCTGCTCCTCCACACCACGGAGAAGGCCCTGGAAGTTACGACGACCTTCGAAGGGCGTACGCAGCTTGATCTTCACTTGCTCGCCGGCATGCGAGGCAAACTGTTCCAGAGTGAACAGCGGGCGATCCATGCCTGGAGAGGAAACCTCAAGGGTGTATTCACTGCTGATCGGATCTTCCACATCCAGAATGGCGCTGGCCTGACGACTGACCGCTTCGCAGTCCTCCACCAGGATGCCGCCATCCTTGTCGATGTAGATACGCAGTACCGAATGCTTACCCTGGGAAACGTATTCGATCCCCCAGCACTGATAGCCCAGACCCTCGACCACCGGGGCCAGCAAGGCCTGCAACTGTTCTAGCTTGCTCGACACCTGAACCCCCTCGTGCATGCTGTGCAAATAAAAAATGGGCGAAGCGCCCATCCCTGAAAGCGCCGTTGGACAACGACGCCGAAAACTGTCGGCTAGCAAAAAGCCCCTGAAAAGGGGCTGTGCTGAAGCTGGTTGCGGGGGCTGGATTTGAACCAACGACCTTCGGGTTATGAGCCCGACGAGCTACCAAGCTGCTCCACCCCGCGACAAAGCTGGGGCGAAAGTATAAGACCGAACCCCCTACAGGGTCAATCCAACCTCCACCTGCAAGAAAGCCCGCGTAAAGCGGGCTCTCATGCTTCAATTGGTACCGAGAAGGGGACTCGAACCCCTACACCCTATGGGCACAACCACCTCAAGGTTGCGTGTCTACCAATTCCACCACCTCGGCAATACTACTTCTTGAAACCCGTTACTGCTGCTCTTTGGCGGGAGGAGGTACGTCACCAGAGTTGGTGGTTTCACTCTTCTGCTGTTGGAGCACCGGTACATCATCATTGACTGCCGGCTTTGGCTCTTTGACTTCCAGCACTGCTGGATCTGGCAGACCAGCTTGAGTCAGCTGGTGAGCCTGCTGCTTGGCGAAGTATCCTAACCCAAGTGCAGTCAAAAAGAAAGTGGCAGCAAGTATAGCAGTAACTTTACTCAAAAAGGTAGCGGAACCTTGGCTCCCGAACACAGTATTTGAAGCACCTGCGCCGAAAGATGCACCGGCTTCCGCACCTTTACCCTGTTGCAGCAGCACCATTACAACCAGCGCCAATGCCGCCAACAGATGAAAAACAACTACGACTGTTTCCAGCATTTGTTCAGTTTCCTGCGGCGCGACAAATTGCACCGAATTCGTCTGCGTTCAGGGACGCTCCACCAATGAGCCCCCCATCGATATCCGGCATGCCGAACAGTTCAGCCGCATTGGCCGCCTTCACGCTGCCGCCGTAGAGAAGCTGCACGTTTCCGGCAACTTCGGCGTCCATCGCTGCCAGCTGCTTGCGGATGGCTGCATGCACATCCTGGGCTTGCTGCGGCGAGGCCGTCAAACCAGTACCGATGGCCCAAACAGGCTCATAGGCAATAACTGCATTGGCAAAAGCCTTGATACCGAACGCGTCGATAACACTGCTTAGTTGACGCCCTACAACTTCTAGCGTCTCGCCTGCCTCGCGCTCTGCGAGAGTTTCCCCTATACAGAGCACCGGCGTCAAACCACTTTGCTGTGCAGCTGCAAACTTTTGATTCAGCACTTCATCAGTTTCACCAATAATCTGGCGACGCTCGGAGTGCCCGATCAAAACATACTTGCAACCTGCTTCAGCCAACTGACTCGGTGCAACTTCCCCGGTCAGCGCGCCTTGTTCAGGCTGTACAGCAGAATTCTGTGCTCCAACAGCGATCCCTTTCGCCTGCAGGCCATCAATGACTTGATTGATGAACAGCGCAGGCGGGAACACTGCGACTTCGATACCGCCTGGGATGAGCATTTCGCCCAAGCCCTGAGTCAGCTCAGCGACGCTGGCGCGGGTACCGTGCATCTTCCAGTTACCAGCTACCATGGGGCGACGCATGCTTTACCTCGTCGGTCAAAGTGGGCGCAGATCTTACCCAACCCGATCTGCGCTGGCAAGCCTCTTTCAGGCACAAACTTCAGCAACCAGCTTGGCCAGGGCTTCGGCATGGCCGCGCACCTGGCTTTCGTCGTCACCTTCGACCATTACCCGCACCAGTGGCTCGGTGCCGGACTTGCGCAGCAGCACGCGCCCACGGCCAGCCATGGCCTCGGTGGCCTTGTCGCTGGCCTCTTTCACCAGCGGGTTTTCCAGTGGGTCACTCTTGCCTGCCTCGAAGCGCACATTGATCAACACTTGAGGGCATTTGCGCACGCCTTGGCGCGCCTGCGCGAGGGTCTCGCCGCGACGCTTGAGGGCCATCAGCACCTGCAACGCCGCGATGATCGCGTCACCGGTGGTGGTGTGGTTGCAGCACACAACGTGCCCGGAGTTCTCGCCACCGAGCAACCAGTCACGCTCGAGCAGCTCGGCCATGACGTAGCGGTCGCCGACCTTGGCGCGCACGAACGGGATGCCCAGCTCCTTGAACGCAAGCTCGAGCCCGAGGTTGCTCATCAGGGTGCCGACCACCCCACCCTGCAGCTTGTCGCGCTCGTGCAGGTCGCGGCCGATGATGTAAAGCAGCTCGTCACCGTCGATGATGGCGCCAGTGTGGTCAACCATCAGCACTCGGTCACCGTCGCCGTCGAAGGCGATACCGAGGTCAGCGTGCCCGACCAGCACGGCGGCCTGCAGCGACTCGATGTGGGTCGAGCCACAATTTTCGTTGATGTTCAGGCCGTCCGGCGCAGCATGCAGCACCGTCACTTCGGCGCCCAGCTCGCGGAAGACGCTCGGCGCGACCTTGTAGGTGGCCCCATGGGCGCAATCGACGACGATCTTCAGCCCTTCGAAGCTGGTGCTGGTCGGCACGCTGCTCTTGCAGAACTCGATGTAGCGGCCGGCAGCGTCATTGATGCGCGACACTTTACCCAGCTTGCTCGAGTCGACCACGGTCATGGGCTGGTCGAGCAGTTCCTCGATCATGAGCTCGACTTCGTCCGGCAGCTTGGTGCCGTTACCGGAGAAGAACTTGATGCCGTTGTCGTCATGCGGGTTGTGCGAAGCACTGATGACGATGCCGGCTTCGGCGTGGAAGGTGCGTGTCAGGTAGGCGATCGCCGGGGTCGGCATCGGGCCGAGCAGCATCACATCGGCACCGGCGGCGGAAAGCCCGGCTTCCAGCGCGGATTCGAACATGTACCCGGAGATCCGCGTATCCTTGCCGACCAGCACCCGGCAATGCCCCTGCTTGCGGAAGGCCATACCCGCGGCCCAGCCGAGTTTCAGCATGAAGTCTGGGGTGATGGGGAATTGGCCAACGCGGCCACGGATACCATCGGTACCAAAGTATTTTCTGCTCATAGAAACTCCAGAATTCTTATTCGGCGCCCTGCACGGCGGCGATCATGCGCACTACATCGACCGTTTCGGCGACATCATGAACGCGCAGGATGCTCGCACCCTTGGTCATGGCCAGTGCCGCCAACGCCAGGCTGCCGTACAACCGCTCACTGACCGGGCGATCCAGGGTGAGGCCGATCATGCTCTTGCGCGAAACGCCGACCAGCAGTGGCCGGCCGAGGCGGTAGAGCGCTTCCATGTGTTTGAACAGGCTCAGGTTGTGCTCAAGGGTCTTGGCAAACCCGAATCCGGGGTCGAGGACGATACGCTCGGCAGCGATACCCACTGCCGCGCAGGCCGCCATGCGCTGTTCAAGATAGCGCGCGACATCGGCGGTCACATCGTCGTAATGCGGATCGTCCTGCATGTTGCCCGGCTCGCCACGCATGTGCATCAGGCACACCGGTAACCCGGTATCGGCTGCGGCATCGAGCGCACCGTCGCGCTCCAGGGCGCGCACATCGTTGATCAAGCCTGCACCCAGGCGGGCTGACTCGCGCATCACCGCAGGCGTCGAGGTATCGACGGAAATGACCACGTCGAGCCGGCTGCTGATCGCTTCGACGATCGGCGCCACACGCTCCAGTTCCTCGGTGGGCGATACCGCCCGAGCCCCGGGGCGGGTCGACTCGCCGCCGACATCGACCAGGGTCGCACCGGCAACCACCATTGCCTCGGCATGGCGCAGGGCTGCGTCACGCTGGCTGAAGCGACCGCCATCGGAGAATGAGTCGGGGGTGATATTGAGGATACCCATGACATGGGTACGGGACAAATCAAGAACCCGGTTGCCGCAAGGCAACCGGGTCGGGTAATGCTGCGAGGTCATAGATGCCCTTATGCTTTGCACGAAAAGTGCCTGCGCGGCGACCATGCTGCGTTGAAAACGGGCTCGCAATGCTCATTGGCTACAGCCAATTCCGCTTACTCGCCCGTTTTCGCCTTGCCTGATCGCCGCTCGGCGACTTTTTCGCACAAACCCTAGTGTTGAGCCGCTGGGCCGCCGATCGGCGACTCCGGACGATCACCCTGGGAAGCCTGGTTGCCGGAGGTGCCGGCATCGTTGTCCCAGTCACGCGGTTCGCGTGGTGTACGGCCCGCCATGATGTCGTCGATCTGGTCGGCATCGATGGTTTCGTACTTCATCAGCGCCTCGGCCATGGCGTCGAGCTTGTCACGGTTGTCGGTGAGGATCTGCTTGGCCGTGGCATAGCACTGGTCGATGATGCTGCGCACCTCGGAGTCGATCAGCTTGGCGGTTTCGCCCGACACGCTGGCGTGCTGGCTGCCGGCGCTGCGGCCAAGGAACACCTCGCCCTCCTCTTCCGCGTACATCAGTGGGCCGAGCTTCTCGGACAGGCCCCACTTGGTGACCATGTTCCGGGCAATCTGGCTGGCACGCATGATGTCGTTGGACGCACCAGTGGTGACACCGTCGAAGCCCAAGGTCATTTCCTCGGCGATACGGCCGCCGTACAGCGAGCAGATCTGGCTGATCAGGGCACGCTTGGACAGGCTGTAGCGGTCTTCTTCCGGCAGGAACATGGTCACGCCCAGGGCACGGCCACGCGGAATGATCGAAACCTTGTAGACCGGGTCGTGCTCGGGCACCACGCGACCGACAATGGCGTGACCGGCTTCGTGATAAGCGGTGTTCTGCTTCTCTTTCTCGGACATGACCATGGTCTTGCGCTCGGCGCCCATCATGATCTTGTCTTTGGCCAGTTCGAACTCTTTCATCTCGACCACGCGCTTGCTGGAGCGGGCGGCGAACAGCGACGCCTCGTTGACCAGGTTGGCCAGGTCGGCACCGGAGAAGCCTGGAGTACCGCGGGCGATGACCGCCGGATTGACGTTCTCGCCAATAGGGACCTTGCGCATGTGGACTTTGAGGATCTGTTCGCGACCGCGAATGTCCGGCAGGCCAACCACCACCTGGCGGTCGAAGCGACCAGGGCGCAGCAGCGCCGGGTCGAGTACATCCGGACGGTTGGTGGCGGCGATGACGATGATGCCATCGTTCATCTCGAAGCCATCCATCTCCACCAGCAACTGGTTGAGGGTCTGCTCACGCTCGTCGTGACCGCCACCCATGCCGGCGCCACGGTGGCGACCGACGGCGTCGATTTCGTCGATGAAGATGATGCACGGGGCGTGCTTCTTCGCCTGCTCGAACATGTCGCGCACGCGGCTGGCACCAACACCGACGAACATTTCGACGAAGTCGGAACCGGAAATGGTGAAGAACGGCACCTTGGCTTCGCCCGCGATAGCCTTGGCCAGCAGGGTCTTACCGGTACCCGGCGGGCCGACCATCAGTACGCCGCGCGGGATGCGGCCACCCAGGCGCTGGAACTTGCCCGGGTCGCGCAGGAACTCGACCAGCTCGCCCACTTCTTCCTTGGCTTCGTCGCACCCGGCAACGTCGGCCAGCGTGGTCTTGACCTGGTCTTCGGAGAGCAGGCGCGCCTTGCTCTTGCCGAAGCTCATCGGGCCACCCTTGCCGCCGGCACCGCCCTGCATCTGGCGCATGAAGAACATGAACACGGCGATGATCACCAGGATCGGGAAGCTGGCCACCAGCAGCTGAGTCCAGATGCTCTGCTGTTCAGGCTGCTTGCCTTCGACGGTGACGTGGTTGTCGACCAGGTCGCCGATCAGGCCGTTGTCGGTGATGGCCGGACGGACGGTCTTGAAGTTGTCGCCGTCGGTGCGCTTGCCGGTAATGATGTAGCCGTCGACGGTCACACGCTCGACCTTGCCATCCTTGACCTGCTGGATGAAGTCGGAATAGTTGAGGGTCTGCGGCTCGTTAGGGCTGGAGAAGTTGTTCATCACCGTCACCAGGACGGCGGCGATGATCAACCACAGGATCAGATTCTTTGCCATGTCGTTCAATTCGCTACCCTCTGAGGCCGGCGCACGACGCAGCCGTGCCTCGCATGATATTCATCGCCCTAACTTACTACATTACCTACGCAACCGCAGGCACCGTCTGTAACCCTTTGTGAAAGCTAGACTACACGAAGTTCGGACGATCCAGACGGAGCCGCCGATTGGAATTAACTATCGGCTACCCCGCAGCACGCCTGTCACGCTCCCTTGAAACCCTTGCCCAACAGGTACTGCTCGCGAGAGCGATCCCGCGAGGACGACGGTTTGCGCATCTGCACCTTGTCGAACTTGCTGCGCACGTCCTTCAGGTACATGTCGAAACCTTCGCCCTGGAAAATCTTGATCAGGAAGTCCCCACCGGGCTTGAGCACGCGGGTCGCCAGATCCAGGGCCAGTTCGCAGAGGAACATGGCACGCGGCATGTCCACCGCGGGCGTACCACTCATATTGGGGGCCATGTCGGAAATCACAAGGTCTACGTGCGAATCGCCGACCGCCTGCAGGATCTGCTGCAGCACTTCGTCCTGGGTGAAGTCGCCCTGGATAAAGGTAACGTCCGGGATCGAGTCCATTTCCAGGATGTCCGAGGCGATCAGCCGCCCTTGGCCGCCAATCAGACGACTGGTCACCTGCGACCAGCCACCGGGGGCCGCGCCGAGGTCGATTACACTCATGCCAGGGCGGATCAGGCGGTCCTTCTCCTGGATCTCCAGCAGTTTATAGCTGGCGCGCGAACGGTAGCCGTCCTTCTGCGCCTGCTTTACGAAGGGGTCGTTGAAATGCTCTCGCAGCCAGTTTGCGCTGCTTTTGGAACGTTGTACCACGGGGCACCTCGATGATTTGCGTCGTGTTTGACTGGGCGGAGCCACAGGCCCTCGGGTAAAATGCCCGTCAATTTTACAGAATCAGACGAAAAGGGTCAGATTATGCCGCTCAATAACGAGCAGAAGAAGCAGTACAAGTCTATTGGTCATGACCTGAAGCCGGTCCTGATCGTTGCAGGCAACGGTTTGAATGAAGGCGTGATCGCCGAACTGGAACGCGCCCTGGTCGACCATGAGCTGATCAAGGTCGAGATTCGCTCGGAAGATCGCGAAGAACGCGCCGAGACCATCGCCGCGCTGTGCAAGGCCGGCCGCGCCGAACTGGTACAGACCATCGGCAAGAAAGCGCTGATCTACCGCAAGAACCCGCAGCCGAACAAGCAACTGTCCAACATCCACCGTTACAAGTAACGGCAATCAAGCGGCTACGCGACCCTGTGGGAGCCGGCTTGCCGGCGATCACCGGCATTGCCGGTGCCAAGCACCCCGGTGCCTTCATCGCCGGCAAGCCGGCTCCCACAAGCAGTGCAATATCGCGTGATCAGTGGCGCGCTTGGCGCGCCCTGACCGGCACCGGCTGGGCCACCAGCACGATGCCGGAAAAGCCCAGCACCAAAAAGCAGAACATCTGCCAGCGCTCGCCCACGGAAATGCCGTAGCGCAGCGTGTAATAGCTGACACAGGCACCGAAGCCAAGCAACAGCATCTGGCCACGGAACTGCCGCCACCACGCCGCCAGGCCATCCACCCTCGCCAATACCGCCAGCTGGGTCAACAGCCCGAGCATCGCCACGCCGATCAACCAGCGGTCGATCTGCGCGGCCACATCATGCACCAGCAAGGGCGCAAGGCCACTCACTTTCAACGCCGGCACCAGCCCCACATGGAACACCCACAGGCCGCCAACCCAGAACACCTGGGCCAGCTGCCAGAGGATCCCCTCAAGGGACGGCGCCCGCAGGCGCCGGTCAGATGTGTTTGACTTCGACAATCTCGTACTCGACCGTGCCACTTGGCGTCTTGACCACGACGATATCACCTTCTTCCTTGCCGATGATGGCACGGGCAATCGGCGCGCCCGCCGAGAGCTTGCCCTTCTTGATGTCGGCCTCGTCCTCGCCAACGATCTGGTAGCTCACCTGATCGCCCGTCTCGGTGTTTTCCAGGTCCACGGTGGTCCCGAAGATCACCTTGCCGGTGTGGGCGATGGTGGTGACGTCGATCACCACCGAGTTCTGCAGACGGCCTTCGATATCGCGGATACGCGCCTCGACCATGCCCTGCTCCTCACGGGCGGCGTGGTATTCGGCGTTTTCCTTCAGGTCGCCCAGCTCACGGGCTTCACCGATCGCCTGGCTCAGGCGCGGGCGCTCGGTCTTGCTCAGGAACAGATGCTCTTCTTCCAGGGCGCGAGCGCCCTGGACGGTCATCGGGTACTTGGTAATGCTCATGCTTTGAGTCCTGCATGCAGATCCTGCAAGCGGCGAACGGTCTTTTCAGGGCCGAATTTCAACGCTTCACAGATGGCTTCACCGGCCGCAATGGTGGTGGTGCAGTAGATCTTGTGCTGCAACGCATTGCGACGAATCGAGTAGGAGTCGGCGATCGACTGGCGGCCTTCGGTGGTGTTGATGATCAGCGACACTTCGTCGTTCTTGATCATGTCGACCACGTGCGGACGACCTTCGGTCACCTTGTTGACACGGCGCACTTTCAGGCCGGCCGCTTCGATCACCTTGGCGGTGCCGGCAGTGGCGACCACTTCGAAGCCCAGGGCGATCAGGTCGCGGGCCACGCCAGCCACTTGTGGCTTGTCGTCGTCGCGCACGCTGATGAACGCGGTACCGCCGGTCGGCAGCACTTCGCTGGCACCCATCTGGGCCTTGGCGAAGGCTTCACCGAAGCTGTCGCCGACACCCATGACTTCACCGGTGGATTTCATCTCAGGGCCGAGGATCGGGTCAACCCCTGGGAACTTGGCGAACGGGAAGACGGCTTCCTTGACGCTGTAGAAGTTCGGGATGATTTCCTGGGTAAAGCCCAGCTCTTTCAGGGTTTTGCCAGCCATGACGCGGGCGGCGATCATCGCCAGCGAGGTGCCGATGCACTTGGAAACGAACGGCACAGTACGCGAGGCGCGCGGGTTGACCTCGATCACGTAGATCTTGTCGCCCTGCAGGGCCAGCTGCACGTTCATCAGGCCGACCACGCCCAGCTCCAGAGCCATCTTCTTGACCTGGTCGCGAACCTGGTCCTGCACGTCCTGGCTCAGCGAGTACGGCGGCAGCGAGCACGCCGAGTCACCCGAGTGAACACCGGCCTGCTCGATGTGCTGCATGATGGCGCCGATCACCACGTCGGTGCCGTCGCACACCGCATCCACGTCCATCTCGATGGCGCAGTTGAGGAAGTGGTCGAGCAGTACCGGGCTGTCGTTGGACACCTGTACCGCTTCACGCAGGTAGCGCTTGAGCTCGTCCAGCTCGTAGACGATCTCCATGGCGCGGCCACCCAGTACGTAGGACGGACGCACCACCAGCGGGTAGCCGATACCGCCGGCCGCCTTGATGGCTTCGTCTTCGCTGCGCACGGTAGCGTTTGGCGGCTGCAGCAGGTTCAGGCGCTGAACCATCTGCTGGAAGCGCTCACGGTCTTCGGCACGGTCGATGGCGTCAGGGCTGGTACCGATGATCGGCACGCCAGCTTCTTCCAGGGCACGGGCCAGTTTCAGCGGGGTCTGGCCGCCGTAGTGGACGATGACGCCTTTCGGCTTCTCGACGCGGCAGACTTCCAGCACGTCTTCCAGGGTCAACGGCTCGAAGTACAGGCGGTCGGAGGTGTCGTAGTCGGTGGAGACGGTTTCCGGGTTGCAGTTGACCATGATGGTCTCGTAACCGTCTTCACGCAGGGCCAGTGCCGCGTGTACGCAGCAGTAGTCGAACTCGATGCCCTGGCCGATACGGTTAGGGCCACCGCCGAGGATCATGATCTTGTCACGGGTCGACGGGTTGGCCTCGCACTCTTCCTCATAGGTCGAGTACAGGTAGGCGGTGTCGGTGGCGAACTCGGCGGCGCAGGTGTCGACGCGCTTGTACACCGGGAACACTTCCAGCTTGTGGCGGTGACGGCGCAGGTTCTTGTCGGTGATGCCGAGCAGAACAGCCAGGCGCTGGTCGGAGAAGCCCTTGCGCTTGAGGCGCAGCATCATCGCCTTGTCGATAGCCGACAGGGCCAGGGTCTTGACCTTCTCTTCTTCCTTGATCAGATCTTCCATCTGCACCAGGAACCACATGTCGATGCCGGTCAGCGCGAAGATCTCTTCGCAGGACATGCCCGAACGCATGGCGTCGGCCACGTACCAGATACGCTCGGCGCCCGGCACAGTCAGCTCGCGCTTGAGGATGCTGGCAGCTTCTGGGCTGGCCAGGTCGACTTTCGGGTCCAGGCCGCAGGCACCGACTTCCAGGCCGCGCAGGGCTTTCTGCAGGGATTCCTGGAAGGTACGGCCGATGGCCATGACTTCACCCACGGACTTCATCTGGGTGGTCAGGCGGGCGTCGGCCTTGGGGAATTTCTCGAAGGCGAAGCGTGGCAGCTTGGTGACGACGTAGTCGATCGACGGCTCGAAGGACGCCGGGGTGCGGCCGCCAGTGATGTCGTTCTGCAACTCGTCGAGGGTGTAGCCGATGGCCAGCTTGGCGGCGATCTTGGCGATCGGGAAGCCGGTAGCTTTCGATGCCAGGGCGGACGAACGCGATACGCGCGGGTTCATCTCGATCACGACCATGCGGCCGGTGTTCGGGCAGATACCGAATTGCACGTTGGAACCGCCAGTCTCGACGCCGATCTCACGCAGCACCGCCAGCGAGGCGTTGCGCATGATCTGGTATTCCTTGTCGGTCAGGGTCTGTGCTGGCGCAACAGTGATGGAGTCACCGGTGTGCACGCCCATCGGGTCGAAGTTCTCGATCGAGCAGACGATGATGCAGTTGTCCTTCTTGTCGCGGACCACCTCCATCTCGTATTCCTTCCATCCGATCAGCGATTCGTCGATCAGCAGTTCCTTGGTCGGCGACAGGTCCAGGCCACGGGTGCAGATCTCTTCGAATTCTTCACGGTTGTAGGCGATACCACCGCCGGTGCCGCCCATGGTGAACGACGGGCGGATGATGCACGGGAAGCCCAGCTTCTCGAGCACCGCGTTGGCCTCTTCCATGCTGTGGGCGATACCCGAGCGCGGGCACTCCAGGCCGATGTCTTTCATGGCCTTGTCGAAGCGCGAGCGGTCTTCGGCCTTGTCGATGGTGTCGGCGTTGGCACCGATCATCTCTACGCCGAACTTCTCCAGAACGCCGTGGCGCTCCAGGTCCAGGGCGCAGTTCAGCGCGGTCTGGCCGCCCATGGTCGGCAGCACCGCGTCCGGGCGCTCTTTCTCGATGATCTTGGCCACCGACTGCCACTTGATCGGCTCGATGTAGGTGGCGTCGGCCATGGCCGGGTCGGTCATGATGGTGGCTGGGTTGGAGTTCACCAGGATGACGCGGAAACCTTCCTCGCGCAGGGCTTTGCAAGCCTGGGCGCCGGAGTAGTCGAATTCACAGGCCTGGCCGATCACGATCGGGCCAGCGCCGAGAATCAGGATGCTTTTGATGTCTGTACGTTTTGGCATTGTGGTCACTCAAATCCGCGGGTCAGTCGGCAAGCCGTCTTGAACAATCTGGGTCAGGCGCTTCCGGGCGCGGCGCAGGCCGGCCCGGGGCCTTGTTGCAGGATGCTCAGCGGCGCTTGGCCATGGCATCGATGAAACGATCGAACAGTGGCGCGACGTCGGTCGGGCCTGGGCTCGCTTCAGGGTGGCCCTGGAAGCTGAACGCGCTCTTGTCGGTGCGCTCGATACCCTGCAGGGTGCCGTCGAACAGCGACTTGTGGATGGCGCGCACGTTAGCCGGCAGGGTGGCTTCGTCTACGGCGAAACCGTGGTTCTGGCTGGTGATCATGACCACACCGGTGTCCAGGTCCTGGACCGGGTGGTTGGCACCGTGGTGGCCGTGGCCCATCTTCACGGTCTTGGCGCCGGAGGCCAGGGCCAGCAGCTGGTGGCCGAGGCAGATGCCGAACACCGGGATTTCGGTCTCGAGCACGTCCTTGATCGCCTGGATGGCGTAGTCGCATGGCTCGGGGTCGCCAGGGCCGTTGGACAGGAACACGCCGTCCGGGTTGAGCGCGAGCACTTCGCTGGCTGGGGTCTGGGCCGGCACCACGGTCACGCGGCAGCCACGGGCGACCAGCATGCGCAGGATGTTCAGCTTGACGCCGTAGTCGTAGGCCACGACGTGGTACGGCAGGTCGGCAGCTTCGATGGTCGGGTGGCTGTCGGTCTTCAGTTCCCACACGCTGGAACGCCACTCGTAGCGCTCCTTGGTGGAAACCACCTTGGCCAGGTCCATGCCCTTGAGGCCCGGGAAGGCGCGGGCAGCGGCGATGGCCTGCTCGTCGGTGATGTTGTCACCGGCGAGGATGCAGCCATTCTGGGCGCCTTTTTCGCGCAGGATACGGGTCAGGCGGCGGGTGTCGATGCCAGCGATGGCGACGACGTTGTTGGCCTTGAGGTACTCAGGCAGCGACTGGGTGTTACGCCAGTTGCTGGCCAGCAGCGGCAGGTCGCGAATGACCAGGCCGGCAGACCAGACGCGGTTCGACTCGGCGTCTTCCGGCGTGGTGCCGGTGTTGCCGATGTGCGGGTAGGTCAGGGTGACGATTTGCTGCGAGTAGGAAGGGTCTGTAAGGATTTCCTGGTAGCCGGTCATAGCAGTGTTGAACACCACCTCACCAACGGTCTGACCGTCGGCACCGATGGCTTCACCGCGAAAAATACTGCCGTCGGCAAGGGCGAGTATGGCTGGCTTTGTCAAGAAGACCTCCCGTAAATCAAGCATGAAAGGGCGATCGCAGGTTGCAAAAAAGCGGAATGACGTATGGACACGTCACCCCGCTTTCATGTGCTGAATTCAATTCGCTGCGCGCTTTTAGTGGACACACTAAAGCTGTAGCTTACAGAAAAGTGCGTTTTGGGTCTACCGCAGATGTGCCTCTAAAACACATGGATGCGACAAGGGGGCTTTCTGCGCCCCCTATCGCCGGCAAGCCGGCTCCCACAGGGAAGCGCACAACCTTGTGGGAGCCGGCTTGCCGGCGATAGGGCCAGCGATGCTCAACGCAGCTCGAGCACGTCCTGCATGTCGTACAGGCCAGGCTCACGCCCATCCAGCCACAGCGCGGCACGCACCGCGCCCTTGGCGAAGGTCATGCGGCTCGAAGCCTTGTGGGTGATCTCCAGGCGCTCGCCTTCGGCGGCGAACAGCACGGTGTGGTCACCCACCACGTCGCCGGCCCGCACGGTGGCAAAACCGATGGTCTTGCGATCACGCGCACCGGTCTGGCCTTCACGGCCATACACCGCCACTTCCTGCAGGTCACGCCCCAGCGCATTGGCGACCACTTCGCCCATGCGCAGCGCGGTACCCGACGGCGCATCCACCTTGTGCCGGTGGTGCGCTTCGATGATCTCGATATCCACATCGTCACCCAGCACCCGGGCCGCCATGTCCAGCAGCTTGAGGCTGAGGTTCACGCCAACGCTGAAGTTGGCGGCGAAGACGATCGGGATCTCCTTGCCCGCCTCGGCCAACTGCTCTTTCTCTTCCGGCGTGAAGCCGGTGGTGCCGATGACCATGGCCTTGCCCGCCTTGCGGCAGAACGCCAGGTTCTTCAGGGTGACCGACGGGTGGGTGAAGTCGATCAGCACGTCGAACTCGTCGGCGACCTTGTTCAGGTCGTCGCAGATCGTCACGCCGATACGCCCCAGCGCTGCCAGCTCACCGGCATCCGCCCCGACCAGCGAACTGTCGGGACGGTCGATCGCCGCCGTCAGGCCTGCCAGAGGCGCCTGCTGCTGCACAGCTTCGACGAGGGTCTTGCCCATCCGCCCTGCCGCGCCCATTACCGCAATACGTCGCATAGCCTGTTCCTTCTCAGAGATCGCCGAAGAAGCGCTTCACGCCTTCGAACCAGCCACTGGCCTTGGGCGAATGGGAGCTGTCGCCCTCCAGCGAGTCACGCAGCTCTTCGAGCAGTTCGCGCTGGCGACGGCTGAGGTTGACCGGGGTTTCCACCGCCACCCGGCAAAGCAGGTCGCCGGCCGCACCACCACGCACTGGCGCCACGCCCTTGCCACGCAGGCGGAACTGCTTGCCGGTCTGGGTGCCTTCAGGGATTTTCAGTTTCACGCGGCCATCGAGGGTCGGCACTTCCAGCTCGCCACCCAGGGCGGCGTCGGTGTAGCTGATCGGCACTTCGCAGTACAGGTGCTTGCCGTCGCGCTGGAAGATGTCGTGCTCGCGCACATTGATGACTACGTAGAGGTCGCCGGTCGGGCCACCGTGGGTGCCCGCCTCGCCCTCGCCGGACAGGCGGATGCGGTCGCCGGTATCGACGCCGGCCGGCACCTTGACCGACAGGGTCTTGTACTCCTCGACACGGCCTTCGCCATGGCAGGCATTGCACGGGTCGGTGATGATCTTGCCCTGGCCATGGCAACGCGGGCAGGTCTGCTGCACCGAGAAGAAGCCCTGCTGCATGCGCACCTGGCCGATGCCGCCGCAAGTCGGGCAGGTCGACGGGGTCGAGCCCTTCTTGGCGCCGGAGCCGTCACACGGCTTGCAGTTGACCAGTGTGGGGACGCGGATGCTGACCGTGGTGCCACGCACCGCCTCTTCGAGGTTCAGCTCCAGGGTGTAGCGCAGGTCGCTGCCACGCTGGGCGCCACCGCGCGACCCGCCCCGGCCACCGCCGAAGAAATCGCTGAAGACGTCACCGAAGATATCGGAGAAGTTGGCGCCACCGAAGCCGGCACCGCCGCCACCCATGCTCGGGTCGACACCGGCGTGGCCGTACTGGTCGTACGCCGCGCGCTTGCTGGCGTCGGACAGTACTTCATAGGCCTCGTTGGCCTCCTTGAAGCTGTCTTCCGACGCTTTGTCACCAGGGTTGCGGTCCGGGTGGTACTTCATCGCCAGCCGACGATAGGCCTTCTTGAGATCACCTTCGCTGGCGCCTCGCTCGACACCCAGGACCTCATAAAAATCACGCTTTGCCATAGGTCATTTGCACTCTTGGGGGCGTTCGGCACACGGTGCGCAATCATTGCGTCGTGCCGTCAGCACCTGCCGCCATACGCGAATGCGCCCAGACAGATGCTGTAAATAATTCTCGTGTTCCAGACACGCCAACGCGGGAGCAAGCCCCCGCGCGGCGACATCCTACCAGTTCACCGCCAAACGGCGGTGAGCTGGCCGACAACATGCAGGGATTACTGCTTGTTGTTGTCTTTCACTTCTTCGAACTCGGCGTCAACCACGTCATCGTGCTTGGCTTCAGGCTCGGCCTGCTGGGCGCCGCCCTGCGGCTGTTCAGCCTGCTGCTCGGCGTACATCTTCTGCGCGACAGGGGCCGACACCTTGGACAGTTCCTCGACCTTGGCGTCGATGGCAGCCTTGTCGTCGCCTTTGACGGCGGCTTCCAGGGCAACCACGGCAGCCTCGATCGCGGTCTTCTCGTCGGCGGTCACTTTGTCACCGGCCTCGTTGACCATCTTGCGGGTCGAGTGCACCAGCGCGTCACCCTGGTTACGGGCAGCGGCCAGCTCTTCGAACTTGCGGTCTTCCTCGGCGTTGGCCTCGGCGTCACGCACCATTTTCTCGATTTCTTCGTCGGACAGGCCGGAGTTGGCCTTGATCACGATCGACTGAGCCTTGCCAGTAGCCTTGTCTTTGGCGCCGACGTGCAGGATGCCGTTGGCGTCGATGTCGAAGGTCACTTCAATTTGTGGCACGCCGCGTGGTGCTGGCGGAATGTCAGCCAGGTCGAACTTGCCCAGCGACTTGTTCTGCGAAGCTTGCTTGCGCTCGCCCTGCAGGACGTGGATGGTCACGGCGCCCTGGTTGTCGTCGGCGGTCGAGAACACCTGCGACTTCTTGGTCGGGATGGTGGTGTTCTTCTCGATCAGCGCGGTCATCACGCCACCCATGGTTTCGATACCCAGGGTCAGCGGGCTGACGTCCAGCAGCAGTACGTCTTTCACGTCACCGGCCAGTACGGCGCCCTGGATGGCAGCACCCATGGCCACGGCTTCGTCCGGGTTGACGTCTTTACGCGCCTCTTTACCGAAGAAGTCGGCAACGGCTTTCTGCACCATCGGCATACGGGTCTGGCCACCGACCAGGATCACGTCGTCGATCTTGCTGGCGTCGATGCCGGCGTCTTTCAGGGCGATGCGGCATGGCTCGATGGTACGGTTGACCAGGTCTTCGACCAGCGATTCCAGCTTGGCGCGGGAGATCTTCACGTTCAGGTGCTTAGGACCAGTCGCGTCTGCAGTGATATACGGCAGGTTGACGTCGGTCGACTGAGCGGACGACAGCTCGATCTTGGCCTTTTCAGCGGCTTCTTTCAGGCGCTGCAGGGCCAGCGGATCGTTCTTCAGGTCCATGCCGGACTCTTTCTTGAACTCGTCGACGAGGTAGTCGATCAGGCGCATGTCGAAGTCTTCGCCACCCAGGAAGGTGTCGCCGTTGGTGGCCAGTACTTCGAACTGGTGCTCACCGTCGACTTCGGCGATTTCGATCACGGACACGTCGAAGGTACCACCACCCAGGTCATAGACGATGACGGTGTGGTCGCCCTTGCCCTTGTCCATGCCGTAGGCCAGCGCGGCGGCGGTCGGTTCGTTGATGATACGTTTTACGTCCAGGCCAGCGATGCGACCGGCGTCTTTGGTGGCCTGACGCTGGCTGTCGTTGAAGTAGGCCGGAACGGTGATGACCGCTTCGGTGACTGGCTCGCCGAGGTAGTCTTCGGCGGTCTTCTTCATCTTTTTCAGGACTTCGGCGCTGATCTGCGGCGGAGCCATCTGCTTGTCGGCGGCCTCTACCCAAGCGTCACCGTTGTTGGCCTTGACGATCTTGTAAGGCACCAGCTTGATGTCTTTCTGCACGACATCTTCTTCGAAGCGGCGGCCAATCAGGCGCTTCACCGCGAACAGGGTGTTGTGCGGGTTGGTGACCGCCTGGCGCTTGGCCGACTGGCCAACCAGAATCTCGCCGTCGTTGGCGTAAGCGATGATCGAAGGCGTGGTACGCGCGCCTTCGGCGTTCTCGATGACTTTGGCGGTGCCGTTTTCCAGCACGGAGACGCAGGAGTTGGTGGTCCCCAGGTCGATACCGATGATTTTGCCCATGTTAACTCTCCCGAAACTTGAATTTGGTGGCAGCGACTACTTTGGCCAACTGCGGTAATACTTGAAGGCTTGACACCTAGATGGGGGTGCCCCGACGGATTTCAAGCCTTTTCGTTGATCGACGGCTGCGGGGCGCTCGGCGCCTTGCTGACCACCACCATGGCGGGGCGCAGTAGACGGCCGTTGAGCAGGTAACCCTTCTGGAACACGTTCAGCACGCTGTTCGGCTCGACATCGGCGCTTTCCTGCATGGCCATCGCCTGGTGGTGCTCGGCATTGAATGGCTGGCCGTGCGGGTCGATGGCTTCAAGGTTGTAGCGCTTGAGGGTGTCCTGGAACATCTTCAGGGTCAGCTCGATACCATCGCGCATCGGCTTGATGGTCTCGTCGTCGGCGCTGGACAGTTCCAGGCCACGCTCCAGGCTGTCGATGATCGGCAACAGGTCGCCGGCGAACTTCTCCAGGGCGAACTTGCGGGCCTTGTCGACGTCCTGTTCAGCGCGACGAATGCTGTTCTGCGCTTCTGCAGCAACACGCAGGGACTGATCCTTGGCGGCGGCCAGCTGCTCCTCGAGCTCCAGAACACGGGCGTCGGCGTTAGCTGCAACGGCCTCTTCGGGGTTCAGGTTCTTTTCATCCAGCTGTTCGTCAGCCATTGGGTATCTCCTCCACAATTTCTGTTGTGCGAGCCACGCTCGCCATGTCTTGCCGGCTATATGGGGTCGGAAAAACCAGGTTCAAGGGCTGCACGGGAAATCCACATTCATCGGCCGGGCATTGTCAGGCCCACAAAAAGCACTGTATAAATATCCAGACCACACCCTCGGGAGCCGCCCACATGCTGGTGCACCTGTCCATTCACAACTACGCCATCGTCGAACACCTCGACCTCGAACTCGCCCGCGGCATGTCCGTCATCACCGGCGAAACCGGGGCGGGCAAGTCGATCATGCTCGACGCCCTCGGCCTTGCGCTGGGCGATCGCGCCGACAGCGGCGTGGTGCGCCCCGGCGCCGACAAGGCAGACATCCTCGCCACCTTCGACCTGGTGGACATCCCCGAAGCCCACAGCTGGCTCATGGAACGCGACCTCGAAAGCGACGGCCCGTGCATCCTGCGCCGGGTGATCACCGCCGAAGGCCGCAGCCGCGGCTACATCAACGGCACGCCCTGCCCGCTGGGCGATCTCAAGGCGCTGGGCGAACTGCTGATCGACATCCACAGCCAGCATGAACACCAGTCGCTGCTGAAAACCGACACCCACCGCCGCCTGGTCGACGAGTACGCCGGCGCTACCGACCTGGCGCGCCAGGTGCAATTGGCCGCCAAGCGCTGGAACCAGACCCGCCAGGAGCTCGAGCGGCTGAGCAACTCCGGCGACGAACAGCGTGCGCGCCACCAGTTGCTCAGCTACCAGCTGGAAGAACTGGACAACCTGGGCCTGGGCGAGCACGAACTGGAGCAGCTCGAGCAGGAGCACAAGAACCTGACCAACGCCGAAGCCCTGTTCGGCATCTGCCGCCAGGTCATCGACCAGTGCAGCGAAAGCGACTCGGGCAACGTGCTGAGCGCCCTGACCGTCAGCCTCAACCGCCTCACTGCGGTCAGCAACGCACCTAAAGCACTGGGCGAAGCGGTCAACCTGATTGCCAGCGCACAGATCCAGGTGGAGGAAGCCGTTGGCGAGCTCAACCGCTTCCTCGACAATTTCGACGCCGACCCGATGCGCCTGCAAGCACTCGAAGAGCGGCTCGACACCATCTACACCCTCGCCCGCAAGCACCGCGTGCACCCCACTGAGCTGCCCGCCCTGCAACAACGCCTGATGGAAGAAATCGAAGGGCTCAATGCCAGCGACGAGTCCCTCGAACGCCTGGGCGAAGAGCTGGCCGCCTACGCCCAGCACTATAAAGAGCGCGCCACCGAACTGAGCGCATTGCGCGAACAAGCGGCCAAGCAACTGGCCAGCGCGGTGGAACTGGAAATTCAGCGCCTGGGCATGCCCGGCGGGCGCTTCTGCATCGAGCTCACCCCCTTCGAAAACGCCGACCTGTCACCCCACGGCCTGGAGCAGATCGAACTGCTGGTCAGCGCCAACCCGGGGCAACCGCTCAAGGGCCTGGCCAAGGTTGCATCGGGCGGTGAACTGTCGCGGATCAGCCTGGCGATCCAGGTGATCACCGCGCAGACCTCGCGCATCCCGACCCTGGTGTTCGACGAAGTGGACGTGGGTATCGGCGGCCCTACCGCCGAGATCGTCGGCCAACTGCTGCGCCGCCTGGGCGAGCGCGGCCAGGTGCTGACCGTCACCCACTTGCCGCAGGTCGCGGCGCAAGGGCATCACCACCTGTTCGTGCACAAGGTGCGCAACAGCGACACCACCCACACCGCCGTGGCCAACCTGGCCAAGCGCGAGCGGGTCGAAGAAGTCGCGCGGATGCTGGGCGGCATCGACCTGACCAAGGAATCCCTGGCCCATGCGCGCAAGATGGTGGTGAGCGGCAAGGCCTGATCCCCTGTCGCCGGCAAGCCCACATCTTGCGCGGCCTCTGTAGGAGCGGCCTTGTGTCGCGAAAGGGCTGCATCGCAGCCCCAGCGATCGTGAATGCCACATAGAAACCTGGGGCCGCGATGCGGCCCTTTCGCGACACAAGGCCGCTCCTACAACGATTTGCAGCCACCAGAACGCACAAAGGCGACCCGAAGGTCGCCTTTGTCGTCAGTAGCGATCGAAATCGTTACTTCTTTTTGCGCACATAGAGGACCAGGTTGTGGTCCACCAGCTCGTAGCCATGCTCGGCCACGATCTCTTTTTGGCGACGCTCGATTTCAGCATCCATGAATTCGATCACTTCGCTGGTGTCCACGTTGACCATGTGGTCGTGGTGGCCACCATCGGCCAGCTCGAACACCGCGTGACCGCCGTCGAAGTTGTGGCGAACCACCAGACCCGCCGCCTCGAACTGGGTCAGTACGCGATATACGGTCGCCAGGCCGACGTCCTCGCCAGCTTCCATCAGTGCCTTGTAGACATCCTCGGCGCTCATGTGACGCTGCTCGGTGGAATCGAGCATCTGAAGAATCTTGACTCGAGGCAGGGTTACCTTGAGGCCCGCTTTGCGCAATTCGCTATTTTCAACCATGGTCAGCTTTCTCGCCGATGCTGCTTCGCAGCTTCTCTTAATACGGGTATGATCGGGGTTTACGTTGTCCAGCCAAGATAGTGGAAGTCGCCCACCGATGCAAAACACCAAGCTCTTGCTAACCAGCCTCACCCTAGTGGGACTGCTCGCACTCGCCGGTTGCTCGTTTCCCGGGGTTTACAAAATCGACATCCAGCAGGGCAATGTCGTTACGCAGGACATGATAGACCAATTGCGCCCCGGAATGACCCGTCGGCAAGTAAGGTTTATCATGGGCAACCCTCTGCTCCAGGACACTTTCCACACCAATCGGTGGGACTACCTGTACAGCCTGCAGCCCGGCGGCGGCAAACGCCAGCAAGAGCGCATGAGCATCTTCTTCAACGACAGCGACCAGTTGGTCAGCCTGTCCGGCGACTTCATGCCAGGCGTCAGCCGCGACCAGGAAATCCTCGGCGGCAGCGGCGACACCACCGTCAGCCCGGCACAACAGCCAGGCCAGCAGCCAGCCCAACCGGAAAAGCCGGCCAAGCCAGGTTCGCTGGAAGACTCGATCCAGAAAGAAATCGACACCATCGAGACCACCCCGGTGCCGACGCCAGCCCCGCTGGACACCTCGCCGCAGTAAGCGCAGGCGAACACGAAAAAGCCCGGGCATTGCCCGGGCTTTTTATTGCCTTCGATACTGTGCTGCTTCAGCCATACAGCTGCTTGGCACGCTGGCAGAACGCGTCGACCATGGTATTGGCCGCCTGGTTGAACAGCGGCCCCAAAGTCGCGCGCACCAGGGCACCGGCATAATCGAACGACAGGTCGAGGCTGATCTTGCAGGCCTTCTCCCCCAGCGGCTTGAACACCCACAACCCGTGCAACTGGGTGAACGGCCCTTCTTCCAGGTTCATCTCGATCGATTGCCCCGGCACCAGCACATTGCGGGTGACGAAATGCTGGCTCATCCCGCCCTTTGCCACTTCGAGCTTGGCGCGCATGTGCGTGTCGCTGGCCTCGATCACCGTCGACGCCGAGCACCAGGGCAGGAACTGCGGGTAGCCGGCCACGTCGTTGACCAGGTCGTACAGCGCCTGGGCGGGGTATGGCAGCAGGGCCGAGCGTTGAATATGGGTAGTCATCCAGGCGTCACTTCCAAACGGGGCGGCAGCGCGTCAAAGCGCCTTGAAAACGGTTCCGCCAACGCGGAACAGGGCCTGTATTGTCCGGGATTCACCCAACAGGCTCAAGCGCACCTAAACCCCATAGCCGAGGACGCGGCGACTCCCTATAATGCCGCCCCTATGGCTAAGCAAAAGAAACATCCGACCGGGACCATCGCGCAGAACAAGAAGGCGCGACACGATTACTTCATCGAACACAAGTTCGAGGCCGGGCTGGTCCTGTCCGGTTGGGAAGTAAAGAGCCTGCGGGCCGGCAAGGCGCACCTGACCGACAGCTACGTGCTGCTCAAGGATGGCGAAGCCTGGCTGTTCGGCAGCCACATCACCCCGCTGAACACCGCCAGCACCCACGTCATCGCCGACCCGATGCGCACGCGCAAGCTGCTGCTGAACAAGCGCGAGCTCGAACGCGTCGAAGCGGCCGTGGCGCAGAAGGGCTACACCTGCGTGGCGATGTCGCTGTACTGGAGCAAGCACCTGATCAAGTGCGAAATTGCGCTGGGCAAGGGCAAGAAGGAATTCGACAAGCGCGACACCGTGCGCGAACGCGATTCCAACCGCGAGCTGCAGCGCACCATGCGCAACAAGGGCAAGGAAGAGTAGATCTTCTTCGGCCTGCAAGGGCCTCTTCGCGGGCAAGCCCGCTCCCACAGGATTGCACTGATATCCAAGACAGTGAAATCCTGTGGGAGCGGGTTTACCCGCGAAGGGGCCCCACGGACTCAACGCCCGCTGCGCCGCTCCGCCCGCGCCACCCGCTGGGCCTCTTCCTGCGCTTCTTCCAGCACCTCCTGCACATACAGAATGTGCCGGCTGGACACTTCCCGCGCATCCTCCGCCCGCCCCTCGACAATCGCCTCGTACAGCTCACGGTGCTGCCCGATCAGCATGTCGCGCGTCTCGCTGCGCTGGCGGTACATGCCACCGATGTTGGTCACCACGTTGCGCTTGAGCAGGTCGAACAAACCACGGATCGTGTGCAGCAACACCGCATTGTGGCTGGCCTCGGCGATGGCCAGGTGAAAGTTTGCATCGGCCGCGCCCTCCTCCGCCCGGCTGACTTCGTCAACCCGGTTGTAGCAGTCCTGCAAGGCATCAAACGCCACCTTGAGCCGCTCACGGTCCGGCCCGGTGGCCCGCTGCGCCGCGTAGTAGGCACATGACGCCTCCAGCGTGTGGCGGAACTCCAGCAGGTCGTGCTGCGCCTGCGGGCTGCCCTCGAGCAACTTCAGCAGCGGGTCGCTGAAGGTCGAGCCCAGCGACTCGGCCACATAGTTGCCGCCGCCCTGGCGACTGACCAGCAACCCCTTGGCCACCAGTTTCTGGATCGCCTCGCGCAGCGACGGGCGCGACACCCCGAACTGCTCCGCCAGCGCGCGCTCGGCCGGCAGGCGCTGCCCCGACGTGAGCGTGCCCTCGAGAATCATCCCTTCCAACCGATCGACGATGTCGTCGGACAGGCGCCGTTGGCGGACCTGATCAAAAACCATCTACATGCTCTCCACGAACCCCGGGGTGCGGATCCCGGGGGCGCCTATTCTGCGCCTAACCGGCCTGCGCCCGCACCTGTCAGCGGGCGATTTTCGCCCCATCGCAGATGCCCGCTCATCGGCATCCAACCAAAGTTTTCCACAGGACAAATTGACACACCCGCAATGGCGCTTTTAACCTAGCGACCAGCCATTGTAAATTGGTCTTACCAATTATCCAATGCCAGTGCCTTGACCAACAACAATTAGGGGCCACCCCATATGCAAACCTGGCAACAACTCTATACCCCGCTTGGTAGCCTTGGCCTGTCCGCGCTGGCGGCGGTCATCCCAATCGTGTTCTTCTTCCTTGCCCTGGCCGTGTTCCGCCTCAAGGGTCACGTCGCCGGCAGCATCACCCTGGCACTGTCGATCCTGGTGGCGATCTTCGCCTTCCAGATGCCTGTCGACATGGCCTTGGCTGCCGCAGGTTATGGCTTCCTCTACGGCCTCTGGCCGATTGCCTGGATCATCGTTGCCGCGGTGTTCCTCTACAAACTCACGGTCAAGAGCGGCCAGTTCGAAGTAATCCGCAGCTCGGTGCTGTCGATCACCGACGACCAGCGCCTGCAAGTGCTGCTGATCGGCTTCTGCTTCGGTGCCTTCCTCGAAGGCGCGGCCGGCTTTGGTGCCCCCGTGGCCATCACCGCCGCGCTGCTGGTGGGCCTGGGCTTCAACCCGCTGTACGCCGCCGGCCTGTGCCTGATCGCCAACACCGCGCCGGTCGCCTTCGGCGCTTTGGGCATCCCGATCATCGTCGCCGGCCAAGTGACCGGCATCGACGCCTTCCACATCGGCGCCATGACCGGCCGCCAGCTGCCGCTGCTGTCGCTGTTCGTGCCGTTCTGGCTGGTGTTCATGATGGACGGTCTGCGTGGCGTGAAAGAAACCTGGCCGGCCGCCCTGGTCGCCGGCCTGAGCTTCGCCGTCACCCAGTACTTCACCTCCAACTTCATCGGCCCAGAGCTGCCGGACATCACCTCGGCCCTGGCCAGCCTGATCAGCCTGACCCTGTTCCTCAAAGTCTGGCAGCCCAAGCGCGCCTTCACCGAGGCCAAGGGCAGCGTCGGCGCCGCCGTGGTGCAGTCGAGCGGCAGCCAGCCAAGCCCCTATAGCTTTGGTGAGATCTTCAAGGCCTGGTCGCCGTTCCTGATCCTCACCGTGCTGGTGACCATCTGGACCCTCAAGCCATTCAAGGCCGCGTTCGCCCCGGGCGGTGCGATGTACAACTTCGTGTTCAACTTCGCCATCCCGCACCTCGACCAGCTGGTGGTCAAGACCGCGCCGATCGTCACCGCGCCGACCGCCATGCCAGCGGTGTTCAAGCTCGACCCGATCTCCGCCACCGGCACCGCGATCTTCCTCTCGGCGCTGATCTCCATGGCCGTGCTGAAGATCAACGTCAAAACTGGTCTGACCACTTTCAAAGAGACCTTCTGGGAACTGCGCTGGCCGATCCTGTCGATCGGCATGGTGCTGGCCTTCGCCTTCGTCACCAACTACTCGGGCATGTCCTCGACCATGGCCCTGGTACTGGCCGGCACCGGCGCCGCCTTCCCGTTCTTCTCGCCGTTCCTGGGTTGGCTGGGCGTGTTCCTGACCGGCTCCGACACCTCGTCCAACGCCCTGTTCAGCTCGCTGCAGGCCACCACCGCGCACCAGATCGGGGTCAGCGACACCCTGCTGGTGGCCGCCAACACCAGCGGCGGCGTAACCGGCAAGATGATCTCGCCACAATCGATCGCCGTGGCCTGCGCCGCCACCGGCCTGGTGGGCAAGGAATCCGACCTGTTCCGCTTCACCGTCAAGCACAGCCTGTTCTTCGCCACCATCGTCGGCCTGATCACCCTGGTGCAGGCCTACTGGCTCACCGGCATGCTGGTTCATCACTAAAGTGAAAGGCGCCGGGCGCCAGCAGGCGCCCGGCTTCCCCTTCAACCCACGCTGCGAGAATCCATGATCATTTCCGCCTCCACCGACTATCGCGCCGCGGCCCAACGCAAGCTGCCCCCCTTCCTGTTCCACTACGCCGACGGCGGCGCCTACGCCGAGCACACCCTGCGCCACAACGTGTCGGACCTGGCCAGCATCGCCCTGCGCCAGCGCGTGCTGAACAACATGTCCGAGCTCAGCCTCGAAACCCAGCTGTTCGACGAAACCCTGAGCATGCCCGTGGCCCTGGCCCCGGTCGGCCTCACCGGCATGTATGCCCGCCGTGGCGAAGTGCAGGCCGCCCGTGCCGCCGCCGCCCACGGCATCCCGTTCACCATGTCCACCGTGTCGGTGTGCCCGATCGAAGAAGTGGCCCCGGCCATCGACCGGCCGATGTGGTTCCAGCTGTATGTACTCAAAGACCGCGGCTTCATGCGCAATGCCCTGGAGCGCGCCAAGGCCGCCGGGGTGAAAACCCTGGTGTTCACCGTCGACATGCCCGTGCCCGGCGCCCGCTACCGCGACGCCCACTCCGGCATGAGCGGCCCGAACGGCCCACTGCGCCGCGTGCTGCAAGCCATGACCCACCCACAATGGGCCTGGGACGTCGGCGTGATGGGCCGCCCCCACGACCTGGGCAACATCTCCAAGTACCGTGGCAACCCCACGGGCCTGGCCGACTACATCGGCTGGCTGGGCAACAACTTCGACCCGTCCATCTCCTGGAAAGACCTGGAGTGGATCCGCGAATTCTGGGATGGCCCGATGATCATCAAGGGCATCCTTGACGCCGACGACGCCCGTGACGCGGTCAAGTTCGGCGCCGACGGCATCGTCGTCTCCAACCACGGCGGCCGCCAGCTCGACGGCGTGCTGTCCAGCGCCCGCGCCCTGCCGGCCATCGCCGACGCGGTGAAGGGCGAGATCAAGATCCTCGCCGACTCCGGCATCCGCAGCGGCCTCGACGTGGTGCGCATGATCGCCCTGGGCGCCGACACCGTGCTGATCGGCCGCGCCTTCCTCTACGCCCTGGCCACCCACGGCGAAGCCGGGGTGAAGAACCTGCTGGAGCTGTTCGAGAAAGAGATGCGCGTGGCCATGGTGCTGACCGGCGCCAAGTCCATCAGCGAGATCACCCGCGACTCGCTGGTCCGCGAACTGGGCGCCTGAGCGCGCCCGCTACCGCCTGAATACCCGGGGCACGCCGCGCGCCAGACGCCGCGGCCCCGCGAGGAGACTGCATGAGCCTGCCCGCCGCGTTCCTGCGTGATGCCGAGCGCCTGATCCCCGCCGAACGCCGCTTCGACGACCCCACCTCGACCCTGGCCTTCGGCACCGATGCCAGCTTCTACCGGCTGATCCCCAAGCTGGTGGTGCGGGTGGAGTCCGAAGACGAAGTGGTCGGCCTGCTGCAGCTGGCCCAGCGCGAGCGCGTGCCGGTGACCTTCCGCGCCGCCGGCACCAGCCTGTCTGGCCAGGCCATCAGCGACTCGGTGCTGATCGTGCTTGGCGATAGCTGGGGGGGCAAAGAGATCCGCGGGCAAGGTGCGCAGATCCGCCTGCAACCCGGCGTGATCGGCGCCCAGGCCAACGCCTGGCTGGCCCCCTACGGGCGCAAGATCGGCCCCGACCCGGCCTCGATCAACGCCTGCAAGATCGGCGGCATCGTCGCCAACAACGCCAGCGGCATGTGCTGCGGCACCGCGCAGAACACCTACCACACCCTCGCCGGCCTGCGCCTGGTGCTGGCCGACGGCACCCGCCTGGACAGCGAAGACCCGGCCAGCGTGGCCGCCTTCGAAAACAGCCACGCCGACCTGCTGCAAGCGCTCGCCCGCCTCGGGCGCGAAACCCGCGCCAATACCGAACTGGCCGAGCGCATCCGGCACAAGTACCGCCTGAAGAATACGACCGGCCTGTCGCTCAATGCGCTGGTGGACTACGACCAACCCCTCGATATCCTCCAGCACCTGCTGGTGGGTTCCGAAGGCACCCTCGGCTTCATCAGCGCGGTCACCTACGACACCGTGCCCGACCACCCGCACAAGGCCAGCGCCCTGTTGGTGTTCCCCAGCGTGGAAAGCTGCTGCCGCGCCGTGACCGTACTCAAGCGCCAGCCGGTGTCCGCCGTCGAGCTGCTCGACCGCCGCAGCCTGCGCTCGGTGCAGGCAATGCCCGGCATGCCGGTTTGGGTGAAAGACCTGTCGGCCAACGCCTGCGCCCTGCTGATCGAATGCCGCGCCGCCAGCCAGAGCCTGCTGCACGAACAGCTCGAGCAGGTGATGGCGTCCATCGCCGACTACCCACTGGAGCAGAAGGTCGCCTTCAGCGAAGACCCGGCGGTGTACAACCAGCTGTGGAAGATCCGCAAGGACACCTTCCCCGCCGTTGGCGCCGTGCGCCAGACCGGCACCACGGTGATCATCGAAGACGTCACCTTCCCCGTCGAGCAACTGGCCGAGGGCGTCAATCGCCTGATCCAGCTGTTCGACAAGCACCGCTACGACGAAGCGATCATTTTCGGCCACGCCCTGGAAGGCAACCTGCACTTCGTCTTCACCCAAGGTTTCAACAGCGCAGAAGAAGTGGCCCGCTACCAGGCCTTCATGGACGACGTGGCGCAGCTGGTGGCGGTGGAGTTCGGCGGCTCGCTCAAGGCCGAGCACGGCACCGGGCGCAACATGGCGCCCTTCGTCGAACTGGAGTGGGGCAGCGACGCCTACCAGCTGATGTGGCAGCTCAAGCGCCTGCTCGACCCCAACGGCATCCTCAACCCCGACGTGGTGCTGAGTGCAGACCCCGATATCCACCTGAAGAACCTCAAGCCACTGCCCGCCGCTGACGAGATCGTCGACAAGTGCATCGAGTGCGGCTTCTGCGAGCCCGTGTGCCCATCCAAAGGCCTGACCTTGAGCCCACGCCAACGCATCGTCATGTGGCGCGACATCCAGGCAAAAAAGCGCGCCGGCCTCGACACTCGCGAGCTGTTGCAAACCTACCAATACCAGGGCCTCGACACCTGCGCCGCCACCGGCCTGTGCGCCCAACGCTGCCCGGTGGGCATCAACACCGGCGACCTGGTGAAGAAGCTGCGCAGCCAGGCCGCCGAGCACATCAAGACTGCCGACTGGCTGGCCGAGCACTTCCACACCACCCTGCGCGGCGCCCGCCTGACCCTGGCCGCCGCCAACGGCGCACGCAAGCTGCTGGGTGCTCCCCGCATGGCCCGCCTCAGCGCCAGCCTGAGCAAGGCCAGCCACGGCCGCCTGCCCCAGTGGACGCCCGCCATGCCCCAGCCGCTCAAGCCGATTGCCTTCGGCCCGGCCAGCGCCGATGCCCGCCCACGGGTGGTGTACCTGGCCGCCTGCGTGTCCCGAGTGATGGGCCCCGCTTACGCCGACCGCGAGCAAAGCTCGCTGCTGGACAAGACCCGCGCCCTGCTGGAGAAGGCCGGTTACCAGGTGGTGTTCCCCGACAACCCCGACAGCCTGTGCTGCGGCCAGCCGTTCGCCTCCAAGGGCTACCCCGAGCAGGCCGAGCACAAACGCCAGGAACTGATCACCGCCCTGCTGCACGCCAGCCGCGGCGGCCTCGACCCGATCTACTGCGACACCAGCCCCTGCACCCTGCGCCTGGTGCAGGACCTGGGCGAAACCCGCCTGGACCTGTACGACCCGGTGCGCTTCATCCGCACCCACCTGGTCGACAAGCTCGAGTTCACCCCCCAGGACGAACCGGTGGCGGTGCACGTGACCTGCAGCACCCAGCACCTGGGTGAAAGCCAGGCGCTGATCGACCTGGCAAAGCGTTGCAGCAAGCAGGTGGTAATCCCCGAAGGCATTCATTGTTGCGGCTTCGCCGGCGACAAGGGTTTCACCACACCGGAGCTCAATGCCCACTCGCTGCGCACGCTCAAGGACGCGGTGCAGTATTGCAGCGAAGGCATCTCCACCAGCCGCACCTGCGAGATTGGGTTGTCGAGCCATAGTGGTATCGATTACCACGGGTTGGTGTACCTGGTGGACCGCGTGACACGGGCGCGTAGGCTTTGAGTGCGGAGGGGGCCGCCTTGGTGCATGTCGCAAGCCATGCGGGGCGGCGCTAGCGCCACCTCAATACCGCGTCGTACAAACAAGACGGACAGTGAAGAGCTCACAGACATAACTGGCCCGAAACAGATGTGGGAGCTGGCTTGCCAGCGATGCGCCGCGCGGGCGGCGCTCGATCTCAAGAGCGCTGCAAAAACACCGGCAAGCACCTGGCGGCCATTACCCGATCTCCCGACATGCCCCCACAGACCACCGCGCCCTTCTGATTTCCCAAAGCCAGCGGTGTGGCGCCCATGCGCCTGTCTTGGAATCGCATGTAGCCCACCAGGCGCATGCCGACAGGTTTGCAGCGCCCTCAAGATCGAGCGCCGCCCGCGCGGCGCATCGCTGGCAAGCCAGCTCCCACATCTGTTTCGGGCCAGTTATGCCTGTGAGGTCTCCACTGTCCGCCTTGGTGCATGTCTCAAGACAAGCGAGAGGCCAGCAATGCCCGCCTCGATACCGCGTCATGCCAACAAGGCGGACAGTGGAGATCAGGAGTAACTGGCCCGAAACAGATGTGGGAGCTGGCTTGCCAGCGATGCGCCGCGCGGGCGGCGCTCGATCTCAAGAGCACTGCAAAAACACCGGCAAGCACCTGGTGGCCATTACCCGATCTCCCGACATGCCCCACAGACCACCGCGCCATTCTGATTTCCCAAAGCCAGCGGTGTGGCGCCCATGCGCCTGTCTTGGAATCGCATGTAGCCCACCAGGCGCATGCCGACAGGTTTGCAGCGCCCTCAAGATCGAGCGCCGCCCGCGCGGCGCATCGCTGGCAAGCCAGCTCCCACATTTGTTTCGGGCCAATCCATCCTGTGAGGTCTTCACTGTCCGCCTTGGTGCATGTCTCAAGTCTGGTGGTGCGGCATCAGCGCCAAAGCGGAAACCGCGTCGTACAAACAGGGCGGACAGTGGAGATGAACCAGGAGTAACTGNCCCGAAACAGATGTGGGAGCTGGCTTGCCAGCGATGCGCCGCGCGGGCGGCGCTCGATCTCAAGAGCACTGCAAAAACACCGGCAAGCACCTGGTGGCCATTACCCGATCTCCCGACATGCCCCACAGACCACCGCGCCATTCTGATTTCCCAAAGCCAGCGGTGTGGCGCCCATGCGCCTGTCTTGGAATCGCATGTAGCCCACCAGGCGCATGCCGACAGGTTTGCAGCGCCCTCAAGATCGAGCGCCGCCCGCGCGGCGCATCGCTGGCAAGCC
>NZ_JACAFQ010000041.1 GCF_015354575.1 Pseudomonas sp. UFMG81
TCGCTGGGCAGGGGGATCTATTGCGACGAGCAAGCCCAGGTCTACACCCTCGAAGCGGGCCGCGACTACGAGGTCACCATCGGCATGGGGGCCGTGGGGCAGGGCGAGAACGCGCGGCGGGTGTGCCGCTTCGATGTTCGATTACTGACGCCGGTTGGACAGGGGGGCGAGGTGATGTCGAAGCCGGTGACAGGGTTCGCGGCACCGAGGAAGCTGTGTGATTGAGGCATCCGTTCAGGCATGGCCCATCGCCGGCATGTTGGCTAGCACAGATCCTGTAGGAGCGGCCTTGTGTCGCGAAAGGGGCGCGCATCGGCCCCAGCCATTGGTGTAGCCCAATCAATCGGGGGGCCGCTTTGCGGCCCTTTCGCGACACAAGGCCGCTCCTACAGAGTCATGTGCAAGGCCGGCTTGCCGGCGATGAGTTGTAACCGATGTATGTCAGCGCTGCTGACGCAAACCGTCAAGCAGTGCCTGCAACTTCGCCTGACCGGCTTCATCCAGCCCGAACACCGGCCGCCGCGGCTCACCCACCGGCAACCCGGTCATGCCCAGCCCGGCCTTGATGGTTGCCGGCAAACCTCCCTTGAGAATGAAGTCCAGCAGCGGCAACTGGCGGTAGAACAGCGCCTTCGCCTGCTCCAGCTCGCCGGCCAGCACCGCGTCGTACAAGCGCAGGTTCAGTTCGGGGATCAGGTTCGGCGCCGCCGTGCACCAGCCCTTGGCCCCGGCGACGAACGCTTCCAGCGCCAGTGGGTTGCAACCGTTGTAGAACGGCACCTGGCCCTCACCGAGCAATTGCAGTTTGTGCATGCGCTGGATGTCGCCGGTGCTCTCCTTGACCATGGTGACGTTCTCTACCTCGCGCACAATGCGCAGGATCAGCTCCACCGGCATGTCGGTGCCGCTGGTGGCCGGGTTGTTGTAGAGCATGACCGGGAGGTCGATGGCCGCGCCGATGGTGCGGTAGTGCTGGAGGATCTCGGCTTCGCTGAGCTTCCAGTAGGCTGCCGGCAGCACCATCACTGCATCGGCGCCGTGCTGCTGGGCGAAGCGGGCGCGGCGCACGGCGCCGGCGGTGGTCAGGTCGGAAACGCTGACGATGCTGGGCACGCGCTTATTGATACGCTCCAGGCTGTACTGCGCGACCTGTTGCCACTCGCTGTCGCTCAGGTACGCGCCTTCGCCGGTGCTGCCCAGCGGGGCGATGGCGTGCACGCCGTCTTCGATCAGGCGGTCGATGGACTGGCCCAGGGCGGGCAGGTCGAGCTGTTCGCCGTCCTGGCTGAACGGGGTGATGGTGTAGCCGATGATGCCGTGGAATTCAGTGGTCATGGTTGTAAGCTCCGCAAGCAAGGCAATCAGGGGTCAGTTCAGGCAGTCGGCGTGGGTGCGCAGGGCTTGCCGGGCATAGTAGTTGAACGCGGCGCCATGGCGTTTGGGCCGGTCGATCCAGTCGTGGGCATCGCGGCCCAGCTCGGGGCTGATCGGCTTGATGGTGCCGGCGGCCATGGCCAGCAGTTGCAGGCGAGCGGCACGCTCGATCAGCTGGGCATAGACGCAGGCCTGTTCGATGCTGGTGCCGGTGGACAGCTGGCCGTGGTGGGAGAGCAGGATGGCGCGCTTGTCGCCCAGGGCGGCGCTGATGATCTCGCCTTCCTCGTTGCCCACCGGTACCCCAGGCCAGGCTTCGAGGAACGCGCAGTCCTCGTACAACGGGCACAGGTCCATGTGCGACACCACCAGCGGCACTTCGAGCATCGACAAGGCGGCGACGTGGGTGGGGTGGGTGTGGATGATGCAATTCACGTCGGGCCGGGCGCGGTACACCCAGCTGTGGAAGCGGTTGGCCGGGTTGGGCATGCCCTGGCCTTCGAGCACCTCCAGGTCTTCGTTGACCAGCAGCAGGTTGCTGGCATTGATCTCGTCGAAACCCAGGCCCAGTTGCTGGGTGTAGAAGGTGCCCGGCTGCGGGCCACGGGCGCTGATCTGCCCGGCCAGGCCCGAGTCGTGGCCGTTGTCGAACAGAATTCGGCAGGTCAGGGCCAGCTTTTCGCGCACAGTCCACGTATTATCCGCGAGCGAGCCTTGCATCTGCGTCAGTGCCTTTTGCACCAGCTGGTCTTTGCTGTGTGTCAGGGTGTTGGCCATGGGGGTCTATCCTCTGTGGCGTGAAGGTGGATGTCTCGGCTGGCCCGCCCCCTTGCTTTCGACGGTGGAGGGGCGGTCCATCAGATGACACAAAACATCCTATATGACACAAAGTGTCATATGCAAGTGCGTTTGTCCGGGAAACCCGCGTCACATGTCTATCCGACTGAAACTGCTGCGCAAGAAACTGGGGATCACCCTCGAACAGCTGGCTGAGAAGGCCGGCATGACCAAGAGCTACCTGTCGAAGGTGGAACGCGGCCTGAACACCCCATCGATCGCCGCCGCGTTGAAACTGGCGCGAGCGCTGAACGTCAACGTCGAGGAACTGTTCGACGGCGAGCACGAGGGCCTGGCGCGCTACAGCCTGGTGCGCCATGGCGAGCGGCAGGCGTTGGTGGGCAGTGGCGAGGGGCCGGGCTATGCGGTGCTCACCTCGCAGGTGGGCCAGCGCAGCTTGTTGCCGTTCCTGATCCAGCCACCGACCGAGTTCAGCGACCCGACCTTCAAGGAGCACGAAGGTGAGGAGTTTCTGTTCGTCCACGCAGGCCAGGTGGAGGTGGATTTCATGAGCGAACGGGTGCTGCTGGAGGCCGGCGATGCCCTGCATTTCAATGCCCAGACCCCACACCGCCTGCGTTCGGTGGGTGAGCAGCAGGCGCAGTTGCTGGTCGTGGTGCAGGGCGGCGAAGGGTGAGGGCAGGGCGATGATCGAGGTCTCGCGGTTTTGGCGTGATCCGGCATTGCCCTTCGTCGAGGCCCGGCGCGTGGGGGATGGGCGCCAGGTGTGCTACGCAGCGCACTCCCATGAGAGCTTCTCGATTGGTGTCATCACTGGCGGGCGTAGCCGTTATCTCACTGGAGAAGCCCATCACCAGGTGGCCGCTGGCACCACGGTGCTGATGAACCCCGGTGTGGTGCATACCTGCAACCCCATCGAAGGCGAGCCTTGGTCGTACCTGATGTTGTTCGTCGATATGCCGTGGCTCGAGGCGCGGGGCTTCGTGCTGCCGGAGGCGACCTTGAGCCGTTCGCCAGCCTTGTATGGGCGACTGCTGGCGCTGTTTGCGGGGTTGTTCGACGAGGGGCCGGTTGCATCGAAGGAGACTGCGCTGGGGGCCTTTTTCGACGGCCTTGCGCACTTCCTGGAGCCAGCTAGCGGCGTGAGCGCACCCACGCATCCCCGGTTGGAGATGGCCGCTGCGTTCATACGCGCGCATCGTCTCGATCCGCTGACCCTCGAGGACATCTGTGCGGCGGCGGGCCTGTCCCGTGGCTACTTGACCCGCGCGTTCGGCAAGCGTTTCGGCCTGCCGCCCCACGGCTACCTGCTCGACCAACGGGTGCAGCATGCCCGAGCGCAACTGCGGCTTGGCCGCCCCATCGCCGACGTGGCGCTGGAGGCAGGGTTCGCCGACCAGGCCCACTTGCAACGGGCGTTCAAGCGGCACCTGGCGGCGACGCCGGGGCATTACCGGGATGCCGATTGATGGGCAGCCCCATCGCTGACAGGTCTCTGGCGCATGAACCTGTAGGAGCGGCCTTGTGTCGCGAATGGGCTGCAGAGCAGCCCCGACAATTTGCGGCATACCCAAGAGCCTGGGGCCGCTACGCAGCCCTTTCGCGACACAAGGCCGCTCCTACAGAGAGCCAACGGGCGGGAGCCGGCTTGCCGGCGATAAGGCCGGTCCAGGCAACCTGGCGCTCACGCCACTAGCAGATACCCCGCACTCGCCACCAACAACGCCGCCAAGCCGCGATTGAACAGCCGCAACCGCTTCGGCTCGCCCAGATAGTGGCGAATCACGCTGCCGGCCCACGCCCAGCTGGCCACGGAAACGAAACAGATTGGCCCGTAGATCCAGGTGAACAGCCATAACAATTGCTGCTCGCCAGCGGTATAGGCGCCTACGCCCGCCACTGCCGCCAGCCACGCCTTGGGGCTGAGCCACTGCATGGCCGCACCGTGCCAGACGCTGGGCGCCCGCTGTTCACCGTCCGCCTTTAAGCGACCATCGTCACTGGCCAGCTTCCAGGCCATATACAGCAAAAACAGCACGCCACCCCACAGCAGCAGGCGCTGCAGCCACGGCCAGCGCAGCAGCAGTTCGTGCAGGCCCAGGCCGGTGAGCACCAGCAGCAGGCAGAAACCCAGGGTGGCACCGGCGGCGTGCCCGAGGCTGGCGCGCAGGCCATGGCGGGCGCCACTGCCCAACGCGACGATATTGACAGGGCCAGGGGAAATGGACGCCGCCAGGGCAAAGGCGGCCATGGACAGGGACAGGCTCATGCAGAGATTCCTTGCAACGATTGAGACGTCGCCATCATCAGGCGACCACCACGCAGGGGTATTGAACAAAAATGCCCAAGGCGATCTGTTACAGGTTTTGTAATAGTTTCGCACTGTCGGAAAAAGCTGCTTCGATTGTAGGATCGTTATCCCTTTTTCTGATCAAGGTCTATATGAGCACCTTCGCGGAGCCCCCCAGTCCCCGGCCATCCCGGCCCTTCAATTCCTGGCCGTCCCGGTCATCCATATTCCGTCCCCGTGACGCCGCCCTTGTGAGTACCCGCTAATGGAATGGCTAGCCGACCCCACGGCCTGGCTGGGCCTGTTGACGCTTATCGTCCTCGAGCTGGTGCTGGGTATCGACAATCTGGTGTTCATCGCCATCCTCGCCGACAAATTGCCGCCCCATCAGCGCGACCGCGCACGGGTGATCGGTTTGTCGTTGGCGCTGATCATGCGCCTGGGCCTGTTGGCCAGTATCTCGTGGATGGTCACCCTGACCGCGCCGCTGATCGAGGTGTTCGGCAAGACCTTCTCCGGCCGTGACCTGATCATGCTGTTCGGTGGTGTATTCCTGTTGTTCAAGGCCACCATGGAGCTGCACGAACGCCTCGAGGGCCACGTTGCGCAGAGCGGCGGGGTTACCCGACATGCCGCGTTCTGGCCGATCGTTGCGCAGATCGTGGTGCTCGATGCGGTGTTCTCGCTGGATGCGGTGATCACGGCTGTGGGTATGGTCGAGCACTTGTCGGTGATGATGATCGCGGTGATCTTCTCGATCGGTATCATGATCGTCGCCAGCAAGCCGCTGACCCGCTTCGTCAACGCCCATCCGACGGTGATCATGCTGTGCCTGGGCTTTTTGATGATGATCGGCTTCAGCCTGACCGCCGAGGGCCTGGGCTTCCATATCCCCAAAGGCTACCTGTATGCCGCCATTGGTTTCTCGCTGCTGATCGAGCTGTTCAACCAGCTGGCCCGTGCCCGCCGCAAACGCAGTGTGCAGCAACACCGGCCGCTGCGTGAGCGCACTGCCCATGCCGTGCTGCGCCTGATGGGCGGGCGCCGGGTGGAAGCCGACGAGGTGGGCGAGGAGATCGCCGACCTGGTCGAGGACGGCAGTGAGCAGGTGGTCTTTGACCGCCGCGAACGGGTGATGATCAGCGGTGTACTGAACCTGGCCGAGCGGCCGATCCGCACGGTGATGACGGTGCGTGCCGAAGTGGATGCCATCGACCTGGCACAGCCGGCCGAGGTGATCACCCAGGCGCTGATCAACTCTTCGTATTCGCGCCTGCCGCTGATCCGCGGTGGCCGCATCGAGGAACCACTGGGCTTCGTGCACAAGAAGGAACTGCTCAAGGAGCTGTTGGCTGGCAACGAACCTGATCTGGAAACCCTGGCGCGGGCACCGTTGAACCTGCTGGAGAGCTTCAGCATCCTCAACGCCCTGGAACAGATGCGCGGGCAATCGACGCACATCGCCTTCGTGGTCAACGAGTTCGGTGACTTCACGGGCGTGCTGACCATGACCGATATCCTCGAATCGATCGCCGGTGAGCTGCCGGACGCCAGCGAGGTCGAAGGGCCAGGCGTGGTCGAAGAGGCGGGTGGATTTGTCGTCAGTGGTGCGCTGAACCTGGCGCAGGTGCAGGCGCGCACCGGCTTCGTCGCCCGTGCCACCGAGGACTACCAGACCCTCGCGGGCCTGGTGATGAGCCTGCTGGACCGCCTGCCGGTGGTGGGCGATCGCTTGCAGTGGAATGGCTGGAGCATGACCGTGGTGGCGGTGGAGGAGCGGCGCGTGCGCCAGGTGCGCCTTACACCGAGCGCCGCCGCTGACGCAGCAGGTGCTTGAAACCTTCGAGCACCAGCACCAGCACCGCGGCCCAGATCGGCAGGTAGGTTAGCCACTGGTTCGGGCCGATGGTCTCGCCCAGGGCCAGGGCCACGCCCACTAGCAGCACCGGCTCGACGTAGCTGAGCAGGCCGAACAGGCTGAACGGCAACATCCGGCTGGCCAGCACGTAGGCGATCAGGGCGCTGGCACTGATCGCCCCAAGCAGCGGGATCAGCCAGTAAAGGCTTTGGTGCTGGGCGAGGTCCGCCGCTGACAACGGGCCCTGGATCACGAAGTACAGGGCCCACGGCAGCAGCAGGCACATGTCGCACCACAGGCCGCCCAGGTGGTCGGTGCGGCAACGCCGACGCAGGACGAAATAGATCGGGTAGCCGATCGTCACCAGCAGGGTTTCCCAGGCGAAGCTGCCGTTCTGGTACAGCTCGTGGCCCACGCCCAGGGCCGCGCAGCTGACCGCCACCTTTTGCAGGCGTGACAGGCGCTCGCCGTAGACCAGGCGCCCGGTCAGCACCATCGCCAGCGGCAACAGGAAGTAGCCCATCGACACCTCCAGGCTGCGCCCGTGCAGCGGCGCCCAGAGGAACAACCACAGCTGCACGCCCATCAGCCATGAAGTACCGACCATGCCCAGCAGCACCAAGGGCGTGCGCTTCACTCGCCCCAGCAACTCGCCGACCCGCTGCCAGTCCCTGGAGATCAACATGAACAGGGTCAGGCAGGGCAGGGTCAGCAAGGTGCGCCAGCCGAAGATCTCTTCGCCATCCAGCGGCGTGAGGAAAGAGGTATAGAAATACATCACGGCGAACAGACAGGACGCCATGACCGACGAAAAAATGCCTTTTGACACGAATGCCTCGAAAAACGGGAAGGGTGGGCGAATCAGCCGCGCATGATCTCAGGGGCCGCGTCTTGCGGCAACTGCGGGCTGCCGGGGCGCGCGGCCAGGGCCAGTAGCAGTTCGTCCGCCGGCATCGGCCGGGCGAATAGGTAACCCTGCTGGAAGTCCACGCCATGGCGCTCCAGGTAATCGCGTTGCACGGGTGTCTCCACGCCCTCGGCCACGAGCCCCAGCTCGAGCTTGGCCGACAGCTCGATGATGGTGTCCAGGATGTGCTGCGACAGGGCATCGCCACCGATCATGGCGACGAAGCTCTGGTCGATCTTGAGGTAGTCGACCTTGAACTGATGCAGGTAATTAAGGGAGGACTGGCCGGTGCCGAAGTCATCGAGGGCGATCATCACCCCCATTTCATGCAGTTTCTCGAACAGTTCCAGGGTGACGGGCGTGGGTTCGATCAGCTTGCGCTCAGTCAACTCGAGGGTCAGTACCACGCGCCCGGGAGCGAAGTGCTGGAGGAAGGTCCGGCAGTCGTCGAGCAGGCCCAGGTCGTGGCAATGATCGGCGGTGATGTTGATGCCGATATGAAAGCCGTCCTCCAGCAACGCCGCATGGGGCGCGAGGGCCTGGGCGGTGTCGAGCATCAAGGCGCGGGTCATGGCGACGATCTGCCCGCTGTGCTCGGCGTAGGGGATGAACAGGTCCGGACGCACCAGCCCTTCACGGGGGTGTCGCCAGCGCATCAGCACTTCCACACCGGCCCAATGGTAGTCGCCCTTGCGCACCACCGGTTGGAAGTAGGGCAGGAACTCGCCGGCCTCCAGCGCGCGCTGCAACTCGGCGCGTGGCGAGGTGGCACGGCGGATCTGCCAGCGGCAGGCGCCGCCCGCCACCACGCCAAGCACCAGCAGCAGGCTGAACAGGGCAGGGTAGCGTGAGCGCATCAGCTGCGCCTGTTTGTTCGGGCCATAGCCCCCATGCACGCTGAACGGATAGCGGGTCGAGGAGAACGTCACCGCAGCACTGGCGGCAATGGGCGGTGGCCCTTCACGCACCACGCCGTCGCTGCCCATCCAGTGCCTGCCCACCTGCACCTGCAGCGCGCTGTCCGCGCCGATCAGGCGCAAGGCGGTCAGCAGGTGGCTGCCGTCCACCGTGCTGATCGCCCCACGCGTGCCCTGGCTGATGCGATAGATCAGCAATGGATGGCCAGGAGTGACCGAGTTGCCGTTCATCAGCCATAGTTGGCCATCGGTGTAGTCGTGCGGGTCCACCGGCTCGTTGAAGTCGCCGAACAGCGAGGTGCAATACAGGGTGTCGCGATCGAACAGGCTGGTGGAGCGTACGAACGCATTGCGTGTGGTCTCGACCCGCAAGGCCAGCTGAACCTGGTCGCAGGGCTCTCCGGCCTTGGGCAGCAAGGTGCGCGCTGCACTGGAGAGGTTGTCGAGGATCATGTCGATATGCCCAACCACTTCACGTGCCGTGGCCTGGCTGCTGGCTTGCAGTTCGCGCTCGGTCTGCCAGCGCATCACCGCCAGCCCGCAGACCAATGGCAGCACGCCGACGAACCAGGGCAGCAAGGTGCGCCAACTCCAGCGGGCAGGGCGTTTGGTGGTCAGCGGCATGCGCGGTTGGACCTGGTGGCGGACGAGGCGTGTCGAGGGCAAGGATAGCCGCTTGTCGGCGCCGGTCGCGAACTAAAGCGCGACAAAGCAATTTACGCACTGTAGAATCGCGTTACGAATACAACAATAAGGTTCTCCGCCAACCGGAGGATCAAGCCCGCCGAGAATGGGTCCATATGACAAACCCTGGGTTCAAGCTGATCATTGGTGACTATCTGGCCCGCAGCGTGCGCGGGATCCCGTGTTCGCCCCCTCTTTCGTCCGCCATCGCAAGCCAGTAACCAACCGTTTTTTGCTGCAGATGAGGACATGAACATGACAGACATCTTTGAAAACCCGATGGGCCTGGAAGGCTTTGAATTCATCGAGCTCGCATCGCCTGCTCCAGGCGTGCTGGAGCCGGTATTCCAGATACTCGGTTTCACCAAGGTGGCCACGCACCGCTCGAAGGACGTGCACCTGTATCGCCAGGGCGGCATCAACCTGATCCTCAACAACGAACCCAAGAGCATCGCCTCGTACTTCGCCGCCGAGCATGGCCCTTCGGTGTGCGGCATGGCTTTCCGCGTTCGTAACGCCCATGAAGCCTATGCGCGCGCCCTGGAACTGGGTGCCCAGCCGGTGGAAATCGAGACCGGGCCGATGGAGCTGCGCCTGCCGGCGATCAAGGGTATCGGTGGCGCGCCGCTGTACCTGATCGACCGTTATGAAGAAGGCAGCTCGATCTACGACATCGACTTCAAGTTCATCGAGGGCGTGGACCGCAATCCGGTGGGTGCCGGCCTCAAGATCATCGACCACCTTACCCACAACGTGTATCGCGGGCGCATGGCCTACTGGGCCGGCTTCTACGAGAAGCTGTTCAACTTCCGCGAGATCCGTTACTTCGACATCAAGGGTGAGTACACCGGCCTGACCTCCAAGGCCATGACCGCGCCTGACGGCATGATCCGCATCCCGCTGAACGAGGAGTCGTCCAAGGGCGCGGGGCAGATCGAAGAGTTCCTGATGCAGTTCAACGGTGAAGGCATCCAGCACGTGGCCTTCCTCACCGACGACCTGCTCAAGACCTGGGACGCGCTCAAGGGCTTGGGCATGCGCTTCATGACCCCGCCGCCGCAAACCTACTACGAAATGCTCGAGGAGCGCCTGCCGGGTCACGGTGAGCCAGTCGACCAGTTGCAGGCCCGTGGCATCCTGCTCGACGGCGCCTCGGAGTCGAATGACAAGCGCCTGCTGCTGCAGATCTTCTCCGAAACCCTGCTGGGCCCGGTGTTCTTCGAGTTCATCCAGCGCAAGGGTGACGATGGCTTTGGCGAAGGCAATTTCAAGGCCCTGTTCGAGTCGATCGAGCGTGACCAGGTGCGTCGTGGCGTGTTGAACGCCGAATAATTCGGCGCTTGAGGTCAATCGCGGGGCAAGCCCGCTCCCACGTGGGAGCGGGCTTGCCCCGCGATGCTTTGTGCGACGAGATTATTTGCTGCTGTTCAGATAACGGAGCACCGCTTCGGCCACCGCGGTGGTGGACGCCGGGTTTTGCCCGGTGATCAGCCCCTGGTTCTCGACCACGAAGGTTTCCCACGGATCATTTGCCTTGCTGTATTCGCCACCGCGAGCCACCAGTTCGTTCTCGGTGAGAAACGGCACCACGTTGTCCAGCTCCGCCAGCTTCTCTTCGGTATTGGAAAAACCGGTCACCTTGCGCCCCTTGAGCAGCAGGCTGTTGTCGCTGAGCTTGATATTGAGTAGCCCCACAACGCCATGGCAGACCGCCGCCACCGCGCCGCCACGCTCATGGATGCGCCGGGCCAGGTCTTGCAGGGGCTGGTTGTCGGGGAAGTCCCACATTACGCCATGGCCGCCGGTGTAGTAGATCGCGTCATACTGTTCGGCCTTGACCTGTCCCGGGCTGAGGGTGGTACCGAGGCGGTTCATGAACGCCTTGTCGTTGTACCAGCTCCAGTCCAGCTCTGGCGCCATCTGCAGGCTATGCGGGTCGATCGGTACATAGCCACCCGCCGGGCTGACATAGTCGACGCTGAAACCGGCCTGCTGCACCTTGTCGACGAAGTGCACGGCTTCACCTAGCCACAAGCCTGTGGCCCGCTTCATGCTTGGGTACTTGGCAGTATTGGTCAGCACGACCAGGATCTTCTTGTTCATGTGTGCATGCCCGTCCAATCCAGAAGGGAAAAACCACCTCAGCATAGCCGTCAGTGGCGCTTGTGCCATGCCCGGCCGACGTTGTGCTAGTCTGCCGGGACCAATGTGCCGTAAGGGTTAAACCATGGAGCAGGGCACTTCGCCTGCGGACATCCAGGTGGTCCACCTGGCGCCGCGTGCGCCCGCAAGGTCAGGCAAGGAGATCATGGGCCACGACTGGGGTGCCACGCCGCTCGGGCCGTTGTCGCATTGGCCTGCGTCGTTGCGCATCGCCGCCGATATGTTGCTGTTGTCACCGTTTCCCAGCGCGCTTGTCTGGGGCGCGGAGTTGACCGTGATCCATAACGAAGCCTATCGCCTGCAACTGGGAGGGCACCTGGATGCCCAGGGGCAGCGCTTCGACCTGCTCTGGGAGCAGGCTTGGGAAAGCATGGGCAGTGCTGTGTTCCAGACCCTGGAGGGGCAAGGCTTCCTGAGCGAGGAGGCCCGCTTACCGATCGGTCGCGAGGGTGGCAGCGCGTGGTTCACCTGTTGTTATTCGCCGATCCGCGACGATCAAGGCAAGGTGGCGGGCTTCCTGCATACCTTGATCGAGACCACTGCGAGTGTGGAGCGAACGCGCGAGTGGCGCGAACTGGCGCTGTCGTTCGAGGCCCAGCTGGGCGCCTATCTTGCAGACAGCGAACATACCTGGCAGTTGTCCCCGGACGTCATGCTGATGCTCGACGCCGACCTGCGCGTGCGCATGGCCAATCCGGCCTGGTACCGGTTGCTGGGGTGGCCCGACCTGCAAGTGCCGTCCTTACCCGAACTGCTGCACCCCGCCGACCGTACTGAAGCCCAGCTGGCGCTCATGGCGCTGCAGCAGGGGGGCGATCCCGCACCTTTCGAGGCACGCATGCGTCACTGCGACGGCCATTACCGCTGGTTGCGCTGGCAAGGCGTGCGGGGCCAGGCGCTGCCGATGATGATCGGCCGTGACATCACTGAAGAACGTCACACCGTGCAGCGTCTCGCCGAAGCTGCAGTGCGCGACAGCCAGCGCATGGAGGCGGTGGCCAAAGTGGCGGGCAGCCTGGCTCACGAGATGAACAACGTGCTGTCCGGCGTGGGCAGCAGCCTGGAACTGCTGGAACGGCGCATCGCCCAAGGTCGCCTGGAGCGGCTGGACAGTTATGTGAGCATGGCCCGTGAGTGTGCCCAGCGCGCCATCGGCCTGACCCTCAACCTGATGGCATTTGCCCGAAACCAGCCATTATTGCCGAACCCGCTCGACATCAACCGGCTGATTCGCGATACGCAACCTTTGCTGGAACAGACCCTGGGCGGTGAAATGCGCGTGGACTGGCAATTGGACATGGCCCCCTGGCCCGTCCAGCTTGACCCGGACCAGGTGCGCAATGCATTGCTGCACCTGTGCGCCAACGCCCGCGATGCTTGTCTGGGGCGTGGCAACCTGTCGGTTCGCACCAGCAACGAGCGTATTGCCGTCTCCACCGATGTGCTGCCGGCCGGTGACTATGTGATGCTGCAGCTCGCCGATGATGGCCATGGCATGGCGCCGGACGATGTTGCACATGCTTTCGACCCTTTCTTCACCACCAAACCCCTGGGGCAGGGCGCAGGATTGGGCCTGCCGATGGTACATGGGTTCGTGCGCCAGTCTGGCGGGCAGGCATGGATAGAATCGACGCAGGGGAAGGGGACGCAGGTCGTGCTGATGTTCCCTCGTTTCGCCGGTAGCCTGCCGCAGCCTCTGGAACCTTCTGCGGCGACATTGCAGGGCCGTGGTGAGCGGCTGTTGCTGATCGATGACGAGCTCAATCTGCGCGGCTTGATCAAAGAGATCCTTACCGAGCGCGGCTACGAGGTGTGCGATGTCACTGATGCCAATGCCGCCTTGGGGCAGTTCCGCCATGCAGGTCCCTTTGACCTGGTGATTACTGACATCGGCCTGCCGGGTGGTTTCAGTGGGCGTCAGGTGGCCAAGGCCATGCGCATGATCGAACCCGGGCAGAAAGTGTTGTTCATCACCGGCTTTACCGATGCCCCGGTGGAGCAGCAACTGCTCGACGAGCCGGGTACCGCACTGCTGCTCAAGCCGTTCTCGCTGGAGGCCCTGGTCGTTCAGGTCGGGCAGATGCTCAACGGCTGAGGGGATGGGTCACAACCCTTGCTGCAGCAGGGGATCGTCCGGGTTCTGGCGCTCCAGCTCGGCCAGCAGCACCTGGACGTTTTGCAGTTGCCCGGTTTCCTTCCAGTACTCGATCAGCATTACCCGCGCCCGTCGATTGGCAGGCTGGCGGCTGAGCAGTGTCTGCAATTGCTGCGCCGCCGCCTGCACCTGCTCCAGCTGGTGCAGGGTGATGGCCAGGGTGTAGCGGTAGTCGCTGTTGTCAGGCGCAAGCTCTACGGCGCGCGACAACGCCAGCAGGGCGTATTCGGTCTGTTCGTGACGGTTCAACCACAAGCCCAGTTCATATTGCAGGAACGCCGAGTCAGGGCGCAGCGCCAGGGCCTTGGCCAAGACCTGACGGGAGGCATCGTGCTGGCCTTGGCGTTCCAGCAGCCTTACCTGGGTGGCAAGGGCTTCCAGGCTCTCGGGTTCCAGCTTCAGGCTGCGCTGGAGTGCGGTACCGGCGGCCGCGTAGGCTTCTTCATGCATGTACAGGCGGGCCAGGTGAACTTGCGCGCTTGCATCGTCCGGTTTTTGCTCCAGGGCTTGCTGATACTGTTCGAGGGCCACCTGCAGCGGACCGAAGTACAGACCGATGGCATCTGGATTCAAGCCGAGCAGGGCATCCACCGCGGCGAATCGCACGCTTTGCTCGTCATCATCGAGCAAGGGCCCGAGCACCAGGCTGCGCTGACTGGCGGGCAATAGACGACGGATGCTGGCGATAGCCGCACGGCGCACCAGCGGGTCGCCCTTTTCGAGATCAAGCCTGGCCAGTTTCAGTGCCTGGGGAGAGGGGTAGTTGGGTAGTTCGGCATACAAGGCAGCACGGCGGACCGGCGCCAAATCGTCACGCTGCAATTGCTGATAGAGCACCCGAGCGGCGCCCGGCTGGCCTTCGTGTGCCTGGCGCAGGGCCTTGGCATAGCTGTGTGGTGGCAGGCTAGGCGGGGCGGGTTGCGGATCGCGCCACAGGTAGCCGAGCACGCCTGGCACCAGGATCAACAGCAACAGGGCGATCAGCAGCAACTGGCGTCTTGGCATCGGCGGGTCCGGGACGGGAGAAGGGCAGAGCTTGGGACAGCCGCGTGGCAATTGCAACGGCCTTGGGCGCTTGGCATCGGTATGGCGCGCAGTGGGTTATGATGCGGCCCCTTCCCAAGCAATGAGGCCTGCCCCATGTCCCTGAGCGTTGCACAGACTGGCGAATTTCGCGCCTTCGCCGAACAGCTGGCAGATGCTGCCGCCGAGGCGATCCAGCCGCACTTTCGCGCGAACCTCGCCGTCGAGGACAAGGGTGGGCGCCTGTATGACCCTGTGACCGTCGCCGACAAGGCCGCCGAAGACGCCATGCGTGTACTGATTCAGGCGCGTTATCCCGAGCATGGCATTCTCGGCGAGGAACATGGCGCGGCCGCAGGCAGCAGCCCGCTGACCTGGGTGCTCGACCCGATCGACGGCACCCGCGCCTTCATCACGGGTTTGCCGCTATGGGGCACGTTGATCGCCCTCAACGATGGCACTCGCCCGGTCATCGGCGTGATGAACCAGCCGTTCACCGGTGAACGCTTCGTCGGCACGCCCGAAGGCGCCTGGCGCAGCGGCACGCCGTTGAAGACCCGGGCCTGTGCTGACCTGGCCTCGGCCACCCTGATGTGCACCACGCCGGATATGTTCGACACCCCCGAGCGCAAGGCGGCGTTCCAGCAGGTGGCGGGCCAGGCTCGCTTGATGCGCTACGGTGGCGACTGCTACGCCTACTGCATGCTCGCCTCGGGCTTCGTCGACGTGATCGTCGAGGCCAGCCTGCAGCCTTACGACGTGCAGGCGCTGATGCCGATCATCGAAGGGGCTGGCGGGGTGATCACGGCGTGGGATGGTAGCTCGGCGCAGCATGGTGGTTGCGTGGTGGCCTGCGGCGACCCAGCGCTGCATGCGCAGGTGGTGCAGATGCTGCGTCACGCCATGTAAGCCCTGGGCCTGCGGTTTGTCGCGCAGGCAAGGCCGCTCCAGGATTTATGCGAGCCCATTCTGTAGGAGCGGCCCCGGCGATCTGGAGCGTACTCGAGATCCTGGGGGCGCTGCGCACCCCTTTCGCGAAACAAGGCCGCTCCTACAGGGATCGCGCCAGGTCTTTAAATCGTGAGCAGGCCTGAACATCGCACTTTTTCGCGATTGCGCGCTCTATGCTTGGCCAGGCCACGCCGATCCCCGGCATGGCCGCTGACCCGCACCGGTGCCGATGGCTGCAAAACGACTCGCTGCATCACTCCGCCACCCGCTGCTGGCAGGTACCTTACTGTGCCTGTGTGCCTGCACCCAGCAGCAAGGCCGCGACATGCTCACGCAGTTCGGTAACGGCAAGCCCGACGAGCTGTTCCAGACCAGCGTCGACCGCATGGCCACACTGTCCATGCGCGATAACCTGCAAAGCCTCTACCTGTTGATGAACAAGCTGTACCTGCGTAACCCCAACCAGTGGAAGCAGTCCGGTTACCTGGATGCCACCACGGCGGCGCGGCAGATCCGTATCGCCATCGAGCAGCGTCAACCGCTACCCCAGCTCGGTGAGCGGCGCGACCTGGCGGCGCTGAGCTACGCCCTGAGTCCAGAATTCAGGGGCGACCGAGTCGGCGCCTTCATCTACGCCATCGGCAGCATGCTGGTAACCGCACACGGCGGGCGCACCACCTTCTACATGAGCGACACCCTCGACCCGCTGTTCATCAACAATGCCGCGCGCAACATCGAGAAGGCCACCTGGATGCTCGGCCAGCGCCAGGATGAGAAGGGTGTGCTGCTGCTGTTCTCCAACGAAATCTCCGAGCAGGGCAGCAACCTGAGTTTTGCCGTGGAGTTCGGCAAGATCGTCGCGCGCCTGGACCTGCTGGCACAGATGCTCGACGAGCGTTACCGGCGCATCGGGCTGAACTATGCACAAAGCCTGTTGCTGATGAATTTCCTGCCGGTGCAGTAGCCTGTTCGGTAATCGCACAGCGCAGTATCGACACTGTCCGCTGTCCGCCCAGCGTTTGCCTTGGTCGCATTGCCCTGGACCTGGCTTTTTGCATAGTGTGATGCTTGCCAGCCGACCGTCGACTGCCCCGACACACCGCCTTCGGCTGGATAGAATGACCGTGAACGACCGCGTCCACACACCCACAAGGTGGTAGGGCGCGGCGCCCATAACAATAACGATGGCGAGTGCCTTGCCCATGGAAAGCCGCCTGTTGAGCGAGCAAAGCTGCGTGTTCCACCGCGCCGACCCCTACGCGGTGTCCGACTACGTCAACCAGCATGTGGGCCAGCACCACATTGGCCTGGCCCGCACCACCCACCCGCAAGCCAGCTTGAGTCATCGCAAGTTCGCCGAGCTGGATCTGTGCCGTATCAGCTATGGCGGTAGCGTCCGGGTCACCTCACCCGCGCTGGAAACCATCTACCACCTACAGGTGCTGCTCAACGGCAACTGCCTGTGGCGCGGCCACCAGCGTGAGCATCACCTGGTGCCGGGCGAGTTGCTGCTGATCAACCCGGACGACCCGGTCGACCTCACCTATTCCGAAGACTGCGAGAAGTTCATCCTCAAGGTGCCGGTGCACCTGCTCGACTCGATCTGCGACGAGCAGCGCTGGCAGCGCCCCAGTGGTGGCGTGCGCTTTGTGCGCAACCATTACCGACTGGAAGAACTGGAGGGTTTCCTCAACCTGTTGGGGATGATCTGCAACGAAGCCGAAGTCATCGACTCGCTGCCGCGGGTTCAGGGGCATTACAGCCAGATCGTCGCCAGCAAGCTGCTGACGCTGATGAGCACCAATGTCTGCAAAGTGGCGCCGGGGGGCGCGGGTGCGAGCATGGAGCGCATCCTCGAGCATATCGACGCCAACCTCAAGCTGGACCTGTCCGCCGAGTCGTTGGCAGAGCAGGCCTGTATCAGCCCGCGTTCGCTGTACGGGTTGTTCGACCGGCATCTGGGCACCACCCCCCGCCAGTACATCCGCCAGCGCAAGCTGGAGCGGGTGCGTGATTGCCTGAGCGACCCCCGTTGCACGGTCCGCAGCGTGACCGAACTGGCACTGGACTACGGTTTCCTGCACTTGGGTCGTTTTGCCGAGAGTTACCGGCAACGCTTTGGTGAGCTGCCGTCGGAAACCTTCAGGCGGCGGGCCTGAGCCGCCAACCTCAGCGCAATTCGATCTGGGCGCAAAGGCCGCCCTCGGCACGGTTGCGCAGGGTCAGATTGCCGCCCATGGCCTGGGTCAGTTGCTGCGCGATCGCCAACCCCAGGCCCGTACCACCGGTGCTGCGGTTGCGTGAGCCCTCCACCCGATAGAACGGCTTGAGCACTTCGTCGAGTTCGTCCTCGGGAATGCCTGGGCCACTGTCGAGCACGCTGATCAGCGTCACACCGTCCTCCCTGCGCACTTCCAGTTGCGCCGCGCCCGCGAACTTCAGCGCGTTGTCCACCAGGTTCACCAGTACCCGGCGCAGGGCATGCGGGCGGGTTTGCAGGGTGGCCTGCAAGGCACCACGGCGCTCGACCTGCGCGCCACTGTCCTGGTAGTCGAACACCAGGCTGTCGAGGAAGGCATCGAGATTGACCCGGCACGGTGCCTCGGTGCCGCTGTCCATGCTGCGGGCATACGCTACACCCTCGCGGACCAGGTGCTCCATGGCGTCGAGGTCGTGGGTCAGCTTGTCTTTCTCCAGCCCGTCGTCCATCTGTTCGACACGCAGCTTCATCCGTGTGATCGGCGTTTGCAGGTCGTGGGAGATGGCGGCGAGCAGCTGCATGCGTTCTTTGAGGTAGGCGGCGATACGCGCCTGCAGGGCATTGAAGGCGACCGCGGCATAGCGCACCTCACGCGGGCCGCTTTCATCCAACTGCGGGCCGGGGCGGTTTGGGTCGAGGTTGTCCACGGCCTGCACCAAGCGAGTCAGCGGGCCGATGGCCAGGCGTACGGCAAGCCAGGTGCATAGCAGCAGTACCAGCAACTGGATCAACAGTACGACCGGCAGCCAGGTAGCCACCGGTACAGACGCCGGCGTGACGTCGATGGTCAGTGGTGCGCCATCGGCCAGGCGCAGGTGGGCCTGGAAGTGCGCGTTGGGGCCGGGGATTTCCAGAAAGGTCAGGGCATAGCGGTCGCCAATGGCCTTGACGATCGACTCCGCTGCCATGGGCACCTCCGCGCTGGGCATGGCCTCGCCGGGCAGGCCAGCGTCCAGGCGGTAGCGGTAGGTGCGCCGCTCCAGGCGAGGTAGCCAGGCTTCACGCTCGGCGGCAGGCAAGCGGTCGAGAATGGCCACCGAGGTGGACACATCCAGCTCCAGGTTGCTGAGCATCATCGAGCGGCTGCTGACGTAGCGCTCATAGGCCTGCAGGCTGAACGACAGGCCATAGGCGAGCACCAACCCGGTGAAGAAGATCAGCGCCAGGCGCGAGGCGAGGGTGCGTGGCCATTTCATGCTGGCGATTCCAGCAGTTGCACCGGCAGCGAGAAGACGTAGCCTTCGCTGCGCACGGTCTTGATGCAGGTGGGTTCGCGGGCATCGTCGCCCAGGCGTTGGCGCAGGCGGCTGACCAGCAGGTCGATGGAGCGGTCGAAGATGTCCGCCTCGCGGCCTTGGGTGAGGTTGAGCAGCTGTTCGCGGCTGAGCACTCGTTGCGGGTGGTCGAGGAACACCCGCAGCAGCCGATACTCGCCACCGGACAGCGCCACCAGGGTGCCTTCGTTGTCGAGCAGGTGGCGTGCGGTGGTGTCCAGACGCCAGGGGCCGAAGGCGATCAGCCGGCTGCTTTCGCTGATGGTGAGGTTCGGTGGCAGCATGCGCGTGCGGCGCAGCACGGCGTTGATCCGCGCCAGTAGCTCACGGGCGGAGAAGGGCTTGGTGAGGTAGTCGTCGGCGCCCATCTCCAGGCCGATGATCCGGTCGGTCTCGTCGTTGCGCGCGGTCAGCATCAGCACCGGGGTGTTGCGGTGCTTGCCGGCGCGCAGCTCGCGGCACAGCAACAGGCCGTCGTCGCCGGGCATCATGATGTCGAGCACGATCAGGTCGACCGCATTGTTTTCCAGAAAGGCGCGCATCTGCCGGCCATCGGCGACGATGCTGGTGCGCAGGCCGTTCTTCTTCAGGTAGTTGCCGACCAGTTCGCGGATCTCGCGGTCGTCGTCGACGACCAGGATGTGATCGACGTGTTCCATCGGGAAGGTCCTTGATTGGTGAGGGGTGGGCGCAGTGTACAGAGCGCTTGCGGCCTTGCCTGCGGCGCATTGTATTGCAGTGTATCCGCTGGCGGCCGGGATACAGCATGAAGCACGTCACGCCCTGGTTGGACACAAGCGCGATACCTGGCAGCGCTGAAATGGCTCTCGACCGGGGAGCAATGCTTCCCACCCAGTACCCTGAACCAGGAGAGACGCCATGAACTTCAAATCTTTTGCCAGTGCCGCCCTGTTTGCCCTGTTTGGCCTTGGCTCCCTGGCCGCGCAGGCCAGCACCTCCTCGATGAACGACGCCAGCGTGATGCAGTACCGTTACGGTGACCACCTGGATATTCAGAAAGTGTTGTCAGTAAAGGACGACCCGCGTACGACCTGCGGCCCGGTGAATACTCGCATGGACTACATCGACTCGCACGGCAAGCCACAGAGCGTGCAGTACCGCTCCTATGCCACCAGTGGTTGCCATGACAACTGAGGTGCGCGCCGCACGGTGCAAGCGCCGCCTGCTCAAGGTTGGCGGTCTGGCCCTGGCCCTGCTCGGGCTGGGGCTGGCCGGCCACTTGCTGGCCCGCGACGACTATGGCCCGGCGCCCTCGCTGGCCGGTGCCACGCAATGGCTCAACTCACCGCCGCTGGACGGGCCGCAGCTCAAGGGCAAGGTGGTGCTGGTGGATTTCTGGACCTACGACTGCATCAACTGCCGACGCAGCCTGCCGCATGTCAACGACTGGGCGCGGCGTTATGCCGACCAGGGGCTGGTGGTGGTCGGCGTGCATACCCCGGAGTACGACTACGAGCACGATATCGGCAATGTGCGTGGCCAGGTCACGCAGTTGGGGATCGGCTACCCGGTGGCGGTGGATAACGACTATCGGATATGGAACGCCTGGGGCAACCAGTTCTGGCCGGCGCACTACTTCGTCGATCGCAAGGGCCAGGTACGCCATGTGCATTTTGGCGAAGGCGACTACGACGGGCAGGAACGAGTGATACGAGAATTGCTCGATGAGCAGGGTTAGTGCTTGTTCGCCAGCAAGGCTGGCTCCTACGTCAGCAATGGCTCGGCCTATGGAGCCAGCCTTGCTGGCGAACGTCCCCGCGCGAAACCTCGATCACTCACCCAGTCGCTGCTCGCGCGACGGCGGGTACCCGAAATACGCCGCATAGCACTTGCTGAAATGCGACACCGAAACGAACCCACAGGCCACCGCCACCTCCATCACCGACAGGTCGGAATACTGCAACAGCCGACGGCTCTTGGTAATCCGCAACTCCATGTAGTAACGCCGCGGCGAGGTACCGAGCTGGGCCTGGAACAGGCGGTCGATCTGCCGCCGCGAGCGCCCGGAGTAGGCGGCCAGCTGGTCGAGGCTGAGGGTTTCCTCGAGGTTGTTCTCCATCAGTTCGACGATGGTGCGCAGGTGCAGGCTCATGGACTTCTTCGCCCCGGGGCCGACCTGGCGATAGCGTGCCCCTGAGAACGACAGGATCTCTTCCACGCCCTCGGCCAGGGCATCACCATACAGCCGCCGCACCAGCCCGAGCATCAGTTCCATGGCGCCGTTGGGGCTGGCGGCGGTGAGGCGGTCGCGGTCGAGGGTGAAGCTGGCTGGGGTGATGCGGGTCTGCGGGCTGCATTCGGAAAGACTTGCACGTTGCTCGGGGTGCACGCTGCAGCCGTAATCGTCGAGTACCCCGGCGCGGCCGAGGAACCAGGCACCGTTCCACAGCCCGCCCAGGGTCATGCCGTGGGCCGCACAATCGCTCAGCAGGCGGTCGAGCTCCGGATACTTGAGGGGGGTGCGCAGGCCGCCGCAGATCACCAGAAGGTCGAGGTCGTGCAGGTCCCGCGGGGCCATCGGGCTAGCCACCAGTTCCAGGCCCAGGTCGCTGAGCACTCGGTCGCCGCCCAGCGACAGCGGGGTGTAGGTGAAGCTGTCGACGCGCAACAGGTTGGCGGTGACCAGCACGTCCATGGCCACGGTGAAGCTGGCCATCGAGAAGTGTTCAAGCAGGACGAAGTCGACGTGGTAGGGGCGTTGCGCACTGCCATCGCTGGTCTTGAGCCGCAACATGTTGCTGGTGCTGGTCTTCTTGCTGAACTGGCGTGGCGTGGGCACTGCGGACTCCGCTTCCTGGCTGGCGTCAGTGAGTGTGCGGGGTGTGACGGGTAAAGACAACCGGGGGCTGGAGCGCGGGCGCATGGTCAACTTGCGGGCACTGCACATCCATCGTCATGCACCCGCCAGCCTTTACTCAAACCCCCGAGTCATCAACCCCGGTAACACCTCACCCGCCTTGCCGGCAATCGCGAATTCACGCCGATGCCCGCTGACCTGCGGCTGCGGATTGATGTGCAGCACGGTCGCCCCGGCAGCCAGCGCTAGCCTCGGAATGGAGGCCGCTGGCTGCACCAGGCCGGAGGTGCCCACCGACAGCAGCAGGTCGCAGTGCTCGGCAGCTTCGCATGCCTGGCTCAATACAGGTTCCGGCAACTGCTCGCCAAACCACACCACCCCCGGCCGCAGCGGCCCGGCGCAGTGTGCGCAGCGCGGCGGCTCGATACGTCGGCCTTCGAGCGCGCCATCGGCCAGCGGCGGCAGCGCTTCTACCGGCCGCGCGCAGCGGTAGCAGCGAAACGCATCCAGCCGGCCATGCAGGTGCAGCACATCCTGGCTGCCGGCACGCTCGTGCAGGTCGTCGACGTTCTGTGTCACCAACGTCAGCTTTGGCACGCGCGCGGCCAGCGAGGCGATAGCGTGGTGCGCGGGGTTGGGATTGGCCTGGGCGATGCCGGCACGGCGCATTTCGTACCAGCCCCACACCAGCGCCTGGTCGGCGGCGAAACCCTCGGCGCTGGCCAGTTGAGCCGGGTCGAAGCGCTCCCATAACCCCGTGAGCTTGTCGCGGAATGTAGCGATGCCACTTTCCGCCGACACCCCAGCACCGGTGAACACCACGACATGGCGGGCATGGGCGAGCAGCAGCGGGTCGAATGGCATGGATATCTCCAAAGGGCAGGGCCGAGCGGTCGCCCACTGTGCCAGCGGCCCTGGATATGAACAAGGTCCGTTCTGACCCTTGACCTCGACTTAGCCTGAGGTTTGATACTCGCTCGCTCTCGCCTTTGACGGAGCGTCGTCATGTATCCAGCTGCCTTCAGCTTGTCCAATCCCGAAGGTCTATATGACCCTAGTGCCAATGCCTATTCTCACGTCGCCGAGGTTCGCGCCCGCAGCCGTCTGTTGTATGTCGCCGGGCAGGGCGGCGAAGACCTGGATGGCACGCTGTCGCCGCAGTTCGATGCCCAGGTGCGCCGGGCGTTGGCCAACCTGAAGATCGCCCTGGCGTCGAAAGGCGCGAGTTTGGCTGATGTGTTCAAGCTCACCCTGCTGGTGGTCGACCACGACCAGACCCGCTTGCAGCAGTGGGTCGCCGAAGCCAGGCGCGCCTGGGGCGAGGAGATGACGCCGACCTGCACCCTGATTCCCGTACCACGCCTGGCACTGGATGGGATGTTGGTGGAGATCGAGGCGGTGGCTGGCTTGAGTTAGCGTGTCCTGGGCTGTACCGGCCCATTCGCCGGTGCAGCCGATACAAATCGCCAGGTTGGCGCTAGACTCGCGGCCTTCATCTGCCCGAGCACCCTTGATGCATGCCGCTATCGAACTACTCCTGACCGGCCCCGAGCAGGCCGAACTGGTGCGCAACCTCTATCAGTTCTATGCCTACGAATCCTCTGACTGGGAAGAGGAGGATGTGGAAGTGGACGGACGTTTCTACATTCATGAACCGCATTTCGAGCGCTATTGGCAGGCGACTGAATGGGCCGCGTACCTGGTGCTGGTCGACGGATTCATCGCGGGGTTTGTGCTGGTCGAGCGCAGCGAATTGCCTGGCATGAATGCTCTGGAGCTGGCCGATCTGTTCATTCTCAAGCGCTATCGGCGCTTGGGTGTGAGGCGCGCGGTGGCTCGGCAGTTGCTCAGCGAAGGGCAGAACGACTGGTTGGTGCGCTGTTATGCCGGTGATGCATCGGGGGTGGCGTTTTGCCAGGCTGTGCTGGAGGAGCTGCCGCGGTCGGTGCAGGAAGTTGGACTGGAGGATGAGCCACAGTTGCGCAACTTTCTGGTGACGGGGGTTAGGCACTGAGCTGTGGGGGACGTTTTTGGTGTTTTTCATACTTGTGCGAAACATTGGTCTATTCAGAAATTTCGCGGTTAATTTTTGGTTAGTTGGTTAGTTGGTTAGTTGGTTAGTTGGTTAGTTGGTTAATTGGTTGGTTCTGAGAGATGTGAGCTTATCTGTTTAATTGGGTGACGCTAATTCACTTTTCCGCCCTTACGGCGGGTAACTTTTTGAAGGATCAAAAAGTCACCAAAAAATCCTCGCTCCATTCATACGGCCCCTGCGCTTCGCTCCGGGGTTCCCTCACTCCGGTCTTGCTCCCGGGAGTACGCACCGACGGGCCATCCATGGCCCATCAGTGCTCGACGGGCATCCATGCCCGTCGCCTCCCTCCGCAAGCCCTCCGATCGGCCTCCTGAAGTCGCGAAGTTAGGGGCGGCGCCTATATTGGCGCAGCTGTCGCTAGTTGATTGTTTTGTTGGACTTCAAATTGCAAACGCTGGAAAGTCGCAGCGGCGAACCGCAGCGCCCACAGGTACTGCGCTGAACTCGAAACTTACGCGGTCACTGTGGGAGCCGGCTTGCCGGCGATGAGGCCATTTCAAACAACAGATCAAGAACAATTAAACACTCGCCGCTCTTGCTCTTGCTCTTGCTTCTAAGCGCGCGATAGCCCAGTCACCGCCAAACGCGACTTCAGGAGGCCGAACGTAGGACTTGCGGAGCGGGGCGATGGGCATGGATGCCCATCGAGCACCGATGGGCCATGGATGGCCCTTCGGTGCGTCCACGCGGGAGCAAGGCCGGAGTGAGGGAACCCCGGAGCGAAGCGTAGGGGCCGGATGATGGGAGCAGGCGGTTTTGCTTACTTTGCCCAAGAGCAAAGTAAGCCGCCGTAAGGGCGGAAAGGTGAACCAGCGTCTCCATCGCCAATGGATATTCACTCAATATCAATACCCACACGCTAAATGCTCGACCTCGACCTCGACCTCGACCTCGACCTCGACCTCGATTTTTTTGTGACGAGCCTCACAAAAACCGTTCGTCGGGCGGCATAATGCCAGCAGTTCGCATTCCCGCAATGGCCCGCCCCAAGCTCCGGAAGCTTCCTTGCCCAGGTAAACCCCATGCCGCTAGCCGCAAGCCCCGACACCCTCTCGCGCCTGTTGATCCAAAGCGTGGTCGACTACGCCATCTACCTGCTCACCCCCGACGGCATCGTCGCCAGCTGGAACCCCGGAGCGCAACGGGCCAAGGGCTATCACGCCGAGGAAATCGTCGGCCAGCACTTCTCGGTGTTCTACACCGATGAAGACCGCCACGCCGGCCTGCCAGCCTTGAGCCTGGCCACGGCCCGCGAGCAAGGGCGCTTTCAGGCCGACGGCCTGCGCCAGCGCAAGGACGGTTCTCACTTCTGGACCAGCGTGGTGATCGAGCCAATCCTCGACGAGCACAGCCGCCAACTGATCGGCTTCGCCAAGATCACCCGTGACATCTCGGAGCGCCGCCAGCAGGAGTTGGAACTGCTCGAAGCCAAGGTGCTCGCCGAGCAGTACAGCCAGGAAATGGCCAACCTCTCGCAATTCCTTGATTCGGTAATCTCCAACATCCCGGCAAGCGTCATCGTCCAGGACCTGCACAGCCAGCAGATCCTGCTGGCCAACCAACAGGCCGAGCGCCTGTTCGGTGGCCAGGGCGCAAGCCTCGTCGGCCAACTGCCCGCTCAATGCCAGGCCCCGGCGGCGGCCGACTACCTGGAGCAGCAACTGGCTCGCGGCGCACGCAGCGGCAAAGGTTATGTCGCCGAAACCCGCGTCGACACCGCCTGCGGCCCACGCACCCTGCGCAGCCGCACGCTGCGCTGCGAGGGCCGGGTAGGGCAAGGCGACTACGTGCTGTTCGTCGCCGAAGACGCCACCGAAGAGCTGGCCGCCCACGCGCAGATCCACCACATGGCCCACCACGACGCGCTCACCGGGCTGCCCAACCGCAACCTGTTCCACGAACGTCTCAAGCAGGCACTGCTGCGCGGTGAAGACAACGGCAAGCTGACTGCCGCGCTGTGCCTGGACCTGGATAATTTCAAGAACATCAACGACACCCTCGGCCATGCCTTTGGCGACAAGCTGCTGCGCGCCCTGGGCAAGCGCCTGCGCTGCGAACTGCGCGAGCACGACACCCTGGCCCGCCTGGGTGGCGACGAGTTCGCCGTGGTGCTGGTCGGCCTGGACAGCCGCGAAGCCGCAGGCAACACCGCACAGCGCCTGATCGAGGCGGTCAGCCCACCGTTCCTGATCGAAGATCACCAGTTCAGCGTGGGGGTGAGTATCGGTGTCGCCATCGCCCCCGATGACCACGACAATGCCGAGCAACTGCTCGGCTACGCCGACATGGCCCTGTATGAGGCCAAGCGCAATGGCCGCAACCGCTACGAAAGCTTCCACGTCGAGCTGGATGTTGCCGCGCGCCAGCGCCGCCTGGTGGAGACCGACCTGCGCACCGCCCTGCACCTGGGGCAGCTGCAACTGCACTACCAGCCGGTGGTCGACCAGCAGAGCAGCAGCGTTACCGGCTATGAGGCACTGCTGCGCTGGGAGCACCCGCTGCGCGGCATGATCATGCCCATGGACTTCATCCCCATCGCCGAAGAGACCGGCCTGATCCACGAGATCGGTGCCCGCGCGCTCAACCTGGCCTGCCAGGAAGCGGCCAGCTGGGGCACTGGGCAGACGGTGTCGGTCAACCTGTCGCCGGTGCAGTTCAAGCATGCCAACCTGGTCCATACCGTGGCCCTGGCCCTGGCGGATTCCGGGTTGCCGGCCACTCGCCTGGAGCTGGAAATCACGGAATCGGTGCTGCTGGGCAACAGCGAAGAGAATGTGCGTACCCTGCGCGCCCTGAAAGACCTGGGGGTGTCGATCTCCCTCGACGACTTCGGCACCGGGTACTCGTCGCTGGGTTACCTGCGCTCGTTCCCCTTCGACCGGATCAAGATCGACAAGTCGTTCGTCCACGACATGTGCGACAGCCGCGAGGCCATGTCGATCATCCGCGCCATCACCGAGCTGTCCAACAGCCTGATGATCAAGACCACGGCCGAGGGGGTGGAGTCGGAAGAGCAGATGCAGCGGCTGATGGCCGAGGGCTGCTCGCACTTCCAGGGCTACCTGTACGGGCGCCCGGCGCCGGCCAGCGAGCGTCTGCTGCAAGTCGCGCCCATGCAGGTATAACGGCGCGCGGGGTGAACCCGCGCGCGTTCATCATCAATGCAGGATCTGCTTGAGGAAGGCCTGTGCCCGGGCCGTGCGCGGCTGGCCGAAGAACACCTCGGGTGGGCTGTCCTCGATGATCTGCCCGCCTTCGAGGAACAGCACCCGCTCGGCCACCTGGCGGGCAAAGCCCATCTCGTGGGTGACGCAAAGCATGGTCATGCCGGTACCGGCCAGTTGCACCAGCACGTCCAGCACCTCGGCGACCATCTCCGGGTCGAGTGCCGAGGTGGGCTCGTCGAACAGCATGATGCGCGGCTTCATGCACAGCGCCCGGGCAATCGCCACGCGCTGTTGCTGGCCGCCGGACAGCTGGCTGGGGTACTTGTGCGCCTGGCTTTCGATACCAACCTTGGCCAGGTACATCCGCGCCCGTTCCTCGGCGTCCTTGCGCGACAGCCCGCGCACGCTGGTGGGGGCCAGCAGGCAGTTGTCGAGCACGCTCATGTGCGGGAACAGGTTGAAGTGCTGGAACACCATGCCGATCTCGCTGCGCACCTGGGCGGCCTGGCGCGAGATGGCGGCAAGGTCCACTCCGGCCACCTGGATGCTGCCTTGCTGGGCAATCTCCAGGCGATTGATACAGCGGATCAGCGTGGACTTGCCCGACCCCGAAGGGCCGCAGAGCACGATCCGTTCGCCTTCACGCACCGACAGGTCGATGTCGCGCAGCACATGGAAAGCGCCGTAATGCTTGTTCAGGCCCTCGATGCGGATCAGTTCCGGGCGCGGGTCGGGGGCAGGGTGCAGGCTGGCAAGGCTGGAAAGCGCGGTCATGTTGTTGTTCTCCCGCTCTGGTTATCAGTCGAAGCGTGTTGCGCTGTAGGGCGCAGGGTCGGTGAAGGGGCGCTCGCCGGTCATCAGCTCGGCCAGCAGGCGGCCGCTGACCGGGCCCAGCGTGAGGCCGTGGTGGGCATGGCCGAAGTTGAACCACAGGCCTGGGTGGCGGGGCGCAGGGCCGATCACCGGGCGCATGTCCGGCAGGCAGGGGCGGCGGCCCAGCCAGGGGCGGTCGTCCAGGCGCTCGCCCAGGGCCGGGAACAGTTTGCGCGCCAGCGCTTCGCAACGGCGTAGCTGGATCTCGTTGCCGGCGTCGTCGCTGGCCGCGAACTCGATGCCAGTGGTCAGGCGTACCCCGCGGGCCATGGGGGCCAGCACGTAGCCGCCCTGGGTGTCGCACACGGCATGCGCCAGCGCCGCATTGCCGCGGGTGCCGTAGTGCATGTGGTAGCCACGCTTGATGCCCAGCGGGAAGTGGTAGCCCAGGCGCTCAAACAGCTCGCCCGATTGCGGGCCGAGGCAGGCCACGACTTCGTCGGCACCGACCGTGCCGCGTTGGGTGTCGACCTGCCAGCCGCCTTCGACACGACGCAGGCTGCGCGCATCGCCATGCAGGAACTGCCCGCCGCGCTGGACGAACAGCCCGGCATAGCCACGGGTGAGGCCGCCGGGGTTGCTCACGGTCTTGGGGTCGAGCCAGTGGATGCCACCCACCACATCCCCGGCCAGTTGCTGCTCGCGAGCCTGAAGTGCGCCACGGTCGAGGATTTCGTACTGCAAGCCGTAGCGGGCCAGGCCCAGCACCTCCTTTTTCGCCTGCTCGAACAGGCCGTTGTCACGGTAGATCTCGATCCAGCCCTTGGCCTGCACCAAGGCTTGCAACCCGGCCGCCTCGATCAGCGCGTCGTGCTCTTCGACGCAGCGCTGCACCAGCGGCAGCATGTCCGCAGCGGCCTTGGCCACCCGGCCCGGGGCTGATTGGCGCCAGTAACTGAGCAGCCACGGTGCGGCCTTGGGCAGGTGGGCCAGGCTGTAGCGCACGTCGGGCTGGCGGTTGAGGCCGTAGCGCAGCAGCGCGCCGAACTGGCGCGGGAACGCGTAGGGGATCACGCTGGAGCGCTCGATCAGCCCCGCGTTGCCATGGCTGGTGCCGCTGCCCGGCTCGTCGCGGTCGATCAGCAGCACCTGGCGGCCGCGCGCCTGCAGGTGCAGGGCAGTGCTGACGCCGACGATACCGGCGCCCAGGACGATGGTCTGGCAATGCATAAGGCTTTCCTTCGAATCAGTTCAGGTGGCGGCCCAAGCGGGCCTCCAGGTGTTTCAGGGTGCGCCGGACGATTTCCACGATCAGTAGGTACAGCACCGCCGCCCACAGGTAGATCTGGAAGTCGAAGCTGCGCGAGAAGGCCAGCTTGGTCACCCCCATCAAGTCATAAATGGTCACCAGCGAGGCAATGGCGCTGGCCTTGATCATCATGATCAGCTCGTTGCCCAGCGGGCCGATGGCCACCAGCAGCGACTGCGGCAGCACCACCTTGAAGAAGGTGGTCGAGCGTTTCAGGTTCAACGCCTTCGCCGCTTCGTACTGCCCCGGGGCGACGGCCATCAGGCTGGCGCGGAAGATCTCGGCCTGGTAGGCGGCGGTGTTGAGGGTGAAGGCGAGCAGGGCGCAGTACCACGCTTCGCGGAAGAACCACCATAGCCCGAGGTCCTGCCAGAAGCCCTTGAACGAACCCAGCCCGTAATACAGCAGGAACAGCTGGGCCAGCAGTGGCGAGCCGCGGAAGAAGTACACGTAGCCGGCGGCCAGGCGTTGCAGGGCGACGCTGTGTGACATCCGCGCCAGGGCCAGCAACATGCCCAGCAGCGCGCCCAGGGTGAATGAGATCGCCACCAGCTTGGCGGTCACCAGCAGGCCGTCGACGAAACGGTGGCCGTAGCGCTCCAGCAGGTCCGGGTCGAGCACGTAGGCCAGCAGTTGTTCGAGGCTCATGTGCGGGCTCCTTGCAGGTGGCGATTGCTGCGTTTTTCAAGCCAGGCGAAGACCCTGCCCGAGAGTGCCGAGAACAGCAGGTAGACCAGGCAGGCCACGCCGTAGAAGAACATAGGCTCCTTGGTCACGCTGACCGCCAGGTTGGTCTGGCGCATCAGGTCGATCAGCGAGATGGTCGACACCAGCGAGGTGTCCTTGAGCAGGCTCAGCCAGTTGTTCGACAGCCCCGGCAGGGCGATGCGCGTGAGCTGCGGCAGCACCACCTTGAAGAACCCGGTGCGCTTGCTCAGGCCCAGGGCCGAGCAGGCCTCCAGCTGGCCTTTGGGCAGGGTCTTGAAGGCCATCAGCCAGATCTCGCTGGAGAACGCGGCGAACACCAGGCTGAAGGCCACCATCGCGGCGAGGAAGGTGTTGATCAGCACCTCGCCCGGGTAGCCCAGGGCGGCGAGGATCTTCTGCGCGGCGATCTGGCAGCCGTAGTAGATGATCAGCAGAGTGAGTAGCTCGGGCAGGCCACGGAACACCGTGGAGAAGGTGGTTGCCCAGGCCCGTGGCAGGCGATTGCGCGAACGCGCGGCGAGCGCCACGACCAGGCCCAGCGGCAGGCCAATGGGCAGGCAGGCCAGGGCCAGCGACACGGTCACCAGGGCGCCGGCCAGCAGCGCCTGGCCCCAGCCGCCGCTGGCGAAGGACAGTAGAGACAGTTGATCGAGCATCGGTGAGCCCTCGGGGTCGGCGAATCTGGGGGCGCTTTGCGCCCCTTTCGCGACACAAGGCCGCTCCTACAGGAATCGGCTGGCCCTTGTAGGAGCGGCCTTGTGTCGCGAAAGGGCTGCGCAGCAGCCCCAGGGATCTATCAGGCCACCGCCTCAGTTATAGATATCGAAGGCAAAGTACTTGCTGGCGATCTTCTGGTACGTGCCATTGGCCACGATCGCCGCCAACGCCTCGTTCAACCGCGTGCGCAACGCCTCGTCATCCTTGCGAACGGCAATCGCCGCATCGGCCTTGGTGTCCTTCACGTCGCCAAGGATCTTGCAGCAGTCCTGGCCGTTCTTGTTGAGCCACTCGTGCAGCGGGAACTTGTCGGCGATCACCCCGTCCAGGCGCCCGGCGGCGAGGTCGGCATTGGCTTCGTCCATGGTCGGGTACAGCTTCACGTCGGCACCGGCCTTGCCGTACACATCTTCGGCGTAGATCGCCTGGGTCGAGGAGGACTGGGCGCCGACCGTGTAGCCGTTGAAGTCGGTCTGCGCGTCGCTGATCTTGCTGTCCTTGGCCACGGCGACGGTCAGCGGGGTGCGGTAGTAGTGGTCGGTGAAGGCGATCTTCTTGCGCCGCTCCTGGGTGTCGATCATCGAGGCCACCACCGCGTCGTACTTGCGCGCCATCAGGGCCGGGATGATGCCTTCCCAGTCCTGCGCCACCAGGGTGCACTCGACCTTCATCTGCTCGCACAGGGCGTGGGTGATGTCGATGTCGAAGCCATGCAATTTGTTATCGGCGTCGACGTAGTTGAAGGGCGGGTAGGCGCCCTCGGTGGCAAAACGCAGGGTCTCGGCGCTGGCAGCGCCTGCCAGCAGCAGGGCGCACGCACCCACCACAGCCATGGATCTTTTCATCTCGCACCTCTGTACCTACACGCTTTCTATTGTTGTTTGCCCGCCGGCCACGAGGTGTAGCCGACGAACTCGTTATGCAGAGCGGCAGTTGCTTCCAAGCGTTTTTCAACATCCGGCCCGAGCTTCTTGCAGACCTCGTTGACCATCAGGTGCACCCACGACAGCATCGCCGCCGTGGAATCCCAAAACAGATTGAATTCGGTGGGGATGCGGAACACCTCGTCAGCATTGGCATCGGCCCAGTCACAGAAGGTGTCGGTGACCAGCGTCACCGGGATGCCCAGGGCGCGGGCCTTTTGGCACAGTTGCAGGGCATGGCGTGAGTAGCGGCGAGCTTCGAACACCACCAGGCAGCGCGTTGCGGGGTTGCCCAGCAGCACCTCGCCGAAGTGCCCGGCACTGCCGTCCACGCAGTGCACGCCATCGCGTAGGTACTGCAGCAGGTGACTCATGCACAGGGCAATGCCGCGTTCGGTCTGGAAACCGGCGATGTACACCTGCGGGGTGTTGGCCAGACGACGCGCCACCTGGCGCCAGGCCTCGCTGCGGCTGTGTTCGTGCACGCGCACCAGGGCGGCCATTTCCAGCTCCAGGCTGCCGGCATGTTCGCTGTCGTCGGGCGTCTGGCGGAATTCCTGCAGGCGGTCACCGACCAGCCAGGGCCCATCGCCGAGGTCGTTCTGCAGGTCTTGCTTGAGCGCCTTGAGGTGGGCGTAGCCCAGCGAGCGGCAGAAGCGGCCGACACTGGATTCACTGACATCCAGCTTGGCGGCGATGCTCGCCGAGGTCTGGAACGGCAGCTCGTGCAGGTTGGCGAGCATGTAGCTGGCGATCTTGCGGCCGGAGGCGGCAGCGCTGTCGAGGCTGCTTTCCAGGCGTTGCTTGATCGATTGGCCCATGGTGCGCTCCGGCTGATTTCTGGCGTGAGGAAGAAAATGGCTGTTTTCTGTCATCAAGTCAACAATTGACAGATAGCTGTCATTCACGGGAAAGTCAGGCCGTTGCGCTGTAGCCATTCCAATATCTATAAAGGAGCTTCAGATGTCCGCACCGTCCACCAGCCCCGTCGTGCGCATGCCCTTTGCCGACCTGCGGGCGCTGCTGCAAACGATCTTCCAGCGTCATGGTTGCAGCGAGGCCGTGGCCGGCGTGCTTGCCCATAACTGCGCCAGTGCCCAGCGCGATGGGGCGCACAGCCATGGCGTGTTCCGAATCCCCGGTTATGTCTCGACCCTGGCCAGTGGCTGGGTCGACGGCCAGGCCGTGCCGCGGGTGAGTGATGTGGCGTCGGGGTATGTGCGAGTGGATGCAGGGGGTGGCTTCGCCCAGCCGGCCCTGGCGGCGGCGCGTGCGCTGCTGGTGGAGAAGGCCCGCAGCGCTGGCATCGCCGTGTTGGCGATCCACAACTCGCACCATTTCGCCGCCTTGTGGCCGGATGTCGAGCCGTTCGCCGACGAAGGCCTGGTGGCCCTGAGCGTGGTCAACAGCATGACCTGCGTGGTGCCCCACGGGGCGCGCAAGCCGTTGTTCGGCACCAACCCCATCGCCTTTGCCGCGCCATGCGCCGGGCATGACCCGATCGTCTTCGACATGGCCACCAGCGCCATGGCCCATGGTGACGTGCAGATCGCCGCGCGTGCCGGCCAACAGTTACCCGAAGGCATGGGCGTGGATGCTGATGGGCAGCCCACCACCGATCCCAAGGCCATTCTCGAAGGCGGTGCGTTGCTGCCATTCGGCGGCCACAAGGGCTCGGCGCTGTCGCTGATGGTCGAGCTGCTGGCGGCGGCGCTGACCGGTGGCCACTTCTCCTGGGAGTTCGACTGGTCCGGGCACCCGGGGGCGAAGACGCCGTGGACCGGGCAGCTGATCATCGTGATCGACCCGAGCAAGGCCGAGGGCGAGCGCTTTGCCCAGCGCAGCCGCGAATTGGTGGAGCAGATGCAGTCGGTGGGGCTATCGCGCATGCCGGGCGAGCGGCGCTATCGCGAGCGTGAAGGCGCCGGCCGTGAAGGGGTGGCACTGACCGAGCAGGAGTTGGCTGGGTTGAGGGAACTGGCAGGCTGAGCCGGTAGCTGCCGGTCAGCGCACTCCCTGTAGGAGCGGCCTTGTGTCGCGAAAGGGCTGCAGAGCAGCCCCATTCGTCCGAGTCGCACAATCAATCGCTGGGGCCGCTTTGCGGCCCTTTCGCGACACAAGGCCGCTCCTACAAAAAGTTGTGCAAGACAGTTGATCCCACAGCGCAGGGTTGCACCCTTGCATCGACCCTTTGCACATCAGTGATGTTCCTGGCACCTGTCTGCGGGTATCCTCGCTGCAGCCTTCCCTGAACTGTCCTGATTTCCAAGGAGCTGCACGCTGTGTTCAAACATGTCGATGCCTATGCCGGCGACCCGATTCTCTCGTTGATGGAAACCTTCAAGGCCGACCCGCGCGCCGACAAGGTCAACCTGAGCATTGGCCTGTACTACGACGAAGCCGGCGTGGTGCCGCAACTGGCGGCAGTGGGTGAGGTCGAGAAGCGCCTGGCCGGTCAGCCTCATGAAGCCTCGCTGTACCTGCCGATGGAAGGCCTGGCTGCCTACCGCCAGGCGATCCAGGCACTGCTGTTCGGCAGCGATCACCCAGCCGTGACCGATGGCCGCGTGGCCACCGTGCAGACCGTCGGCGGCTCCGGCGCGCTGAAAGTCGGCGCCGACTTCCTCAAGCGCTACTTCCCGGGCTCGGAAGTCTGGGTCAGCAACCCGACCTGGGACAACCATCGGGCGATCTTCGAGGGTGCGGGCTTCAAGGTGCACACCTACCCGTACTTCGATGAGAAAACCCGTGGCGTCGATTTCGCCGGCATGCTGGCCACCTTGCAGACCCTGCCGCAGAACAGCGTCGTGCTGCTGCACCCGTGCTGCCACAACCCCACCGGTGTCGACCTGGACCAGAACCAGTGGCAGCAAGTGGTTGAAGTGGTCAAGGCGCGCCAACTGATCCCGTTCCTCGACATCGCCTACCAGGGCTTCGGCGAAGGCCTTGTCGAGGATGCCTACGCCATCCGCGAAATGGCCCGTGCCGGTGTGCCGTGCCTGGTCAGCAACTCGTTCTCGAAGATCTTTTCGCTGTATGGCGAGCGGGTAGGGGGCCTGTCGGTGGTTTGCGACGACGCCGATACCACCGTCAGCGTGCTCGGCCAGCTCAAGGCCACCGTGCGCCGTAACTACTCCAGCCCGCCCGCGTTCGGCGCCCAGCTGGTGGCCGGCGTGCTGGGAGATGCCGCGCTGAATGCCCAGTGGGCGGCGGAAGTGGAAGTGATGCGCAAGCGTATCCTCGACATGCGCCAAGGCTTGGTCGATCTGCTCGGCGAGCTGCTGCCGGGCCAGGACTTCCAGTTCTTCCTGCGCCAACGCGGCATGTTCAGCTACACCGGCTTCAGCGTCGAACAGGTGCGTCGCCTGCGTGACGAGTTCGGTGTGTACCTGATCGACAGCGGCCGGGTGTGCATGTCCGGGCTGCGCCCGGCCAACCTGCTCCAGGTGGCTGAGGCGTTTGCCGCCGTGCAGAAGTAACCTGACTGGGGCCGCTTTGCGGCCCGTTCGCGGCACAAGGCCGCTCCTACAAAGGTTCGCGTAGCCCTGTAGGAGCGGCCTTGTGCCGCGAATGGGTTGCGAAGCAGCCCCATCCAGCACAACCCTCTTGTAAAGACAAGTGCAACCGTCCCTCGGACGGGGCTTCCCCAAGTGCAACCTTTGCATGCACAATCGCGCCCCTCTTCCCCGGTTGAGTTGGGCGAAACGTCTATTTCGCCATTCTCAGCCTGTTGCAGTCTTGCGAGTGGAGCGTCACCCGGAATGAATGAGCAGGCCCCAAGCGTTGAACAACGCTTTGCAGAATCGACCCCCGCCACCCTCGGCAGCTGGTCGCGTCACGACACCACCTGGATGCTGGGCCTGTTCGGCACAGCCATCGGCGCCGGAACCCTGTTCCTGCCGATCAACGCCGGCCTCGGCGGCTTCTGGCCGCTGCTGATCCTCGCGGCGCTGGCGTTCCCCATGACCTACTTCGCCCACCGTGGCCTGACCCGCTTCGTGCTGTCCGGGCGCAGCGGCGGCGACATCACCCAGGTGGTGGAAGAGCACTTCGGCATCAAGGCCGGTGCATTGATCACCGTGCTGTACTTCTTCGCCATCTTCCCGATCCTGCTGATCTACAGCGTGGCCTTGACCAACACCGTCAGCAGCTTCATGGAGCACCAGCTGCACATCGCGCCGCCGCCGCGGGCGATCCTGTCGTTCGTGCTGATCCTCGGCCTGCTGGCGATCGTGCGTTGCGGCGAGCAGGCCACGGTCAAGGTCATGAGCCTGCTGGTCTACCCGTTCATCGTCGCCCTGGCGCTGCTGGCCCTGTACCTGGTGCCGCACTGGACCGGCGGCATCCTCGATACCGCCACGCAAGTGCCGTCGGGCTCTGCCTTCCTGCACACCGTGTGGCTGGCCATCCCGGTGATGGTGTTCTCGTTCAACCACTCGCCGATCATCTCGGCCTTCGCCGTCGACCAGAAGCGCCGCTACGGTGACCATGCCGACGAGCGCAGCGGCCAGATCCTGCGCCGTGCGCACCTGCTGATGGTACTGATGGTGCTGTTCTTCGTGTTCAGCTGCGTGCTGACCCTGAGCAGCGCCCAGCTGGCCGAAGCCAAGGCGCAGAACCTGTCGATCCTGTCGTACCTGGCCAACCACTTCGACCAGCCGACCATCGCCTTCGCCGCGCCCTTGATCGCCTTCATCGCCATCGCCAAGTCGTTCCTGGGCCATTACATCGGTGCCAGCGAAGGCCTCAAGGGCATGATCGTCAAGACCGGCCTGCGCCCTGGCGCCAAGGCCCTGGACCGCATGGTCGCCGCGCTGATGCTGGTGGTGTGCTGGATCGTCGCCACCCTCAACCCGAGCATCCTCGGCATGATCGAGTCCCTCGGCGGCCCGATCATCGCTGTGCTGCTGTTCCTGATGCCGATGTACGCCATCCGTCGCGTGCCGTCGATGCGCAAGTACAGTGGCGCGCTGTCGAACCTGTTCGTAGTGGTCATCGGCCTGGTGGCCCTGACCTCGGTGGTGTACGGCCTGATCGGCTGATTCGCTGCTTGTGATAGGAAATGTCCGGGTCGGTTGTCGCCACCCGGACATTTTTTTGTCCACAGGAATTGTCTGGCAATAGAACAATTTCATGTTTGCTTATAGGCACTTGCGCGGCTTCATGCTTAACTCAGGGTCTTTTACCAACCCCGTACTAAGGATGATTTCCCATGGCTCAAGTGACTCTCAAAGGCGGCCCGGTTCAGGTCAACGGCGAACTGCCCAAGGCTGGCGCCACCGCGCCTGCCTTCTCCCTGGTCGCAGCCGACCTGTCCGACAAGTCGCTCAAGGACTTCGCCGGCAAGCGCAAGGTGCTGAACATCTTCCCGAGCGTCGATACCCCGACCTGCGCTACTTCGGTGCGCAAGTTCAACGCCCAGGCCAATGATGTGGCCAACACCGTGGTGCTGTGCATCTCCGCCGACCTGCCGTTCGCCCAGGCACGCTTCTGCGGCGCTGAAGGCCTGGAAAACGTGCAGAACCTGTCGACCCTGCGTGGCGTCGAGTTCCTGAAGGACTACGGCGTGGCCATCGCCAGCGGCCCGCTGACCGGCCTGGCTGCCCGTGCCGTGGTGGTAGTGGATGAAAACGACAAGGTGCTGCACGCCGAGCTGGTGGGCGAAATCGCCGACGAGCCGAACTATGAGGCAGCACTGGCTGTCTTGAAGTAAGTGTTGCTGGGGCTGCTGCGCAGCCCATCGCCGGCAAGCCGGCTCCTACAGGCGCTCAACTGGCCCTGTAGGAGCCGGCGTTGCCGGCGAACATTCGGTTACAGCCGGTAAACGGCCTGGACAACGCTCCAGGCCGTTTTCATTTAAAATTCACCGCTTTGCCAACGTCAGCTCAAGGTAAAGCACTGGTAAAGCCGCTTTGCTAATCCCCTGGCAGTGCTTATCGTTCAGGCTCTCCACGCCGTCCTCTTCTTTGAACAAGGTTCGTTCGACCCATGCAAGCCTCCAATTCCCGTTCCCCCCGTCGCTGGCTGTTCGGCCTGCTGATCCTGCTGCTGGTGGCCATGCTGGCCTGGTGGCTGTGGCCGGCAGCACCGACGCACACGGAGGGCGCCACCGGCCGACCGGGCCGCGGCATGGGCATGGGCGGGCGCCCGGGGTTCGGTGGTTCGACCGAAGCCGTGCCGGTGCGCGTTGAGCCGGTGCGCGTTGGCGATTTCCCGCTGTACTACAAGGCCCTTGGCACCGTGACCGCGACCAACACGGTCAATGTGCGCAGCCGGGTGGCGGGTGAACTGGTCAAGATCCACTTCAAGGAGGGCCAGCAGGTCAAGGCCGGCGACTTGCTCGCCGAGATCGACCCGCGACCGTTCCGCATCGCCCTGCAACAGGCCGAAGGTACCCTGGCGCAGAACCAGGCGCAGTTGAAGAACGCCCAGGTCGACCTGGCCCGCTATAAAGGCCTGTATGCCGAGGACAGCATCGCCAAGCAGACCCTCGACACTGCCGAAGCACAAGTCGGCCAGTTCCAGGGCCTGGTCAAGACCAACCAGGCGCAGGTCAACGATGCCCGCCTGAACCTCGATTTCACCCAGATCCGCGCGCCGATCGGTGGCCGCGTGGGCCTGCGCCAGCTCGACCTGGGCAACCTGGTGGCGGCCAACGACACCACCGCCCTGGTGGTGATTACCCAGACCGAGCCGATCAGCGTCGCCTTCACCCTCCCGGAAACCCAGCTCGACACCGTGCTCGTCCGCTACCGCAGTGGCGCCACCCTGGCAGTGGAGGCCTGGGACCGTGGCGACCAGAAGCTGCAGGCCACCGGCGTGCTGGGCAGCCTCGACAACCAGATCGACACCACCACCGGCACCCTGAAGTTCAAGGGCACCTTCCAGAACAAGGACCACGCCCTGTTCCCCAACCAGTTCGTGAATGTGCGCCTGCTGGCCGACACCCTCAAGCAGGTGGTGCTGGCCCCGGCCGCCGCCATCCAGTTCGGCAACGATGGCACCTTCGCCTATGTGGTCAACAAAGAAAGCACAGTGAATATCCGCAAGCTCAAGGTCGGCGCCAGCGACGGTGAGCACACCGTGATCGAGCAAGGCCTGGCCGCGGGCGAGCGCCTGGTGCTGGAAGGCACCGACCGCCTGCGCGAAGGCAGCAAGGTGGAAGTGGTCGAAGACAGCTCGCAAGTGCCGACCACCCCCGGCCAGCACCTGCAGGGCCAGGATGCCAAGGGCGCGGCCCAGACCGGTGAATCGAGCTCCAAGGCGGGCGCATGAACCTCTCCCGCCTGTTCATCCTGCGGCCGGTCGCCACCACGCTGAGCATGCTGGCCATCGTCCTGGCCGGCCTGATCGCCTACAAGATGCTGCCAGTGGCGGCCTTGCCCCAGGTCGACTACCCGACCATCCGGGTCATGACCCTGTATCCGGGCGCCAGCCCGCAGGTGATGACCAGCGCCGTCACTGCCCCGCTGGAGCGCCAGTTCGGACAGATGCCGGGCCTCGAGCAGATGGCCTCGACCAGCTCCGGCGGCGCCTCGGTGCTGACCCTGCGCTTCAACCTCGACATGAACATGGATGTCGCCGAGCAGCAGGTGCAGGCCGCGATCAACGCCGCCAGCAACCTGCTGCCCAGCGACCTGCCGGCACCGCCGGTGTACAACAAGGTCAACCCGGCCGACACCCCGGTGCTGACCCTGGCCATCTCGTCCAAGACCCTGCCGTTGCCCAAGCTCAACGACTTGGTCGACACCCGCGTGGCGCAGAAGATCGCCCAGATCAGCGGCGTGGGCATGGTCAGCATCGCCGGCGGCCAGCGCCAGGCGGTGCGGATCAAGGTCAACGTCGATGCGCTCGCCGCCAACGGCCTCAATCTCGATGATGTGCGCACCCTGATTGGCGCCTCCAATGTCAACCAGCCCAAGGGCAACTTCGACGGCCCCACACGGGTGTCGATGCTCGACGCCAACGACCAGCTGCGTTCGCCTGCCGAATACGCCAACCTGATCCTCAAGTACACCAACGGCGCGCCACTGCGCCTGAAGGATGTTGCCGAGATCGTCGACGGCGCCGAGAACGAGCGCCTGGCCGCCTGGGCCAACCAGAACGAAGCGGTGCTGCTGAACATCCAGCGCCAGCCCGGGGCCAACGTGATCGAGGTGGTCGATCGCATCAAGGAGTTGCTGCCGTCGATCACCGACAACCTGCCGGCCGGCCTCGATGTGATGGTGCTCACCGACCGCACCCAGACCATCCGTGCGGCCGTGCGCGACGTGCAGCACGAGTTGCTGTTCGCCATCGCCCTGGTGGTGATGGTGACCTTCCTGTTCCTGCGCAGGGTCTCCGCCACGATCATCCCCTCCATCGCCGTGCCGCTGTCGCTGATCGGCACCTTCGGGGTGATGTATCTTGCGGGGTTCTCGGTCAACAACCTGACCCTGATGGCCCTGACCATCGCCACCGGTTTCGTGGTGGACGATGCCATCGTCATGCTGGAGAACATCTCCCGGCATATCGAGGAGGGCGAGACACCCTTCCAGGCTGCGCTCAAGGGCGCGAAACAGATCGGCTTCACCCTGATCTCGCTGACCTTCTCGCTGATCGCGGTGCTGATCCCGCTGTTGTTCATGGCTGACGTGGTGGGGCGGTTGTTCCGCGAATTCGCCATCACCCTGGCCGTGGCCATCCTGATTTCGCTGGTGGTGTCGCTGACCCTGACGCCAATGATGTGCGCACGATTGCTCAAGCGTGAGCCCAAGGAAGAGGAGCAGGGCCGCTTTTACCGTGCCAGCGGCGCCTGGATCGACTGGCTGATCAAGCACTACGCCAGCGCCCTGACCTGGGTGCTCAAGCGCCAGCCACTGACGTTGCTGGTGGCGGTGGCCACCCTGGCGCTGACGGTGGTGCTGTACCTGATCGTGCCCAAGGGCTTCTTCCCGGCCCAGGACACCGGCGTGATCCAGGGCATTTCCGAAGCACCGCAATCCACCTCGTTCGCTGCCATGAGCGAGCGCCAGCAATCCCTGGCCAATGTGATCCTCAAGGACCCGGCGGTACAGAGCCTGTCGTCGTACATCGGCGTGGATGGCGACAACGCGACCCTCAACAGTGGCCGCCTGCTGATCAACCTCAAGCCCCATGGCGAGCGCGACGTCACCGCCAGCGAGGTAATCACCCGCCTGCAACCGCAACTGGACAAGCTGGTGGGCATCCGCCTGTTCATGCAGCCGGTGCAAGATTTGAGCATCGAGGACCGGGTCAGCCGCACCCAGTACCAGTTCAGCCTCAGCTCGCCCGACGCCGACCTGCTCGCGCAATGGAGCGGCAAGCTGGTGCAGGCGCTGCAACAGCGCAGCGAACTGCGCGATGTGGCCAGCGACCTGCAGGACAAGGGCCTGCAGGTGTACCTGGTGATCGACCGCGACATGGCAAGTCGCTTAGGCATCACCGTGGCGCAGATCACCAACGCCTTGTACGACGCCTTCGGCCAGCGGCAGATCTCGACCATCTACACCCAGGCCAGCCAGTACCGTGTGGTGTTGCAGTCGCAGACCGCCGCCAGCCTCGGGCCGCAGGCGCTGGAGTCGATCCACGTCAAGGCCACCGACGGCGGCCAGGTACGCCTGTCGGCGCTGGCGCGCATCGAACAGCGCCAGGCGCAGCTGGCCATCTCGCACATCGGCCAGTTCCCGGCGGTGATGATGTCGTTCAACCTTGGCCACGGCGCCTCGCTGGGCGAGGCGGTACAGGTGATCGAGCAGGTGCAGCAGGAGATCGGCATGCCGCTTGGCGTGCAGACCCGCTTCCAGGGCGCCGCCGCGGCGTTCCAGGCTTCGCTGTCGAGCACCTTGCTGCTGATCCTGGCGGCGGTGGTGACCATGTACATCGTGCTGGGCGTGCTGTACGAGAGCTATATCCACCCGGTGACCATCCTCTCCACGCTGCCTTCGGCGGCGGTGGGCGCCTTGCTCGCGCTGCTGCTCAGTGGCAACGACCTGGGGATGATCGCCATCATCGGCATCATCCTGTTGATCGGTATCGTCAAGAAGAACGCGATCATGATGATCGACTTCGCCTTAGAGGCCGAGCGCCACCAGGGCATGACCCCGCACGACGCGATCTACCAGGCCGCGCTGCTGCGCTTCCGGCCGATCCTGATGACCACGCTGGCGGCGCTGTTCGGTGCCGTGCCGCTGATGCTCGCCACCGGCTCCGGCGCCGAACTGCGCCAACCGCTGGGCCTGGTGATGGTCGGCGGGCTGCTGGTGAGCCAGGTGCTGACCTTGTTCACCACCCCGGTGATCTACCTGTACTTCGACCGCCTGGCCCGTCGCTGGCGGCCAGCGGCTGACGCCCAGCAGGCCGACGCATGAACCTGTCCGGACCGTTCATACGCCGGCCGGTGGCGACCATGCTGCTGAGCCTGGCGATCATGCTGCTGGGCGGGGTGAGCTTCGGCCTGCTGCCGGTGTCGCCGCTGCCGCAGATGGACTTCCCGGTGATCGTGGTATCGGCAAACCTGCCGGGCGCCAGCCCCGAGGTGATGGCCTCCACCGTGGCCACACCGCTGGAACGCAAGCTGGGTGCCATCGCCGGCGTCACCACCCTGACCAGCAGCTCCAACCAGGGCTCGACCCGGGTAATCATCGGCTTCGACCTGGGCCGCGACATCGACGGCGCCGCCCGCGAGGTGCAGGCGGCCATCAACGCCACCCGCAACCTGCTGCCCAGCGGCATGCGCAGCATGCCCACGTACAAGAAGATCAACCCGTCGCAAGCACCGATCATGGTGATCTCGCTGACCTCCGAGGTGCTCTCCAAGGGCCAGCTCTACGACCTGGCCGACACCATCCTGTCGCAGAGCCTGTCCCAGGTCAGCGGGGTAGGGGAAGTGCAGATCGGCGGCAGTTCGCTGCCGGCCGTGCGTATCGAGCTGGAGCCACAGCTGCTCAACCAGTACGGCCTGGCCCTGGACGACGTGCGCACCGCAGTGGCCAACGCCAACCAGCGCCGGCCGATGGGCTTCGTCGAGGACAGCGAACGCAACTGGCAAGTGCGTGCCAACGACCAGTTGGAGAAGGCCGAGGACTACAAACCCATCGTCATCCGCCAACAGAACGGTGCGATCCTGCGCCTGTCCGATGTGGCCAAGGTCAGCGACGGCGTGGAGAACCGCTACAACAGCGGCTTCTTCAACGACGAAAGCGCGGTGTTGCTGGTGGTCAACCGCCAGTCCGGCGCCAACATCATTCAGACCGTCGAGCAGATCAAGGCCGAGCTGCCGGCATTGCAGTCGCTGCTGCCGGCCAGCGTCAAGCTCAACGTGGCGATGGACCGCTCGCCGGTGATCAAGGCCACCCTCAAGGAGGCCGAGCACACCCTGCTGATCGCCGTGGTGCTGGTGATCCTGGTGGTGTACCTGTTCCTCGGCAACTTCCGTGCTTCGCTGATCCCAAGCCTCGCCGTGCCGGTGTCGCTGGTGGGCACCTTCGCGGTCATGTACCTGTGCGGCTTTTCGCTGAACAACCTGTCGCTGATGGCGCTGATCCTCGCCACCGGCCTGGTGGTGGACGACGCCATCGTGGTGCTGGAGAACATCTCCCGGCATATCGAGAACGGCGAGAACCCCATGCGCGCCGCCTACAAGGGCGCCCAGGAAGTGGGCTTCACCTTGCTGTCGATGAACGTGTCGCTGGTGGCGGTGTTCGTTTCGATCCTGTTCATGGGCGGCATCGTGCGCGGCTTGTTCAAGGAGTTCTCGATCACCCTGGCGGCGGCGATCATCGTCTCGCTGGTGGTGTCGCTGACCCTTACGCCGATGCTCTGCTCGCGCTGGCTCAAGGTCCACGGCCCGCAGCAGCAGACCCGTCTGCAACGCTTCAGCGACCGCATCCACCAGCGCATGGTCGACGGCTACGACAAGAGCCTGGGCTGGGCGCTGCGGCATAAACGCCTGACCCTGTTCAGCCTGCTGGCCACCATCGGGCTCAATATCGCCTTGTACGTGGTGGTGCCCAAGACCCTCATGCCGCAGCAGGACACCGGCCAGTTGCAGGGCTTCATCCGCGGCGACGACGGCCTGTCGTTCACCGTGATGCAGCCGAAGATGGAGATCTACCGCCGGGCACTGCTCAAGGACCCGGCCGTGGAGAGCGTGGCCGGGTTCATCGGTGGCAACAGCGGCACCAACAACGCCTTCATGCTGGTGCGCCTCAAGCCCATCGCCGTGCGCAAGGAGAATGCGCAGAAGGTCATCGAACGCCTGCGCAAGGAAATGCCCAAGGTGCCCGGCGGGCGCCTGTACCTGATGGCCGACCAGGACCTGCAACTGGGCGGGGGCGGGCGTGACCAGAGCACCTCGCAATACCTCTACACCCTGCAGAGCGGCGACCTGGCCGCGCTGCGCGAATGGTTCCCCAAGGTGGCCGCCGAGCTGCGCAAGCTGCCTGAACTGACCGCCATCGACGCCCGCGACGGCGCCGGCACCCAGCAGGTGACCCTGGTGGTCGACCGCGACCAGGCCAAGCGCCTGGGGATCGACATGAGCATGGTCACCTCGGTGCTCAACAACGCCTACAGCCAGCGGCAGATCTCGACCATCTACGACAGCCTCAACCAGTACCAGGTGGTGCTGGAGATCAACCCCAAGTACGCCTGGGACCCAAGCACCCTGGAACAAGTGCAGGTGATCACCGCCGACGGCGCCCGCGTGCCGCTGTCCAGCTTCGCCCGCTACGAGAACAGCCTGGCCAACGACCGGGTCAGTCACGAAGGCCAGTTCGCCTCCGAGGACATCTCGTTCGACGTCGCCGAAGGCTACAGCCCCGACCAGGCCCTGGCCGCGCTGGAGCGCGCCGTCGCCAAGCTCGGCTTGCCGGAATCGGTGATCGCCAAGCTCGGCGGCACGGCGGACGCCTTCACCAAGACCACCGAAGGCCAGCCATTGATGATCCTCGGTGCCCTGGTGCTGGTGTACCTGGTGCTGGGCATCCTCTACGAAAGCTACATCCACCCGCTGACCATTCTGTCCACGCTACCCTCGGCGGGGGTCGGTGCCTTGCTCGCGCTGTACCTCACCGGCGGCGAGTTCAGCCTGATCTCGCTGCTGGGGCTGTTCCTGCTGATTGGCGTGGTGAAGAAGAACGCCATCCTGATGATCGACCTGGCCCTGCAGCTGGAGCGCAACGACGGTCTGACGCCCGAAGAGTCGATCCGCCGCGCCTGCCTGCTGCGCCTGCGGCCGATCCTGATGACCACCCTGGCCGCCATTCTCGGTGCGCTGCCGCTGCTGCTGAGCAGCGCCGAAGGGGCGGAGATGCGCCAACCGCTGGGCCTGACCATCATCGGCGGCCTGGTGTTCAGCCAGCTGCTTACCCTGTACACAACGCCGGTGGTCTACCTGTACCTCGACCGCCTGCGCCACCGTTTCAACCGTTGGCGCGGCGTGCGCACCGACGCTGCCCTGGATACCCCGCTATGACCTTTGCCCACACCCGACTCCACCGTGCCCTCAAGCTGCTGACCCGGGGGCGCGGCTCGCGCCTGGCCAGCGCCGGCCTGTGCGTGGCGATGCTCAGCGCCTGTACCCTGAGCCCGGATTACCACCGGCCCGAGGTGAGTACGCCGGCGCAGTTCAAGCAGGCCGAAGGCTGGACCCAGGCCAACCCATCCGACGCCATCGCCCGCGGCGCCTGGTGGGAAGTCTATGGCGACCCGCAGCTCAATGGCCTGGTCGAGGAGTTGAACCGCAGCAACCAGACGGTCGCCCAGTACGAGGCGCAGTATCGCCAGGCCCAGGCCTTGGTGCGCAGCAGCCGCGCTTCGCTGTTCCCCTCGCTGGACCTGACCACCAGCAAGAACCGCTCCGCCCAGGGCACCGGCAGTTCCAGCTCCAGCCTGTCGAACAACAGCAGCGGCATTCGTAATACGTACAATGCCCAGCTCGGTGTGAGCTGGGAGATCGACCTGTGGGGCAAGCTGCGCGAAACCCTCAACGCCAACGAGTCCAGCGCCCAGGCCAGCCTGGCCGACATGGCGGCGATCCGCCTGAGCCAGCAGTCGGAGCTGGTGCAGAACTACCTGCAACTGCGGGTGATCGACGCGCAGAAGCGCCTGCTCGAAGCCACGGTGGCGGCGTACGAGCGCTCGTTGAAGATGACCGAGAACCAGTACCGCGCTGGTGTCTCCGGCCCGGATGCCGTGGCCCAGGCCCGCACCCAGCTCAAGAGCACCCAAGCCGACCTGATCGACCTGGCCTGGCAGCGCGCGCAGTACGAAAACGCCATCGCCGTGCTGATGGGCAAGGCCCCGGCCGACTTCGCCCTGGCGGCGAGCAACGACATTCCTGCGCTGCCGCAGATTCCACTCACGCTGCCGTCGCAACTACTTGAGCGCCGACCCGACATCGCCTCGGCTGAGCGCAAGGTCATGGCAGCGAACTCGAACATCGGCGTGTCGCGGGCGGCATATTTCCCCGACTTGTCGTTGAGCATGAGCGGCGGTTACTCCAGCAGCAGCTTCAGCAACTGGATCGAATTGCCCAACCGCTACTGGTCGGTAGGGCCGCAACTGGCCCTGACCCTGTTCGACGCCGGCAAGCGCAGCGCCGAGGTCGACCGCACCGTCGCGGTGTACGACCAGACCGTGGCGCAGTACCGCCAGACCGTGTTGGACGGGTTCAAGGAAGTGGAGAACTACCTGGTGCAACTGAAGGTGTACGGCGATGAGGCCGTGGTGCGCCAGGAGGCGCTGGATGCGGCGCGTGAATCGCTGCGTTTGACCGAGAACCAGTACAAGGCCGGGTTGATCGGCTACCTGGATGTGGTGAACGTGCAGACCACGGCGCTGAGCAATGAGCGCAGTGTGTTGACGTTGTTGCAGGGGCGGTTGGTGGCCAGTGTGCAGTTGATTGCGGCGCTGGGTGGGGGGTGGGA
>NZ_JACAFQ010000042.1 GCF_015354575.1 Pseudomonas sp. UFMG81
GTTGGGTTGGGTGGGCCTNGCGTGAGGAAGTCCCTTTGCGATGGCCTACTTAAGTCCTGACCTGCCCGTATTTCGGAAAGTTCGACTTTTTTACGTCACTTTTTCCGAGCAAAACGCGGGCCGAGTCCGCAGTGTAGGCGACGAAACGCAGTTTATGTGACTGCCTGGTCACTTAGCTGACGACCGTTCGTCCCCGCAAACGTTGGCGGGTTGTTGCAAGATGCTTCACCTAGTTATGGGAGCAAAGGCCGCCGAGGCGGCCTTCCCGGGGGGGGTCATGGGATGAAGGGTTTGAGCGCGTCGATTTTCTTGATCTCGGCCATCAGCGCAGTCTCTTCGGCTGTTGGATTGGCCAGGCCCTTGAGTTCGGTATAGCGCTCCAGTTTCTTGTAGAGCGAATAGGCTTGCAGTGTGGAATTGAGGAAGTTCAGGGTGTCGCGCGGTGTCCGCTCGTTGCCCTTGTCGATCTGCGTCAACAGGGTGGCGACCTTCTGGCTGAGCACATATTGCGCGCTGACCTGTGTTTGCGCAGACACGTTCATCACCATGTAGGACACAGTCGAAGGCTTGTTGTTGCGCACGACTTGCCCGTTGGCTTGAAGCCTGTAGAGGATCGGATCGACTGGCTGGGAGAACACGACATAGGTACCCTCCTGCAGGACGGCCATGCCGGGTCGTGGCGCCCCTGGGTACAGCGCGAAGGGGAACCGCACCACGTTCTGGTTTTTCTCCAGCGCCGACACCAAGGTTTCGATCAGCGTCGAACCGGTACGGGCGGCAAAGGTATAGGGCAGCATGGCCGGGAAGATGGCACCGACGGTCGTGACCATCTCGCCGAAGGCGGCGACAGCGGCCTTGCGCTCGCCGGTGTCGGTGTCGATCTCGAGCAGGTTCAACTCGATCCACAACGTGTCCCGCCCCGAATAGTCATCGGTGGTGTAGACGTTGCCGGCGAGCAGGTTGCGGATGGGTTTGCCGGTCGGTACTTCTTCTTCATAAAAATGAATGCGGCTGACCAGGGGCTGCTCACCCATCGAGACCTTGGACAGCACCAGCACGTCATTCCTGCCACGCAGGAACCCATCCAGATCTTGCGCGACCATTGCCGTCACTACATCGACGGAAAATGCCTGGGCCGCCTTGATCGGTTTGGATTTCAGTTCGTAGGGACTCACCAACTCAGTGGTGCCGGGCAGCACCAGCCAAACATTGTCGTCATTCATCTTCAAAGCCTCCTGATGGCCTTCAAGGGTGTGCCGGCCCATTGCGTCATGGCGAAGGGCGCCGCAAATGGTCAGGAAGGCGAATATGCGGGGTCGCCGTCCATGGCCGCGCATTGGGCAGCACGTGTTGCACTGCCTGACAGTGAAGGGGCGGGCTTGCGCAGTGTCAAAGCGCCGGCATATGAAATTTTGCTATTGCTTGGGCGGGCTGTTCGACGGCGCGGATTGAATGGTCGGTGGTCGTCGGTCGTTGCAAGTGTGCAGGGGGGCAACAGCGGCGTTGCACTTCAGGCAGGGACAGGCACCGAATGGCGCCCGCCAGGGGGGTGAGTCACGGGTTGCCGGTAGAACGGTTCTTTTCGAGCAACAGGTTCAGCTGCGCCACTTGCTGGCGCAGTTGGTCACGCTCGTCCTTCAGCTGGCGCAGCTCGTCACGGCGCACGGTGACATAGAGGGTCTGGGTGGGGGTTGCAGGCATCAGAGTACCCATGGACACACCTCGCGTTTCTGGCTGGTGACAATTGAGAGCGTAGTCACTACACGCGGCGCGCATTCTGAATTCTTTCTCCGTCGAACGGAACTTTTTTGTTTATCGTTGTCATGCCGTTCGTCGCTGAAACTCTAGAGCCAAGCGCTGTACTAATCTGAATGCCTTAACGGTTGTAATCCATTTCTAACGGGAGCGTCACCACATGCAATTGGGAATCGTCGGGCTGGGCCGCATGGGCGGCAATATCGCAAGGCGCCTGATGCGCGCCGGCCATCGCACCGTGGTTCACGATCGCAACCGCGAATCGATCGATACCCTCGAAGGCGAGGGCGCGCAAGGGGCCCACGACCTCGGCGCGCTGGTGCAAAAGCTCAAGGCACCGCGCGCGGTATGGGTGATGCTGCCGGCGGGCGAGCCCACCGAACAGACCATCGCCCAGCTGGCCGAGCTGTTGGAGCCGGGCGATGCGATCATCGACGGCGGCAATACCTTCTACAAGGACGATATGCGCCGCGCCGCGGAGCTGGCCAAGCGTGGCCTGCATTACCTGGACGTCGGCACCTCGGGCGGTGTGTGGGGCCTGGAGCGGGGCTACTGCATGATGATTGGCGGCGAAAAGGACGTGTTCGAGCGCCTGGAGCCGCTGTTCAAGACCCTGGCCCCGGGTGTCGGTGATATCCCCCGCACCCAAGGCCGCAGCGGCGAGCACGACCGTGCCGAGCACGGCTATATCCACGCCGGCCCGCCAGGCGCCGGTCACTACGTGAAGATGGTGCACAACGGCATCGAGTACGGCCTGATGCAGGCCTACGCCGAAGGCTTCGACCTGCTGCGCAGCAAGGGTGGCAATGAACTGCCAGAGGACCAGCGCTTCGACCTCAATGTGGCCGAGATCGCCGAAGTGTGGCGCCGTGGCAGCGTGGTCACCTCGTGGCTGCTCGACCTTACGGCTGACGCGCTGGTGGCCGACCCGCAGCTGCGCGAGTTCAGTGGTTCGGTGTCGGACAGTGGCGAGGGCCGTTGGACCATCGACGCCGCCGTCGAGCAGGCGGTGCCGGTGCCGGTGTTGTCCAGCGCGCTGTTCGCCCGCTTCCGCTCGCGCCAGCAGCAGGGCACCTACGGCGACAAGATCCTCTCGGCCATGCGCCTGGGCTTCGGTGGCCACGTCGAGAAGAAAGGCGAATGAGCAAACAGACCATCCCCGCCGCGCCCCCCTGCACCCTGTTCCTGTTCGGCGCCAATGGCGACCTGGTCAAGCGTCTGCTGATGCCCGCGCTTTACAACCTCAGCCGCGACGGGTTGCTCGACCGCAACCTGCGCATCGTCGGGGTCGACCACAACGCCGCCAGCGCCGAAGCGTTTGCCGAGCGCCTACATGCCTTCATGCTGGAGCGCGACCAGGGTCGTGAAGGCGCCGAGCGCTGCCTGGACGACAAACTCTGGGCGCGCCTGGCCAAGCGCCTGGACTATCAGACCGGCGACTTCCTCGACCCCGCGACCTACCAGGCCCTGGCCAAGCGCATCGACAAGACCAGCCATGGCAACGCCATCTTCTACCTGGCCACCTCGCCGCGCTTCTTCCCCGAAGTGGCCCAGCGCCTGGGTGATGCCGGCCTGCTCGACGAGTCCGCCGGGGGCTTTCGCCGGGTGGTGGTGGAGAAGCCCTTCGGCACCGACCTGGCCAGCGCCGAGGCCCTCAACGCCTGCCTGCTCAAGGTGATGAGCGAGCGGCAGATCTACCGCATCGACCACTACCTCGGTAAGGAGACGGTGCAGAACATCCTGGTCAGCCGCTTCTCCAACGGCCTGTTCGAGTCGTTCTGGAACAACCACTACATCGACCACGTGCAGATCACCGCCGCCGAGACCGTTGGCGTGGAGACCCGCGGCGCGTTCTACGACAACACCGGCGCCCTGCGCGACATGGTGCCCAACCACCTGTTCCAGCTGCTGGCGATGGTCGCCATGGAGCCACCGGCGGCGTTCGGCGCCGACGCCGTACGCAGTGAAAAGGCCAAGGTCATCGGTGCCATCCGGCCGTGGTCGCCCAAGCTCGCCCTGAAGCACTCGGTGCGTGGCCAGTACAGCGCCGGCAAGCAAGGCCGCAAGGCGTTGCCTGGTTACCGCCAGGAGGCCAAGGTGGCGCCCGACAGCCAGACCGAAACCTACGTGGCGCTCAAGGTGATGATCGACAACTGGCGCTGGGCCGGCGTGCCGTTCTACCTGCGCACCGGCAAGCGCATGAGCGTGCGCGACACCGAGATCGCCATCTGTTTCAAGCCCGCGCCCTATGCGCAGTTTCGCGAAAGCGAGCTGGAGCGGCCCAAGCCCAACTACCTGAAGATCCAGATCCAGCCCAACGAGGGCATGTGGTTCGACCTCCAGGCCAAGCGCCCGGGGCCTGAGCTGGTGATGGAGAACGTCGAGCTGGGGTTCGCCTACAAGGACTTCTTCAAGATGACCCCGGCGACGGGCTACGAGACGCTGATCTACGACTGCCTGACCGGTGACCAGACGCTGTTCCAGCGCGCTGACAACATCGAGAACGGTTGGCGCGCGGTGCAGCCGTTCCTCGATGCCTGGGCCAGCGAGCCGGGGGAGGTGCATGAGTACCCGGCGGGTGAGGATGGGCCGGAGGCGGGTAACGAACTGCTGACGCGTGACAAGCGCGAGTGGCACAACCTGGGGTGAGGCCAGACGCAGAAACTTCAGTGCGCCACCGCGATACCGCGCCATGCCAACAAGGCGGATAACCGCGGCTGTCCGCCTTGTTGGCATGACACAAGCCAGCGGCTATCACCCGGGGCCTCGCGCCCCGACCAGGAAGGCCACCATTTCGGTTTGCGCTTAGTCCCAGCGGAACGACCTTCTCCCCCCAGGCATCCAACCTCAAGTTCCAGGCTTTCAACCGCACCCCGCCCAAAGGAGCCCCGATGCCTGCCCCCATCGAAGACTACGCCCTGATCGGCAACTGCCGTAGCGCCGCCCTGGTAAACCGCGACGGCGCCCTCGACTGGCTGTGCCTGCCGCGCTTCGACGCCCCGGCGGTATTCGCCGCGCTGCTGGGCAACGAGGAAAACGGTCGCTGGCGCATCGCCCCCAGCGACCCCGTCGAAAGCAGCACCCGCCGCTACCTCGACGATACGTTGGTGCTGGAAACCACCTGGACCACCACCAGCGGTCGCGCCCGGGTGCTCGACTGCATGCCACTGGGCGATAGCAACGCAGTGCTGCGTATCGTCGAAGGGCTAACTGGGGAAACCGCCTTCGAGATGGACCTGGTGCTGCGCTTCGACTACGGCCGCAGCGTGCCCTGGGTGGAAAAGCTCGATGCGCTGACCGTCAGCGCGGTCGCCGGGCCCGACCGCCTGATCCTGCGCAGCACCACCGAAACCCACGGGCTCGACCACCACAGCGTGGCGCGCTTTCGCGTACGCGCTGGCGAGCGCCAGGTGTTCAGCCTCTGCCATCAGGCGTCGCACCTGCCCGTGCAGCCCGGTTGCGATGTCGACCATGACCTGGCGCAGACCATCGACCAATGGCAGGCCTTCGCTGCCCGCTGCCCCGAGGTCGGCCCCTACACCGACCAGGTGCGCCGCTCGCTGCTGACTCTCAAGGCCATGACCTACGCGCCCACCGGCGGCATGGTGGCCGCAGTCACCACCTCGCTGCCCGAGCGCGTTGGCGGCGAGCGTAACTGGGATTACCGCTACTGCTGGCTGCGCGACGCCACCATGACCCTGCTGGCGTTGATGAACCTGGGTTATTTCGACGAGGCCCAGGCCTGGCGCGAATGGCTGCTGCGTTCGGTGGCGGGCAACCCCGAGCAGATGCAGATCATGTACGGGCTGGCGGGTGAGCGCGACCTGCCCGAGTTCAGCCTGCCCTGGCTGGCGGGCTATGAGCATTCGCAGCCGGTACGGGTCGGTAACGCGGCCTCTGAACAACTGCAACTGGACATCTACGGCGAACTGGCCGACGCCATGACCCAGGCCATCAAGGGCGGGCTGCCGCGGCATCCGCGCAGTTCGGCCATCGCCCGGGTGATCCTGCCGTACGTTGAACGCATCTGGCGTGAGCCAGACGAAGGCCTTTGGGAAGTGCGCGGTGGCCGCCAGCATTTCGTGCATTCCAAGGTCATGGCCTGGGTGGCCTTCGACCGCGCAGCAAGCCTGGCCGAAACCACCGAGGAGGATCGCCAGCGCGGCAGGCATTACCGGCAGGTGGCGAACCAGATCCGCGACGAAGTCTGCCAGCGCGGGCTGGACAGTGCAGGGCGCTACTTCGTCCAGGCCTACGGTTCTAGCGAGCTGGACGCCAGCCTGCTGCAGATCGCCCTGACTGGTTTTCTGCCGGCGAGCGATCCGCGTTTTCTGCGAACCCTCGAACAGATTGAGCAGCGGCTGCTGCGCAACGGCCTGCTGCTGCGCTACGACAGCGACAGTTGCAGCGATGGCCTGACACCGGGGGAAGGGACGTTCCTGGTGTGCTCGTTCTGGTTGGCGGATGTGTATGTGTTGCTTGGGCGGCAGGACGAGGCGCAGGCGCTGTACGAGCGCCTGACCGGGTTGTGCAACGACGTGGGGTTGCTGGCCGAGCAGTACGACACGGCGGGGAAGCGCATGCTGGGGAATTTCCCGCAGGCGTTCAGCCATATCGGGATCATCAATACGGCATTGAATCTGCATCGGGCGCAGTGTCCGGTGCGGGATCGGGCGAGTGGTGGTTCCTGATGAAGATTCAAAAGACTTGCGCGATCCATGTGGGAGCGGGCTTGCCCGCGAACACGGGCGTAGCCCGTGCCATGCACCACGGTGCCTGCTTCGCGGGTGCACGCAATCCACGCAAGCGAGCGGCAGGCGAGAGGCTGGATATGCCATCATGCCCGCCCCTCGCATAGACAAGGACCGCGCAATGACCTCCACACCCCCCAACGGCTTGCCGGTCTACCGCCTGATCACCGGCAAGGACGACGCCAGCTTCTGCCGGCGTATTTCCGAAATCCTCGCCCTCGGCTATCAGCTGTACGGCTCGCCCAGCGTCACCTTCGATGCCGTCCAGGGGCATGTCGTGGCCGCCCAGGCGGTGCTGTGGCCGGGCCATGGCCAGGCTGCACAGGATTGAGCGCCATGCCTGCAGCCATCACCCTGCGCCCGGCCAAGGCCGAAGACGTCGACGCGATCACCACGCTGGTCGCCGAAGCCTATACCCCCTACATCGCCAGGATCGGCCGCAAGCCAGCGCCGATGCTGGAGGACTACGCCCAGGTGGTGCGTGACGACGAGGTGTTCGTGGCGGTGCAGGCCACGCGCATCGTCGGGGTGCTGGTGCTGCGGCGCGAGGGCCGTGAGTTGCTGCTGGTGAATGTCGCCGTGCTGGCAGCGTGCAAAGGGCAGGGCATCGGCCGATTGCTGATGGACTTCAGCGAGGCACATGGGCGTGCCGCAGGCTGTGTGGCGATCCGCCTCTACACCCATGAGCGAATGGTGGAGAACATCGAGATCTACGTCAGGTTCGGCTACCGCGAGACCGGGCGAGCAGTCGAGGATGGCTTCGCCCGGGTGTTCATGCGCAAGGCGTTGCTCTAGGCAGATCGAGCCTGCCAGCGCCAGCAACCGGTGGTCACGCGCCTGTGCCAGGCCGCCTGAAAACACGAAGCCCGGGGTAACAACCCCGGGCTTCGTCGTAAAGGGCTAGCGTCAAGCCAGCGCTTCACGCTCCACGCTCGCCGCCTTGGTATGGCGCAAGGTCGGCAGCAGGAAGACAATCGCCAGCACGCACGCGCTCACCAGCATCACGAAGCCGCCATCCCAGCCAAAGTGGTCGACGGTGTAGCCCATCGCCGCACTGGCCGCGACCGAACCGCCCAGGTAGCCGAACAACCCGGTGAAGCCCGCAGCGGTGCCGGCGGCCTTCTTCGGTGCCAGCTCCAGCGCCTGCAGGCCGATCAGCATCACCGGCCCGTAGATCAGGAAACCGATCGAGAACAGCGCGATCATGTCGATGGTCGGGTTGCCCGGTGGGTTCAGCCAGTACACCAGGGTAGCCACGGTCACCAGGGCCATGAACACGATGCCGGTCAGGCCACGGTTGCCGCGGAAGATCTTGTCCGACATCCAGCCGCACAGCAGGGTGCCGGGGATACCGGCCCACTCATAGAAGAAGTAGGCCCACGAGGTGGTGTCGACGCTGAAGTGCTTGGCCTCCTTCAGGTAGGTCGGTGCCCAGTCGAGCACGCCGTAGCGCAGCAGGTAGACGAACACGTTGGCCAGGGCGATGTACCACAGCAGTTTGTTGCACAGCACGTACTGGACGAAGATCTGCTTGGCGCTGAACTCCTGCTCGTGGCTTGCGTCGTAGCCCTGCGGGTAGTCGTTCTTGTACTGCTCCACCGGTGGTAGCCCTACCGATTGCGGGGTGTCGCGCATGGTGGCGAAGGCGAACACCGCCACCAGCACCGCTACCGCCGCAGGCACGTAGAACGCTGCGTGCCAGTCGTTGGTCCAGCCCAGGCCCAGCAGGAACAGCGGGCCGATCAAGCCGCCGCCGACGTTGTGGGCGACGTTCCACACCGACACCACGCCACCGCGCTCTTTCTGCGACCACCAGTGCACCATGGTCCGCCCGCTCGGCGGCCAGCCCATGCCCTGGGCCCAGCCGTTGATGAACAGCAGCACGAACATGATCGTCACGCTGGACGTGGCCCAATGCGCGAAACCGAAAATGAACATCACCCCGGCCGAGACCAGCAGGCCGAAGGGCAGGAAGTAGCGCGGGTTGGAGCGGTCGGACACCAGGCCCATGAGGAACTTGGACAGGCCGTAGGCAATGGCGATGGCCGAGATCGCCACGCCCAGCTGGCCGCGGCTGTAGCCCTCTTCCTCGATGAGGTAGGGCATGGCCAGGGAGAAGTTCTTGCGCAGCAGGTAGTAGCCGGCATAACCGAAGAAAATCCCGGCGAAGATCTGCCAGCGCAGGCGCCGGTAGGTGCTGTCGACGTGCTCGTCGGGCAGCGGTGCCCGGTGCGGGGCAGGGCGGAAGAAGGCAAACATGTGAAGCTCCCAGCTTGTTATAGGTATGCGGAAGCGAATATTACATTTTCGTTACAGAAAAAATCTCGGTTTTGCGTTGCGTGATTGTTGTTTTGTGAACGCGGAGCGACAGGCGCCGCACATCGAGTTACGCATCATCCGATGGAGATAGTGGCAAAGAGCTACAGCGTTGTCGGAAGTGGACCACTTTTCGGGCTCACCTATGGATAGATGAGCCTTCACTATGGATTCCATTGCTTCGCAACCTACAGCCGCTTCCGACCTTTCCCGCCACGCATTGCTCCCCCATCTTCAGATCACCACCGACACCTTCCCCACCTGGCGACAGACCGCCGACCTGCTGTTCAGCCCTGTGACGGGAGCAGGGCAGGGGTTCAGCGCCGCGCTGCAAATCTTCCACTTCCAACGTTTCCTGCTTTGCAGCGGCCGCCTTGACGCCGCGCGGTATGACCGCAACCGGGCGCGCCTGGGCTGGTGCGACCTGGACCACTACCTGCTGCATATGCCGTTGCAGCGTGGGTTGGCCTGCGCCAATGGCCTGCGCGTGCGGGCCCGGGATGTGGTGGTGCTCGATCTTGCGCAACCGGCGGCCTTTGGCATGGCGGCGGGTGAGGGCCTGAGCCTGTTGATCCCCCGCACGGCACTGTTGGCGCAGGATATGGGCCAGATGCACGGCCTGCATGTGCGCGGGGCCAGCCCGACAGGGCGCTTGCTGGCCAGCCTGTTGTCGGCGCTGGCCGTGGCGGCGCCTGGCCTCACCCAAGGCGAAGCGCTGCGCTTGAGCCAACCCTTGCTGGGCATGCTGGCGGCCTGCCTGGCCAGCGCCCAGGCAGGCCAGCACCTGGCGCAGGCGCCCGGCCCCTGCGAGATCGGGCGGCGGGCGCGGCTGTACATCGAAGGCAACCTGCACCGTGACGACCTCACCCCAGCCATGCTGGCCAAGGCCGTGGGTACCTCGCGCAGCCAGTTGTACCGGGCGTTCGAACGCTTCGGCGGGGTGCGTCATTACCTGCTGCAACGGCGCCTGCGCCGCTGCCTGCTGGCACTGGGCGAGCCGGCCAATGCCGGGCGGCGCATCGGTGACCTGGCCTATGCCCACGGCTTCGTCGACGAGGCGCATTTCAGCAAGGTGTTCCGCCAGGCATTCGGGCTGTCGCCGCGCGCGGCGCGCTCGGCGCTGCAACGGGGCGAGCTGGGCGCGGTGGCCCGTCAGGGCAGCGCCGGCTCGGCGCTGGCGCGCTGGGTGGCAGAACTGGCCAGCCAATGACCCGGCAACCTCTGGGACGCACAGCCAGGTTGTTGGGACGCCAGCCCCAGGACACGGCCCCGGCCCGGTCGTAGTCTGGGCTCACCTGATCAACCAACCATCCATCCAACCCGGTGCCGTTCGCAGGGCCACAACCCTGCACAGCGTGGGTACACACCGAAGCCACCTGGACGGCATCGGCACCGCATGTGACAAGGAGCGTCGGACGTGGCGAATCAATCCCTCCATCACCTCATCCAGAGCATCGCCGGCGCGGTCGCCGAGGCGCAGGACAAGATCCAGCGCTTCCAGGTGTCCACCGTGCGCCAGTACTTCGACGAGGACAACCGGCCAGTCAGCATCGACGTGCGCCTGCCCTCGCATTCCCCCGACGCACAAGAGGGCGAGGAACGCGTGGTGCGCGTGCCGCTGCTGTCCCTGGTCGGTGCCCGGCTGATGGCCGTCAAAGACATGGAAATCTCGTTTGAGGTCGGCCTCAACGCCGACGACGGCACGGCCGCGACCGTCGGGCAAACCAGCCCGGACGACGCCGGCTCCGGCTGGCCGAGCGAGACCCACAAGGCTCTGAACGTCGACCTTGGCGTTCGCCGTAATGGTGAAGGCGGGCCGCTTGCGCGCGTCACCCTCAAAGTCGAAACCCAGCCCCCTTCGGAGGGGATGGCTCGGCTGCTGCAAAACCTCGATAAATTGATCTAGGAGAGACACAAGATGGCTAACTTCTCGATGGGTGACCAGTTCCGCGGCCTGCCTATGGGCGACCTGATCGGCGGTCCGCTGACCGCCGCTTGCGACGCCCAGGTGCGCCTGGCCAATGCTACCGCCGACTTCATCAAGGTGATCGGCTTCCTGCCACCGGCGCCCGACCCGAACAACACCGACCCCAACCGCGTGGGGGACGTGCGCACGGTCAGCTTCCGCTTCGACCGCCCCTCCACCAGCAAGCCCGACGACGGCACCATCCCGATGGAGCGCGTCGAGCTGGAAGTGCCACTGCTGGCGGTGGTCAAGGTGCCGAACCTGTCGATCAACAAGGTCGACATCACCTTCGACATGGAGGTGAAGAACTCCGAGCAATCACGCGAAGCCACCGACGCCCAGGCGGCGATGTCGGCCGAGGCCAGTGTGGGCTGGGGGCCGTTCAGCGCCAAGGTGAACATCTCCGGCTCGGTGTCCTCGCACAAGGAGAACACCCGTTCCACCGACCAGTCGGCCAAGTACCACGTCGAGGTGCATGCCGCCGACGACGGCATGCCGGAAGGGCTGGCGCGGGTGCTGGACATGATCGCCACGTCGGTCGCACCGAAAGCCATCACCCAGCAGTAAGGGTGGGGCGGTGTAACGCCAGCCTTGTGGTTGCCTGAGCCTTAGCCAGGGTTGGCCGTCAGTCTTTTCCGGAAAGGAGTTCCGTGATGTTCGATCTAACGGACGTGGGATATGTGAAACGCATCGTCGTCGGCAGCACCGATCCGGAGAAGCTGACGTCGCAGGACGTGATCCAGGCGCAGACCGCGCTGCTCAACCGCTGCCTCAGCGAGCCGCCCAAGGGGCGCATCGTCGGCATCGAGAAAAGTTTCAACCTGCTCAACATCGGCGAGCACCAGGTGGTGCTGCAATCGCTGATCTACCACGTGGGCTTCGCACGCCGGCCGTTCTGGCTGGCCGACGACCAGGAGGCCTCGTGATGACCCACCTCGAAGAATTCATCCACGCCCTGGGTGGCGCCATGCAGTGCGCCCAGCAGGCTACGGGGCAACGCTGGCCGGGCATCCATATCGCCTCGATGGAGGTCGTGCTGGACGCGACCCTCGAAAACGGCGATGCCCCGGGCGCCCTGGCGCTGCGGATCGGCCGCCCGCCACGGCGCGACCAGTCACTGCATGTATTGAGCATCGCCGTGCCCGGCGATGCCCGCGAGGCCATCGTCGTGCGCCTCGACGGCCAGCTGTTCGGGCACTACGGGAGGCCCGGCGATGGCCAGGCGAACTGACCGCTCGATGCGGCTGCTGCTGACAACCACGGAGACTCGGACCATGCGCTCGATCATCAAGAACAAGGCTGGCCGCCCGGCGTCGATGTCCACCGGCAAGCGGGTGCTGTGCGCCATCGGCGCGGCCGTGCTGTCGGCCCTGGTGGCGCTTGGGGCGATCCAGCCCGAGCTGGCCCTGACCATCGCCGAGTGGGCGGGGCTGGTGCTGGCGTTCTGAACCACAGGATCACTCAACAACTTAACAAGGAGAGTCACCATGCGACATCTGACTGCTGCACTGGCCGGCGCCCTGGCGCTGGCCAGCCTGGCCCCGGCCTGGGCCAACGACCAGTACCAGGGCACCCTCAAGGATAACGGCCGCCCTGTGACGGTGACGTTGGCTATCGACGCCGGCGCGGGGCTGGGCAAAAAGGCAGGCACGGTTCGCTTCGCCGGCCAATGGGCCTGCGGCTTCGACCTGGAGTTCAACGGTGAGGAAAAACAGGTCAGCACCTACAGCCTCGACGGCAGCGGCGCCGGCCGTTGCGGCCCGCTGACCCTCGGCTACCTGCAAAGCCAGCGTGGCCCAGACGGCCTGAAGGTGCAGCTGTACACCCAGTCCAACAAGCTCGCCTACAGCCTCACGCTGGTACCGCCCGGCAAGTAACGCCTCCAACACGTTTCGCCGATAAGGCGCGGCCTGGCCGCAGCCCCACGGGGCGCGGCTTGCCCGGAAAAAGGAGCAAGCACATGTGTATCACCAATAGCGTAGGACCCGGCGGCAACAACGCCGCCGCCGATGTGCGCAGCCTGCAACTGCTGCTCAACCTCAACAGCGGGCAGCGCGGCTTCAGTTGCACGCTCGGCACCGATGGCCTGTGGGGCGCGGGTACGCGGGGTGCGCTGGAGCGCTTCCAGCAGGCGGTCGGCAGCCCGGTGGGCAAGCCGGTGACGCCGGGCGATGCAACCCTGGCGGCGTTGCGCGTGGGCCTGCCTGGCGGGCTGGTCGCACCCAAGCTGTGGCTGGCGTTGATCAACGCCAGCGGCGCGCGGATCGACGCGTTCCATCAACCGCTACTCGACGTGCTGACCCGCTACCGCATCGACACACCGCTGCGCATCGCCCACTTCCTCGCCCAGATCGCCCATGAGAGCGGCTGCCTGCGTTACACCGAGGAGCTGGCCTCCGGCAGCGCCTACGAAGGGCGCAAGGACCTGGGCAACCTGCAGGCCGGCGACGGCCCGCGTTTCAAGGGGCGTGGGCTGATCCAGCTCACCGGGCGGGCCAACTACCGCCAGTACGGCCAGGCCTGCAAGCGCGATTTCGAGGGCAAGGACGACCCCACCCTGGTCAGCAGCGACCCCGCCCTGGCGGTGGACGTCGCTGGCTGGTTCTGGGCCAACCGCAAGCTCAACGACTGGGCTGACAAGGATGACCTGCGCGAAGTCACCCGGCGGGTCAACGGCGGCTTCAACGGCCTCGACGACCGCGCCGCCTACCTCGCCCGGGCCCGCTGGCTGTTGATCGGCTGAACCCAATCCACCCCTTTTCGCCGGCAACGGCGGAGCCAGAGGACAACAACGTCCTGTTACCGCAAAAAAGGAGCTTCATGATGAAAAAGACTTTCGCGTATCTCCCGGTACGTACCGCGCTGGCTAGCCTGGCGGTCATCGGCAGCCTGGCCTTCGCGCAGACTTCCGTGGCCTGTCCGCAGGGTAATTCGGGGGGCGCCCCGGCGGTCGATCAGCAGCATGTGTTCTGCGGCGAGGTGAGCGGTGGTGCCGCCAAGGGCCTGCATAGCCGGCCGGGCGGTACCATGCCCAACAGCGCCGCCGTCATCCCGGGCACGACCACCGTCACCACCACCGCGCAGATGCCCACGGGTATCTACGCATTGAACCGGTTCAACATCACCCAGGGCGGGCAGACCCGAGAGAAGACCATTTCCACGATGTTCCCGGACAACTGCACCCAGGCCAATGTTGTCGCCGCCATCCAGAACGCCTACAACAACCGCACCTCGTTGAACGGTACCCGCTTTACCGGCCCATCGGGCGCGAGCTGCGGTGCTGGCACGCCGGCGGCGTCGTTCGACATCGTCGGGTATCTGGATGCAGTGGGTGGCACTGTGATCAGGACGGCCTATCCTGCGTATTGATCGTGAAAAGGGGCCCGGCCTGACAGGCAGGGCTGATCAGGGCCGCGTTGCGGCCCATCGCCGGCAAGCCGGCTCCCACACTGAGCCTGTGGGAGCCGGCTTGCCGGCGAATTGCGCCGCCCGGCGCTTTTCTTCGTATCGCCGNCAGAAGGAACCTGCCATGTCCCAAGCCTCCAGCACGACACCACCGACCGATGCCGGCCTTCAGCAGTTTCTCAGTGAAGAGGTCACCGCTGCGGCACTTGGGAGCCTGATGGAAAAGGCCCAGGCCGCTCGCAGCAACCGGCAGGTGGTTCCCTACAGTGGCAATGCCTACCACGTGGCTTTCGAGGATGAAGGCGTGCTGATCGGCCATCACTACGTCAAGGACTGGCAACCTTTGCGTGTGCCACTGGACAAGTTCATCGCAGCGCTTGAGGCGTGGAAGGAGCAGCCTGGGCCCTGATCGGCCTCACGCGTCGCTGTCGCTGAGTTCGCAATGGGCGACACCCTTCACCCCGCTGGCATGGGCGCTGACATGGCGCACCTTGAAGCCGGGGGCCTGTACCGTCGCCTTGGGTGTCCAGCCATCGCCGTTGTCGACCTGGTAGCTGATCGAGCCGTCGGCATGCCAGGCCAGGCGCAGGCCATACCTGTCGTGGTTGTTGGGTCGGTTGAGGAAGTGCTCGTCGATGACCGGCTTGGCGTCGACGAAGGTGCGCAGGTTGAAGGTGCGCATGCTGCTGCCATGGGGCAGCGGCGAGCTGGACAGGAACAGTGTGTAGTCCTCATTTTCATCCTGGGCTGCGGCGAGGATCACCGAGGGCACCCATTTCTCGCCGGTATGGTTTTCGTGGATGACCACCTGGCAAGTCAGCTGGCCACGATCGCCTACGTATTCACGCAGGAAGTTGTGGTAGTAGCCGTATTGCACGTCGAAGTTCAGGGTCTGGCCTGGGGTGCAACCGAACAACAGGCCGAGGCCGGATAACGTCAACCACCGCGCGACACGCTTCACACTGCACTCCTTGCTCGGGATGGCTATTTGCCAGGGCGCGCAAGGTTAGCGGCGCGTCGGGCACGGTGCAACAACCGATCGCGCAAGTTCAGCTGAGCACCGGGCGCAGGAACGTGCGCTCGTAACTGAGGATAAAGCGTTGCTCGGTCGCCAGGGCGAACGCAGCGATGCACTCGGGGTCGGTTTCCGACGCTGTGCGGTACTGCTCGTAGGCGGCCAGGCTCTGGAAACTGAACAGCGCATAGGCGACGTTGTTGGCGCCCTCGCTGGGCAGGAAGTAGCCGTGGTGGGTACCGCCCATGCGGTTGACCAAGCCGATCCACAGCTTGCCGTAGGCTTCGAAGGCGGGCACCTGGTAAGGGTCGATGATGTACTTGAGGTGGCAGGTGATCATGGCGCGCATTCCTTTGGGTGAGCCGGGGAGGCCCACCTTACAGGGGGTGGCACTGGGCGTCATCGGGTATCGGCCTGGCGCCAGATCAGCGTGTCGGTGGGGTAGCCTTGCTTGCGCGCCAGGTCGAGCATTTGATCGCGCGTTTGCGCGCTGACCGTCGGCGTGCGTGACAACAGCCACAGGTATTCGCGGTTCGGGTGGCCGACCAGCGCCACACGGTAGTCCGGGTCGTGGTACAGCACCCAGTACTCGCCCTTGGTCATCTCCGGCGCCAGGCGGCTGAACCAGTTGTCGAACCGTACCCAGAGTTTGTCGGTGCGCCCGGGCACTTGTGCTTCGGCAATGCCGTGGGCGTCGTTCCACTGGCCGTCGTCCTCCTTGCACCGGTTGTCGACGTCGACGCGGCCATCCTCGCGCAGCCGGTAATGGGCTTCGGACTGCACGCAGTTGCGCTGGAAGAACATCGGCAGGCGCGCCAGCTCGTACCAGGTGCCCTGGTAACGCTGCAGCTCGACCTGTTGGGTGGTGGGCGGTGGCAGTTGCCCGCCGGGGGACCCGGAGCAGCCGGTCAGGGCCAGGAACAGGCCGCCAAGCAAGGCCGTGCGCATCGTCATGGGGAACCTCCTGTCAAGATGAAGGGCTTGCCTGATGTTCGATGCGCGGCCGGGCAAAAGGTTTTACTGGGCTGGGCGCGAGGTCTCCACGCGCAGCACTTCGGTGTAGATGGCGTCGACCGTCTGGCCCACCTTCAGGTTCTTCATGCGCGCCTGCAGGTCTGGGTTCTCGACCTTGACCACCTGCAGCTTGCCTTCCGGCGGCAGCAGGGTGACTTCGTGGGCCTTGAGGTCGATCTTGGTGATCTTCGAGGTCACTTTCACCTGGCGGAAGGCTTCGCCGCCGGGGTTGGGGTTGGCCGCGGTGGCGCGGATGGTGCCGGACTCCTCGCTGGCCTTGGGCGCGCCGCCTTCGGTGGTGTTGAGCACGTAGGCGATGGCGCGGGTCACGTAGATATCGACGTCGTCGCCTACCTTGAGGTTGGGCAGCGCCTTGGCCTTTTCGGTGAGCTGGAACGTCACGTCCTTGTCGTTGGGCCCCTTGACTGTGACCTGGCGGTTGGCCAGGTCGATCGCCGTCACCTGGGTGGCGACGTGGCTTTCCAGCGCTTCGCTGGCAATCGGCAGTTCGGCGGCGTGGGCGGTGAGGCTGGCGGTGCAGAGCAACGAGGCGAGCGCGATGGCACGGGCGAGGGAACGGGTTGAATTCATTGGCCTGTCTTCCTTGTGATCGATACCAGTAGGGACTGCGTGGTGAAGCATAGACACTGGTTGGCAGGTGTGGGGTGCGGCGAATGTTCCTCGGCTCCTACNAACGTCACGTCCTTGTCGTTGGGCCCCTTGACTGTGACCTGGCGGTTGGCCAGGTCGATCGCCGTCACCTGGGTGGCGACGTGGCTTTCCAGCGCTTCGCTGGCAATCGGCAGTTCGGCGGCGTGGGCGGTGAGGCTGGCGGTGCAGAGCAACGAGGCGAGCGCGATGGCACGGGCGAGGGAACGGGTTGAATTCATTGGCCTGTCTTCCTTGTGATCGATACCAGTAGGGACTGCGTGGTGAAGCATAGACACTGGTTGGCAGGTGTGGGGTGCGGCGAATGTTCCTCGGCTCCTACGGGGATCGTGTCAGCTTTTGAAGTTTGCACATCACCTGTAGGAGCGGCCTTGTGCCGCGAAAGGGCCGCAAAGCGGCCCCAGCGATTGATTGTGCGACACGAAAGAATGGGGCTGCTCTGCAGCCCTTTCGCGGCACAAGGCCGCTCCTACAGGGGATCGCGGTGCGGCTGCTGGCAATGTTCCCTGCGCGACAGCGCAGCCCGTAGGGCAGGGGGGGCCTACGCCGAATGAGGCGTTCCAGGCACCGTCAGGCAACAGGTGCGCCTCGGTCGCGATCCCGCTTGGCTTCGGAAACATCCACCGCCCCCGGCAAGGCCACCGCATTTTTCACCGCCAGCACCTCGGCCATCACGCTGACCGCGATCTCCGCCGGGGTCTTGCTGCCGATGTAGATGCCGATCGGCCCCCGCAGCCGCTCGAGCGACGCCTCGCTTTCGCCAGCTTCGAGCAACGCCAGGTCATCGAGCCTGGGGTCGTGGCTGACGGCGATGATGCAGCTGCGCAGGTCAGCCTGGAACGCCCTCACCACGTCGTCCGGCATGCCCGGCAGGTGTTCCACGCCGGCCACCGACCAGGTGGCCAGGTGTTCGGGGCGCGGGTCGCACACCGCTACCTTGAAACCGTTGAACAAGGCCATGGTCGCCAGGTATTCGGCCAGCGCGCCGGCGCCGATCAGCAGCATGCGGTAGCCGGGGCCCAGGGTGTTGCTCAGGTGCAGGCCGTCGAAACCGAACGGCTCAGGGGCCGTGGCCGCCCGCAGGCTGACCGTGCCATCGTGCAGGGCCAGTTGGCGGCGCACCAGCTGGCCGCTGTCGAGTTGCTCGAGCAGGCTGCGCAGCATGCGCGCGCCGGGGTTGAACTCGAGCACCAGTTCCAGGGTGCCGCCACAGGGCAAGCCGAAGCGGTGTGCCTCGTCGGCGCTGATGCCATAGCTGAGCACCTGCGGCGTGCCGTCAGGCATTTCGGCGCCGCCGTGGGCGCGGGTATAGCGCTGGATCAGGTCGTCCTCGATGCAGCCGCCGGACACGCTGCCGACCACCCGGCCGTCGCCGCGCAAGGCCATCATCGAGCCCACCGGGCGCGGCGACGAACCCCAGGTGCGGGCCACGGTGGCGAGCAGTACGCGGTGGCCGGCCTTGAGCCAGTCGTGGGCGGTGCGCAGCACCAGCAGGTCGATGCTTTCCATGGTGTGAATAAAACCTCCTCATGTGTTGCCGGGTGAGATGGCCGCTCGACACATCCCCTGTGGGAGCGGGTTCACCCGCGAAAGCGTCAGTGAGGCTGACGCAGCAATCGCGGGTGAACCCGTTCCCACAGGAGGCTTGGCAAAATGAGCTGACCCTCAGCGCATATGCAAAATGATCGGGCTGCTGCTGGCCGGGTCGGTGTGCCCGCGCAGTTTGCCGACCGCCTGCACATCCACCGCGCCGCCCTGGTTGCCCCAGGTGGTGCGGGCAAAGCTCAGCACTTCGGCGATCTCCTGGTCCGACAACTGCTCGCGGAACGCTGGCATGCGGTAGGCGTCCGGCACCCCGGCGGCGACGATGCGCTGCGAGCCGTTGAGGGTGATGTTGATCGCCGAGGCGTCCTCCCGTGCCAGCATCGACGTGGCGCCGGCCAGCGGCGGCATCCATTCGGCCTGGCCCTTGCCGTCCAGCCCGTGGCAGGTGGCGCACCGGGTCATGTAGGTGTGCGCGCCCGGGGTGTTGAGGTTGGCGGCCACCGCCCGGTACTGCCAGGGCGCACCGTCGCGCTGCGGGTCACCGGGCAGCGACTTCAGGTAGCGGGCAATCGCCCCCAGGTCGTCGTCGCTCATGAACTGCGTGGAGTTGTTGAACGCCTCGGTCATCGAGCCGTACACCACGGCGTGCTTGTTCCGCCCGGTCTTGAGGAACTGCACGATCTGCGGTTCGCTCCAGCGCCCCAGGCCGGTGTTGTGGTCCTGGCGCAGGCTGGGGGCGTACCAGCCGTCGAGCAGGGCGCCTGCGAGGAACGGTGCGCCCTGTTCGTCCAGCGCCTTTTCATTGAACGCAAGGCCGCGCGGGGTGTGGCAACTGCCGCAGTGGCCCGGGCCCTGGACGATATAGGCGCCACGGTTCCACAGCGGATCCTTGTCGGGCTTTTGTGCATAGGGCGTGGTAGGGGCGAACAGGCCGTTCCACAGGGCGATGGGCCAGCGCAGGTTCAGCGGCCAGGGAATGTCGCTGGGGATATTGGCCTGGTTGGCCGGCTGTACGCCTTGCATGAAGAACGCATACAGCGCGCGCACGTCGTCATCGCTGAGCTTGACGTAGGACGGGTAGGGCATGGCCGGGTACAGCCTTCGCCCGCCAGGGGCGACGCCGTGGCGCACGGCGCGGTCGAAGTCGGCCAGGCTGTAGGCGCCGATGCCGTGCTCACGGTCGGGGGTGATGTTGGTGGCGTGGATCGCCCCCAGCGGCGTGGCCATTTCCAGGCCACCGGCAAACGGCGCCTTGCCTGGCAGGCTGTGGCAGGCCACGCAGTCGCTCAACCGGGCGACGTACTCGCCACGGCTGACCAAGGTGGTATCGGCCTGGCCCCCGGCCTGGAACGGCGAGGCGGGCTCACGGGTGACGTACCAGGCCAGCAGGCCTGCCGCGACCAGGCACGGCAGGGCCAGCCAGCGCACGGTTGTTGCCAATCGGCGGTTGTTCATGGGCGGTCCTTGTCGTGTCAGCTGAAGGTATGGCGGCTCAACGGCATGCTGCGCACGCGCTGGCCGGTCAGCCGCGCCACGGCGTTGGCCACCGCCGGCGCCACGGCCGGCAACGGCGGCTCGCCGATCCCGCCCATCTTCGCCCCGCTCTGCACGATGCGCACATGCACCCGGGCCATGCGCGACGGTGGCAGGACCGGGTACAGGTCGTAGTTGCGCGCCCGTGGCACGCCGTTCAACCACACCGCTTCTTCCAGCAGTACCTGGGACAAGCCCAGCGACACCGCGCCGTTGACCTGCGCCTCGATGATCGCCGGGTTGACGATGCTGCCCGGGTCGATGGCCTGCCAGATGTCGTGCACCTTCACCTGGCCCCCGTCGAGCGAGACTTCTGCAATCACCGCCGCCTCCGAGCCAAACGGCGAGGCCATGGCCACGCCGCGGGCGCGCTGGCTGCCGTCCTCGGCGGTGAACGGGCCGCGCTTCCAGCCGCCGGACAACTCGCCCACCGCCTGCAGCAGGGTGGTCAGGCGCGGGTTGTCGCGCAGCAGGCGCAGGCGCAGCTCGAAGGGGTCATGGCCGCCCTTGTCGGCCAGCTCATCGAGGAACGACTCGTAGAAGAAGTCATTCAGCGAGTTGCCCACCGAACGCCAGTACCCCTGCATGGCCGGGGTTTTCACATAGATCTGCGCGATGCGCTTGTTGGCGATGGCGTAGGCCTTGCCCGACAGCCCTTCGAGGGCGGTGGGGTCGAGCTTTTCCCCCTGCTGGCCGGCGATGGCCTCGGTGGGGCCTTCGGTGGCGCTGACCGCCTCGATGGCCACGGGCAGGCCCTCGGCGTCGAGGCCGGCGCGGAACTTGACCACGGCCATCGGGCGCATGGCGTCGCGCAGGAACTCCTCCTCGCGGCTCCAGATCAGCTTCACCGGCCGGCCCACGGCTTTGGCCAGGGCGATGGCCTGCGGGTAGGGGTTGGCCGCGTCGTAGAGGAAGTGCCGGCCGAAGAAACCACCGAGCAGCGGCGAGTGCAGGGTGATCTGTTCGGCACTCAGGCCAGTGCGCTTGGCGATGTCGTCGCGGAACATGTCCTGGGCCTGGTTGGGCAACCACACCTCCAGGCTGCCGTCGGGGTTGAAGCGCGCCGTGGCCGACGGCGGCTCCAGCTGGGCGTGGTTGAGGAACTGATTGTGGTAGGTGGCTTCGACGGTGGTCTTGGCCTTGGCCAGGGCGGCTGCGACATCGCCGTGGTTTTCATCGTCGCGGGCCGGGCCGGTCTGGGCGGCCAGGTGGTCGCGCCAGCCGTCGCTGGAGAAGTCCGCCGGCATCGAGCGTACCTTGCTGTCGGCACCGGGCTCCTGCCAGTCCACTTGCAGCGCCTCGACCGCACGCTTGGCGTGCCACCAGCGCTCGGCCACCACTGCCACAGCGCCCGGCAGCTGGTGCACCGAGTGCACGCCTTTCATGGCCTTGACCTGTTCCTCATTGCGCATTGCGCCAGCGGTCATGCCCAGCCTGGGCGCATGCTGCACGGCAGCATGCAGCATGCCGTCGACTTTCACGTCGATGCTGTAGATGGCCTTGCCGGTGGACTTGTCGTAGGCATCCAGGCGTTGCACCGGCTTGCCGATCCAGCGGAACTGGCCAGGGTCGCGCAGTTGCACGCTGGCGGGGGCGGGCACGGGCAGGTCCATGGCCTTTTCCGCCAGCTCGCCGTAACCGAGCGAGTGGCCCGAGGCGGTATGCACCACCTTGCCAGGTTCGGTCGTCAGTTCGCCCACCGGCACGCCCAATTGCGCGGCGCCGGCCTGCAGCAGCATGGCCCGGGCCAGGGCGCCGAGGCGGCGCATGGTCGGGTAGCTCATGCGCACCGACATGCTGCCGCCGGTGATGCGCAGGCCGTTTTCCATCACCACGTAGGCTTCACCTGCCGGGGCGCTGTCGACGATGAAGGTGGCCGGGTCGGCGTCCAGTTCCTCGCCGACGATCTGTGCCATGGCGGTGTTGACCCCTTGGCCACCTTCCATGAACGGGCTGAGCAGGCGCACGCTGCCGTCCGGGCGGATTTCCAGGAACGCCGGTACCTGGGTGCCGCGCTCGGCGGTCGTTGACGCGGCGGCCTGCACCCGCGCCGAGCCCAGCGGCAGGCCGAAGCCCAGCACCAGGGCGCCCACGGCAGTGCCGGCGAGGAAGCGCCGGCGCGACAGGTTGACGGTTTCGCCCACCGCCAGGTGGAGCAGGTCTTGCGGGGAATCGATGGGGGCGTTCATCAGGCATTCCCACCTTCGGCCAGTTCATGCATGGCGGCATGGATGGCGTTGTAGGTGCCGCATCGGCACAGGTTGATCATGGCCGCGTCGATCTGTTCCGGGCTGGGCTTTGGCGTGTGCTTGAGCAGCGCCGTGGCGGCCATCACCTGGCCTGACTGGCAGTAGCCGCACTGGGCCACCTGGTGCCCGACCCAGGCCGCGACCACGCGCTTGCCCACGGCGTCATCCTCGATGGCCTCGATGGTGGTCACCTCGCGGCCGACCACCCCGGCCACCGGGGTGACGCAGGCACGCACCACGTTGCCGTCCACCAGCACCGAGCAGGCGCCGCATTGGGCCAGGCCGCAGCCGTATTTGGTGCCGGTCAGGCCGAGGTCGTCGCGGATCACCCACAGCAGCGGCGTGTCGGCGTCAGCGTCGACCTGGTAGGTCTTCTGGTTGATTTTCAGTTCCATGGCTCACCTGCTGATCATCGGTTGCGAACGCGAGGAATACGCTGTTCCCCAATCGAGAAACGCTAGCACAGGGTTGATGCTGCGGAACCGATGCACCCCGCAGGTCCAGAGGATCAGGCAAGCAATCCGGCGGAATGCGCAAACCTGCTCGGGTGATGCGCGGGTGTTGTTGCCTGTGTCAGAAAATGCGCGATGATGCACACGCCCGGTGGCACTACCCGGCTGCGGGCCGTCATGCGAGGCAGGCCCCTGGCATGGCGAACAGAGAAAATGCCTTGGAGGGCAAGGGATGAATATCGAGTCTTACGTAGAACTTGATCGGGACGAACAGGCGGTTCTCGACTCACTGATGCCAGGGGGGCGTAATTGGTACACGTTCCGACGCACAGGCAGCTGTCTGCAATGGTGCTCTTTCTACAAACGATGCCAGGGCGGTGGCCCGGAAGATAATGTCTGCTCTACGGATTGGCGCAAGGCGACCGTCGATGACGACAGTCTCGGCGTCTTCGTGCATGTGCTGGGCAGTTTCGATTTTTACAACCGGGACGACATCGTCGCAGTGGGCCAAGCATCCCCTGTCATCTCTGGGCTGCTCGAGAAGTTCGTGGACGCGCGCGACGAACTGACTCAATCCGCCGGCATCGTGGAAGGCTCGAAAAAGCTTCGAAACCACCTGCGCACGGAGCGCAAGGGGCGTGCGTATCACAAGCTCAAGCTACAACGCCTGAGCGAACAAGGCGCGCTCCGCTGCGAGGCCTGCGAGACGGATTTCCATGCCCTGTTAGGAGACAAGGCGACCCGCGTCATCGAATGCCACCATCAGCTTCCGCTTGCCCATGAGGCTCATTCAGGCATTACCAAGATCGAGGATCTTGTGTTGTTGTGCGCCAACTGCCACCGCATCGCCCATTCGGATGAGGCGTTGCTCGGCATCACCGCCTTGCGTGAGTTCGTGCGCAAGGGGCACTGACACTGTGTGAGTCAGTTTGCCCCTGGCAGCTTTGTCGGCGTTGCCGAGCCTTCATAGCGGACAAGCTGCGGGCCCTGCGAACACACGGTCCATCTCGTCGCGGTCGTAGTCCAGCAGGTAGTGGTTGTGCTGGTGGTACAGCTGGCTCAACAAGGCGTGGTTGGGGCCGACCACATCCATACCCCGGTCATCGTAGGGCCAGACCATCAACTGCTGCGGCAGGTTGAACAGGAACAGCATGCACGATGGGTTGGGTTCGATCGGGAAGTCCGTGGCCAGCGCGCACCACAGCAGCGCCTGCAAACGGTCGAGCGGCACGGCGAAGGCCAGGTTGATCCAGAACTCAGGGGTGTGTTCATCCCACCAGTCATCCGAGTCGATCGGCGCGCGCCACAGCGAGCGCTCGCGGGGGATGCTGATGCCAGCATCGCGCAGCGCGCGCACTACCTGGCGGGACGTTTCGGTAATGACGTTGCTGTGGGCGCGCAGGCACACCACCACGCTCTGCTGGTCGCGAAACACGTCGCTGCACACCTGCGTGGCCTTGCGCAGCGCGGTGATGAACTGCTCGATCGCGCCACCGGCTTCGGACAGCTCGAAGCGCAGGCCGCCGGGGTAGTTGTAGTAGACCGGGCGGGTGAAGCAGCCGCGGCCGAAGATGCGTTCGATGTCGTGTTGAAGTTTCACATGTCCCTCGACAGTTGCAGGTCTCGTTCCTTTGAGGGCGGCGATGATACGCCATGGCGTTCAATGCTGCGAAGCCGCTGTATGATGCGCGCCCTGTGGGCCAGGCCTGCGGCCGAGCCTGAGTTTTGAATTGAGCAAGGATGTATTGCATGCGCGAGCGCAAGTCGGCACGACTGTTGGTGATCAACCCGGAGCGACGGGTGTTGTTGTTCAGGTTCGTGCACAAGGAAGGCCCCTTGGCCGGCGATGACTACTGGGCCACGCCGGGGGGAGGGGTGGAGGCGGACGAGAGTTTCGAGGCGGCGGCGATCCGGGAGCTGCGTGAAGAGACGGGCATTGTCATCGACGCGGTTGGCGAGCGTATCGCTGAACGCCGCTTTGAGTTGATGCTGCCGTGTGGCGAGAGCGTGTGGTCGGTGGAGCATTATTTTGTCGTGCAGGCGGAGCACCAGGCATTGTCCAGCGCCGAGTGGACGGCCCATGAGAGTGAGGTGATTGCGGATCATCGCTGGTGGTCACGGGATGAGTTGCAAACCACTGGCGAGATTGTCTGGCCGCAGGAGTTGATTGGGATGTTGGGGAAGGCTGGGGTGGTTTGATATTTGGGTAGAGGTTGGTTGGTTGGTTGGTTGGTTGGGGGGCTGTCTTGAAATTGCATGGGGGCTGACAGGTGCTTGCCCAGGTTTTTGCAGCGCTCTCAAGATCGAGCGCCGCCCGCGCGGCGCATCGCTGGCAAGCCAGCTCCCACATCTGTTTCGGGCCAGTTACTCCTGGTCCATCTCCACTGTCCGCCTTGTTTGTACGACGCGGTTTCAGCGTTGGCGCTGATGCTGCACCACCAGACTTGAGGCATGTAGGGCGGCGCTAGCGACCATGCAAAAACCGCGTCGTACAAACAAGGCTTACAGCCGCGGCGGCGCTGGCATAACTGTCCCGAAACAGATGTGGGAGCTGGCTTGCCAGCGATGCGCCGCGCGGGCGGCGCTCGATCTTGTAGGCGCAGGAAACCTATCGGCATGCACCTGGTGGCCATTACCGAATCCTAACTAGTCAGGGCAACTAACGCCCGACTGTTAAATATTAACTCGCACCAATCGTTATAGAGATGTCGGCTCAATCATACGATCCGCAAGTTGGATTGTAGGACAATTAAGAGAGTGGATTCCCTATTTCCCTAAAGTTCCAAAAACCAAGCCGATAACCTTCAGTAACTGCACGTGAAAGTTCAAACCCTTTGCAACTTCGCATCGTGCATTTACCAGCGTATGGGTGTTGTATGTTGTACCTGCCTGCCACAAATCGCCGTTACCTGCCATTGCCCGCCATGCTGCTGTGCCTGTGGGCCGGTGCCGCGCAGGCCGAGCCGGTCACCGCAGGCCAGGAAGCCCTGCGCCAGCAGCAGCAACAGCAACACGACCTCGAGCAACTGCAACTCGAACAACGCCGCCGCCAGTTGCAGCGCGGCGCATTCAGTGCACCCGACACCCCGGCTCAGGCCCCCCAGGCGGCGACCCCGGACGTGCGCTGCTGGCCGCTGGCCGGCATCCGCGTAGGCGGCGTCACGCTGATCGACCGAGCCACTGTCGATGCCAGGCTGCAACCGCTGATCGCCCCGTGCATGGGCGTGGGCCAGATCAACCAGGTGCTCGCGAGCCTCACCGCGCTGTATACCGCCAAGGGCTACATCGCCAGCCGCCCCTACCTCACCCACGCGCCGCAAGCCGGGCAGAGCCTGGACATCCTGGTCGACGAGGGCTATCTGGAGGCCATCGAGCTGGCCGACCAGACCCTGCCGATTTCCCTGGCCGGTGCCTTCCCCGGCCTGCTCGGCCAACCCCTGAACCTGCGCGACCTGGAGCAGGGCCTCGACCAGCTCAACCGCCTGCGTTCGGTCGACCTGGTCGCCGACATCGCCCCCGGCACCCAGCCAGGCGCCTCGCGGATCATCCTGCGCCCGCGCAGCGCCGGCCAGCCGCGGCTGGCCGTGGGGCTGGGCATGGACAACCTGGGCAGTGCCGGCACCGGGCGAGATCGCCAGGTGCTCAGCCTGAGCCTGGACAACCCGCTGGCGCTCAACGACCTGCTCAGCCTGGGTGCCAGCGACACCCTCAACCAGGGCGACCGCTACAGCCGCAACGCCAGCCTGTACTACGCCATCCCCCACGGCTACTGGACCTACAGCCTGTTCGCCAGCCATGCCGAATACCGTGCACCGGTCAAGTTCCGCACGCTGACGCTCTACAGCAGCGGCAGCACCGACCAGCTCAGCCTGCGGGGCGAGCGGGTGCTGTGGCGCGACCAGCGCCACCAGCTGAGCGCCAGCCTGCAACTGGCGCACAAGGCCGTCGACAGCGAGTTCGGCAAGGTCCGGCTGGACGTGCAGAGCCCGACCCTGACGGTGGCCGAGGCCGGGCTCAACCTGTTCTGGCTCGACAGCGCGGTGTGGAACCTCGACCTCAACTACGCCCAGGGCCTGCGCTGGCTGGGTGCCGACAACGACAGCCAGCGCGTGGTCGATGACCTGCCCCGGGCGCAGTTCCACAAATACCGCCTGGGCCTAGGCCAGTGGCGCAATGGCCAGCTGGCCGGGCAGCCATGGCAATGGCAGAGCCAGCTCAACCTGCAATACAGCCCCGACCCGTTGCCGGCCATCGAGCAGGTGCTTGGCACCGACGATTCCGCCGTGCGCGGCTATCGCGTCAGCAGCGTCTCCGGTGCCAGCGGGGCGATCTGGCGCAACACCCTGCGCCTGCCATTGCGCCCGCAAGGGCCGTTCACCGTGACCCCGCGCCTGGGCCTGGACCATGGCTGGATCAAGCCCGACCACGGCGCGCCCAGCCAACGCCTGAGCGGTGCCAGCCTTGGCCTGAACCTGGGCTTCAAAGCCTTGCAGGTGGATATCGACTACCAGCGCAGCCTCAGCACGCCGGGTGGCTACCCGCGTGAACCCGAGGTCTGGTTGCTGCGCGCCGGCCTGCAGATCTGAACACCGAGCGACACCTTGCAGTACTACATGGAGAGTGCCCCTATGCCGAACACCCCCTTCAGTTTCCATCTGTCCCCACAGGGCCGGCTGCGCTGGGCGATTGCCAGCCTGCTGCTCACCGCCAGCCTGCCCCAGGCGTTGGCCGCGGGCGTGGTGGTGGCGCCCGGCCCTGGCGGTACGGCGCAACTGCAGACCCAGGGCGGTGTGCCCATCGTCGATATCGTCGCGCCCAATGGCGCGGGCCTGTCGCACAACCAGTACCTGGATTACAACGTCGATCGGCAGGGGCTGGTGTTGAACAACGCCTTGCAGGCCGGCCAGTCGCAGCTGGCAGGGCAACTGGCGGCCAACCCGCAGCTCAATGGCCAGGCAGCCAGCGTGATCCTCAATGAAGTGGTCAGCCGCAACCCGTCGGCGCTCAACGGCGCCCAGGAAATCTTCGGCCGCGCCGCCGACTATGTACTGGCCAACCCCAACGGTATCTCGGTCAATGGCGCCAGCTTCATCAACACGCCCAACGCCAGCCTGGTGGTGGGGCGGCCTGAAGTGAGCGACGGCAAGTTGCAGGCCCTCGGCACCCTGGACGCAAATGGTCAGTTGCAGGTACAGGGCGCGGGCCTGCGCAATGACGGTGGCTCGGTCAACCTGATCGCCCCGCGCATTGACAGCCAGGGCCAGCTGGTCGCCCGTGACCAGCTCAACCTCACCGTGGGCCGCCAGCAGGTGGACTATGCCAGCGGCCGCATCAGCGCAATCGACCCCGGCTCCGCCAGCGACGGCCAGCGCATCGATGCCAGCCTGTTCGGTGCCATGCAGGCCGGGCGCATCAATATCGTCAGCACCGCCCAGGGCGCGGGGGTGCGCGTGGGCGCAGTGCAGGTCAGCGGGCGCGACGGGGTAAACATCACGTCGGCCGGCGGCCTCGACATCAGCGGCCAAGCCGTGGCGAACAGCCTGCAGGCGACCCGTGCGGGCATTCACAGCAGCCAGGGCGATGTGGCGCTGCGCAGTGGCCAGGACCTCACGCTGGCGGCCGCCGACGTGACCGGTCGCGACGTCAGCCTCGACGCCGGGCGCAACCTCACCCTGAGCACCGTACAAAGCCGCAAGCTCCAGGAACAACGGGAAAACTGGCGCAGTGGCGCATTGGGTATCGACTGGGAAACCTACCAGCGCACCCAGGTCGACAGCGACACCCGCGAGCATGGCAGCCAGGTGCTGGCCCGGCGCGATGCGCGCCTGAGCGCCGGGCAGGACGCCCTGCTCGAAGCGGCCCACGTCGAAGCACCGGGCCACTTGAGCGTGAGCAGCGGCAAAGACCTGCGCCTGAGCGCCGCTACCGAGCGCCAGGTGCACACCGACCAGGGCAAGCACACCAAGGGCTTCTGGAAGGCAGACTGGGACACGCGCAGCGAACAGCAACGCAGCGTCAGCAGCCAGCTCAAGGGTGGCGATATCGCCTTGCAGGCCAAGGCCACTGTGTCCACCGAAGGTGCGCAACTGACCAGCGGCAAGGACATCCGCATCACTGGCAAGCAGGTGCAGATCGGGACAGCCTCGCGTACTGACGAGCGCAGCAGCCGTGACCAGCAAAGCAAGTTCTTCGGCATCAGCCACAACCAGTCCAGCCAGGGCAGCCGCGAAAGCACCTCGGTGCGCAGCGAGCTGGTGGCCGGGGGCAGCGTTGGCCTGAACAGTGGCGAGGGTATCGAGGTGGTCGGCTCGACGGTCAAGGCCAGCGGCGCGTTGAATGCCGAGGCCAAGGGCGATGTGAAAGTCGGCGCAGCCCAGGACACCCGTGAGCACAGCAGTGCCAGCAGCAGCCGAGGCTTCGTCGCCCATGCCGGGGAGACAGCGCCGGGCAGCGGGCAGTACCGCGCAGGTGTCGGCTACGCCAGTGAGCGGCAGGGCGCGACCCGGACCGATGTCAGCCAGCAGGGCGCCAGCCTCAGTGGCAGCGAAGTGCGGCTCAAGGCTGGGGGCGAGCTGGCGCTCGAGGGCGCGGCGGTACAGTCCACCGCAGGCGACACCCACCTCACGGGCCAGCAGGTGTCGTTGCTTGCCGGGCAGGACCAGCACCGCGAAACATCAGAAAGCAGCCGCACCGCTGGCGGGCTCTATGTCACCGCCGGTCTCGACCGTGCCGGTGTAGGCGCCGACTTCGCCCACACCACCACGCAGGACGCCAGCAGCAGCGGCACGGCGAAAACCACGAGCGTGCGCAGCGCCGGCAACCTGACCATCGATGCAGGCAACCTGACCAGTGAAGGCGCGCAGGTGAGCAGCGGCAAGACGCTGAGCGTGGCGGCCACCGAGGTGGACAACCGGGCGGCCCGCGACACGGCGAGCAGCAGCCACCAGCAGAGCAGTTGGACGGCGGATGTCGGCGTGAATGCCGAATACAAGGAGATCGCCCGCCCCATCGCCGGCGTGGTCGGCGATGTACTCGACGGCAAGGTATCGGTGAAGGACGCGCTCGACGGCAAGCTGCCGGTCAAGGAAGTGCGTGAGGTGCTGGAGGGCAAGACTTCGGTGACGCAGGCGCTGTCCCAGATCGGCTCGGCGAATGTCGGCGTCGATGTGGCGGTCGGGCATGCCAGCCAGGTGAAGAGCGAACAGTCCGCTACCGCCGTGGTCGGTCGCTTCGACGGGCAGCGCGTCGAGTTGGATGTTGCCGGCACGTTGCGTGATCAGGGCACGCAGTACCAGGCCAATGACGGCGCATTGCAGATCAAGGCCGGTGCGTTACAGGCGGATGCAGCCAGCGATACCAAGACCAGCAGCAACCAGCAGATCACCGGCACTGTTGCAGGACGGGTCTACACCAAGACCGGTTCGGACGTGAACGTGGCCGCCAGTGGTGCGGGCAGCAATGAGCGAACGACCCACGACAGCACCAAGGCCGTGGTGGCAGGCTTCGGCGCCAGCCAGGGTGTGAACATCCAGGTGGCGGGCGATGCCCGCTTCGAAGGCAGTCGCCTCGACGGCGGTCAGGGTGCGGTGGCCGTGAACAGTGCTGGCAAGCTGGCGCTGAACCAGGCGAGTGACCAGGTGAACAGCGACAGCACGCGCTTCGGCGGCGGTGCATCGCTGACCGTGGGCACCTTGCCAACGGGCACCACTGAGCTGGGCGGTAGCGTTCAGGGCGAGCACAGCGCCAATCATGCGCGTGACAGCAAGGCGCAGGTGGCGAGCATCACCGGTAACGGTGCGGTGCGCCTGACCAGCGCCGGTGACCAGGTCCTGCAAGGCACCCGTATCGATGCCGCAGGCCCGGTCGAGGCCAAGGCGGGCGGCACGCTTGATTTGCAGGCGGCCAGCGATACCCGCAGCGTGACCGGTCACCAGTTTGCCGCGGGCGTGAACCTGGGTGGCAAGGCGGCCAGCGGCGAGCAGGGCAGCACCCTGGGCGGTAAGCTGGGCGGTGAATTCAAGGCCGGACAAACCCGAGAAACGGCCAATACGCTGGCTGGCGGCCAAATCGCTTCGCGCGAGTCGGTGGCACTGGAGGGCCGCGCGGTAAATCTGCAGGGTACACAGGTCGACGCACCGGCCGTCAGCCTGACGGCGGGCGAGGGCGGGTTGCGGCTCGAATCAGCGCAATCGACCCAGGGCCGCAGTAACTGGGGTGTGGAACTCAAGGCCGGGGGCGACCTGAGCCGCGAGACACCGGCGGGGGCCGAGCAACCGACCAAACCGTCCTACGGTTTCGAACTGGGGGCCAAGGGGCAGGTGGATTATCTTCAGGCCAACACCCAGCAGAACAGCCGCGTCAAAGCCGAGCAGGCCACGTTGAACAGCGCGGGCGATACCCTGCTCAGCGGTGCGCGGGTCGAGGCCCGGCAGTTCGATGGCCAGCGCCAGGGTGGCTTGACGATTGAAGAGCGCCAGGACACCACCACCTCGGCGCGGCTCGATCTTGGCCTGGGGTTGACCGGCAAGCCGGCTGAGGCGAAGGACGGCCAACCACCGGCCGGGCTCGACTACAAGCCGGCGTTCAATGCCCAGGGTGAGTTCCTGCGCAAGGCCAGTGTGAAGGAGGCCTCGGGCGTGGGTGACGGGCAGGGTGGGACGGTGATGGGGGCCACGGTCAAACCGGTCAACTACGAGGTCAAGGCCACGCTCAATCAACCGACATTGCCCGAGCTGGCGCTGCCGAGCGTGTCGCTTGAAAGCGGCAAGTTGAAGGTGGGCCCGGTGACGGTCGAAGGCCGAATAGAAGGCTGAGACTTCGTAGGAGCCGGCTTGCCGGCGAACGCAGGCACCGCCTAAGGTCCTGTGTTGTCTGTTCCAGCCCGTTCGCCGGCAAGCCGGCTCCTACGGATGTTGCGCTTGCGGCATCCGTTGGGACCTGGCCTTGCTGGCGAAGGTTTCGCTCAAGACACCGCCGAAAACACCGAACCGGTCATCCGCTCGCTCAGCAATTCCAGCGCCCGCAACCCCGCCAGCGAGTTGCCCGACGCATTCAGCGCCGGTGACCACACGCAGATGCTGTAGCGCCCCGGCACCACCGCGACAATCCCGCCGCCCACGCCGCTCTTGCCCGGCAATCCCACCCGGTAGGCAAAATTCCCCGCCTCGTCATACAGCCCGCTGGTGGCCATGATCGCATTCACCTGCTGCGCCTGGCGCGGGTTGAGCACCTGCTCGCCGCTGTTCGGGCACAGGCCGTTGTTGGCCAGGAAGGCGAAGCCACGGGCCACGTCAATGCAGCTCATCGACAGCGCGCAATGGTGGAAGTAGCTACGCAGCACGGCGTCGACATCGTTGCGGAAATTGCCGAACGCCTGCATCAGGTAGGCCATGGCGGCGTTGCGCGCGCGATGCTGGTACTCCGACTCGGCCACCACCGCGTCGCTGACGATGCGCGGATTGCCCGCCAGGCGGCGGACAAAGTCGCGCATCGACAGGGTGGGGGTGGCGTAGCGCGATTGGTTGATATCGCAGATCACCAGGGCGCCGGCGTTGATGAACGGGTTGCGCGGGCGGCCCTTTTCCACCTCCAACTGCACCAGCGAGTTGAATGCCTGGCCGGACGGCTCGTAGCCCAGCCGCGACCAGATGCCTTCGCCGCTGTGGCTGATCGCCTGGACCAGGCTGAACACCTTGGAGATGCTCTGGATCGAGAACGGCGTGTGCGCGTCCCCGGCGCAGTGCAGCTCACCGTCCAGGCTTTGCACGGCGATGCCCAGCTGGTGCGGGTCGACCTGGGCGAGGGCGGGAATGTATTGCGCCACCTGGCCCTGGGCGAGCAGCGGGCGGACGTGGTCGAGGATTTCTTGCAGGAGTGCTTGCATCGTGAGGCCTGGCGCGAAGGGAGGGTGCATGCGAAACGTTCTGGTAGACGCAGGTCGCAGGCGTCGCAGCACATCCATTGCACCTTTGTGGATCACCCGCTAAAGTCTCGCCCCAGGGCGTTCGCCGCGCCCGCGGTCCGCGCGAAGGGGTTGCCCAGGCATTGCAGACTTTTTCACATACCAGCTCCCGGCTTGTCGGCGGACCGAGCCCCACAAGGAGTTGGCATGCCTGCCATTCACGTATCCCGCCCCGACGGCCTGATCGACCTGCATACCCTGCGCAAGCGCGCCAAGCGCCTGCTCAAGGCTTTGAACGAAGACACTCGCGCGCAACTGCACGCCCTGGGCCTGCCCGGCCCCGACTACCGCCTGGCCGACACCCAGTGGCTGGTGGCGCGCCAGGCCGGTTTCGCCAGCTGGCCCAGGCTCAAGGCCCATGCCGATGCGCTGGCCTTCGCCGCGCGCCATCCCGGGTTCGCCACCGAGGGCCAGGCCCAGGTGCAGCACTGGCGCTGCGGCAACGATATCGAGCACTGCCTGCGCATCGCCGGGTTTACCGGCACTTTCCATATGTTCGACGACCCCATGGTCATGGGGCCGGTGCCGGCGTTGCCCGAAGATGAGTACTGGCGTGTGCGCGGCGACTATGTGCGCAAGGTGTTCAACCTCGCACCGCGCGATGTCGAGCAACGCCAGGCCCGGCAACGGGATGCGCTGGCGCAGTTGAACGCGCACAGCGAACTGGTGCTGTGGTGCGAGGCCGATGCCTACGACCAGTTGTTCCTGATCCGCGTGCTGGCCAGCCTGCCATGCCTGCCACGGCGCCTGGCGCTGATTGAGGCCGACCGGGTGCCCGGCGTCGAGCGCTTCATCGGCATCGGCCAGCTCGCCCCGGACGTGTTGGCCTGGCTGTGGCCGCAGCGCCGGGCACTGGGTGAAGACGCGCTCGCGCTGGCACGCCAGGCCTGGGCCGCGTACACCGCGCCCGACCCACGCCACTGGGCGGAACTGGCGAGCCGCCCGCACGCGGCCTTGCCGTTGCTGCAAGGCGCACTGGCCCGGCAGCTACAGGAACTGCCCGGCGCCGACGATGGCCTGAGCCTTACCGAGCGCCTGACCCTGCGTATTCTTGCGCGCATGGGCGAGCAACCTGCGGGGCGGGTGTTCGCCGAGCTGATGGCGAGCGAAGAGCCGCTGCCCTACCTGGGCGACATGATGTTCAACGTGCTGCTGCGCCCTTTGATCGATACCTCACGGCCGTTGCTTCGCGAAGGCGAGGGCGACAGCTGGCAGCAGCGTGCGCTGCACCTGACCGCGCTGGGCGAGCAGGTACTGGCCGGCCAGGCCAACTGGCTCGACCAGGGGCCGGCAGAGCGCTGGGTGGGCGGGGTGCGTATTGCCCCGGGCCAGGCGCCGTGGGTGGTCAATCAGGCTGGGCAGGTAAGGCAGCGATGAACGCCTCAAGCCAGCGCTGGGCCGGGGGTGCGGCAAAACACGTCGCGTAGAGCGAAGGTTTTTTGCCCTGACTCGTGTAGGGCTACTGCGCCAATACGCGGCGCCTTGTATGCTTGCCCACGGCCAGGAATGCACCGGCTGCCGTTGCCTGCGGGCAATGGCAGCCCGCTTGGGAACTTGGAATCTCCATCAGGTACAGACGTGAAGCGTGATACCCACCTCGTTGTGCTCTTGCTACTGGTCATTGGTTGTTCCCTGGCATCGTTGACCTTGTGGAAGGTCATGGCCTCTCGGCAGCGGGCCCTGGAGGAGGTGAACATCCATGGCCTGAACCTGACCCAGGCGCTTTCCACGTATTCCGAAGGCATCGTGCGCCAGAGCTCCTTGCTGCTGCTCGGCCTGGTCGAACGCCTGGAGACCGAGGGCAGTGCCCCGGCACAGATCGAACGGCTGAGAACCCTGGTGAGTCGCCAGCAGCCGCTGATGCCGCAGCTCAGCGGCGTCACCATCTATGACCGCGAGGGCCGTTGGCTGATGTCCTCCAACCGGACCGTCCCGGTGGGTGCCAACAGCAGTGACCGGGCCTATTTCATCCACCACCGCGACGACCCGTCCCGCGAGCCCTTCATCGGCCTGCCGATCCGCAGCCGGGCCAACCAGGAGTGGGTGATCACCATCAGTCGCCGTTTCAACGACGCCAGTGGCGCGTTCGCCGGGGTGGTGGCCGTGACGCTGGGGGTGGAGAACTTCCTGCGCCTGTTCGGCCAGATCGATGTCGGCCAGGAAGGCGCGATCGGCTTGTCCCACACCGACGGTTCGCTGTTGGTGCGCTACCCGTTCCGTGAGCAGGACATGGGGCGCAACTTCTCCAAGTCGCCGATCTATGCCCAGTACCTGGTGGATCAGTCCGTCGGCACCGCCTCGTTCACCTCCAGCCTCGACGGCGTGGAGCGGCTGTACGCTTTTCGCAAGAATGACCGCCTGCCACTGGTGACCACGGTGGCAGTGGGCAAGCACGAAGTGCTGGCGGCGTGGCAACTGGAGGCGCTGCTGTCGCTGGTGGTGGTGGCCGGCTTGCTCGGGCTCACCGGTACCATCGGCTGGATGTTGATTCGCGATATCCGCCGGCGGACCGCCGTCGAGGCCGAGCTGCGTGTCACCCAGCAGCAGTTGCTCGACTCCAACCAACAGCTTGAACGCCTGGCGCTGAACGATGCGCTGACAGGCCTGGCCAATCGCCGCTGTTTCGATGAAACCCTGGCCCAGGAAGTGCTGCGTGCCCAGCGTGAAGGGACCAGCCTGGCCCTGCTGATGATCGATATCGATTACTTCAAACTGTACAACGACACCTACGGGCACCTGGCCGGCGATGCCTGCCTGCGCGAAGTGGGCCATGTGCTGCAAGCCTGCGTCCGCCGGCCCGGGGACCTGGTGGCGCGTTACGGCGGTGAAGAGATCGGCGTCATCCTGCCCAATACCGACCGTGAGGGCGCCACAGAGGTGGCGCGGCAAATGCTCGAGCGCTTGAGCCAGCGCGACATCCCGCACCAGTCCAGCCCCTTTGGGCGCGTCACCGTGAGCATCGGTATCAGCGCGGTGCCTGGGGCGCAACTGCAACGCTGGCAAGCTGTGATAGATGCGGCGGACCAGGCGCTGTACAGCGCCAAAGGCGCCGGGCGTAGCCAGATCGCCTGCGCGTGAGGCGCGCCACGCGGGCGGGGCAGGCCCTTCGGTTTACCTGTAAGATGCCGCTTCGCCCTCGGTAGAGCCTTCGCACATGGATACTCACTCGCTACTCGCCTTCACCCTGGTCGCCGCGATCGCCATTGCCAGCCCAGGCCCCGCCACCCTGATGGCGATAAACAACAGCCTGGCGCACGGTCAGCGCAGTGCGGTGTGGTCGTCGGTGGGCAACGCCAGCGGCCTGTTCTGCCTGTCGGCGGCGGCAATGCTTGGCCTTGGGGCATTGCTGGCCAGCTCCGAATGGCTGTTCAACGCGGTGAAGCTGCTTGGTGCCGGCTACCTGTTCTACCTGGGGGCCAAGCAACTGTTGAAGAAAAGCCCGATGCTGGTGGCGGGCATCGAGGAGGGCGCCAGAAAGGCTGCTCCCACGCCCGGTAAGCTGTACAAGTCAGCGTTCCTCACGGCGGTGACCAACCCCAAGGCGACGATGTTCTTTACCGCGCTGTTCCCGCAGTTCATCGACCAGGGTGCGGCATTGCTGCCGCAGTTCCTGATCCTGACCTCGATCTTCATGGCGTTGTCGCTGACGTCGCTGAGCCTGTATGCCGCACTCGCTTCGCGGGCCAAGGGCGTGCTGACCCGGCCGGCATTGTCGCGGTGGGTGAGCCGGGTGGTGGGGACGACGTTCATCGGCTTTGGTGCGGCGATCCTGACCCTGCGGCGCCAGGGGGCATGAGCCCGTCTCGCTGGTGGGTACCTGCATGAGCAGAAGCACGAGGCTTGAAAAGAAACTGCATTCGCTGCATCTGATGGCGGCGGCTGAAGCGGCGGTGCTGGATGAGCGGCTTGCTGCAAAACTGTGGGCGCTCGAGCCAGGCGACAGCATCGAGTTCAGTTCGGCTTGCTGCGATTGCGCAGCGGTTCAGAAGTACCGCCTGGAGTACGTGATAACCCGAGGCCCTGTCCCTGGACACTGGCTGTACAAGGCATTCGACCCGAAAGAACTCACGCTGCTGTTCACTGCGAAAGGTTTTCGCAGCATTTGCCATGGCTGGACACTTTTTGACGAGTGAACACCCGGGGCACCGCGCGCCGGGTATGATGACCGCCGTGTGACCGTACCGACATAGCCGGAAAATCGAATGAACCGCCGTAAGAAGATCAAGCAGCTCCTCGAAGCCCATGCGAAAAAGGCCAACGCCAAGCTGGCCCCGCGCAAGCCCAAGTACATCTGTAAGGCCGACCGCTTGAAGCTGGCCGCCGAGGCTGCTGCCGAGACGACTATCGCATGAAGGCGGCCATGCGCTTGTCGAAAGCTTTGCGGCGCTCTTGAGATCGAGCGCCGCCCGCGCGGCGCATCGCCGGCAAGCCGGCTCCCACATNTGTTTCGGGCCAATCCATCCTGTGAGGTCTCCACTGTCCGCCTTGGTGCATGTCTTGAGTCATGCGGGGCGGCGCTAGCGTCCATGCAAAAACTGCGTCGTACAAACAAGGCGCACAGCCGCGGCGGCGCAGGCATAACTGGCCCGAAACAAATGTGGGAGCCGGCTTGCCGGCGATGCGCCGCGCGGGCGGCGCTCGATCTCAAGAACACTGCAAGACTTTCTGCGAGCACTTGGCGGCCCTCACGCGAACCCCTTGAGAGGGCCTACCCTCACAGCACCATCACCATTTCATGCCAGGCCATGCCGCCGTGGTCGGACGCCGAGGGTTGCACATAGCGATATCCCATGCGCGCGTAGAGCTCGACATGGCGCTCCTTGCACATCAGGTGAATGCTGCGCTTGCCCATCGCCCGCATGCGCTCGACGAAGGTGCGCATCATCAGGCTGGCGTAGCCCTTGCCCTGGTGCGCCGGGTCGATCACCACCGACATGATCACCGCGTTCACCGCCTCGCTGTCATGCCCCACCAGTTCCTTGAACGCTTCGTCGGACATGACCACTTCATGGGCGCAGCCACAGTTGATGAAACCGATCACGTCCCCCGCCAGTTCCATGATCAGAAAACCCTGCGGGTACTGCGCGATGCGGGTGGCGATCTTTTCGCGGGTCGCGGCTTCGTCGCCCTCGTAGGCGCTGGTCTCGATGGCGAAACAACGATCAACGTCGGCAGCGGTGGCCGTGCGGAAGGAGGGGTGGCTCATGACGGTCTCAGGCAATGGGTCGAGACAACATGATAAAGAACCCGCACAATGCTGGCGCTGCATTTTATCCCCGCACTTGTCCGTTCAAGGAAGATACGACATGAAAATGGCTTACGGCACGCTGTTGTTGGCTTGGCTGGCGACTACCGCATCGGCTGACGAAAACCCTATCGGTTTCCACTCGTCGACACTGGCGGATGCCCACGATGGCCGCGTAGTGGAGATGGTCGTCTGGTACCCCAGTGCGGTTACCGCTGCCACGCAACTATTCGCCGACAGCTCGGTGTTCGTCGGCGCTTCAGCCATTGCCGACGCGCCGCCTGCTGCCGGCGAACATCCATTGGTGGTGCTCTCCCATGGCTACCGGGGCAACTGGAACAACCAGGTGTGGCTGGCCAGTGCCCTGGCCCGGAAGGGCTACATCGTCGCTGCAGTCAATCATCCCGGGACCACGACCCACGACCGCAGCCCTCAAGCGGCAGCGCAGTTATGGCAACGCCCCGTCGATCTGCGCCGGGCCATCGACAGCGTCACGGCTCACCCCGAAACCTTCGGCAAGGTCGCCACCGGCCGAATTGCAGCGGTGGGCCACTCACTCGGTGGCTGGACCGCGCTGGAGATCGCCGGTGCTCGTTTCGATCCGGATCGCTTCGCGCAAGACTGCAAGGCCCACCCGCAGCTATCCAGCTGCACGGTGTACGCGCAGACAAAAGTCGCAGGCTCCTCGGCATCCAAGGGTGCGTTGGGTGCCGATTGGCGTGATGAACGCGTCACTGCCGTGGTGACCTTGGACCTGGGGCTTTCACGGGGCCTGACCCCCGAAAGCCTGACCGCGCTGCCCGTACCCGCTTTGGTGATCGCTGCTGGTGTACCGTCGCGTGAGCTGCCGGCCGAGCTTGAGTCTGCCAACCTGGCCGGGCGCTTGCCGGCGGCATCGAGCCGCTACGTCGAAATCAGCGATGCCAGTCATTTCACCTTCATGTCGCAGTGCAAGCCTGGCGCGCAGGCATTACTTGAAGCCGAGGTGCCAGGCGACGGCATCATTTGCCAGGATGGCGATAACGGCCGTGCGCGCGCAGTGATTCAGCAGCAGATTGCATCGCTGGTAGCAGACTTTCTGGCGCAACCGCCCGGCCTTGAACATGACGGCTCATGAAGGCAATGCCCACTATCCAAGGCTACCGCGAAACCTGTGGGAGCGGGCTTGCCCGCGAACACGGGCGAAGCCCGTGCCATGCACCGCGTTGCCTGCTTCGCGGGTAAACCCGCTCCCACAACGTTGACTGCTGGCCTCCACGTTGGGGCAAAAGCACGCACTCGATGCAAGCCCCCATTGATCCCGCCAACTTGCAGCGGCAACCTTGCATGGCTCACACTCGCCAACCTGCCCTGAATTCGGAAACCGTCATGCCGGACCTGTTGCCAAGACCGGCATTGCCTGGCGCTGCGCTCAGGCGATGGCGTCAGTTGCACCGCGTCAAGCAGTCCCATGCGGCCCAGCTGTTCAACGTCACGCAATCCACCGTCTCGCGTTGGGAAAGCGGCGCGTTGGCGCTGGACCCGATCGCACAGCAAATCCTCGAGCAACTGCTTGCCGCTCGCCTGGATGCAGCCGCCGACCAGGCCTTGGCTCGGCTGGTCAGGCAAAGCGCACGGCCCGTTCATCTGGTTTGCGACCTGACCCACCGTCTGCTGGCCTGCTCCCCGTCGCGCGCGGCGCAGTTCGCCCGCCCGGTCAGCGAGCTGATGGGGCGCTCGCTCTGGCGCTTTGCCACGCAGCAGATCATCGACCAGGAGTGCGCGCTGGATGCATTGGGCTGGCGGGAAGTGCTGGCGCCCCCCGCGTTGGAGTTTGCAAGCGGCAGCAATGACTCCAGCCTCGTGCCCATCCGCCAGAGCCTCTGTCGCTGGACCCGTATCCCACTCTCGGATGGGACGGCCGCACGCCTGGTAGAAACGCTCTGATCGCTTGCCTGCATATTTCATGCGTGGACGTTGAGCATCTCCAGCTCTAGGCTGGCCTGGCCGAGGTGGGCTGCAGGTGGTTCACCGACTGTTTCAGGGGGATGCATGGATATCGAACGACTCAAGGGGCGCCTCGCCTTTCTACGCGAAGCAGAAAGGCTCAAGGATGTGCTCAGAAGCGCACACACTGCTTCCGGTCGCACCGAGAGTACCGCCGAACACAGTTGGCGCCTCTGCCTGATGGCCATCGTCTTCGCGGACCAACTGGCCGGTCTCGATCCGTTGAAGATACTCAAGATGTGCGTCATTCACGACCTGGGCGAAGCCATCAATGGCGATATACCGGCAGTCAGCCAGCGCGCGTTCCCCAACAAGAGCCAGCAAGAGCGCAATGACCTGCTGCTGTTGACCCGTGCACTGGATGAACCACTTAAAGCCGAAATCCTGGCGCTTTGGGACGACTATGAACAGGCGCAGTCGCCCGAGGCCAAGGCCGTCAAGGCGCTGGATAAACTGGAAACCATCCTCCAGCACAATCAGGGCAGGAATCCGCCAGGCTTCGACTACGCCTTCAACCTGGGATACGGCAAGCCATACACCGATGCCGACCCGCTGTTCGAGGCGCTTCGCAGCCTGCTCGACCAAGACACCCGGGAGCGCATGGCTATGACATCTGATCGTAGCGGGTAAGATGTCGCGTCCTAGAACATCGGCAAGGAAATCGCCATGACCCCAGGCAAGGCCTGCCCTGTGGTGCTGTCAGCGCACGTCCCTCCACGCATTCTGCTGTTCCGCCACCCGCTGGCGGGTGTGCAGCTGGTCAAGGGTGGCATCGAGCCCGGCGAGAGCGCAGCCCAGGCCGCGCTGCGCGAGCTTGAGGAAGAGGCCGGTATCCGCACTGCGGGGGTCACCCATGACCTGGGCTGTTGGGATGCGCGGCACCAGGGGCAGGTTTGGTCATTCCAGCTGTGCCAGGTCGAGGGCGAACTACCGCAGCAGTGGACGCACCAGACGCTGGATGATCACGGCCATGCCTTCGCATTCTTCTGGGCACCGCTAGCTGACCTGCCCCTGGCTGACTGTCATCCTGTATTCCAGCGCGCTTTGCGTTACCTGCGTGATGCGTTGGAGGCGGGCGGGCACCAGGTTGGTTATGGGGCAGCACGCAGTGAGTTGAAAGGCGACAGGTTCGTGAGAAACCATGTTTGAGCACTACCTGAAACGTTGGGATCTGACCCTCGACGGCAGCGCGTTCGCGTCGCTGAACGGCCACTTGCTGCCCGTTCGCCAGCACGGCATGCCAGCCATGCTGAAAGTCTCCCAGGTGGCCGAGGAACAGGCCGGCAGCCTGCTCATGGCCTGGTGGGACGGCGATGGGGCGGCGCCCGTGTTGGCCGTGGCGGGCGAAGCGCTGCTCATGGCACGCGCGCAGGGCTCGGCATCGTTGGTGCAGAAGGTCGCAGGCGGCGAGGACGACGATGCCACGCGCATCCTCTGCGCGGTGGTTGCCCGCCTGCATGCGCCTCGTGACAAACCGCCCCCCGCGCTGGTGCCGCTGACGCACTGGTTCGAAGCGTTATGGGGCGCTGCGCACAAGCACGGCGGCCTCTTCGAACAGTGCGCGAACACGGCGCGGGAACTGTTGGCTGATCCACGGGACGTCACGGTGCTGCATGGCGACATCCACCATGGCAACGTGCTCGATTTCGGCCCGTCCGGCTGGCTCGCCATCGACCCCAAGGGCCTGTATGGCGAGCGGGGCTTCGATTACGCGAACCTGTTCTGCAATCCCGAAGGTGCAAGCGCCTTGGCGCCGGAACGTTTCGCGCGTCGGATCGAGATCGTCGCACAAGCGGCCGGCATGGATCGGCGCAGGCTCCTGCAATGGGTACTCGCCTGGTCTGGCTTGTCGGCAACCTGGATGCTCGAAGACGGTATCGACCCGGGCAGGCCGCTCGAGGTGGCGAAGCTGGCGGCCATGGCGTTGGGTAGTGATATCAAGGTAATGGAGTAGAGACCGATGCAAGTCTCGGTGACGGCAGTCCAAGGCTGACGCCCGTAGGTGCCGGCTTGCTGGCGAAGCGGCATAGCGAAGTGAGCGATGGCACCAGCAAACATCGTTATTTGGTATAGCGTCTACTTCGTTAAAAACTTCATCGTTTAATGGTCCGTTCTTGGATCCACCTACACTGAATCATGAAGAACGCCGTTTCCAAGCGTTGAGATCCGTCATCTTGTGCAGTTGGATGCAGTTCAGTCGTTGCCTGGATGCTTCACCCTTGAACCAACTGCGTGGCCGTTTCGCACGAGCGGCCGTAGGCGAGGGGACCCAAGATGACCAAGGACACTGCCAATCGACTGTGGTCGATTTTCGGCGGGCCACTCAAGTTGCTAGGTTATGGCCTGTCGATCTACCTGGTGTGTTTAGCACTTGAAACTACCGGTCTTTTTACCCGCATTGCGGGATTTCTGTCGTTCTCCGACAACAAGGCACGGGTAGCGACGCTGGTATTCATCGTCGGCTTGAGTTTTGCGGCGTTTCTGTGGTGGATCTGCTCCCGACACTTCGCTTTGATTCGCCGTATGTCACCTTCCGATGCGGCGAGCGCGTTCGCCAACCTCAAAGACACGCCCATGGCCCTGCCAGAAGGGACCGTGCGCGCAGTCATCGCCTTGATCGTTGGCGTGGTGGGCTTACCCTTGCTGATGTATGTCGACATCCTGAACGTGAGCGATGCCATCGCCGGGTATGTCAACGGCATCATCATCGGCGTTTTTTCCTACTATTTCGGCTCACGCAACAGCAGTACGGACGCCCAGACCACACGGCAGACCGTGAAGCTGCTGGGTGAGGCCGAGGAAGGCAAGCGCAAGCTCGAGACGCAGGTCAGCACGCTGGGTGGCCAGGTGGATCAGGCCAAGAGTGCATTGCTCAGCCTGGAAACCCGGACCAAACTGGCCGACGATCTGCAGCGGCTCCAGGCACATGTGTCCGGCGCGCAAGTGCTGGTCGACACGCTCGGCCCAGTGCTGCCCAAGGGGGCAATTCCCGAAGGTGCGGCACAGGCCTTGGAGAAGGCACAGCTCACCCTGGCCGCCGTGCAAGGGCTTGACAGCGAGGGCTTCACAGCCGAAACGGTGAAACAAGTCGCCGAGGCGACGCAGGGGCTGTTCGGCCAATCGCCGTTGGTGGAATTGCTCAAGTCCGCAGCTACCGTGATGCCCGTAGTCAGCGGGCTACCACCGGTTGCCGTTGTCGCGCTGACGCTGGGCACGGCGTGGCAACTAGGCTCGGATCAGTACCGCCGGTGGGTGGCCCGGGTGCTTAACGCCCCTTACGACCCGCAGATCATCAGCCAGGGCAAGGTGTCGGGAACTTCAGCGGCGATCGCCCTCCAGCAATGCCCGATATTCCGGCAGGCCTTCAGTGCGCAACTCTCGAGTCCGGGGTTCGTCACCGACCTGGTGAACCAGGTGCTCAGTGACGAGGGGGCCGACAACCTGTGGACCCGATATGGGCAGGATGCCAGCCTGTTCACCAGCCGTGGCGAATTGGAAAACGGCTTGCTGGAATTTCGCCGCGCATTGTTGTGGGAGCAGTCATCGCAGGACATCACTCCCGACCAAGTGCAAAGCGCACTCGCGCCGTTGGCCGGTACCGCGTTCGCCCCGAGCGCAACGCCAAGCCTTGAAGCGGTCAACGAGGCGCTTAAAAAGATAGGCCAACCTGGCAATCATGATGAGCCGCACCTGGCCATGGAGGCGCTCATCTTGTGGGTGGGCTACATGCGAACCCAGAAAATCGATCCGACGCAATTGATCGCCAGCCTCTGGAGGTCGTGATGAGTCGCTACGCGATGATCTGTATGGCATTGTTGCTGGGGCTGATCGTTGCCGGTTGTTCTGTGATCAACCCTGGTGTCGCGCAGCTGGAGCGCTATCAGCAGGCCCAGGCTGCCGGGGAGTGGCAAGCCATCGCCGACGATACGCCAGTGGGCGAATGTCCTTCTGGCGCTGCCGGGTGTGCCCAGCGCTACGCGATCCATGGTGAAGCCAATCAGCAACTGGCCTTTGACAGCCGTGCGCCGGACGCGTTCTGCCCGCCGTCGGTGGCCAAGGGGCGGTTGGAAAGCGCCGTGGCGAGCTTTTCGAAAAGCGAGCAATTCGCCGATGGTTCGTTGACCCCCGAGGCTCAAGTCAAATTGAAGGAACTGCATGTCCAGGCGCTTTATTGCCTGGCGGAAAATGCAGCGTCCATCGAACAGGGCAAAGTGCTGGTTCGCCAGGGTGCGGCGCTGGCCTCAGGGCTGCCACAGGCCGATGCATTGTTCTGGCAAGCCATCAATCAGCTGTACCTTGCGCAACCCGGGGCTGGCAGCGATGCCCAACGCTGCACGGCGGCGCGCCTGGCCGACCAGGCCTCGAGTGGGGCTCGAACAGCGGGCGTGAATGGTGAACGTATCCAAACCCTGAGCCGCGTCTCGCACGATGCAGAGCTAGTGCGTCGTTCGATCGCCGGTTGCGTGGAGTGAGCCAATGGACCTTTTCAGCGATCTGTCATTCAGCTTCCCCTTGATGCGTGGCCTCGACGTGCGTGCGGTGCAACTGTCGCTGTCTCGCGCCAGGTTGCTCAGTGGCCCGGCCGATGGCGTGTTCGGCCCAGGTACCGCGTTGGCCGTGCGAGCGTTTCAGCGGGCGCATGGGCTGAAGGAGGACGGCATCGTGGGCCGCAACACCTGGAGCCTGCTGTTCCCCGACAAAGCGTCGGGTGAGCTCTTGGCGAGCACTACCAAGGTGCCTGCGCCAAGTATCGTCTCCAGTTCCTGGAGGGTTGTCCTGGAGCCCTACAAGGCACGGCTGGCTCCGTTACATGGCGCTCCGGTCGGTGACGGTAGCGCACGCTGGCAACTGGTGAAGGATGGGGTGATGGTCGATGGCAAGCTGCCGCGCACCGCAGGCGAACCCAAGACTGCCGCCAAGACGTGGGCGGACTATCGATCATCATTCGAAAAATGCGCCGCAGCCTATGGCGTACCGGTTGAGCTGCTCGTGGCAACCGCCTGCACCGAGAGCGGTGGACACGCCGACCGTGTGCGCCTGGAGCCGGGGTATGTCAGCGATGCAGCCACACCCCATAGAGTCTCGCCTGGACTGATGCAGACATTGATCGAAACGGCGCGTCGGGCCACGGGTGAGAAGTCGCTGGATCGTGCCGCGTTACTGGACCCTGAAACCTCGATTCGGGCAGGGGCTTGTTACATCAAGCAGAAGGCGGTGTCCCGCGATCTGCCGAGCAATTTCGACCCGGTGCTCGTGGCCATCAGTTACAACGCAGGTTCGCTGATTCCAGTAGGCGCAGGCCATTGGGGGTTGCGCCAGGCAATGCGCGACAAGCACCAGGGCATTTTTCACGTCGACGCGTATCTGGAATTTTTCAACGATTTCTTCGCGGTGATGAGCGCCGATCCTGCACAGGCTCCCGGTGCCAACACGCCGAGTTTCTGGCAATTGCTGCAGACACCGTAAAGCCCTCGAATGGAGGCACCGCACCATGGCCATGAGCGACGAGCAATTGCAAGCCATCCGCGAGGAAGAAACCTTCAGGTACCAAATTCGCCAGGAACTTGCAGGGCCACCACCGAAAAAAGGCGTGCTGGCGAGTATCTCGGCGTTTTTTGAAACCAAGGCCGGTTTCTGGTTACTCACCACCGTGCTGGCCGGCCTCAGTGCCACGGCCTTGTCCGAGTACCAGCGCTACACCAACCGAGAGGCAATCGCACGTGCCGAGAAGGTCGAGCGCGCCCGACGCGACTTGGACACCTTGCTCAAGCTGGGGCCCATGCTGACCTCGAACGAACCTACCCAGAACAGCATGGCCATCCTGCTGCTCAATAGCCTGACCGCAGACAGCGCGATGGACAGTCGCATCGCGCTGCAAGTGATTGCACTGGTGAACAACACCTTGGCCGGTGGCCTGAAGGCCGATGCCACCCAGGCGGAAAGAGCGCAGGCGGCTGCGATCATCGCCTTCGCCGACAGTGCCCGAACCTCCGTCATTCGGGTGGGGGGCATAGGCAGCGATGCACCGGCACAGGCGGCTCCCGCGGGCAATTTGGCCGCGGCCATAGACACCCAGATGCTACCGGCGCGGGTGTACCTGCAAATCGCCAGGGAGACCGATCGGCCCCGGGCGCTCTTGGCCGCCAAGGCAATACGCCAGGCGGGCCTGATCGCGCCTGGCATCGAGTTGGTGCCCACCACCAGCGCACCGCCGGTGAATGACCTTCGTTATTGCGAAGGCAAGGTCGATACCACGGCGTTGGAGCAATTGACCGAGGCGGTCAATGCAGCCGTCGAACCCGCGCCGAAGCTGGTCAAGCTCAAGCCGTCGCAATGCACCAAGGTTCGCTTCAATCATTTCGAGGTGTGGTACGCCCTCTAGAGCCGTGCTGTCCTGAGCGGCGTGCCTGGCGTGTAACCACTCAGAGGGCGGAGGTACCGACATGGCTAGCGAGCGCGTCAGGGCAATTCAAGAAGCTCTGATTTCAAAAGGTTTTTTTCCAGGCGAGGTGGATGGCGTGTGGGGCCGCAGGACCATCGCGGCGACCCGGGCATTCCAAGCAAAGATGGGGCTGGAGGTGGACGGCATCGTCGGCCCCAATACGGCCAAGGCATTGTTCGGTGACAGCAAGCTGGTCAGCGCCTCACCGTTGTTACCCTGGCTGGCAGAGGCTGAACAGCTGCTGGGCACCAAGGAGGTGCGGGGTGATCGCAACAATCCGGTGATCCTGAACTGGGCAGATGACCTGGATATCCATTATTCCGGGGATGAAGTGCCCTGGTGCGGGCTTTTCGTCGGTCACTGCATCGCGGCGACCATGGTCGATGAAATATTGCCGGGCAATCCCCTGGGGGCCCGCCAATGGGAACGATTTGGCGACCCCATCGAGCCTCGGCTGGGGGCCATCATGGTGTTCTGGCGCGTATCGAAGACTGCCGGCCTTGGCCATGTGGGTTTCTACACCGGCGAGGACGAGACGGCCTACCGGATCCTGGGGGGCAACCAGTCGGACAAGGTCTGCTTTACCTGGGTGAGCAAGGACCGTTTCCTCAGGGCGCGCTGGCCCAGGACCGCATTATCGTTGGGGGGCGGGCAAACCATCGTGAGAATGAACCGGGCGCAGGACCTTTCCGATAACGAGGCTTGAACAGCGCCGCAGCGTTGCCTCAAGGCATGAGGCAGAGCCCCGGCCGCAAGCGGCCGGGGCCTTGGCTCAGCGGGTGCCGAGCTTGCGCAGGTTGCCCGGTGTGAACTCGTCCGGGGCGAAGTTGTTGGCATTGAGCAAGGCTGGTTTTTGCCCATCGAGCATGCGGTCGACCAGCCTCATTAGTGGCGTTTAACTATCACGCTGCGCGCTCTACAATCGCGCCTTTCTTTACCAAGGAAGGTCCGCATGCCCGTCTTGCTTCGTCTGTTGCTGCTGAGCCTGGTGCTGGGCGGCTGCTCCAGTGCCCCTGAGTACCAGGTCGCCCCGGTAACCTTGCCGACGTTGGCGCAAAACGCCCACAAGCCCAGCGTCCATGTCGTTGTGCAGCGCTTCCACGGTGAGCTCAACCCACGTTCCCAAGCATTGATCGCTTCATTTCAGACGTTCGATTCGCAGGAAGGCGCTCAGCTCATGCAACGGCTGATGCCGTTCCCACTCGCTTCCCCGCCCGCCGAGCAGCAGCGCACCGAGCAGATGATTCACGAGGTTCTCGTCGACTCTGGCTTGTTCGAACAGGTGACCATGACGGCCCAACCCGCCAAGCCGGGCGATTACCAGTTGTACCTGGGTGTGCACGAAGCCTGGCCGCTCGATGGCGGCGACATGCTGACCGGCATGGCGACGATGGTGACACTGGGCCTGTTCCCCAGCAGCAGGCCGCATGAGCTGAAGTTGAAATTGGACGTGTCTGGCCCCGGAAACAGGCCCTTGGGCAGGTTCGACAACCACGACACGATCGATCAGCGGATGGGCATGATCAACCTGTTTCGGCTGGACCAGACCCAGGAAAAAGCCGAACGCGATACGCTCAAGCGCCAGCTCGATGCCTTGCTCAAGCAGGTGCTGGACCGTGGTTTGATACCTGAGCTGGCAGGGGCGACTCATGCGTCTGGTGACTGAGAGGGAGGCCGCGTGATGCCCCGGCCGCAAGCGGCCGGGGCCTTGGCTCAGCGGGTGCCGAGCTTGCGCAGGTTGCCCGGGGTGAACTCGTCCGGGCCGAAGTTGCTGGCATTGAGCAGGGCGGGTTTTTGCCCGTCGAGCAGACGGTCGACCATGTAGGAGCCGGCGATCAGGTCGTGGTACACGCCCAGGCGTGCGTGGAAGCGCTGGATGTCGAAGGCGTACACCGAGGTTTGCAGGTTGGTGCGCCACAGCTGGCCACGGCCATCGTAGTTGTCGGCCAGGGTCGCGGCCCAGCTGTCCTCGTCGATGTAGAACATGCGCTTGGCGTAGATGTGGCGGGCGTTGGGCTTGAGGGTGGCCTGCAACACCCACACCCGGTGCTTCTCGTAGCGCATCAGGTCGGGGTTGATGTGCCCGGCGGCATTGATGATGTCGGCCTGGCTCACCTCGGGGCTGTCGATCTTGTAGTTGTTGTAGGGGATGAACACCTCGCGCTTGCCGACGATCTTCCAGTCGTAGCGGTCGGTGGCGCCGTTGAACAGGCGGTCCTCGTCATACACCCGGAAGCCTCCTGCACCGGTCGGAGAGTCGTAGCCCACGGTCGGTGCGCGGCGCACCCGGCGCTGGCCGGGGGTGTACTGCCAGGCCTGTCGCGGCTGCGCGGCGGCGTCGACGAACTCGTGGCCGACGATGATCTCGCCCTTCTTGCGCACCGGCTCCAGCGTGGTCAGCAGGAAGTCGGTGAACACGCCGTTGGCGCTCTGCGCACTCTGCTTGGGGTCGGACCACAGCGAGTAGATCTTGTAGTTGACCTTCTCCAGCACGCGGTTGTTGTCGGCGTACACCACCACCTGGTTGTAGTTGGCCTCCTCGGTGACCGCGCGGGCCTGCATGTTGTGGTTGAGGATCAGCTCGTTGCCGCTCTTGGGGATCGGGAACGGCGAGGCGCCGAAGGCGTCGACCGCGTCATTGCCGTCGCTGCTGAGCTTGGCGTGCTGGGCATTGCGGCTGATGGCGGCCTCGGTGTCCGGGTCGACGCGGAAGTCGCGGTGGCTGGGGTAGACCGGGATGCGGAAGGTGCTCGGGTAGCGCTTGAGCAAGGCCTGCTGCCCCTCGGTGAGGTTGGCGGCGTACTGCGCCATGTTCTTCGCGTCGATGACGAACAGCGGTTTCTCGTCGGCATAGGGGTCGGGGTAGGGCGTGCCGGGGCCGGCGAACTTGACCTGCGGTGGGGCGCCGCGCCACTTGCCGGTCCAGGCCGGGATGCTGCCATCGGCGTTGCCGGCGCGCTCGGCGCCCATGGGCGTCAGGCCCTGGCCGAGGCCGGGGCCGCTATCGACGCTGGCCTGGGCCAGGCTGCTGCCGAGCACGGCGATGGCCAGGGTGGTGCGCAACCAGGAGTGCTTGAAATCAGGCATGTCGGTGATCCTCCAGGGGCTTCAGAAGCGGTATTTGAAGTTGAGGGCGACGTTGTCGCGGTCGGCCAGCGGCGAGTTGTTGGCATTGCCCAGGTACAGGTTGTAGAGGGCTTCGACGGTGAAGTTGCCGAGGTAGCGCCAGGTGGTGCCGATGCTTGCGCGGTCGTCGCCCTGGCCGTAGTTGATCGAGCCGGTGAGGGCGCTGTCGTGCTGGGCGGCGGTGCTGTAGGTGAGTGGCACCGACATGTCCCAGCCGCTGAACACGTCGTTGTAGTCAAGGTTGACCTGCACCGTGTAGCCCCAGGCATCGCGGTCGCCCACCAGGGTCTTGCTGCCGGGCAGGGTCATGCCGGGGAACAGGGTCAGCGGGTCGGAGCTGTCGTTGCTGAGCACGGTGTTGTAGATCAGCTCGCCGGTCAGGGTGGTGTTGTCGGCGAAGGCGCTGGGGCCCAGCACATGGATCGCCGACACCTGGGCTTGCAGGGTTTCGGCGCGCACGGCGCTGGAGAAACCGTTGTCGACCAGCACCGGCTGGCCGTCGCGGTAGCTCACCTCACCGGCCAGGCTGGTGTCGCCGAGCACGGTGGCGAAGCTCACCCCGTACAGGTCGATGTTGTCGAAGTAGCGGGCCCGGTAGAAGCCCAGGTCGCTCTGGAAGTCCAGGGTCGGGGTCTTGTCGTGGTAGCGCACGTAGTACAGGCCGAACTCGGTGTTGTTCAGCGCCGCGGCGCTGTAGCGCAGGGCCACGCCGTACTGGCCGCTGTCGCTGGGTTCGTCGTCCTTCAGGCGGGTAACGAAGCCGCTGGCGTCGCTGTAGCCACCTCGGTCGATGAAGTCGGTGATGGAGAAGTAGCTGCCCACCCCGAACAGCTCGGTCTTCTCCCACTTGTATTGGTAGTAGGCCTCCAGGTCCAGGTCGTCGGTGAGGCTGAACTGGCCGAACACCTGGCCCACCGGCAGCAGCACCTCCTTGACCTCCACGCCCGGGGTGGTGGCCTTGGTCGCGTCCACCGGGCTCTGTGCGCCGGACACGCCGGGGTAGAACAGGCTCTCGCCCCAGCTCACCACCTGGTCGCCTACGCGCAGGTTGAGGTTGTGCCCGGCCATGTCCCAGGTGCCGTAGGCGTAGGCGTCGAGCAGGCGCAGGTCGTTGCGGTGCTGGTCGATGGCGTCCTGGGCGAAGCGGTCGGGGCGGCTGCACTGGCCGCTGGCGAAGCAGTTGGAGGTGCCGGTGTCGTTGTCGTTGCCCTGGTCGTAGACCCGGTCGTAGAAGCCCGAGCCGCGCACGAACAACCCATAGTTGTCGCGCCAGCGCAGGTTGGCCTCGCTGAGGAAACCGACCCGGTCGGTGATCAGGCTGCCACGGTCAAAGGCGTTGTCGCCGTCGTTGCCGTCGGCGTTGTTCACCAGCTTGTGGTCACGCTTCTCGGTGCGCCAAGCCAGGCTGTAGCTCAGGGTGGTGTCCCAGTCGATGCTCAGTTCATCGCTGGGCTGGAACGTCAGGGCGCTGGCGCCCTGGCCAAACCCCCCGGCCAGCAGCAACAGCGCAAGGCTTGCACAGGGTTTGAGCGGGTGGGGGGCGATTGTTGTTTTTATCATGTCGTCCTCTTGCGCGGGCAGGGCTGCCCGACCGGCATGCGGTGTGGGAAATGCAGCAGGGCCGACTATGGGACGCGCCCCCCGGCGCCAACATCGTCCAAGTGGACTACGCAACCGGGGTGCCGGCGCGTTAGTCCCATCGGACGATGCCCGGCCTGGTGGCGCGGCTGACCATGGGCTTTGGTCTGTCCTGAAGGAGACACGTGCATGATCAGGTGGGATGAATGTTGTGATGTGCTGGTGGTCGGTTCGGGGGCCGGCGGCCTGACCGCCGCCCTGCGTGCCCATGACCTGGGCCTGGATACGCTGGTGATCGAAAAAAGCGTGCAGTACGGTGGCACCTCGGCGGTGTCCGGCGGTGGCATCTGGATCCCCGACAACGCTCAGGTGCGCGCCCTGGGTGGCACCGATTCTGCCGCCGAAGCGGTGGCCTACCTGCGGGCGGTCACCGAGGGCGAGATCGACGACGGCCGTATCGAGGCCTACGTCGAGCATGGCCGGGCCATGCTCCAGTACCTGGAACGCGACACCCGGGTGCGCTTCGAAGCCCAGGCGCAGTACACCGACTACTACCCCCACGTGCCTGGCGGCAAGCCCGGCTACCGTTCCATGGACCCGCTGCCCTTCGACGCCGCGGCCCTGGGCGAAGAGTTCCTGCGCATGCGCGAGCCGTCGCCCGGCACCCTGATGATGGGGCGCATGGCCATGACCATGAAGGAGGCGCGGGTGCTGCTGTGCCGTGGCAAGGGCTGGCTGGGGCTGACTGCGCGGGTGCTGTGGCGCTACTGGCGCGACCGCGAAGGGCGGCGCTTGTCGCAGCGTGACCGGCGCCTGACCTTGGGCAACGCGTTGGTCGGCGCCTTGCGCTGCTCGTTGCTCGACCGTGGCGTGCCGCTGTGGCTGAACTGCGCGCTCGAGCAGTTGCTGATTGTCGACGGGCGCATCGGCGGTGCCCGCGTGCAGCGCGACGGGCAGTGGCTGAACATCAAGGCGCGCCAGGGGGTGATCATCGCCGCCGGTGGCTTCGAACGGAACCAGGTGATGCGCAGCCAGTACCACCCGCAGCCCTCCGAGGCGCGCTGGAGCGCGACGCCGCCGTGCAACACCGGTGACGGCATCCTGGCGGCGCAGGCGGTGGGTGCGCGCACCGCGCTGATGGCGCACAGCTGGTGGGCGCCGACGCTCAAGGTGGAGGGCGAAGAAAAGCAGCGCGCGCTGTTCATCGAACGCAACCTGCCGGGCTGCATCCTGGTCGATGCGGCGGGCCAGCGCTTCGTCAACGAAGGCGCACCCTACAGCGATATCGTCTACGCCATGTACGGGCATGACCGCGAGGGCGCCGGCAGTGTGCCGTGCTGGCTGGTATTCGACGCCGAGTACCGCCGCAAGTACCCCTGCGGGCCGTTGTTGCCGGGCTACGCGCAGCCCGACAAACGCCTGCCCGAGCACCTGCGGCGGATGCTGCACAAGGCCGACGATCTCGCTGCCCTGGCGGCGCAGATCGGTATCGACGGCGCCGGCCTTGAGCGTACCGTGCAGCGTTTCAATACCATGGCCGAGCGCGGTCGCGACGACGATTTCGGCAAGGGCGAGTCGTTGTTCGATCGCTATTACGGCGACCCCGGCGTGCAGCCCAACCCGTGCCTGGCGCCGCTGCACAAGGCACCCTTCTATGCAGTGCGGGTGGATGCCGGCGACATCGGCACCAAGGGCGGCCTGCTGACCAACCCGGATGCCCAGGTGCTGCACGAGGACGGCGCACCGATCCTCGGCCTGTACGCCATTGGCAACAGCGCCGCGTCGATGATGGGCCGCACCTACCCGGGCGCTGGCGCCACCCTTGGCCCGGCGATGACCTTCGGCTACCTCGCGGCCAACCATATCCACGCCCATGGCCAGCAGCGCCAGGGCCAGGCGGCCCAGGCCGCGCAGGGGAGGTAAAGTATGGCGACAGCACAGATTGCCCTGGTGACCGGGGCCAGCCGCGGTGTCGGGCGTGGCATTGCCCTGGCCCTGGGGGCGGCGGGGATGACGGTGTATGTCACCGGGCGCGTGCCCGGGCAGGGTGGGGCGATGCTCTATGGCCAGCCCCTGGAGGGCGACCTGCAGGGCACTGCGGCGGCCATCGACGCCGCCGGCGGCCGGGGGATCGCCGTGGCTTGCGACCATGCTGACGACGAGCAGGTGCGGGCGTTGTTCGCCCGCATCGAGGCCGAGCAGGGGCGGCTGGATCTGCTGGTCAACAACGTGGCCCATGTGCACGACCAGTTGATCGAGCCGGGGCCGTTCTGGGAGAAGCCGCTGTCGCTGGTGCGCATCCTCGATGTCGGCCTGCGCTCGGCCTATGTCGCCAGCTACCACGCCGCACCGCTGCTGCTGCTGCGCAGCGGGCAGGGGCTGGTGTGCTTCACCTCGTCGTTCGGTGCCGGGTGCTACATGCACGGGCCGGCCTACGGTGCGCAGAAGGCCGGCTGTGACAAGCTGGCGGCGGACATGGCGGTCGATTTCGAGGGGCGCGGGGTGGCGGCGGTGTCGCTATGGCTTGGCCCGCAACTGACCGAGCGCACGCGCATCGCGGCCCAGCAGCATGGCGAGCAGTACCGGGCGTTCCTCGAACAGGCCGAAACGCCGGGTTTCAATGGGCGGCTGATCCATGCGCTGCTCAATGACCCGGCGCNGGCGGCGCTCAGTGGCCAGACCCTGATCAGCGCCGAGCTTGCCATGCGCTATGGCATCACCGAGGCGGACGGGCGCCAGCCGCCGTCCCACCGTGCGTTGTTGGGCGAGCCGCGCAAGCAGCACCCGGCGCGGGTTGTCTAATCACCTCTACCCCTGTGGGAGCGGGTTTACCCGCGAATACAGCAGTGAAGCCACTGACGCATTCGCGGGTAAACCCCATTCCTTTCAAGGTCCTGATCGCTATCGCATGAGGGCGACCAAGGGCTTGCCGATGGTTTTGCAGCGCTCTCAAGATCGAGCGCCGCCCGCGCGGCGCATCGCTGGCAAGCCAGCTCCCACATCTGTTTCGGGCCAATCTATCCTGTGAGGTCACCGCTGTACGCCTTGGTGCATGCCTCAAGCCTTGCGGGAGGCCGGTGATGCCCGCCTCTGATATCGCGTCATGCCAACAAGGCGGACAGTGGAGATAACCCAGGAAAAACTGGCCCGAAACAAATGTGGGAGCTGGCTTGCCAGCGATGCGCCGCGCGGGCGGCGCTCGATCTCAAGAGCGCAGCAAGACTCCCGCCGAACACTTGGCGGCCCTCAAGCGAACACCTTGAAAAGGATGGGGTGAACCTCAGGCTGATTCGCTCAGCCGCTCGCGCAACACCTGCTTGGCCACCTTGCCGGTGGCATTGAGCGGCATGCTGTCGAGCACCTGCACCCGCCGCGGCACCTTGTAGTTGGCCATCTGCTCCCGGCACCAAGCGAGGAACTGCACCGGGTCGATGCACTGCCCCGGCACCGGCAGCAGGAAGGCCATGGCCACCTCGCCCAGGCGTTCGTCGGCGACGCCGATCACCGCGGCCTGGGCCACCCCGGGGTAGCGCAGCAGGGTCTGCTCGATTTCCGCCGGGTACACATTGAAACCACCGGTGATGAACATGTCCTTGAGCCGGTCGGTGATGCGCAGGTAACCCTCCTCATCGAGCACCCCGACATCCCCGGTGTGCAGCCAGCCGTCGGCGTCGATCGCCTCGGCGCTGGCGTGTGGGTCGTCCAGGTAGCCCTGCATCAGGTTGTAGCCGCGCACCAGCACCTCACCTGGTTGGTTGGCCGGCAGGGTGCGGCCCTGGGGGCCGACGCAGCGTACTTCGACGTCAGGCATCGCCCGGCCGCAGGTGGTAGCGACCCGCTCGGCGCTGTCGCCGGCGCGGCAGATCGTGACGAATCCGCAGGCTTCGGTCAGGCCATAGGCGGTGACGATGGTGCTGAAGCCAAGCTCGCTGCCCATGCGCTGGATCATCTGCACCGGGATCGACGCAGCGCCGGTCACGGCCACCCGCAGCGAGCTCAGGTCGTGTTGTGCGCGTTGTGGGTGGGCCAGCAACGACTGGTACAGGGTGGGTGGCCCGGGCAGCACGGTGATGCGCTCGCGGGCGATGCATGCGAGCAGCGCCTGGGTGTCGAACACCTGCTGCGGCAGCAGGGTGCAGCCGCGCATCAGTGCCGCCAGCCAGCCGGCCTTGTAGCCGAACGAGTGGAAGAACGGGTTGACGATCAGGTAGCGGTCGCCTTGGCGCAGGTCGACGATCGCGCTCCAGTCGCGCACTACCCGCAGGTTCTGGCCGTGACGGCTCATCACGCCCTTGGGCGTGCCCGAGGTGCCGGAGGTGAACAGCAGGTCCGACAGGGTGTCGCCGTTCACCTGGCGTTCGCGTTCAAGCAACTGGGCGTCGGGCACCTGCTCGGCGAGGGCGAGGAAATCATCCCAGGCCAGGCCATCTTTGCAGCCACCCTGTGGGCGCAGGTGAATGACCTGGCGCAGCGCGGGCAGGCTCTGCTCGGTCAGCAGCGCCGGGTAGTCGGTGTCGAGGAAGCGGCTGATGCAGAACAGCACGCAGGCGCCGCTGTCACGCAGCACCTGGGCGGCCTCGGCGCCTTTCATGCGGGTGTTCAGCGGCACCAGGGTGGCGCCGACGCTGTGCAGCGCGCCGGCGGCGACGATCCATTCCCACAGGTTGGGCGCCCATACCGCGACGCGGGCCGCCACCGGCACGTCCAGGGCCAGCAGGGCACGCGCTGCCCGGCGGCGTAGCTGGTCCAGCTGTTGGTAACTGAGTGTGTGACCGGGCTCTTCGATGGCTGGGCATTGGCCATAGGCTTCGGCGGCCAGGGCGAACAGGTGGGGGATGGTCTGGGCATGTTCCACGGGCGGCATGCGGCCTCCTCAGGCAGAGGATCGATGGGCGAAGGGGAGGGCCGGGCACGCGGCCCGGCCGGGTGGGTCAGGCGGCGGGCGGGGCGAAGCGGCGGCCGGCGGAGAAACCGCCGTCCACGGCGATCATCTGCCCGCTGACGAACGAGGCCTCGTCCGAGGCCAGGAACAGCGCGACATTGGCCACTTCCTCCGGTTGCCCGGAACGGCTGAGCATGTGCTGCGAGGCGAAGAAGTCATGGAACGCCTGCTGCTCGCGAACCATGTGGGTCATCGGGGTTTCGATCAGGCCCGGGCACAGGCCGTTGACGCGGATATTGGCGTGGCCGTAGTCGATGGCCAGGCTGCGGGTCAGCTGGTTGATGCCGCCCTTGGAGACGTTGTAGGCGACATTGCCGTCGCAGCCCTGCAAACCGAAGATCGAGCCGATGTTGATGATCGAGCCGCTGCGCTGGGCTTGCATCTGCCCCAGCACATGCTTGCTGGTGAGCATGCTGCCCGTCAGGTTGATATCCAGCACCCGCTGCCAGTCGGCGGTGCTGGTGGCGGTGACGCTGCCATGGCTGGCGATGCCGGCGGCGTTGACCAGCACGTCGAGACGGCCGAAGCGCTGGACCACCTCGTGCATCACCTGGCGCACCTGCTCCTCGTCGCGCACGTCCAGGGTCATGAACAGGCCGGGGCAGTCCGCGGGTGCCTGGCCGACGTCCAGGCTGACCACCTGGGCGCCCTCGGCACTGAAACGGCGCACACAGGCCAGGCCGATACCCGACGCACCCCCGGTGACCACTGCGACCTTGTCTTGCAAACGAGCCATAGTCGAACCTCTGTCTTTTATTGTTGTGGAGCTGTTGCGCTGGCGAGTCTACCGGTTGCCGGCGGTGAGGGGATCGTCCATTTGGACGAGGGCTGTGGGAGCGACCGTCCTGCACCGTTTTCTGTAGGAGCGGCCTTGTGTCGCGAATGGGCCGCAAAGCGGCCCCGACAATCGATTGAGCAACATGAAAGGCAGGGGCTGCGATGCAGCCCTTTCGCGACACAAGGCCGCTCCTACAGAGTACGTAGAAACCCACAGTGATGCGTTTCAGCCCGGGAATTTCAACCGCACCCGCGACCCTTCCGGGCGCCCCTGGCAAGCCAGGGTCCAACCCGCCTCCAGTTCGGCGGCGCTCAGCACATCGTTGCGCGCCAGCTTTGCCTGGCCTTCTTCCACGGTGCACATGCAAGCCCCGCAGAAGCCCTCCTCGCAGGAGAACGGTACCTCCAGCCCGGCTGCGCGGCAGCTCTGCAGCAAGGTCTGGCCCGGCCCTGGCACGATCTCGTGGGTGACCCCATCGAGCTCGACCAGCAGTAGCTCACAGTCTGTTTCGACATCGACCGGTGGCCCCTCGCTGTGCGGGTCCGGCGGCGAGACGAAGCGCTCGACGTGGATCCGTTCACGCGCCTCGCCGAGTGCCAGCAGGGTGCTTTCCACGGTGTCCATGAACGGCCCGGGCCCGCAGATGAAATACTCCCCATCCCGCCAATGGCGCACCAGCTGGCGGACCTGCGTGGCGTCGAGAAAGCCCTGCACGCTGTCCAGTACATGCACCACCTGCAACTGCTCAGCATGCGCGCGGGCGAGCTGGCGCAGCTCATCGCGGAAGATCACCGATGCCTCGTCGCGGTTGGCGTAGACCAGCAGCACCGGCCGCTCGCCGCTGTGCAGCGCGGCCTTGAGCAGCGAAAACACCGGGGTGATGCCGGAGCCCCCCCCGAACAGCACCAGCGGCCGACGGCTGTCGGCCGCCTGTTGCTGGTCGAGGCAGAAATGCCCGGCCGGCGGCAGTACCTCCAGCCAGTCACCGACCTGCACCTGCTGGTTCATCCAGTTCGACACCCGGCCGCCTTCGACGCGCTTGACCGTCACTTTCAAGTGCGTGTCGGTCCACGGCGAGCTGGACATCGAGTAGCAGCGGGTCAGGCGCTTGCCGCCCAGGGTTACCCGAAAACCGAGGAACTGCCCGGGCTGGTAGATGAAGCGCTCACGCAATGCCTCGGGCACCTCGAACAGCAGCGAGCGGGCATCGGCGGTTTCGTCGATCACGGCGCTCACCTGCAAGCGCAGCATGCTCGTCACGGGCGCGGGGGCCACGGCTGCCTGGGCGTTCATATCAGATGCCACTGATCAGCTGTGCGTTGTCCACTCGCAGCTCCGCGCCATTGACGAAGCGCGACTCGTCGCTGGCCAGGAACAGCACCACGTTGGCGATATCGCGCGGCGCGCACATGCGGTTCATCGGGTCCTGGTCGAGCAGTTCCTGGGGGATCGGCTGGCCGCCGGCCAGGGCCTGGGTCATGGGGGTGTTGACGCCGTCGGGGTGCACGCTGTTGCAGCGGATGCGGTAGCCCTGCTCCTTGCAATGGCGGGCGATGGAGCGGGTCATGGCCGCCACCGCGCCCTTGGAGGCGGAATAGGCGCAGAACATCGGCATGGCGCCCAGGGCGGCCACCGACGACATGTTGACGATCGAGCCGCCACCGGTCTTCTTCATGGCCTCGATGGCGTACTTGCAACCGAGGAAATAGCCATCGCCGTTGATCCGCTGTACCCGCTGCCAGAGTTCCAGGCTGGTGTCCTCGATGCTGCCGGTGGCGAGGATCGCGGCGTTGTTGACCAGCACGTCGAGCCGGCCGAAATGCGCCAGGGTGGTGGCGATCACCTGCTGCCAGTCGCTTTCGCTGGCGATGTCGTGGCGGATGAACAGGGCGTTCTCGCCGATCTCGGCGGCGGCTGCCCGGCCGGCTTCTTCGTTGAGGTCGGTGAGCACCACCCGGGCACCTTCGCGGGCCAGCAGCAGGGCATCTTCGCGGCCGATGCCGCTGGCGGCGCCGGTGACCAGGCAGACCTTGCCTTCTACACGTTGCATGGTTGTTCTCCTGTGGGGACGGGGGGATTGGCGGCTTGCCCGGCCACGTGGGCCGCGGCGCGCCTGCCGGAAAACACGCAATCGGCCAGGGACAGGCCGGAGATGTACAGGTTCGACGCGACGCCCACCGCGCAGCGGCCGGCGGCGTACAACCCGGGGATTGGCTGGCCATGGGTGTCGAGCACCTGGCCGCTCTGCTCGCACACCCGCAGCCCGCCCAGGGTCAGGGTCGGGCAGGGGAACAGGCGGCTGGCGTAGGACAGGTCCAGGCAGTACCAGGGGCCTTGGGACAGGTCGTGCAGCATCGCCGCCGACTTGCCCTGCGGGTCGGCGATGTCGCCACGGGCAGCACGGTTGTAGGTGTCGACACTGTGGCGCAGGGCGGCCAGTGGCAACTGGCAGCGCTCGGCCAACTGCGCGAGGCTGTTGCCGCGGCGGCAGTTGAACAGCAGGTTGAGCAGCACCGGCAGGCGCTGAAACGCCCATACCTTGCCCGGGCCGACCTGCTGCAAGGCTTGGTTGCGCAGGTGCCGGTCGAGGATCAGCAGGGCGCGGCCGTCGTGCGCCTCGACCATGGCGTGGCCCAGGGTGGCGCCGTACAGTTCCTCGTTGCAGTAGCGCTCGCCCCGGGCATTGACGAGCAGACCCCGGGCCCAGGCAAGCGGAGGGTTGATGAAGCGCCAGGCGCTGACCTTGTCCATGCGCGCCAGGCTGCCGCCCGCGCTGCAACCCAGTGCGATGCCGCTGCCGTCGCAGCCATTGGCGCCCAGGGGCAGGCCGGGCAGGTAGCGCGGGGCGTGCTGCGCGAGCATCTGCCGGTTGAGCACGAAGCCGCCGCTGGCCAGCAGCACGCCGCGTTGGGCGCGGATCAGCAGGGGTTGGGCGTGGTGTTGTTCAAGCTGGCGCATGCGTGCCCGCAGGCGTTCGGACAATGCCGGTGCATACAGGTGCACGGCAGTGGCCCAGCGGGCCAGGCGCGCGTGCTGTCGGGCGGCGCGGCTGCCGCTGGGCAGTTGCCAGGCTTCGACCCCGACCACCCGGCCGTTGTGGTCGATCACCAGGCGCCTGGCCTGGCATTGGGTGCGCACGTGGACGCCCTGGCGTCGGGTACTGTTTTCCAGTGCGCGAAACAGGCTGGCGCCGGACAGCCCCTTGCCTTTGCAGCGATGACCGCGTGGCGCCGGGGTGGCAGCGGCGGCATAGGCCGGCACGGCCTCGTTGCCGGAGTAGTAGAGGAAATAGCGGTCGCTGGGGTAGGAGGTCTTGTGCGGCGCCAGGCTGCCTTCGAACACGGCGCCCTGGCGTTGCAGCCAGTCCAGCTGCGCCACGCTGCCTGCGCAGAAGGCGCGCAGGGTCGCTTCGCTCACCGCCTCACCCACTTCCTTGCGCAGGTAGGTGAGCATCGCTTCGCTGCTGTCCGAATAACCGGCTTGGGTTTGCTGGGGCGTGCCGCCACCGGCATACACCACGCCGCCACTCAAGGCCGTGGCACCGCCACCGCAGAAGCGCTCCAGTACCAGCACCGTGAGCCCTTGGCTGGCGGCCTCGATGGCGGCACTGGCGCCGGCGCCACCGAAGCCGACCACCACAAAGTCGGCGTGTTGCTGCCATGGCACCTGCTCGGCGTGGTCAACCTGCAGCGCGGCCTGTTCGCTCATGGCCGCGCCTCAGCCGGCACTGGCCATGTGCGGCGCAGGCTGGGCGGTGGTGGTGTAGTGGCCGTCCAGGTACACCAGCGGGGTGATGGCCGAGGTGTTGCGCACGCGCAGGATACGGCCGATGAAGATGGTGTGGGTGCCGTAGGCGAACTGGCCATCCTGGCGGCAGAGGATCGACGACTGCGCGTCGTCCAGGTAGGGGATGCCCTCGTCGCTGGTCAGCCACTGCCCCTGGCCGAAGCGCGCCTCGCCCTTGATGCTGCCGCTGCACAGGTGTGCCAGGTGCTGCTGCTCGACGCCCAGGATGTTGACGCAGAAGCTTGCCCCGGCGGCCAGCGCGGCATGGGTCGATGCGGTCTGGTTGACGCAGATCAGCAGCGACGGCGGCTCGGTGCTCAGCGAATCAACCGCCGTGGCGGCCATGGCGAAACGTTGCGTGCCGTCGCTGGTACTGATGATGGTCACGGACTTGGCCAGGCGGCGCATGGCCTGGAGCATGTCGGCTTTGAGAGTGTTGTCGTTCATCGCACGGCCTCGGGTTCACGGGTTCGGTGCGATGGATTGTGGCAAGGNGGGGAGGGTGGGGCATCGTCCGTCGAGACTAGGCACTGTGGCAGGCGTGCCGCCCGGATCTGACGTATGATCCGCGCCCGCCTCAGGAGCAGCCGCCATGGCCAAAGACATCGACAACCCCTGCGTCTCGCTTTGCCAGCTCAACAGCGAGCTGTGCGTGAGCTGTGGCCGCACCCGTGAAGAGATCCGCAAGTGGCGCGGCATGAAGCGCCCGGAAAAGATGGCCACGGTGCAGCGTGCGGCAACGCGGTTGAAGGCCGTGGTGAAGAAGAATGCCAAGCGGCAGGCACGCGATTGAGGTGGTGGCTATTTGATGGCTTGGCTATCATGCCCCGCCTCGAAATACCGCAACCATGGATGATCGACCGTGTCGAAGACGTTTCTCCCCCTCGCCCTGGGTACCGCCTTGCTGGCTGGCTGCGCCAGCCCCCAGCACACCGTTAGCCTCGACAAGCCCCGCCTGATCGGCAACTGGGCCATGCTGCCGCTGGGCAATGGCATCGCCAATGTGGCCGAGTACCAGGCCGACGGCAAAGTGCGCCTGCATCCATTCAACTGCGTGGAAAGCACTGGCGACGAGGTCGAGGTGTCGGACTACCGCGTGGCGGCCGATGGCAAGTCCATCCATGTCAGCTCGCCGCAGCGTACCTTCGACCTGCAGGTGCTGGCCTACAGTGGCAACTTGATGGTCCTGGGCATGCAAGTCGACCAGGGTCAGCTGAAGTTCATGTACAAGAAGGTCGACACGATCGCGCCGCTGTGCAACCTCTACCCCGACGCCAAGGCCGAAGCCGCCCGGCGCACGGAGTACCAGACACAGGACTTCGTGCCCGCGCCGACGATCCCGGCCCATGCCGGCATGGAGCGTTACATCGGCAATTGGGTGAGCATGAAGCAGGGGCAGCGCCAGGTGCAGATCATGAAGGGCGCGGACGGCCAGCCCTACCTCTCCCTGCCCGACAGCGAGAACTGGCGTTACCTGTTCAACGACGTGCGCTGGGAAGGGGACGTGCTGCACTACCAGGGCTTCGCCTATTCGCCCAAACCCTCGCTTTACCGCCACCCGTACCACAAGAGCAACATGCCCATGACCCTGGCGCCTGCCGCCGACGGCAAGTTGCTGAGCACCTTCGAGATCAGCGGCAAGCGCTATGAATACATACTGCAGCGGGCCGACTGAGCCCCCTGGCGTTTAGCTGGCGTATTGAGCGACGAAGTTGCCGAAAGCCCCGTTTTCCTTGTGCCATTCGATCAGACTGGTGAACGCATCACTACCGGGTCATGAAGCGCAAGCTTGAACCTGGGTTATCGTGTCTGCTCGAAAAGCCAGCGTACGGCGAGCGGAACGTGATCGAGTGGCTGTGAGCGGTGGCATTTTAGTAGGCACGCATTGTTTGTTTATCGCTAACCATTATGAATGTTGTCGGTTATTCACGAACGGCGTTGCTACCGTTACAGAACCACTGAGGGCGTTGCTGGCAAAAGACCCGGGCGTGATGAGGTGGATGACAAGTCTCACTTCAGGCTGAATGCCTGTGTAAAAACTGAGCCCCCCCCAAGGTTCGGCCAAGGGGGTTACTTTTCTCCTGGGGAGGTTTCATGTTCCTGACTCTCCAGCACCCCTTCACCGACATGCGTCGATTCCTCGGCGCGGAAAGTGCTCGCTTGCATCGCCCGCTGTGGCCTCTCGCTGAGGCTCAGAAGGACTTTGTTCGCGCATCCGGCCTAGTCAGGTTCCGTCGTAAAGGGGGGCTGGATGAATGGGCGGGCGAGGAGTCGTACAGTGATGCAAACCGTGCACTGACATTTCCCGATCATTTGCGTCATCTGGCGATTGGCAACGATCATCTCGGGGCGTCTATCGGGCATGCGCTCCGGCGTTACTACTCTGACGGCGGCTTGGCACGTCTTGAGGTGGGGCTTCGGTTCACCCCCTACAGCGTCACAGGCAATAGTTCAGCCTTCGATCGGTTCAGGTTGTTGCGTGAACTACTTGAGCTGCCTGTAAGTGTAACGGGCAAAGGGCTCCGGTGTGAGACGCTGGGGTTGGTTCAAGCCGGTGACATGCTCGCTCAGCATTACCTATTTGCGTCCACCCGTGTAAAAGCGTCTTCGCAGGCTTGGTGGTTCAGTGCTGGGGCGCCAAGCATCGTGCTGGATTATGATCGATTGATCGATGAGCATCTCATCCCGCTCCCGCCTCATATATCTCAGGTGCTCGAGTTGCCTGATCTGGAGGTAACGGTGTCGCACGCCTGGCTGCAGATCGGCAAGCAACAGTGCGCTGCGTGGTTCATTGCACGGGGTAATCGGCATCGAGAGGAGGTCCGTAAGTTGCGGATGCACCTGACGCGACTGCACACCGAGCGAGAATGTCTTAGAACCGTGATTTCCCACGCGCAAGAGGGTGGAAAACTGGACTGGGTCAAACAAACTGAGCGTGCGGAAACGCTGCAGCATTATTTGAACAATGCGATTCGAGCTATCGAACGGCCGATGCGTTTCGGCTTTGAGCAGTCAGTCTTGCTGAGCGCAGCACGGGAAGCGTATGGCATCACGCTAAAAGGGCGTACCACCTCGTTTGATGAAATGCGTCAACAAGTGGCGATGAAAGTGCAGAACTACCTGAGTCGCGAAAGCAAACCCACCCGCATAGTCAATGTTTTCAAGGAGGCGGTCATGACCACCACCATTACACTGGGCAATTTCACCTTGACGGGTGGCGACTTGAATATAGTTACAGCAAAAACTATCGAGAATAGTTTCAACAAGGCAACCAACTCAGCGCTCGAGCCAGGGCTCAAGCAGACGCTGGAAAATGCAGTGGCCGAGATTGCCAAAATGATGGTGGCACTACCCAAGGAGCGGGCTGAATTGGTATCCAGGGACTTGGAGACTTTTACCACTGAAGTCACCTCCGAGAAGCCACGACAAGCGTGGTATGAGCTTTCGGCCCAAGGCATCCTGGAGGCTGCGAAAACGGTCGCTGATATGGCTGTTCCCGTGACTACTGCAGTTGCGGCGGTGCTCGCGCTGTTGAAGTAATAGACAGTCAGGCGCTGGCTTACCTGGTAGCAGAGGTGTGTTCAGCGTGCCCAGTACCACGGACACCGAGCCGTCAGATCCGCCGTGGCTGCGCGACCAGAACACAGCCAGCCATGGTTCATATGCCCGCCAGCTATTCACTCACTGCCGCCTCCCCCAAAACTGGTAACAGCTATTTTTTCGCAATACCATTGATGCCCGTTTTCGATCAAACCAGCGGAGCCCTGGGTGAGCATCAACTTCGACCTGAACGACCTGAAGGCCTTCCGCGCCGTCGTCGAGCAAGGCAGCTTCCGCCGTGCCGCCGATGCGATCCGCATTACCCAGTCGGCCTTGAGCCGGCGCATCGAAAAGCTTGAAACGGCCTTGGGTGTGAAGCTGCTGGAGCGCACCACCCGTAAAGTGTCGCTGACCAACGTCGGCCGGGCGTTCCTGCCGCAAGTGGAGCGCCTGCTCGACGACCTCGACCTGGCCCTGTTGAGCGTCGGCGATGGTGGCGCGCTGCGCACCGGCACCCTGACCATCGCCTGCGTGCCGTCGGCCGCCTACTACTTCATGCCCCATGCGATCCGCGAATTCCACGGGCAGTACCCCAAGGTCCGGATCAGCCTGCTCGATGCCTCGGCCAACGAGGTCAGCGCCGCGGTGGCCTCGGGCGAGGCGGATTTCGGCGTGAGCTTCACCGGCAACCTGGCGCCGGAGATCGAGTTCAGCCCGCTGCTGGAAGAGCGCTATGTCATCGCCTGCCGCCAGGACCACCCGCTGGCGCGCCAGCAAGCGGTCACCTGGGCCGAGGCCTACAGCCACGACTACATCACCCTCGGCAAGGCCTCGGGCAACCGCCTGGTGCTGGACCGCGCCCTGGCGGGCATGCAGGTGGAGAAACAGAGCATCTGCGAGGCGCAGCACGTGACCACGCTGCTGGGGCTGATCGAGGCGGGGCTGGGGATTGCCGCCGTGCCCTCGATCGCCATGCCGGTGGGGGCGCACCCGATCCTGGCGCAGGTAGCGCTGGTGGAGCCGGCCGTGACCCGGCAGATGGGCGTGCTCAAGCGCCGCGGGCGTACCTTGACGCCCGCAGCGCTGGAGTTCGAGCGGTTGATCCGGCAGTTGCCGGGCACCTTACCGGGGCACTGAGTCCAGCCCGGTGGCCTGTACGGTGGCTTGCACGGCGGGGGAGGCCAGGTAGTCGAGCAGCTGCCGCGCTTCGGTGGGGTGCTGCGCGCCGGTCGGGATGCCTGCGGCGAAACGGGTGACCGACTGCACGTCTTCGGGCAGCTTGCCGGCGAAGGTCACGCCGGGCACCGGCAGCAGCTCGGCCACCTGCTGGAAACCGACCTGATAGTCGCCCTTGGCGACCACCGAGGCCACGGGGATACGCTCGATCATGGTGCCCTTGGGGGCCAGCTGCGCCTGGATGCCGAGCTTGTCGAACAGCTGCTTTTCGACGTAGACGCCGCTGGCGCTGTCCGAATAGGCCACCGATCGCGCAGCCAGCAGGGTCTGCTTCAGGCCGGCCGTGGTGCTGATGTCCGGCTTGGGTTCGCCGGCCCGCACCACCATGCCGATGCGCGAGTCCGCCAGTTCGACGCGGGAATCGGCGGCGACCTTGCCCTGACGGATCAGCTCGTCCAGGGCGTAGCCGACCATGATCACCACGTCGGCCGGCTCGCCGCGCTGCAAGCGGTTGGGGATCGCCTCCGGGGCCTTGCCCATGGACGGGCCGAGCACGGTGGTCAGGGTGTTGCCGCTGTTGGCGGCGAACTGCGGGCCAAGGCGTTTATAGGCGGCGGTGAAGCCGCCCGAGGTCATCACGGTGAGGTCGGCGGCCACGGCGCCGCCGCATTGCACGGTGGCGGCTATGGCCACTGCCAGCCAGGGTTTGATCCAAGCGTTCATCAATGCACTCCTCAGGCGGCAACGGTGGCGGGGCGGGCGGCCAAGCGGCGGTACAGCACCAGCGTGGCGGCGAACGCGCAGCAGGCGGCGAACATCATCCAGTAGGCCGGCGCGGCCTTGTCGCCGGTGACGTGGATCAGCCAGGTCGAAATCGCCGGGGTGAAACCACCGAACAGCGCGGTGGCCAGGCTGTAGGCCAGGGAGAAGCCCGCCACCCGCACCTGCACCGGCATGATTTCGGTCAGCGCCGGGATCATCGCGCCGTTGTACAGCCCGTAGAGGAACGAGAACCACAGCAGCACTTCGAGCATGTGCGCGAAGGTCGGTGCCTGGGCGAGGAATTCCAGGGCCGGGTAGGCGGTGAGCACGGTTAGCAGCGACATGGCGGCGAGCAACGGCTTGCGCCCAAAGCGATCGCTCAAGGCGCCACCGATCGGCAGCCAGGCAAAGTTCGACACCGCCACCAGCAGTGTCACAATCAGCGCATCGCTGGTGCTCAGTTGCAGCACCGTCTTGCCGAAGGTGGGGGCGTACACGGTGATCATGTAGAAGGCGGTGGTGGTCATGGCCACCATCAGCATGCCGAGCAGTACCACGCCGGTGTTGTCCAGCAGCGTGCGCAGCACGGCGCGCATGTCCGGGCGATGCTGGCGGGCGGTGAACTCTTCGGTTTCGGCGAGGTTGCGGCGCAGCAGGAAGATCATCGGGATGATCAGGCAGCCCACGGCGAAGGGCACGCGCCAGCCCCAGTCAGACAGTTGCGCCGGTGACAGCCACTGGTTCAGTGCATAGCCCAGGGCGGCGGCGACGACGATGGCGACCTGCTGGCTGGCGGACTGCCAGCTGGCATAGAAGCCCTTGCGTCCCGGCGTGGCCATTTCGGCCAGGTACACCGACACGCCGCCCAGCTCGGCACCGGCGGAGAAGCCCTGCAACAGGCGCCCCAGCAACACCAGCAACGGCGCCCACAGGCCGATGCTGGCGTAGCCCGGCACCAGCACGATGAGCAGGGTGCCGCTGGCCATGATCGCCAGGGTGACGATCAGGCCCTTGCGCCGGCCGACATCGTCGATGTACGCCCCCAGCAGCACGGCACCCAGCGGGCGCATGAGAAAGCCTGCGCCGAATACGGCGAAGGTCATCATCAGCGCGGCGAATTCGTTGGCGGCAGGGAAGAACGCGGCGGCGATATGGGTGGCGTAGAAGCCGAACAGGAAGAAGTCGAACTGTTCGAGGAAGTTACCGGACGTGACCCGAAAGACCTGGGCGGCCTTCGACTGGCCCTGGTGGGCAGGCTGACTCATGGTGTTCTCCAGCGTTTTTTGACTTATTTGTAAGTGCTTGTAACTGGAGATTCTGGGTGAAAGCGGCGCTCAGGATAATCGTTGAATTTTCATGGATTGATGCGGTTTGGCGATCAATCGTGGGGTCGAGCTTTGCGAATGAGGAGAATGATGGACACAGGCGGGGCCGGTGGGAGGGGCGCGGCAGCATTTGAGGCAATGGTCACTCAGGTAGGTCGGCGCTTGGCAGGTGCCAGGAAACTTCCATCGCGTCATGCAGAATACGCACGATTTCCAGGGTCTGTTTTGTCCCAAGGCGATAGAAGATGATGTGCCGTGGCTTGAGGATGCGGGGGCTGGAGACGCGCTGGCGACAATGGGCGAGATGCAGGCTTCTCAGTCCCGCAGAGAGCTCGTTGCGCGCTTTGCTACCTGGTTTTTCCGGGTCTTCGATCAGCGAGCTCAGTGCTGCTTGCAAGAGGTTCTGGTAGCGGTGGCGGACATTTTCGCCAAATTTCTGCTCGGTATAACGCAGGATATCCACGATATCGCTCCGCGCTTGGAGCGAGACACGTAACGCAAGCGTGCTCATATGCCGCTGCTGGCTTGCCTGCCCAGCGTTTCGAGGTAGGTTTCGAGCTCTGATGGATCGATGTCTTCGCACTCTCCACGATCCAGTTGCATCAAGCCGATCGAGGTTGCGTTGCGCAGTGCTTCAAGTTTTGCCGTTTCCTCTGCTTCCCGTTCCAGGAGCAGGCGCAGGCCCGCGCGAACGACTTCGCTGAAGTTCTGGTAGCGGCCAGTCTTGACCAGTTCGTCGATGGATTGCTCCATCGGATTCGGTACAACGACATTGTGCGTGGCCATGGTGAATCCTTTGCCGGAGTGGGGATGGCATTTTATGCCATAACTTTGCACTGACAGCCAAAACAGACGACTGTCGGTTGCCTGCTGAAGATAGGGCTTGCTAGCAACGCTGGCTTTCACAACGAGTAGATCGCATTTGCCATCGGGCAGTTCTGAACCATGCTTGACCCTGGTGATCACCACGGTATTCAAGGAGAGTCAGGCATGTTCAAACCGCGTTTTGTAACCGCCATGCTGCTTGGCGCACTGGCCGTGGCTCTCACGGCTTGTAGCAGCATCGATGCGCGCACCACCGAATACGTCGGTGCCCCGCACGCGGCGCCGACCCTGCCCGCCAATGTGGAGGTCCTGCGCCGGGAGCCAGTGCGGCCGCATGTGCGGCTGGGTGAAATCGTGGTCAGCGCCGGCACCGATGCGTCGGCTTCCGCCGCCGAGATCGAACAGAAGCTGCGCAGCGAGGCGGCGGGTATCGGCGGTGATGCCGTGGTGGTGGTGTACGACCGTATCCAGCCGACGGCGGCCTATGTCAGCGGACCGTTGTGGGACCGCGATATCCACTCCATCGAAGGGCGCAAGTTGAAGGGAATTGTCATTCGCTATACGCGTTGATGGGGGGATGGCGACAGGCACCAAGGCGGACAGTGGAGATCTCACAGGAGAAATTGGCCCGAAACCGATGTGGGAGCCGGCTTGCCGGCGATGCGCCGCGCGGGCGGCGCTCGATCTTGAGGGCGCTGCAAACCTGTCGGCATGCACCTAGTGAGCTAGATGCGAATCCAAGACAGGCACCTGGGCGTCACACCACTGGACTTGGATAAGCAGAATTGCGTGGTGGCTGCGGTTGCATGGCGGGAAATCGAGTGAGGGCCCCTAGGTGCCTGTCGGTGTTTTTGCAGCGCCCTTGAGACCGAGCGCCGCCCGCGCGGCGCATCGCCGGCAAGCCGGCTCCCACAGTTTGTTTCGGGCCAGTTATGCCTGTGAGGTCTTCACTGTCCGTCCTGTTGATAAGGCGCGATAGCGAGGTGGACCTTGCATTCCTACACAAATAGCATCGGATTTTCCCTGTTTTATGTAGGCCCCTTCCGAAGCACGCATTCGTGGCTTTTACACCGTCGAACTGAGGTCTAGTCTCGCCCAGCCGCTGTGAAATCAGTGGCCGGGTCTGCAAGCCCGCGCGAAACAACTAGAACAGCACCACCCTCAGTTATCGGCGTCAGCGCCGAGCTGTGCGTTATGGTGGCTGCGTACGGGTGGCCTTTGGGCCAGCCGGGCTTTCTCTAGTTGCCCCGGTCTTGCAGGCCCGTACGTAGCCGCCACCTCTCGACCTGCAAGTGAGCAGGTGGCGATCCAAAGCGCTCGCCCGCCGGCGCGTTACGGGTCGCCCGGCGGCATGCCAAGACATTCCTTGCCGAATCCCGGATAATACCCGCCATTTTCCGCCCCGCTTCCTGGTACCCCCTCGCATGGAAATCAAGGTCAATTTTCTCGACAACCTCCGTCTCGAAGCCAAGTTCGACGACTTCACGGTGATCGCCGACCAGCCGATCCGCTACAAGGGCGACGGCTCGGCCCCGGGGCCGTTCGACTACTTCCTGGCCTCCTCGGCGCTGTGCGCGGCGTACTTCGTCAAGCTGTACTGCCAGACCCGCGACATCCCCACCGAGAACATCCGCCTGTCGCAGAACAACATCGTCGACCCGGAGAACCGCTACAACCAGATCTTCAAGATCCAGGTCGAGCTGCCCGAGGACATCAGCGACAAGGACCGCCAGGGCATCCTGCGCTCCATCGACCGCTGCACCGTGAAGAAAGTGGTGCAGACCGGCCCCGAGTTCATCATCGAACAGGTCGACAACCTCGACGCCGATGCCCAGGCGCTGCTGATGCCGGTGTCGGACAGCACCACCTACATCCCCGGCAAGGACCTGCCGCTGGAGCAGACCATCGCCAACATGTCGGCGATCCTCGCCAACCTGGGGATGAAGATCGAGATCGCCTCGTGGCGCAACATCGTGCCCAACGTCTGGTCGCTGCACGTGCGCGACGCGCAGTCGCCGATGTGCTTCACCAACGGCAAGGGCGCGACCAAAGAAGCCGCGCTGGCCTCGGCGCTGGGCGAGTTCATCGAGCGGCTCAACTGCAACTTCTTCTACAACGACCAGTTCTGGGGCGAGGACATCGCCAACGCACCGTTCGTGCACTACCCCAACGAGCAGTGGTTCAAGCCCGGGCCCAAGGATGCACTGCCGGAAGAGATCCTCGACGAGCACTGCCTGGCGATCTTCAACCCGGATGGCGAGCTGCGTGGCTCGCACCTGTACGACACCAACTCGGGCAACAAGGAGCGCGGCATCTGCTCGCTGCCGTTCGTGCGCCAGTCCGACGGCGAGACGGTGTACTTCCCGTCCAACCTGATCGAGAACCTGTACCTGAGCAACGGCATGAGCGCCGGCAACACCCTGGCAGAAGCCCAGGTGCAGTGCCTGTCGGAGATCTTCGAGCGGGCGGTCAAGCGCGAGATCCTCGAAGGCGAGCTGTGCCTGCCGGACGTGCCGCAGGAGGTGCTGGCCAAGTACCCAGGCATCGTCGCCGGTATCCAGGGGCTGGAAGAGCAGGGCTTCCCGGTGCTGGTCAAGGATGCCTCGCTGGGCGGTGAGTTCCCGGTGATGTGCGTGACCCTGATGAACCCGCGCACCGGCGGCGTGTTCGCCTCGTTCGGCGCCCACCCAAGCTTCGAGGTGGCGCTGGAGCGCAGCCTTACCGAACTGCTCCAGGGCCGCAGCTTCGAAGGCCTCAACGACCTGCCGCAGCCGACCTTCGACAGCCTGGCGCTGACCGAGCCGAACAACTTCGTCGAGCACTTCATCGACTCCAGCGGCGTGGTGTCGTGGCGTTTCTTCGGCGCCAAGGCCGACTTCGAGTTCGTCGAGTGGGACTTCAGCGGCCACGGCGAGGACTCCAACGTGCAGGAGGCCGACACCCTGTTCGGCATCCTCCAAGACATGGGCAAGCAGGTGTACATGGCCGTGTACGACGACCTCGGCGCCACTGCCTGCCGCATCCTGGTGCCGGGCTACTCGGAGATCTACCCGGTCGAGGACCTGATCTGGGACAACACCAACCGCGCGCTGAACTTCCGCTCGGACATCCTCAACCTGCACACGCTCGACAATCGTTCGCTGAAGCTGCTGCTCAAGCGCCTCGATAACGCCGAGGTGGATGACTACACCACCATCACCACGCTGATCGGTGTCGAGTTCGACGACAACACCGTGTGGGGGCAACTGACCATCCTCGAGCTCAAGCTGTTGATCCACCTGGTGCTGCAGCGCTTCGACGAGGCCAAGGAGCTGGTGGAGATGTTCCTCCAGTTCAACGACAACACCGTCGAGCGCGGCCTGTTCTACCAGGCGCTGAATGTGGTGCTGGAGGTGGTGCTGGACGACGAGCTGGAGATGGACGACTACGAGCACAACTTCCGCCGCATGTTCGGCAATGAACGCATGGACGCCGTGCTGGGCTCGGTGGACGGTAGCGTGCGCTTCCACGGCCTGACGCCAACCAGCATGAAACTCGAAGGCCTGGACCGCCACCTGCGCCTGGTCGAGAGCTACAAGAAGCTGCATGCGGCGCGGGCCAAGGCGGCCGGGCTGCAAGGCTGACCGCTGACCGGGCGCTGGCGTAATTGCCGCGCCTGGTCTTAGCTGTTGCGGGGCCGGCGTTTGTATGCCGGCTTTCCTATGAAGGACACACTTGGACCATGGAGGTCATGATGAAAAGCAAACTGCTCGCAGCATCGCTGCTGTTGTGGATGTGCTCGATGACGGCTTACGCCGATTGCGCGGTGCTGGGGCCGCAACCAGACCCCTGCGCAGGCCCGGTACTCGGCCCCACCGAGTGCGTCTGCCCCTGAGGCGAACAAGGAATGTTGAATCGATGACCAGGAGGTCGCACATGAATAAGGTAATGCTCGCGGTGCTGTTTTCGTTGGGTTTCTCGCTGACTGCCCAAGCCGCGTGCCCGGTGTTCGGGCCGGCACCCGACCCATGCGCCGGGCCGGTGTTCGGGCCTTCCACTTGCGTTTGCCCGTAAGGTAATCAAGGCCGCTTCGCCACCCATCGCCGGCAAGCCCCACATCAAGGCTTGCATTTCTCCTGTAGGAGCGGCCTTGTGCCGCGAACGGGCCGCAAAGCGGCCCCAGCGATCTTGGGCGTACTCAAGATCCTGGGGCGCTGCGCACCCCTTTCGCGACACAAGGCCGCTCCTACAGAGGTCTGCGCAAGACAGTTGCTCCTACAAGAGCAGGCCAGGCTCCGTACCCGTAGGAGCCGGCTTGCCGGCGATGGCTGCGCAGCAGCCTCAATTCAACATCAGGCTTGCTCAATCTTGTCGCTCGTCGCCACCCGGGGTGTCGCAATCAGACAAGCACACGTCTTCGCCAATCTGCCAACACCCCCCGCGAACTCGAATAATGGATTCATCGCTCAACCCTGCGCCAAAGGGTGGTCGATGCACCACTACGAGTAAGCAGCCTCGTCTCACAATTCCAACGCTGCGGCGCCCCGTGCCCCGGACCACCGGCAGGCACCCATAACTAGAAATTCCGAACAAAACCCAACGCGCGCCTTGCCGTCGACGGCCTACTTGCGCGCGTGCTTGTGAGACTTGACTGCCATGATCGCTACCACCGTTGCCGCCGCCGACTCGTCGAGCGGCCACCGTAATGCATTGCTGCTCGCCCACCTCGCCGCCGTGCTGTTCGGCCTCACCGGCATCCTCGGCCACCTCATCGACGCCGACGCCAGCCTGATCACCTTTGGCCGCGCCACCTTCGCCTTCATCGCCCTGGGCTTCGTCGCCGGGCTCAAGGGCACGCGCCTGCTCGATGCGCTGAAGTGGCGCAACCTGCCGACCCTGACGCTGACCGGTGGCCTGCTGGCCGCCCACTGGCTGACCTTCTTCGTGGCGGTCAAGGTCGGTGGCGTGGCCGTGGCCACCCTTGGTTTCGCCAGCTTCCCGGCGTTCATCGCACTGATCGACCTGACCGTGTTCCGCGAGCGCATCGGTGCGGTCGAAGCGCTGTTGCTGCTGATGGTCACGGCCGGCCTGGTGCTGGTGGTGCCGTCGTTCGACCTGCTCGACAGCGGCACCGTCGGCCTGCTGTGGGGCCTGGCCTCGGGCCTGGCGTTCGCCCTGCTGGCGGTGGCCAACCGCCGCCGCCCGGCGGGCATGAATGCCTTGCAGGTGTCGTTCTGGCAGAACGTGGTGGTGGCCATTGTGGTGGCGCCGCTTGCCTTCAGCCACTTGCAAAGCAGCAGCCTGAGCTCCGCCGACTGGGTCAACCTGGCCCTGCTGGGGGTGTTCTGCACCGGCCTTTCGCAGTTCCTGTTCGTCAAGAGCCTCGATGGCCTGCAGGCGCGCACCGCCGGCATGATCATCGCCCTGGAACCGGTGTACGCCATCGCCTGCGCCTGGTGGTTGTTCGGTGAACAGCCGTCGCTGCGCATGGCCGCGGGCGCGCTGCTGATCGTGTTGGCGACGGTGTTCTGCGCCTGGCGCAAGGCGCCGACGCACTAGCGCAGGCGCAGCAGCCTGTCCAGCGACAGCGCACCGGCGCCACGGCCGATCAGCAGCAGAAGCAGCCCGGCCCAGGACAGGTGGGTGGGCCAGGCGTCGGGGTAGACGAACACTTCTATCACCGTGGTCATGCCCAGCAAGGCCAGGGCCGACAGCCGGGTGAACAGGCCGAGCACCAGCAGCAGCGGGAACAGGTGCTCGGCGTAGGTCGCCAAGTGCGCCGCCAGCCATGGCGACACCAGCGGCAGGGCATAGTCGCTCTGGAACAGCTCGTAGGTGCTGGGGGTGATGGTCAGCAACCCCTCGACCTTGGTGCGGCCGGACAGGAAGAAGATCGCGGCGATGCCCAGGCGCGCGACAAGGCACAGCACGCTGTCGCTGAGCAGCCCTTGCAGGCGCTCGGCCAGTTGGTTCCAGTGCTGGCGCAGGCCAGCGGCCGGCGTGGTGGGGTGGCTGATGTCCATGGCGGTTCCCTCAAGTGAATGACAGTGGACGGAAGGCCCGGGCCTTCATCAGCCGGCCAAGCAGGTCGCTGAAGTCCAGGTCGGGTTGGGTGTGTTGTGCCACTTGGGCTGCGTGTTCCAGCGCATGCCCGGCGGCGCAGGCGTCGAGAAACGCGCAGCCACCGCTCGACAGGGGCTGGTGGCGCACGCCATCGGGACCGCCGCTCAACAGCGCGCCTTCACCTGCCCAGGGTTGTTCGCCGAGCCAGGGGCGGCCTTCACGGCTGCAACGCCACAGGCTGTAGGCCGGGTGCTCAGCGGACCAATGCCAGCGCACGCCGACGCGGGGTTGCAGGTGGCCCTGGTCGAGGTCCGAGGCGGTCATGCCGGCCAGGTCGGCGAGGGTGAGGGCGGGTTCGTCGTCGGCGCTGAACGCTTGGCACCAGTAGCCGTCCAGGCGTGCGACATCGGCGAGGTAGGGCAGTTGGTGATGAGGCAGCAGCGCTTCGAGAAATGCCGGAAAAGCCGCACCGTACAGAATCAGCCGGGCATCCTCGGGCGGTGACTGGCGGGCATAGGCGGCGGCCACCTCCTGCATCCAGTCCGCGCCGACCAGTGTCTGGACACTGGGGAAGTTTGCGCGCAGCGCATCGACGCAGCCGGCCAGCACGGTGTTGCGGTACACCGCGAACGCGGGCTGCTGCGTCAGGTGGGCCAGTTGGGGTGCCGGCCGCCCCTGCAAGGCATCGGCAAAAGCCATCTGGAACTGACCGAGGGTGAGGTTCATGGCAGCGCGCCTGCCTGGTCGAGGATGGCCTGGGCCGTTGCACGCTCGGCGAGCAGTTCGGCGAAGGCGGGTAGCTTGTCGTCGCGCTCGATCAGTGTCGGGCGCGGGCCGATACGGCTGATCAACTGCTGGTACAGGTGCCACACCGGCTCGGCGATGGTCGCGTCGTGGGAGTCGATCAACAGCGCGCCCTGGGCGTCTTCGCTGTAACCGGCCAGGTGGATTTCACTGATGGCCGCCGCCGGGAAGCGCGCCAGGTAGTCGTGCGCATCGAAGCCCAGATTGTGGGCGCTCACGAAGACGTTGTTGACGTCCAGCAGCAGGCTGCAACCGGTACGCCTGGCCAGTTCGGCGAGGAACGCCACCTCGTCCCACTCATGGCCGTCCAGGTGCAGGTAATGGCTGGGGTTCTCGATGGCGATGGCGCGCCCCAGGGCATCCTGGGTGCGCTGGATATTGCTGCTGATGCGCGCCAGCGCTTCGTCGCTGCGCGGGAACGGCAGCAGGTCGGGGTGGTACTGGCCCCGCCAGGTCGACCAGGCCAGGTGTTCGGACACCAGCCGAGGCTGTACCTCATCGACCAACTGGCGCAGGCGACCCAGGTGTGCGTGGTCAGGCTCGCTGTCGGCCGCCAGCGACAGGGCCACGCCATGCAGCGACAGCGGGTGGCGCTGGGCCACGCGCTGCAGCCAGGCGCGGCGCGGGCCGCCGACCATGTAGTTCTCCGGGTGCACTTCGAACCACAGGCCCTTGGCGTCGCAGGGCAGGGCCTGTTCGAAGTGCTCGGCCTTCAGGCCCAGCCCGGCGCCCAGGGGCATGTTCCGGTTCATGGTCGGCGGCCTCGGCTCAGGCTTTGCCTGGGGTGAGCGAGCCCATGCCGTTGGGGGTCTTGATCGAGGTGCAGGTGCCGGCCGGGACGTTTTTCCAGTGCATGGCGTCGTAGTCCTTCTTGGCACTGCCGGCGCAGGAGGTACCGGCGCCGGCCTTGCAGTCGTTCTTGCCGGCCATGGCGACGCCGTAGCATTTCTCCATGGCGGCACCAGTGCCGGCGGGTTTGGTGTCGTCGGCCAGGGCGGCGCCGGCCAGGGAAGCCAGGGCCAGGGCGGCAGCGGTGAGGGCGAGGGTTTTCATGATGGTCTCTCCGGGGGCTGTGGCCGTGGCGATCTGCCGGCGGCTCATGGAGTAGTTCGCGGTGGCCACGGCCTGGGTTACAGCTTGTGAAAAAATATTTCTGCATTGCCCACGGCTCACCTACCGTATGAAGGCAGGCACGGCTCGGCAAAAAACAATTCTTGAAGGTGTAACCCCGGCGGCTCATGCAACGAACTACTCATCAGGACGCGTTCGCGACCCGCGAGACCTTGCTGCAGGCCTTGCTGCTGCGTGGGCTGGCGGGTGATGCGCTGGCCTACCGCGAGTTCCTCGCCGCGTTGGCCGTGCACCTGCGGGCTTTTCTGCGGCGCCGCCTGGCCCAGCGCCCGGCCGATGTCGAGGACCTGCTGCAGGAGGTGTTGCTGGCGGTGCACAACGCCCGCCACACCTACCAGCCACAACAGCCGCTGACCGCCTGGGTGCAGGCGATCGCCCGCTACAAACTGGCCGATGGCCTGCGCAGCCGTGCCCGCCACGAAGGTCGGCACGACCCGCTGGACGACGACAGCGAGCTGTTCGCCGCCAGCGATGCCGAGCCCGCCGAGGCCAGGCGCGACCTGGCCCGTTTGCTGGCGCTGCTGCCCGATCGCCAGCGCCTGCCGATCGTGTACGTCAAGCTGGAGGGGTTGTCGGTGGAAGACACCGCGCGGCTGACCGGGTTGTCCGGCGCTGCGGTCAAGGTGGGCATTCACCGTGGCCTGAAGGCCTTGGCAAGATTGATTCGAGGTAGTGACGACCATGAAGACCGATGAGTTCATTTCATTGCTGGCCAGCGCGGAGGGGCCGGTGCAGCGCCACGCGTTGGCTCGGCGCCTGAGCCTGGCGTTGCTGGCCGGTGCGCTCGGTGCACTGTTGCTGACCGTGGTGCTGTATGGCGTGCGCAGTGACCTGGCCGAGGTGGCGCGCACCCCGCTGTTCTGGGCCAAGGTGGCGTTACCGGCCAGCCTGGCCGTGCTCGCGCTGTGGCTGACCCAGCGGCTGGCCCGGCCTGGCATGCGCGGCGGGGCGCTGTGGAGCCTGCTGGGGTTGCCGCTGCTGCTGGTGTGGCTGGGGGCGGCCATCAGCCTGGCCGGTGCCCCGGTCGAGGCCCGCGCCGAGCTGATCCTCGGGCGCACCTGGCGTACCTGCGCGTTGAACATCGCACTGCTGTCGATACCGACCTTCATCGCCGTGTTTTGGGCATTGCGTGGCTTGGCGCCGACCTTCCTGGGCCAGGCCGGAGGGGCCGGCGGGCTGCTCGCCGGGGCCACCGCCACCCTGGCGTATTGCCTGCATTGCCCGGAAATGGGCGTGCCGTTCTGGGGGCTGTGGTACGTGCTCGGCATGTTGTTGCCGACGCTGCTGGGCGCGGCACTGGGGCCTCGGCTGCTGCGCTGGTGAGCGGTTGGCGAGCCCGGCGATAAACCGCTTTACCTGTCTAAGGCTTCACGGTTTAAGGTCTTCACCCTGAACCTGAGGTGACACCCATGTATCGGATTTCCGAGCTGGCGGGCAAAGCGGGCCTGAGCCGCTCCACGCTGCTGTATTACGAGAAGCTGGGCCTGATCGCGGGGCGACGCCAGGCCAATGGCTATCGCGTCTACAGCGAGCAGGACCTGCAGCAACTCAAGCTGTTGCAGCAACTCCAGGCTGCGGGCCTGACCCTTAAAGAGTGCCAGGCCTGCCTGCAATCGCGTATCGACAGGGCGTCGCTGCTCCACCGCCTGCACGCGCTGGATGAGCAGATCGCCGCCAAACAACAGTCGCGTGCGCTGCTCGCCGCCTTGCTCGGCCAGGCCTCCATGCGTCCCTGGCACCAGGCCCTGGAGCGCCAGGCGCCGGGCGCGCACCTGGCCTGGCTACGCACCCAGGGGTTCGATGAAAAACAGGCGCTGCGCCTCAAATGGCTGTCACGGGACATGAACGAACACGAGCAGTACATGGCTGACTTCGAGCGGATCTTCGAGGGCCTGGAGCGCCTGGGGCCCGGCTCGGCGGCCGACACCCTGGCCGTGTTGCACGCCTTGCCCGCGATGCCGGGCACCTTGCTGGAGATCGGCTGCGGCCGAGGTGTCAGCAGCGTGCTGCTGGCCGAGCACATGCCAGGCAGGGTCACGGCGCTGGACAACGACGCGTACAACCTCGCCTGCGCGCGCCAGGCCATCGCCGCCAAGGGCCTGCAAGGGCGCATCGACCTGCTGTGCGCCAGTATGACCGAACTACCGTTTATGCCAGGGCAGTTCGATGCCCTGTGGGCCGAAGGTTGCGCCTACATCATGGGTTTCGACGACGCGCTGCGGTACTGGAAAGGGTTCATCAGGCCCGGGGGGCTGCTGGTGGTCAGCGAACTGGTGTGGCTCACCGACACCCCCCACGCCGAGGCCGCGCGCTTCTGGCGCCAGCACTACCCGGACATGAAACCTGTGGAGCAGCGCCTGTCTGCCCTGGCCCGGCTGGGCTACTCAGCCTTGCATCACTTCACCCTGAGCCCGCAGGCCTGGGACAACTACCTCGGGCCTTTGGCCGAGAACATGGCTGCGCTGTCCGGCCAGGCGTTTGCCTCCAGCGCCCTGGCCGACCTCACCCGAGAGCTGGAAATCCACCAGCAGTACCTGGGCGAATACGGCTACCACCTGTTCGTCCTGCAGGCCGTCGCGCACGGCTCTCTTTAACCGCAAAACCCTGAAAGTCGAGTTTATGAGCATCAATATCCGCAACGAACACCCCATTGACATCGAAGCCATCAGCCACCTGACCGAGGCGGCCTTCGCCCATGCCGAGCACACCAGCCACACCGAGCAGTTCATCGTCACCGCCCTGCGCCGCGCGGGGCAACTGACGGTCTCGCTGGTGGCGCAGGAGGGCGAGGCACTCGTCGGTCATGTGGCCATCTCTCCAGTGACACTGTCGTCCGGCGCCAGCGGCTGGTTCGGCCTTGGGCCGATCTCGGTGACGCCGTCGCGTCAGGGGCAGGGCATTGGCGCGGCGCTGATGAACGCCGCGCTGGCCGAGCTGCGGCGCCTTGGCGGGCAGGGCTGCGTAGTGCTGGGGGACCCTGCGTACTACGGGCGCTTCGGTTTCGCGGCTCACCCTGGGTTGCGCCTGCCCGGCGTGCCTGCGGCGTATTTCCAGGCCCTGGCGTTCGGCGGCGCAGTGCCGACCAGCGAGGTGCAGTATCACTCGGCGTTCGAAGCCTGCGAATGAGTCTCGAGGTGTCATCGTGCTGTTACGGCAACGTTACTTCCCGCGCCAGCGACGCTTGGATAGGTTGGTGTGGTGAGTGCGGGCGCACTGATCGAAGGCTCTGCGGCCGAACCTCACGCCCCCAACCCAGCACAAGGAAGGATGCACACATGACCCAGGTTTACAGTGCTTCGCTGAACAAGGTGGTCGCCAACGGCGGCCCTTACGTCAAGGATGGCCAGTTCCTGTATGAAGTGCCCAACTGCCTGCCCCTGGATGGGCCCAAGGTCAATGACCGTTACACCCTGAGGGATGGCAGCCGGCCGCAGATCTCGGTGGTCTGCACCGCCCAAGGCCAACCTGGCATCCAGACCGCCAGCTTCAAGGAGGTCTAGCCCGCGGTAGAGGGCCCCGGGCGCGGGTTAGCCCGCACCGGGGCCATTGCCGAAATACCGTGAAAATGCAAGATGCCGGCGCGTACGACTGTAAAAACTTACCGATACCCTTGCAGGCCGATTAGGTGTTCTACTTAGCGTTTGCGGCCAGAAGGGATCCAATCTAGATGGTGTCTAAGGACAGCTTGAGCGGCTTGATCGCCTTCGTGCGGGCGGCCGAGTCGCAGAGTTTCACCCTGGCGGGCAGGGGCCTGGGCATATCGTCCTCGGCCGTGGGCAAGAGCGTCAGCCGCTTGGAAGAGCGCCTGGGCGTGCGCCTGTTCCACCGCAGCACCCGGCAGATCAGCCTGACCAGCGAAGGCCTGGACTTCTTCGCCCGCTGCCGCACCCTGCTGCAGCAATTGCAGGATGCCGAGGCCGCCCTGGCCAACTCCAAGCGCCGCCCCAAGGGCGTGCTGAAGGTCAGCCTGCCGGCGGTGGGCTACCGGCTGATCTCTGGCAGCATGCGCGAGTTCTACCGCCGCTACCCGGAAATCGAACTGGACCTGGACTTCAGCGACCGCATGGTCGATGTGGCGGAGGAAGGTTTCGACGCGGTGATCCGCAGCGGCGCGCTGCCGGATTCGAGCCTGGCGGCGCGCAAGATCTGCACCTTCCGCTTCGTGCTGTGTGCCGCCCCCGAGTATTTGCAACGTTATGGCGTGGCCCGCACCGTTCAGGATCTCGGCAGCTACAAGGGCATTGGCTACAAGCTGCCGTCCAGCGGCAAGCTGCAACCATGGAACCTGGAGGCCCAGGGCGAGCGGGTGCAGGTGCAGGTGGAAACGGCGATGGTCATGAACAGTGTCGAGGCGGTGTTGGCGGCCTGCCGCAATGCCATGGGCGTGGCCTACCTGCCGGACTTCGTGATCCAGGAGTACCTCGCCAGCAACGAGCTGACCCTGGTGATGCGCGAGCTGAGCCTGCCGGGGGACTTCTGGATCGTCTGGTCGCCGACCCGGTTGCTGCCGCCCAAGACCCGGGCGTTCATCGATTTTCTGGGTGAGACCGACCTGATGGCCAACGCCAGCTGAGCCGATCACCGGCAAGCCGGCTCCCAAATCTTGCGCGGTCTCTGTAGGAGCGGCCTCGTGTCGCGAAAGGGCTGCACCGCAGCCCCAGCAATCGTGAATGCCACATAGAAGCCTGGGGCCGCTTTGCGGCCCTTTCGCGACACAAGGCCGCTCCTACGGGGGCGTGCGAGCAAACAGGGCATGCAACTGCCGTAAGGCTCAGGCAATCAGCAGCTTCTTGTAGCGCGCCGAGTAACGGATAGCCTCGACCACCTTCAGCCGCACCGGCACCTTGTAGCTGTCCATGCGTTCGCGGCTGAACTGGCGGATGGCGCGCAGCACGTCCTGGGTGCCGTCGCCGTAGTCGCCATCGAGCACCACCTCGGCGGCGACGAACTGCCCAGTCAGGCCGTTGCGCTCTCCATAAGCCTTGCAGTCCTTGATGCTCGGGTGCTGCATCAGCACCGATTCGACCTCGGCGGGGTACACCTTCTCGCCGCCAACGTTGATGATCTCCTTGCTGCGCCCCAGGATCTTCAAGTAACCGTCGGCGTTCACCTCGACCAGGTCGCCGGTCTTGAACCAGCCATCCTCGGTGAAGCTGTCCATGCTGTGGTTGAGGTAACCCATCACCTGGGTGGCGCTGCGCAGCCACAACTCGCCATCGACCACGCGGTACTCGGTGTCGCCCTCCTGGAAGCGCATGAACAGGCTGTCGGACGACTGCGAGCTGGTGTTCATGATCCCGGTTTCGCTGGTGCCGAAGGTTTGCAGGAACTTCACCTTGGGCAACTGCGCGCGCAGCGCACCGAGCAGGCTCTCGGGCATCGGCTCGGTGCCGTAGGTGATCATGCGCAAGGCACCCAGGTCATAGCGGCCGAACACGTTGTTGATCAGCATCAGGTTGAGGAAGGTCGGCGAGGTCGGCAGCACGGTGATGCGGTGCTGGGCTATCAGCCGGGCGACGATGTCCGGGCTCTTGGTCGCGGCAATGGTGGCGGTGCCGCCGATGCTGAGGATGTTGAGCAGGGTGTTGATGCCGCCGATATGGTCGAACAGCAGGAACAGGAAGATGCTCAGGCGCCGCGAGCGTTTGCCCTGGTAGCTGGCCACCAGGTGGTCGAGGTCGTGCAGCATGGCCTTGGGTTGGCCGGTGGTGCCGCTGCTGAACAGCACCAGGCCGGCATGGCCGCGGGCCTTGAGGGTTGCCACCAGGGCGTTGTCCTCACCCGCAGGGGCCTGGCGGGTGACCGCGCCGTTGTCGGCATCGATGAGGAACTCGGCCTGGGCGGCGGCGAGCTTGTTGTGCAGTTCCTGCTCGTTGCTGGCGGTGTTCAGGGCGATCACGTTGCCGTTCTGGTACAGCGCCAGGAACAGCGCGATACCGGTGAACGAGAAATCGCCCTGGAGGAACACCGTGCTGTGCCCGCTGACACCTTGGGCTTGCAGATGCTCCAGCTGGCGCCGTACCTCGGCCTTGAGGTCGGCGTAGCTGTAGCTTTGCTGCTCGGTATTGAGGAACGGGGCGTCGGCGAAACCGTCTAGGTTGTCGATCAGAGGCTTGAGGTTCATCAGAAATTCCCTTGTGAAGGCGTCGCTCAGAAACGCACGGGCAGTTCGTCGGGGCGCCGCAGCACGGTGCCGTTGATCCAGCGCAGCGACTGTGGCGCGCGGTCCAGTTGCAGCTCCGGCAGGTGCTCGATCAACGCCTCGAGCACGATGCCGATTTCCAGGCGTGCCAGCGCCGGCCCCATGCAACTGTGGATGCCGTGGCCGAATTGCAGGTGCGCGGCCTTGTCGGTGCGCAACGGGTTGATCAGCAACGGCTCGCTGAACACCGACGGGTCGCGGTTGGCCAGGAACACGTTGGCGTAGACGCAGGTGCCGGCCGGGATTTCGCCACGGCTGGTGGCCGCGGCCTGGGTGGTGATGCGCGGAAAAGCCGACAACTTGCCGATCGGGATCACCCGGATCAGCTCTTCGATCAGCGCCGGCAGCTGTTCGCGGTGCTGCTGGGCATGGGCCCACAGCGAGGGGGCGCAGAGCAGGGTGTAGACCGACTTGGTCATCACGCTCAAGGCGTTGTGGTCACCGCCCAGCAGGATGCCCAGCAGCACGCCGACGAATTCTTCGTCATTGAGCGGGTCGTCCATGCTGGCGCGCTGGTCGACGTACTGGCGGATGAAACCGTCGGGCTCGGCGTGGCGCTGGCCACGGACGAAGTCCATCAGGTAGTCGAAGCTGGCCTTGACCGCCACCTCGATGCCGGGGATGTCGTCCGGTGGCGCCGATTGGATCGTTTGGCTCCAGGGGCGGAACAGCGCACGGTCTTCTGGCGGGATGCCAAGGATGTGGCACACCGTGGAGGCGGTGAGGTCCTGCAGCACCGAGGCGAACAGGTCGGGCGGCAGCTCGCCGCTGCGCATGCCCTGGATGTTACGCAAGGTGGTGCTGCGCACATGCTCGCGCAGGCTTTCCACGCCGCGCTTGCTGAACGCCCGGGCCACGGTGGCGCGCGAGCGCATGTGCGCGGGGTTGTCGAGGTTGAGCAGCAGCTCCGGCTGGGTCGGGCCCGGCAGGAAGGTCGGGCCGTCCTCGACATTACACAAGGTGCGGCTGATGCTCGGGTCGGCGAGGAAGCTGCGGCAGTCGTCGTAGCGTGTCAGGTGGGTGGCGACATGGCCGCTGGGCAGGCGGATCTGCTGCCACGGCTGGTCGCTGTCGAGCACCTGGTAGTACGGCGCGGCATCCAGGTTGGGGATGTCCATCACATGGGGGAAGCGAAGGGTCGTCATGCTGGGCCTGCCCTGGATCAACGGGATGGATAGAGCAGGGCGCGCACGGCATCGCGCACCTCGAGGCTGTCACGGAAGTGGATCGCCTGCCAGCCGGCGGCGCGGGCCGCTTCGCAGTTTTCCTCGACATCGTCGATCAGCACGCAGCCCTGGTCCTCGACCCCCAGCTCGCGGGCGGCGAGGGCGAAGATGCGCGGATCGGGCTTGCGCAGGCCGACCTTGCACGAGTCGATGATGCAGTCGGTCACGTCGTCCAGGCCGACCATGCGCCGCCATGGGGTTTCCCACTCCACCGTGTTGTTGGTGAGGATGGCCGCCTTGACCCCGGCCGCCTTCACTTCATGGAACAGCTCGAACATGTGCGGGTTGACCTCGTGGTCGGCAAACCACTGCTCGCCGTGGTTGTCGAAGTCGCAGCGGCTCAGGTCGATGCCTGGGTTCAGCTTGCGCAGTGCTTCGCTCATGGCCCGGCCCCATTGCACCTGGGTCATCAGCGCCAGTTCGATGGGTGCCTGGAACTGCACACCCAGCGGGCGGGCGACTTCGTGCATGGCCGCTTCCATCTGCTGGCGGTTGACGCCGGTCTTGCCTTCGTAGACGCGATACAGCTCGGCGATGGAGGGGGAGAGCACGCCGCCGAAGTCGAACCAGATTGCTTGAGTGGTCATGGGTATTGTCCTTATGGATGAAAGGAAGCGAGGGTGACGGGGGCGATCAACTGGGTGTCGCGCAGCGACAGGTGGGCCAGGCCCACCGACAGGCCGACGCCAAAGCCGCAGGCGATCAGGTTGTCCTGGCGCAGGCGTTGGCCATCGGGGCTGGCCGACAGCAGCAGGGGGATCGAAGACGGGCCGGTGTTGCCGATGCCGTCGACATGCACCGGAATGCGCGCCGGCTCGATACCCAGCTTGCGGCCCAGGTAATGCAGCATGAAGGCGTTGGCCTGGTGCAGCAGGAAGTACGGGATGCCGTCGGCTTGCAGTTGCAGGTCACGCAGAAAACCATGCAGCGCGGTCGGTACCTGTTCGAGGGCGAAGTTCATGACTTGCGCACCGTCCATGAACAAGCTGCCGACTTCGGCGCTGGCACCGCCTTGCGCACGCTCGGCGGTGTGGTAATGCAGGGGCGTGCGCAGGTGTGCGGCACCTGCACCGTCGGTGCTGAAGGCGAAGCTGAAACTGTGCGGCCCGGCCTCCACCAGGGTGGCGCTGGCGGCGTCGCCGAACACCATGCGTACATGGTGGTCCTGGGGTTGCAGCAGCTTGCTGATCACATCGCTGGTGCACAGCAGCACGCGCCGGCAGCTGCCGCTGGCGACCAGCAGCGAAGCCTGGAACAGGCCGTACACGTAGCCCGAGCAACCGAAATTGAGGTCGAACGCGCTGATGTCCCGGCGCAGGCCAAGGCGCGCCGCCAGCAGTGCGCTGCTGGCCGGCATCAGCGCATCCGGGGTCTGGGTCACCAGCACCACGGCATCGATGCCGTGCGGGTCGATGTCGGCATTGGCGAACAGGCTCTGGGCCGCAGCGCAGGCCAGGTCGACGCTGGTCGACTCGTCGGCGACGCGCACGCTGGAGATGCCGGTGCTCTTGGCGATGCGGGTGGCCTCGCGTTCACCAAACAGCGCGGCGAAGTCATCGAGGGTGAGCTGGCGATCCGGCAGCGCCGAGGCCACCGCACGGATTGAAAGGCCATGGAGGGTGCTGTTCATCGGCAGGCCTCAGGCGGGTTCGGCCAGGGTGTCGGCAACGGCGTCGAACAGCTCGCCGAGGGTTTTCAACTGGTCGAGGATTTCCGGGTGCAGGGTGAGGCCGAACTGGTCGTTGAGCATGCCCAGCAGGGTCACCTTGGTCAGCGAGTCCCAGGTGGCCAGTGGTTCCAGCAGCAGACTGTCGTCGAGTTTCGATTCGGGCAGTTCCAGAAGCCCGGCCAGCTCATTCTTCAGGGCGAGTGTGTCCATGCTGCATGTCTCCAGTGGGGTGAAGCCGAGTGTGGGATAGGGGTCGGTGGCGGGTTCAGAGGCCGCCCAGGTAAAGCACTTGCCCGGTGATGAAGTCGCTTTGCGCCGACAGGAAGAAGTCGGTGACATGGCTGACGTCGGCGAAGCTGCCCAGGCGCTTGATCGCCTGTTGCTCCAGCAACGCTTTCATCTTCGCCGCCGGGATGGCGCGGGTCAGGTCGGTGTCGATCGGGGTCGGGCCCAGGGCGTTGACGGTGATGCCATAGCTGGCCAGCTCCTTGGCCATCACCGCGGTAAGGGTCTCGACCGCGGCCTTGGAGGCCGCGTACAGCGCCTCGCCCTCGAGCTTCAGCGGGCGGGCCACGGTGGAGAAGTTGACGATGCGCCCCGTGCCCGCACGCTTCATCAGCTTGGCCGCCTCGCGGCTGAGCAGGAAAGTGCCCAGCAGGTTGGTGCGCACGATCTGCTCGGCCGTGCCGTAAGGGGTGAGCAGCGAGTGGTTCATGCTGGCGATGCCGGCGTTGTTGATCAGGTGGTCCAGGCGCTGGTGACGCTTGCGCACCTCGCTGATCATCGCCAGTACGGCGGCTTCGTCGGCCACGTCCAGGGCGAAATGCTCGTAGCCGGGGTGGTCCAGGTCGCTGGCCTGGCGGCTGCAACCGATCACCCGGTGGCCGCGCGCCAGGTAGTGTTCGGCCAGGTGCCGGCCGATGCCCTTGCGGGTGCCGGTGATCAGGGTGATCGGCTCAGCCATGTTCCACCTCGGTGCAGCGCTTGAGGATGTAGTTGGCGAACGAACCGACGCTGGCGAACGGGCTGCGCACCGCCGACATGGCGCTGTCGTTGACCAGGGTCAGGCGCACATCGAGCTCTTGTTCGAGCTGGGCCTCGACCTCGACCACGATGGACACCAGGCTCATCGAATCGAGGGCGCCGCCGTGGCCGTACAGGGCGGTCTTCTCGCCGGCGGCCAGGTCGATGGGGTGGGCCAGGCTCTGGTTTTCCAGGCGGATGGCGGTGTAGATGATTTCCAGGATACGGGACTTCATGGGACGCTCCTTGTGTCAGTCCATCAACGTGATGTAGCGGTGCAGCAGTTGGCTTTCCTTGAGGTAGAAGTAGCGCGAGTCGATCACCGAAGTGTCGAACTCCACGCTCGCCAGGGTCTGGCCCTGTTGGCGGAACTGCATGAGCACGGTGAAGCGGAAATTGATCGGCCCGCTGCGCTTGAGGGTGACCGGGATGCACAGGATCTGGGTCGGAACCGGCAGCAGGAAGTCGTTGTAATCGACCCGCATGCTGTGGGTGATGAAGTTGGCTTTGCCGCGGGCGGCGGGGGCGATGTAGAACTGTTCGGCGGTGGCGATCGACAGTTGCCGGGCGGCTTCGACGATCATCATCCCGGAGATGTGCTGGCCGGTGAGGTGATCGCTGAGTTCGGCGTTGGCTTCATCGATCATCAGCGCCGCGGTATAGGTGCCGTTGCCATTGTCGACAACTTTGGAAATGGCGATATTGCGCGGTTCGTGTTTATGCGTGGTATGACCGCAGGCACGGGGTTGGCGCTGTTCTGGAACAAGGCTTACTTGCGCCTGGTTCAAGCTGTACAAGTGTGAAAGTTTGTCGTCACTGACACCTTGGCCAATATGGAAGGTGATCGGTGATTGTTCCGACCGGGCCAGCGCATGGGCGGTGTCGGCGGAAATGAAAAGATCGCTGGTGCATTGGCCTTTTATACGGTCGCCAACCACGACGTAATGTTTCTTGTTGGCGGCAGTGTTGTCACGCTCAACGGTGCCGGTGGAAAACGGGCACGATGAGGCGGGTAAAGCGTGGGCGAGCGCTTCCATGTCTTACCTCGGTAAGTTGACTAGGTTTGGGGGTGATTGTTTAGGCAGCTAATGTGTCAAGCAATATCCCGGTTAACCGGTCGTTATTGTTTTCAAAGAAGAAGTGTTGACCTGGCAGGCAATGTTCGGCATAGGCCGCATCGCTGTACTGGCGCCAGCCCTGGACATCGTGGAACGGTGCGAAACTGTCTTCTGTGCCGGCGATGGCAGTCACCGGCATATCGAGTGGCGGGCGGGGCGAGTGGCGGTAGGTGCTGGCCGCGCGAAAATCGTTTTTCAGGTTAGGTAACAAGTACTTGCGTGCTGCTGGATGGCTGAACAGGTACTCGGGGATGGTGCCGAACGTTGCCACCGAATGAAGGAAATCGTCGTCTTCGGCGTGTACTTGCACCCCGTGGCAGCTGAACAAGTGAGGGGGCCGGCAGGCGGCCACAACCAGTTGCTCGATGGCACAGGGCAGGGCTTCGCGGCGTTGTGCCACTTCATAGGCAACCAGGGCGCCCAAACTGTAACCGAACAACGTCAGCCGTTTTGCTTCAACTTTCTGCAGCCGTTCTATAACCTCGTCGGCCATCTGGTCTACAGTGGTGGGTGACGCTGCGAGTTCGCCTTGATAACGGCCAGAATAATGGATGCCAATGCTTTCGACAGTGGGCGAAAGCAGCCCTTGAAGTACGCTGAATGCATGGCTGCTGCCCCCGGCGAAAGGAATGAAGACAATGCACTGATCGGTGTGGCACGCACGCATGTTCAGGCCCATGAGTAATAGTTGTTGTCACGAAGCCAGAGCGGGTAGCGAGGCTCGGGCGAAGTCTCTATGGAAGGAATTATATTGCAGGATATTTCTGAGTGGTTGAGCCTTTTCCGCTAAAGACTCAGGACTATAAGTTGAAAGTGTGGTTGAGCGGGCGGGCTTGCAGGACTGAAAGTTGAAAGTGATCGAACAGGTGAACGGCGAGGGAAGTAATGACACCACCGAAGTGGAGAGGGAGGTCAGTCAAGTTTCATTGACGGGCGCTGGGGCCTTCGCTGGCAAGCCAGCTCCCACAGGGGCCGCGCAACGAGCGGCCCCAGGTAATGTCCGGGGAAAGTGATGGTAACGCTTAGTGGCTGGGCAGCCTGCGGGGGGCCGGGCGCAGCATGGTGAACAGGGTCAGGGCGGCAATCAGCGAGCAGGCCAGGCCGAACAGCAACGGGCCTTTCCACTGCGCCTGCTGCCAGAGCCATCCGCCCATGGCGCTGCCCAGGGCACCGCCGCAGAAGTTGCAGACCATGTACACGGTATTCAGGCGACTGCGGTACTCGGCACCCAGGTTGAAGATCCGGCTCTGGTTGCATACCTGGCCCAGTTGCAGGGCGAAGCACAGCAGGTTGGCACCCAGCAGCAGCACGCTCATCTGCGCAAAGCCCAGCAACAAGGTGAACGCCAGGCACGCCAGCAGGATCGACAGGATGCTCATGGCCACCGTGCCATAGCGGTCGCAGAGTTTGCCGGCCATGGGCGTGAGCAGGCCGGCCAGGGCACCGCAGAAACTGTACAGGCCGATATCGGCGCTGCCCAGGTTCAGTGGCGCCGCCTGCAACTTGAAGGCAATCACCGACCAGAATGCGCTGAAGCCGGCGAACAGGCTGGCGCCGAGCACGCACGACAAGCGCAGCAGGGGTTCATCGCGCAGCAGGCCGGCCATCGAGCGCATCAGTTGCCGGTAGCCAAGCGCCTTGCCGCTGTCGGCGCGTGCCCTGATCAGCCCCGGCAGCAGCACGGCACACGCCAGCATCCCTAGCGCAGCACAGCGGTACACCGCCTGCCAGCCCCAGTGCTCGCTGACCAGCCCGGCCAGCGAGCGCGACATCAGGATGCCGACCACCAGGCCGGTCTGCAGCAGGGCGATGTTGCGGCTGCGCTGGCCTGGCGATGACAACCCGGCCAGGTAGGGCAGCAGCACCTGGGGGATACAGGTGCCCATGCATACCAGCGCGCTCAGCGCCGCCAGCCCCGCCAGGCTCTGGGCGACACTGGCCAGGCCAAGCATCAGCGCAGTCCAGGCCAGCAGCGCCTGGCACAGCCGCCGAGGGTCGAGGCGATCGCCCAGCGGCACGATCAGCAGCATGCCCAGGGCATAACCGAGCTGGGACGCGGTGGCGATCCAGCTGATTTCGCCCGTGCCCACCTGCAGCACCGTCGCCAGCATCGGCAGCAGGGCCTGGTTGAAGTACACATTGGCCACCGACAGGCCACAGACCGTGGCCAACCCGAGCAGGGCGAGGGTGGAGATTTCGTTGTCGCGCGCCATTGGCATGCCGTCCTCAACCCTGCGCGGAGTCGGAAGCTGGCATAGCGCCCGCGTGCGCAGGGGCCCGCTCACCCTGGCCGAGCAGGAAGAACGCGGCGCCCGCCGACACCACGGTGAAGCCGATCAGCACCAGCACCAGCGCGGCGAAGCCCCCCTGGTAGGCGGCCTGCAACAGCAACGGGTCGAGCCCTTGGACCTGGCTCAGATCACCCAGGACCAGGCGCTGCGCCAGTTCGCTGTGGTTGCCCTCGGGCAGGACGCGGGCCAGGCTCGTGCCCACCAGGGCGGTGAGCAGGGCGACGGTGATCGCCAGTACCACACCTTCCCCGGCCACGCGGGTGGTGTTGAAGATGCCGGCGGCCATCCCCGCCTGCTCCTTGGGCACCACGCTCACCGCCAGCCCGTCCATCAACCCCCAGGGCAAGCCGGTGCCGACGCCGATCACCAGCATCGCGATCACCAGTTGCAGGTGATCACCAACCGCGACATGAGCCAGGGCGTACAGGCCCGCAGCCGCCAGCAGGAAGCCCGCAGCCGACAGCACGCCGGCGCTGGCCCAGCGGGTCAGCCAGGCGGCCAGCAGCGGCACCACCAGCATAGGTGCCGACAGGGCCAGCATGATCAGCCCGCTGTGCAGCGGGGTGACGCCCTCCACGCCGATCAGGCGCAGCGGCAGCAGCACGATCAGCACGATGTAGCAGAAGCAGGTGCCGATCGGCAGGATCTGCACCCCCACGAAACGCGGGTACTTGAGCAGGCTCAGCTCGAGCATCGGCTGGCGCGCGCGCAGCTCGATCGCCACAAATGCCAGCAGGCCCAGCAGCGCGCCGCCGAACAGCCCGAGGATCAGCGGCGAGCGCCAGCCGGCCTGCGGCCCGAGGATGATCGCGGTGGTGAACAGCACGAGCATGCTGGAGAAACTGAGCACCCCGGGCAAGTCGAGCTTCTGTGCGTGTGGGTTGCGGCTTTCGCGCATCTGCGACAGCGCCGCCAGCAGGGCGATGGCGGCGAGGATCGCGGTGGTGGCGAAGATCGCGCGCCAACCGAACTGCTCGATCAACAGCCCGCTGACCATCGGCCCGAACGCCAGGCCCAGGCCGAAGGTGGTGCCCAGCAGGCTGAAGGCGCGGGTGCGGGCGTGGCCTTCGAACTCCTGGGCCAGGGCCGCCGAGCCACTGGCCAGGGCCGCCGCCGCGGCGACGCCCTGCACCGCGCGCAGGGCGTCGAGCCAGGCGATGCTGTAGACGCAGGCCAGCAGCGTGCTGACGATGACGAACAGGGCCAGGCCGATGACGAACAGGCGCTTGCGCCCGTAGAGGTCGGCCAGGGTGCCGGCCGCCATCAACAGGCTGCCGAAACTGAGCATGAAGGCGTTGGTGATCCAGGTGAGCGACGCCGGCTCGGCGTTGAACACCTTGCCGATGGCGGGTGTGGCCACGGCGCCGCCGGTGAAGCTCAGCGGCAGCACCAGGGCCGCCAGGCAGATGGCCGCCAGCACGTAGTAACGGCCCGGGTGTGGGGTGTGATCAGTAGCCTGATCCATTGCGCTATCCCTCCTGTTGTAGCACTGTGTGCGTTAAATCTATAGGGGCCGCAATGTTGGATAAACAGGCTCGGATTCCACTCATAATGGACTTAAAGGATGTAATTGCATGGAGAGCCTCAATGGCATCCTGTCGTTCGTGAAGACCGCCGAGTCGCTGAGCTTCGTCAGTGCCGCGCGGGCGATGGGCATTTCCGCCTCGGCGGTGGGCAAGAACGTGGCCCGTCTGGAGACTTCGCTGAATGTGCGCCTGTTCCAGCGCAGCACGCGCAAGGTCAGCCTGACGGCGGAAGGCGAGCTGTTCTACGAACGCTGCAGGCGCATCCTCGACGACCTGCAGGATGCCGAGGCCATGCTGTCCCACGCCGTGCAGGCTCCGCGCGGGCGTTTGCGGGTCAGCCTGCCAACCATCGGCTACCGCTTCCTGCTGCCGTTGATGCCGGCGTTTCGCAAGGCCTACCCGGAAATCGAGCTGGAGATGGACTTCAACGACCATCTGGTCGATGTGATCGACGAGGGCTTCGATGTGGTGATCCGCAGCGGCGGGCTGGCCGACTCCAAGCTGATGTCGCGCAAGCTCGGGCCATTCCGCTTCGTGCTGTGCGCCGCGCCCGCGTACCTGGCGCGCAAGGGCAGGCCGCAGGCGCTGGTCGAGCTGGAAAGCCACGACTGCCTGCGCTACCGCTTCGTGACCACCGGCAAGATCATGGACTGGAGCCTGAGCGCCGATCCGCAGATGACCCAGCTGCGCCTGCCCACGGTGCTCACCCTGAACAATATGGAAGCGATGCACATGGCCGCCGTGGATGGCCATGGCATCGCCTATATGCCGGACTTCCTGGTGCGCGAATCGGTGAAGTCGGGGGCGCTGGAAACCTTGCTCGACGCCCACACCCGCGACCATGGCCAGTTCTGGGCGCTATGGCCGTCGAGCCGCCACCTGTCGCCGAAGATCCGCGTGTTCGTCGACTTCATCGCCGAGCGCATGTTCAAGGGCTGAGCCGACGCGCTGACGAGAGGTCGGCATAGCCACGCCATGCTCGGGCGCCGGTGCAACTATCCTGTCAGTCGGGGCCTTTATCCGGTGGAGGTGAAGCACATGCGAACCATCACGTTGGGTTGCCTGCTGATCATGCTGGCAACCGCAGCCCAGGCGCAGACCGTCACGCCGCTCAAGGGCCAGAGCAGCCAGCAGATGCAGCAGGACATGGCCGATTGCAACAGTGTTGCCAGCAGCTCGACGAACAGCAGCCCGCACGTCGGTGGCCGGGTCAAGGGCGCCGCGGCCGGCGCGGTAGCCGGCGCTGCGGGCGCACAGGTACGGGGTAACCAGCATGACGAGGTGTACGACCGCATGGGCGACGACGCCAAGCAGCAATACCGGCAGAACCGTGCCGGCGAAACGGCCGCCGCCGGTGCCGCGGTGGGTGGCATGCGCCAGCGCCAGGAGCGGCGGCAGGACCGCCGCGGCCAGGATGACGCCCAGGCCAGCGCCTACAGCGGTTGCCTGCAGGGGCGTGGTTACCAGGTCAGCCCTTGAGCGCGGCGATGACTTCGGCGGCGGTGGTCACTTGACCGAAGTGGTGCTTCCACAGGTCGATGCCCAGTTGCCCGGAGCGGTCCAGCGACGAGCCCAGGGTCAGGTCGGTGACCAGGGTCGGGCAGAGCCCGGCATCGAACAGGGCGAAGCCTGCGGCCAGCACGCAGGTTTCGGTCTGCAGGCCGCACACCAGCACGCGTTCGACGTTCAGCTGCTTGATGTAGGCGAGGGTCTCGGCGGTCTGCCCGTAGCCGTGCTTGATGAACACTTTGTCGGCCTCGACCAGTGCCACGTCCTCGCGCGCCGGGTGCCAGCCGAGCTGGCGCTGGAATGGCGTGACCTGCTCGTCGTGCAGCTCGATCGAGGCGATGGTGGGGATGTAGGCCGACAGGGTGCGGATGCCGTCCACCAGTTTTTCCGAGGGGCTGAAGGTGGATTGCACGTCGACGATGAGCAGGGCTTGCCGCATGGGGGATCCGGTCCGGGTTGCGAGGGCGACGAGTATAACGTTGCCGGTGCTGTGCCGGGGTGGATCGGGTTATTACACTCGACGGCTTTTTCGTCAGCGAGGGAATGCGCATGCAACGCATCGTGATCTTGGGCAATTCCGGCAGCGGCAAGTCGACCTTGGCACGGGCCATTGGCGAACGGCTGGGCTTGCCGGTGGTGCATCTGGACCGGTTGTTCTGGGAGCCCGGCTGGGTGGAACCGGAGCCCGAGGCGTTCCGTGAGCGGGTACGCCAGGCGTTGGCCGGGGACGCCTGGGTGTGCGAAGGCAACTATGCGCGGCGCACCTTCGACCTGCGCATGCCGCGGGCGGACCTGATCGTCTGGCTCGATACGCCCCGGCTGGTGTGCCTGAAGCGGGTCGTTGCACGGTCGCTGAGCCGGCGGCCACGGGAGGACTTGCCTGAAGGGTGTGGCGAGCGGGTGAATGCCCAGTTCTTTGAATTCCTCAGGTTCGTCTGGGGCTTTGATGGTGCCTACCGGCGGGGGATCGAGGCCATGCGCGTGGCGATCGGGCCGCAGGTGCCGGTGGTTTATCTGGAGACTGGGCAGGAGATTGCTGAGTTTCTCGAAGGGTTGGAAGGGATTGAAGGGCAGTCGGGGAGTGTGTGTTAGGGGCTGGTGCGCCAGCCCGGTCGCCATGCTCATTTACACCCAGATTGGTGGGTTGTGTGTCGCTCGTTGCTTGTTGTGTTGGATATCAAATTGCATTCGCCGGCAAAGCCGGCTCCTACAGGGATAGCGCAAAGTTGGCTTTGAAAGTTGTGAGTATATCCATTTGCTGTGGTGGCGCTTATTCACCTTTCCGCCCTTACGGCGGGTCACTTTTTGAAGCATCAAAAAGTAACCAAAAAATGCTCGCTCCATTCATACGGCCCCTACGCTGCGCTCCGGGGTTCCCTCACTCCGGTCTTGCTCCCGGGAGTACGCACCGAAGGGCCATCCATGGCCCATCGGTGCTCGACGGGCATCCATGCCCGTCGCCTCCCTCCGCAAGCCCTCCGATCGGCCTCCTGAAGTCGCGAAGTTAGGGGCGGCGCCTATATTGGCGCTGCTGTCGCTAGTTGATTGTTGTGTTGAATATCAAATTGCATTCGCCGGCAAGCCGGCTCCTACAGGGATAGCGCAAAGTTGGTTTTGAAAGTTGTGAGTATATCCATTTGCTTGGGTGACGCTTATTCACCTTTCCGCCCTTACGGCGGGTCACTTTTTGAAGCATCAAAAAGTAACCAATGGGCCTGTCCCGTGACAACGGACGCCAAAAAGCTGGCTATTTAGCCTTCTGCCTTAAGCTCTTGGCATATTCGTTCGGAGAACGGTAGCCAAGGGCGGAGTGCAGCCGACAGCTGTTGTAAAAACCATGAACATAGCTGGCGATGGCTAGTTGAGCATGTCGTTTACTGGGATATGCACTGAATGCTTCTTCCCTTTTCAGCGTAGCGAAGAAGCTCTCAGCCACTGCGTTGTCCCAGCAGTTTCCCTTTCGGCTCATGCTTTGCGTGAAGTCTTTCCTGGCCAGTACCGATTGGA
>NZ_JACAFQ010000043.1 GCF_015354575.1 Pseudomonas sp. UFMG81
GGTTTTACGCTCGGGAGAGCTCAGCGGCAGGCCTTTACGCGTAGCATCAACCCAGTTGTCGAGCGTTTTGACGGACATCTCAAGCTGACGTGCAGCTTCAGTTCTGCCAACGCTTTCGGCTAGAGCTACGGCTTGCGTTTTGAACTCATCGGTGTAGTTGCGGCGAGTACGTGGGTACATGGCGACCTCCAAGAGAACGATGTAAGTATCGCTTCTTGGCGTCCGTTGTCAGGGGACAGGCCCATGCTTACTTTTGCCAAGAAAAAAGTAAGCCGCCGTAAGGGCGGAAAGGTGACGAAAAGTCCCTATCGTGAATGGATATGCGGCGAAATCTAAAAACCACCACACTAATCCCCGAACCCGACCTGAATTTTTCCCCCCGGGCACAAAAGTTGTGCGCACCAAGGCGATGATCGCTCCAGTCTCGACTGCGTAGGCTTGCGCCCAGCTTACCTTCAGGAGCCATCCCCCAGTGAAGATCCACACCTTCGTCACCGACCTAACCGATCCGCTGGCACGCGGCACCCAGATCGGTGCCCGCTTCGCCGAGCAGATCCGCCAGACCACCGAGCTGTACCTAGGCTTCTTCCCCCGAGTCGGCGTGACCTTGAGCGAGGCCCGGCGCATCGGCGAAAACAGCCTGGCAGCGCTGGAAGCCTGGAGCCCGAACCTGGCTACGGAGATCATGGGCATGGCCCAGGGCGCCGAGTTGCCATTGTGGCAACTGGCCGCCCTCAATGCCCGCACCGAAGTGCTGGCCGCGCGCACCTGCCACAGCGAATGCTCGACCACCGTCCACGCCCCCCGCGGCCCCCGCGCACCACAGACCCTGCAAACCTGGGACTGGCACGACAGCCTGTGCCCCCACGGCCTGATGCTGGCCTTGCCCACCAAGGCAGGCAAACAGGTCAAGCTGTTCTGCGAGTTCGGCATGCTTGCCAAGCTCGGCGTCAACAGCGCAGGCCTGGGCCTGCACTTCAACATCCTGCATCACACCAGCGACAACGCCAGTGGCGGCGTACCGGTGCACGCCATCGCCCGGCGCCTGCTGGAAGAGGCCGGCAACGTCGACGAAGCGCTGGAGCTTGCGCGCTCGGCACGGGTCAGCGCCTCCACGGTGCTCACCGTGTTCTCCCGGGAAGATCGCAGCCCACGCGCCGCCAGTATCGAACTGAGCCCCGAGCGCACGGCACAGGTACTGCCGCGCGAAGATGGCTGGCTGTTGCACACCAACCATTTCCTCGACCCGAGGTTGAGCCTGGGTGAGCAGGTCGCCGACCGCGCCGATACCCAAGGCCGCCTGGCGCACCTCGAACAGGTCATTGGCCAGATGACCGACCGCGATCTGCGCGCCCGGGCCGAGGCGATGTGCGGCGCGGCCGGTGACCGGGCGCCGATCTGCTTCCACCCGGACATGACCCAGCCCGACACCGAGCGCTGGGAAACCCTGCTCAGCGTCGCCATCGACACCCAACACTGCGCACTGGACTATGTGGCGGGTACCCCGCTGCTGTTGGCCAAGGCCGGTTTCCAACGCTTCTGAGCCCCCGCATCCTGAGAACAACAACAATGCATGCGCACACCGCGTCATCCCGCTCCGCCTTGCGGACCTTCTGCGTCTCGGGCCTTGGCACCGCGCTGGAGTTCTACGACTTCATCATCTATGGCACCGCCGCCGCACTGGTCTTCCCCCAGGTGTTCTTCCCCGGGCTCGACCACCTGACCGCGACCTTGGTGGCATTCAGCGCCTTCGGTGCCGGCTTCCTGGCCCGGCCCCTGGGAGGCCTGGTGTTCGGCCACTACGGCGATCGCATCGGCCGGCAGAAGGTGCTGGTCACCACCTTGCTGCTGATGGGGCTGAGCACGTTCCTGATCGGTTGCCTGCCCAGCCATGCCAGCATCGGCGTCGCCGCACCGGTACTGCTGGTGCTGCTGCGCCTGGTCCAAGGGTTCGCGGCTGGAGGCGAATGGGGCGGCGCAGCGTTGTTCGGCATCGAGTCGGCGCCGCCTGGTCGGCGTGGGCTGTGGGGCAGCTTCACCAGTATGGGCATCGGTGTCGGTGGGATCCTCGGCGCGGCGGTATTCGCCCTCGTCAGCTGGGCGGCCAATGACAACCTGGTCGACTTCGCCTGGCGCATTCCGTTCTGGCTGGGCGGCACGCTGGTGCTGATCGGCCTCTATGCCCGGCTCAAGACGCCCTCGGCGATGGCCGCGCCCATCGGCAAACCCGTGCGCGCACCGCTGGCCGAGGCGCTGCGGCAACGGCCACGGCAGCTGCTGCTGTGCACCGGTATCGCCTTTGGTTATTGCACCATCGCCTACATCGGCAGCACCTTCTTCCTCACGTATGCGACCCAGGTCGGGTACGCCAGCACCCAGGCACTGGTGTTCGACTTCACCTTGTCGGTGGCCATCGTGCTGTCGGCGCCCTTGTTCGGGCACCTGTCAGATCGGCTGGGGAGGCGCCGGGTCATGGTGTTCGGCGCGCTGGCCATGGCGTTGGGGTTGTTCGCCTTCTTTAAGCTGGTTGGGATGCAAAGCTTTACCCTGGCCTTGTTCGCCTACAGCCTGACGGGCCTGTTGATGGGCGCGACACAGGGGCCGATCCCGGCGTTTCTCGGTGAGCAGTTTCCGCGCGGGATGCGCTATTCGGGGATCTCCGCCAGCTACCAGATCGGCGCGGCGCTGGGCGGTGGCACGGCATCGAGCATTGCCACGGCGATCCTCATCCTCACCGACCACAACCCCTTGGGGGTTGCCTTGTACGGTACAGGGGCGCTGGCGCTGGTGGCGGTGTGCTCGCTGATGCTCAGGGAAACGGCGGGGTTGAGCATGGCGCAGATCGATGAAGGGCCCGAGCCGAGCCAAACCGGGGCGCAGTACGCCAGGCATTGATCAAGTGCCTGGTGCCATGCCCCGGCCCGGTTGCAAACGGTAAGCGTGGCGTCAGCGGCGTTCGCGCTGACGCACGGCGGTCACCGTCTCGCCGCCCACCCCCCAGTTGTCGGTCGGCACCTCTTCGATGACTACGAAGGTGCTGGCCGGCGGTTTGTTCAGCACCCGCTCCAGCAACTGTGTGGTGCCTTCGATCAGCTGGCGTTTGTGTTCGGCGGTAACGCCTTCATCGGTGACGCGGATGTGGACGTAGGGCATTTTTCGATCCTCCTCGGGTTCAGTGCCAGGTACCGGCGGTGCTGCCGCCGTCGATGGGCAAAATGACGCCGCTGACGAAGCGCGCGTCGGTCAGGTATAGCACCGCATCCACCACATCCTGCGGCTGGCCGGTACGCCCGCTGGGTGACAGCGCGCCCAGGCCCTCGACATGGCCGCTGTGCAGCGGGGTGTCGATGATCCCCGGCGCCACGGCGTTTACCTGCACGCCGCTGGCGGCCAGCTCCAGGGCCAGGCCCTTGACCGCCTGGTTCAGGCCACCCTTGACCAGCACCGGCAACAGTGCCGGCACGCGGGTATCCGGTTGCATCGCCACCGAGGCGGTGATGGCGACGATGTGCCCGTGGCCCTGTTGTTTCATGACACGGGCGGCAGCCTGGGCGGGGTAGAAGAAGCCCTTGAGGTTGGTGCCGACCAGTGCGTCGACATCCGCCTCGGTGTAGTCGACCACTGCTTTAGGGATGAAGATGCCGGCATTGTTGACCAGGATGTCGACGCCGCCGAAGGCCTCCAGGGCGGTGGCGAACAGGCGCTCGGCGGTGGCTTTTTCGGCGATGTCGCCGGCCACGCCGATGAAGCCGGCAGGGTGGCCCAGCTGTGCGGCGGCTGCATCCAGGCGGGCCTGGCTGCGGGCATTGCCGACCACGTTGTCGCCACGGGCGATGAAGGCCTGGGCCAGGGCGAAGCCCAGGCCGCTGGAGGCGCCGGTGATGATGACGGTGCGTGGGGTGCTCATGTGCGTGATCTCCGGTAGTCGAGCCGTTGCTCGGGGTGGAATCACTGTAAGTTGCAATGCCTGCTTGAAAAATGAGGCGCAGGGCATTTCAATCGATACATCGTGTAATCAATCGAGCCACCATGCCCCGCCATTTCGATGACTTGCAACTGGGCAGCCTCGAGCTGTTCTGCCTGGCCGCCGACGCCGGCAGCTTCACCGAGGCGGCCACCCTGGCCGGGGTGACGCCCGCGGCGGTGAGCCGTTCGGTGGCGCGCCTGGAGGAGCGCCTGGGCGTGCGCCTGTTCGTGCGCACCACCCGCCAGATGCGCCTGTCCGAGGCCGGCCAGGCCTACTACCAGCAGTGCCGCCAGGCCTTGGGGCAGCTGGTGGAGGCCGAGCGCCAGGTGGCGGGCGGGCAACTCGAACCCAGTGGTCGCCTGCGCATCAGCGCACCGACACCCTATGCCCACTACCGGCTGCTGCCGCTGTTGCCGCGCTTTCGCGAGCGCTATCCGCAGGTGTTGGTGGATGTGCACGTAAGCAACCGCAATGTCGATTTCGCCGAGGAACAGTTCGACCTTGCGATCCGTGGCCGCGCGCCGGCCGATTCACGGCTGGTGGCCCGGCGGCTGGAAGACGCCGAGCTGGTGATCGTCGCCACCCCGGGCTACCTGGCCCATGCGGGCACGCCCGGCACACCGCAGGACCTGGTTGGGCATGCGTGCATTCAGTTCGAAATGCCCAGCAGCGGGCGACGCCCGCCGTGGAGCTTCCGCCAGGAGGGGCAGGTGGTCGAGTTGGAGACGCAGGGGCCATTCACCTGCCTGGGTGACTTCCTCGCCACCACCACCCTGGTGCGCCACGGCGGTGGCCTGATGCAGGCCTATCGTTTCACCGTGCAGGACGCGCTGGACAGCGGCGAACTGGTGGAGGTGCTGGCGGAGTATGGCGGTACCTCGCGGCCCTTCATGCTGGTCTACCCGCAGGCCAGGCACATGCCGCTCAAGGTGCGGGTGTTCATCGACTTCCTGTTTGCCGAAGCGGCCTTGCCGCTTGGCTGAAGCCCGCGCATGGCGTGCTTTGGGCAACTATTCTTGTGGCTGCATCGGCGCGTTGTGCCGCCGACCATTCAGCAGTCCGGCTATTTCCCAGGAGAACGCTCCATGAAATCCATGACACTGCTAGTGATTGCCTCGGTACTGAGTTTTGCCGCGCACGCCGAGGACAGCGCGAAGACCAACTGCGAAGCCAAGATCAACGAACTTGAAAGCATCAGCAAGGCCGATGGCCAAGCGCTGCATGGCGGCATGGCTCATGATTACCATCAGCTGCTTGAACAGGCCAAGGCTGCAAAGGCCAAGGGCGACATGGCCATGTGCCAGGCCTCGGCTGATCGAGCCAAGACCATCTACAACAAGGCGCGCGGCAAGTAGCGGGGCGGTATTGGGCTGGCGGCGAGGTCTCGTGTAAGCTCGCTCGGGTCATTTCACGAGACCGCCCCATGAAGCCGTCCAGCCCGCGCCTCGACACCCTGCTCACCGGCATCGCCCGGCCTTTCACCCGCCCGGGTTCGCACAGTGCCATCGACAAGCAGCCCCGCCAGGGGGCTGTGCAAGTGACCTTCCTCGGCATTGCCGGCGACGAGCAGGGCGACCTGCGCGTGCACGGCGGTGTCGAAAAGGCCATCCATCACTACCCCCGCGAGCATTACACCGTCTGGGCCAGAGAATTGGGCGAGCACCCGCTACTGGCGCAACCCGGTGCGTTCGGGGAAAACTTCAGCAGTCAGGGCTGGACCGAAGCCGATGTCTGTCTGGGCGACCGTATTCGCGTGGGTTCGGCGCTGCTGGAAGTCTCCCAGGGGCGTATGCCGTGCTGGAAGCTCAACGACCGTTTCGAGGTGCCGCAGATGGCGCTGCGGGTGCAGCAGAGCGGGCGCACCGGTTGGTACTACCGGGTGCTGGAGGAGGGTGTGGTGCAGGCGGGCGACACCTTGCAGGTGCTCGAACGGCCGCACGGGGAATGGTCGGTAGCAAGGCTGTCGGCGGTGCTGTTCGACAAGCGCCTGGAGCCTGAGTTGTTGCGTGAGTGCCTGGCGCTGCCGCTGGTGCCGAATTGGCGGCGCACCCTGGAAAAACGCCTGGAGCAGCACCAGGTCGAAGACTGGACATCGCGCCTGCAAGGGCGCTCCGAGGCCTGACAGACAAGGAACGCAACATGCCTTTCGAACTGGACGATCGCCTGGTGATCGGTGTCGCCTCGAGTGCGGTGTTCGACCTTGGTGAGTCGGACGCGGTGTTCCGCCGCGACGGCGAGGCGCAGTACCGCAAGTACCAGCAACAGCACCTGGACGTGCCGCTGGGCAAGGGCATCGCCTATCCCTTCATCAAGCGCCTGCTGGCGCTCAACAACCTGCGCGACGACCCCGAGGACCCGCTGGTGGAGGTGGTGCTGCTGTCGCAGAACGACCCGGACACCGGCCTGCGGGTAATGAAGACCATCGACCACTATGGGCTGAACATGACCCGGGCGATCTTCACCCAGGGTCGCTCGCCCTATGAGTACATCCCTGCGCTGAACATCGCGCTGTTCCTGTCTGCCGACAAGCAGCACGTGGACGCGGCGATCCAGGCCGGCTACCCGGCAGGCCAGGTGCTCGACTCGCAGTTCGACGATGACGAGCGCGACGATAACCTGCGCATCGCCTTCGACTTCGATGGTGTGCTGGCGGGGGACGAGTCGGAGGCGGTGATGCAATCGGGCGGCTTGGGCCGTTTCCATGCCCATGAAGTGCAGAACAAGGCCCAACCGCACAACCCGGGGCCTTTGAAGGAGTTCTTCGTGCGCATCGCGCGTATCCAGGCGGCCGAGGAGCAGTACAAGCTCGAACACCCCGATTACCAGAATCGCCTGCGGGTATCGATCGTCACCGCGCGCAATGCGCCATCCCATGAGCGGGCATTGAACACGCTCAAGAGCTGGGGGGTGATGGCCAACGATGCATTCTTTCTCGGTGGGATCGAGAAGCGCCGCGTGCTGCGGGTGCTCAAGCCGCATATCTTCTTCGACGACCAGTCGGGGCATTTGAAGAGCACCAGCACGGTGGTGCCGTCGGTGCATGTGCCGTTTGGGGTGACCAACCGTTCGGTGTGAAGCTGCACTCGGCCTACAGGGAAATGCGCTCTCCTGTAGGAGCGGCCTTGTGTCGCGAAAGGGCCGCAGCGCGGCCCCAGGATTTCAACGTGGATGCATAGATTGCCGGGGCCGCTGTGCGGCCCTTTCGCGACACAAGGCCGCTCCTACAGTGGTCGTGCAAGCCCATCGAGTGATTGCTCAGAACCAGCGGTCGTTACGTTTGCGCCCGCGGGTCAGCGCCGGCAGGATCAGCCCCAGCAGCAAACCAGCGCCGGCGATGCTGCCGCCATAGACCATGTAGCGCATCATCACCTGCTTGTTTTCGTCGCCCAGGCGCGCCTGGGTATCGCGCAGAGTTGACTGCACCTGCTCGAGCTGCTCATTGAGCGCCTTGTTGCGGCCTTCCAATTCCTCGACCAGCGCCTTGCGCGAGTCGAGGGTCTCCTGCATGCCCTGCACACGGTTCTTCCAGCTGTCATCGATGGTCTTCAGCTGGCCGGACAGGTCGGCCACCTGTTGGTCCAGCTGTGGCAAGCGTTCGCTTTGGCCCGGTACTGCCTGCAGGTCGCTGGTGAGGATCCACACCAGGTCGCCGCTCTGGCCACGCACCTGGCTGTAGTTGCCTTGGCTGGTGACCAGCGTGACCTTCTGCCCGGACTTGAGCGAGCCGACGATGCGGTGACCATCGGTGGGGCCGCTGCGCACGTAGGTGCTCAGGCTGTCGCTGACCCAGCGTGCGTCGCTGGCCGGCTCTTCGGCATGGGCCGGGGCGGCGAGGGCGATCAGGGCGGCGATCACGCCGATGCGCAGGGCGGGGAGGGCGGAGGAGGGCTGCTTGTCTGGCATGGTGGTCTTCGCTGAAACAGGGCAAATGAAGGCCCGATGACTGGGCCGGCGAGCGGGTCGGGTGAATTGACCGTCAGCGACAGACCGCATTTTTGTCAGCAGGTTCACTGCTTGGCGTAGGAAATGCCTCCAGAGTGTTGCGGAATGTGCGCACAAATAAAAACGGGGCAGGCCATCGCTGGCCTGCCCCGTGCTTGTCGCGTCGCTGGATCAGGCGACCTTGACGATCCAGCCCGCCGGTGCTTCGACATCACCGCTCTGGATGCCGGTCAGCTCGTTGTAGAGCTTCTGGGTGACCGGGCCGACCTTCTCCAGGTCGTGGAACACGTGCAGCTTGCCGTTGTACTCGATGCCACCGATCGGGGTGATCACCGCAGCGGTACCGCAGGCGCCGGCTTCGAGGAAGCGGTCGAGCTTGCTGATCTCGACGTCGCCTTCGATCACGGTCAGGCCCAGGCGCGATTGCGCCAGTTCCATCAGCGACAGGCGAGTGATGCCTGGCAGCACCGAGGCCGATTTCGGGGTGACGAACTCGTTGTTGGCGGTGATGCCGAAGAAGTTGGCCGAACCGACCTCTTCGATCTTGGTGTGGGTCAGCGGGTCCAGGTAGATGGCGTCGGCGAAGTTGGCTTTCTTCGCTTCGGCGCCTGGCTGCAGGCTGGCGGCGTAGTTGCCACCGACCTTGGCTGCGCCGGTGCCTTGTGGGGCAGCGCGGTCGAAGCTGGAGATCTGGAAGTTGTGCGGCTTCATGCCGCCCTTGAAGTACGAGCCCACCGGGATGGCGAAGATCGAGAAGATGAACTCGGGGGCGGTGCGCACGCCGATATTGTCACCGGTGCCGATCACGAACGGGCGCAGGTACAGGGCACCCTTGCCGTGCGGTGGGACGAACTTTTCGTTGGCCTTGACCACCTGCTTGCAGGCTTCGATGAACACGTCGGTGGGGACGTGTGGCATCAGCAGGCGGGCGCAGCTGCGCTGCATGCGCGCGGCGTTCTGGTCGGGGCGGAACAGGTTGATCGAGCCGTCCTTGCAGCGGTAGGCCTTGAGGCCTTCGAAGCACTGCTGGCCATAGTGCAGGGCAGTGGAGCCTTCACTGATGTGCAGCACGTTGTCTTCGGTCAGGGTGCCCTTGTCCCACTCGCCGTTACGCCATACGGACAGGTAACGCTTGTCGGTCTTGATGTAGTCGAAACCCAGCTTGTCCCAGTTAATGCTTTCGTTACTCATGACACCCTCATTGCTCTACGCCCGAACACGGCGGGCTGCTTTTGTATGCGCACCCCGCCACCTTAATACATCCGGCGCGGATCGGGAACGGCCAGTCACGAATTGGCCGGGCGGAGCCTTCGGCGCGGCGTTCCTGGTGGATTCAATCGTCACTGCCCAATCGCAGGTAACCGTCCAGCGCCAACCCCTCCAGGAACAACGGATCATGGGAAACCACCAGCAGGGCCCCAGCAAATTGGCGCAGCATGCTTTCCAGGGCCGCAAGCGATGGCAGGTCAAGGTGGTTGTTCGGCTCATCCAGGAGCAGCAGGTCCAAGGGGCGATCGCGGTACAACACGGCGGCGAGGGCCGCCTTGAGTCGTTCGCCGCCGCTGAGCAGGGCGCTGGGTAACTCGATGCGTGCGGCGTCGAGGCCGAGCTGTGCCAGGCGGGTACGTTGTTCGGCCAAGGGCAGCCGAGGGCTGGCTACGGCCAGATGCGCGAGTGCCGTCTGCTCGCCTGGCAGGTGGCTGCAATGCTGGTCGAGCAGCGTCAGCTCGCCGCTTGTGCGCAGTTGGCCGGCTTGCGGCGCCAGTTCACCGGCAATCACCCGCAACAAGGTGGACTTGCCGCTACCGTTGTCGCCGACCAGTGCCATCCGCTGCCCTTGGCACAGGCGCAAGTCCAGTGCCTGAGCAAGGCCGCGCGGCAGGCTTAGCCGCTCCAGCGCCAGGACCTCCCGCCCTTGATGGCGCTGCACCGACGGTGCCCGGAGGGCGATCGCCACTTCACGTTCGACCTTGAGTGCCGCAGCGCGCACCTGGTCGTCAAGATGAGCCCTGGCGTCGCGCTGTTCACGCCGCTGGCGCCCGGCGGTGGCCTGGCTGCGTTGCTGCTGGCGGTCGATGAGGATCTGCGCCTGGTTGCTCTGTTTGGCCTGGCGCCCGGCACGGGTCTGGTGACGCTCGAGGTTTTCCCGTTGGTGCTGCAGCTCGCGGGCCTGGCGTTGGCGCTCCTGTTTCAGGCGCGTCAGTTGCTGCTCGGCCTGCACCCTCTGTTGCTGCTTTTGCTGGCCGTAGAAGTCGTAGTTGCCGCCATACGACTGCAGGCCCAGTGGCGACAACTCGACGATGCGCGCCATGTGGCCAAGCAAGGCGCGGTCGTGGCTGATCACCAACAGGCCTTTGTTCCAGGCCTCGATCATCTCCAGCAGGCGGCCCCTGGCGCTGCCGTCCAGGTGGTTGCTTGGCTCGTCGAGGATCAGGTAGTCGGCGTCGTTCAACCAGGCGCCGAGCAGCGCCACAGTCATGGCCTGGCCGCCGCTCAGGTGGGCGCTTGGGCTGCACGGATCAAGGTGCCCAAGACCGTGGCGTTGCAACTGGGCTTGCAGTTGCTCGCGGATATTCCAACGGTCGGCGACGGCATCGAAGTCCTGTGTATCGCAGCTGCCGTGCTCGATCCGCTCCAGCGCGGCGAGGGTACCGCCGAGCTGGGCCAGGTCGGCCACGCTGGCGCTGCGCTCGATGATCTGCTGGTCGAGGTAATGCACCCGGCCATGGCGCAGGCAGCGCCCCTGGCTGGGCTCGCGCAGGCCGGCCAGCAGTTGCCCGAGCAGGCTCTTGCCCACGCCATTGCGCCCCACCAGGCCGGTACGGCGCTGGTCGAAGGAAGCGTTGAGATCAGTAAACAGTGGCCGGCCGGAAGGCAGGGCCAGGGCGACGCTGTCCAGCGTCAGGATCGACGTATTCGTCATGCACAACTCCACTCATGCCGCGACATCTCCGGAGCAGGCCGGAGGCTGAAGACAGGCCGTCAAGCTGACGGCGGCATCAATGGCGCATTGGACGAATACCTCGTGGGAGGGGAGCAGAGGCGCAAGACTAGTCCAGCGGGTGGGGTAAGGCAACAGTTGGGGGCACCTGACGCGGTCACCCTGTAGGAGCGGCCTTGTGTCGCGAAAGGGCTGCGCAGCAGCCCCAGGATCTCAGCGTCGATGCGTAAACCGCTGGGGCTGCTCTGCAGCCCTTTCGCGACACAAGGCCGCTCCTACAGGGTGACCGCGCTGAGTCAGCGCAGCCGCCGATTCCAGTCACCACCGTGGTCACGCCAGCAGGCTTCTTCACTGTCGAAACGCACATGCCATGCCACATGGTCCAGCTGCACACCGGCCTCTGCCAGCGCCTGGGTGGTCAGGGCCAGCATGCGGGCCTTGGCCTGGCCAGCCAGGGCCTCGGCCTTGGCCGTGTCGTCGCTGAATACCCAGGTGATGCGCAGGCTGGCGGGGAAATCGTCGAGGTCGACCTGGTGAGTGAGCCAGGCGAAGCCGACGATCTCGGCCTGGGCAGTGGCGCAGGCCTCGGTGAGGTGCGCGACCATTTCCCGCTCCAGGCGCGCCAGTGCACGTTTGTTGCTGGCCATCAGGCGTCGTCGATCTGCTGGCAGAACCGCAGGCGGTTGCCGAATGGGTCGGCGATCTGCATTTCCAGGCCCCAGTCGACCGTTTCGGCATGTGGGCGCGAATAGCCGTACTGCTTGGCTTGCAACTCCTGCTCCAGGGCCTTGAGGTCGTCGACCCGGGCGAAGATCGCCGAGCCTGGGGTGGCATCGCCATGGTGCTCGGAGAGATGCAGGATCAGCCCGTCGCGGTGGATCTGCATGTACAGCGGCAGGTCTGCGGCAAATCGATGCTCCCAGTCGACGGTGAAACCGAGGAAGTCCAGGTAGAACTCCCGCGCCTTGTCGACACAGAAGATTCTCAGGATGGGGATAGCGGGGGCGAACTGCATGGGTAGCTCCTTGGGGTGTGCCTGTTCCTGGGGCGCCAGTGTAGCGCCCTCGGCACCGCTGCGGGGCGCCCGTTCACCCCTCGTTTGCGCACTTTGGGCCCTGCTGCCTGGTTGTTTGGGTGAATGTAGGAAAATTCATTCAGATTCATCCGCTTACTTGGCCTGCAACCTGCAACATCCCGTTCACGTTATTTGATCGAACGGTCAGGCCGCCGCTCTGGAAAGGCGCTTCACACGCCACCGCGCAGTGCGCCACACCACGTAAACACGGGGTTGAAACATGACATTGGCGCAGCACATCGAGGCCCAGGAAGAGCACGCAGGCTGGAGCGCGCACCTGCAATTGCGCTTCGTCCAGCGTGAGGGTGTGACCCGCCTTGGTGCGCGGCGTCATGTCGGACCTCTTTTGGTGCAGCGGCCGTTCTACCCGGAAGGCGCGCCGTGCCATGTCTATGTACTGCACCCGCCGGGCGGCATCGTCGCCGGCGACCGCCTGGAACTGGACATTCACCTCGAGGCCGGCAGCCACGCATTGCTCACCATGCCCGGCGCCAGCAAGTTCTACCGCAGCATCGGCCCCACCGCGCGGCTGGCCCAGCGTTTTCACCTGGCCGCCGGCAGTACGTTGGAGTGGCTGCCCCAGGACAGCATCTTCTTCAACGGCGCGCGCGCAAGCCTCGACAGCCGCTTCACCCTGGCGCCCGGCGCTCGCCTGCTGGCCTGGGAAACGCTGTGCCTGGGCCGCCCGGTGATGAACGAACGCTTTGAACAGGGGGCGCTCGACAGCCGCCTGCGCATCGAATTGCCCGACGACCCGGGCCTGCACGAGCGCCTGCGCATCGAAGGCGGGCACCTGGACAAGCTGGGCGGCCATCCGCTGCTCGCCACCTTCTGTGCAGCACCGGCGAACCCGAGCGTGCTGGAGCAGGTGCGCGAGCTGCTCGACGAACTGGACACGCCGGCTGGCGCCACGCTGCTCGGCCCGCTGCTGGTGATCCGCCTGCTCGACCACGACAACCAACACCTGCAACGCAACCTGCAGCGCCTCTGGCACCTGCTGCGCCCGGCCGTGCTCGGCCTGGCGCCGTGCCCGCCGCGCATCTGGGCCACTTGAGAGAGCCATCATGGAGCTGACCCCGAGAGAGAAAGACAAACTGCTGCTGTTCACCGCCGCGCTGCTGGCCGAACGGCGCCTGGCCCGTGGCCTGAGGCTCAACTACCCGGAAGCGGTGGCACTGATCAGCGCGGCGGTGCTCGAAGGCGCCCGCGATGGCCGCACGGTGGCCGAGCTGATGAGCCTGGGCCGCGAGGTACTGGTGCGCGAGCAGGTGATGGATGGCGTGCCGGAGATGCTCCACGACGTCCAGGTCGAAGCCACTTTCCCCGACGGCACCAAACTGGTGACCGTGCATGACCCCATCGTTTGAGGTGCTGCCCATGATTCCCGGAGAAATCCAGGTCGCCGCAGGCGACATCGAACTCAACGTTGGCCGTGCCACCGTCAGTGTCAGCGTGGCCAACCATGGCGACCGACCGGTGCAGGTCGGCTCGCATTACCACTTTTACGAAGTCAACGATTGCCTGGTGTTCGAGCGCGAGCCGACCCTGGGCTTTCGCCTGGACATCCCGGCCGGCACCGCCGTGCGCTTCGAGCCGGGCCAGGCACGCACCGTGCAGCTGGTGGCCTATGCCGGCAAGCGTGAGGTGTATGGCTTCCAGGGCAAGGTGATGGGCGCGCTGGAGGGCCGGCTATGAGCCGCATTTCCCGCCGGGCCTATGCCGACATGTTCGGCCCCACCGTCGGCGACCGTGTGCGCCTGGCCGATACCGCGCTGTGGGTGGAGGTGGAACAGGACTTCACGGTCTATGGCGAGGAGGTCAAGTTCGGCGGCGGCAAGGTGATCCGTGACGGTATGGGGCAGGGCCAGATGCTCGCTGCCGAGGCCATGGACCTGGTGCTGACCAATGCGCTGATCATCGACCACTGGGGCATCGTCAAGGCGGATATCGGCGTCAAGCACGGGCGTATCACCGCCATTGGCAAGGCCGGCAACCCCGACGTGCAGCCGGGCGTGACCGTGCCGGTCGGGCCGGGCACCGAGGTGATCGCCGCCGAGGGCAAGATCGTCACCGCCGGTGGCATCGACTCGCACATTCATTTCATCTGCCCGCAACAGGTGGAAGAGGCGCTGACCAGCGGCGTCACCACCTTCATTGGCGGCGGCACCGGGCCGGCCACTGGCACCAATGCCACCACTTGCACCCCCGGGCCCTGGTACCTGGCGCGCATGCTCCAGGCCGCCGACAGCCTGCCGATCAATATCGGCCTGTTGGGCAAAGGCAATGCCTCACGCCCCGAAGCGTTGCGTGAGCAGATTGCTGCGGGTGCGGTGGGCCTGAAGCTGCACGAGGACTGGGGCTCGACCCCGGCGGCCATCGACTGCTGCCTGGGCGTTGCCGAGGAGATGGACATCCAGGTGGCTATCCACACCGACACCCTCAACGAGTCCGGCTGTATCGAAGACACCCTGGCCGCCATCGGCGACCGCACCATCCATACCTTCCACACCGAAGGTGCCGGCGGCGGCCACGCCCCGGACATCATCCGTGCGGCGGGGCAGGCCAACGTGCTGCCGTCGTCGACCAACCCGACCTTGCCGTACACGGTCAATACGGTCGACGAGCACCTGGACATGCTGATGGTCTGCCACCACCTGGACCCGAGCATCGCCGAGGACGTGGCCTTCGCCGAGTCGCGTATTCGCCGCGAGACCATCGCCGCCGAGGACATCCTCCACGACCTGGGCGCCTTCGCCATGACCTCGTCCGACTCCCAGGCCATGGGCCGGGTTGGCGAGGTGGTGCTGCGCACCTGGCAGGTGGCGCACCAGATGAAGCTGCGCCGCGGCCCGCTGGCACCGGACAGCGACTACAGCGACAACTTCCGGGTCAAGCGCTACATCGCCAAGTACACGATCAACCCAGCGCTTACCCATGGCATCGCCCACGAGGTCGGTTCGGTGGAAGTGGGCAAGCTGGCCGACCTGGTGTTGTGGGCGCCGGCGTTCTTCGCCGTCAAGCCGGCGCTGGTGCTCAAGGGCGGGATGATCGCCACCGCGCCGATGGGTGATATCAACGGCTCGATCCCCACGCCCCAGCCGGTGCACTACCGGCCGATGTTCGGTGCGCTCGGCGCCGCTCGCCATGCCACGCGCATGACCTTCCTGCCCCAGGCCGCCATGGACCGTGGCCTGCCGCAGGAGCTGAAGCTGCAGAGCCTGATCGGCGTGGCCCACGGCTGTCGTCGGGTGCGCAAGGCGGACATGGTGCACAACACCCTGCAACCGCTGATCGAAGTCGATGCACAGACTTATCAGGTACGCGCCGACGGCGAGCTGCTGGTGTGCGAACCGGCCACTGAACTGCCCCTGGCCCAGCGCTATTTCCTGTTCTGAGCGCAATTGCCGAACCCGCTCCCACAGGGGCCCGCCAGTGCCATCCGTTTTGTTTGAAAGGAGTGAACATGATCGTACTTACCCGTAGGGTCCCCAACGCCGACACGGTGACCGGCAGTGTCACCCTGACGGTCGACAGCCGTATCAAAAGCCGCCTGCGCGTGACCCTCGACGACGGCCGCGAGGCCGGCTTGATGCTCGAACGCGGTCACCTGCTGCGCGGCGGCGAGCTGCTCGCCGATGCCGAAGGCGGCCAGGTGATCCGTGTACTCGCCGCGCCTGAAGCGGTATCGACCGTGCGTTGCAGCGACCCGCACCTGCTGGCCCGGGCCGCCTACCACCTGGGCAACCGCCATGTGCCGTTGCAGATCGAGCCGGGTTTGCTGCGTTTTCAGCACGACCATGTGCTCGACGACATGTTGCGTGGCCTGGGGCTGACGGTGGAGGCCGAACAGGCGCCGTTCGAGCCCGAGGCCGGCGCCTACCAGAGCGTACCGCACAGCCACAGCCATGACCACGACCATCCGTTCGTGCGCCTGCAAGCCCATTCCTGACACCCCCTGGAGCTGACCATGAAAAAGACTTTCGCCCTGCTGCTGCTGATGGTGGCCCTGCCGGCCTTCGCCCACCCTGGCCACGACGCCAACCCCTTGCAAGATGGCCTGCTGCACCCGCTGACTGGCCTCGATCACCTGCTGATGCTGCTCGGTACCGGCGTGCTCGCCGCGCTGACCGGCCGCACCCTGGCCCTGCCGCTGGCCACCCTGGCGGCCATGTTCGGCGGTGCAGTGTGCGGCCATCTGTTCGGCGATGTGGTGGGGATGGAACAGATGATCCTCGGTTCCCTGCTGGTGGCCGCCGCCGCGATGCTGCTACCCAGCCGTCAACTGTTGCTGTCGCTGATCATGCCGGTGTTCGCCCTGTTCCATGGCTGGGCCCATGGCGTGGAGGCCACGCCCAGCGCGTTCTGGCAGTTCAGCGCCGGCTTCGTCACAGTCAGCGGCTTGCTGCTGGTGGCAGGCTTTGCCGTGGGCTGCCTGCTGCGCCGCCATGCCGGCCTGCAGAAGGCGTTCGGCGGCGGCCTGCTGGCCGGTGCCGCGCTGGTGCTGGCCGGCTGATGCACAGCGACCTGGCGCTGTTGCGCCTGCTGCAGCTGGCCAGCCCAGGCTTGCCGGTGGGCGGCTTCACCTATTCGCAAGGCCTGGAATGGGCCGTCGAGGCGGGCTGGGTGAAGGATGCCGCGGGCTTCGCCAGCTGGCAGCGCGAGCAGTTGCACGACACCCTTGGCTGCCTTGACTGGCCGGTCCTGGCGCGCCTCTACCACGCCAGCCTCGCTGACGACGCCGAAGCTTTCGGCCACTGGAGCCGCTTCTTGCTGGCCAACCGCGAAACCGCCGAGCTGCGCCTTGAAGAGCAGCAACGCGGCAGTGCCCTGGCACGCTTGCTCGATGGCTGGCAATTGGGCCAGGCGTCGGCCTGGCGGGCCAGCCTGGAACTCAGCCAGCTCGGTGGCATGGCCTGGCTCGGCGCGCACTGGTCGATCCCGCTGCGCCAGCTCGCCCTTGGCCTTGGCTTCGCCTGGCTGGAAGGGGCGGTGATGGCCGGGGTGAAGCTGGTGCCGTTCGGCCAGCAGGCGGCACAGACGCTGCTGCGCGATTTGAGCGAGGAACTGCCTGCCGTGCTCGATCAGGCCCTGACGCTGGCAGACGACCAGCTCGGCGGTGGCTTGCCGCTATTGGCCATCGCCTCGTCACGCCACGAAACCCAATACACCCGTTTATTCCGTTCCTGAGGACTGCCTAGATGGAAAACTACCAGCAACCCCTGCGCGTCGGTGTCGGCGGCCCGGTCGGTTCCGGCAAGACCGCGCTGCTCGAAGCCTTGTGCAAGGCCATGCGCGACCACTACCAGATCGCCGTGGTGACCAATGACATCTACACCAAGGAAGACCAGCGCATCCTCACCGAGGCCGGCGCCCTTGAGCCTGAACGCATCGTTGGCGTGGAAACCGGCGGCTGCCCGCACACGGCGATACGTGAAGACGCGTCGATGAACCTCGCCGCCGTGGAAGGGCTGGCGCGCAAGTTCGGTAACCTTGAAGTGATCTTTGTCGAGAGCGGCGGCGACAACCTCAGCGCCACCTTCAGCCCGGAACTGGCCGACCTGACCATCTACGTCATCGACGTCGCCGAAGGCGAGAAGATCCCGCGCAAGGGCGGGCCTGGCATTACCAAGTCGGACTTCCTGGTGATCAACAAGACTGACCTTGCGCCCTACGTGGGCGCCTCGCTGGAGGTGATGGAACGCGATACCAACCGAATGCGCCCGCAGCGTCCATGGACCTTCAGCAATCTGAAGAAAGGGGAGGGATTGCAGGCGGTGATCGACTTCATCGTTGAGCGGGGGATGCTGGGAGCTAGACGCTGAGTGCATCCAGGTTGGAGTCGGCATATTTCCCACGGCGCGGCGCCCCATTGCCTGGTTGGCTATCAGCCTTCTCCTAGTTCATCCGTCTTGGGCAAGGAATAAAGTCTGTCGTGTAGCGAGAAGCAAAGTAAGAACTTGCTGTAGCTACTTATAAGAAACGCATAAAAACTTTATTTCGAGGAAGCTTGTATGAAAAAGTATGCACTGATCGCACTGCTGGCAACTGCCGGCCTGACTCAAGCCGCTTACAGCAACGCCGCCGCCCATGGCAGCAACTTCGACGTGGAGACCGTTCCGCCGTTCGCTCAGTTTGACTCCTCCGTTACCGAAAATATTCAACTCTCGAGTCTGGCGGTTCCTAGCATTGATTGCCCGGCAGGCACGTACATTACCCCAGTAGGCTTGTGCCAGCCTGAGTTCGATTTCGACTAACTGTCGATCTGTCACTGAGTTTGTAAACACCGCCGCCTGTGGGCAACTACAGGCGGCGGTGTACTTTAGGGGCGAGTTTCTTGGGTGCAGTACGTAGACATCCCCATGGGTTGACAGAGGTAAAATGTACTCAACTCCCAGACAAATCCTTGCCTGTACTGCGCATCCGCCAGCCCGTCGCCGAGGTAAGCTTGTGGGAAAAATTCCAGTGCGCTGACCGAAGCGCCAGAGAGGTGCCTGTGGCTTCCTACACCTTGCGTCAACTGAAGTACTTCGTCACTACCGTCGAGGCCGGCAGCGTTGCCGAAGCTTCACGTCAGCTGTACATCGCCCAGCCGTCGATCTCTACGGCGATCAAGAGCCTGGAAGAAAGCTTTGGGGTGCAGTTGTTCATCCGCCACCACGCCCAGGGGGTGTCGCTGACCCCGAGTGGCAAGCGTTTCTACGCCAAGACTCGCGCGTTGCTGCAGATGGCCCACGAGTTCGAACAGAACGCACTGGCTGACAACGACACGGTGGCCGGGCATATCGACATCGGCTGTTTCGAGACTGTGGCGCCGCTTTACCTGCCGCGACTGATCGCCGGTTTTCGCCAGCGTTACCCGGGTGTGGACATCCGCCTGCGTGACGGCGAACAGCAGGACCTGATCCAGGGCCTGACCGCCGGCACCTTCGACCTGGCATTTCTCTATGATCATGACCTGGACGGTACCATCGAAGCCGAGCCGCTGATGCCACCGCAAAAACCCTACGTGCTGTTGCCAGAGAAGCACCGCTTCGCAGGGCAGGCCCAGGTGTCGCTGCGCGACCTGTGCCCGGAACCGATGATCCTGCTCGACGTGGCACCCAGCCGCACCTACTTCGTCAGCCTGTTCAACGAGCTGGGGCTGACGCCGAACATCGTTTTCAGTTCGCCGTCGATCGAGATGGTGCGGGGGATGGTGGGGCAGGGCTTCGGCTTTTCGCTGCTGGTGACCCGGCCGCATTCGGAATTCACCTACGATGGCCAGCGTTTGGTGATGCTGGATATTGCCGAGCCGGTGACGCTGTCGGGGCTGGCCGCGGCGCACCTGAAGCGGGTGCAGTTGACCAAGCCGGCGCAGTTGTTCGTGGAGTTTTGCCGGGAAGAGCTGGCCAAGTTCTAAAACGCTTCGCGGGCAAGCCCGCTCCCACAGGATGGCGCCAAGCCCGAGGTCTGCGCCGTACCTGTGGGAGCGGGCTTGCCCGCGAAAGGCGCGCAAAGCGCCCCTGACGATATCAAAGGATCAAACCTGATCCGGCACCACCGCGATTACATCAATTTCCATCAGCCATTCAGCCTGGGCCAGGCCCGCCACCACCAGCCCGGTGGAAATCGGGAACACGCCCTTGAGCCACTTGCCCACCTCCTTGTACACCGGCTCGCGGAAGCGCGGGTCGGTGATGTAGGTGGTGGTCTTGACGATGTGCGACAGGTCCGAGCCTGCCTCTTCGAGCAGCTGCTTGACGTTCTTCATCGCTTGCTCGGCCTGGGCCTGCGGGTTACCCAGGCCGACCAGGCGGCCTTCGAAGTCGGTGCCGACCTGGCCGCGTACATAGATGGTGTTGCCGGCCCGCACTGCCTGGCACAGGTCATTGTCCAGGGTCTGGTTGGGGTAGGTTTCTTTGGTGTTGAACATGCGGATGCGCGTGTGGGTAGGCATCAGTGGGCTCCAAGGGTGCTGACGTTGCTGATCGAGGTGTTCTGCTCATCCGCGTTGCGCTGGTCGCGGTCGCGGTAGGCCAGGTAGGTGCGTTGGGTGGCGATGTGGCCGGCGACGTGCTTGGCGTCGTGCCACACGCCCCAGATGAACGACGAGCCACGGCGCGACAGCCAGGGCAGGCCGAGGAAGTAAACGCCCGGCTCTTTCGACACGCCGCGCTGGTGCTGGGGCTTGCCGTTGGCGTCGAAGGCGTCGACCTGCAGCCAGCTGAAGTCCACGCCATAGCCGGTGGCCCAGATGATGCTGGTGACGTTGGCCTTTGCCAGGTCCAGCTCCCGCAATGGGTCGCTGACACAGGCCGGGTCCGGCAGGCGTTTGCGTGCCTCGGGCTCCTCCGGCAGGTCCAGGCCGTTGCGCTCGACATAGGCGTCGGCGGCATCCAGCAGCGCCAGGTAGTTTTCGTCGCCACGGTTGATGTTGTCGGCCAGGTTGTCCTGGAAGCGCGCCACGCCGGCTTCGAACGATTGCGTGAGGCCGACCAGGGTCATGCCTTGGTGGGCGAGGGCACGGAAGTCCACGGTGTGGCCGCCGCGGGCGCCGGACACGGCGATGGTCACGTGTTCGCGGCCGGGCTTGGCGATCTCGGCGTCCCATTCACCCAGCACACCCAGCCACCAGCAGAAGTCGCGGTTGCGGTAGCTGCGTGGCGGGCGATCGTGGGCACCGACCGACAGGTACACCTGGCGCCCGGCACGCATCAGTTCTTCGGCGATCTGCACGCCGGAAGAGCCGGCGCCGACCACCAGTACCGCGCCTTCGGGCAGTTGTTCGGGGTTGAAGTAGGCGGCCGAGTGGATCTGGTGCAGCCCCTCATCCTTTGGCGCGATGGCCGGAATCACCGGTTTCTGGAACGGGCCGGTGGCGGCCACCACGCGATTGGCACGGATCACGCCCTGGTTGGTTTCGATGGTGAAGCCCGGGCGGTCGGCATTGCGCACCACCTGCTTGACCTCGACACCGGTGCGCACCGGCAGGTTGTACTTGCGCACGTACTGTTCAAAGTAGTCGGCAACCTGGTCCTTGCCGGCGAAGGCGTCGGCGTCGAGGTCGAATTCCAGGCCTGGGAAGCGGTCATGCCAGACCGGGCCGTTGGCCACCAGCGAGTCCCAGCGCCCGGTGCGCCAGGCCTCGGCGATGCGGTTGCGCTCCAGCACCAAGTGCGGCACGCCGAGCTTGCTCAGGTGTTCACTCATGGCCACGCCGGCTTGGCCGGCGCCGACCACGAGGGTGTCGATTTCGATGTTGTTCAGTGTCATGTCCGAGCCCTTGTTCAGGCGGTTGTTGTTCAGGTCGGTTGCGGAGGACCGCCGTTGCCTGGGGCCAGACTAGGGATGTGCGGAAAATCGCGAAAATAGTATTTAGCTGGGCCTTGCCGATAAATTCACGAAGGGGGTGCCGGGCCGCTGCTACAAAGGTCCTCCATCGAGGCGCTTAGTTTTTTCCTGTGCAATACCCAACAAAATGCTCGTTTCGCACCCGCCAAGGCTTGCCGAGAATGCAGGCATTCCCAGACAGGAGCTGCACCATGACCTTCTCCATCATCGGCCGCTGCCAGGACACCGGCCAAGTCGGCATCGCCATCAGTTCGTCGAGCATCGCCGTGGGCGCCCGTTGCCCCTGGGTGCGCGCAGGCGTTGGCGCGGTCTCGACCCAGAACATCACCCTGCCGGCCCTTGGCCCGCAGATCCTCGATGCCCTGGAGCAGGGCCAGCTGCCGCCGGCGGCGGCGCTGGACCGGGTGCTCAGCGCCAATGGCTGGAGCGAGTACCGCCAGGTCACGGTGATCGACAGCCACGGCCAGGTGGCGCTGTTCACCGGCAAAGAGGCCTTGGGTGTGCACAACGCCGTGGCCGGCGAGCAATGCGCGGCGGCGGGCAACCTGTTGACCTCGCAGGCGGTAATCGAAGCCATGGTTACGGCCTTCGAGCAGGCTGACGGCCACCTGGCCGACCGCCTGCTGGCAGCGATGCATGCGGCCATGGCAGCCGGCGGCGAAGCGGGGCCGGTGCATTCGGCGGCGCTGAAAATCGCCGGTGAGCTGACCTGGCCGTTGGTGGACCTGCGCGTGGATTGGGCCGAACACGATCCGATCGGCGAGCTGGACGGGTTGTGGCAGGCCTATCGCCCGCAGATGCAGGACTACGTGACCCGCGCGCTCAACCCCACCGCCGCGCCGAGCTATGGGGTGCCGGGCGATGAATGATCTGTCCAGCCGCGCGTTGCTGGAGCGGCTGGTGGGGTTCGCCACTGTCAGCCGTGACTCGAACCTGGGGTTGATCGGTTTCATCCGTGACTACCTGGCCGGGTTGGGGGTCGACAGCGAGCTGTTCCTCAACGAGGAAGGCACCAAGGCCAACCTGTTCGCCACCATCGGCCCGACCGATCGCGGTGGCGTGGTGCTGTCCGGGCATACCGACGTGGTGCCGGTGGACGGCCAGGCGTGGACCGTCGAGCCGTTTCAGCTGACCGAGCGTGATGGCCGGCTGTATGGACGCGGTACGGCCGACATGAAGGGCTTTATCGCCTCGGTGCTGGCGGCAGTCCCCGCGTTCCTCGCGCAACCGTTGAAGCTGCCGGTGCACCTGGCGTTCTCCTATGACGAAGAGGTCGGCTGCCTGGGTGTGCGTTCGATGCTCGAGGCGCTGCAGCAGCGGCCACACAAACCAAGGCTGTGCCTGATCGGCGAACCGACCGAACTCAAGCCCGTGCTCGGCCACAAGGGCAAGCTGGCCATGCGCTGCCAGGTGCATGGCGCGGCCTGCCATTCGGCCTATGCGCCCTATGGTGTCAACGCCATCGAGTACGCGGCGCGGTTGATCGGCAAGCTGGGCGAGATCGGTGACGAACTGGCACGCCCCGAGCATCACGACGAGCGCTTCGATCCGCCGTTCTCGACGGTGCAGACGGGCGTGATCAAAGGCGGCAGGGCGCTGAACATCGTGCCCGAGGAATGCGAGTTCGACTTCGAGGTGCGCGCCTTGCCAGGCTTTGCCGCCGATACCGTGGCCGATCGCTTGCAGACCTTCGCCGAGGCCGAGCTGCTGCCGCGGATGCGCGCGGTCAACGCGGGCAGTGATATTCGCTTGCGGCCGCTGAGCGCCTACCCTGGGCTGGCCACGCCGGCCGATAGCGAAGCGGCGCAACTGGTGGCATTGCTCAGTGGCTCGAACGATTTCGGCACGGTGGCATTTGGCACCGAAGGCGGGTTGTTCGATGAGGCGGGCATCCCGACAGTCGTGTGCGGGCCGGGCAGCATGGAGCAGGGGCACAAGCCGGACGAGTTCGTCAGTGTCGAGCAGTTGCAGGGGTGCGATGCAATGTTGCTGCGGCTGGTGGAGCACCTCAGGCAGGCATGATAAGGCTGGCCCTTGTGGGAGTAACTGTCTTGCACAGTTTTTTGTAGGAGCGGCCTTGTGCCGCGAAAGGGCCGCAAAGCGGCCCCGGCGATCTTGAGGTGTAATCGAGATCCTGGGGGCGCTGCGCACCCCTTTCCGGCCGGTCCGGCGCCCCGGCAAGGCCGCTCCTACAGAGAATGCGCAAGCCGGCCAGGGCCGCGCAGCGGCCCTATGGGTCAGAAGGTCGCCTTGACCTGAAGCCCGACCACCAAGGCGTTATCAATCGCCTTCCCGGAAAACGCCCCCGGTTCGACGATGTACTGCACATCCGGGCGCAGGTTCAGCCACGGCGTGGCCTGGTAGCCATAGCTCAGTTCGATCAGCTGCTCGGCGCTGTCCAGGTTGGGGAAACCTTGGCCTGCGTCGAACGCGGCATCCTCCAGCACATCCCGGCTGCGCGGGTTGGGCACGGCGCGGCCATAGCCCAGCGCCACGGTGTCGCGCGGACGGCCTTCGAACGGCTTGTACAGCACCACACCGGCGCCATACCACTTGGTGAAAGGCGAGGCCGCCTTGCTCGACGCCGAGTACTGGCCGAAGGCATGCAGGCTGCGCCCCGGCGAAGTGGGGTCGCTCCACACGGCCTGGTCGATCAGCAGGTAGTGGCCACTGCGCCCGGACACCTCCTTGCTGCTCCCGATGCGCTTCACATCGGAGCTGTCGTAGTAGTAGCCCAGCTTGTACTCGCCCGGCAGCTCGCCCTGCAGCTTGTACACCAGCTCCACCGGGACCACCGTGCCGGTGGTGTGCTTGGGCCCCAGGTGCCAGGCGCGGCTGGAGTTGCCATTGCTTTCGGGGTCGACGTTGAACGCGGCCACGCGCAGCTGCCAGGCGGGCGACAGGTCGTACTTCACGCGTGCGCCCAAGTGAGCGTTGGGGTAGTTGGTCCAGCCACTGCCGCCTGACATGTTCAGTGGGTGCCCGCAGAACCCGGCGTTCATGAAGTTGCACAGGATGCCGCTGTCCAGGCCGCCGAGGTCGTTGCCCATGGCCATGTAGCCGAGCTTGACGTTGAGCGCCGTGGTGAAATTGCGCTCGTAGCTCAGCTCGGTCAGGCGGGTGTAGAGGCCGCCGTAGTTTTCCTGGATCGGCAGGCGGTTGCCCACCAGGTCCTCCGAGGCGCTGTTGCCGCGGCGGTCGTTGATGGTCAGCTGGACCTTGCCGTCCAGGCCATACAGCTTCGCCAGGTCGAATTGCACGCCGAGCTTGAGGTTTTGCGAATAACGCGCCGAGCGGTGCAGGCCGCCGTGGGCGTTGTAGGCGGTTTCACCGCTGTAATCGCCGCTGAACTTGACGCCGTCTGCTTCGAGCTGGTGGCGCAGGCCGCCCCAGTCGCCGGTCAGGGTGTTGCGGGTGAGCAGGTCGCTGTCGGCGAGGGCAGTGGTGCTGGCCAGGGCCAGCAGCAGGGCAGTAGGGGTGTGGCGAAGGGTGGATCGCATTGCGGGTATTCCTGAAATCGGGTGGAAACCATCGCGGGGCAAGCCCGCTCCCACGGTCAGCGTGGGAGCGGGCTTGCCCCGCGATGGCGTCAGTGGCTTACGGCAGGGCGTACGAAATCACATAGTCGCCACGGTCGGTCGACTGGCGCGCGCCGCCCGCGGTGACCACCACGTACTGCTTGCCGGTCTTGGGCGACACGTAGGTCATCGGGCCACCCTGGCTGCCCACCGGCAGGCGGGCTTTCCAGATTTCGCTGCCGTTGCTGCTGTCATAGGCGCGCAGGTAGAAGTCCTGGGTGCCGGCGATGAACACCAGGCCGCCTTGAGTGGACAGGGTGCCGCCGAGGGTCGGCAGGCCGATCTTGATCGGCAGATGCATGCGGATACCCAGTGGGCCGGTGTCTTCGACGGTACCCACTGGCACCTGCCAGGCCACCTGGCGGGTCTTCATGTCGATCGCGGTCAGGGTGCCGAACGGCGGTGCCTGGCAGGGGATGCCGGCTACCGACAGGAAGCGGTTCTTGTTCACCGCATAGGGGGTGCCCTTGAGCGGTACGGCGCCCATGCCGGTGTTCAGCGCTTCGCCACCACCTGCTGCCTTACCGGTGTTCTGCGACGGAATCATCTGAATCCACAGGCCCAGGCGCATGTCGTTGACGAAGATGAAGCCGTGCACCGGGTCAGTCGAGAGGCTGCCCCAGTTCATGCCACCGAGCGAACCTGGGAAGCTCAGCGACAAGTCGGTGCCGGGCGCAGTGTACAGGCCGTCATAGCGCATCTTCTTGAAGTCGATGCGGCACAGCAGTTGGTCGAACGGGGTGGCACCCCACATGTCCGACTCGGTCAGGGTCTGCGCGCCGATCTGCGGCATGCCTACGGATTTCGGTTGGGTCGGCGAGTACGGCTCGTTGGGGATGTTGCTGGGCTTGACCGGTACTTCGTCGACCTGGGTCAGTGGCTGGCCAGTGGCGCGGTCGAGCACGAAGATCTGCCCGGCCTTGGTGCCGATCACCACGGCGGGAACGGTTTGCCCGTCGTCCTTGGTGAAATCGATCAGGCTCGGCTGCATCGGCAGGTCGAAGTCCCACAGGTCGTTGTGCACGGTCTGGTACACCCATTTCTGGTTGCCGGTGGTGGCGTCCAGGGCCAGCACCGAAGCGCCGTAGGTGTGGTCCAGCGTGCTGCGCTCGACACCATAGATGTCGGTGGAGGACGAACCCATCGGCAGGAACAGGGTGTTCATCGCCGGGTCGTAGGACATCGGCGCCCAGCTGTTGGGGGTGCTGCGCACGTAGGTGCTGTCGCCCTGCGGGGCATTGCGGTCTTCAGGGTTGCCCGGGTCGAAGGCCCAGCGCATTGCCCCGGTGTAGACGTCGAAGCCGCGGATCACGCCGCCTGGCATGTCGGTCTGGACGTTGTCGGCGACGCGGCCGCCGACCACCACGGTGGTGCCAGCCATCAACGGCGCGGAGGACAGCTGGTAGTAGGAGTCGGGCACAGCGCCAAGGCCGGCCTTGAGGTCGACCTGGCCGTTGTTGCCGAAGCCCTGGCAGAAGGCGCCGGTATCGGCGTCCACTGCGATCAGGCGGCCGTCGATGGTGTTGGTCAGCAGGCGACGCTGGCAGTTGGCGCCGGCCGGCACGTTGGCCACGGTGATCGGCGAGCTGTTCGGCTGGGTGGGCTGGGCAACGGGCGCGCTGGCGTCGAAGTAGGCCATGCCACGGCAACGCTGCCAGACCTTGGACTGGGCGTTGATCGCGTTCTTCCACAGTTCCTTGCCGGTGTCGGCGTCGAGGGCGATCAGGTTGTTGTGCGGGGTGCAGATGAACACCTTGTTGCCAACCTGCAGCGGGGTCAGCTGGTCTTCGGCGCCGTTGCCGTCGCTGAGGGCGACGTCACCGGTGTGGTAGGTCCAGGCCACCTGGAGCTTGTCGACGTTGCCACGGTTGATCTGGTCCAGCGCGGCGAAGCGGCTGCCGCCCTCGGTGTTGCCGTAGTGGGCCCAGTCTTTCTGCTGTTGGCCGGGCTCGACCGGGGTCAGGCCCGGGCCATTGCCGGTGGGGGCGACGCTGGGGTGGGCGACGAACATGTTGCCGGCGGCGATTACCAGCGCCACGGCCATCACGCCGGCAACGCCGTAGGCACCGCGTGCCTTGCGCTGCACCAGTTGCGGGTAGACCAGCGCCACTGCCAGGCCGATGGCGGCGAACATGAACAGGCGCGAGAACAGGGGCCAGAACGTGAGGCCGGCATCGGCCACCGCCCAGATCAGCGTGCCGAGCAGGAAGGCGGCGTACAGCCAGGCGCCGGCGGGTTTGCGGCGGGCGATGAGCAGGCCGGCGATGGCCATGGCCAGGCCGCCGAGCAGGAAGTACCAGGAGCCGCCCAGGCCGGCGAGCTTGATGCCGCCAGCGGCCAGCAGCAGGCCGAGCAGGGCGACGATGCTGCCCAGGCCGATCAGGAGGATGCGTGAGGCGCCGGAGGCGCGGGGGGTGTCTTTCATGCCAGGAGTCTCGGGGGTGGAATGCCGCGCAGTTTAAGCTCTTAGCAAGCTAATTAACAAGTTAGTACATTTGTTGGTGGGGCTGATTGTCGCAGGGTGGGGAGGGGGTGGTTGTTGCTAAAAGCTTAGATCGTGTGGGGAAAAGGGTGTTGGTGTGGGGTTTAGAGGCTGTCACCGTGTTAGGGCCACCAGGTGCCTGTCGGTGATTTTTTGGCGCTCGATCTTGAGAGCGCTACAAAAACACCGGCAAGCACCTGGCAGCCATAACGCGCAAAGGCCGCTCCATCGCCCTCAACACTGCAACCCCTCCAGCAAACACCGCAACGCCCCCTTCACCCGCTCCGCCGCCTGCTGCGGATCATCCTGCGCGACCACCCAGATCCCGGTATCCCCCATCGCCCCATTGATCAGGTGCGCCATGGCCACCGCGTCGAACGCCCGCAACCGGCCAGCCTCCTGCAATTCCACCAGCCCCTGGGCCATGGGCCCGATATAGCTGGCCTCTTCCAGNGGCGCTCGATCTTGAGAGCGCTACAAAAACACCGGCAAGCACCTGGCAGCCATAACGCGCAAAGGCCGCTCCATCGCCCTCAACACTGCAACCCCTCCAGCAAACACCGCAACGCCCCCTTCACCCGCTCCGCCGCCTGCTGCGGATCATCCTGCGCGACCACCCAGATCCCGGTATCCCCCATCGCCCCATTGATCAGGTGCGCCATGGCCACCGCGTCGAACGCCCGCAACCGGCCAGCCTCCTGCAATTCCACCAGCCCCTGGGCCATGGGCCCGATATAGCTGGCCTCTTCCAGCTCGCGCAAACGCAGGCCAAGCACCGCCGGCGCGTCCTGCAGCAGGATACGGCGCAAGGCCGGGTCCTTGAGCAGGTCGTAGTAATGCAGGCAGGTGTCGATATACGCCTCCAAAGGGTCGTGATGCGTGGCATAGCGCACATCCAGCGCCTGGTTGATCTCATCGAGCAGGCTCTGCACCACCGCAGTGAATAACCCCGCCTTGCCACCGAAGTGGTGGTGCAGGGCGCCCCGGGTAAGGTCGACCTCGGCACATAGCTCGTCCATGACCACGGCATTGAACCCTTTCTCGGTGAATTGCCGGCGGGCGACGGCGATCAGCCGTTCGGTGGTGTCCGCGCTCATGGCGGCGCGGCTGCGGCGAGGGGTGGGCATGGGGAACTCCAGGCAAAGGACGACGGCGCGTAAATTAGCATACGTTGCGTATGTCAATGAATGGCATTAACATACGCGGCGTATGTCAATTGGAGATACTTACCGTGAGTTCTGTAACACGGCCCCAGATTGCCTGGCTGGCGGAGCTACCAGGCTTGCTGCGCCTGGCCTTGCCACTGGTGCTGGGCCTGTCCGCCGCCGAGCTGATCAGCCTGACCGACACTGTGTTGCTGGCTTCGCTCGGCACCGTGGTACTCGCTTGCGTGGCGCTGACCAGCAGCGCCGGGCTGATCTTCCATGCCGGGCTCTACGGCATGCTCGCCACCCTCAGCGTGCGCGTGGCCCATGCCTTCGGCGCCGACGACTCGGCTGCGGTGGCGCGCACGCTGCGCGCAGGCCTTGGCTACGGGCTGCTGGTCGGCAGCCTGGGCTGCCTGGCGATGCTCGGCGCCTTGCCGACCTTGCAATGGTTCGGGGTACCGTTGCCGGACATTGCGCTGCTGACACCCTACTGGCAGGCCATGGCGGTGTTTCTCATCCCCTACTGCCTGGCCGTGGTGTTCAAGGACGTGCTGGAAGCCATCGGCCGCCCGTGGGTGGCGGTGCTGCTGGTGATGAGCGCAGTGCTGTTCAACATTCCCCTGAGTTATGGCCTGATCCACGGCTACTTCGGCCTGCCGACGCTGGGCCTGCTCGGTGCCGGTATCGCCAGCGTGATCGCCGAGTCGCTGGCGGTGCTGCTGGCCCTGGCCTATTGGCGGCTGGCGCCGTCGTTGGCGCGCTATCGCCAGGCTGCCGGCGGGCCGCGCCTGCGGCGGCGCACATTGCTGGCCGAGGGCTGGCCGGTGGGCCTGGGCTACCTGGCCGAGGCCGGCGCAGTGGTGATCGCCGCCTGGATGCTGGGCTGGCTGGGCAATGCCGCGTTGGCGGCCAACCAGGTGGTGCATTCGATCGGTTCGTTGCTGTACATGCTGCCGCTGGGCATGGCGGCGGCGGTGAGCATTCGCATCAGCCAGGCCCAGGGCCGTGGCGAAACGGCACGTATCCGCGCCATCGGCAGCGCCACCTTCATCAGCGTCACCGCGTGGATGTGCCTGGCCACGGTGGTACTGGCGTTGTTCGGCCGGCGCATCGCCGAGGCCATGAGCGACGACCCGCAAGTGATCGCCATCGCCGTGCCGATGTTCGTGGTGGTCGCGGCGATGCAGGTGGCCGACGGCCTGCAATCCACAGCGCTGGGTGCGCTGCGCGGGTTGCAGGACTACCGCTGGCCGGTGGGCGTCACCTTGGTCAGCTATTGGTTGCTGGCGTTGCCGCTGAGCTACTGGCTGGCGTTCCATTCCTCGCTGGGCGCGGTGGGGGTGTGGGTGGGCTTCGCCAGTGGCCTGACGGTCGCGGCGCTGGTGCTGCCGTGGCGCTTCTACCGGCTGCAAGCCGTGCCGGGTTCTACGGCGCTGGCTCAGGTGCGATAGAACACTGCCAGCCACACCGTGGCCACGCCGGCTTCGGTCCACTCCACCCGATGCCGGCAATGGGGCGGGATATTGAGGTGATCGCCTGGGCGCAACACGCGAGTTTCGGGCTCGTGCTCCAGGCGCAGCCCGGCGCTGCCGCTGAGCAGCGCCACCCATTCGCCTTCTTCCTGGTCGTACCAATGGCCCGGCGGGCTGGCCTGGCCGCTGGAGACGATGCGCTCGATACGCAGGCCAGGGCGGCGTAGCAGGTCGTCGAACTGCTCGTTGGCCTGAGGGTCGAGGGCGGGCAGGGTGCTGAACAGGTTGTCGGGCATGGGGCTGGCCTGTGGTTGATTCCAGGGCCTGATTGTAGGAGGGCTTTGCCCCAGGAAAAAGCCGTGATGGACACGCTGGGCATCGGTTGCCGGGCGCAGGTGGCGCGCCGCCTTGCAGCGGCGCGCGGCAACTCAGGCGGTGCGGGGCGGGAAGTCGACCTCGGTGCGGGCGACGTTGTTCAGGTAGTTGGTCAGGGTCAGCAGGGTGACCTGGGCGATCACATCGACGATGCGCCCGTCGTCCAGGCCTGCGTCGCGCGCCTCGGTCAGCACCTCGTCGGGCACCAGGCCCCGTTGCAGGGTGACCGAACGGGCCAGCTTGGCCACTGCGTTCAAGGTACCCGCACGGGCGGCCAGCACCTCGTCGGCACTCAAGCCCGCCTTGCCGCCGAAATAGCGATGGGCGGCGACGCAGTAGTCACAGCCGTTGACTTCGGACGTCGCCAGCGCAACCACTTCGCGTTCGACCGCGGTCAGGCCGTCGCGGCCCAGGGCCTGGGCCAGTGCCAGGTAGCCATTGAGCGCGGCCGGCGAGTGGGCGAGGGTGGCAAAGGTGTTGGGCAGGAAGCCCAGGCCTTTCTCGATGTTCTGCAGTGCCGGGCGGGTGGCGGCAGGTGCCTGGTCGAGGGTGAGGGCGGTGATACGGCTCATGGTGTTGCTCCTGTGCGGTGGGGGTTGTTGATCGAACTGGGCACAGGTTATCCAACGGGCATTGCCTTTCGGGTTCTGATCGTCCAGTTTGTGCGACTGATCGTCTAAGACTGGAATCTGTATGGACCGCCTCGCCACCTTGCTCGACCAGTTTGCCTTCACCGCCTCGACCTTCCACCAAGGTAGCTTTTGCGGCATCGACCAGGTTGATGGCAGCCAACCGGTCGGCCATGTCCACCTGCTGCGCGCCGGCAGCCTGCGCCTGCGCGATGGCCTGGGGCCGCCACGGGTGCTGGACGAGCCCAGCCTGATCCTGATGATTCGCCCACGGGCGCATGAGTTGAGCGCTGGCGAAAGCGACGGCGCCGACCTGGTGTGCGCCACGTTGGCGTTCACCGGCGGCCCGGACAACCCGCTCACCCGCGCGCTGCCGGACGTGCTGGTCAGCCCCTTGCGCGACCTGCCCCAGGTGCGGGCGCTGTGCGAGTGGCTGTTCGCCGAGACCTTGGGCGATGAGTGCGGCAAAGGGCTGGTACTCAACCGCCTGTTCGAACTGCTGGTGATTCAATTGCTGCGCGATCTGCTGGGCAGCCAGGGCGTGACTTCGGGGATGCTCGCGGGGCTGGCCGACAAGCGCCTGGCCCGTGCGCTGGTTGCCCTGCACGAGGCCCCGGCGCTGGACTGGTCGGTGCAGGCGCTGGCGGCGCTGGCCGGCATGTCACGGGCGGGTTTTGCCGCGCATTTCAAGGCAGTGGTAGGCGATACGCCGGGTGACTACCTGGCCGGCTGGCGCATCGCCCTGGCGCAAAAACGCATCCGCGACGGCCGGCCTCTGGCACTGGTGGCGGACGAGGTGGGTTACCAGAGCCCTTCGGCGCTGGCGCGGGTGTTCCGCCGCAAGACCGGCATGAGCCCCGGCCAGTGGCGGCAACAGGTGTAATGAACCAGGGGCCGCTGGGCGGCCCCTGCAGAGCTGGCTCAGTGATCGGCCAGCGGGTCGGGTTGCGACAGCAGCGCCTGGGCCAGTTCCTCGTCGCTGGCTTGCAGGCCGGGATTGGCCTGGCGAGCCTGCTGCAACGCCGATTCGAGGTAGGCGCCGCGGATCGCGCCGCCACTGGCGATGAACGCGGTCAGCTCGTCGCGGGCGGGGATGACCCGCTTGTCGTCCTTGAAGGTCGAGTACAGCGAAGCGGAAATCCCCGCCGAGGTGGCGACGTCGCCGGCATCGACCCGGGCCAGGGCGGCCCCGGCAGGGAGCAGGAGCAGCAGCGATGGAACAAGCAGTAAGTGGCGCATGGTGAGTCCTCCGCGAAGGTAGTGACCAGGGAGTTACTGCATGTTGTTAAGAGCGGTGGCGGGGGCGGGAGTTCCGCGTAAAGCAAACCTGCACGATCGCCTGTAGGAGCGGCCTTGTGCCGCGAAAGGGGCGCGTAGCGGCCCCAAGACACAGTGTCGATACACCCACTGCTGGGGCCGCTTTGCGGCCCTATCGCGGCACAAGGCCGCTCCTACAGGCGTGCGGTGCTTCAGAGGTCCAGCACGATCCGCGCCGACCTGGCCCGGGACACGCACAGCATCATGGTCTGCTGCGCAGCCTTTTCCTCATCGCTCAGGTACTGGTCGAAGTGCTCCGCTTCGCCTTCGAGGATCGCGGTTTCACAGGTACCGCACACGCCTTCGCGGCACAGGCACTCGACCTTGGCGGCCTTGGATTTCTCGATGGCCTGGAGGATGGTCATGCCTTCCTCCACGGCCAGCTCGGTGCCGGAACGGGCCAGCACCACGGTGAAGGCGGCGCCGGTGGCTGGCGCTGCGGCGGCGAACTGCTCCCAGTGCACACGGGATTGGGCGATGCCAGCGGCGGCAGCGGTAGCGATCACCGCGTCGATCAGTGGCTTGGGCCCGCACACGTACAGGTGGGCATCGTCGGCAAGGCTCGCGCACAGGCCTGCGAGGTCGAGCTTGCGGCCCAGGCTGTCGATGTAGAACCGCGTGTTGCCGGCATGCGGGCCGTTTTCCAGGTCACCCTGGAAGGCGCCGTGCTCCGGGGCGCGGAAGGCGTAGTGCAGCTCGTAAGGGGTAGTGCCGCCCTCGAGTTCGTGCAACTGCGCCAGGAAGGGGGTGATGCCGATGCCGCCGGCGATCAGCACATGCCGGCCGGCGCTGGGGTCGAGGGCGAACAGGTTGTTGGGGGTGGAGATGGTCAACTCGCTGCCCACCTCGACCTGCTGGTGCATGAAGGCCGAGCCACCCTTGGACTGCTCTTCGAGGCGCACGCCGATCTGGTAGCTGGCCAGCGCGCGCGGGTCGCTCATCAGCGAGTAGGCGTTGCTGAACTGGCCGCCGCAGGCCGACTGCATCTGCACGATCACATGGCTGCCGCCGGTGAACGCAGGCAGGGCGGCGCCGTCGGTGCGGGCCAGGGTGAAGCGCTTGATCTGCGGTGTGGCCTGCTCGACGCCAGTCACGCGCACCTTGAACATTTCGTATTGCTTGGCCATGGCATACCTCGACAACGAAGCCCCGCGCCAGGCCTGGCGCGGGGCGAGCCTAACGGTGTGGTCAGTCGTCCAGGTGGGCGACGGCGATCAGGTTGTGGAAGTGAGCGATGCCATGCTCGCTCACGCCGCTGCGCTGCGCGTCGACCATGATCCGGCCCTGGCCACGGTAGCCACGGGACTTGAGGCCCTTCTGCACGCTTTCGACCAGGCGCAGGTCCTCGGGGCGGAACACTTCGCGGTACCAGTCGATCAGCTTCTGCTGCTCCTCGGTGATGTCCTTGTTGAGGAAGTAGATGTCGTAGTGCTGCAGGGTGGTTTCGGCATCGACCGGGAACTCGTAGATCACGGTCATGAAATTGGCCCCTGGCGGCACGTTGAACATGGTGCACGGCCAGGCCCAGAAGCCGGCGAAGGACGGGTCCTTGACCGACTCGTCGAAGGTGAACGACTGCTCCGAAGGCTTGGCCAGGCCGTACTGCAGGGTCCAGTTGCCGTGCAGGCTGTGGCTGTACTGGCCGACATCCACCGAGTCGGAGAAGCCCGGGTGGGCCGGGGCGCAGTGGTAGCACTCCAGGTAGTTGTCGACGATCGACTTCCAGTTGGCCGGGGTGTCGCTGACGAAGCGCGCGGCCAGGTGCAGGTCGTCGATCACCGCGCAGGCTTCGCGCATGCGCTGTTGCATGCCGGGCAGCTGGTCTTCGACCGAGCCTGCGTCGTTGTCCATGTTGATGAAGATGAAGCCTGCGTACTCTTCGACCCGCAGCTGCACCAGGGTGGAGTTGTCCTTGTCGAAGTTGGCCACGTTCTCGCAGTTGCGCGCGTGGGCCAGCTCGCCGTCGAGCTTGAAGGTCCAGGCGTGGTACGGGCAGGTGATGACGTTCTTGGCCTTGCCGCTGCCTTCGAGCAGTTGGTGGCCGCGGTGCGGGCAGACGTTGTAGAACGCGCGCAGCACGTCGTCGCGGCCACGCACGACGATGATGCTTTCGCCGATCACCTGGCGGGTGATGTAGGCGTTCTTCTCGGCCACTTCGCTGCGGTGGCCGACGCAGATCCAGCTGCGGGCGAAGATCGCTTCCTTCTCATGCTCGAACACGGCGGCCTGGGTGTAGAACTTGGCCGGCAGGGTGAAGGCTTCCTCGGGGTTGGCGCAGAAGTCGGCGGGCAGGCGTTTGAAATCGTTCATGGCTTTATCTCGGTTCTTATTGGTTAACGCGTATCTGTTGGTTAACAAGTGGTGCAAAATTTTTTGTGCTGCTGCGTGATGTTGATCTGTGTAGGAGCGGCCTTGCCGGGGCGCTCCTACAAGGGTCAGTGCACCGCCGCGGCGCTACGCGGCGCCTGCTCCTGCGGCTCTTCACCGGCCAGGCGCGTGGCCTCTTCCTCGATGCGGTACGCCGGCACCTGGCCATAGTCGGCCGCCAGCCACTTGAAGAAGCCGTAGATCTTCACCAGCAGGATCAGCATGAACGGGATCGCGGTCAGGACCACGGCGGTCTTCATGGTCGACAGCGAGGCCTTGGCGAACAGCATGGCCAGCGGCACCAGGGTCAGCACCACGCACCAGAACAGGCGCAGGGTCGGGCTTGGGTCTTCGCCTTCACGCAGGTTGCGGGTGCTGGTGGCGGCCACGGCGTAGGCGGCGGCGTCCATGTGCGAGGCGCAGAACACCGCCATGATGAACAGGTACGCCGCCAGGAACAGCGTGCCCCACGGCAGGGCCAGCAGCAGGTCGGTCACCGCTGCTTCGCCGCCCAGGGTGCTGAGCAGTTTGGGTACGTCGATCTGGCCGTTGATGAACTGGTGCATGCTGTAGCTTTCCAGCGCACCGAAGAAGAACCAGCAACCGAAGCTGCCACCCAGCAGCAGGGCGAACACCACTTCCTTGATCAACCGGCCGCGCGACACACGGGCGACGAACATCGCCACGCCTGGGGCGTAGGAGACCCACCACAGCCAGTAGAACACCGTCCAGTTACGGGTGAAGGCGCCGTCGCCGGCCGGGTCGGTGAACAGGCTCATCTGCACGTAATGCTGCAGCATCAGACCGATGGAGTTGGCGGTGTTGTTCAGGGTGAACTGGGTCGGGCCGACCAGCAGCACGATGGCGGCGAACAGCAGGGCGCCGACGCAGACCATCTTCGACAGGCGCTGCAAACCACCATCAATACCGATGTACGAGCTCAGCGAGAACAGCAGCGCCACCGCACCGATCACCAGCAGTTGCACGGTGAAGGTGTTGGGGGTGCCGGCCAGGTCAGCAAGGCCACGGGTGAGGGTGGAGGCGGTGAGCGCCAGCGACACGGTCAGCGCGCCCATCATGGTCAGCAGGAAGATCAGGTCGACCGCGCGGCCCACCGGGCCGGTGGCCTTGAAGCCGGTCACCGCCTCGATCACCGAGGCCAGGTTCAGGCCACTCTTCTTGCGCACGTGGAAGTGGTAGGCCATGGCCAGCGAGGCCAGGGCATAGATCGACCAGGCGCTGATACCCCAGTGGAAGAACGAGTAGCTGACGCTGTATTCCAGCGCCTGGGCCGACATCGGTGCGATGTTCAGGCCGGGGGTCTGGTAGTAGTAGGCCCACTCCATCACGCCCCAGTAGAGGGTCGAGGAGCCCATGCCGGCGCAGATGAACATGAACACCCAGGTAGTGGTGGAGTATTCCGGCTTGCCGGCACCCAGGCGAATGTTGCCGTACTTGCTGAACGCCAGGTACAGCACCGCCAGCGAGCTGCCGAACACCAGCACCTGGACGCTGGTGCCGAAGGTGCGGGTGGCCACTTCGAACAGCTGGTTGGCGAGGTTTTCCGCTTGTGCGGGGAAGGCGGCAAGGCCGATCACGGTGAGCAGCACGGCAACCAGGCTCACGGCAATCAGGAACACATCAATCTTTTTATTGTTGGGGGACATCAATTGTCTCCAGGGGCATTTTTTTTGTAGTTGGAGTCAGTCAGGCGTTGGGTGAAATCCGTGTCGTGTGGCTTTCTGTTAACCTAAGGTTTACATATATCTTTTGGTTAACGAAGTGTGCATTGAATTGTTACGTACCGCAAGCCGACTGTCAGACAATCCTGACCGTCGGCCCCGGTGTATCGATTAAGCGCCGAGCAATTCGGCAATCGCCTTGCCCACGTCCTGGGTCGAGCGGCTGCCGCCCATGTCGCGGGTGGTGTCGCCATTGGCGATCACGGTCTCGATGGCCTTGAGGATGTCGTCGTGGGCGGCCTGGTAGCGGGCGTCATCGCCGTCCTTGCCGAGGAACTCGAGCATCAGTGCACCCGACCAGATCATCGCGATCGGGTTGGCGATGTTCTTGCCGTAGATATCTGGCGCCGAACCATGCACCGGCTCGAACAGCGACGGGAACTTGCGCTCGGGGTTGAGGTTGGCCGACGGCGCGATGCCGATGGTGCCAGCGCAGGCCGGGCCGAGGTCGGAGAGGATGTCGCCGAACAGGTTGGAGGCCACCACCACGTCGAAACGTTCCGGTTGCAGCACGAAGCGTGCGCAGAGGATGTCGATGTGCTGCTTGTCCCAGCTGATCTCGGGGTAGTGCGCGGCCATGGCGGCGGTGCGCTCGTCCCAGTACGGCATGCTCACGGCCATGCCGTTGGACTTGGTGGCCGAGGTGACGTGCTTGCGTTCGCGGGTCTGGGCCACTTCGAAGGCGTATTTGAGGATGCGGTCGACGCCGCGGCGGGTGAACACCGACTCCTGCAGGACGAATTCGTTTTCGGTGTTCTCGAACATGCGCCCACCCAGCGACGAGTATTCGCCCTCGGTGTTCTCGCGGATCACCACGAAGTCGATGTCGCCCGGCTTTTTGTTCGCCAGGGGGCAAGGTACGCCGGGGAACAGGCGCACCGGGCGGATGTTGACGTACTGGTCGAAGTCGCGGCGGAACTTGAGCAACGAGCCCCACAGCGAGATGTGGTCCGGGACCTTGTCCGGCCAGCCGACGGCGCCGAAGAACAGCGCGTCGAAGCCCTTGAGCTGTTCGAACCAGTCGTCCGGCATCATCTTGCCGTGGGCCAGGTAGTAGTCGCAGCTGGCCCACTCGAAGAACTCGATCTCAAGGTTCAGGCCGTGCTTGCGCGCGGCGGCCTCGACCACGCGGATGCCTTCCGGGAGGACTTCGTTGCCGATGCCGTCACCGGGGATGGCGGCGATTTTGAAGGTCTTGGTCATGGGGCGCATCTCGTGTTCAGGGAGGATGCGGTCATGCTATAAGGGCGCGCTGCGGAGATAATCCGCTGATCGATCAATTCTTGGTGCACGAAGCGTGAATAATCTGCCGAATCTCGATGACCTCGATATCTTCCTCCAGGTGGCGCGCCGCGCCAGTTTCGCCGCGGTGGCGGACGAGCGCGGCATGTCGGCGGCGTTCGTCAGCAAGCGCATTCGCCTGCTGGAGGAAAGCCTGGGCGTGCGCCTGCTGCACCGCACCACCCGGCGGGTGACGGTGAGCGAGGAGGGCGAGCGGGTCTACCAGTGGGCGCAACAGATCTTCGACACCCTGCAACGCATGGACGACGACCTCAACGCCGGCCAGCGCGAGCCCGCCGGCCAGTTGCGCATCGCCAGCAGCCTGGGCCTGGGCCGGCGCTTCGTGGCCCCGGCGCTGTCGGAGCTGGCGGCGCGTTACCCACGGCTGGACATCCGTCTGGACGTGCATGATCGGCTGGTGGACCTGATCGCCGAGGGCGTGGACCTGGACATCCGCGTCGGCAACGTGATCGCCCCGCACCTGATCGCCAAGCCGCTGGCGCGCAACCGCCGGGTGCTGTGCGCGGCGCCACGCTACCTGGCCGAACGCGGTACGCCGAAAGTACTGGCCGACCTCGCCAGCCATGACTGCCTGGTGATCAAGGAGCGCGACCACCCGTTCGGGCTGTGGCACCTGGAGGGGCCACAAGGCGAGGAGAGCGTGCGGGTGACGGGTGCGTTGTCGAGCAACCATGGCGAGGTGGCGCACCAGTGGTGCCTGGATGGTCGGGGGATCCTGCTGCGTTCGTGGTGGGACGTGCACGACAGCATCGAGGACGGGCGGCTGGTGCAGGTGCTGCCGGACTACCAGCAGGCGGCGGATATCTGGGCGGTGTACACCGCGCCCCTGGCCGGGTCGGCCAAGGTGCGAGTGGCGGTGGAGTTCTTCCGGCAGTACTTTGCCGAGCGCTATCGGTTACCGGACTGATCGCGGGGCCAGTCGCAGCGGCGCACCGCCGCTCCCACATCTTGCGCGGTCTCTGTAGGAGCGGCCTTGTGTCGCGAACGGGCCGCAAAGCGGCCCCGGCGATCTTGAGGTGTATTCGAGATCCTGGGGGCGCTGCGCACCCCTTTCGCGACACAAGGCCGCTCCTACAGACCGCGCAAGACAGTTGCTCCCACGTGCTCGGCTGCAAGCTCGTGGGAGCGGCGGTGCGCTGCTGCGACTGGCCCCGCGATCGTGCTTCAATGCCCGAACGCTTTCAGGCTGCCCTTGCGGCTGGCCTCATAAGCTTCACGCTCCATCGGCTGGGCCTGCGGATTACCCAGGTCTTCCATCGCCAAGCGGTGTGTCTCCGGCGCCAGGTACGCGGCAAACGCGCACACGCAGGTGATGAAGAACGCCAAGCTACCCACCACCAGCGGGATGTTCTCCGACCCCGGCGGCGCCACCAGGGCGAACAGCGCTGGCAGCATGGCGGTGATCATGGTGCCGATGTTCTGCGCGATGGCCATGGCCGATACGCGGTAGCGGGTCTGGAACAGCTCCGGGTAGAAGCTGGGGAACACCGCGTTGTAGCCCTGGTAGACCATGCCCCACATGAAGATCGAGGCGGCGAAGGCCAGCGGCACGTTCTGGATGCTGATCGCGTACAGGTAGACGAACGCCAGCAGGCCCGAGCCCAGGCAGCCGGCGATCATGGTCGGGCGGCGGCCAATCTTGTCCGAAAGGTTGCCCACGAAGGGGATCACCAGCACCGCGACGATGTTGCCCACCACCGGGATCCACAGGTACACGCTCTTGTCGAAGCCGATGCCGTAGGCCGGTTGCACCGCGTATGCGGCGCCGAAGATGGTGGCGACCACCGGGATCACGTTCATCAATGCCATGAACATCACCAGCACCATGTGCTTCCAGCTGTGGCGGAAGGCCTCGCTGATCGGTGACTTGGCCACCTTGTCCTGCTTTTCCTCCTGAACGAAGGCCGGGGTCTCGTGCACCTCCTTACGGATGATGAAGCCGGCGATCAGCACCACGGCGCTCATCAGGAACGGGATGCGCCAGCCCCACTCGTTGAACGCCTCGCTGGGCATGAAGTAGGCCAGCGGCAGGAACACCGCCGCCGCCATCACCTGGCCGGCCTGCACGCCCTGCAGGGTGTAGCTGGCGTAGTAGCCACGGCGACCGAACGGCGCATGCTCCATGATCATCGAGCTGGCCCCGGAGATTTCGCCGGCCACGGCGAAGCCCTGGATCAGGCGCAGCACCACCAGCAACGCCGGGGCCAGCAGGCCGATGTCGTGGTAGGTGGGCAGCAGGCCTACGGCCATGGTCGACAGGCCCATCAGGAACATGCACAGCAGCAGCACGTTCTTGCGCCCACGGGTATCACCCCAGTGGCCAAGCACGAAGGCGCCGACGGGTCGCGCCAGGTAGCCCACGCCATAAGTGGCCAGCGAGGCGATGATGGCCATCTTCGGGTCGGTGGACGGGAAGAAGATCTGCGGGAAGATCAGCGCTGCGGCCTGGGCGTAGATGAAGAAGTCGTAGTACTCGAGGGCAGAGCCGATCCAACCGCTGGCGGTGGCTTTCTTGGCTTGGGAGCTTGAGCGGGCCATGTTGTCTCCGTTGTTCTTGTCAGGGGCCGGGGGTCAGCGCGCGCAGGGCACGTGAACGGGGCTGTGGAGAGAAGACGAACGCGGCGGTGCGGATCGCAGGGCGAGGAAGCTGTGCATAGGTCGGTACCCGTTTTCTTGAACTTATTATGTGGTGACGTTGGGCTGTGCGGCGCAGGCTCCGCCGAACGACCGGCGTGGCAGCGAGAAAGGCCGGCGGGGCCTGCGACTGTCGATCATGGTTGTTCACGGGGCGGGGTGAATCAATTCGCCGAAACGGGTTTTGTTCGGTAATCGAACAAAAACTAACTGTTTCGTACAAAGTGCGTTGCCGGGGCGACTTTACCTGCGAATAATCGATCGTGCCAGGCATTGAGTGCGTTGTTGCTGCCAAGGCCTCATCGCTGGCAAGCCAGCTCCCACAAGGACAGTGCTGCCCTTGTGGGAGCTGGCTTGCCAGCGAAGAGGCCGGTAGCGACCACCGGGATGCCGACTTGTCGCCCAATAACAAGGAACTCCCCCATGCAGCGTTCGATCGCCACCGTGTCCCTCAGCGGCACCCTGCCAGAGAAACTCGAAGCCATCGCCGCCGCGGGCTTCGACGGCGTCGAGATCTTCGAGAACGACCTGTTGTACTACGCCGGCAGCCCCCGCGAGATCCGCCAGATGTGCGCCGACCTCGGCATCACCATCACCTTGTTCCAGCCGTTTCGCGATTTCGAAGGTTGCCGCCGCGACCGTTTGCACAAGAACCTCGACCGTGCCGCGCGCAAGTTCGACTTGATGCAGGAGCTGGGCACCGACCTGGTGCTGGTGTGCAGCAACGTCCAGCCCGACGCCCTGGGTGATGAGCAGCTGCTGGTCGATGACCTGCGCCTGCTTGCCGAGCACGCCGGCGACCGGGGCCTGCGCATTGGTTACGAGGCCTTGGCCTGGGGCCGCCACGTCAACACCTACCAGCAGGTATGGAACCTGGTGCGCCAGGCCGACCACCCGGCGCTGGGGGTGATCCTCGACAGCTTCCACACCCTGTCGCTCAAGGGCGACCCCAGTGCCATCCGCGACATCCCAGGCGACAAGATCTTCTTCGTGCAGATGGCCGACGCGCCGATCCTGGCCATGGACGTACTGGAGTGGAGCCGGCATTTCCGCTGCTTCCCGGGGCAGGGCGAGATGGACCTGGCGGGTTTCCTCGCGCCAATCCTCGCCACCGGCTATCGCGGCCCGCTGTCGTTGGAGATCTTCAACGATGGTTTCCGCGCCGCGCCGCCTCGGCAGAACGCCGCCGATGGCCTGCGCTCGCTGTTGTACCTGGAAGAAAAGACCCGCCTGCAACTGGTGCGCGAGGCGCGGGCGGTGGAGCCGGGCGTGCTGTTCGCCCCGCCCGCTGCGAGCAGCTACGACGGCGTGGAGTTTCTCGAGTTCGCGGTCGACGAGGCGGTCGGCGCACGCCTGGGCGTGTGGCTCAAGCGCCTGGGCTTCGCCGAGGCAGGCGCGCACCGCAGCAAGGCCGTGCGCCTGCTGCGCCAGGGCGATATCAACATCGTGCTCAACGCCGAACCGTACTCGTTCGCCCACAACTTCTTCGAGGCCCACGGCCCGTCGCTGTGCGCCACTGCGTTGCGGGTGAACGATGGCCAGGCTGCATTGCAGCGCGCCATCGCCTACCGGGGCCAGCCGTTCCGTGGGCTGGTCGGCCCCAACGAGCGTGAGATCCCGGCGGTACGTGCACCGGATGGCAGCCTGCTTTACCTGGTCGAACCTGATGGGCAAGGCCAGACCATCTACGACACCGACTTCCACCTGGACCCCACGGCCACCGCCAGCGGCGGCCTGCGGCGTATCGACCACATGGCCCTGGCGCTGCCGGCCGAGGCGCTGGACAGCTGGGTGCTGTTCTACAAGAGCCTGTTCGACTTCACCGCCGACGACGAGGTGGTACTGCCCGACCCCTATGGCCTGGTCAAGAGCCGCGCCTTGCGCAGCCACTGCGGCACCTTGCGCGTGCCGCTGAACATTTCGGAGAACCGCAACACCGCCATTGCCCATGCGCTGGACAGCTACCGCGGCTCGGGCGTGCACCACATCGCCTTCGACTGCGACGACATCTTCCGCGAAGTGGTGCGCGCCAAGGAGGCGGGTGTGCCGCTGCTGGAGATTCCGCTCAACTACTACGACGACCTGGCGGCGCGCTTCGATTTCGACGATGAGTTCCTGAGCGAGCTGGCGTACTACAACGTGCTTTACGACCGCGATGCCCAGGGCGGCGAGTTGTTCCATGTGTACACCGAGCCGTTCGAAGGGCGGTTCTTCTTCGAGATCATCCAGCGCAAGGGTGGCTATGCCGGGTACGGCGCGGCCAACGTGGCGGTGCGCCTGGCGGCGATGGCCAAGGCGCGTAGCGGGGTAGGGCGCAAGCCGGTGTTGTGAGTTGCGCCCTCATCGCGGGGCAAGCCCGCTCCCACGGTTTTGGGGGAGCGGGCTTGCCCCGCGATGAGGGTTGAACAGGCGACGCTGACCACGCGACCAACAGCGCGCTTCCCTGCGTCGCCCGGCTCACGGATAATCGTCCGGATTCCTACAACGAGCCTGTGAGTCGGTATGAGTGATTCGGTAGTCAAGCCTGAAGTCGAGGGGGCGCGCAAGACGCGCAAGAACAACCCGGAAAAGACCCGCGAGAACATCCTCCAGGCCGCCATCACCGAGTTCGTCCAACAAGGCCTGGCCGGCGCCCGGGTGGATGCCATCGCCGAGCGCACCGCCACCTCCAAGCGCATGATCTACTACTACTTCGGCAGCAAGGAGCAGCTGTACGTCGAGTGCCTGGTCAAACTCTACGGCGACATCCGCAAGACCGAGCACAGCCTCGACCTCGAATCCCTGGAGCCCGAGCAGGCGATCCAGCGCCTGGTGGAGTTCACCTTCGACCACCATGCCAACAACGTCGATTTCGTGCGCATCGTCTGCACCGAGAACATCCACTACGGCGAGTACGTCAAGCAGTCGCCGGTGATCCGCGAGATGAGCAGCATGGTGCTCGACGCCCTGGGCAAGATCCTTGCCCGTGGTGTGGAGCAGGGCGTGTTTCGCCCAGGCATCGAGGTGATCGACCTGCACATGCTGATGAGTTCGTTCTGCTTCTACCGGGTGTCCAACCGCCACACGTTTGGCGATATCTTCCAGATCGACCTGTCGGATGAGCAGATCAAGCAGCGCCACAAGCAGGTGATCTGCGAGGCGGTGATGCGCTATATCAAGGCGTGAGCCTGGCCTGTAGGCACGGGCTCTGTGTAGGAGCGGCCTTGTGCCGCGAAAGGGCTGCGAAGCAGCCCCAGCAATTTGTGCAGTGTTGCAATAACCCCGGGGCCGCTCTGCGGCCCTTTCGCGGCACAAGGCCGCTCCTACACAGGGACCGCGTCTACCTCAATCGAAGCTGGCGAAATGCGCCTGCATGCGCCCGGCATCTGCCGCCCGCCCACTGAACAACTCGAACGCCTTCACCGCCTGGAACACCGCCATGGTGCCGCCATCCAGCGTGCGGCAACCCAGGGCCCGGGCATGGCGCAGCAGTTCGGTTTCCAGCGGGAAGTAGATGATCTCCGCCACCCACAGCCTTGCATGCAGCAGTTCGGCTGGCAGTGGCATGCCGGGCAGCTTGGCCATGCCCACCGGCGTGGTGTTGACCAGGCCATCGGCACAGGCCACGGCACAGGCCAAGTCGCTGCCAAGCAGCGCCCGCCCGGCACCAAAGCGTTGCACCAGGTTGTCCACCAACGCTTGCCCACGGGCCCGGTCCACCTCGAACAGCACCAGCCGCTCGACCCCTTCGGCCAGCAGTGCATGGGCCACTGCCGAGCCCGCGCCCCCCGCGCCCATCTGCACCACCTGACGCTTGGCCACGCCTGGCAGGCCGCGGCGCAGGCCTTCGGCGAAGCCCAGGCAGTCAGTGTTGTGCCCGACCCGCTTGCCATCGCGTAGCACCACGGTGTTCACCGCGCCAATGCCACGGGCTTCTTCAGAGAGCTCGTCGAGCAGTGGCAGGATCGCCTGCTTGAACGGGAAGGTGATGTTCAGCCCGGTGAAACCGGTGCGCTCGGCGGCATCGAGCAGGTGGGGCAGGGCGCTGTCGTCCACGCCCAGCAGGTCGGCGTCGATCAGCCGGTACAGGTAGCGCAGGGCCTGGGCGTCGCCTTCGTGCTCGTGCAGCGCCGGGGTGCGCGAGGCCTGGATGCCACGGCCGATCAGGCCGGCGAGGATGCCTGTGCGGTTCATGCCTGCTCCTTGAAGTGCTCGCCGAAGTACGCCAGGGCCATCTTGTAGCCTTGGCTGCCGAGGCCGCAGATCACGCCGACGGCGATGCTGGAAACGAACGACAGGTGACGGAAGGGTTCGCGCTTGTGCACGTTGGACAGGTGCACTTCGATTACCGGCAGTTCGGTGGCCACCAGCGCGTCGCGGATGGCCACCGAGGTGTGGGTCCAGGCGGCGGGGTTGATCAGGATGCCGTGGCAGCGGCCACGGGCGGCATGGATCCAGTCGAGCAGCTCGCCTTCGTGGTTGGTCTGGCGGAATTCCAGTTCCAGGCCCAGCTCGGCGGCGCTGGTGGCGCACAGGTTGGCCAGATCGGCGAGGGTTTCATGGCCGTACTGGGCCGGTTCGCGGGTGCCCAGCAGGTTGAGGTTGGGGCCGTTGAGTACGAGGATTCGAGGGGGCATGGCGGGGTATCGCTTTGTTGTTTTTGGATGCTCCGATATTTGTACTATCTGGTTAGTTTCGTCAATTTGAAGCATCTGGATACGAGCAAATCTGTGCGATTACCGCACAGTTGTGCCAGAGGGTTTGCAGCCTTTTTGTCTGGCACAGTGCGTTTCCGATGGGCGCCTTTTGTTATTGTGCTTACTGCTGCTGATAGCGACGTTCGAGTTCAGCGAGCTCTTGTGCGCGCTCGTCTTTTACCAGAAGAAGTTTGTGGTAGGCGTCCAAGCGTTCTTCACGAAAAAGCTTGAATGCCTCTTCGGCAGCAAGGGGCCGGGTGCCGTGATCGCGCAGGCTTTGAATGATGCTGGCTTTACTTCCCTCCAGCAGCCCCCAGTTGCAATGTGCCACTACGCAGGCGTCCCTGGCGAGCTCCCAGAGCTCCTTGGCAATTGCAATTTGTTCTTTGGTCACGAACATAGTGTCACCTGATTGTGAATTGGCCGATGAGTCCCTCACAGACAACTTTTAAGTCACATTGCAATCGCCCGAGCCAGATCGTTGTAGAAGTGATAGTGAGAACATTTCAAAATTGTAATCTTCACGCCACCACCCCGATAACCACCGCTCCCTACAGTCCCTCGCCAACGCATTCCGCCGCTTGTCGACGAGGACCCAAGCCGTGCCCATCCCCCGCAAGATTGCCTTGCTCTGCCTGTTGCTGGCCGGCCCCGCCGGTGCGCAAGGCCTGAGCCTGGACCAGGCCCTGGCCGCCGCCTACGCCCACAACCCGGAACTGGCCGCCGTGGGCCGCGAGATCGGCATCGCCGAGGGCGAGCGTCGCCAGGCAGGGCTGGTCCCCAACCCCGAACTGTCCTGGGAAGTCGAGGACACCCGCCGCGACACCAGCACCACCACCGTCACCCTCAGCCAGGCGCTGGAGCTGGGTGGCAAGCGCGGCGCACGCATCGACCTGGCCAGCGCCGGCCAGGAAGTCGCCCGCCTGGAACTCGAGCGCCAGCGCAATGCCTTGCGCGCCGATGTGATCCAGGCCTTTCACGCCGCCCTGCGCGCGCAGACTGCGCTGGAGCTGGCGCAGCAGTCCCAGGCCCTGACCGAGCGCGGGTTGCGCGTGGTGCAAGGGCGGGTCAAGGCCGGCCAGTCATCACCGGTCGAGGCCACCCGTGCCCAGGTGCAGCTGGCCCAGGCCGAAGCCGCGGCGCGTCGGGCGAAAACCGAACGCAGCGTGGCCTGGCAATCCCTGGCGCGCCTGACCGGCAGCGCCGAAACCGGTTTTGATCGCCTCGACGACGCCAGCCTCTCGCCTGGCCCTGCACCAGGCACCGAGCAATTGCTGGCCCGGGTCGAGCAAACCGCCGACTGGCGCCTGGCCGCCGCGCAGATCGAACGCGGCGAAGCCAGCCTCGGCTCGGAAAAGGCCCAGCGCATCCCCAACCTCACCGTCAGCGTCGGCAGCCAGTACAGCCGCGAGGACCGTGAACGGGTGAACGTAGTGGGCCTGTCGATGCCGCTGCCGCTGTTCGACCGCAACCAGGGCAACGTGCTGGCCGCCGCACGCCGTGCCGACCAGGCCCGCGACCTGCGTAACGCCGTGGAGCTGCGCCTGCGCAGTGATACCCGCAGTGCCCTGGACCAGTGGGCCACGGCCATGGGCGAGGTGCAGGCCTACGACCGCACCATCCTGCCGGCGGCGCAGCAGGCGGTGGACACCGCCACCCGAGGCTTCGAGATGGGCAAGTTCGCCTTCCTCGATGTGCTCGACGCCCAGCGCACCTTGATCGAGGCGCGGGGCTTGTACCTCGACGCGCTGGCCTCGGCCACCGATGCGCGGGCGCAGGTGGAGCGCATCTACGGCGAGCTTCCGAGAGCACGGTGACAAGGGGCTGCTGCGCAGCCCATTCGCCGGCAAGCCGGCTCCCACAGAAACCACATCGCACCCTGTGGGAGCCGGCTCGCCGGCGAATGGGGCGCGCAGCGGCCCCGGCGATTCGACTGACAACCCTTTGCAGCAGGAACGACAATGACCAACCCCCGCAAACTCGCGATCCTCGCCGCTGCCTTGGCCGCCCTCGGCCTCGGCGGCCTGGCCTGGACCGGCACCCTCGGCCAGGCCTCCAGCGGCCAGGCTCAGCATGACGACCAAGGCGAAGAAGGCCACGGCCACGGCGAAGAAGCAGGCCACGGCCACGACGAAGAAAAGGACGATGGCCACGGCCATGGCGAGGCCGAAGGCGAGAGCCATGCCGAAGCAGAGGGCCAGTTGCACTTGAGCGCCGAACAAATCCAGGCCGCGGGTGTGCAACTGGCCACCGCCGGCCCGCAGACCCTCGGCACTGCCATCAGCTTCCCCGGCGAGATCCGCTTCGACGAAGACCGCACCGCCCACGTCGTGCCGCGGGTGCCCGGCGTGGTCGAGTCGGTGCACGCCGACCTGGGCCAGGCGGTCAAGCGCGGCCAGGTACTGGCAGTGATCGCCAGCCAGCAGATTTCCGAGCTGCGCAGCGAGCAGCAGGCCGCCCAGCGCCGCCTGGAGCTGGCGCGCCTGACCTTCGAGCGGGAAAAACAGCTGTGGCAGGAGCGCATCAGCGCCGAGCAGGACTACCTGCAAGCGCGCCAGGCCCTGCAAGAGGCCGAGATCGCCGCCGCCAACGCCGGGCAGAAGGTCGCCGCCGTGGCACCCGCCGGCAAGGGCAACCGCTATGAGCTGCGCGCCCCGTTCGACGCGGTGGTGGTGGAGAAGCACCTGACCGTGGGCGAGGTGGTGGACGAGACCAGCAACGCCTTCACGCTTTCCGACCTGAGCCGGGTCTGGGCCACCTTCGCCGTGGCCCCGCGCGACCTGGACAAGGTGGTCAGCGGCCGTGGTGTCACCGTCAGCGCGCCAGACCTCGGCGCGCAGGTCGAGGGCAAGGTCAACTACGTCGGCAGCCTGCTCGGCGAGCAGAACCGCGCCGCCACCGTGCGCGCCACCCTGGCCAACCCCAATGGCGCCTGGCGCCCCGGCCTGTTCGTCAACATCGCGGTCACCGTCGAACGCTTCGATGCCGCCGTGGTGGTGCCGCAGGCGGCCTTGCAGACCTGGGAGGAGCAGACCGTGGTGTTCGCCCGCACCGAGGAGGGCTTCGAGGCGCGCCCGGTCAAGCCCGGGCGCCGGGATGGCGACCAGGTGGAAATCCGCGAGGGGCTCGCTGCCGGTACCGTCATCGCCGCCGCCGGCAGTTTCGTCCTCAAGTCCGAGCTGGGTAAAGGCTCGGCCGCACACAGCCACTGACCGGGGACATTCTTCATGTTCGAACGCCTGATCCAGTTTGCCATCGAGCAGCGCCTGGTGGTGATGCTCGCCGTGGTGCTGATGGCCGCCGTGGGCATCCACAGCTACCAGAAGCTGCCCATCGATGCGGTACCCGATATCACCAACGTGCAGGTGCAGATCAACACCGCCGCCCCCGGCTACTCGCCGCTGGAAACCGAGCAGCGCATCACCTACGCCATCGAGACCGCCATGGCCGGCCTGCCGAACCTTGCGCAAACCCGCTCGCTGTCGCGTTCGGGGCTGTCGCAGGTGACGGTGATCTTCGATGACGGCACCGATATCTTCTTCGCCCGCCAGCTGGTCAACGAGCGCCTGCAAGTGGCCCGCGAGCAACTGCCCGAAGGCATCGAGGCGGCCATGGGGCCGATCTCCACTGGCCTGGGCGAAATCTTCCTGTGGACGGTGGAGGCCAAGGACGGTGCGCTGAAGGACGATGGCACGCCCTACACGGCCACCGACCTGCGGGTGATCCAGGACTGGATCATCAAGCCGCAGCTGCGCAACGTGCCGGGGGTGGCCGAGGTCAACAGCATCGGCGGCCATGCCAAGCAGTACCTGATCGCCCCGGAGCCCAAGCGCCTGGCGGCCTACAAGCTCACGCTCAACGACCTGATCGCCGCGCTCGAGCGCAACAATGCCAACGTCGGTGCCGGCTATATCGAGCGCAACGGCGAGCAGTTGCTGATCCGCGCCCCCGGCCAGGTAGCCTCGGCCGAGGACATCGCCAACATCGTCATCTCCAGCGTCGATGGCACGCCCATCCGCGTCAGCCATGTGGCCGAGGTGGGGCTGGGCCAGGAGCTGCGTTCCGGTGCCGCCACCGAGAACGGCCGCGAGGTGGTGCTGGGCACGGTGTTCATGCTGATCGGCGAGAACAGCCGTACGGTCTCGCAAGCGGTGGCGGCCAAGCTCGAAGAGATCAACCGCAGCCTGCCCAAGGGCGTGGTGGCGATTACCGTGTACGACCGCACCAACCTGGTCGAGAAGGCCATCGCCACGGTGAAGAAGAACCTCATCGAAGGCGCGATCCTGGTGATCGCCGTGCTGTTCCTGTTCCTGGGCAACATCCGCGCGGCGCTGATCACTGCCATGGTGATTCCGCTGTCGATGCTGTTCACCTTCACCGGCATGTTCAGCAACAAGGTCAGCGCCAACCTGATGAGCCTGGGGGCGCTGGACTTCGGCATCATCGTCGACGGCGCGGTGGTAATCGTCGAGAACGCCATCCGCCGCCTGGCCCATGCCCAGCAGCGCCACGGCCGCATCCTGACCCGCGCCGAGCGCTTCCACGAAGTGTTTGCCGCCGCCCGCGAAGCGCGCCGGCCGCTGATCTACGGGCAACTGATCATCATGGTGGTGTACCTGCCGATCTTTGCCCTGACCGGGGTCGAGGGCAAGATGTTCCACCCCATGGCCTTCACCGTGGTGCTGGCGCTGCTGGGGGCGATGATCCTCTCGGTGACCTTCGTGCCGGCGGCCCTCGCGCTGTTCGTCACCGGCAAGGTGAAAGAGGAGGAGGGCGTGGTGATGCGCGCCGCACGCCGTCGCTACGCCCCTGTGCTGGATTGGGTGCTGGGCCGGCGCAACCTGGCTTTCGCCGGTGCCGCGACCCTGGTGTTGCTGTCGGGCGTGCTGGCCAACCGCATGGGCAGCGAGTTCATCCCCAGCCTGAGCGAGGGCGATTTCGCCTTGCAGGCCTTGCGCGTGCCGGGCACCAGCCTCACGCAGTCGGTGGACATGCAGCAGCGCCTGGAGAAGACCATCATCGAGCAGGTGCCGGAAGTGGAGCGAGTATTCGCCCGCACCGGTACCGCCGAGATCGCCTCGGACCCGATGCCGCCGAACATTTCCGACGCCTACGTGATGCTCAAACCTCGCGAGCAATGGCAGGACCCAGGCAAACCGCGTGATGAGCTGATCCAGGAGGTGCAGCGCGCCGCCGCCAGCGTGCCGGGCAGCAACTACGAGCTGTCGCAGCCGATCCAGCTGCGCTTCAACGAGCTGATTTCCGGGGTGCGCAGCGATGTTGCGGTGAAGGTGTTCGGCGACGACATGGACGTGCTCAACCGCACCGCCGCCGATATCGCCACCCGCCTGCAACAAGTACCCGGGGCTTCGGAAGTGAAGGTCGAACAGACCACCGGCCTGCCGGTGCTGACCATTGACATCGACCGCGACAAGGCCGCGCGCCATGGCCTGAACGTGGGCGACGTGCAGGATGCCATCGCCATCGCCGTGGGCGGGCGCAGCGCCGGCACGCTGTACGAGGGCGATCGTCGCTTCGACATGGTGGTGCGCCTGCCCGAGGCCCTGCGTACCGATGTCGACGGGCTGGGCAGCCTGTTGATCCCGGTACCGGCCAGTGCCGCCGCGGGCGCCACGCAGATCGGCTTCATCTCGCTGGCGCAGGTGGCCACCCTGAACCTGCAACTGGGGCCCAACCAGATCAGCCGCGAGGATGGCAAGCGGGTGGTGGTGGTCAGCGCCAACGTGCGCGGGCGCGACCTGGGCTCGTTTGTCGAAGAGGCCTCGCAGACGCTGATCGACCAGGTGCAGATCCCGCCGGGCTACTGGACCCGCTGGGGTGGCCAGTTCGAACAGTTGCAGTCGGCCGCCGAGCGCCTGCGGGTGGTGGTGCCGGTGTCGTTGCTGTTGGTGATGGCGCTGCTGTTGATGATGTTCAACAACCTCAAGGATGGCCTGCTGGTGTTCACCGGCATCCCCTTCGCCCTGACCGGGGGTGTACTGGCGTTGTGGCTGCGGGATATTCCGCTGTCGATCTCTGCCGGGGTGGGCTTTATCGCGCTGTCGGGTGTGGCGGTGCTCAACGGCCTGGTGATGATCGCCTTCATCCGCAGCCTGCGTGAAGAAGGACGCGGGCTGCGGGCGGCGGTCGAGGAGGGGGCGTTGACGCGCTTGCGCCCAGTGCTGATGACCGCACTGGTGGCTTCGCTGGGGTTCATCCCCATGGCCCTGGCCACCGGCACCGGCGCCGAGGTGCAACGGCCGCTGGCGACGGTGGTGATCGGCGGGATCTTGTCATCCACTGCGCTGACCCTGTTGGTGCTGCCGGCGCTGTATCAGTGGGCGCATCGGCGTGACGAGGAGGGCGAGGCGCAAGCCTGACGGCGCTCGCCTTTGCGCTGGGTAGCGCGCATGATGACGCCTCATCGCCGGCTTGCAGGTACAGGGCTGGTCTTGAGGTATGAGGCAATCCGTGTTGCCTTCCCGGGCCCAATCGCTGGCAAGCCAGCTCCCACAGGTTCGGCGCTGGCTCGAGGATCAGCGCTGTACCTGTGGGAGCTGGCTTGCCAGCGATTGGGCTGCGCCGCAGCCCTCTGGTAAGTCGACCTACCATGACCCTTCTGTCCTCCCTGCACGCCGTCCGCCGCTCCCTGCGCCCAGGTAACGCGCACCTGCTCTGGCTACGCTACCAGCCCCCCTACCACTGGCCTTCGACCCAAGCCTTCTTCGCGGCCCGCTGCATCCCCGGCATCGAGACGTTCACCGACGGCGTGTACCGGCGCAGCTTTGTATGCGCCGGCCGGCACGCTGTGCTGGAGGCCAGCGCGGTGGCCGGTTGCTGGTTGCAAGTGCGCTTGCAGGGCGTGGCGCCTGCCGCGCTGCCTGGGTTGATCGCCCGGCTGCGCCGAGTGTATGACCTCGATGCCCGGCCGGCGCGGATCGCCCAGGACCTGGCCCGCGACCCGTTGATGGCCCGGCTGCTGGCCGAGCGCCCCGGCCTACGTGTCCCCCAGGGCTGGGATGCCTGCGAGCAGGCCATTCGCACGGTGCTGGGCCAGCAAATCAGCGTGGCCGGGGCAATGACCCTGGCCGGGCGCCTAGTGGCACGCCATGGGGAAGGGCTGCGGCTCGATGCCGCGCCGCTGACCCATGTGTTCCCGCTCGCCGATGTACTGGCCCAGGCAACGCTGGAGGGATTGGGGATGCCCCGGTCGCGGGCGGCGACGCTGGCCACCCTGGCCAGCGCCCTGCTGGAGCAACCCGACCTGTTGCGACCGGGTCAGGCGCTGGATGAAGCGCTAGCCCGCCTGTGCGCGCTCAAGGGGATCGGCCCGTGGAGCGCCCACTACCTGGCGCTGCGCCAACTGGGGGCCGGCGATGCGCTGCCCTTGGGCGACGTAGCGCTGGTCAAGGCTTTGCGGCTGCTGGAAGGGCCACAGGCAGTGCTGGCCGAGCGTGCCCTGGCGTGGCGGCCATGGCGTGCCTATGCCGCCCAGCACCTGTGGGCCTCGCTCAGCCCGTCTGGCGCCAGCTCACCTCGCTGATGCCGTGGCGCTCGGCCATCGGCCGGCTGACCTTGCGGATCTTCTCCCGGTCGTAGCGGCCAATGCGCCCCACGCCAGCATCGCAGCTGGCCCAGTGCCAGGCTTCGGCGTTGTCCATCCGCTCGGCGCGGATGATGAACGACTTGTGCTGCCCGTGCAGGGTGTAGTCGATGACGTAGAGTTTGGCGTCGATCATGAAATGCTCGGATCCTTGCGTCGCTGCCCATACCTGATCGTGGGAGGCGGGCGCAGGCGTAAAAGTTTTAACCCTCCACGGCGGCAAGGGACGAGCGGTCGCGAGGCTGCCATCTGTCGCCTGGTGGTTGGCTTGGATCGAACATTCCCCGCCCTGGCGGATTCTTCCACTAAGGTGCTAGTTGATCTTGCGCAGCATGATTGCCCGGGCGAATGGATTGCCGCTTGGGGCATGGGCAATATCAATTGGCACTACGCCGCCCAAGGGCGTAACCACACAACAGGCCATCCAGCACAAGAGAGGGTCGCACCATGTCGTTGATTGGAGTCTCGATGCTTGAAATGCGGCAGATGATTGAACAGGGCTGCCTGCCCGATCACTGCGAGGTGAGCTGCCCTGACGGCGAACACCTCACCATCCGCCTGAGCCAGGGCGACAACCTGGGGGACTGCTTCACCACCGAAGTGTCGGTGGCCAGCCTCAACAGTTGCCGTGACCTGGTGGCGCTGGTGGCGCAGCTCAAGCAGCACCACCATGCGCAAGCGCAACCGCTCAAGGCAAGCGCCTGAGCGTGCGATGCCCGGTCAGCCAAGGCTGGCCGGGCGTACATATTCCGGCATCAGGCCGTTGAACCAGAACAGGATCATCGCCACCAGGATGGTGACCAGCAGCAACAAGCCCACCCCCCACACGCAGGTCGCGAACAGCATGGCCTGCTCTTTGCGCAGGCGCAGGAAGGTCTGCAGCCCGCCATACAGCAGCACACTGGCATACGCCGAGGCCGCCAGCAGGGCCAGCAGCGCCAGCCAGCGCATCGGCACCAGCCCGACCACCCCGGCGACGAACCAGGGCGTGGCGCAGTAGGCGGCAAAACCAATGCACTGGTTCAGGCTTGGTTGCACATCGAAACCGCGCGACATCCAGCGGATCATCACCCCCATCAGCATCACCCCGGCCACCGTAGTGGCGTACAGCAGGCCCGCCAGCTGTGCGGCGCTGGCCATGCTCAGGCGCACGCGCGCCTCGCCGGCCAGGCTCCAGCCGAAGGTGGTGGTGCCGACGAACAGGCAAATGGCGGGTATCAGCGCCAGCAACAGCAGGCGCGGCAGGTACTGGCGGGGATGGTCTTCTTCGGCGCGACGGATCTCGATCCAGGCGTCGGCGGGGTGGGTGAATAGCTTGAGCAAGGGGCTGTTCATGGCGATCTCCTCAAGGGCGCGACGTGGCGCTTCCTCTTGTTATGGAGACACGCAGGGCGTGGCGGGTTCAGCCGGGTTGCTGGCCGTTGATCGCCTTACAGCAGTTCGAGCAACAGGTTCAAGCCGCCATCGCCGCACTTGCCCTGGTCGCGGACCACACCTCGGTAGCTGCGGCCATCCCAAGTGAAGGCGACGCTGTGGGCGCGTTCGACCTTGTCCGGCAGTGGAGGGCAGATGTGCAGGCGTAGCGCGGGGCGGCCCTGCAGGGTGAGCGCGGCAAGCTGCACCTGGCACTCGACGCTCAAGGCCACCGGGCCGAACAGGGTGTCGCGAACATAGTCCAGTTGCAGGCAGGCGTTGGGCGCGCGGCAGGGCATCTTCATGGTCGGCGTGCTCCACGGGGGGCTGTGGGCATGGCGGGGCTCCTGGCGAAAGATGGCATGGCATCAAACGTTGGAGGCCAGGAATGGCGTGATGTTCAAATCAGCCCAAGGGAAATTTTGCGGCTGCTGGATTGGGTAGGAGCGGCCTTGTGTCGCGAAAGGGCCGCAGCGCGGCCCCAGGTTTTCAACATAATGGCTGAAATCGCGGGGGCGCTTCGCGCCCCTTTCGCGACACGAGGCCGCTCCTACAGAATCCGCGCCGGCCTTCAACCTTCGGCGAACTGGCGCAGACGCTCGCCGTCCAGGCGATAGCGGATCCACTCGTCCTGCGGCTCGGCGCCCAGCGACTGGTAGAAACCAATGGCCGGCTCGTTCCAGTCCAGCACGCTCCACTCCAGGCGCCCGCAACCTTTTTCCACCGCCTCGCGGGCGATATGCCGCAACAGTTGGCGCCCAGCGCCATCGCCACGCTGCTCGGGGGTGATGTACAGGTCTTCGAGGTAGATGCCGTTGCGCCCCAGCCAGGTGGAATAGCTGTAGAAGTACACGGCAAAACCGATGGCCTGGCCATCGCGTTCGCAGATCAGGCTACGTACCGTGCTGCCCTCGTCGAACAGGCTGTGCTCGATGTCGGCGAGGCTGGCCACCACTTCGTGGCGGGCGCGTTCGTAGTCGGCCAGTTCGGTGATGAAGGCGAGGATCTGCGCGGCGTCGCTGCGCACGGCGGGGCGGAGGGTCAGGCTCATGTCTTGGCTTCCTTGTGTATGGGCTGGCGCCATGGTAACGGCCCAACGTTACGGAAGCGACACGAACAGTTCAGTAGAGTGTATTCGTTCAATTTAACTCAACTGTACCGGTCGGTTGCCGTGCGGCTCCGTTACTGTGGCAGCACCACAACGAGAAACCCGGAAGACCGCCGCCATGCTTGCCTCCCTCGACCTGCTCAGCGCCTTCGTGCTGTTCGCCTTCGTCTCCTCCATCACCCCTGGCCCGAACAACACCATGTTGCTCGCCTCGGGGGTGAACTTCGGCGTGCGTCGCACCATCCCCCACGCGCTGGGCATCAGTGTCGGCTTCATGTTCATGGTGTTGGCGGTGGGCCTGGGGCTGGGCGAAGTGTTCAAGGCGTGGCCGCCGCTGTACAGCATCCTGCGCTATGCCGGCGCTGCATACCTGCTGTACCTGGCCTGGAAGATCGCCACTTCCGGGCCGATGTCCGGCGATGCCGCCAGCGGCCGCAAGCCCCTGGGCTTCTGGGGCGCCGCGGCGTTCCAGTGGGTCAACCCCAAGGCCTGGGTGATGGCGGTGGGGGCGATCACCACCTACACCCCGGCCCAGGGCTATGTGTTCAACGTGGTGGTGATCGCCGCCGTGTTCGCCCTGGTCAACCTGCCCAGCGTCGGTATCTGGGTGATGTTCGGCAGCGCCTTGCGCAACNNGTTGCGCAATCCACGCGCGGTGGTGCTGTTCAATGTCCTGATGGCCGTGCTGCTGGTGATTTCACTGTATCCGCTGCTGTTTGTAGAATCGGCGTTTTCCTAGAGCCGATCGAGTGCAGTAGATGGAGTTGATTCCCTGGTCCCATGAATGTGCCGAAGGCTTCACCCTGCGTGGCTGGCGCACCCCGGCCAGTGGCCGGCCGTTGCTGCACTTCCTGCATGGCAACGGCTTCTGCTGCCTGGCCTACCAACCGCTGCTGCTGCGCCTGGCGGAGCACTTCGACCTGTGGCTGTGCGATGTGCAAGGCCATGGCGACAGCGACCACGGCGGTGACTTCCTGGGTTGGAACCGTACTGCCGCGCTGGCGGTAGAGGCTTTCGAGGCCGGGCGCCGCGACTATGCTGATGCCCCGCGTTTTGCCGTCGGCCACAGTTTCGGCGGCGTGCTCACCGGGTTGATCCTGGCCAGCCAGCCGCAGCTGTTCCAGCGCGCGGTGCTGCTCGACCCGGTGCTGTTCAGCCGGCCCATGCTCGGGGTGATGGGGGCCGCCGCGCTGGTCGGCCTGCACCGCCGCCACGCCCTGGCGCGCAAGGCCGCGACCCGCCGCAGCCATTGGCCCGACCGCCAGGCGGCGCTGGCCTCACTGCAGGGCCGTGGCATCTTCAAGGGCTGGGCCGACACCGCGCTGCATGCCTATGTGGAGCACGCCATCGGCGATTGTGGAGAGGGCGTGGTGCTCAAGTGCCGGCCCAGCCGCGAGGTGGAGGTCTTCAGCTCGTTCCCTGCACGCATGTGGCAGCAGCTGGCGGCCATCGACACACCGACACGCATTCTCTATGGCGAACACACCTATCCGTTCGTGCCGCGCTCGGTGCAGCGCCTGGCCGGGTTGAACGCTCAGGTGAGCGCGATGCAAGTGGCAGGCGGGCACTGTTTCATGCAAGAAGACCCGGCGGCGGCCGCAGACCAGGTAGTGATGTACCTGCAAGGTTGACTGCTGTCCATTTTGCGACGATAGCCTGCTCAATCGCGTGCGAACGACAGGCGCAGATTCCTTACTCTGGCGCTCCCCCCATCGGATGGAGCCCAAGCATGAACCAGGCGGTCAGCCCAGACCCACGACACGATCTTCGACAGCAACGCACCCGGCATCGCCTGCGCCTGGGCCTGGGTGGCGGGCTGGTGCTGGCCGTGCTGGCCGGCGCGGCGTACTGGTGGCTCGATGGGCGCTTCCTGGAACAGACCGACGATGCCTACGTGCGCGCCGACTGGGCGCCAGTCAGCGCACGGGTGAATGGCTATGTGGCCGAGGTGGTGGTGGCCGACAACGCCACGGTCAAGGCTGGCGACCTGCTGGTGCGCCTCGACGCCCGCGATTTTCGCGACCGCCTGCGCCGGGCCGAGGCGCGCCTGGCCGTGAGCGAGGCGGCGGTGTACGTGCAGCGCATGCGCCTGGGTACGTTCAACGCCGAGCAGCTCGAGCAGGTCCAGGTCATCGCCCGGGCCGAGGCCGAACGCGCCGGCAGCCGCGGCGAGGCACAACGCGCGGCGGCCGACTGGCAGCGTTACCAGCGCCTGGGCCAGTGGCAGGCGGCCAGCGTGCAACGCATGGAGCAGGCCCGTGCCACGCATATCCAGGCCCTGGCACTCGAGCGCGCCGCCGATGCCGAGCTGGCGCGCCAGCATGCGCACCGTGAGGTGCTGGCCCAGCAGGGCCGGCAACTCGAGGCGCAACTGGCGCAGCGCCAGGCTGACCTCGACCAGGCCCGCGCCGAAGCTTCGCTGGCGCGCAGTGCCTTGGCCGATACCGAGATCCGCGCGCCGTTCGATGGGGTGGTGGGGCAGCGCAAGGTCCGCCAGCAGCAATACGTCACCCCGGGGTTGCCGCTGCTGGCGGTGGTGCCGGTGGCACAGGCATACGTGGTGGCCAACTTCAAGGAGACACAACTGGCCCACTTGCGCCCGGGGCAACCGGTACGGCTCGAGATCGATACCTTCGGCCAGCACTGGGGCGGCACCGTCGACAGTGTGTCGCCGGGCTCAGGCGCGGTGTTCGCCTTGTTGCCGCCGGACAATGCCACCGGCAACTTCACCAAGATCGTCCAGCGTTTCCCGGTACGCATCCACCTGGACCCCGCGCCCGACGACGCCCCACGGCTGCTGCCGGGCATGTCGGTGATTGCCACCGTCGACACCCGGCAGGCCCGTGATGAGCGTTGAGGACAAGGTTCCGCTGAGGGCCTGGGTGGCGGTGATCGGTGGCCTGTTCGGTTGCTTCATGGCCGGCATAAACGTGCACGTCACCAGTGCCGCACTGCCGGAAATCGAGGGCGCTCTGGGGGCGAGTTTCGAGGAAGGCTCGTGGATATCCACCGCCTACCTGGTGGCCGAGATCAGCATGATCCCGCTGACCGCCTGGCTGGTGCAGGTGTTCTCCCTGCGCCGGGTGATGCTGGTGGGCTCGGCGCTGTTCCTGGTCAGCTCCGTGAGCTGCGCCCTGGCGCCGAGCCTGCAGGCGATGATCATCCTGCGGGTGATCCAGGGCGCTTCTGGCGCGGTGCTGATCCCGCTGTCCATGCAGTTGATCATCACCGAGCTGCCGGCCAGCCGCATTGCCCTGGGCATGGCCTTGTTCAGCCTGTCCAACAGCGTGGCCCAGGCCGCAGGGCCATCGATCGGCGGCTGGCTCACCGACCTGTACTCCTGGCGCTGGATCTTCTTGCTGCAACTGCCGCCGGGCATCGCCCTGTTGGCGGCGGTGGCCTGGTCGATCAAGGGCCAGGCGGGGGACCGGAGTGCGCTGCGCCGGGCCGACTGGCTGGGAATTGCGGCCATGGCGCTGGGGCTGGGTGCATTGCAAGTGGTGCTGGAAGAGGGCGGGCGCAAGGACTGGTTCGACTCGTCGTTCATTCTCGGCTTCAGCCTGGTCGCCTTACTGTGCCTGGCGCTGTTCATCCAGCGCCAGCTGTGGGGCGCGCGGCCATTCATCAACCTGCGCCTGCTGGCGGGCTACAACTTCGGTGTGTCGAGCCTGGCCATGGCGGTGTTCGGCGCGGCCACCTTCGGCCTGGTGTTCCTGGTGCCCAACTACCTGTCGCTGGTGCAGGGCTACAGCGCCAGTGAGATCGGCAAGAGCCTGATCGCCTACGGCCTGGTGCAACTGCTGCTGGCGCCCTTGCTGCCACGGCTGATGCGCTGGCTTAACGCCAAGCTGCTGGTGGCCAGTGGTTTCGCCATCATGGCGCTGGGCTGCTGGCTGGGCTCGCAACTGACCGTGGACGCCGGCAGCAACGTGATCATCCCGTCCACCGTGGTGCGTGGCATTGGCCAGCCGTTGATCATGGTGGCGCTGTCGGTGCTGGCGGTGAAGGGGCTGGACAAGGCCCAGGCCGGCTCGGCCTCGGCGTTGATCTCGATGCTGCGCAACCTGGGCGGCGCGCTGGGTACCGCCTTGCTCACGCAGTTGGTATCGCAGCGCGAGCGTTTTCACTCGGTGCGCATCGGCGAAGGGTTGACCGTGTTCGATGGCGCTTTGCAGCAGCGGCTACCCGGCGGCATGGTCGACCCTCAGTCGCCGCAGGTGATGCAGACCTTGGCGTTGATCGACCAGAGCGTGCGCGAGCAGGCCTACCTGATGGCGTACTCGGATGCGTTCTACCTGTCGTGCCTGGCGCTGCTCGGCTGCGCGGCGGCGGCGTTGCTGTTGCGCAGTCGTTAGCGGGCTTGCTCTGAACGCGATCATCCAGCGTACCGCGAACCTTGTGGAAGCTAGCTTGCCGGCGATGGGGCTGGTGCAGGACTATGCGAATCGCTCCCTAGCCAAAGGCCTCCAATGACTGCTCCGATCATCCTGCCGCTCGCCGAAAACTACCGCCACGGCGAGCACATCGCCCCGCACTGCCACGACCGCGCGCAGCTGATCCACGCCATCAGCGGGGTGGTCACGGTCAATGCCCGCGAGGGCAGCTGGGTAGTGCCGCCGGGGCGCGGGGTATGGGTGCCGGCGGCCAGTGAGCATGAATTGCGCATGTCCGGGGTGGTGCGCATGCGTACCTTGTTCGTCGACCCCGGTGCGCGCCCGGGGCTGCCGCAGCAATGCCAGGTGATCGAGATCTCGCCGCTGCTGCGTGAGCTGATCATCCGCGCCATGGACATCGCCCCGGACTCTCCGATGCAGGGGCGCGAGGCGCGGATCATGGACCTGATCCTCGACGAGATCCGCGTGTTGCCAGTACTGGCGCTGCATGTGCCCAGCCCCCGTTCGCCCGAGCTGCTGGCATTGTGCGAGGCCCTGCGCCTGGCACCGGCGCAGGATTGGCGCCTGGCTACGGCCGCGGCGTATTGCGGGCTCAACCCCCGCACCCTGACCCGCGCGTTTCAGCGCGAGACCGGCCTGAGCCTGGTGCAATGGTTGCGGCGCATGCGCCTGCTGGTCGGGCTCGACGCGCTGGCGGCGGGGCACTCGGTGCTGGAGGTGGCGCTGGACCTGGGCTACGACAGCCCCAGTGCTTTCAGCGCGATGTTCCGTCGTACCCTGGGGGTGTCGCCGTCGGAGTACTTCGGGCGCGAACGTTAGCGCGGGCCGCCGGTGCCCCGTTCGCGCAGTGCCTTGGCCACCTTCGCCTCGATCTCATAGGCCGGCCCTTCGAGGTCGTCGTAGTTGCGCGTGTAGCGCCGGGCGAATTCCTCCACCCCCAATTCCTGGTACTGCTGCACATGCTTGAGCTCATGGGCCCACAGCGCCACGTTGTCTTCGGCATCGGCGGGTCGGCGGAAGATCACCGTGTCGATCAGGGTCACGGCGTTCACGTCCGGGTTCTGCAACAGCGCATTGGCCGCGCTGACCTGTTGCTCGTTACCCACGCGATAGCGCGCCGCGTCCAGCACCGCGAAGTCATACCAGGGCTCGAGCTGGGCGCGGATATGCAGTGGGATGGGTTGGGTGCCATTGGCGGTGGCCTCGTCGCGGGCCTGGCGCAGGGCGAACACCAGGCTCGCCGTGGCCATGCGCTCGACATCCTGCAACACCTGGCCGCCCTGGGCGGGGTCGATCGGGGCGCAGAAGCACACCACCAGGCACACGGGATACTCGCCCTGGGGGCAGCTTTGCTGAGCGAGCGCGGGCAGTGCCAGCAGCAGGCCGAGCAGGGCGCTAGCGCGTCTCATCGAACACCTTGTCGAGCAACGCGCGGCTGGCGTCGAGCACCTGGGACTGCACCGGTTCGCTGGCGAGCATGCGCCCGACCACCAGCGCACCGACGCACTGGCTGAGCAACGCCCAGGCCAGTTGCGGGTCCTCCAGGGTTTCGCTCCAGGCCTGGTGCAGTTCCACCAGCCAGTGTTCGGCCTCCTCGCGCACCGGGCGCTCGGCGCGGGCGATCTCCACCCCCAGCGGTGGCAGCGGGCAGCCGCCCTCGGTGTTGTGCAGGTGGGCCAGGCTCAGGTACTGCTCGAGCAGGCGCTTGAGCCGCGCGCGGTCAGGGCCCTGGCAAGCCAGGCGCGCCAGCGGGCTGTTGCCCAGCTCGCGACGCACCACCTCGGTGAACAGGTCGTCCTTGGACGGGAAATGGTTGTAGAAGGCGCCGCCGGTCAGGCCGATGGCTTTCATCAGCTCGGCCACGCCGGTGCTGGCGAAACCGCCGCGCTTGGCCAGCGCGCCGCTGCTGGCCAGCAGTTTTTCGCGGGTCTGTTGCTTGTGTTCGGTGGAGTAGCGCATGCAAAGGGCCTCTGTGCGCTGGCTTGACGTTGGCGAGATCGTAGCATAGCGTTCGTTTACTAAACGATCATTCATCAATGGAGCGGTCCATGGCAGAACAACAAAAGGTCGTACTGGTGATCGGCGCGGGGGATGCCACCGGTGGCGAGATCGCCAAGCGCTTTGCTCGCGAGGGTTATATCGCCTGTGTCACCCGGCGCCAGGCCGAAAAGCTCGAGCCGTTGCTGGCGGAAATCCACGCCGCGGGCGGCCAGGCCCACGGTTTCGGTTCCGATGCGCGCAAGGAGGAGGAGGTGGCCGCGCTGGTCGAGACCATCGAGCGCGATATCGGCCCGATCGAGGCGTTTGTCTTCAACATCGGCGCCAATGTGCCGTGCAGCATCCTCGAAGAAACACCGCGCAAGTACTTCAAGATCTGGGAGATGGCCTGCTTCGCCGGCTTCCTCACCGCCCAGGCGGTGGCGCGGCGCATGGTGACCCGCGAGCGCGGCACAATCCTGTTCACCGGTGCCACCGCGGGTACCCGGGGCGCGGCCGGTTTCGCCGCCTTCGCCGGGGCCAAGCACGGCCTGCGTGCGCTGGCCCAAAGCATGGCGCGTGAACTGGGGCCACGGAACATTCATGTCGCCCATGTGGTGGTCGATGGCGCCATCGACACCGCCTTCATCCGCGACAGCTTCCCCGAGCGCTATGCGCTCAAGGACCAGGACGGCATCCTCGATCCGCAACATATCGCCGACAGCTACTGGTTCCTGCATGCCCAGCCGCGCGATGCCTGGACCTTCGAACTGGACCTGCGCCCGTGGATGGAGCGCTGGTGATCCCTTCACCCAACAAGGACTACTGCATGAACAAGATCGTCGAGTTCCACTTCGACCTGGGCAGCCCGGCCACCTACCTGGCCTGGACCCAGTTGCCCGCCCTGTGCGCGCGCCACGATGCGCAGCTGGTGTACCGGCCGATGCTGCTGGGCGGGGTGTTCCAGGCCACCGGCAACGCCTCGCCGGTGAGGGTGCCGGCCAAGGGGCGCTACATGATGGTCGACCTCAAGCGCTTCGCCGATCGTTATGGCGTGCCGCTGGGGCTGCCCCAGGGTTTCCCGGTCAATACCCTGCACCTGATGCGCGGGGTGACGGGCATGCAACTGCAAGCGCCCGAGCGCTTCGAGGCGTTGCTCAAGGTGCTGTTCGAGGGGTTGTACGTGCACCGGCGCAACCTGTCGGACCTGGTCGTGCTGGACCAGACCCTGCAAGCGGGTGGGTTCGATCCCCAGGCGTTCCACGAGCTGGCAGCGCAACCGCAAGTGAAGGAGGCGCTGAAGCAGGCCACTGAACAGGCCGTGGAGCGTGGGGTATTCGGCGCACCGACCTGCTTCGTCGGCGAACGGATGTTCTTTGGTCAGGACCGCTTGGACTTCGTCGCCGAGGCGTTGGCCGACTAGCCGGCGCTGGCGTTCAGCAGCCGCTCGATCTGCTGGCGTTCCCACAGGCTCAGGTGATCGACCGGGTTGGTGCCGTAGCGCTGCCAGTCCTCCAACGCGCCCTGGCGGCCGTCGGGGCACTGGCAGCGGCTGCACTGGGCCAGGCCCTCGTCGTCCAACACCAGGGCCAGCTGCCAACCCTCGATCAATACCTGCGCCTGGCCATCGGCCAGGCGGGCGAGCGGCACCAGCTCGCGCACGCCCAGGGCGGCATCACGCAGGCACTGGTAGGCCTCGCGGCTGGTGACGCTCATGGCAGGGTCAGAAGTTCGCCGGGGTGTTGGCGCTGATGATCTCGGCCTCGTCGGGGCCGATGTTCTTGAAACTGTGGGGCAGGGTGGTGGGGATGTAGTAGCCGTCGCCGGCGTTGAGCACGCTGACCTGGCCATCGACCCACAGCTCCATGGTGCCGCGGGTGACCAGGCCGCATTCCTCGCCTTCGGCATGCACGATCGGCTCGCCGGAGTCGGCGCCGGGGGCGTACAGCTCGCGCAGCATGCGCATCTGCCGGCCTTCGACACTGGCGCCAACCAGCAACATGCGCAGGCCATTACGGCCCAGGTCCGGCTGCTCGCCGCCGCGGAACACGAAGCGCTCCTCGCGCACCGGCTCATCGAAGCTGAAGAACTCGGCCAGGGACATGGGGATGCCTTCGAGCAGTTTCTTCAGGGAGCTGACCGAGGGGCTGACGCGGTTCTGTTCGATCTGCGAGATCGTCGAGTTGGTCAGGCCGCTGCGACGGGCCAGTTCCCGTTGCGAGAGGTTGTTGCGTTCACGCACCAGTTTGAGTCGTGTCCCCGTGTCCATAGCCGCCTTGTTTGCAGAGGTGTCAATAATAATGGGCGACGCATTAAAGCACACTCTGCGCACCTTGCGCGCTGTGCTTGTCAGTCACGCTTGTGCGCCGGTGCGGGCCATAGCCCGACCAGCAGCAACAGGGCGGCCACGGCGAGGAACGGCAGGCGCGGATCGACGGCGTAGATCAAAGTGCCGGCCAGTGGTCCGATCACCGCGCCCATGCCCTGGGCAGCGCCGACTGAGCCGGCGGTGGCCCCCTGTTCAGAGGCGTGCATGGCGTTGGCCGCCAGGGCCGAGAACGCCGGGAACACGAAGCCCATGCCGAACGCGGCGATGAAGAACGCGGCCCACAGCCAGGGAGCGCTGGTGGCCAGGGACGCGGCGGCAAAGCCCAGGCCGGAAACCGTGGCGCCGACGCGGATCATCTTAAGTGGTGACCATTCCAGTTGGCGCAGCAACACCTGCGCCAGCATCAATGCCACGCCCACGGTGGTCAGGGCGATACCTGCCGCCTGGGCGGCGTCCCCCGAGGCCAGTTGCAGGCGGTCGAGGGCGAAGAACCCCACGGTGATTTGCGACACGGTCACGCTGAGCATGGCGCTGAAGGCCACCAGCAGCGGCCGGCGCAGGCGCGGGTCGGACAACCGCACCGGGCTTGGCGCATGGCGCTGGGGCAGCGGCTGTGGCTTGAGCTTGAACAGCAGCACCACGAACGCCATGGCCGGCAGCAGCGACAGGGCGTAGAACGGCAGGCTCAGGCTATGGCGCGCCAGCAGCGCCGCCAGGGCCGGGCCAAGCACCAGGCCGACGGCGTTGGCCGCACCCAGCGAGGCCATGGCCCGGGCCCGGCGTTGCGGCTCGACATGGTCGGCGATCAGCGCGTTGCCGGCCACCGGCAGCGCGGCATAGAAGGCGCCGATCAGGCCACGCGCCAGCATCAGGCCAAAGAATGCCAGGGTTGCCCCGGGCAACCAGCGCAGCGCACCGTCGATGAACAGGCACAAGGTCCAGTAGGCCAGGGTGAAGCCGGCGCTGCCCAGCAGCAGTACCCGGCGCCGGCCCAGGCGATCGGCGGCGCGGCCCCAGGGCCGGGCCAGCAGCACCCACACCACACCCGCCACGGTCACCGCAGCGCCGGCCTGCCAGGTGGCCATGCCCAGCAGCCGCGCAATCGGGCCGATCAGGGCGACGAAGGCCATCATCGACATGGTGCAGGCCATGTTGACCAGCAGCAGCGGGCGCAGGTCGAGGGTGCTGGCCGGGGTGAGGGAGGCAGGCTCCTTTGCGGCGTTCATGGGGCAGTCCAGGGCTGTTCGGCGAAATGAGCGCCGATATTAGTAATAATTATTTGCAACTGTCAGCCCCGGTTGCCTGGCGGTGCTCATCCACCCCGGCGCAATGGGCCTGGCCACATGCTACGCAACACGCCGTCGCGGCGCACCAGGGCATGCATCAATGCCGCGCCCAGGTGCACCAGCACGGTGGCAAACAACAGGTAGCCGGCCCAGCCGTGGGCCTGGCGCAACACCGCGTACAGTTGCAGGTCATGGGGGGCGATGGCCGGCAGTTGCAGCGGGCGCGGGTAGCCGCCGGCCGAGAGCATGGCCCAGCCGAGCAACGGCATGGCCAGCATCAGCGCGTACAGCAGCAGGTGCGAGGCCCCCGCGGCCAGGCGCTGCACGGGTGGCAGTTCACGGGGCAACGGCGGGTGCGCCAGGCTCAGGCGCAGGGCGATGCGCACGATCACCAGCACCAGCAGGGCCAGGCCCGTGGCCTTGTGCAGCTCGACCATCAGCGGGTGGCGGGTGGACAGGTCGCCGACCATGGTCACACCGATGAACAGCATGGCCAGGATCAGCACGGCCATCAGCCAGTGCACCAGCCGGGCCAGGGGGTGGAAGGCGGTGGGGGTCATGGCTTGGCTCCTTCGCTCAGGGCTTCATGGCTGCGGCGATTGAACGACACCGAATAGGCCGCCGAGCGGGCGGCGAGGATCGGGTCGGCGGACGGTTCGATGCCGCTGGGCAGGATCAGCGGGTCGAAGTTGAGGTCGCGGCAGGCACCTTGCTCGGGGCCATCGACCTGTTCCAGCACCAGGGTGCCAGCGTCGAGGCTGCGGCGCTCGGCAGGCCATGGCCGGGCCGGGTCGTCCACCGGGTCACCGGGCTCGGCCAGGGTCAGGCGCAGGGTCCAGCGCAGCGCGCCCTGGGCCAGGCGCTGGGCGAGGTCGTGCTGGAGGAACTGCTTGTCGTCGACCTGGGCGGGCAGGGCCGCGTAAGGGGCTTGGGGCACCAGTGCCCAACGCACCGGGTGGGCCTTGCCCTGGGCATCGATCAGGTTGAAGGCGTTGATGCTGTTGTAGGCGGTGCTGGCGAAGCTGTCGCTGGGCTTGTAGGCCGCCGCCCACTGGCGAAACGCCGCGCTTTCCGGGTGGGCGGCGAAGAAGGCCTGCAACTTCGCCGGGTTCGGCTTGCCGGTGGCCGGGTCCGGGGCGCTGGCCAGCACCTGTTCATAAAAGCCTTCGGGGGTGCTCACTGCCAACACTGGCGGGTTGTTCATGCCAGTGCGCCACACCTGGCCGTCATCGCTGCTCAGTTGCAGCGCCAGGCTGCGCACCGGCACCGCGGTATCCGGGGCGAAGGGGTTGGCGCCGCCGATGGCGAAGCGGCCGATCACGGGCACCTTCTGCTGGCTGAACACCCGGGCCGTGGAGAACGCTGCGGCCTGGCCGCTGCCCTGGAAGTAACCGCTGACGCACAGGCCCTTGGCGTGGTTCTTGCGATAGCCGGGATAGTGCCCGGCCTGGGCTTCGAAGGTGTCGATGATGCGCTGCGGCGTGAGTTTCGCGCTGCCAAGCCAGCCGGCGGCATAGGCGAAGCCCGCGCCCAGGGCGGCCAGCGTGGCGCCGATGGCGGCCAGGCGCAGGGCCTTGGCGGGGCCGTGCAGGGGAGTGTTCATCAGGCTGTCCGGTATGAGTGGAATGAGCCCTTACGACGGGTGGGGTGAGAATCTATTCCCGGCTGGGGAATAAATTTCGTACAGCCGCGTCTGCCCCTTACACTGACAGCCCACAGGGGCCCGGAACCCGACCATGCACGACCTGGACGACCAACAATGGCGCGAGCTGCTGCAACGCCTGCGCCGTTTCGCCCTGTGGCTGACCCGTGACAACGCCGGCGCCGACGACCTGGTGCAGGCCACCGTGGAGCGCGCCCTGAGCCGGCGTGGCCAGCAGCACGATGTCGAAGGCCTGCGCCCGTGGCTGTTCACCATCCTCTATCGTCTGTTCCTCGACGGTAAGCGCCGTGAGCGCCTGCACGCGCGCTGGCTGGCCTGGTTCGGCCGCGGCCAGGCCGAGGAGGCACTGGGGGATGACACCGAGACCATCGTGCTGGCCCAGGCCGACCTGCAGGCGTTCGCGCGTTTGTCGGCCGAGCAGCGTGCGCTGCTGTTGCTGGTCAGCGTCGAGGGCCTGAGCTACAAGGAGGCGGCCGCCACCCTTGGCATCCCCATCGGCACGGTGATGTCGCGCCTGTCGCGCGCCCGTGCCGCCCTGCGAGAACTGACCGAGGGCAACCCTACGCCACCGGCCCTGCGGAGACTCAAATGAAGCGCCTGATCCCCACCGAGGACGAATTGCACGCCTACGTCGACGAGCGCCTGACGCCCGAGCGGCGGGCCGAGGTCGAGGCGTGGCTGGCGGCCAATCCGCAGGAGGCGGCGCGCATCGAGGCTTGGCAGAGTGACGCCCGGCGCTTGCGCGCGGCCCTGGCAGGGTTCGCCGAGCGGCCTAGCGACCCGGCGCTGGACCTGGCGCCCTTGCAGCGGCGCCTGCGCCAGCGGCGGCAGCGGCGCTGCAAGGG
>NZ_JACAFQ010000044.1 GCF_015354575.1 Pseudomonas sp. UFMG81
GGGATATCACGCTGGCCAGCCTGGGCTTCAACGGCTCGACGGGCGGCAAGCTGACCTTGGCTGGCGACCTGCACGGTCATGGCGTCACCGACGCCGGCACGCTCACCCTGCGTGGCGATAGCGTCGGTATCGGTGCAACGGCGGCCAGCGTCAACCTGGCCCAGGACTTCTTCGACAAAGGCTTCGCCCACTACGACGTGGCGGGCAACCGCGGCCTCGAGGTCGCAGAGGGCGCCCAGGTGGTGGTGAACCGCCCGGTCTATCGCCTGCGCGGCAACACGCTGTCGGCCAACCAGGCGCTGGAACTGTGGACCCCGCCGCAGTATCTGGAGGACGCAGCCGCAGGCAAGCTGAGCCAGCGCCAGGGCGCCAGCCTGCTGCTGCAAGTCGGCACCGGCCAGGAGACCGAGGCCCAACTCGATGCGCGGCAGTTGCGGGTGGGCCGGGGCAGCCGCCTCGAAGTCGACGATGGCCAGGCGATCACGTTACGCAGTCCTGGCGGCATGTGGGTCGACGGCAGCCTGATCGCCCGTGGCGGGCAGATCACTCTCGCCGAACGCGCACCTTTGAGCGAGGAGCTGACCAGCGCCGCCAATACCCTGCCGCACCAGCGCGCCATCCGTGTCGGCAGCAACGCCAACCTGGATGTCTCGGCCCGGGGCGTGACCTTCATCGATGCCTTGGGCGCCCGTTACGGCCAGGTGCGCCAGGGTGGCAACATCGTTATCGGCAGCGGTTTCGATCCCCAGGTGGGCGGCGCCTTCGCCCCTGACCTGTTCGTGGTGGTGGAAGCCGGCGCACGGCTGGATGCCTCGGGTAGTCAGATCATCGTGGATGTACCGAACGTCGGCGCCACCCGGTTGGCCAGCGCGGGCGGCAGCATCAGCCTGGGCTCCGACAACGGCCTTTATGTGGACGGTGCGCTGCGCGCGGCGTCCGGCGGCGTGGGTGCGGCCGGTGGCAGCCTGACAGTGGCGCTGGAAAGTGCCACCGCGCCGTTGAATGCCGCCAACGCCGCGGCCAACCGGCAGCGCGAGCTGCGTATCGGCGCCCGTGCGGAAAGCTTCGCCAACCAGGCGGGTGATCTGGTGTACGGGCATGGTCACCTGAGCGTGGACCAGGTGCGCCAGGGTGAATTCGATCACCTCACCCTGTTCAGCCGCGGCGTCATCAGTTTCACCGACAGCCTGACCCTCGCCCCGGCGGGCAGCCTGAGCCTGTACGCTGGCGCCCTGGCACTGGCCGAGCAGGCCGGCGCCAGCAGCCAGGTCAACCTCGCCTCCGCCCATGTTCGCCTGGCGGGCTACACGCCGCTGCCTGCGCCACCGTCGGGCAGCACCAACAACGAGCTCAGCCAAGGCCTGTCGAGCCGCACCAGCCAGGCTGGGCTGCGGGTCGATGCCGGGTTGGTCGAGTTGCGCAATACACTCACCCTCGGCGCCTCGGCGCAGGGCGTGAACGCTGAGGATCGTCGCGGTTTTGCCAACGTGACACTGGCCAGCCAGGGCGATATGCGCTTGCTCCAGACCCTCGGTGGTACCGATACCCGCCTGATCGCACCTGGCACCCTGAGCCTGAGCGCCGCGCAGATCTACCCAGGCACCAACAGCGTGGCCGTGCTGCAAGCCAGGCACATCGAGGTCGCCCGCAGCAGTGCAGCAACGCCTGATCAACCCTATTCGCTGTTCGGCGCCCTCAGCCTGCTGGCCGACACCATCGACCAGCATGGCGTGCTGCGCGCCCCCCTGGGCGCCTTGACCCTGGGCAATACCTCGACCCGTGAAGTGACCTTGCACCCCGGCAGCCTCACCTCGGTGAGCGCCGCCGGCTTGGTCATGCCGTATGGCGGCACGGTGGACGGGCTGGTGTACACCGCCAATGGCAGTGCGCTGAGTGACTCCCTGCTGAGCAATTCGCTACCTGTCGGCTGGCTCAATGTAAGCCTGGGCGGCGGCAGCATCGCCGTGGCGCCAGGGGCCGTGATCGACCTTTCCGGCGGTGGCCAGGTGCAGGGTGCCGGGTTCATCTCCGGGCGCGGCGGTTCCACCGACGCGCGTTACTATCCACTGGTGCAGAACAGGCCGGATGGCAGCTTCAGCCTGCCCGGGCTTGCAACCAACCCGGTGTATGCCATCGTGCCTGGCGCGCAAGCCAGCGTGGCGCCGCCGTTGCTGGCGGGCGAGGGCGGCAGCCAGCCGCTGGTGGGCCAGCGGATCACCCTGGATGCCGGCGTGCCGGGGCTGCCGGCCGGCACCTACACCTTGCTGCCGGCCAGCTATGCGTTGCTACCCGGCGCCTACCGCGTCGAGCTCAATGGCCAGGCCAGCGCCGGCGCCTCGCGTGGCACGGCCACGGCCATGCGCAACGGTTCATGGAGCCTGACCGGCAAACGTTCGATCGCTGGCACCTCGGTGGTCGACGCGCTGGCCCAGCAGCTGGTGCTCAGCAGCGCCGACAGCGTACGGCGTTATGCGCAATACAACGAAACCAGCCTGAGCCAGTTCCTGATCGATGACGCCGCGCGCCTGGGCATTCCCCGTGCCGCGTTGCCAATCGACGCCAAGGGGCTAACCCTGAACCTGGGCATCAACCGTTCCGGGCGGCCGACGTTCAGCATGGACGGGTTGTTGTTGAACAAGCCACAGGGGCAGGGCCAGGGCAGCATCGCCAGCGTGCTGTTCTCGGGTGATCTGCTGATCCACGGCGAGCAGGCGCCGACGACCTTGAAAACCGGCCAGATGGCCATCTCTGCCGAGCAGCTCAACCGTTTGCAGGCGTCGAGCCTGCGTATCGGCAGTGCGGGGCAGCGACTCTATGGGCAGGGGGGCAACCAGCTGTCGTTCAGCGCCTTGAACGCCAGCAGCATCGTCCTGCAGAGCGGTGCCCAACTGCGCGCCGCCGAGGTGATTCTCGCCACAGGCAAGCTCAGCGGCGCTATCACCGTGGAGCAGGGCGCCCACATCGACACCTTGGGGCTGGGCAAACCGGTCTACGACAGCACCAACGGCTACCTGTACAACCCGCAGAGCAACAGCGTGCTGATCGTCTCCAATGGTTGGGTGGATATCCTGGCGCCGATTCATTCGACAGCCCCGGTAGCGGGCCCCGGCAGCATCCTGATCGGTGCGTGCCAGGCCGTATGCGGCGGGCAGACCGAGCTGTATTCCGAGGGCACCATCGCGGCGGCCACCACCAACCGTTTCGCCCTCGACGACCAGGTGCGCCTGGGCACCCGCAATCTAACCCTGGCCGTCGGCGCCATCAACGTGGGCAGTGCGTCGAGCCTGGCCGCTGCNGCAGCGGCCGGCTACCTGCCCAGCGGGCTGACCCTCGACCAGCAGGTGCTCGATCGCCTGCTGCGCGGCGACACCCAGCGTGGTGCCCCGGCCCTGGAAAATCTCACCCTGACAGTGCGTGACAGCATCAACTTCTTCGGCAACGCCAGCCTGGACACCCTCGACCCGCTGAGCGGCAAATCGCGCATGACCAACCTGGTGCTCGGCACACCGGCCATTTATGGCCACGGCAGCGCCGATGATGTTGCCTTGATTCGCACCGGCAACCTGATCTGGAGCGGCGCCACCCAAGCGGCGCCGGCACTGCTGAGCCATGGCGCCGGCAGCGGCAGCGGGCGCCTGCAGCTGCAGGCCGAGCGCATCGAACTGGGCTACGGGCCGCAATCCCAGCCCAGCAGCCAACCGGCGTTCGGCCGCCTGGCGCTGGGCTTCGGCACGGTCGAGCTGCTGGCCAGCGAACGGATGACGGCCAACCATCGCGGCAGCCTGGCGGTTTACCAGAGCCAGGGTGAATACGTGACCGGCGAGGGCTATCGCTACAGCGGCGGCAACTTGCTGATCCAGGCGCCGCTGGTGACGGGTGAGGCCGGCTCGGTCAACCAGATCCGCGCCGGCGGCACCTTGCAGGTGCTCGGTGGCAATGGCCAGCCCTATGCGCAAGTGGCGTTGAACGGCGATGCCCTGGGCGCGGAACTGTCGTTGAGCGCGCAACGCATCAGCCTCGATACTCGCGTCGCGTTGCCCAGCGGCAAGCTCACCCTCGACAGCCAGGGCGACCTGCTGCTGGGCGCGGGCGCGCAGCTGGACATGGCCGGGCGCAAGGTCAGCCTGAACGACCTGGACAAATACAGCTGGGGCGGCGATGTGATCTTGCGCAGCCAGCAGGGCAACATCCTGCAAGCGGCGGGCTCGGTCATCGACCTGCATGCCGACAACAACCAGGGCGGTAGCCTGGAAGTGGTGGCCCTTGCTGCGGGCGCGGGCCGGGTGGACTTGCTGGGGCGGATCCTGGGCAGCAGTTCTGGCCACTATGACGCCGGTGGCACCCGGGTGCCTTACGCTGGCGCCGGGATCAACCTGCGCGCCCAGCGCCTGGGCGACGGCGACCTCAGCCAGGCCTTCGCCAACCTCAACCAGGCCCTCAACGACGGTGGCCTGCACGGCAGCCGACGCTTCCAGTTCAAGCAAGGCGACCTGACCATCGGTGACGGCCTGCGCGCCAACGATGTGCAGGTGTCGCTGGACAACGGCCGGTTGCTGGTCAACGGCCTGATCGACGCCAGCGGCGAGCGCGTGGGCAACATCCGCCTGGCGGCCGGCAACGGCCTGACCCTGGGCAGTGGCGCGGTGCTCGATGCCCACGGCCGGGTACTGCGGGTGGACAGCTACGGCAAGATCATCGACAGCCCGAACCGGGCCACGGTGGAGCTCAATTCCGGGGCCGGGCAACTGACCCTGGCGCCCGGCGCGCGCATCGACCTGCGCCACGGCACCGAGGCGACGACGGGGCACGATGGCCGGGAACGCGGCACCCTGGCCTTGTACGCGCCGCGCCTGCGCGCCGATGACCCAACCTACGGCGATATCGCCATCGACGCATCCGGACCGCTGTCGATCCTCGGCGCCAAACGCATCGACCTGTTCGCCGTGGCCCGCGACCGCAATGCCCCACCGGGCACTGATGGTCACGTCAATGGCGAAGGCTATGTGCAGGTCGACAAGGCCTACCTCGATGCACGGCATGGCGAAAGCACGCTGTTCATCAACGCTGCCCTGAACAATGCCGCGCTGCGCAACGGCAAGCTGGCCGGCCTGACCCAGGGTTATCGCCAACAACTGCACCTGCGCCCGGGCCTTGAGGTGATCACCGACGGCAACCTGGTGGTCAGCGGCGATATCGACCTGTCGGCGTATCGCTATGCCAGCCTCAACCCCGGTGTGACCGGCTCGGGCGAGGCGGGCAACCTCAACCTGCGCGCCGGTGGCGACATCGAAGTGCTGGGCAGTATCAACGATGGTTTCGCGCCACCGCCGCAAACCCAGGACGACGGCGGCTGGATGCTGCTCGAAGGCCGCCTGGCCTATGGTGCCCAGGTGGTGGTGCCCAATGGCGGCGTGGAACTGCACGCAGGCACCGGTTTCCTCGCCGGGCAGGTGCTCAACTACGACCTGCCGATTCAGGCACGGCAGATGGCAGCCGGCAGCCTGTTGCCGGTACAGGCCACGTTGTCATCGGCCATCGACCTGCCGGCCGGTACGGTGCTGGCGGCGCCGATCTTCAATGCCGACGGCAGCGTGGCCGTGGCCGCCGGCACCCGTCTGGACAGCATCCTGCACCTGGCGGCCGGGATGAAGCTGGGGGCCGGCAGCCGGCTGGTGGTGGACACACCGATCACCGCCATGACCTGGCCAAAGGGCGTGCCCTTGCCGGCCCAGCCCAGCAGCCAACTGGGTTTTGGCGCCGACGACCTGGTGCTGTTGTCGCATAACCTGGTGCTCAAACGCGGCTCGATCATCCCGCCGCGTACCGATATCAAGCTGGGTGGCGCAGGCTCGGTGGCGCTGCGCCCCGACGGCAAGGGCCAGAACTGGGCGGTGGCACGCATGCTGCCGGCCGGCTCGGAGTCGTGGAACCTGCGCCTGGTGGCCGGTGCCGATACCACGGCGGCCGACCCGCGGCTGGCCGACCCCTATGCCACGGGGCAACTGCGCCTGGCCGACCACCATGTCGGGATGAAGGCCGTGGGGGCGAGCGGCTGGGTCTGGACCCAGGAAGGCATCGACGGCTTCGGTTGGCCTGGCAAAGCGGGTGACCCGATCGATTTCGACGCGGTTGGCTATCCCGGGCTTTGTGACGAGTTCCCCACTTACTGCACCAAGTCTGCCCCGGCCAGCGGTTGGGTCTGGACCCAGGAAGGGATCGACAACTTCGGGTGGCCTGGGCAGGCGGGTGATCCGATCGATTTCGACGAAGTGGGCTACCCTGGGCTCTGCGACGAGTTCCCCACCTACTGCAGCAAGGCGCCGGCCGGCGGCGACTATGACCTGACACCCGCTGGGAGCCGTTTCAGCGTATTGCGCACCGGCACGGGTGATCTGGAGTTGATCGCGGCGGGTAACCTGGACATGACCACATTGTTCGGTGTGTACACCGCCGGCACTGCCACCGAGGTGGCCAACGCGTACCAACTGGCGCGTGGGGAGGGCTCGGGCGCGAGCTCGGCCGGCCAGGTACTCCCAGAGATGCTGGGGGGCTATGAAAGCCTGGTGGCTGGCGATGACCGACTCTATCAGGCCTGGTACCCCGAGCAGGGGGGCAACGTGCTGGTGCAGGTCGGTGGCGACCTTACGGGAAATGCCTTGAGCCGCAGCTTCGACTCACGCATCGAACTCGCCCCTCCGCTGCCCAGCGCCAGGGTCGGCAACTGGTTGTGGCGTCAAGGTAGCGGTTCGGCGTTGCCGATGGAGCAGAGCATCGCTACCGCCTGGTGGATCAACTTCGGTACCTATGCCAACTACCAGGGCAACTCGGTGCTGGTAGGCTTCACCGGTTTTGGCACCTTGGGTGGCGGCGATCTGGACGTGCGCGTCGCAGGCCAGGCCGGACTGCTCGATGTGGTCGGCAAGACCAGCGCCGACAGCCGTGTGCAGTGGGACGACAGCGCCCGTTCTCAAGGCCTGCAACTGGCAGTTGGCAGCACCGGGCGGGTGGCTGCCGACGGCAGCCTGACGCTGGGTGGGGGCGGCGATCTGACCCTGCGCGTTGGCGGTGCGGTCAATCCCTCGCGCGCGGCGCTTGGCCAAGTGGACGCGCCGCCATTACTGGGGGTGGCGGCTCACGATCTGCAAGGTACGCTGACCAACCTGCGCGGCAACCTGCGGGTGGCGGCGGCGTCTGTGGGCGCGATCGGCCGGGTCTATGGCGCCCTGGAAGGCAACCAGGACGCCCACGAAGTCCGGGCTTACGATCCGTTCCGTGCCACCCTGGCATCCGCCGCCGGCGGGCTGGTGGTGATACCGGGGGATGCGACGGTGCAGCTCGACACCCGGGGGGACCTGGTGCTGGGTGGGGCGGCGGATCCGGGGCGCGTGCCTTCGCTCAACACCACGCCGTTTGCTGGCCAGGCCGGTGGCGGCAACAGCTGGTTCAGCCTGTGGACACCGAATACGGCAATCGACCTGTTCTCGGCCGGGGGCGACCTGACGCCCAGCACGCAGGTCGTCGAAGTCGAGGGCCAGGGGCCGTTGAGGGGGCTGGATACCTCGCCGACAGATGGGCGCTTCGTCTATCCGTCGATCCTCAGGGCGGTTGCCGCCAGCGGCAATCTTTACTACGGCAACTTCGTCAACGCGCAAGGGACCCGGTACAGCAGCCCTGTCGAGCCGTACTCGTTGCTGCTGGCACCTTCGACGAACAGCGAGTTGCAACTGCTCGCCCAAGGGTCGATCTACGCAGGCGGTTATGCGATCAGTCAGAGTGGTGCTGCGCCATCGGCGTTGGCGACGCCATTCAATCCCGCTTTCAGCGGCGCGTACGGCGCGGTGAGCGTCAGCAACCAGCGACCGGATGGCATCCGCGCCGACCTGGAGCAGGGGCGGCTGCCGTTGTTCGCCTTTGCCGGTACGGGTGCGGCCAACGCCTACGGTCAGCTGCAACCGGCGCGCATATATGCCGTCAATGGCGATCTGGTCGGCGTACGCACCGGTGAAATCCTGGCATTCGGCGAGGCGCGCAGTGGCGCCACCTGGTACGAGGGTGCGGCCCCGGTGTGGATGATGGCCGGCCGCGACATCGTCTACAGTGGCACCGCGCTGGGTGAGCGCACGACCGCGCCAGTGGACCTGGCCGATATTCGCACGGCCACGGTGTACTCGACCGGCAACCTGTTCGTGCACAACGATGCCACCGACCACTCGCAAGTGGTCGCCGGGCGCGACATCCTGTTCAGCAGCTTCAACGTCGCCGGCCCCGGCACGCTGACCGTGAGCGCCGGGCGCAACCTGCGCATGGAGGACCGCGCCGCCATCAACAGCCTGGGTGCCATCGTCGCCGGCGACAGCCGCCCGGGCGCTGGCCTGGTGCTGCAGGCCGGGGTGGGTGCCCATGGGCCGGACTACCGCCGCTTCGCCGCGATGTACCTTGATCCGGCCAACCTGGCCAACAGCAGCGCCAGCCTGGCCAGCCAGCCGGGCAGGGTGGCCAAGACCTACGCCGAGGAGCTGCGCCAATGGCTCGCCGAGCGCTACGGCTTTGTGGGCAATGCCGAGCAGGCCCGTGAGCGCTTCGCCGGCTTGCCGGCCACCGAGCAGGCGGTGTTCGCCCGCCAGGTGTATTTCGCCGAACTGCGCGAAGGCGGGCGCGAATACAACCAGGCCGGTGGGGTGCGCCAGGGCAGCTACCTGCGCGGGCGCAATGCGATTGCCGCGTTGTTCCCGGAGCGCGATGTGGCGGGTAACCCGATCCGTTATGACGGCGACATTCTGTTGTTCGGCGGTGCCGGGGTGCGCACCCAGCTGGGTGGCGCGATCCAGGCGCTGACCCCGGGCGGGCAGCAGATCTTCGGTGTCGAAGGCACGGTGCCGCCAGCCACCGCCGGTGTGGTCACCCAGGGCGGCGGCGATATCCAGCTGTACGCCAAGGGCAGCATCCTGCTGGGCCAGAGCCGGATCATGACCACCTTCGGCGGTTCGATCATCGGTTGGTCGGCCGAGGGCGACATCAACGCCGGTCGCGGTGCCAAGACCACCGTGGTGTATACCCCGCCACGTCGGGTGTACGACGCCTGGGGCAACAGCAGCCTGTCGCCGAGCGCGCCGAGTACCGGTGCCGGTATCGCCACGTTGGCGCCGATCGCCGAGATCCCGCCGGGGGACATCGACCTGATCGCGCCGCTGGGCACCATCGATGCCGGCGAGGCCGGGATCCGGGTGTCGGGCAACGTCAATATCGCGGCCTTGCAGGTGGTCAACGCGGCGAACATCCAGGTGCAGGGCGAGGCCCAGGGCATCCCGGTGGTGGCCTCGGTGAACACCGGCGCTATTACTTCGGCCAGCGCTGCGGCCAGCTCGGCGACCCAGGCTGCGGAGGATGCGGCGCGCCAGCAGCAGGCGGCGGCGCGTGAACGCCAGCCGTCGATCATCACTGTGCAGGTGGTGGGCAATGGTAATGAGCGGCTGGTGCCGGTGCGCAAGGAGACCAGTGTAGCGCCGCGGTATGACGCACAGGGGCCGGTGCAGGTGTTGGGGGCAGGGACGCTCGATGAGCAGGCGCGGGCGCAGTTGACCGAGGAGGAGCGGGGTAATTTGTTGTAAGGGGCTGGTTTTTAGGGGGGCGCGTCAGGGCTGCCAAGTGCTCGCCGAAAGTTTTGCAGTGCTCTTGAGATCGAGCGCCGCCCGCGCGGCGCATCGCTGGCAAGCCAGCTCCCACATCTGTTTCGGGCCAGTTATGTCTGTGAGATCTTCACTGTCCGCCTTGTTTGTACGACGCGGTTTCTGTGTGGACGCTGCCGCCGCCCCATCAGTCTTGAGACATGCGCCAAGGCGGACAGTGATGACCTCACAGGATGGATTGGCCCGAAACAGATGTGGGAGCTGGCTTGCCAGCGATGCGCCGCGCGGGCGGCGCTCGATCTCAAGAGCGCTGCAAAACCTCCGGCAAGCGCTTGGCTGCCCTCACGCGATAACCCTCCGCAATCACCCCGCCCCATGAAGCTTTCATGACAAAAGTTCGGTAGCCATGGGCCACCTCCGTCTTGGGGATGTGCTGTCGCTGAGCAGCTGCTCAGGGACCGGAAGGAGTGGAGCAATGGGGTCTATGGAACGCTACGCGAAGGTGGGGATGCAGGAGCTGGACCAGCGCCTGGCGAAAATCGTCGAGGCGGCGCGCAAGCGCCCGGTGTCGGTCTACCGCTACGGCGCGCCCTGGGTGTGGATCGTCTCCCAGGACGACTGGCAGAGCGCCCTCAAGGAGGTCGACAGCTGCATCCCGCCGGGCCATTCCCTGGCTTTGCTCAAACCCCGCGTCGAGGCGCTGCTGCACGCCGAGCGTGCGCTGCTGGCCGAACTGGCCGAGCGCCACGCCATGCACATCGCCCCCGAGGCCATGATGCAACTGCTGTTACTGCAACTGCTGTACGCGGTGCCCAGCGAGAAACAGCTGCACGAACAGCTCAATTACAACCTGCTGTTCCGCTGGTTCGTCGGCCTGGAACTGAAAGCGCGCATCTGGCCGTTCGGCCAGTTCAGCCACGACCTCGACGTGCTGCTGGGCAGCGAGCAGGCCGTGCGCCTGTTGCAGCGCATCGTCGACGAGGTATGCAGCGGCGCCCTGGCGCAGATGCCGGAATTCAGCCTCAACCTGGCCCTGCTGCACAGCTGGCTGGCCAAGCACACGGGCCAGCGCGGCTCGCCAGACAAACACGCGTAGATCACGGCCAGTGGGCCGAACGCAATCCTGAACGAGGGGGCGGTGTGGAGCATTTGTTCTTCAAACGGTATGGCGCGCGCGCAGGCTTGCTGCTGACCCTGGTCGGCGCCTGTGTGCAGGCGGCCGAACCGTCGGCAGCGGACGCCCAGCGGCGGGTCGACATCAACGAGTACGTGGTGCGCGGCAACACCGTGCTCGACGCCCGGGCCATCGAGGAGGCGGTGTACCCCTTCCTCGGCCCGCAGAAGACCCTGGACGACCTGGAGAGCGCCCGCGAGGCGTTGCAGCAACGCTACCAGGCGCTGGGCTACCAGTCGGTGTTCGTCGAGCTGCCCGAGCAGAAGGTCGAGGGCGGCATCGTCTACTTGCAGGTCAGCGAAACCAAGGTCGGCCGGGTGCGGGTGGTGGGTGCCAAGCACTACTCGCCGGTGGAGATCCGCGAGCAGGTGCCGGCCCTCGCCGAAGGCCAGGTGCCGGACTTCACCCAGGTGCAGGCGGAACTGGCCGACCTCAACCGTACGCCCAACCGCCAGGTCATGCCCATGGTGCGCGAAGGCCAGCGCCCCGGCACCATGGATGTCGACCTGCAGGTCGAGGACCAGCAGCCGTGGCACCTGAGCCTGGGCCTGAACAACGACTACAGCGCCGACACCGAGAAGCTGCGCACGGTGGCCACGGTGGGCTACAACAACCTCTGGCAGCTGGGCCACGCAATCTCGTTGACCTGGTTCACCGCCCCCGAGGACCGTGACAACGCCGAAGTGTGGTCGGGCTCCTACAGTGCGCCGCTGGGCGAGCGCTGGACCCTGCAACTGAGCGGTTTCAAGTCCGACAGCAACGTCGCCACGGTCGGTGGCAGCAACGTTTTGGGCAAGGGCCACTCCTATGGCGTCTCGGCGATCTACGCGATCCCCGGCACCGGCAACTGGGCCCACTCGCTGTCGGCCGGCATCGATTTCAAGGACTTCGACGAGCGCCTCACGTTCGGCGGCGAGGGCGACACGGTGCCGCTCAAGTACGCACCGATCACCTTGGGTTACAACGGCTACCGCTACACCGAGGCGTCGCAGTTCAGCCTGGGCCTGAGCCTGGTGGCCGGTACCCGGCGCTTGTTCGGCTACGGCAGCGACGACCGCGAGTTCGACTACAAGCGCTACGAGGCCGACTCGAGCTTCCTGGTGCTCAAGGGCGACAGCAGTTTCACCTTCAACCTGGCGGGCAATTGGCAGAGCGCCTCGAAGCTGGGTTGGCAGTTGGCCTCGGGGCCGCTGGTCTCCAACGAGCAGTTCGCCGCCGGTGGCGCCACTTCGGTGCGCGGCTACCTGGCCGCCGAGCGCACCGGCGACGAAGGGGTGATGTTCTCCCAGGAGCTGCGCACCCCGTCGATCGGGCCGTATGTGAGCAGCGCCATCAGCGACTGGCGTTTCTACCTGTTCACCGAAGGTGCCCACCTGACCCTGCGCGAACCGCTGCCCGAGCAGGACGACCGCTTCGACCTGCTCAGCGTCGGCATCGGCACCCGCGCCACGCTCAACGACTGGTTGTCCGGCAGCCTGGACTGGGGCCTGCCGCTCAAGGACGGCCCCAACACCGAGAAAAACGACTCGCGCCTGCACTTCAGCGTGCAGGCGACCTTCTGACCCGATCGGCATCGATCCTGGAGACTTTCCATGCAACGCCTCATCTTGACCGTGCTCATCTGCCTGGGCTTCGCCCTGCCGGGCAGCGCCAGTGCCTGGTGGCAGGACGACTGGCAGTTCCGCAAGCAGATTTCCGTCGACAGCACACCGCAAGGCGCGGCGCTGACCCAGGCGCTGGGCCGCACAGCGGTACTGGTGCGCCTGCACACCGGCAACTTTGGTTTTGACGGGGTGAGCGAGAGCGGTGCCGATATCCGCTTCGTCAGCGCCGATGACAAGACCGTGCTCAACCACCGCATCGAAAGCTTCGACCCGCTGATGGGCATCGCGCAGATCTGGGTCGATGTGCCGCGTATCGAGGCTGGCCAGCGCCAGGACCTGTGGATGTACTACGGCAACCCCAAGGCGCAGCCGGCCGATGGCCAGCCGGTGTTCGACGCCGACTTCACCGCGCTGTTCCACTTCGACGGCGCCACCCCCCAGGACGCCAGCCCCTACGGCAACAGCCTGCAGGGCAATGTCGCCGCCATCGACGGGGTGATCGGCCGCGCGATCCAGCTGCACGACCAGCCGCTGCAACTGGCGGCCAACCCGGCGCTGCAATGGCCGGCTGGTGGCGCAATGACCTTCAGTGCCTGGGTGCGCCAGGACCAGTCCGCCGGTGACCAGCTGCTACTGGCCCGTCACGAAGGCGAGCACCGGCTGCTGCTGGGGCTCAGCCTGGGCATGCCGTTCGTGGAACTCGACGGCCAGCGCGCCACGGCCAACCAGGCATTGGCGCCGGGGCAGTGGCAACACCTGGCGCTGAGCGCCGATGGCGCCCGGTTCAGCCTGCTGCTCGAAGGCCGCGAAGTGGCCAGCCTGGCCGCCAGCCTGCCAGCGTTCGCCGGGGCGCTCGGCATTGGCGGCGATACCGCGGCGGGCGAGGGCGCGGCGAACTTCGTCGGCGCTCTCGATGAGTTGCGCCTGTCCCGCGTGGCCCGCAGCGCGCAGGCGTTGCAAGCGGATGTGATGACCCAGGGCGCCGAATCGCGCCTGGTGGTGTATGGCGTCGACGAAGAGCAGTCCGGTTTCGGTTTCGGCAGCCTGGGCTTCTTGCTCAAGGCGGTGCCCGTGGATGCCTGGGTGATCATCGCCGTGCTGGTGCTGATGATGGTCCAGTCCTGGCTGATCATGCTGCGCAAGAACCGTACCCTCAACCGCGTCACCCAGGCCAATGGCGAGTTCCGTGACGTGTTTGCCGACGTCGGTACGCAGCTGGAGAAGTTTGCCGACGACCAGGACCTCAAGCAGCGCCTTGCCCATTCGCCACTGTGGCGCCTGTACCAGGTGGCGGTGAAGGAAATCCGCACCCGCCGCGAGCAGGGCGCCGATACCGCCGTGGTGTCGGCGGCCACCATCGAGGCGATCCGCTGCTCCATGGACGGCGTGCGCACCCGCGAGAACCAGGCCCTGGGCGCCAAGCTCTCGACCCTGTCCAACGCCATCGCCGGCGGCCCCTACATAGGCCTGCTCGGTACGGTGCTGGGGATCATGGTGGTGTTCCTCGGCACGGCCATGGCCGGCGATGTGAACATCAACGCCATCGCCCCGGGCATGGCGGCGGCCCTGTTGGCCACGGCCATGGGCCTGTTCGTCGCGATCCCCGCGCTGTTCGGCTACAACCGCCTGGTCACCCGCAACAAGGAGGTCAGCGCCGACATGCGGGTGTTCGTCGACGAGTTCATCACCCGCCTGGCCGAACTGCACGGCCAGGGCGATGCCGACGAGGCTGCGCAGCGCCACGCCAGCCACGTCGTCCACCCGACCGTCCCGGCCTGAGGAGCGCAGCATGGCATCCGTGAACGCTTCCCATGACGACGACGATGACGCGGCCGTTGACAGCATCAACATCACCCCCCTGGTGGACGTGCTGATGGTGGTGCTGGTGATGTTCATCCTCACCGCCACCGCCCAGGTGTCCGGCATCCAGGTGCAGCTGCCCAAGGCCAGCGCCACGGTGTCGCTGGCCCAGCCCAAGACCAAGGCGATTTCGATCAACGACGCCGGGCAGGTGTTCCTCGACGCCTACCCGGTGACCCTGGCCGAGCTCGAGGACCGCCTGCGCAGCGAGAAGGCGCGCAACCCGGACTTCCCGCTGATCGTGCGCGGTGACGCCGGGGTGCAGTACCAGAAAGTGGTCGAGGTGCTCGACCTGTTGCGGCGTCTGGAGCTGGCCCAGGTCGGGCTGGTCACCGGCAAGCCGAACCAGGGTTGAGGCCAGCGATGAAGCAGACACTCAACAGCCGTCGCCTGCTGGTTGCCGCAGGCCTCACCGTGCTCGGCGTGGTGGGCGCCTGGCTGCTCTGGCAGTGGGCCAACGACATGAGCGGGGTGCGCCGTGAGGCACCGAAAGTGCCGGCGATCATCCCCTTGCCACCCCCACCGCCGCCACCTCCGGAGCCGCCCAAAGAGCCGGAACCACCGGTGGAGGAGAAGATCGCCGAGCCCGAGCCGGTGCCCGAAGCCGAAGAGGTCAAGCCGGCCGAGGAGGCACCGCCCAACCCCGCCGAAGACTTGGCCAACCCCATGCAAATGGACGGTGACGCGCAGTCCGGCAGCGACGCCTTCAACGTCGGCGCCGGCAAGGGCGGCGGCGACGTTGAAGGCGTCGCTGCCGGACTGCGCGTCACCGTCCATTTGCATGGGGTTGGCCAAGTCTTCGGCGGGGTTGGGCGGTGCCTCCTCGGCCGGCTTGACCTCTTCGGCTTCGGCCACCGGCTCGGGCTCGGCACCGGCACCTACAACAACTACATGGCCTCGACCCTGCAGAAGCTGCTGCGCGACAACCCCGAGCTGCGCAACCAGGTGTTCAACCTGCAAGTCGGTGTGTGGTTGAGCGAGACGGGCGAGTTCATCCGCGTGGAGGTGCTGCGTTCCAGCGGTGACGCGGCCAAGGACGAATTGATCGCGGGCGCCTTGCGTGGCGCGCCGCCGATGGCGCAACGCCCACCCGCCGACATGCCCATGCCGGTGCGCATGAACCTGGGTGGGCGGCGCCCATGAACACTGTGAATGCACGACTGACCTTTAGGAGCGTTAGACCCATGATGTGCACAGTAAACCGACTGACCGCCGCGATCGGCCTGGGGCTGCTGGCGACGGTCGGCCCGGCCCTGGCGCAAGCCCCGGCGCCGTCGCAGAACGCTACGGTCAACCTGATCCGCCTGCTGGTGGAGCAGGGGGTGATCAAGCAGGACCACGCCAATGCCCTGATCCAGCAGGCCGAAACCGAAGCGCAGCAGGCCCGTGCCAGTGTCGCCGCGGTGCCAGCAGCCAACGGCGAGGTGCGCGTGCAGTACGTGCCGGCCATCGTTCGCGAGCAGATCCGCGACGAGATCAAGGCTGAAGTCATGAGCACCGCCAAGCAGGAGAACTGGGCGGCGCCGAATACCTTCCCGGACTGGGCTTCGCGCATCAGCTTCGATGGCGACGTGCGCTTGCGCGACGAGTCGCGCTACTACTCGGACAGCAACAGCAACGAGATTGTCGACTTCGCCAAGCTCAACAAGGACGGCCCCTACGACGTCAACCCCAACAGCAGCCGCAGCCTGCCGCCACTGCTCAACACCCGCGAGGACCGCGAGAACCTGTTGCGCCTGCGTGCCCGCTTCGGCCTGACGGCGGTGTTGGCGCCCACCTGGACCGCTGGCATTCGTATCGGTACCGGCAGCGACGACAACCCGGTGTCGACCACCCAGACCCTGGGCGGCGGCTTCGGCAAGAAGGACCTGTGGCTGGACCGTGGCTACCTGACCTGGAAACCCGACCAGCGCCTGGCGCTGACCGGCGGGCGGATCGCCAACCCGTTCCTGTCCACCGACATGCTGTACTCCCGCGACCTGAACTTCGACGGGGTGGCTGCGATCTTCGACCAGCCGTTGAACGACGGGCTGAACCTGTTCGGCACCGTCGGCGCGTTCCCGGTCGAGTACACCCAGGACACTTCCAGCAGCAACGGTTTCGACAAGGAAGAAAGCGACAACAAGTGGCTGTACGGCGTGCAACTGGGCAGCAAGTGGCAGCTCAATGACAGCAACCGCCTGACCGGCGCACTGGCGTACTACCGCTTCGACGATATCGCCGGCCAGCGCTCCTCGGCGTGTGCACCGTGGGCAGGGGACCCGGGCTGCGACACCGATGGCAGCCGCCCGACCTTCATGCAGAAGGGCAACACCCTGTTCCAACTGCGCAACATCAGCCTCGACCCGAGCAACCCCGAGGCCACGCCGCAGCCACAGTTCGTGGGCCTGGCCTCGGAGTTCGACCTGCTCGACCTCAACCTGATCTGGGATACCGACCTACCGGGTGACCTGAAACTGCGCAGCCACGCCAACTACATCCATAACCTGGCCTACGACGAAGGCGACATGCGCAAGCGTTCGGCGGGCCAGTTCGTCAACAACCTCGACAGCAGCGGCAAGCTGGAGAGCGGTGGCGATGCCTGGCTGGTGCAGTTCACCCTGGGCAACGCCCTGGAGCCGAGTGCGCGCGGCGACTGGAGCCTGTTCGCCGGGTACCGCTACATCCAGCCCGACGCCATGCCGGACGGTTTCAACGATTCTTCGTTCCACCTCGGTGGCACCAACGCCAAGGGTTATGTGCTGGGGGCCAACTACGGCCTGGAGAAGAACATCATCGCCACGGCCCGTTGGCTGAGTTCCGAGGCGGTCTACGGTGCGCCGTTCGACATCGATGTGCTGCAACTGGAACTCAACACGCGCTTCTAGCCGGAGGTCGATCATGAACAAGCAAGCCCCTCGGGCGCTGTGGCTGGCGCTGGGCCTGTGCCTGGCGAGCAGCGCCACGGCGCAGACCCTCGAAGAGCGTCTGCGCGCCCAGTTGCGCAGCACCGCCCAGCAGTTGCAGGCGCTGCAGAGCGAGCAGGCCCAGGCCACGGCGGCGCGCCTTGGCGCCGAACAGCAGCGTGATGCGGCCTTGGCCCAGGTCAAGCAGCTGAGCGCGGAGCTGGCCCGCAGCCGTGGCCAGGCCGAACAACTGGCTGGGCAGCAGCAGGCGCTGCATAGCCAGGCCCAGGCCTTGGTGGCCAGCAGCAATGAGCAACTGGGCAAGTACAAACAGGCCTACGACGAGCTGCTGGTGATGGCCCGGGCCAAGGAGAGCGAGCGCGCGACCCTGGCCGGCCAGCTGCAGGCACGTGACGGCGAGGTGCAGCAGTGCGCGCAGAAGAACCAGCAGATGTATGGCGTGGCCAAGGAGATTCTCCAGGCCTACGAGAAGGTCGACCTGGCCGATGTGATGAACATGCGCCAACCTTTTGCCGGCAGTGCGCGGGTGAAGTTCGAGGAAATGGCGCAAACCTTCGGCGATCAGCTATACCAGACACAGTTCGATGCGGCGCAAGCACGCGCCGCGCAATGATGTATCGACACCACAAGGAGCAAGACCATGACTGAACAAGCCCTGATCGAAAGCGTGAACGTCGAGTTTCTGACCACCCTGATGCAGGATGCGGGGCTGCGGGTCAACCGCAGCGAACAGAACGGCCTGGTGCAGCTGCTCAGCGCCAGCCAGGGCATCGGTTTCGCCGTGCGCCTGGGCAACCCGGGGCAGGGCGAGGGGCAATTCGTCGACTTCACCTTCAGCTGCGCCCTGCGCATCCAGGGCGAGCTGCCCGAGGGGCTGGTGGAGCGCTGGAGCAGCAGCCGCCGTTTCGCCCGGCTGTACCGCCAGGGTGAATTCCTGGTGATGGAGCAGGATGTGCTGGTCACCGACGGGGTCAGCCGCCAACACCTGGCCAACCACCTGCTGCTGTGGGACCGCCTGCTCCAGGAGTTCATCGCCTACCTGCGCGACTTCAGCCGCCACGCCGCGCAAGGCCAGCCTGAGCCCGCCACCCAGGTGGCAGAGGACAACGCCTCGTGAGCCGTCGCAGTCTATGGGCCGGCGCCGGTGCGCTGGCCCTGCTGGCGCTGGCCGTGGGCTTGGCCTTGCGCCCCGGCGCCGAGCCCGTGGCGGCCAGCCGAGCCCCTGAGCCGGCAGTGACGCAAGGCGTAGCCTTGGCGCGGCTGGGCGACCAGCAGGTCAGCGTGGATGAAGTGCGCGCCATGCTCGACCAGTTGCCGCCGGCCCAGGCCAACCAGCTGCGGGCCGATCGCCCGGCGCTGGAGGTATGGATCCGCTCGCGGCTGGCCGAAAAGGCGCTGTTCCAGCAGGCCGAAGCCCAGGGCTGGGGCGAGCGGCCCGACATCGTGCGCCAGACCCGCGCTGCCACCGAGCAGATCGTGCTGCGCGACTACCTGGTGTCGGTCAGTCAGGTGCCGGCCGATTACCCGTCTACCGAAGAGCTGCAACAGGCGTATGACGCCAGCAAGGCCGATTTGCAACTGCCGGAGCGCTACCGCCTGCAACAGATCTTCCTGGCGGGCAGCGGTGACGAGGTACGCAAGCAGGCGCAGGCCCTGAGCAAGCGTGCCCAGGCCGCCAATGCCGACTTCGCCGCCCTGGCCAAGGCCCACTCACAGGATGAGCGGGCCGCGCAGGCAGGTGGCGACACCGGCCTGCAACCGCTGGCGCAGTTGCTGCCCGCGGTACGCGAGGTGGTGCATGGGTTGGCGGTGGGCGCGGTGAGTGAGCCGGTGCAGAGCGAGGCGGGGTGGCATGTGGTCAAGCTTGTCGAGCGCCAGCCGCCGCGGCTGGCGACCCTCGACGAGGTGGCGCCACGCCTGCGCCTGGCGTTGCGCGCGCAGCGCCAGGAGCAGGCGGCCAAGGCCTATGTGGAAGGCCTGTTCAACCAGGCGACGCTGAGCATCGATGGCGCGGCGTTGCAGCAACTGGGTGACGCGGGGCGCTGAGATCAACCACGCAAGGACGACCGGGCCGCGTTTGGCGGCCCGGTCAGGAGGCAAGGATGCCGATGTTCGATATGCCCGTCCAAGCGGCCAGTACGGGTGCGCCGTATGACGAAACGATGCTGGCCTGTTTTCTCGCCAGTGCCCGCTGCGGCTGCTTCATGCAGGCGGCGCGCAGCCTGAACTTGAGCGCGCCAGTACTGCGCAGGAAGCTCGCCCGGCTGGAGGCGCAGCTGGGGGTGACATTGTTCGCCAATCAGGACCATAGCGTGGTCCTGACGCGCCAGGGCCGGCACCTCAAGCAGGTGTTGCAGGCGCGCCAGCAACGGCTCGGTGAGGGCAGGGCGGTCAACACGCTGCGCCTGGCCGTGAGCGAACCGCTGCTGCGGGATTTTCTCGGGCGCAACCTGGTGACGTTCGTCCGCCAACTGGCCGGGGCGAGGCTGGAAGTGGTCAGCCTCGCCGACAGTGACAGCGATGTGTCGTTGTGTCTGACCGACAGTGCCGAGCAACCTCCTGAGCTAGCGTTCGCGTACGAGGACGCACAACGCCTGGCGGTGTTCGATTACCTGCCCTACATCGCCAAGCGCTATTGCCGCGAGGCCAACCGGCCCACCTGTGCCACGGCCCTGCGCGACTACATGCTGGTGCAGTGGCGCGGCGATCTGCCGGTGCCGGCCCTGGCGCCCTGGCACCGTTTGCTGGCGGCGCGCGAGGGCGGTGTCACCACCCTCGAGGACTACGAGATGTTCGTCCAGCTGATCCGTTGCAGCGCTTGCATCGGCCTGCTGCCGCACTACGCCGGCAAGAGCGATCGCAGCCTCATGGCCCTGCCGGGCGTGGTCCCGGAACCGATGCAGCGGGGCGTGTGGCTGGTCATCAACCCGCGGTCGGCCAGTGAGGCGCTGGTGCTGCGGCTTGCCGAGTCGATCAAGGCTACGTTTGCCGAACGGCGCGATTGGTTCCAATCCGTGTGAGCCGATGGGGTGTGTTCCTTGTGGGAGCAATTGTCTTGCACGGGTTTTCTGTAGGAGCGGCCTTGAACCGCAAAAGGGGGGCGCAGCGCCCCCAGAACCTCGATTGCACACCACGATCGCCGGGGCCGCTTTGCGGCCCTATCGCGACACAAGGCCGCTCCTACAGGACTTGTGTGAGCCGCCAGGTGTTTGCGGTTGAAGCCGCTCCCACAGATTCATGAGCGGCTTCAGCTGCCGGAGGCCTACACCGTCGTGTTTGTTACACCAGCAAGGCTGAATTGCGAGTGCTGTCTGGCATCCGTAACCACAGCCTACGGTGGTCGCGCACCTGATATTTTTGCCAGTTTCCGCGCTGCGGGGGCCTGCCTATGCTTGCGTTCAGTCGCGACCAAACCGCTACGGTGAAACGTCCCGACGAGCTCACATATCAAGGCGCGGGGGCAACATGGCCAGACGCAAAGTTCGCAAGCAGGATGGGTTGCTCGAACGCATTCTCGATGTGGAGCCTGGCATCAAGGCCAGCCTCGCCAGCGAGGGGCTTGGCGAGGCGTCGGTGATGGGCTTGCAACGCACGCCGTTGGATGCCTTGATGGCACAGTATTCCAGCTTGCATGTGAGCGAGGCGCAGCGACTCAAGGACCGCCTGGACGTGGCATCCGCAGCGCTGATGCGGGCGTTCCGTGAACGGCGCTTGAGCGCCCAGGGCGCTCGCGCTGGCGATGAAATCAAGGGGCCATTGGCACAGAGCACCGGGCCTACTTTCGAAAATCAGTTCTCACCGTCATGGGCCAACAACGCACATCCACAAGCCGTGGATGCCACCGTGTCGCCTGCGGCTTACCTGATCGACATGCTGATGTTCGCCCGTGACCATGTCGAAGCGCAGGGGGACGCCGCGAAGATTTTGTCTTTGCAAACCCGTCGCCCCGACCTGTTCGAGCTGGTGCTCGATGAACAGAACCTGCGCCAGGAAGTACCGCAGGTCGAGGTGATAAACCATGTTTTGCAGCGGGCAATCGAAGACTCACCGGTGTCCGAAGACCTCGCAGTGATAGAAGACAAGCTGTTGCAAGTACGTACGCCGCTCAAGCGATTCCCGTACGAAACCTACTGGGAGCAGATCAGGACAGTGCTGGCGCACAACCAGCTTGCGCTCAGTGATGTGTCGCGGCTGACGGATATCGAGGCACCCTATTTCACCCAGCCCGGTGCCCACTCGCAGTGGTCGAATACGGCCTTGCAGCAGGACTCTTCGCTAGGGCCGGCGTTGCGCGCCATCCTGATCGAGCCTGCGTACTTCGAACAGAGCAGCGATGTTCGCTACAACCCCCAGACACGCCGCCTGCTGCGCTTGCAGTCGGGCGAAGAACCCCTTGGGGAAGCGCGGTTGCTCGATAACGCCGCGTTCTTCACAGAGAACTTCGGCGTGTTGTATCCGACCCTGCTGAACGTGGTGAACTTCTGCCAGGCCTTGCAGATGACCCAGGTCGAGATGGAGTCGTTGTTCGGGCTGGCGGCCTTCGCCCCTGTGCGCTCCGACAACCTGTCTGGTGATCTGGCCAGCGTGCCGGCCACCCCTGCCCGATTCGGGGCGCGCTTCATCAACAGCGGCGGGGCGGAGCCGGTGTCGGTGGCCAGTGATGACCAGGACCTTGCGCGGCATCATTTTCTGCACCTGACCCAGGACCGCTGCGACCGTGTCCAGCGCCTGTTGCGCCTGGCCCAGGCATTGAAACTGCCCTATGCGCAGGTGGACCAAGTGGTGTGCGCGGCCATCGATGCAGAACGACGGGCCAGTCCGGTCATGCAGGACGATGGCTCGGCCATGTGGATGACCGTGAACACCCTACGCGCACTTGGGATGTTCCAGTTTCTGCGGGAACGGTTTTCCTGCAGCAGTGAAGACTTTGCCACCTTGCTGTCGCACATGGCCATTCACGGTGTCGGTGACGCTCAAAGCCATTTCGACCGGGTGTTCAACAGCGATACCACCACACCGCTGGTGCTCGATGGTGGCGTGTTCAGCATTGGCGGCGAGGACGCCGCCAGCAAGCGGACCATCGACCAGCTGTGCCGTGGGCTGGCGATCAACATGGAAACGTTCCGCTATCTGTCGCGCATGATCCTGCAGAGCCAGGGCCAGCTGACGCGCTCCTTGGCGACCATCAGTGCCTTCTACCGGGTGACTGTGCTGGCCCGTCTGTTGTCGGTGACCGTGATCGAGCTGCTGTCGCTGCTCGAGGTCATGAGCCCGGAAGGTCTTTATGCCCTGCAGTTGGGAGGGGAACCGCGTAACGCCATGCACAACAGCCTGGAACACACCGACAGCCTCAGCGTGATTTACGGCGTTTGTGCCTGCGTGCTCTGGTGCCAGGAGCGTCAGTTGCCCATCAGCTGGCTGGTGCAGCAGTTGATGCCGATCGTGCCGACGCAGGTGGTCGCTCAGGATATCGTCACCTTCCTGGATGGGCTGAAGAACAACATCGTGCCCTTTCTGGACCTGGACCGTGACCTGCAGCAGGCGGGCGTGCCCCCCCTGCGCACCCAGACCTGGAGCGAGAACCTCCTGCAGATCGTCGATGCCCAGGGTTTGGCTGTTTATACCGGTAACATCGAATCTGCACTGGACCCTGCGCAGTACGAGCACTTTGTGAGTCGGGAAGTGAGGGAGGTGATCGTAGGGGTGCTCAACGATGGAATACCCAATGACCCAGAGTTACCTTCCATGGGCCTGCCTGAGCAGGAGCGCCTCAAGCTGTTGATCGTCAGCGTCGTGCTGCGCATCCGCCGGCAGCAATGGGACGTGGTACAGGAGCAGCTGTCGACTCTGCTGTCGCTCACAGCCGACCTGGTGATCCCGGTGCTGTACTGGGCAGGCGGTACGGTGCACACGCTGCTGCGCTATGCACAGAGCTACGATTCAGGCTTGCGCCAGGCCAACTCCGAAGAATTGGCGTTCCTACCCCTGATCGAACGCCTGCGCCGTTGTGCCCAGGTGATCAGCCGTTTCAACCTGAGCCCGATGCTGATCACCAGCCTGCAGGTGCGCAGCGAGCAACCACGCTACAGCATCATCTCCACCGACTTGACCTTGCATACCTTGTACGCACTCGAGCGTTACACCCACTGTGTGCGCCTGGCCAGGCAGTCGGAGGAGGCGCTTCTGGGGTACTTCTCGCTGGTCGAGGCACTGGGAGAGCTGAGCGCGAACGAAAGACGCCTGATCAGGGACCAGTCCGGGCAGAAAGTGGCCGACTGGCTGGGTTGGGGGATTCGTGAAGTCCTCGATGTCGCGGCGCATATCACCGATGACGGCATCATTCGTAACCTGGCGCAGTTGAATGTGGTGGTGAACATTCGCCAGCTGTGCGAGCAGACCAGGCTGAGCGCCGTCTCGTTGCTCAAGCTCAGCCGCCTGAGTTCGCATGCCGATACTCACAGCTTCCGCGATGCCGCGCAGGAAATGCTCGGCAGCCTGCGCAGCGAAACACACTCGCGTCGTGACGAGGCCGAGCTGCGCCAGAGCCTGACGGCCCATTGCCTGGTGAGCGACGCACGGCTGGTTGCCATACCAAACGGCCCCTCGCAGGAAACCACGATCACCTTGAAACTGCTGGATCTTAACAGCCTGCCGGTTGCCGACATCAGGGTGAGGTGGTCGACCACCCTGGGTACCTTGCTCGCAGATTTCAGTTACACCGACCAGCAGGGGGTGGCGTCGGTGACCCTGCAGGGAGGGCCGCGAGTAGGGGTCGCCCATGTCACCGCCACCTACCTGCTGGAGACCGAGGTGGTCGCCCCGCCGATCATCGTCGATTGCGACGAAGACAGCCTGAGCCTGAGCGAAATACGGCCAAAACCCCACGACCCCTGGCAGCCGGCGGGCAACAAGGGGGAGTACGCTTTCAGCGTTCAGCTGGTGGATCGTTACGACAACCCTGGCGTCGACCGCTTGATCACCTGGTACTCCGAAATCGGGACCTTTAGCAGCACGCAGCTCGACGTCCTGGGCGAAACCCTGACCGACAGCGAAGGTTACAGTCGTGTCATCCTGCGCAGTCAGCAACCGGGGGTGGGCAGGCTCGAGGTCTGGCAGCCAGGCAAGTCACTGCCGGTGGAGTCGTTGACCGTGGGCTTCTCCGACCAGCCGTCCATCAGCGCGCTGGTGCTGACAAGCTGGGCGGTGCTCAAGGATCCCATCGAGGTGAAGGCCATAGTGCGAGGCTTGAACGGAGAACCCGTCGCAGGTTGCCAGTTGAAGTGGGAGAGCAGCGGAGCCTCCTTCGATGACACTGATGATGTCAGTAACCCGGAGGGGGAGGCCAAGGCTACCTTGCATGCCTTGCAGGCCGGGCCGCTGGAAGTGACTGTCGCGTTGCTCAGTGCCGATGCCAGTGCGCAGGTGTATGTCAGCGAGACACTGGTTTTCGAGGTGCTGGCCGACGCGCAACTGCGCGATGCCATTGGCGACACGCGCTACCCCCCAGCCGACGGCATCAGTGCCAGCGAGTACCAGGTGAGCATCTTCAGTTCCGATGGCAAGCCTGTCGCCAATTACCCGGTCGAGTGGCTGGACACTGATCAAGCCACGTGCTTGGAGAAAACCTTCACCGGCCAGGACGGTATCGCTCGCTTCGCCCTCAGAAGTGCCAACCCGCGTGCGTACCAGGTGACCGCTAACGCGGCCGCGGCCGGAACTCACATCTTCGATGAGGTGAAGTTCACATCGCCTTTGGTGTTGCAGGTTCTGTTCCAGGGCCAGCCGCTGAACAGTCCGATCATCATCCAGGAACCTGAGATGGGCTCCGATCCTTTCGAGCTTATCTATCACTTGCAGGTGGAGGACGACTTCTGGAAACAGCAACCCATGAGGCTGCTGTATTCAGGCGTAGCTTCGGAACAATCCTTGGGCCTGAGTTTCATGCCTCGCCTGGGTGAGTCACAAGAATTCGCGGATTTGTCGCAGATGAAGTGGACCATTACATGCACGCAATATGAGCTGTTGCACGAAGGCACTTTCCGTCTGGGGCTTACCCATGAACATGCCTGGGCAACGATCTGGATAGATGCTGTCGTCAAACCGTCATCTGCAGCGCGGTGACAGCGTGTTCTCAACGTTAAGCGAGGTCACATGGACAACACTCTGGCCAACGCCCTGGCGGAACAATGGCGCGACGCGCTCAGCGGTTACGTGATCCACCATGTCCTGCCGCATAAATTGAAGGCCCAGGCCCTGGGCCTGATCACTGCCGACCACCTGGACCGTTACCTGATGATGGATACCCAGGTGAGCGCGGCGGTGAGCACCTCGTACCTCGCCGAGGCCCTGGCTTGCACGCAAACCTATATCAACGCGATCTTCAACAACATCGAGCCCGGTTACGACAACACGCCGGCCCCCGAGCTACTGACGTTCTGGCGCCAAGGGATGGCCAACTACTCGCTGTGGGCGGCTTACCAGATGCTCGAGGACTACCCCGAGAACTACATTCGCGCTGACCTGCGGCTGGACCGCACGCAGCTGTTCCAGGCGCTGGGAAACGACCTGGGGCAGGCGCGGATTACGCAGGCCACGGTGCAGCAAGCGCTGCTGAAGTACCTGAACCAGTACGAATACCAGAACAGCATTCGAGTGCAGTCCGGCTATGTCGACTACCGCGGCGGCCATCTCGATCAGGACCATTTCCCCGGCTACGCCTTCGCCAATGCCGACTACTACCTGCTGGGCAAGGATACCGCTTCACCGGCACGCTATTACTGGCGCAAGGTCAAGGTGCGTCTGGATCAGGCGTCCACCTACATCCAGCCGGATGCCTGGAGCGAATGGCAGGCGATTGCCATGCCGTCCACCCATACGTTGGTCCAGGCCTGCCTGGTGTTGTTTTGTGGCCGCCTGCAACTGGCATGGTTGCACCACGACACTCCGGTGGATGTGAATGATGAGGCGACGCAGCGTTACACCCTGAAGCTGGACATGATGTATCTCGGGCTTGATGGGCAATGGTCGTCCCCCGAGAACCTGTGGCAAGAGGTGGGGCATGTGGATGCCGGGCAAGTGCCGGACTTGGCAGCCTACTGTTTGCTGACGGTGGCGGTGGCCGGTGCCAGAGGCAGTGACGATCAGCTGCTCGTCGCGGTGGGGGTGAGAAATGCGGACGAACCGCTGAAGTTCCTGGAGCGTTACAGCCTTCAACGTGATGTGCTCAAGCGCCAGGCCTTGGGGGAGGACGCGTTCGACCTTGAGATGCGTGAATGGTTACTCGGCTACTTCTACCCACCCGTCGGCGATGAGCCCCCTACGCTGGGGTTGCAGCGGCGAGTCAGCAGTACTGACTGGGCGCTCGAAAGCGTTGTACCGGCACCGGACAATGATCGCTACCTGGTACTGGACGCGCTCTATGAGCGACACGCGCAAGCGAGCGGCCGGCTGCATTTACGGGCCAGCTTACTGAGCCGGGTATCGGCTGAGAAAGTAGTGTCTCTTCATTTGTCCCAGGCAGGGCCAGTGGGTGCACTCGGCCTGGTGTACGTCGAGGTGTACAGCGATGGCCGAGGGGGGCTTGAGTGGCGTTGCCGCATTTTGCGCGAGTACTCCTTCACGAAGGTGACCCTCAAGCATCCGGCAATGGAGCCGGTCGACCTGTCACCTTCGGATTTCACCCAGCGAAGGCCTGGGTACTACGAGGCCAGTGCCCCGCTCGACCTCACTCAGCTGAACGACATGCTGGTGGCTTGCAGCCCCGACGAAGTGCGAGCCGGGGCCGGCTTCACGTTCACCGTCGATGACGAAAGAGAGGAACAGCTCTTCAATGCGAGCAACTTTATCAGCAAGCGTTTTGAAACGGTGCAGTGGAGCGATGTGGAACTCAAGGCGGGAGGGGTGTCGCTCTGGGAGGGCACGTTCACGCTCAATGGCGCGGCGACCACCGGCTGGGTCAGCCATGCATGGCCCACCAGCCAGGGCAACACGCTCCAGGTCACACTCCAGGCAAATGGCGTGGAGAATAGCTTCACGGTGACTCGGGCTGCGTTCAAGGACGCCGAGCGCCCTCCCTACATCGTCCGTATGGAGAGTGGTGCCGACTTCCTGGTTATCCAGCGCGGGGAGGCATCGGCCGAGCCTCTGGTGGCGCGCCTGAACTCCCTGCACGTACCAGACCTGATCAATCGTGCACAGTTTTCCCCTGAGGCGGTGTTCGCCTGGGATGCGCAGCACTTGCGTGAGCCGGCTTTCGCCGACACCCAGGCCGGTGACGGGCAGCAGGCCAGCGCCCTGGAGGAGAACGGCCCGCCGATGGACCTGTATGACGCCAATGGCCCGTACCTGCGCGAGTTGTTCTTCCATGTGCCACACCTGATCGCCACCCGCCTGCAGGAGGAGGAGCGATTCGACGAGGCTCGCCGCTGGCTGGGCCTGGTGTTCGACCCCCAGCAGAAGTTGCAGCCTGGGGAAACTCCCGGTGTGCCCTATTGGAACTGCGCCTGGTTGCTGACCGAGGATGCCCCGGCCGCCGGGCTCGACCATCAGCTGATCGACCCCCACGTTATTGCCCTGCATGCCCCCTCTCACTACCGCAAGGCCGTGTTCATGCAGTACGTGGCGTTACTGATCGGTGAAGCGGACATGCAGTACCGTCGACAGACCCGTGACAGCCTGGCCAATGCCTGGCTGTTGTACCGGATGGCCGCCGACCTGATGGGAGAGGTGCCTAATGCCCGTGCCATTGACACCTGGCAGCCGCGCACCGTGACCGAATTGCTCGAGCCCTCCCAGAGCGAGCCACTGATGCAGGGCATGGCCGATGAAGTGATACCGGCAAACCTGCCCAAACGCCTGGCGACGTTCTTCTGGGCAGGCGTGGCGGCACACCCGGCTTTCCGCCTGCCGGTCAACCGGCAACTGCTCGATACCTGGGAGCTCCTTGAGGCACGGTTCTACAACCTGCGCCACTTCCTGACCCTGGAGGGCGCCGCGATGCAACTGCCGTTGTACGCCCCAGCGGCCAACCCGTTCGACCTGCTGCTGGCGCGCATGGGTGGGCAGGCCAACCTGGCGCAGTTGATGGGGTACCGCACAGTGGTCCCGCCATTTCGCTTCAGCACGATGCTGGCCAGGGCCCACGAAGTGGTCGCCACGCTGGTCCAGTTTGGCGACAAACTGCGGGACTACCTGGAGCACGAGGAGCGCACCGACCTTGAAGCACGGCAGTATCAGCAGGCAATGGAAATTGCCGGCTATACCATCGGCATCCAGGAACAGCTGCTCCTGCAGCAGCGACAGAACGAGCGCGCACTGGCCGCGCAACGCGATGCCGCCAGCGTGAGGCAGGCCCACTACACGCAGCTTTACGACGGCAACCTTATCGATCAGGAGGTCGCTGCGATGGCGCTGCATGGCATAGGCCGTACATTGTCGGCCGTTGTAAACAGTGCCTTTGCCGCCGCCAACCTTGCCGAAACGGTACCGAAAATCTTTGGCCTGGCCAATGGTGGGCAGGAGTACGGGGGGCCGCTGATGGCGGTGGGCTTCGAGCTGGAAATCGCCAGCAGCGCCTCACTGACTGCCGCCGAGCTGCTGCGTGAGCAGGCGGGCTATCGGCGGCGGCGCGAGGAGTGGCAGCTGCAGGCGAAATTGGCAGGCAAGGAACTGGAGATCATCGACAAACAGCTCGAAGTGCAGAAGCACGCGACCCTGGCCGCCGATCAGGCCGTGCTGCACAGCCGCAAGCAGATCGCCCAGGCCGAACAGTTGCACGATTTCTACCAGAACAAGGCGACCAGCGTGTCGTTGTACCGCTGGCTGCGCGGGCAGGCGACCGCCTGGCATACGACGCTGTTCAGTGTGGCGGTGAACCTGTGCAACAGCGCCGAGGCCTGCCTGCAATTCGAGACCGGCAACTATGAGCGGCAGATCATTCGCCCCACCCTGTGGGCAGCGGATCACCTTGGTTTGGACGCCGGTGGCAACTTGAAACTGGAGCTGCATCGCCTGGAAGCCGAAGCCTTGCTGCGCCAAGAGCGACACCTGGAAGTGCGCAAGACGGTCTCGCTGCAGGCGCTGCTGCTCGAGGGGATGGTGTTCGACAAGGATAATCGGCCGATCGCGGACTGGCCTGCATTGCGTGCCAGCTTGCAAGCTGACGGTGAGCTGACCTTCAAGCTTTCCGAACTGATGTACGACCGGGACTATCCCGGCCATTACCTGCGCCGGCTGCACAGCGTGGCGTTGTCGCTACCGGCCCTGCTCGGGCCCTACCAGGATGTCCGGGCGACGCTCACCCAGAAAAGCAGCTACCTGCTGGTCAAACCGGACATCGAGGGCGTCGAGTACCTGATGTCGCCGGATCAGGACGCGCGTCACGCCGGTCGACCGGACAACGTGATGACCAGCCTGCGTGCCCAGCAGCAGGTATGCCTGTCCACGGCCAACCAGGACAAGGGTCTGTTCACTGCCGCCGAGACGGATGACCGCTACCTGCCGTTCGAGGGCACCGGCGCGGTATCGAAATGGCACCTGCGGTTCCCCCGGCACAAGGACCAGGCCAGCCTTCTCGAGGGGTTGAGCGACATCGTCGTCGAGGTCTGCTATTTCGCCTTGCATGGCGGTGAACTATTCGAAGAGCAGGTGGAAGGACTGCTGGCCGACGCGGCGGCAAGGCGCACGAGCGAGTAGCAATGACGGGTGGCGTGCTCATCGACGGGGCGGCTGCAGCGGCATGAGTTTGATCAGTACTTAGGGAGGCCCCCATGAACATCGACGGACTATCACCGCAATCGCAAGCCAGACCCGCCGAGGCTAACGATGAATCCCCCGGCGAGGGTTTGCTTAAGGCGCCGTCGTTTCCGGAGGGCAGCATCGGTAGCGAGCAGGCCGAGCATCCAACGCCCTGGAAACATGTCGAGGCTGAAGATCGCTATCGTCATCACTCCAACAATGGTGGCTATGTATCGCTGGGGAAGGCTATGACGCTCTGGCAGGACTTCCACCTATCAGGCGACCAGGGTGCAATGCCTTCGACCGCGCTTGAGTATGGCGTGGGGTGCGAGTATGGATTCAGTCTTTTTGGCAATTGCACGCTGACACTTTACGCGCTGGACGATCAGGGGCTGGAGACGCCGCTGCAAACCCGCAACTTGCCGGGCGAAGGCACACTAGACGGTGCCACCGAGGACGCTGACGAGGTCACGTGGCACGTTGTGCCTTTCATGCCAGTGACCGCCTCCACCGGGGTCCAGCGCTTGCGCGTCAAGTTTGAAACACCCACAGCGGGCGGAAACCCCTGGTTGTACCTGCGCCGGGTCCACCTGTCCCTGATACTGCCTGCGTTCAATGGCCAAGACGCGGTGAGCCTGTTCGTCGATTCAGCAGAAGATCCGCAGAGCGCGCCACCGTTCCTGCTGTGTCACGGCGCGCCCCATCGTTTGCTGGTGCGCGCGCCCGACAGCGATGCCTGGGTGGGGCACAAGCTCAGCCTGATGTGGCGCCAGCCCGCAGCCACGCCGGGTGAGTATGGGGTGCAGGCGCTGCCGAAATTGAACCTTGGCGATGGCCCGGACGATGAGCATTACCAGCTCTTGCCTGCTGACAGGGAGGCGCTATGGGAAGTGGTGAGCCTGGGCCGCGAAACGGACAAATCTGGTGAGGTGATGCTGGGGCTGGGGAGCTACTGGCACGCGCCGATTTACCCGATCGAGGCTGCGGTGGGGGATTTTCGTTACGAAATTGACCAGCTGGAGTGGGATGGCGTTATTCCGATCATAGAACTGAACAACAAGGCCACATTGACCGTTAAGGTGGTCAATCCCTACGCCCCTTTGCGCTTGCCAGCGGGCAAAGAAGTGATTTGGTCGCTCAATGGCTCGGAGTATCGGAGCACACGGACCGATGAGCAAGGCAAGGCGACGCTTGAGTACCAAGCCAAGGCTGGCGATGAAGGGGCGAGCAACAGGGTCGAGTTTATCGCCAAATGCGTGGATGAAATCAAGCAGGCAAGCCAAGCAGAGCTGACGATTCCCGTTTATGTCAAGACGCCCTGGCTGGAAGAATTGAACGTGCTGCTCGATGGTAATCCAGTTACCGATATCGAAGGTGTGTGGGTATCTCTGTTCCAGGGGTACGAGCGTACCCTGAGCCTCGTGCCCAAGTCAGAGGACAGTTGGTTTATCGGACAGCCGATCCGCTTGCGCTGGCCTGCAGAGGGCGAGGGACAACTGGGCATCACGTTCCAGCCCCAAGAGGAACGACCCCTGCTCAAGGAGGGGCTCACGTGGACCCTGACGAGTGGCAATGCCAATGGCAACTTTACCCTTGAGGCTGTGCTTGCTGAACTGGATGTATCGTTGACGTTGAACGGAATGCAGTTTTCTGCGAATTGGGCGGATGAAGTTGAGGTGAGGCTTGCAGGTGAGCCGGTGCTGCAGGACTCAAAACATATTTTCCGCAGAGCCGAAGACTGTGTGCTGAGCCTGATCCCAAAACCCGGCAGCTTGTTACCTGAAGCAGGAGTAAACGTCTGGCTGAGCTTCGAAGCGAACAGCCTGCCTGGCAACGGGATGCGCGCATTGCCGGCGTTTGAAAATAGACGCGCGATCGTAAGCGCAGGCCTCGACTGGACACTGACCGGTGCCCAGATGAGTGGTACTTTCGGCTTGAGCCTTAACGTGGAGGGCGGCCCGCGAGCCATCACGCTCGCCAACTGCTTATTGATCTCGCCGGTGCTTAATCACGAGGTCGACATATTTTTAAACGGTCAAACCATTAAGTCTGAGGATGTGAAAGTCTTCTGGCGTGAAGGCAACCTCCTCGCCATGTACCCCAGCCCCACGTTAGCAGCCGCTGGCTGGTTAGCATGGCTAGACTTTGTCCGAGAGAGTGATCCTGAGAGCATATTGCCAGCCACCCCGGCATACAGAGTGAAACAGCCGATGGGTGATGAGGCTTACAAATGGGGAGTGGAGGCGTATGCCGAAAATAGCTTCATCTTTGGTTTACGACTGTTTGTAGACGGCTATTCGCACCCGCGGGAGTTGAAAAACTGCATGGTCATTTCGCAGCGGCCTTTGTCCGAAGTGTCTGTTGATGTTGCTGGCACGGGGGTCGCTCAACCCTCTCAGCGGCTGTACATACCAAGAGATGGAAGTGTAAAAGTCAAAATACAACCGTATCCAAAGTCACCGCTTGTGCTCAAGGAAGCGCAAACCGCCCTGCATTTCATAACGGATGGCAGCCTGCAGGAAGAACAAGTGGCGGTTTCCCCAACGTACGGTATCAAGCGGGCGTTGCAGCGTACCTCTGTTGAGTGGGCGCTATCTGGAACAGGTCAGAGTGGAACCTTCGGTTTACATGTTTATGTGGACTACTTAAAAGTACTCGAGTTGACAAATTGTGTGATGTGTTCGTTGGATATCAGGGATGAAGTTGTTGTAGAACTCGATGACACACCAATAAATCCGAAAGACCTCTTGGTGTTGCGGGCGAATACGACGCATAGGCTGAAAGTGGTGCCTAGGCCAGAAAGCCCGCTGGCAAGAATTGCGCACTTTATCCAGCTGGGAAATCCGATGGCTCCAGCCCAGCCACCCGTCACTCCAACGCCTCCGTTTGCTGAACTTGGACGTCTGGAGGAACAGGGGTTCGGTTGGTCGCTGGAAACAACGGGCGAGCGTAGAGCATTTGCACTGAGAATAAAGGTCGAGCCATTTGACTCAGTCATAATTTCTTGTGAGGTGCGCTAATACCGAAGCAATGCCATGGCGAACTAAAGCGTGGATCACGCCCGATGGCAAAAGGGCTTACTGAGTGTCGCGCTTATTTCTGGCGAGTTCATCCGCGACCCTGGCGGAAACGGCAACATCAAAACTGATGAGGTGACTCGCCCCTGTTATGGCTAGACAAGAGGCTTGACCATGGCTGAAATGAATCCACCTGCCCCTGTACGTGAAGAGCCCTCGCCGTTCTACACTCCCCCCGCGCTCCCCAAGGGCGGGGGCACCGTTTCCATCGGCGGCGGCATGCTGTCAGCCGGCGGCCCGGACGGTGCGGCCGGTTGGCAACTGCCGCTACCATCCCCGATAGGGCGCGCGCTATCGGCCAGCCTGGCATTGCAATACACGTCGGCCGGCGGCAACAGTGTGTTCGGTGCAGGCTGGGACAGCAGCCAACCTGCCATTGCGCGCATGACCCGCTTCGGCTTCCCACGGTACGACGGTAGCGACCGCCTGGCGGGGCCTTCGGGCGAGGAGGTCCTGCAATCCGGTGCCCCTTATGACGCCAGGGCATTGCCGTTCGACGGTGACTCGGGGAATTACACGGTCACCCCTTGGCGTGAGCGAAGCGGCAGCCCGGCACAGCGGCTGGAGCATTGGCTGGACAAGGACGCCGCCGACCACCCCGGTTTCTGGCTGGAGTACCTGGCCGACGGCAGCCTGTCGCTGTACGGCTGGTCGGCCTCAGCGCGGCTGCACGACCCAGCCACCCCCGGACATGTCGCGTTGTGGTACCTCGAGGAAACCGTGTCCGCCCGTGGCGAGCATGTGGTGTACCGCTACCGTGGCGAGGATGAGCGCAATTGTTCCCCAGAAGAACTGGCTGCCCACCCGCAGGTGGTCAACGTCTACCCCGATGGGGTGTATGCCATGAACGTGACGCCTTCCGAGGCGTTACTGATTCCGCAGGCGGCGTTTCAAGAAACCGATTTTCTCACCTTTACCCTGTTCGACTACGGCGAGCGAGGTGCCGACCCCGACACCCCGCCAACGCTGGCGCCCCTGCACGACTGGCCGGTGCGCGAGGATTGCCACTCGTTCTGGCGCTATGGCTTCGAAGTGCGCCTGCGACGGCTGTGCCGCGAAGTGCTGGCCTGGCACCGCACGGCGCGCATGGCCGGCGAGGCCGACGACACCCCCGCGCTGGTGGGCCGCCTGCACCTGGCCTATGACGCAAGCCCTGTGAGCAGCCTGCTGGTGTCTGTCCGGCAGCTATCCGAAGGCTTGGCAAGCCCCATGCCACCCCTGGAGTTCGATCTGAGCCGACCTGGTCGTGCGGCGCCGGGCTGGGAGCCGGTCAACGAACTCGACGGGTTCTGGTCGCCGGCCTGGCAACTGGCCGACCTCTACGGGGAAGGCATCCCCGGGCTGCTGTACCTGGACGAGGGCGCCTGGCGCTACCGTGCGCCGGAGCGTGGCGATGCCGGGCCGGATGCCATTGCCTGGGGCGCGCCGCAGGTTTTGCCGGCACACCCTGTGCCCAGCAGCGGTACATTGGTCGACCTGGACAGTGATGGCCGCCCTGAATGGCTGGTCACCGCCGGCGGCCTGCAAGGCAGCTTCACCCTGGCGCCGGACGGCCGCTGGGGCGGGCTGGTGCCCATGGCGGCGCTGCCAGCCGAATACGGCCATGAACAGGCCGTGCTGGCCGACCTCACCGGGGGGGGGCGTCAAGATTTGGTGATGTTGCGCGCTCTGGGGCCGCGCAGCGTGCGCCTGTATCCGTCCAATGGCACGGCTGGTTGGCTGGCTGGGGTGCATCAGGCCTACACCGGGCGCGAACCGTTGCCTTCGCTGGCCGAAAGCGAACACCAGCTGGTTGCCTTCGCTGACCCGGCGGGCAGCGGCCAGGCGCATTTGCTGCGCATCACAGGCGAGCGCGTGACGGTGTGGCCTTCGCTGGGCCATGGCCGGTTCGCCGAGGCGATCGATATCCCCGGTTTCAGCGTGGCGGACTTTGCTGCCGCGCGCGTGTTCCTGGCCGACACCGATGGCGCCGGCACCACCGATATCCTCTACCTGCAACCCGACGGCATCCGTGTATTCGTCAGCCAGGCGGGCAATCGCTACCAGGAGGGTGCCTTCATTCCCGCGCCCGCTGGCGTGACACTCGACCCCACCTGCCAGCTGCAGGTGGCGGATATCCGTGGGCAAGGCACGGCCGACCTGCTGCTGACCATGCCCCACGGCTTGCCGGACCACACTCCGCGCAGCTGGTTGTACCGTTTCAACGACCGTCGCCCCTGGCTGCTGGAGCAGGTGGTGGACAACGCCGGCAGCAGCACTGAGCTTGAGTACCGCAGCTCGGCTCAAACCTGGCTGGACGAGAAGGCCGAGGTGCGACGGCGCACTGGATCGACACCGGTCAGCTACCTGCCATTCCCGGTGCACACCTTGAGCCGGGTGACCCGCATCAACCAAGTTACTGGCCTGTGCCTGGGCAGCCAGACCACCTACCTGGGCGGTGTGTGGGACGGTGAGGAGCGCGAATTCGCCGGTTTCACGCGGCTGATCCAGACCGACACCCATGAGCGGGCGGGGTTGACCGCCGCGCAGCTGTCGCCGCCGGCACGGGTCTGTACCTGGTTCCTGAGCGGGGTGGAGCCACGGGATGCCGGGGCACAGGGTGCCTTTACCGGGATCGACCAGGCGTTCACGCCTGACGAGGTGCGTTTCACCCGCTGGAGCGCGGGCGGTGAGGAGGTGATTGACCCGGAACCCGGCCTGCGCGCGTGGTTGTACCGCGCCTTGCGTGGCCAGTTGATGCGCACGGAGGTGTACGGTGAGGATGGTCATGCATTGGCAGATAAGCCCTACAGCGTCGCCCGCCAGCGCTTCCACATACGCGCCTACGATACCCTCGATGGCCAGTGCCCCGCGGCGATGGTGACGCTGGCGCAGGCGTTGGCCTTCGCCTGCGAGCGCATCACCGAAGATCCGCAGGTGACGCAGCGCCTGGTCCTGGAGATGGACGCGTACGGCAGTGTGCTGCAGAGCGTCGAGATCAACTACCCGCGGCAGTTGAGCGAAGCGCAACTGATCGCTGAGGACCAAGACCGGCTCATCTATCCGGCCACGCTGCCAGAGGGCCTGATCAAGGCAAGTTGCGACCCCCAGCAGTACCACTGCTGGGTCAGCCTGGTGCGTAACAGCGTGCACAACCTGGCCAGTGGCAATGAGTTCGTCATTGGCCTGCCGGGCACTACCCGCACCGATGTGGTTCGCCTGACCGTCGACGAGGTGCCCGACGGCGGGTTCAGCGTCGAGTACCTGCTGGAGCACGGGCTGCCACTGAATGACCCGGCGCGGACCACCCTGGCCGGCTATCAGAAAACCGTGTGGCGCCGCGCCGACGGCAGTGGCGCGTCCAGCGTGCCCTCGCGCCAGGCGCTGCTGGCCTATACCCGGACCGCGATGCTCGACAAGGCGGCGCTGGATGCCTTGCGCCCCGCCTTCAGGCAGACCTTCGCCGACCTGGTGGGGGATGCCCTGGACAAGCCCGGCGCAGACAAGGCCGTGCTGGAGCGTATGCGTCAGCAGTTACCGACGCTGCCAAGCCCTGCGCTGGCGTATGCCTTGTTGATGGGGTATCTGCAGCACGGGGCAGGGGACCCGCAAGCTTGCAACCTGCTGCGGGGCGGGTTGAAAGCGGTGATCTCGGTGGATGACCTGCGCCTGCGCCTGCTCGAGGCGGACCCGGCGCAGTTGCCTGAAGGCCTGCAAGCGGGGTTGCGCAAGCAAGGCCGGGTGCCGGACGCGGCGCTGTGGGCGGTGGTTGACTGGTTCGTGGGCCAGCAGGATACGTTGACGATGACCACGCTGTTCGCGGCCTTGGAGGCTGCCTTGAGCAACCCTTCGGCGCAAGGAGTGTTCTGGCGGGCCGTGCTGGTGGGGTTGCAGGCCAAGGGCATGCCCGCCCAAGCGCAGACATGGCTGGAACAGGCGCGCCAGCTGTTGGACAGGCCAGTGCAGGCCGAGTCACTTGCTCAGTTGCTCAAGCGTGGTGGCTATATGGCCATGAACCAGCCGGTGGATGCCGCCGAACTGGCCGACCCCCAAGACCCCGCCGGCCTCGGTGTGCCGGGGGTGGTTGGCGAGCCACAGGTCGAAGAGGCTTACGCCGGGCATCATGGCATCACCACCTACCAAGGGGCTGCCCACTTCTGGCTGCCGGCCAGCGTGCAGGAAAGCACGCAGACCGGCCCCAGCCAACTGGCCTACAGCGCCTACGACATCGCCGTGCGCGAAGTCACCGATGCCACTGGGCTGAAACAGACGGTCGAGGCCTATGACTGGCGTTTCCTGCAACCGGTGCGGATAAAGGATGGCAACGACAACATCAGTGAGGCAGGCCTGGACGGCCTGGGGCGGCTGCGGCACACGCGCTTTCACGGTACCGAGACCCCGGCCGGCAGCACCACCCCGGTCATGGTCGGTTACGACCCGCACGCACCGTTCGCACCGCCCTCCACGGTGGAAGACGCGGTGGCGCTCAATGACAGCAAGGCAGTGCCAGTGGCCGAGGCTTTTACCTTCATCGCCGACAGCTGGATGCCCTTCGCGCTGAACGCCGACGGCAGCCTGGACCGTGTTCGGCGTTGTGGTGAGCTGGCCTGGCGGCGCGATGCCCATCGCTTGCACCTGGACGGTATCGCGCCGCCGCTGATGGCGGGGCGTACGCCGCCTCATGTGATCCAGATCCAGACCGACCGGTACGACAGCGACCCTCAACAGCAGGTGCGGGTGAGGGTGTTGCTTGGCACGGGTGAGCAACCGTTGCAGGCAGCCATTCTCAGTCCGCCGGGCGAGGCATTCGTGCGTAGCGAGGACGGCGGGCTTGAGGTTGATGCCCAGGGGCACGCGATCGTGCGTGAGGCGGACATCCGCTGGGCGGTGACCGGCAAGACCGAGTTCGACGACAAAGGGCAGGTGGTGCGGGTATGGCTGCCGTTCTACCTGGACGACTGGCGCTGGGTGAGCGATGACAGCGCCCGCGAGGGCATTTACGCCGATACCCATGTGTACGATGCGCTGGGCCGGGAGAGCAAGGTGGTGCGAGCGGCGGGCGAGGAGGTCGATGGCCTGTGGGTCGGCTACGAGCGACGGGCACAGGTGTACCCATGGTTTTCCGTGGTCGAGGACGAGAACGACACGTGGCAGGAAGTCGTAGAGCGCCAGCAACGCCGAGCGGATTGAACGGGACGTACAGCAGCGCCTGCGAGCACGGTGGGTGTTCTGGCAACTATCAAGATGAGTATCAAGTTGATCTGATACTACTTGCTTTTGTGGCTTGCTGAGCCCCGAGAGGACGAAGCCCGTTGAAGATTGTGTTTATTGACGAGATCTTCCAGTTTCGCTAATTGCCGCATGGCCGATGCATGGTATTTGTTGAACTGTTCAAGCCTGATCACGCCCGAAACCTTGCCGGCATGGGATCCCACGAAAATGACGCGTTGGGTCTTGCCAGGGCCGGCTATACCCAGGTAGCGCTCAAACGTTGGTTGATAGGCGAAATCTGTGCCCAACGTCTCGAAGGCACTTATCATCGCCTGGTGGGCGTCGGTCAGAACCTGTTTCATCGTTTCTATACTGGACTGCAACGAACCCAGCACCTCTTCTTTGGAAACATCCTTGGCGCTGTACAGTTCCTTGGCGATTTTGTACAACCCCATGAACGGAATCGAGAGCGACAGGTAGTCTCCTGCGAACGCGACTGAGAGTGGCTTCGCCGCGCCGCTGATCGTTTGGGCTGCTCTTGTGCCCCCCTCGTTCAGACCTTTGTCGATGAGTTTGTCACGCAATGCTTCTGGGCCGGCGAATTTGTTGATGGCTTCCAGGATTTTCTTGCTGTCTGGGAGCAGCTCATGTTCGAAGGTTTCCACAAGGTCGGTCTTAGGTATGACATTCATGGGATGCGAAAATGCCTTGGCGCCCAGCTTTGCGGCTTCACCCCCCAGCAGGGCGCCGACGGGGCCCGCTGGTGCCCCCGCCAATTTTCCGAGTGCGCCAAAGCCGGAGCCGACTATTTGCAGGCCTACATTCAGGAACCCCGCGAATGTGACATAGGTGCGCTTGGACTCAATGAAGTCGTCCACATCCGCAGCGGTATTCTCGAACATTCGAGAGGCCAGCTTCATGGCTCGATGAATATGAAAAAGCGCGTCCCTGACGCCATGGTCCGTTGAGTCCAGGCCTGCTACATCCCTCAAGGTCACCGGGTTATTCAGCACCATCCCATACAGGTTCAACCCATCCACCGTACCCGCCGGGTCCGCGCTCAACCAACGCCCGGCCCAGGGTTGGTAGTAGCGATAACCGTAGTAGTACAGCCCGGTCGCATCGCGCTCCTTGCCTGAGTAGCGCAAAGTCTTGTAGTTCGCCTCCACCTGGCTGCGTGCCGTCCATACCGAGGTGCCGCCGTAGGGGTAGTACTCTTCCAGGCTGATGACCTGGCCGCTGTCATCCACTTCAAGCCCGACGCTGCCGATCAGGTCGTCGTGGCTGTAGCGCACCGAGTCGTTGGCGACGCCCCCTGGTTTGCCGCTTTCCCAGTGCAGCACGCGTACCTGCGCGCGGCCGGTCTGGGCAAGGGTGATGACCTGGAGGTCTTCGCTCAGCGTGGCGTCGATGTGCCGGGTGCGCAATTCCAGGCCCGGCAGGTACAAGGCCCGCTGCACGTGCGTGGCACCGCCGGCCTGTTGCGAGGCGAATTTCTCCACCCGCTGGCTGGCGCCGTCGTAGCGGTAGGTTTCAAAGTCGCTGGCGTGCGCCTCACGCACCACCCGGACCGCCTGCTCTAGCTCGCCGCGCAGGTTCCAGCCCAGCGGCTGGCCAGGCTGTAGCAGTAGTTGGTGGCCGGCGGCATCGAACAGCCCATCGACGGCCGCAGGGTCCTGGGCCAGTGCCTCTGGCACGGCGCGGTTACTGCTGGCGGACACGGTCATCCGCAGGTTGTAGCTGGCACCGGGGGCCGGAGCGGTGTGGGCGATACCGGTAAGGTTGCCGCCACGGTCGTAGTCGTAGCGGCGGGTATATGGGGTCAGGGTCGCATCGTTTGGTGGCAGGGGCAGGGTGACGGGCGGGTGACTCACGCCCGGCCAAGGGTTGCCCAGGGTTTCACGGCCACTGGCGCTGACCAGCTGGTAGAGGCTGTCGTAGACGTAGCGGTTTTCAGGCTCCACCCGCAGGTTGCGCCAGAACCGCGGTGCCTCGGCGTCATTGCGTACGCCCAGCACGTTGCCCACCGGGTCGTGGCTATAGCGCAGGTCTTGCAGCACCTTGGCGCCATTGGCATGCCCGGCAGGCCGCTGGGTGGTGATGCCGGTCAAGCGCTGGGTGCGCGGCTCGTAGCGGCAAGTCGTTAGCACGTCGTTGCCGTGCGTTTCCCCCAACACCTGGCCGGAGGCGGCGTACAGCACAGCCTTGAGAATCGGCTGCGGGGTGCCTTGGCGAAGCGTCAGCCAACTGCTCGCCAGCAGGCCGGCGATGTCGTAGGCATGGCGCTGGCCGTGGCCTTTGGCGTCGAGCTGGAACACGGTTTCACCCGTGGCATCGACCTCTGCCTGGGTGGTGTAGGCCGGTGCAGCCAGCAACGCTTCCCAGGCGGTTTCGTCCGCGCCTTGCCAGTCGGCCTCGGCACCCTGGGCCAGCAACCTGCGCGTCTGCACCAAAAGCCCGCCGCTCAAGCCCACGCTGGCGGTCTCGTTGCGCCCGGCCGTGTCGTAATGACGGGCCACTTGGCCTGCGAGGTTGTGGTCCTTGGCGATCTGGTCGTGGTCGCTCCAGACCAGCCGCTGGAGCATTGTGCCTGCACCGGCAAGGGCTTGCTCCTCCATAGCCAGCAGCCGCCCGGTCAGTGGTGCCTGTTCGTAGTGCCAGCGATGGCTGACGCCTGTGGCGCCGCAGCGCCACAACGCGCGGCCAGCGGTGTCACCGAGCTGAAACGTGGTGCCGGCATCGACGCTTTCGCTGCGCAGCACTTCGCCGCTGAGTGCTGCATGCAGGAGGAAGTTCGGCTTGCTGTCCGGCACGCTCTGCTGACGTTCGTGCAGGCGCGGGTCGATGCTCATGGCGAGCAGGCCACGTGGATCGAAGCGCTGGCGAGTGATGCGCGCATCGAGTTGCGCCGGTGTATCCGGGTGGCGATGGTAGGCAATCTGCCGGATCGCCAGCCCACGGTTGTCATGGACGGTGATCGAAGGGGTGCCGCTGTGCAGGGCCGGTTCGAACGCGGTCATCCTAGTGCTCCATGAGCCTCGCAGCCGCCTGCGCGGTGCCGGTCTGTGGAGCTTGCGCAAGGTCCGGCCCCTGGGCAACTGGCAAAACTAACAGGTGCGCAGATGGCTTAGCGGCCAAGCGGCAAGGCGATGCCTATCAGCGCGAACAGGCTGCCACAGCAGCGGTTGAAGCCCTTACCGCCCTTGCTCAGCCACGGACGAATCCGAAACGCCAGGCGCGCCAACAGGTATTCGACGACGAACTCGACGCTGGCAAAAGTCGCCGCCATCACCAGGAACTGAAGGGCCAGGCCACGCTGCGGGTCGATGAATTGGGGCAGGAAGGCACCGTAGAACAGCAGCACCTTGGGGTTGGCCATCGCCGACAGGAAGCCCTGGCGGAACAAACCCGCGTTGCCCAGCCGGGCGCTGTTCGCCGTCAGCTCCAGGTGCAGTGCCGGCGTTCGCCACAGCTGAATGCCCAACCACACCAGGTAGGCGCCACCGACCCATTTGAGCAGCGTCAGCACCGAGGCCGAGGCTTGCAACAGGGCGCTCAGGCCGAACATGGCCAGGGCGATCAGGGCACTGAAGCCGAACACCCCGCCAACGATGGTGAATAGCGTACGCCGGGCGCCGTACAGCGCGCCGTGGGTCAGGGCCAGCAGGCTGTTGGGGCCTGGGGTCAGCGACAGGCCGATGCTGGCGAGCAGGTAGATGAACCAGGTGTCGAGTGCCATGGGGAATGCCTTGTGAGGTGTGCTGGGCGCCAGTGTAGAGGCGAAAAGCAAGCGTTCGAGCGTATGATTCGGACATTGAAAGGTAATTTCTGGACATTCGCATGACCCCCGACCTGCGCTTGCTGATTCTGCCGTTGCCGGAGTTCGCCTTACTGCCGTTTGGCGCCTTCCTCGACAAACTGCGGTTTTCCGCCGACGACGAAGACTTTAGCCGCCAGCGCTATTGCCGTTGGCGGGTGCTCGGGCTGGACGAGGCCCCCGTGATGTCGAGCAGCGGGGCGGTCGTACAGGTTGAAACCTGTGCCGAAGAGGTCGTCTGGCGCGACCACGATGTGCTGGTGGTATTCGGCGGACGCAGTGCGACGGCCACGGCGGCGCTGGCCCCACGGTATGCGGCGCTGCTGAAGCAGGCCGCGAAGGCTGGGGTGAAACTGGCGGGCATCGACAACGGTGTGTTCCTGCTGGCGGCCTGTGGCTTGCTCGACGGCCACAAGGTGGTGGTGCACTGGCGCCACGAAGCCGAGTTTCGTGCGGCGCACCCCAAGGTGCAGGTACTGAGCGAGCAGTTGTACTGCATCGATGGCGCGCGCATTACCTGCGCCGGCGGCACCGCCGCCATCGACCTGGCGGTGGAGCTGATTGCCCGGGCCAGTGGCCGGGCCCGGGCGCTCAAGGGCTTGGCCGACATGCTGGTGGATGAAAGCCGCGACAGCCGCCACGCCCTGCGCTCGCTGGAGACCGGGCCGGGGCAGGGGCGCCAGGTGCAACGGGCCACGGCGCTGATGCGCCATCACCTGGCGGCGCGGCTGACGATCGACGACCTGGCCGCGCAGTTGGGTATCAGCCGCCGCCAGCTCGACCGTCAGTTCCAGGCCAGTATGGGCATGAGCGCCAAGGCCTGGTGGCTGGAGCTGCGTTTGCAGCAGGCGCGCTGGCGGCTGGTCAATGGCGCGCATGGGCTGGCGCAGATCGCCGAGGAGGTCGGGCTGTGCGATGCCAGTTACCTGGGCAAGTGCGTGCGGCGCAGGTTCGGTTGTACGGCGTTGGACCTGCGCGGTGGCGTGCAGGGTGCGGTTTGAGTGCGTAGGAGCAACTGTCTTGCGCAAGATTCTGTAGGAGCCGGCTTGCCGGCGAACACCGGCTTGCCCATGCCCTCCACCGCGGCGCCTGGTTCGCCAGCAAGGCTGGCTCCTACGGATTCAGCGTCGGGCCAAGGACCGCGCGGTTGCAGCTCAACCAGCCTTGCGCAGGGTGAGGTTGATCCGCCGTTCGCCCAGCCGCGGGTGCACGCCGGGCTTGATCGGCAGCACACCATGGAAACGCAGGCGGTCCTCACCGCCCCACACCAGCACATCGCCATGGGTCAGGGGAATTCGCCGGCTCTGCGCTGAGCGTTGCAAGCCGCCAAACAGGAACACGGCGGGCAAGCCCAGTGAGATCGACACGATCGGTTGGTCGTAATCACGCTCGTCACGGTCCTGGTGCAGGCTCAGCCGGGTACCGGGCAGGTAGTGGTTGATCAGGCAGGCGTCGGCGAGGAAACCGTCGAAACCGGCCAACGCCGCCGCCCGTGCGGCCAGGGCCTGCAACACCGGCGGCAGGTCAGGCCAAGGCTGGCCGCTCAGGGGGTCGACCGGGCTGTAGCGATAGCCCTGTTCATCGCTGATCCAGCCCAATGCCCCGCAATTGCTCAGCCCCACCGCCATGCGCAACCCGCCAGGGGTATGCATGTGCCGCAGTGGCGCCGCGCGCAGCACCGGACGCAGGGCATCGAGCAGGGCCTCGACCTCGCCCAGGGCAAAGCCTGGCAACAGCACGGTATGGCTGGCCAGGCGTTGCGGCTGGGGACCGAACAGGTCGAGGTCGGACTGGATCATGGCGCTGTCATGGGGGAAGGGACGGGCCATTGTAGCGCAGCCCGCCCCAGGCAGATCAGGCGGGGACCATCGCAAAGCCCACACCGAAACGGTTCCAGGCATTGATGGTGGCGATGGCCAGGGTCAGGTTGGCGATCTCCTTGGGCTCGAAGTGCTCGCCCAGGGCCTGGTATTCATCTTCCGGGGCGCCGCGCTCGGGCAGGCGGGTCAGGCTTTCCACCCAAGCCAGGGCGGCACGTTCGCGTGGGGTGAAGTAGCGGGTTTCGCGCCAGACGCTCAAGGTTTGCAGGCGCGCCTCAGTTTCGCCGGCCTTGCGTGCATCGTTGGCGTGCATGTTGACGCAATAGGCGCAGCCGTTGAGTTGCGAGGCGCGCAGGCGCACCAGCTCCAGCAGCGAGTGCTCCAGGCCCGAACTGATCAGCGCCTGCTCGAGGCCGACCATGGCCTTGTAGGCTTCTGGCGAGTGTTTGGCCCATTCAATACGGTCATGCATGGTGGTGCTCCGGTGAGTGCGTTGAAGTGGAGCTACCTTAGCGCCGACACCGTTGGCGCCGAATAGCCAATCCAGCACTTTGCCAGGAGGCCAATTGCGCCATTCAGGTGGCCACTGGCAGGCATCCAATCTCTTCATTTCTGCCTGCGCCATCCAGCCGGGATAATGGCCCGGTCATTACCCGAGATACGACTGATGTCCACAGAACAGTTCATGCGCGAGGCCCTCGACCTGGCCCGTACCAATATCCAGGCCGGAGGGCGCCCGTTCGGTGCCGTGCTGGTGTACCAGGGCCAGGTCATCGCCCGCGCTGTCAACGAGATCCACAGCACCCAGGACCCGACCAGTCACGCCGAGATGCAGGCCATCCGCCAGGCTGCCCAGGTATTGGGCCGGGCGCGCCTGGACGGCGCCGAGATCTACGCCAGCGGCCACCCGTGCCCGATGTGCCTGGCCGCCATGCACCTGTGCGGTATCGCGCGCGCCTGGTTTGCCTACGGCAACGACGAGGGCGAGCCCTATGGCCTGTCCACCGCCGCCGTGTACGCGCAGATGACCCGCCCGCCGCAACAGCAGGACCTGCCATTGCGGCCGCTGAAACCGGCGGGTGAAAGCGAGCTATACGCCGAGTGGCAACAGGCCGGCCAGGCATGAGGGGCGCGCTGAACCTGTTGCTGGTGCTGCTGCTGGCGCTGAACCTGCGGCCGATGCTCACCAGCATCGGCCCGCTGCTCGAACCCATGCGCCAAAGCACTGGGCTGGGCTACCAGCAGGCGGCACTGCTGACCGCCTTGCCGGTGCTGTGCATGGGGCTGGTGCCGTTGTTGCAGCCGTGGCTGCGGCGCTGGCTGAGCGAGCACGGCGGCATGCTCGCAGGCCTCGCTGCTATCGCCATGGCCTGCCTGTGGCGCCTGCAACTGGACAGCGCCTGGGCGCTGATCGCCAGTGCCGTGCTCGCTGGCCTGGGCGTGGCGGTGGTGCAGGGCATGATGCCGGGGTTGGTCAACCGCTGGTTCCCCACGCGCCTGGCGGCGACCATGGGCCTGTACTCGGCGGCGCTGATGACCGGTGGCGGCCTGGCGGCGGTGCTGGGGCCTTCGATCACTGCCTACAGCGGCCATTGGCAGGTGGGGTTGGGCGTATGGGCCGCTCCGGCGCTGCTGGCGTTGCTGGCCTGGGTTGCCCTGCGGCCGCGCCAGGCCACGGTAGCCCTGGCTGGCGGTGGTGGCGGGCACTGGTTCGGTAATCGCCGCGCCTGGCTGCTGGCGCTGTACTTCGGCTTGATCAACGGCGGCTACACCAGCATGGTGGCCTGGTTGCCGGCCTATCACCTGGAGCATGGCGGCACGGCCCAGGGCGGTGGCGAACTGGTGGGGTTGATGACGATCTTCCAGGTCACCGGCGCCCTGGGGCTGCCGCTGCTGCTGCGTGGCCTGGTCGATCGGCGGCCGGGCCTGTGGCTGGCACTGGCGATCCAGCTGGGTGGCTTCCTCGGCCTGTTGCTGGCCCCGGCCACGGCCATGGGCCTGTGGGTGGCGATGATCGGCCTGGGCCTGGGGGCGTGCTTCAGCCTGAGCCTGACCTTGACCCTGGAACACCTGCGCACCCCGGGCGAGGCCGGCAGCCTGGCGGCATTCGTGCAGGGGGTGGGTTTCATCATCACCGGGATCGTGCCGTATATCACCGGCTGGTTGCGCGACGTCAGCGGCGACTTCCAGGCTTCCTGGACGCTGCTGACCTGCACCGTGCTGGCTATGTTGCTGGTGACCGCGCGCTTCGCGCCAGCAGGTTATGCCCAGGCCATCGCCCGGGCTCGCGGGGCGAGTGTCGCCACGCTCAGCTGAGGCTTTGCAGGGTATCGCGCACGCGGTCCAGCGCCGGGTCGATATCCAGCAGTTCGATGGCGCCAAAGCCCAGCAAGAGCCCCGGGCGCACCGGGGCGTCGCTGAAGAACGGTGCCAGCGAGTAGAGCCCCACCTCGACCTTGCGCGCCAGGTTGATCAGCAGCTCGACGTCGACCCCAGGCTTGGCCAGGGCGCTGAGGTGAAAACCGGCGCTGGCCGGCACGGCGTCGAACCAGGGCGAGAGGTCGCCGGCAAGGCGCGCGAGGATCCGCTCGCGACGGGCGCTGTAAATGTCGTGGCAGCGGCGGATGTGTTTGTTCAGGTGACCTTCGCTGATGAACCGCGCCAGCGCCCACTGCTGCAGGCTCGGGCTGTGCCAGTCGCTCAGGTGCTTGGCCACGCAGGCGGCTTGCAGCACTGCTGGCGGCAGCACTGCGTAGCCCAGGCGCAGTTCTGGCAGCAGGGTCTTGGAAAACGTCCCGACATAGGCCACCAGCCCCTGCCGGTCGAGGCGTTGCAGCGCTTCGGCGGCCGGGCCCTGGTAGCGGAATTCGCAATCGTAGTCGTCTTCGATGATCAACGCCCCAAGCGCTGCAGCCCGGGCCAGCAGGGCCTGGCGCCGTTGCTCGCTCATGGGCATACCCAGGGGAAACTGGTGCGACGGGGTGACATAGATCAGCCGGGTGCCGTCCTCGATCTGTTCGACGCACAGGCCCTGGTCGTCTACGGGTACCGATTGCACATTGGCCCCAAGGGCCAGGAACAGCTGGCGCGCGGGTGGGTAGCCGGGGTCTTCCATGGCCACCTTGCAGCCGGGTTCGACCAACACCCGGGCGATCAGGTCCAGCGCTTGCTGGGCGCCGTTGCACACCAGCACGTCGGCCGGGCTGCACTGCACGCCGCGGGTGAAGGCGACGTGGTGGGCAATGGCTTCACGCAGTTCAGGCAAGCCCTGGGCGGCGAACTGCCGCTCGGTGTGGCGCTGGCTGCGGCGCAGGGCGTGGTTCATGCAACTGCGCCACTGGTCGTAAGGGAACTGCGCCTTGCTCGAGGCGCCGCCGATGAAGTCATAGCGCGATGGCGCGTCCAGTGCGCGACGGGCCAGCACCGTGGCGCGCTGACGCCAGCGTTCCAGGGTGTCGGCGGCGGCCAGCGGGATGGCCGCGGCGTCGTTGCCGCGGATCGGCTGGCGTGGGGTAATGAAGGTGCCACGGCCAACCACGCCGCTGAGCAGGTTGTCGTAGGTCAGGCGCGAGTAGGCTTCGGCCACGGTCTTGCGCGACACCCCCAGCTGCTCGGCGAGCAGGCGGGTCGGTGGTAGCTGAGTGCCGGCGGCCAGGTGGCCGCTGTCGATGCCGGCGCGCAATTGCTGGTAGAGCTGGTCGGCAAGGCCTTTGCGGCCTTCGAAGCGGATGTGCAGTTCCATCGGGCGTGTCCGAAGCGCAGGGCGCTAAAGCTTCAGGGTTCGCAGGGCAAGGTGCAAGGGGGCGTTGGGCGGCCCAGCCGTTGCCAGCCTCAGCCAGGCTGTAACTCCGGCCGGTCGCGGAACTGCTCCAGCGCCTCGGGGTTGGCCAGCGCGTCGGTGTTCTTCACCGGCAGGCCATGCACCACGTTGCGGATCGCCAGTTCCACCAGCTTGCCGCTCTGGGTACGCGGGATGTCGTCCACCTGGACGATCACCGCCGGTACATGGCGAGGGCTGGTGTACTGGCGGATGACATGGCGGATGCGCTGTTGCAGCTCGTCATCCAGCACCAGGCCACTTTGCAGGCGCACGAACAGTACCACCCGCACATCGCCTTGCCAGGCCTGGCCGATGGCCACGCTTTCCAGCACTTCACCGACCTTTTCCACCTGGCGGTAGATCTCCGCCGTGCCAATACGCACGCCACCGGGGTTGAGCACGGCGTCCGAGCGGCCGTGGATCACCAGGCCGCCGCCTGGAAACTGCTCGGCATAGTCGCCCTGGCACCACACTCCGGGGAACTGGCTGAAATAGGCCTCGTGGTAACGGCTGCCGTCGCTGTCGCCCCAGAAGCCGAGCGGCATGCAGGGGAACGTCTGGGTGCAGACCAGCTCGCCTTTTTCACCGATCAGCGGCTGGCCATGCTCGTTCCACACCGCTACCGCCATGCCCAGGCCTGGGCCGGCGATCTGCCCACGGTGCACCGGCAGCAAGGGGTTACCGAGCACGAAACACGAGACGATATCGGTGCCGCCGGACATCGACGCCAGGCACACATCCGCCTTGACCTTGGCGTACACGTAGTCGTAGCTGTGGGGCGACAGTGGCGACCCCGTGGACAGCAGCAGGCGCAGTGAATCCAGGCGATGGGAAACCGCCGGCTCGACGCCCGCCTGTTCGAGGGCGGCCAGGTACTTGGGGCTGGTGCCGAAGGCGTGGATGCCTTCGGCGTCGATCAGGTCGAGCAAGCGCTGCGGCCCGGGGTGGAACGGCGAGCCGTCATACAGCACCAGCGTGGCGCCGACCGCCAACCCCGAGACCAGCCAGTTCCACATCATCCAGCCGCAGGTGGTGTAGTAGAACAGCACGTCGTCGGCCTTCAGGTCGTTGTGCAGGCCGTGCTCTTTCATATGCTGCAGCAGCACGCCGCCAGCGCGGTGGACGATGCACTTGGGCACGCCGGTGGTACCGCTGGAATAGAGGATGTAGAGCGGGTGGTCGAACGGCAGCGCGGTGAAGCTCGGGCTGCCGCCGGGTTGGAACACGTCGTCCCACAATGCCACTTGCCGGGCGCCGAACTCATCGGCGCGGGTATCTGGCCGGGTATAGGGCACCACCAGCAGGTATTCGAGCTGCGGCAATTGGGCGACGACCTGGTTGATCTTCTCTACCTGGTCGATGGCCTTGCCGGCGTATTGATAACCGGCGCAGGCAATCAGCAGTTTTGGCCCGATCTGTCCGAAGCGGTCGATGATGCCGTGCGTGCCGAACTCCGGCGAGCAGCTGGACCAGACCGCACCCAGGCTGGCGGCGGCGAGCATCGCCACCAGGGTTTCCCAGGTGTTGGGCATCACCGCGGCGACACGGTCACCGGGCTGGATGCCCATCTGGCGCAGCGCATGTTGCAGCCCGGCTACCTGGGCCGCCAGCTGGTTGTGGGTGAGTACGCGACGCAAGCCGTCCTCGCGCACGGCGACCACCGCCGGGCGGTCGTCGCGGCGTTGCAGCAGGTGTTCGGCAAAATTCAGCGTGGCGCCGACGAACCAGCGGGCCTGCGACAGGTGCGGGCCTTGTTCGAGGATGTTGCTGGGCTCTGCGTGCCAACGGACGTGGAAGTACTCGGCCAGGGCCTGCCAGAACTGCGCAGGGTGTTCGATGCTCCAGCGGTGCAGCGCCGGGTAGTCATCGAGCTGGAGGTTGTAGCGCAGGTTGACCCGGCGGCGGAAGGCGTCCATCCGGCTGGCTTCGATCTGCGTGGTGGAGGGACGCCAGAGTATGTCGTTCATGCCAGGGACCCTCTTGTCAGCGGTGATCCCATCGCCGGCAAGCCGGCTCCCACAGATACTGCGCAAACCCTGTGGGAGCTGGCTTGCCAGCGATGAGGGCGGCACAGTCAGCGAAGCAAGGCACTGACTGGCCGACGGCGGTTTACTCCACTTTAGCCGTTTGCACGTCTGCCGAAGCCGACCACACCCGGTAGCGCACCTCGACGCCTTTGGGCACATACAGCACCACCGGCAGCTTGCTGTTGTAGCGCAGCATGAAACCATCGCCCACCACCGGTACAAAGGCGTCGGTTTGCTTGTTGTCCGGGCAGGCCATCAGGGTGCTGGCCGGGCCGCTGACCTTTTCCAGCCGGTAGTAGCTGTAGCCCCAGCCTTGCAGGGTATGCGCTTCGAGCTTGCCGCCCAGGTGCTGGCGGTTGCAGTCCACCTTCAGCGTCTTGCCAGCGAGAATCTCCAGCTGGTAGGCCGACTCGTCGGCCTGGGCCGGCAGGTGGATCACCTGCCGGGTGAAGCCTTTTTCCGCCTCGGGGTAGGGCGCGACATCCTTCAGGCTGGCGGCCATCGCCGGTGCGGCGGCGGCCAGGGTGAGGGACAGGATCGCGGTGAGTTGGGCTTGGCGCATAAGGCCTCCTTGCAGATAAACGAATGCGAGGTAGCGCCAGGCCCAGGCCGGCCCTTACTGGGCGAGCCAACCGCCATCGACGTTCCAGGCGGCGCCGCGGACCTGGCTGCCGGCCTCGCTGCACAAGAACAATACCAGCTCACCGAGGTGGCGGGGCGTGACAAACGCCAGTGAAGGCTGCTTTTCGGCCAACAGATCATGCTGCGCCTGCAGCGGATCGCCGCCGTTGGCGGCACGGTCATCGATCTGCTTCTGCACCAGCGGGGTCAGCACCCAGCCGGGGCAGACCGCATTGCAGGTGACGTTGCTGGTGGCGGTTTCCAGCCCGATCACCTTGGTCAGGCCAACCACCCCATGCTTGGCCGCGACGTAGGCGGCCTTGCCGGTGGAGCCCACCAGCCCGTGCACCGAGGCGATGTTGACGATCCGCCCCCAGCCACGGGCTTTCATGCCCGGCAGGGCCAGGCGGCTGCCATGGAATACCGCCGACAGGTTCAGCGCGATGATCTTGTCCCAGGCCTCCACCGGGAACTGCTCCACCGGCGCCACATGCTGGATGCCCGCATTGTTGACCAGGATGTCGACCGCGCCGAACTCACGCTCGGCAAAGGCGAACATCTGCTCGATCTGCGCCACGTCAGACAGGTCGGCGGGGTGGTGCGCCACCTTCACCCCGTGCTGCTTGATCTCGGCGAGGGCCGGGGACGGGTCGCCAAAGCCGTTGAGCAGGATGTTCGCGCCGGCTTCGGCCAGTACCTGGGCGATGCCCAGCCCGATGCCGCTGGTGGAACCGGTGACCAGTGCGGTCTTGCCTTTGAGCGTCATGCCGTTCTCCTTCATACGATGCCGGTGGCGTAGAACGTGGCGATCACCACGAACACGGCCAGGGTCTTGATCAGGGTAATGCCGAAAATATCCTTGTATGCCTCGCGGTGGGTCAGCCCGGTCACCGCCAGCAAGGTGATCACCGCGCCATTGTGCGGCAGGGTGTCCATGCCGCCGCTGGCCATGGCCGCCACCCGGTGCAGCACCTCCAGCGGGATGTGCGCGGCATTGGCGGCGGCGATGAAGCTGTCGCTCATGGCCGCCAGGGCGATGCTCATGCCACCGGAGGCGGAGCCGGTGATACCGGCCAGCAGGGTGACGGTGATGGCCTCGTTGACCAGTGGGTTGGGGATGCCGCGCAGGGCGTCGGCCAGCACCAGAAAGCCTGGCAGCGAGGCGATCACCGCCCCGAAGCCGTATTCCGAGGCGGTGTTCATGGCCGCCAGCAAGGCGCCGCCGACGGCACTCTTGGTGCCTTCGGCCAGGCGCTGGCGGATGGCGCCGAAGGCGCACACCAGCACCATCAGGATGCCCACCAGCAAGGCCGCTTGTACTGCCCAGATCGCCGTGAGCTTGGCCACGTCGCTTTGTACCGGCGCGGCCATGCCCGGCAGCTGCAGGGTATGGCTGGCGCCGTACCACTGCGGGATCCAGTGGGTGAACAGCAGGTTCATCACCCCCACCAGCAGCAACGGCGACAACGCCAGCCATGGGTTGGGCAGGGCGATGTCATCGGCGGTTTCCGGCTCGTTGCGCAGGTTGCTGCCATAGCCTTCGCCCTTGCGCTGGGCCTTGTTGCGCTGGCGTTGCAGGTACAGCATGCCGGCGCTGAACACGAACAGCGTGCCGATCAGCCCCAGCCACGGCGCGGCCCAGGCGGTGGTGTTAAAGAAGGTGCTGGGGATGATGTTCTGGATCTGCGGGGTGCCGGGCAGGGCGTCCATGGTGAACGAGAACGCGCCCAGGGCGATGGTCGCCGGGATCAGCCGCTTGGGGATGTCGCTCTGGCGGAACATCTCGGCGGCGAACGGGTACACCGCGAACACCACAACGAACAGCGACACCCCACCATAGGTGAGCAGGGCGCACACCAGCACGATCACCAGCATCGCCTGGCGGGTGCCCAGCAGGCGGATGGCGGCGGCGACGATCGAGCGCGAGAAGCCCGACAGCTCGATCAGCTTGCCGAACACCGCGCCCAGCAGGAACACCGGGAAGTACAGCTTGATGAAACCGACCATCTTTTCCATGAACACCCCGGTAAAGGCCGGGGCCACGGCGGCGGGGTCGGTGAGCAGCACGGCGCCGAGGGCGGCGATGGGGGCGAACAGGATCACGCTGTAGCCGCGGTAGGCGGCCAGCATCAGCAGGGCCAGGGCGGCGAGGGCGATGAGCACGGTCATCGGGGGAATCTCCAACTGTTGTTTTTATGGTTGGAAATACAGTTAGCGGGAATCGTGCCAATTTAATAAGTTATTGAAATATATAGTTATTTTTGTTTTTAGAGGTGGTTGTGTCTCTAATTGTAGAACGCGGGGCCGCGTTGCGGCCCATCGCCGGCAAGCCGGCTCCTACAGGTGCATGGCACACCCTTCCTGTAGGAGCCGGCTTGCCGGCGATCGAGGGCGCAGCCCTCGCAATGCTCTCGAATAAGAGATGCAAGTCTCTTTAATGAGACTCGATCCCAAGCGCCACCATCTTCTTGTACAAGGTCGACCGCCCCAACCCCAGTGCCTGCGCAGCCTGGGGCACATTCCCGGCACTGCGTGCCAGGGCATCGACGATCAACCCACGTTCAAACTGCGCGCAAGCCTTACGATAGTCGAGGCTCACCGCAGCCGACGCCACCGGGCTCAGCGGGCCGAGAGCGCTCACCAGGTCCGCCAGCGTCAACCGCGGCTGGTCCGCCAGCAGCGTCGAGCGCTCCAGCACATTGCGCAGCTCGCGAATGTTACCCGGCCACGCATGGCGCCCCAGCAACGCCTGGGCATCAGGCTCCAGCTCGTACTGGCTGCCCAGCTCGGCCAGGATCGCCTCGCACAGCGCCGGCAGGTCCTCCAACCGCTCGCGCAGCGGCGGCACGTCGATCGGTAGCACGTTGAGCCGGTAGTACAGGTCGGCACGGAACGCCCCGCGGGCGATGGCGGCCTGCAGGTCGATGGAGGTCGCGGCGATGATGCGCACATCGCTGCGCAGCATCTGGTTCGAGCCCACCGGTTCGTATTCCTTCTCTTGCAGCACCCGCAGCAGCTTGCTTTGCAGTGCCAGTGGCATGTCGCCGATTTCGTCGAGGAACAGCGTGCCGCCCTCGGCCAGTTGCAGCTTGCCGCTGCGGCCCTTGCGTTCGGCACCGGTGAAGGCACCGGGCGCGGTGCCGAAGAACTCGGCCTCAAGCAGGGTTTCCGGGATGGCCGCGCTGTTGATGCTGACGAAAGCCTTGTGCGCCCGTGGCGAGGCCGCGTGGATGGCGTGGGCCAGCAACTCCTTGCCAGTGCCGGTCTCGCCGAGCAGCAACACCGGCGAATCGCTGGCCGCGCCCCGGCGCCCACGACGCTTGGCTTCCAGGCAGGCGGCACTGCTGCCGACGAACTGGGCGAAGCTGTAGCGGGCCTGGCGCGCGCGCAGTTGCGAGCGGGTGCTGGCCAGCTCCTGCTGCATGCTCGAATAGCGCTTGAGCAGCGGCGACAGGCTGCGCAGCTCATCGAACAGGGCAAAGCCGATGGCGCCGATCAGCGCGCCCTGATCGTCGTGGATCGGCAGGCGCATCACCACCAGCGGTTCGTTGGGGGTGTCGAGCATGTCCAGCAGGATCGGCTTGCCGTTGCTGACCACCTCGCGCATCAGGCTGCCTGGGATCACCGCCTCGCAGGGTTGGCCGATAGCGCTGGCGGCGTCGGTCAGGCCGAAGCGCCGGGCATAGCGTTCGTTCATCCAGACGATGCGCGCCTGGCGGTCGACGATCACCGTGCCTTCGCTGGACTGCTCGATGATCTCGAACAGCGAGCGGATCGCCAGTTGGCGGACCTGGGGGTAGTCCTTGAGGTTGTCGTGCATGGAAACTGTCCGTTTCTGTAGGAGCGGCCTTGTGCCGCGAAAGGGATCGAGCCGAGCCTACCGCCTTGGATCGAACGCCTCGCGCAGCGCATCACCGATGAACACCAGCAACGACAGGATCAGCGCCAGGGCGAAGAACGCGGTAAAGCCCAGCCAAGGCGCCTCCAGGTGCTGCTTGCCTTGGGTTACCAACTCGCCCAGTGAGGCGCTGCCGGCTGGCATGCCGAAGCCGAGAAAATCCAACGCGGTCAAGGTGGTGATCGCCCCGGTGAGCATGAACGGCACATAGGTGAGCGTGGCATTCAAGGCGTTGGGCAGGATATGCCGCAGCATCACCTGGGTATCCGGTAGCCCCAGCGCGCGGGCCGCCTTCACGTACTCGAGGTTACGCCCGCGCAGGAACTCGGCGCGCACCACATCCACCAGCGCCAGCCACGAGAACAACGCCATGATCCCCAGCAGCCACCAGAAGTCAGGCTCGACAAAGCCGGACAGGATGATCAGCAGGTACAGCACTGGCAAGCCCGACCAGACCTCCAGCAGGCGCTGGCCGAGCAAGTCGACCCAGCCGCCGTGGTAACCCTGCAAGGCCCCGGCGGTGACGCCGATCAGCACGCTGATCATGGTCAGGGCGAAGGCGAACAACAGCGATACCCGGGTGCCGTACAGCACCCGCGCCAGCACATCCCGGCCTTGGTCGTCGGTGCCCAGCCAGTTGACCGCGCTGGGCGGGCTGGGGG
>NZ_JACAFQ010000045.1 GCF_015354575.1 Pseudomonas sp. UFMG81
CCCATCTCGCCCCTTTACGCCCCGCCCTCGGACAATTTCCCCAAAGCGGCCCTCGCGCCGCATCAAGGGAGATTGGCTCATGTACATGCTCGACGGGCTGTCACTGCTCTTGGCAGTGGCGTTGGCGGTTTACCTGCTGGTGGCGCTGCTGCGCGCCGATCGCAGCTAAGGGGCGGCCATGCACAGTTACGATTACCTGTTGCTGCTGGCGTTCTTCGCCATCGTGCTGCTACCGGCACCTTGGCTTGGGCGTTTCTACTACAAGGTCATGGAGGGCCAGCGCACCTGGCTGTCGCCGCTGCTCGGCCCGGTGGAGCGGGGCTGCTATCGCCTGGCCGGGGTGAATACCGACCAGGAGCACAACTGGAAGCAATACGTCCTGGCGCTGCTGGCCTTCAACCTGGCCGGCTTCGGGCTGTTGTTCGCGGTACTGCAACTGCAAGGCGCGCTGCCGCTCAACCCGCAGCACCTGCCGGGCCAGGAGTGGTCGCTGGCGTTCAACACCGCGGTCAGCTTCATGACCAACACCAACTGGCAGTCCTACAGCGGTGAAGCCTCGGTCAGCTACCTGAGCCAGATGCTCGGCCTGACCGTGCAGAACTTCGTCAGCGCCGCCACCGGCCTGGCCGTGCTGGTCGCCCTGTGCCGCGGTATCGCCCGGCGCTCGGCCACTACACTGGGCAACTTCTGGGTCGACCTGACCCGCGCCACCCTCTATGGGTTGCTGCCGCTGTGCATCGTGCTGGCGCTGCTGCTGGTGTGGCAGGGCGTGCCGCAGACCTTCGCCGACTACGCCCACGCCGTCACCCTGCAAGGTGCCGACCAGACCATCCCACTGGGCCCGGCCGCCAGCCAGATTGCCATCAAGCAACTGGGCACCAACGGCGGCGGCTTCTTCGGCGTCAACTCGGCGCACCCGTTCGAGAACCCCACGGCCTGGAGCAACCTGTTCGAGGTGGCCTCGATCATCCTGATCCCGGTGGCGCTGGTGTTCACCTTCGGCCATTACGTGAAGGACCCGCGCCAGAGCCGCGCGATCATCGCCTGCATGCTGGCGCTGTTCCTGATCGGCGGCAGCACCGCGCTGTGGTCGGAATACCAGCCCAACCCGGCCCTGGAGAGCGCCCAGGTACAGCAGGCCGCGCCGCTGGAGGGCAAGGAAAGCCGCTTCGGCACCACCGGCTCGGTATTGTGGACGGTGACCACCACTGCCGCCTCCAACGGTTCGGTCAACGCCATGCATGACAGCCTCAACCCGCTGACCGGCATGGTGGCGATGGTCAACATGATGGTCGGCGAGGTGATCTTCGGCGGCGTCGGCGCAGGCCTCTACGGCATGCTGCTGTTCGTGCTGATCGCGGTGTTCCTGGCCGGCCTGATGATCGGCCGTACCCCGGAGTACCTGGGCAAGAAGCTGCAGGCCCGCGAAGTGCAATTGCTGGTAGCGACCTTGCTGGTGATGCCGGTCGGCGTGCTGGTGCTCGGCGCCATCGCCGCCAGCCTGCCAGGCCCCGCCGGCGCGGTGAGCAACCCCGGTGCCCACGGCTTCAGCCAGCTGCTGTATGCCTACACCTCGGGTACCGCCAACAACGGCTCGGCCTTCGCCGGCTTCGGCGCCAACACCCCCTTCCACAACGTGATGATCGCCCTGGCCATGCTGATCGGCCGCTTCGGCTACATCCTGCCGGTGCTGGCCCTGGCCGGCAGCCTGGCGGCGAAGAAGAGCGCGCCGCAAGGGCTGAACAGTTTCCCCACCCACGGCCCGCTGTTCACCACGCTGCTGCTGGTGACCATCCTGCTGGTCGGTGGCCTGACCTTCCTGCCGACCCTGGCCTTGGGGCCGATCGCCGAACACCTGAGCCTGGGTTTCTGAGGAATCATCGATGAACATGCCCATCCCTGAAGTGAAGGCGCAACGCAGCGCCAAGGACCAGACCCGCTTCGCCGCCCTGTGGCGCCCGGCCCTGGTGCAAGCCTTCGTCAAGCTCGACCCGCGCCAGCTCAAGCGCGCCCCGGTGATGCTGGTGGTGGCCCTCACCGCGCTGCTCACCACGGCGCTGTGCTTCGCCCCCGAAAGTGGTGTCAGCACCGGTGTGGCGGTGCAGATCACCGTGTGGCTGTGGTTCACCGTGCTGTTCGCCAACTTCGCCGAAGCCCTCGCCGAAGGCCGCGGCAAGGCCCGCGCCGACAGCCTCAAGGCCGGCAGCCAGGGCCTGACCGCGCAGCGCCGCAAGAGCGACGGCAGCTTCGAAACCGTGGCCGCCAGCCAACTGCGCAAGGACGATGTGGTGCGGGTGGTGGCCGGCGAGATGATCCCCGGCGACGGCGAGGTGCTCGAAGGCATCGCCGCGGTCAACGAGGCCGCCATCACGGGTGAGTCTGCGCCGGTGATCCGCGAGTCCGGCGGCGACCGCTCGGCGGTTACCGGCAACACCCGCCTGGTGTCCGACTGGCTGCTGGTCCGCATCACCAGCAACCCGGGCGAGTCCACCCTGGACCGGATGATCGCCCTGGTCGAAGGTGCCAAGCGCCAGAAAACCCCCAACGAGATTGCCCTGGACATCCTGCTGATCGGCCTCACCCTGATCTTCCTGATCGTGGTGGTCACCCTGCAGCCGTTCGCCCGCTTTGCCGGTGGCAGCCTGCCGCTGATCTTCCTCGCCGCCTTGCTGGTGACGCTGATCCCCACCACCATTGGTGGCCTGCTGTCGGCCATCGGCATCGCCGGCATGGACCGCCTGGTACGCCTGAACGTGATCGCCCGCTCCGGCCGTGCGGTGGAAGCCGCCGGTGACGTGCACACGCTGATGCTCGACAAGACCGGCACCATCACCTTCGGCAACCGCCGTTGCAGTGCCTTGCACGCAGCTTCAGGCGTGACCGCCAAGGAGCTGGGGCAGGGCGCCTTGCTCGCCTCGCTGGCCGACGACACCGCCGAAGGCAAGTCCATCGTCGAGTACCTGCGCCAGTTGCACGACTTCGACGAGCCGAGCAAAGACCAGTACGACGCCATCGCCTTCAGCGCCGAGACGCGCCTGTCGGGCATCGATTTCCAGCAGCACCGCTACCGCAAGGGCGCCGTCGATGCAGTGCTGGCCTTCGTCGGTATGCAGCGCCTGGAACTGCCGCTGGCCCTGGCCCGTGAAATCGAGCGCATCGCCCAGAGCGGCGGCACACCGCTGCTGGTGTGCGTCGACAAACGCCTGCTGGGGGTGATCCACCTCAAGGACGTGGTCAAGCCCGGCATCCGCGAGCGCTTCGCCGAACTGCGCAAGCTGGGCATCCGCACCGTGATGGTCACCGGTGACAACCCGCTGACCGCCGCGGCCATCGCCGCCGAGGCTGGCGTCGATGACGTGCTCGCCGAAGCCACCCCGGAGAAGAAGCTGGCGCGCATCCGCCAGGAACAGAACGACGGCCGCCTGGTAGCGATGTGCGGCGACGGCGCCAACGATGCCCCGGCCCTGGCCCAGGCCGACGTGGGCATGGCCATGAACGACGGCACCCAGGCCGCCCGCGAGGCCGCCAACATGGTCGACCTGGACAGCGACCCGACCAAGCTGCTGGACGTGGTGCAGGTGGGCAAGGAACTGCTGGTCACCCGTGGCGCGCTGACCACCTTCTCCATCGCCAACGACGTGGCCAAGTACTTCGCCATCCTGCCGGCGCTGTTCGCCGCCATCTACCCGCAGCTGGGCGTGCTCAACCTGATGCACCTGGCCAGCCCGCAGAGCGCGATCCTTTCGGCCATCGTGTTCAACGCGCTGATCATCATCGTGCTGATCCCCCTGGCCCTGCGCGGGGTGCGGGTACAGGCCGCCAGCGCCGCCCACCTGCTGCGCCGCAACCTGCTGATCTACGGTTTGGGCGGGATCATCGTGCCGTTCGCCGGGATCAAGCTGATCGACCTGCTGCTCAACGCCCTGCACCTGGTTTGAAGGAGAGACTGACATGACTGCTTATGTACGCCCGGCATTGAGCCTGGTCCTGCTGATGACCCTGGTCACCGGCGCGTTGTACCCGCTGGCGGTGACCGGGATCGCCCAGGTGGCGTTCCCCGACCAGGCCAATGGCAGCCTGGTGCGTGATGACCAGGGCCAGGTGCGTGGCTCGGCGCTGATCGCCCAAGCGTTCAAGGGCGACGGCTGGTTTCAGTCGCGGCCTTCGGCGGGTGCCTACGCCACCGTGGCCAGCAGTGCGAGCAACCTGGCGCCGAGCAACCCGGCGCTGGCTGAGCGGGTCAAGGGCGAGGCTGCCGCGCACTATCAGGCGCAGCAGGGCCCGGTGCCGCTGGCGCTATTGACCACCTCGGGCAGCGGCCTGGACCCGCACCTCCCGCCGCAGGCCATCGCCTACCAGCTGCCGCGCGTGGCGGCGGCGCGGCAGGTGTCGGTGGAGCGCTTGCAAGCCTTGGTGAATGACGCCACCCTTCGCCCATTGATCGGGCCGCCGGTGGTCAATGTGCTGGCGCTGAACCAGGCGCTGGAGCGCTTGGCACCCGCCAAGTAGTGAGCCAAGCCACGGCCCCCTGTAGGAGCGGCCTTGTGTCGCGAAAGGGCCGCAAAGCGGCCCCGGCAATTTCAGCGACACCGCTGAAATCCTGGGGCCGCTGCGCGACCCTTTCGCGACACAAGGCCGCTCCTACAGGGACCGCGAGATTGCTGAGAATTAAGGATCGAACATGAGCAACCCCACCCGCGCCGACGCGCTGTTGGCCGGCCTGCCCCGCGAAGGCCGTGGCCGGCTCAAGGTATTCCTCGGCGCCGCCCCCGGGGTCGGCAAGACCTTCGCCATGCTCCAGGCCGCCCATACTCAGCAGCGCCAGGGCGTGCAGGTAGTGGCCGGGGTGGTCGAGACCCACGGCCGCGCCGAAACCGAGGCCTTGCTCGGCGGGCTGCTGCAGCAACCCCTGCTGCGCAGCGAATACCGCGGCGTCACCCTCGAAGAGATGGACCTCGACGGCCTGCTCAAGGCCAAGCCAGCGTTGCTGCTGGTCGACGAACTGGCCCACAGCAACGCCCCCGGCAGCCGTCACAGCAAGCGCTGGCAGGACGTGCAGGAACTGCTCGCCGCCGGCATCGACGTGTACACCACGGTCAACGTCCAGCACCTGGAAAGCCTCAACGACAAGGTCCGCGACATCACCGGCGTGCAGGTGCGCGAAACCCTGCCGGATTGGGTGTTGCAGGAAGCGTTCGAGCTGGTGCTGATCGACCTGCCGCCGCGCGAGTTGCTGGAGCGCCTGCGCGAGGGCAAGGTGTACGTGCCCGAGCAGGCCCGGGCCGCCATCGACGCCTACTTCTCGCAAACCAACCTCACCGCCCTGCGCGAGCTGGCCATGCAGACCGCCGCTGCCCAGGTGGATGCGGACCTGGCCAGCGGCTATCGCCAGCGCGGCCAGGAGGCCCCGGCCCTGCGCGGCCGCCTGCTGGTGGGCATCGATGGCGACGACCAGGCCGAACGCCTGGTGCGCCATGCCAGCCGCGTCGCCCAGCGCCGCCACCTGCCGTGGAGCGTGGTGCATGTCGACAACGGCCGGCTGCGCGACGAAACCGCCCGGCATCGCCTGCAAGCGGCCCAGCAACTGGCCGAGCGCCTGGGTGGCGAAGTCGTCCTGCTCAAGGCCGGGGAGGTGGCGCGCACGCTGATCCAGCACGCCGCCGAGCGCCGTGCCAGCCTGGTACTGGTGGGCCAGTCCCGCGACCTGCTGCGCCGCCGTTTCTTCGGCGCTGGTGTGGCCGCGCGCTTGCTGCGCGAAAGCCACGGCCTGGAAATCAACGTGCTCGACCGCGACACGCAACCGCAGCCGGCCAGTGCGGCGGTCAAGCGCGTGTGGGTGTGGCGTCACTACCTGCTGGCGCTGGTCGCCACGGTGCTGGCTGCCGGCTTGTCGTGGGCCGTATCGAGCGTACTGGCGCTGCCCAACATCTCGCTGGTGTTCCTCGCCGCCGTGTTGCTGGTGGCGGTGCGCAGCAGCCTGGGCCCGGCGCTGGCCTGCGCGGCGCTGTCGTTCCTGACCTACGACTTCCTGTTCATCCCGCCGAATTTCTCGTTCAGCATCCAGCGCGAAGAGGACGTACTGACCCTGGTGTTCTTCCTGCTGATGGCCGCGCTCACCGGCAACCTGGCCGCGCGCCAGCGCCGCCAGTTGCAGGCCCTGCGCGAAACCCAGGCACAGACCAACCAGTTGCTCGACCTGTCGCGCCGGCTGACCGTGGCCACCGATCGCCAGGCGATCTTCAACGCCGCCGGCCAGCACCTGAATGGCTGGCAGGACGTGCAGGTGTGCCTGCTCGAGCGCAGCGCCGATGGCCTGCTGCATGTGGCCAGCGACGACGCCCCGGCGTTCACCGACAACGAACGCGCCGCCGCCGAATGGGCCTGGCAACACGGCCAGGCCGCAGGCTTTGGCAGCGACACCTTGCCCCATGGCCGCTGGTGGTGGTGGCCGCTGGCCGTGGAAGACCAGCCCCTGGCACTGCTGGGTGTGCGCCCGCGTAACGGCGAAGCCATGAGCGCCCAGCGCCGGCGCCTGCTGATGGCCCTGGCACAACCCCTGGCCCAGGCCCTGGCCCGCGCCCGCCTGGGCGAGCAATTGGAGGCCGCGCGGCTGCACGGTGAAACCGAACAGATGCGCAGCGCCTTGCTCGCCTCGGTGTCACACGACTTGCGCACTCCGCTCACCTCGATGCGCGGCAGCATCGACAGCCTGCTGGCGCTGGGTGACGCCATCCCCCCGGACGACCGCCGCGAACTGCTCGAAGGCACCCGCAACGAAGCCGAGCGCCTGGACCGTTACATCCAGAACCTGCTGGACATGACCCGGCTCGGCCATGGCAGCCTCAAACTTGCCCGCGACTGGGTGGCGCCGGCCGATATCGTCGGCAGTGCCCTCAACCGCCTGCGGGTGGTGCTGGCGCCGCTGCGGGTGCACACCGACGTGCCCGGCGAGCTGCCGCTGCTGTTCGTGCATGCCGCGCTGATCGAACAGGCGCTGGTCAATGTGCTGGAAAACGCCGCACGCTTTTCGCCGCCACAAGGCCGGCTCGAACTGCAGGTGAACGTGCAGGACGAACAACTGTGCTTCGCCGTCAGCGACCAGGGCCCCGGTATTCCCCAGGACGAACGCGAGAAGATCTTCGACATGTTCTACACCGCCGCCCGTGGCGACCGAGGCGGGCAGGGCACCGGCCTGGGCCTGGCGATCTGCCAGGGCATGATCGGCGCCCATGGCGGGCGCATCCTGGTCAGCGACGGCCTCGATGGCCAGGGCACCTGCATCACTCTATGCTTGCCGCTGCCCACCCAACCCGACACTGAAAGTGAAGCCCCATGAGCCAAGCCGCCACCCTGCTGGTGATCGACGACGAGCCGCAGATCCGCAAGTTCCTGCGCATCAGCCTGGCGTCCCAGGGCTACAAGGTGATCGAAGCCGCCACCGGCACCGAGGGCCTGGCCCAGGCCGCCTTGAACAAGCCCGACCTGGTGGTGCTCGACCTCGGCCTGCCGGACATGGACGGCCAGCAGGTGCTGCGCGAGTTGCGCGAATGGAGCACGGTGCCGGTGATGGTGCTGTCGGTGCGCGCCAGCGAAGTGCAGAAGGTCGACGCGCTGGATGGCGGCGCCAACGACTACGTGACCAAGCCGTTCGGTATCCAGGAGTTTCTTGCCCGGGTACGGGCGTTGCTGCGCCAGGCGCCGCAAGTGGGCAGCGCGGCGTCGTCGGCCAGCTTCGGCCCGCTGGTGGTCGACTTCGCCTTTCGCAAGGTGACGCTGGAGGGCGTCGAGGTGGCGCTCACGCGCAAGGAGTATGCGCTGCTGGCGCAGCTGGCCGGGCACCCCGGGCGGGTGATCACCCAGCAGCAGTTGCTCAAGGACATCTGGGGGCCGACCCACACGGAGGACACCCACTACCTGCGGATCGTGGTGGGGCACCTGCGCCAGAAACTGGGGGATGACCCGACGGCGCCGCGTTACATCATCACCGAGGCGGGGGTGGGGTATCGGTTGGTGGCACCAGCGCCCTGACGACCCGCAGTACTTGATTTGCCCCCCCCAGGCAGAACATCGACAGGCTGCTAGACTCGCAGGCGTGGCTAAACGCCATGTCCAGTGCCAGGGGGATCCATGAGCAGAACCTTCGTAGCGTGCAAGAACAAGGTGAAGAACCGCGGCCGCGCGCCGGATGCCTTCCTCGACGAACTGGTCGAGTGGGCGAGGGGCGCGCCAGACGAGATCTTCACCGTGAACGCCACATTCGACATCTACTCCAGTGTAGCCGCCCAGTTGGGACCATGGCGTGGGCTCAAGCACCGCAAGGCCGCGATGCTGGAAGTGCTCAGGGTGCTGGGTGGCTTTGAAAGCTCATGGGACTGGCTGGCGGACATCGACACCAACAACCCGACTTCCAACACGCCGTGTACCGCCGAGGCAGGGATTTTCCAGTGTTCCGGCAACTCGATGGGGTTCGATGCCAGCCTCAAGGCGTTGTTGATGGAAGCCGCCGGCAAGACCGATTGCCCAACCTTCCGCACCGAGACCAAGAACAACCATCGCTTCGCCATCGAGTATTGCGCCAGGCTGCTGCGCTTCACCGTCAAGCACCACGGGCCGATCAAGCGCCGGGAGATCAATGAGTGGTTGCGCAAGGATGCGCTCGCGGAATTCGAAAGCTTCCTCTAAAGGGCCGATGTGACGGTGTGACTGCGGCCTGTCATTGTTGATCCATCTGGAGGTCGAAGTGTCCAGTTCACCGCGCTTGAATGGGATTGCCGGCGTCGCGGCACTGCTGATGCTCAGCACGAGTTGCTCGGTTGGCGCCGCGGCTGACATGTGCAAGCTCGATAGCGGTATCAGCCAGCAAGTGGCGCGTGCCGGGCTTTGTATGTTCGACGCCAAGGCTCAGTCGTTCGCCGGAACGCCGGTGCAACAAGCCAGTTGCCTGACACGTCAGGTCGAGTTCGTCGGCAAGATCGGCCAACCAACTATCACCCCTTTTGTTGCGGGCGTCGTGGGTAAACCTGCTCCCGCCATCCAGGCCGTACAGGCTCTGCTCGACGCCAAAGGCATCAAGGAGGGGCAAGTAGGTGGGCCAGTTGACAAGCCGATAACAGCCAACTACTTCATCATCCACGACACCAGCACCCCTAATTGCTCGGCGCCTGGCACCGTGCGTGGCTGTGAGGTGCGTGGCGAGTTCCCGGCCAACCGGGACGACGAGAGCTGGTCCTTCAACATCGATTTTGGCGGGCATCCCAAGCCTTATCCCCATCGCGCGGCACATGCCATGACCAATCGCATTGGCGGCTCGATTACCGAGGTGGATTTCGCCGACGCCATCGCGACGACGAAGTTCGAGACCTGCGTCGACAAGGCGGCGAAGGTGAATCTGTTCGTGGGCGTGGAGAATATCCAGCCTCGCACTGGTGCGCCGAAGATACCTGCGGCCGGGAAGAAGGTGAACGACCGTGCCGCGCCGACGCCAGGGTTCACGGCCAGGCAGTATGAGCGTTTGGCGTTGCTCTACATGGTGGCGAGCGCCCGGCGAGGCCACTGGCTGGTGCCGGCCTTCCATGCCGTGATCGATAGCTACTACGCCGATGGCCATGACGATCCCCAGCACTTCGACATGGCTGCATTCAGCGCCGAACTGCAGAAGCTGGTCGAGGCCGTTGGCAGCACCTAGCAGGGCTCATGTCGGCAACTGCGCCGGGAAGTTCAGCCCCTGCTCGATCACCGTGAAAATCTCGTCGAGCACATCGGAGTAGGGCACCGACGAGGGCTTTTTCTTCTTCCACAGGTCGTGCGCCGCGATGTGCGCGTAGTCCAGCACCCAGGCCAGCACGTTGGGGCGGATATCGTCGTTGGGGTCGGTGCCCATGCGCTGGGCGATCAGCTGGACGATCGACTCGCGGCGGTCCACGCCGTTCTGTAGGTTCTTGGCCCTGACCATCGGGTGGCTGCGCAGCAGCTCCTGCAAGGTCATGAAGCGGTCGGCATCGAAGCCGTACGAGCCGTTCTCGCAGTACCTCACGATCTCCACTGCAGCGTGGTGCACAGCAGTCAGCGCCGGCTCGTCGAGGGGCCGGCGGTTGAGCGCGGCCATGAAGTCCTCGTGCTCGGCGGCTTGGTAGTCGAGCACCACGTCCTCCTTGCAGGCGAAGTAGCGAAAGAACGTGCGGGTGGACACGTCGACCTTCTCGGTAATGTCCTCGACCCGTGTCTCGTCGAAGCCCTTCTCGGCAAACAGCTCATAGGCCGCGCTGATCAGCGCATCGCGCAGCATCAGCTTCTTGCGTTCGCGCCTGCCCACTTCTTCTTTCTCTGCCACGCCTCTGCTTCCTCCGGTCAGGTCAGGTCAACGAGTGTAGACCAATCGAGCATTATGGTTTTTCCATGACATTTGCGCAATTTCAAAAGTATTCACTGTAAGAAATATGACGCTTGACACAATCTGTCACTCGGCGACATTATTCGCGCCGTCTCATGTATAGCGGATGACGGACCATCGCGCCTGGGATTCCAACGAGCCGGCACGTGCTCGAAGGGGGCGATCCGTCGAGCTGGAATCCACCATCTAAAGGGAGTTAGGTCACCGATGAACATTGCGATCAACGCCAACGAGCCGGCCGTGCGCCAGGCGCAGGCTCTGAGCCCCTACGAGCAGGACATCTGGGTGGAGGCGCAGCGCGAGCCGCTGAGCCATCAGTTCACCGTGGCCCTGAGCATTCGCCTGCCGCTGGCGTACGGGCTGGACGCACTGCGCCAGGCCGCCGAGCAGGTGATGCAGGGCGAGCCTGCCTGCCGTCGAACCTTTGTCGAGCATGCGGGCGCTGCGTTCATCGAGGCTGCCCCCGCACCCAGTGCGGTGGAGCACTACGCCTTTGCCGACGCGTTCGGCGCCGGGGCGTTCTTCGAAGAGTGGTCGCGCAAGTACTGGACGCTGTCCAGCGAGCCGCTGATCGATGTCGCCGTCGGCCAAGCGCCCGAACACCTGCTGCTGATGCTGCGTGCCCACCATATCGTCGCCGACGCCTGGGCGCTGGATGTGCTGGCGCGCAAGATCCTCGATGCCCGAGCTGGCAGCGGCGAGCGCTTGGGCCAGACATTGCCGTTCGCCAACCGCACCCCGGCGCAGGCCGATTTCGACACCCTGGCCAGCGAACTGGCGGACAGGCACGGCGCGACCGAGCCGGTACTGTTCGGCAAGTCGGCGGGTACGCTGTCCAGCGCCCCGGCCTATCGCCGCCGCTTCCAGATCAAGGCCGCCGATGTGCAACACGCGCTTGAGGGCGGCATCACGCCATTCATGAGCGTCTCGGCGGCGCTGGCGGTGTTGCTGTCCTGCCAGTACGGCAGCGAGCGTTTCTTCATCGGCGTGCCGTTCCTCAACCGCGATGCCAGCCGCATCGAAAGCGTCGAGCAGCGCGCCAACACCCTGGCGCTTGGCATCCAGGTCAACCAGCACCAGACCTTCCGCGAAATCGCCCTGGCCGTACGCCAGGAAGCAATGTTCCTCAAGGACCGCCAGGCTCTGCCGTTCGGCCGGCAGGTGGCGGCGCTGGCCCGTGCCGGCCAGTCCCGCCAGCTGTTCGACGCCACGCTCTCCTACCTGCGCTATCCGGCCCACGAGTTGGACGGGCTGGCGCCTGCGGACTTCACCAGCATCGCCCACGTGCACACCCAGGACGCCGTCGCGGTGCACCTGCACAGCTACGGCGCGTGCGCGCAGGTGCAGGGCGAGGTGTGCCTGAACAGCCAGGCCTTCGCTTCCGAGCGTTGCGCCATGGAATTCCTCGATGCATTCGTGCAGCTGGTCGAATGCTTCCAGACCCACCTCGACCAGCCGGTGTCGGCGATGAACCTGCTGACCGCCGAGCAGGCCAGCACCCTCAGTGCCTTCGAAGATGGGCCGGCAGTGCCCTACAGCGAACACGAGACGCTGATGTCGATGTTCGAAGCCAGCGTGGCGCGCCATCCAGGGCAGGTGGCCGTGCGTTCGGAGCAGGGCGAGACCTTGAGCTATGCCCAACTCGATGCCTGGGCGTCGTCGGTGGCCCACGCCCTGCAAGCGCGCGGCGTGGAACGCGGCGATATCGTCGCGGTGTCGCTGGAGCGCTCGCCACGCATGCTCGCGGCGATCTTCGGCGTGCTCAAGGCCGGCGCTGCCTACCTGCCGATCGACAGCGAGTACCCGCAGGACCGTATCCAGTACATGCTCGAAGACAGCCAGGCCAAGGTGGTCATCACCGACCTGGCCCAGGTCATCGCCAGCAGCGACCCGCGCTGGTTCGACCTCGATGCGCTGCCCACCCAGGCCCCGGACGCAGCGTCGCTGCGCAGCAAGGCGCGTCCCCGCGACCCGGCCTACGTCATCTACACCTCCGGCTCGACCGGTCGCCCCAAAGGCGTGGTGATCGAGCACCACAGCGTGATCAACCGGCTGGAGTGGATGCAGCAAGCCCACCCGCTGAGCACCACCGACGTGATCCTGCAGAAGACCCCGGTGTCCTTCGATGTCTCGGTCTGGGAACTGTTCTGGTGGAGCATGACCGGCGCCAGCGTGGCCTTGCTCGCACCGGGTGCGCAACGCGACCCACGGGCGCTGGTGGAGGCGATCCAGCGCCATGGCGTCACCGTGGCGCACTTCGTGCCGTCGATGCTCGAGCCTTACGTGCAGGCGCTGGCGGATGACCGCCGCATACTGGCCCAGGTGGCCAGCCTCACCTGCCTGTTCACCAGTGGCGAAGCGTTGAGCCCGGCGGTGGTCAACAAATTCCGCCGGCTGTTCACCCAGGGCGCGCAGGCGCCGCGGCTGATCAACCTGTATGGCCCCACCGAGGCCACCGTGGACGTCACCTGGTACGAGCTGGACATGACCGGCCCCGACGATGTCGAGCAGGTGCCCATCGGCTTCCCGATCGACAACACCTCGATCCGCATCGTCTCGCAGCACGGCGTGCGCCAGCCCATCGGCATCCCCGGCGAGCTGCAGATCGGCGGCGTGCAGTTGGCCCGTGGCTACCTCAACCGTGCCGAGCTGACTGCCGAACGCTTCATCACCGACCCCCACGACAATCGCCGCTGGTACCGCTCCGGCGACCTGGCCTGCTGGGCGGCGGATGGCTCCATCCTCTACCTGGGCCGTATGGACGGCCAGGTGAAGATCCGTGGCAACCGCATCGAGCTGGGCGAAATCAAAAGTGCCTTGCTGGCCCTGCCGCACATCCTCAACGCCGAGGTGCTGGTGGAGGAGGACGAGGTGCGCGGCAAGCACCTGGTCGCGGCCTATGTCAGCCGTCAACCACTGGAGGAGCGCAGCCTGCGCCAGCAACTGGCCGCCACCCTGCCGGGCTTCATGCTGCCGTCGCGCTGGACCGCCCTGGACCATATGCCGCTGACCCCCAACGGCAAGTTCGACCGCAACCGCGCGCTGCAATTGATCAATGGCGCAACCGCACCAGCACGCACGGCGGTGCAGGGCGAGCACCAGGCGCTGGTCGCCGAAGTCTGGAGCAAGGTGCTCGGCCCACAAGACATGAACGCCGACGATGACTTCTATTCCCTCGGCGGCGACTCGATCCTGATGCTCAAGGTGCGCTCGGAGCTCGAGCACCATGGCTACGCGCTCGACCTCTCGGCCCTCGGCGATCACACCACCCTCGCGGCCCTGGCACAGTTGCTGGAGCACCACGCCCTGGCCAGCGTGCCCGCCCGCGCGCCGCTGGCGCCGTTCGCCCTGGTGCGCGAGGTCGAGCGCAAGCGCCTGGGTGAACACTGGGCCGATGCCTACCCGGTATCGCAGTTGCAACTGGGCCTGCTGTTCCACAGCCGCGAGACCCGCGACGCCAAGGCCTACAAGGACGTGTTCCGCTACACCCTGAAGATGGCCTGGAACGCGCCTGCCTTCAGCCGCGCGCTGGCCGCCGTGATCGCCCGTCACCCGACCTTGCGCACCTGTTTCAACCTCAGCGACCACGGTCGGCCGTTGCAGCTGGTTCGCAAGGCGCTGCCGGTGGACCAGGTACTGGCGCTGGTCAATCCGTCGGCGGGCCAGCACGAGCGACTGATCGCCCGCCATATGCGCGAGTGGGCCAGCCACGACTACAGCTTCACCGAAGGCCCGTTGTTCAACGTCACGCTGTTCCTTGACGAGGCGGCGGGCGTGGTCGACCTGGTGCTGAGTTTCCACCATGCGATCCTCGACGGCGGCAGCGTCGCCAACCTGATGCGCGAACTGCTGCTGGCCTATGCCCAGGGCGGTGACCTGGCGCCCGGCTACCCGGTAGAGGCGCTGCCCAGCCCCGCGCTGTTCGTCGAAGACGAGCTGGCGGCGATGGCCAGCGACGAGCATCGCCAATACTGGCGCGACTACCTCGACGGTGCCGCCAACACCCTGCCGGTCGGCCTGGCCGGGCACCTGCAGGCGCCTGGGCGCGGGGTCTTCTCGTACCGTTTCGAGGTCGACACGCAACTGGACCAGGCGCTGGCCAAGGTGGCCCGTGCCAAGCACGTGCCGATCAAGCTGTACTACCTCGCCGCCCACTGCCTGGCGTTGGCGACCATGAGCGGCGCGCAGGAAGTGACCACCGGCGTGGTCACCCACGCCCGCCCGGAAGTCGAGCACGCCGAGCACATGCTGGGCCTGTTCCTCAACACCCTGCCGCTGCGCGCCACCCTGGAAGGCAGCTGGCAGGCCCTGGTCGAGCGCCTGTACCTGCTCGACAAGCGCAGCCACAAGCATCGCCGCCTGCCGCTCGGCGAGATCCAGAACGCCAGCCCGGCGATCAGCCTGGCCACGGCCTTCAACTACATCCACTTCCATGTGCTGCACGACGTCGCCACCCAGGCCGGCATCGAGATCGCCGAATTCGACCCGCAGGAGGAGACCAGCTTCGCCATCCTCGCCAACGTCATGCGTGGCTATTCCGGTGAAGGGGTCAGCGTGCGGGTCGACATGGACGCCGGGCGCTACGCCGGCGAGCAGGCCCAGGTTTATGCCGGGCTGTTCAACCAGGCCCTGGCCGGCATGGCCTATCGGCCAGAGGCGGCCGTGGGCGTTGGCCGTGACATCGCTCAGCTGGGGCAGCTGCTGGGCGCCGATAGTGGGCAAGCCTTCGTCGCACTGCCACAGCGCATCGCCGCCACCGTGCAGCAAACCCCTCGGGCCATCGCCCTGGCGGGCGAGCAGGGGCAATGGGACTACGCCCGGCTGTGGCGTGAAGTCGGCGCGGTGGCTGAGCAACTGGCGGCGCATGGCGCGGTCAAGGGCGACATCATCGGCGTGGCCATGCCGCGCTCGTTCGAGCAGATTGCTACCGTGCTGGCGATCTCGGCGCTCGGTGGTGTGTGCTTGCCGCTCGACCTGGCCTACCCGGCCAACCGCATCGAGCTGATCGTGCGCATGGCGGCGCCGCGGTTGATCGTCAGCGACACCGAGGTGCCGGGCACCGGCGCGCAAGTGCCGTGCCTGAGCCTGGTACCAGGTGCGCTGGACAGTGCCGCGAACTGGGCACCGTGCACTGGCATCGACGCCGCTGACCCGGCCTACATCCTGTTCACCTCGGGCTCCACCGGCACGCCCAAGGGCGTGACCATGCCCCATCGCGGGCTGGCCAACCTGGTGGCCTGGCAGAACGGTACCGGCAGCGGTGCGGTGGCTTCGACGCTGCAATACGCACCCCTGAGCTTCGACGTGTCGTTCCAGGAAATCTTCTGCACCCTCGCCGCGGGTACCACCCTGGTGGTGATCGCCGAGGCGCAGCGCCGCGACCCGGCCGCCTTGCTGCGCTACCTGGACCAGCATGCCGTGCAGCGGGTGTTCCTGCCCTACGTGGCCTTGCAGCAACTGGCCGAAACCGCCGCCACCCTCGACCTGTACCCACGCGGCTTGCGGGTGGTCGGTTCGTCCGGCGAGCAGCTGCGGGTCACCCCGGAAATCCGCGCGCTGATGAAACGGCTGCCGGCCGGCCTGCTGGAAAACCAGTACGGCCCGACCGAAACCCACGTGGTCACCCGCCATGCCATGAGCGGCGACCCGCAGCGCTTCCCGGCGCTGCCACCGATCGGCCAGGCCATCGACGGCGTCGGCGTGCTGGTGCTCGACCGTGCCGGGCAGGTGCTGCCGGACGGTGTGCCAGGGGAGATCTGCGTCTACGGCGAGGCCCTGGCCAGCGGTTATCACCGCGCGCCGGAGCAGACCGCCGAGAAGTTCGTGCGCCACGCCAAGGTGCCGGGCGGCGTGTACTACCGCACCGGCGATATCGGCATTCGCAGCCTGCAAGGGCCGATCATCAGCCTTGGGCGCAACGATGCCCAGGTGAAGGTGCGTGGCTATCGGGTCGAGCCTTCCGAGATCGAGCTGAAGATCCTGGCCTTCTTCGAAGGGCGCGGCGAGCGGGTCGAAGCGGCAGTGGTCGCCCGCCCGCGGGATGAGCTGGACGCCTACCTGGTGGCCTACCTGGTCGGCGCTGCCGCCCAGCAGGCGCAGCAGCTCGATGCCCTGCGCGCGCACCTGGCCGAGCAGTTGCCGGCCTACATGGTGCCGAGCCATGTGGTGGCGATCGAGCAGATGCCCAAGACGCCAAGCGGCAAGCGCGACGATGCGCGGCTGCGGGCGCTGGATATCCAGCTGGCCAACGACCGCGTCTACCGTGAACCGGTCGGTGAGTACGAGATGCAGCTCTGCCAGCTGGCCGCCGAACTGCTGAAACTGCCGAGCCTGGCCCCCGAGCAGAGCATCTTCGACTGCGGTGCCACCTCGCTGACGGCGATGCGTATTGTCGTGCTGGTGGAGAAGCTGTACGGCATCAACGTGCCGCTGTCGGCCTTTGTCAGCGCACCCACCATGGAGAAGCTGGCACAGCTGATCGAGCAGGGTGGCGGGCAGTTCAGCTTCGACCCGCTGGTGCCGCTGCGCCAGACCGGCGAGCGCCAGCCGCTGTTCCTGGTCCACCCCATGGGCGGCAATATCCTGTCGTACCTGCGCATGCTGCCGCACCTGCCGGCCGACCAGCCGTTCTACGCCTTGCAGGCCAGTGGCGTCGACGCCGGCTCGCAGCCGATCCCCAGCGTCGAGGCGCAGGCGGCGTTCTATATCCAGGCCATGCGCCGGGTGCAGCCGCACGGCCCGTACCTGATCGGTGGCTGGTCCTACGGTGGCTTCGTCGCCTTCGAGATCGCCAACCAGCTGATCCAGGCCGGCGAGCAGGTGAGCAACGTGCTGGTCCTCGACACCATGGCGCTGAGCGACCAGGCCAAGGGCAAGGCCAGCGACGACGGGCTGCTGAGCTGGTTCTTCTGGGAGTTGCTGTGGACCTCGCGCGGGTCGGAACTGCCAGTGACCCTGGTGCCCGAGCATATCCTCGGTTTGCAGGAACGCTTCGACTACATCACCGACCACGCCATCGCCATCGGTGCGATCCCGGCGGGCAGCACCAAGGCGGTGATGCAGCGGCTATTCGAGGTGTACCGCAACAACTGGGACGCGGCCACCGAGTACAACTACCAGGCCCGTCGCCCGGCCGTCGACATCACCCTGGTGCGGGCCCGCGAGCCGTTGCCGCGCATCCTGCGGGAAATGCACGACACCATCCGCAGCGAATACAACGACCCGCTCAACGGTTGGGCCGCGCAGACCTCAGGCCAGGTGCGCCTGGTGGAGGTCGACGGCGACCACCTGACCATCATGGAAGAACCCTTCGTCGGGCCACTGGTGGCCGCGATCCTGCAAGACATTCAACAAGGGACTGAACAATGAACAAGCAACCCACCGCGCTGATCATCGGTACCGGCATCGGCGGCCTCGCCAGTGCCGTGGCCTTGAAGAAATCGGGCTGGGCCGTGCGCCTGTTCGAGAAGGCCGACAACCTGCGGGTATCGGGCTCGGGCCTGTCGGTGATGTCCAATGCCAGCGCCGCGATGCAGCGCTTGCTGGGCATCGACCTGGGCCTGGAGCGCTACGGCGCGCCGATCCTCGACTTCGAGATCCGCCACCAGTCGGGGCTGTTGCTCAAGCGCCTGCCGTTCCAGGAAATCGCCGAGGCGCAGGGCGCACCGAGCGTGTGCATCTCCCGCCAGCAGTTGCAGAAGGCGCTGCTGGACAATCTGGGCGAGGCGGACATCCAGCTGGGCAAGCGCTTCGCCAGCTTCCAGGAGCAGCCTGGCGCGGTGCAGGTGAGCTTCGAGGACGGCAGCCAGGCCAGCGGCGACATCCTGGTCGGCGCCGACGGTTATCACTCGGCGGTGCGCGAGGCGATGGGGGTGCGCAGCGTGCCCCAGGAGGCGGGGTACATCTGCTGGCTGGCGCTGGTGCGCTACAGCCACCCGCAGATCACCCCGGGCAAGGTGGTGCACTACTGGGGCAAGGGCAAGCGCGTCGGCATCATCGATATCGGCGACGGCTGGGTGTACTGGTGGGGCACGGCCAACATGAGCAACCAGCAGGCCCGGCAATGGCAGGGTGGCCGCGCCGAGGTGGCGCGGGTGTACGCCGGCTGGCCGGAGATCGTCGGCGACATCATCCAGGCCACGCCGGACGAGGCCATCATCAGCGTCGACGCCAAGGACCGCTCGTTCCCCGCGACCTGGTCCAAGGGCCGGGTGACCCTGCTGGGTGATGCCGCCCACCCGATGCTGACCAGCCTCGGCCAGGGCGCCGGGATGTCGATCGAGGATGCCGCGGTGCTCGGCCATGTGCTGGCCGACTGCGCCGACCCTGTCGCTGCCCTGCGCCGCTACGAGGCGATCCGCCAGCCACGGGCCAGGACCATCGTCGACGCCTCGCGGGCCTTGAGCGAAGTGGAGCAGTACGACCGCTTCGTGCCCCGCCTCAAGCGCGACCTGAGCATGTGGCTGGCGCCGGCCAAGACCATGCGCGAGCGCCTGCAGCTCTCGCTGCTGTTCGACGACCAGGCCGTGCATGCCAACTGAACACCGCGTTCAACCATCAGATAAGGGATTGTCATGAGCAAGAAAAGCGTACTCGTCACCGGTGCATCCTCGGGCCTTGGCCTGGCAGCCGCCTTGCTGCTGGCGCGCAGTGGCTTCCAGGTGTTCGCCGCCGCGCGCAACATCCACGACCTGCCCGAAGTGCCGGGGCTGGTGCCGGTGGTGCTGGACGTGAGCTGCCAGGCGTCGGTGGCCGCCGCCTTCGAGCAGATCGCCCAGGCCACGGGTGGCCAGCCGCTGTGGGCGTTGGTCAACAACGCCGGGATCTGCGTGCCCAGCCCGCTGGAGCTGCTGGGCGCCGAGGAGCTGCGGCGCCAACTGGATACCAACGTGATCGGCCAGCTGATCGTCACTCAAGCGGCCTTGCCGCACCTGCGCCGCAGCCACGGCCGGGTGATCAACGTCACCTCGGGGCTGGGCAGCATCGCCGTGCCTTACCTGGGCGCCTACTCCATCGCCCAGTTCGCCAAGATGGCTTTCACCGATGCTTTGCGCCGTGAGTTGGAGCATTCCGGGGTGAGCGTCAGCGTGGTCCAGCCCGGCGCGATCCACACGCCGATCTGGGGCAAGTTCCGCGCCACCGGCCAGCAGCTGCTGGCCCAGGCGCAGCCGCAGGCGCGGGCCATCTACGGGGCGTCGTTCCAGGCCTTCCTGGCCCAGAGCGAAGCGCTGGCCAAAGAGGCGGTGACCACGGCGGACGATTTCGCCGAGGTCATCCTGCAGGTGCTGACCACCGCGCAGCCGCAGAGCCACTACTGCGTCGGCGACGATGCCGGCGAGTTCGTCGCCATGGCGCGCAGCCTGAGCACCCCTGAGCTCGATGCGCTGTTCAGCGCGCAGATGCCAGGCGCGCAGGCCTTCGCCGAGGCGGGAGCCACGGCATGAACCTGCGCAAGCTCAAGGATTGGCGCGAACGCCACGGGCCGATGCTGGCCGCGGCCAGCGCCGCGGTGCGCACGCGCCAGCCGTACAGCCCGTTCTCCGACGACCTGGGCGATTACGACCCGAAGCTGATCGAACAGGGCGAGAAGAAGTTCACCAGCCTGCTGGGCACGGCGTTCAACATCGAGCCTGGCGTGGTGGACGGGACGGGGGGCCGGCGCGCAGGCGCCGAACGCTCGCCCTATGGCTTCGACCTGGGCATCAGCTACCGCGTCGAACCCTTCGCGGCGCTGGCCGAGCGTGGCGACGAGGCCATGCGCAAATGGCAGCAGCTGGAGGTGGGTTTGCGCTGCGCCTTGCTCTGCGAGGTGATCACGCGGCTGCACGCCGACACCTTCCTGTTCGCCCATGTGGGCATGCACACCAGTGGCCACGGCCTGTTCATGGGCTTCCACGCCAATGCCATCCATGCCCAGGCGCGGGCGCTGGAGTCACTGGCCAATGTGCTGGAGGTGTCCCGCGAGCTGACCTGCCAACTGGAGAACGACCTGGTGGTGGGGCAGGGTGCGGCGCAACGCCTGCGGCGCGAGTTCCGGCCGCAGCCGGCGGGCCTGTCGCTGGTGTTCGCCGGGCAGGTGGTGCCGACCTGGGGCGCCTACCCCGGGTTGTTCGCCTCGCTGGCCGCGGGCTGCCCGGTGGTGCTGGTGGCCCACGCCAACGCAGTGTTGCCGATCGCCTTGACGGTCAAGGCGATCAAGGCGGTGTGCGCGCAGGTGGGGGTGCCGCACGACATCGTCAACCTGCTGCACGCCGACAACCTGGCGGACTACCGCCAGGCCGCGCAGCACAGTGCCGTGCGCCTGATCGACTACATGGGCGGCGCTGAGTTCGGGCGTTGGCTGCGCCAGCATGCCTGGCATGCCCGGGTCATGACCCAGCAAAGCGCGCAGACCTCGGTGCTGGTGCACTCGACGGCGGACTACGACGGCATGCTGGAGAACCTGGCGTTCGGCCTGTGTTCGTATTCCGCCCAGTTGTGCACGTCGCCACAGAACCTCTATGTGTTGGGCGAGGGCATCGGGGTACCGGGCGGGCGGGTGGCGGTGGAGCAGTTCCAGCATGACCTGGTCGCCCGGGTCGAGCAGCTGTTGCAGCGGTTCAACCCGCCCCGCGAATTGCTGGGCGCGGTGCTCGACCCGGGTTGCGAGGCCGAGATCCGTGCCTGCGAGGGCGCCCACTTCGCCAAGGTGCTGCGCCGCACTGAGCCGCTGGTGGACGCCGACTACCCGCAGGCCCGCATCCTGTCGCCGTCGCTGATCGAGGTGCGCCCGGGCTTTGCCAGCGCCGTCGGGCACTACGCCCGCGAGGTGCGCGGGCCGGTGTCGTTCGTGATCCACAAGCCTGGCTTGCGCGAGGTGCTCAGCGAGCTGCGCGACATCGGCCAGCACCAGGGTGTGCTGGGCCTGGGCCTGTACACCACCGATGCCGGTGTAGAGCACGCGATGGCGCAGGTTGCGGGGCAGGTCGGCGCGCTGCTGTCGACCAACTTCTGCAAGAACTTCTTCATCAGCCAGTGCGCGGTGTTCACCGACATCCACGGCGGGGCGATCGGCCCGGCCGCGGATGTCACCTACGGCGGGCCGGCGTTCTATCACGCCCGCCTGCGCATGACCGAACAACGGAAGGCCCTGTGAGCGAGCGGCAACAAGGAGTGGGTGGATGACAGTGGCGCAACCTCAGTGGCCGTTCCAGCAGCCCCGGCCGGAAGGCCTGGCGCTTTACTGCCTTGGCCTGGACGATTACCCCCTGCCCGACGCGCCCGCGCTGGCCCATGAGCAATGGCTGGAACAGGCGTTGCCCAGCCGGCGCCGGGAATTCGCGGCGGGCCGGGTGTGCGCCGCCGCCGCGCTCCAGGCCCTTGGTCATGAGCCGGCCTGGTTGCCGCTGGCGCGGCCTTATCGCTATGCGCGGTTCCCCCTGGGCGTGGTGGGCTCGATCAGCCATACCCAGGACCTGGCCCTGGCGTGTGCCGCCGACGCCCAGCACTTTCTCGGCGTGGGGGTGGATGCCGAGCGCATTGCCTGGCACCCGGAGCTGTGCCCGATGACCGAGCACGTCATGGCCGCCAGTGAGCGTGTCGCGCTCGAGGGCATGACCGCGGTCGAGCAGCTGCGTTTCTTCTACCTGAGCTTCAGCGCCAAGGAAGCCTTCTTCAAGGCGGTGTTCCCGATCTGCCACACCGACCTTGAGTTCGCCGAAGCCCAATTGGAGCACTGGGATGCCCAAGGGCATTTTCGCCTGCGCCTGACCACTGCCCGGCTTGCCCCGTGGTTCGCCCAGGGGCAGCTGTTCGAGGGCTGCTGGGCCGTGCAGGGCGACACCTTGCTGACCCTGCTGACCATCGGCCACGACTTGGCCTGCTGTGACGCAGCGGCGGGGCAGGGTACGGGTTGAAGTGGCTTTACATTCAGCCCGTATGATAATAAGGTTTTAATCATACGCTGTGTATGTATCTTGTTTGGCCCGCAGAGGGCCTTTCGATAAGGAGTGTCGAAGATGTTCAGTTCCTACCGCGAGTTGTTCCAGGCGCGCGGCACCAGGGGCTTTGCCCTGGCCGGCCTACTGGCGCGCATCCCCCTGCCGATGACCGGCATCGGCATCATCACCATGCTGGCGCAGATCCGTGGCAGCTACGGCCTGGCTGGCGCGGTGTCGGCCACCTTCGTGCTGACCTACGCCCTCATGTCACCCCAGGTGTCGCGCCTGGTGGACCGCTACGGCCAGCGCCGGGTGCTGCCGGCGGCCGCCGGCCTGAGCGTGCTGGGCATTCTGCTGCTGCTGGCGTGCAGCTACTGGAACACTGCCGACTGGACGCTGTTCGTCGGCGCCGCGCTGGCCGGTTTCATGCCCAGCATGTCGGCGATGGTGCGGGCCCGCTGGACCGCCATCTACCGCGGCAAGCCGCAGCTGCAGACGGCCTTCTCGCTGGAGACCGTGCTCGATGAGGTCACCTTCATTGCCGGCCCGCCGATCTCGGTGGGGCTGAGCGTGGCGGTGCTGCCCCAGGCCGGCCCGCTGGCCGCCGCCGTGTTGCTGGCCATCGGCGTATTCGCCCTGGTGGTGCAGGTCAGCACCGAGCCGCCGGTGGAGGCCGCCAGCGCAGACGGGCGTGACACCGAGTCGGTGTTCCGTATCGCCGACGTGCGCCTGCTGACCCTGCTGATGATCGCCATGGGCGTGATCGTCGGCACCGTGGACATCGTCAGCGTGGCCTTCGCCGAGCAGATGGGCAGCCCGGCCGCGGCCAGCGTGGTGCTGTCGTGCTATGCCATCGGGTCGTGCGTCGCCGGGCTGGTGTTCGGCGCCATGAAACTGAACACGCCGCTGCGCAAACTGCTGTTGCTCGGTGGCCTGGCCACTGCGGCCACCACGCTGCCGCTGCTGCTGGCCGGCAATATCTTCGGGCTGTCGGCCGCGGTGCTGGTGGCTGGGTTGTTCTTTGCCCCGACGATGATCGTGGCCATGTCGCTGGTCGAGCGCATCGTCCCGGAAAGCAAGCTGACCGAGGGCATGACCTGGCTGTTGGCCGGGCTGAACGTGGGGGTGGCCGGTGGCGCCGCAGCCTCTGGCCAGGTGGTCGACCTGATGGGCGCCAAGGCCGGTTTCAACGTGGCTCTGTGCGCGGGGGTGGGGGTGTTGCTGGTGGCGCTGTGGGGTTACTACCGCATGCGTGACCGCGCCGACCAGGTGTCCTATTCCGTCTGAGGCCGCAGGGCCGTGGCCTGGCCACGGCCCTGATCGAACAAGGCTGAACCGATGACCCACGACACCCACGAACTCGGCGACATCACCCTGCAATCCGGTGCGGTGCTGGCTCAGGCACGGCTGGCGTACAAGACCTTCGGCACGCTCAACCCGGCCCGGGACAATGTGATCGTCTACCCCACCTCGTTCGCCGCCACCCACGACGATGCCATGTGGCTGATCGGGCCTGGCCGCGCGCTGGACCCGCTGAAGTACTTCATCGTCGTGCCCGACGCGTTCGCCAACGGCCTGTCCAGCTCGCCCAGCAACACCGGCGCGCCGCAGCATGGCCGGGATTTTCCGACGGTCACCCTGCACGACAATGTCGTCCAGCAGCAGCGCCTGCTCTGCGAGCGCTTCGGCGTGGAGCGCATCCGCCTGGCCCTGGGCTGGTCGCTGGGCGGTGCCCAGGCTTTCGAATGGGCGGCCAGTTTCCCCGAGCGTGTCGAGCGGCTGTTCGCCTTCCAGAGCGCCGCGCGCACCTCGCGGCATTTCCATGTGTTCTTCGACAGCGTGCGCATGGCCATCGAGCTTGACCCGGCGTTCGAACAAGGGGCCTACACCCGGCCGCCGGAATGCGGCCTGCGCGCGGCGGCGCGGGTGTATGCCGCCTGGGGCTTCTCCCAGGCATTTTTCCGCAAGCGCCTGGACCAGACGGCCCTGGGCTACGCCTCGCTGGAGGCGTTCCTGGTGGAATTCTGGGAGGCCTGGTTCCTCAAGCGCGATGCCAACGACATCATCGCCCAGCTGTGCGCCGGCCAGGGCGCGGACATCAGTGCCAACCACCGCTACCAGGGCGACTTCGCCAAGGCCTTGGCGGCGATCCAGGCCGACACCGTGCTGATGCCGTCCTCCAGCGACCTGTACTTCCCGGTCGCCGACGCCGAGCTTGAGGCCAAGGGCATCGCCAACGCCGAGCTGCGCGTGCTGCACAGCGACTGGGGCCATGTCGCCGGCGAAGGCCTGAACCAGGCCGACACCCAGGCCATCGAGCGCACCATCGCCGAATTGTTGGCGCGCTAGCAGCGCTTGTCAGCGCCCAGGGTGGCCGTGACAATGGCCGCCTGCCGTAGAAGGAGAAGCTGGATGGTTCGCCGCACCCGCGCCGAAATGGAAGAAACCCGTGCCACCTTGCTGGCCACCGCGCGCCAGGTGTTCGCCGAGCGCGGCTATGCCGACACCTCGATGGACGACCTGACCGCCCAGGCGAGCCTGACCCGTGGCGCGCTGTATCACCATTTCGGTGACAAGAAGGGCTTGCTGCAGGCGGTGGTGGCGCAGCTGGACGCGGAAATGGATGAACGCCTGTGCGCTATCACCGACCACGCCGAGCATGCCTGGGACGGTTTTCGTCAGCGCTGCCACGCCTATTTGCAGATGGCCCTGGAGCCTGAAATCCAGCGCATCGTGCTGCGTGACGCCCGGGCTGTGCTCGGTGCCGGATCACCCGAGGGGCAACGCCACTGCGTGGCGTCGATGCAGCGCTTGCTCCACCAGCTGATCGAGCAGGGCGTCGTCGCCCCGGTCAATGCCCAGGCGCTGGCCTCGCTGATCTACGGCAGCCTGGCAGAGGCGGCGTTTTGGATCGCCGATGGCGAAGATGGCAGCGTGCGCCTGGCCCAGGCCAGCGCGGCGCTGGAGCTGCAGTTGCGTGGGATCTTGTTGGGGCATTGATCCAGCAACTGCCACTGTCGAAGGGCCAGCAGTGAACCCGTAGGAGCCGGCTTTGCCCGCTCAGGGTGGTCATTGTGCCTTAAAGCTCTTCCCTTTCAAGGTACTGACCGCTATCGCATGAGGGCAACCAGGCGCTTGTCGAAAACTTTGCAGCGCTCTTGAGATCGAGCGCCGCCCGCGCGGCGCATCGCTGGCAAGCCAGCTCCCACATCTGTTTCGGGCCAATCCATCCTGTGAGGTCTCCACTGTCCGCCTTGGTGCATGCCTCAAGTCTGGTGCTGCGGCATCAGCGCCAAAGCAGAAACTGCGTCGTACAAACAAGGCGGACAGTGGAGATGGACCAGGAGTAACTGGCCCGAAACAAATGTGGGAGCTGGCTTGCCAGCGATGCGCCGCGCGGGCGGCGCTCGATCTCAAGAGCGCTGCAAGACTCCCGTCGAACCCCTGGCGGCCCTCACGCGAACACCTTGAAAGGGGCGCCCTTACAGTTCCAATTCCAGCGCCAACAGCTCCTGCACTGTCTGCCGACGACGGATCAGGCGCAGCGTGCCTTGTTCGATCAGCAACTCAGGCAGCAGCGGCCGGCTGTTGTAGTTCGACGACATCGAGGCGCCGTACGCCCCGGCGTCGTGGATCACCAGCAGGTCACCGACCTGGGCCTGGGGCAGCGCCTGCGGGGTCAGCTCCTGGTCGTCCTGGGTGAACACATCCCCGGATTCGCACAGCGGCCCGGCCACCACGGTCGGTTGCAGCGGGCGGCTCACCGGCCGGCCCACGGCATCGAACAGGCTCATGCGGTGATAGGCACCGTACATGGCCGGGCGCATCAGGTCGTTGAAACCCGCGTCGACCAGGATGTAGTGCTTCTCGCCCATCTGCTTCACCGCACGTACCTCGGCCACCAGGAAGCCCGACTCGGCCACCAGGTAACGCCCCGGCTCGATCTCCATGCGCACGGGGTGGCCAAGCATCGCCTCGACTTCGGCCCGCGCCACCGCCCAGGTTTGGGCGTAGCGTTGCAGGTCCACCGGCTGGTCGCCGGTGCGGTACGGGGTGGACAGCCCGCCGCCGATGGAGAACGCCTCGATGTCCATGCCCAGCCGGCCGATCAGCGCGACCATGGCCCCGGCCACCTGTTCCAGGTGCTGGTAATCCACCCCCGAGCCGATGTGCATGTGCACGCCCACCAGGTGCAGGCCATGCTGCTTCACGCAGGCCAGCGCCTCGGGCAACTGCTCGTGCCAGATCCCGTGCTTGCTGTTCTCGCCGCCGGTGTTGGTCTTGCGGCTGTGGCCGTGGCCGAAGCCTGGGTTGATGCGCAGCCACACCCGGTGCCCAGGGGAGCGCTCGCCCAGTTGGCGAAGCATGTCGATGGAGCCGGCGTTGACCTCGATGCCGGTCTCCACCACTCGCGCCAGGGTCGGCTGGTCCAGCACGTCGCAGGTCAGCACCACCCCGGCCGGCTCGCCATCCACCGTTGCCCCGGCGGCAAAAGCGCGCTCCATTTCACCCAGGGACACCGCGTCCAGCACCAGGCCGCGTTCGCGGATCAGGCGCAGTACGTGCAGGTTGGGGTTGGCCTTTTGCGCGAAGCGGACCGTGTCGAAGTGCTGCTTGAGCTGGTCGATGCGCTGGCCGATGGTCTGTGCATCGTAGGCCCAGAGCGGCGAGCCGTGTTGGCGGATGGCGTTGGCCAGCAGGGCGGAGGGGGTGTTCATGGCGGCGTTCCTTGTAATGGATACGCCGATGGTGAGCGAGTCGCGCAATCCAGAAAAATAGCTTTTTTTCTGTAGGTAATTCATATCTGATATGAGCGTTGTAGGTGTGGGAGCCGGCTTGCCGGCGATCACCGGCGTAGCCGGTGCCCAGCACCGCGTCATCCGCATCGCTGGCAAGCCAGCTCCCACAGGTCTTGCGCCGCGCCATGAAACTCTCCATCCGCCACATCGAAGTGTTCCGCGCCATCATGGCCGCCGGCAGCGTCACTGGCGCTGCGCGCCTGCTGTTCACCTCGCAGCCTACGGTGAGCCGCGAACTGGCGCGCATGGAGCAGGTCACCGGCCTGGCCCTGTTCGAGCGCGAAGGCGGCCGCCTGGTGCCCAGCGCCCAGGCCTTGCTGTTGATCGAGGAAGTCGAGCGCGCCTTCGTCGGGCTGGAGCGCATCGACCGCTTCGCCCAGGCCATCCGCAACTTCGAGCAGGGCCGGCTGGCCATCACCTGCCTGCCGCTGTTCTCGCAAGCCTTGCTGCCCAGGGCTTGCCAACGCTTCCACCAGCAGCACCGGGGCGTGAGCGTGAGCATCACCGCGCAGGAATCGCCGCTGCTGGAGGAGTCGCTGGTGGCCCAGCAGTACGACCTTGGCCTGACCGAAGTCGAGCAGGTGCCCCGGGGCGCGGTCGGTGAACTGCTGTTCAGCGCCGACATGGTCTGCGTGCTGCCCGAACACCACCCGTTGCAGGCCAAGCCGGTGCTGACGCTGGACGACTTTCACGAGGTCGACTTCATCAACCTGGCCAGCCTGGACACTTATCGGCAGCAGCTCGACCAGCATTTTCGCGCGGCGGGGGTGAACCGCCGCACAGTGATCGAGACCACCAGCGCGGCGTCGGTGTGCGCCATGGTCCGCCAGGGGCTGGGGGTGGCGATCATCAACCCGTTGAGCGGGCTGGACGCGGGGCAGGGCGGGTTGACGATGCGCCGGTTGAGTATCTCGGTGCCCTATCGGGTGATGCTGATCCGGCCGGAGCATCGACCCGCCTCGGCGGTGGCCGAGCCGTTCTGCGAAGCGCTGCGCGAACAGGCAAGGGCGATGCAGGCTGCTCTTGCAGGCTAGGGCGGTGACAAAACGAACGTTCTGAAACTCAGCCTGGACAGGTAGCGCTGCGCTGCCAGCTCGAACAGTACCGTCAGGCAGGGCAGGTGGAAGTGTTCGGTCATCCGCTCCAGCGAATCCCAGTAGCCGGTGATGATCCAGGCCTGGTCCGCCGCCCCTCGGCACGCCAGGGTGTAGGCGGTGCAACCGGAGGTGCGGTTCAAGGTGTCCAGCAGCGCGTCCAGTTTCAACCGCAGGGCCGTTGCCGAGCCGTTGGCCGCGTCGATTTCCACCGTGTTGATTGCAACGAGCCCCATGGCGTTTCGCTCCCCTCGCTCAGTTGGCCAGCAGCTGGTCCGCGACCTTGAACGCTTGTTCCTGGGTATCCACGACGATCAGTGGGTAACCCCAGAAGGCTTCGAACTTGGCGGCGAACGCCCTGGCGGCCGCCTGCTTGTAAGCGTGCGGCTCGACCATGATCTGCCCCCTGACGAAGCTGCGCAGCGCGGTCTTGTGGCGCTTCATCCACAGCGACAGTTGCTTCTGCTGTTCATGGGTGTGTTCGTGGGCCTGCCGCTCGGTGCTGTCCGCGTCCAGCAGCACGAACGGTTCGGCGCGGGTCAGCAGCGCTTCGAACGCGGCAAAGCCCTCGTCGGCGGTATCGATGCCGGCGTTGCCGATCTTCATCCAGACCAGCGGGAAATAGGTGGCATTCAACAGCATGGGGTAGTCCTCCGGGTTGGCTGCTGAAACGATAACCAGGCCCGTCATGGACGTCATTGCGCAATCTTGTCATTCTATTTTTCATTTCAGCCAAGGCCGCGAAGATCGTGCACAGTCCTTTCCCCGCGCAAGACCCCGCCTCCTGGGATATCGACGGCATTGCCCGGCAGGTGATTGCCGTGAACGCCTCCTGGGTGGGCCGGGACTGGGAGCACGCGCCGCACCAGCATCGCAAGGCCCAGCTGATCTACTCGGTGCGCGGCGTGCTCAACTGCGAGGTGGAATCGGGGGTGTGGATCGTGCCGCCTCAATGCGCGCTGTGGATTCCGGGCGACATGCCGCATTCGGTACGCGGTTCGGGAGAGACCGAGTGTTATTGCCTGTTCGTCGAGCCGGATGCGGTCGAGGGCTTGCCTGCCGTGTGTTGCACCCTGGCCGTGTCGCCGTTGCTGCGTGAATTGCTGCTCAAGGCGAGCGGGTTCCAAACGCTGTACGCCGAGCAAGGCCCCGAGGCGCGGCTGATCGCCACCTTGCTCGACGAACTGTGCGAGGCCGGTGTCGAGGACCTGCACCTGCCGATGCCCCAGGACCGCAGGCTGCGCCTGCTGACCCAAGGGTTGCTGGCCGATCCGGCCAACAAGGCGTCGAGCGGCGAGTGGGCCAGGCATATCGGCATGAGCGAGCGCAGCATGAGCCGGTTGCTGGTGCAGGCGGTCGGCATGAGCTTCGGCCGCTGGCGGCGGCAGCTGCATGTGATCCTTTCACTGCAACGCCTGGCCAGGGGCGAGAGCGTGCAGGCGGTGGCGCTGGACCTGGGCTATGAAAGCGCCAGTGGCTTCGTCACCATGTTCCGCAAGGCGATGGGCAAGCCACCGGCGCGTTACCTGCTCGAGCAGGGCGTCGCTGGCGAGGCGGGGGCGGGGCGCAGGATCGTGCTGGCGCCTTGACGATCATCGGATTCACGCGCCATTTTTGTAGGAGCGGCCTTGTGTCGCGAAAGGGCTGCATCGCAGCCCCGGCGATTTTTGCCTTCACGCTGAAATCCTGGGGCCGCGTCGCGGCCCTTTCCGGCCGGTCCGGCGCCCCGGCAAGGCCGCTCCTACAAGGGGCCGCGTGGGGCTTAGAAGTGGTACTTCAGCAGGAAGCTGGTGGTGTTCTGTTCGGTCCGGAACCCCTTGGAATCCTCGATGCCGTACTTGTCCGACCAGTAGTCGTACTCCACGCCCACATACAGGTGCTTGGCGCCATAGCCCAGCGCCTTGCCCAGGTCGTACTTGATCTGCGGGTTGAAGTGCAGGTTGGCGTGGTAGTCGGCCTGGTTGCGGCGCCCGCTGCTGGCGTCCTTGTTGTTCACCACCCAGTCGATGTAGCCGTCGATCAACAGGTCTGAGTTGCCCAGCGGCACGGTGTAGGACCAGGCCGGGGTGATCTGCCAGGCCCCGGCCGGCACGCGGTGGCCGTCGGGCTTGCGGTAGTAGAGGTTGAGCTGGAAGTAGTCGAAGCCGGGGATATCCAGGTCGAACCCGGGCCCCAGCAGGTAGCTCTCGGTGTCGCCTTCGCCGAACTCGACGCTGCTGGCGATCAGCACATCCTTGATCGGGCCGAACGACAGGTCGGTGCCACTGAGCTTTCCCAATGACAGGCGCGGCTGGAATTCGCCGTAGTAGGTGCTGCCGCCCTGGCCTGGGTCTTTGCGGCCCTGGTAGTTGATCTGGTCGACGAACAGGAACAGGTCGCCCCAGCTCCAGCCGCTGGCGTGCTCGAAGGTGAAGGTCTGCTGGGTCGGCGGGTTGACCCGGAAGTTGTCGCCCCACAGGTAGCTGAGGCTTTCGTCGTGCCAGAGCAGCCCGGCGTGAGCGGTGGGTGTGAGGAGGGCGATGGACAACGCGCCGATGCGAAGCGGTGACATGGTGGGTTCCTTTTTGTTGTTGTGTGGGCAGGCGGGTCCGCGGCATCGCCGCTAGGCGATGCCGGGAGCTACAGATGGGGTGGAACGTAGGGGTCAGGCGCCGCCGCGGAAGCAGGACACGCCCCAGGCAGTGAGCTTGAACGGCAGGTGGTAATGCTGGCGGGCGTCGCCGATGCCGAAGCGGTAGATCAGCTCGTCGAGGAACGGTGTGTCGGGCAGGGTGGTACCGGCTTGCCGGTAGAAATCGGCCACCTTCAGCCGCACCTCGTAGACGCCGCTGCCGAGGCACTCGGCGAGCCTTTCCAGCCCCGGCAGCAGCCCGCGTTCGTCGATCTGCCCGTGCAGCAGGCACTCGCCGTCGAGGCGTTGCAGGGTCAGTTCGAGCCCCTGCGCCACGCGCCCGCTGGCGATATCGACGACATGGATCGACACCCCGCCATTCATTTCCAGAAGCCTTTGTGCACCACGCCCGCTTCCTCCTCCAGCAGAGGCCCGTGCACGTCGATGGCGCGCTGGCCACGGGCGAACACGTCGCGGCATGGCAGCGAGAAGGTCGGGTTCTCCGGATGCGCGCCGGTCAGGCCGAGCAGGGCGTGTTCCGACAGCGCGTAGACCACCCGGCCGATGCCAGTCCAGTAGATCGCCCCGGCGCACATGCAGCAGGGTTCGGCGCTGGTGTAGAGGGTGCAGCTGGCCAGCTCCTCGGGTGTCAGCAGCCGCGCGGCGCGGGCGGCAGCCACCAGTTCGGCGTGCTGGGTGGGGTCGCCCTCGGGCGGCATCGAGTTGTTGCCGGCGCTGGCGATGACCCGGCCCTGGGCATCGGCGACCAGCGCGGCGAACGGGTGGCGACCGCGCTCACGGGACTCTTCGGACAGGCGGATCGACTGGCGCAGCAGGTCCAGGTCCTGCTCGGACAGGGTGGCGGGGGTGAGCTTGGTGATGGTGTTCATGGTGTTTCCTTGGCAGTAGAAATTAAAGGCGTTGCGCGATCCTCGTAGGAGCGGGCTTGCCCCGCGAACACGGGCGCAGCCCGTGCCAGGCACAGCCCGCTCCTTCAAGGTGATTCAGTGGCTGATCTCAGGTTGTTCGGCGAGGCTTTGCGCCTGCTTGTCGTTGTTGAGCAGCACGTTGAGCAGGATGGCGGTGATCGCACCGAGGAAGATGCCGCTCTCCAGCACCAGCTTCAGCGGCCCGCTGGCATGCTCGAACAGCGCAGGGAAGGACATCGGCAGCACGCCGACGCTGACCGACACGGCGACGATGATGCCGTTGCGCGTCCCTTCGAACTTCACCCGCGACAGCTCCTGGATGCCGGCCACGGTGGTCATGCCGAACATCACGATGGCGCAGCCACCCAGCACCGGCGTGGGCACCGCGGCAATCAGCGCCCCAAGCTTGGGGAACAACCCCATCAGCACCATGATTGCCCCCGCGGCGGCCACCACGAAGCGGCTCTTGACGTTGGAGAGGGCGATCAGCCCGGTGTTCTGGGTGAAGGCGTTGTACGGGAAGCTGTTGAACAGGCCGCCGAGCATGGTCGACAGGCCGTCGGCACGGAACGCGTCACCCAAGGTGCGCTGGTTGGTCGGCTTGCCCACCAGCTTGCCGATGGCCAGGCAGTTGCCCGTGGTCTCGGCCATGATCACCAGCATCGCCAGGACCATGATCAGGATCGGCGTGACCGAGAACTGCGGGGCGCCGAAGGCCATCGGTGGGCTCAGCTCGAACCAGCTGGCAGCGCTGACCTGGCCGAAGTGGGTCATGCCGAAGGCCGCCGCGATCAGGCTGCCGGCCACCAGGCCGATCAGCACGCTGAGGTTGCCGATAAAGCCCGAGAAGCGTGCGTAGATCACCAGGGTGATGGCCACCGTGGCCAGGCCCAGCAGCAGGTTGGCCGGTTTGCCGAAGTCCGCCGCATCGGGGTTGCCGCCGCCCAGCCAGATGGCTGCGGCGGGCATCAGCGAGATGCCGATGATGGTGATCAGGCTGCCGATCACCACCGGCGGAAAGAACCGCAGCATGCGGCTGAACACCGGCGCCAGGCCGATGGTGATGGCCCCGGCGGCGATCACCGCGCCGAACACCTCCTGCAGGCCGAATTGCTTGCCGATCATGATCATCGGCGCCAGGGCGATGAACGAGCAGCCCTGGATCATCGGCAACCGCGCACCGAAGCGCCAGAAGCCGAGGGTCTGGATCAACGTGGCGATGCCCGAGGTGAGCAGGTTGGCGTTGATCAGGGTGACGATCTGCGCCTGGGTGAGCCCCAGCGCGCTGCCGAGGATCAAGGGCACCGCCACGGCGCCGGCGTACATCACCAGCACATGTTGCAGGCCAAAGGTGAACAGCTGCCGCAAGGGCAGGACTTCGTCCACCGGGTGGACGCGGGAAAGGCTCATGTCATGGATCTCCTGAAGGTGCGGCTGTTGTTGTTATTCGGGCGCCCGGAGTGACAGGCAGCGCAGGTTTGGGTAGGCAGCTGGCTGATGTCGAGGGTGATGGTCTTACGGAATGAGCGATGGAACAAATGAGTAACCATCGCTAGGATCGATGGATCAGCCATTCGAAGGGGAGGGTCCCATGCGTTTTTCGCTGGAGCAGTTGCAGGTGTTCACCACCGCCGTGCAGGCCGGTTCGTTCTCGGCGGCGGCACGGCGCCTGGGGCGCACCCAATCGACCGTCAGCGCGGCGATCGCCAACCTGGAGACCGACCTGGGCGTGGAGCTGTTCGACCGCACCCCCCGCGTACCCACCTTGACCGCCGCCGGGCAGAAACTTTTATTGCAGGCCGAGACCGTGCTGGAGCGCTGCTACGCGCTGGAGGGCAGTGCCGATACCCTGGCGGAGCAGGTCGAGGCCTCGCTGACCCTGGCCATCGAGATACCCTATGGGCCGCTGGTGCCGGTGCTGCGCGAGTTCGACGCGGCGTTCCCCTATGTCGACCTGCTGATCCGCCACCCGGTACACGGCGATGTGAGCGAGATGGTGCTCAAGGGTGAGGCCAGCATCGGCGTGGCCTTCGCCCAGCCGCAGTACCCGCAGGAGCTGGAGTTCCAGCAGTTGGGCAAGCTGATCATGGCCCACGTGTGCCAGGCCGGCAGCCCGCTGGCCCAGCTGGCGGCGGTGAGCTTCGCCGACCTGCACGCCCATCGCCGCCTGGCGTTCTTCGCCCATGCGCAGAAGCTGCCGAGCAGCGAGTACCTGCGCGCCGCCCAGGTGTGGCAGGCGGAGAGCTACCTGGCGCTGGTGGAGATGGTCCGCGCCGGGCTGGGCTGGGCGACCTTGCCACGGCAGTTGATCCAGCGCGAACTGGCGGCGGGCGAGTTGGTGGAGTTGCAGCTTGAGGCCTACCCGCACACCGACTGGCTGGTGGGCGTGGACCTGCTCTGGCATCGCCGCCGCCGGCCGGGCAAGGCCGAGCGCTGGCTGCGCGAGTGCCTGCGGCGCAGCAAGGTGTTCGAGCTGGACCGGCGTGGGGTGGCGACGACGTTGTAGATCACCGGCAGGACCCTGGCTCATTGTGCGCAGGCGTGTGCCCAGCACCTTTACATGAAATTATTCGCGGCCAATAATTATTGGGTATGAATAATTCAGGATAAACAGATGATCGACATCTTCCTGCGCCCCGAACTGGCGGCGGACATGGCCAAGCAGCTGCTCGAACCTTCCGCGCTCGATATCGGGCTGCGTTCCGGGTTGTTCTTGTCCGGCCTGCGTCGCACCGGCAAGACCACGTTCCTGAAGAACGACTTGATCCCTGCCTTGGAAGCGCGGGGCGCGTTGGTGATCTATGTCGATCTCTGGAGCGATACCCAGACCAGTCCGGTGGCCCTGGTCCACGCTGCCGTGCGCAAGGCGCTGAACGATCTGCAGAGCCCCACGTCAACCTTCATGCAAAGGCTCAGGGCACTACGCGGTGTCGAAGTGGAGCTGGGCGGGTTCAAGCTGGGCTTCAACGTAGACGCTTTGGGTGAGGTGGGCGGTGTCACGCTTGCCGAGGCGCTGACCTGCGTGGTGGACAAGGCCAAGGCCGACGTGGTGCTGCTGGTTGACGAAGTGCAGCATGCGATTACCACGGACGACGGGCAGCAGATGATGCTTGCGCTGAAGGCCGCACGCGATGCCATCAACCCTCGGCCCAAGTCGCCCGGGTATTTTCTGTTCATCGGTACGGGGTCGCATCGCGCGATGGTCAATGAATTGACCGCCCGGCGAAACCAGGCCTTCGCGGGCGCGACCAACGTGGCCTACCCCGTGCTGGACAGCGACTACGTCGCGTTCTGGTTAAAGCGACTGGCGGCGGATGGGCTCGACAACCTGCCATCGCTGGAGGTGGCGACCGACGCGTTCAAGACCTTGGGCAGCCGCCCCGAGGAGTTCATCCGCGCCTTGCGGCAACTGATTCACTCGCCCAGCCTGAGCGCCGGTGCGGATGTGCTGTTGCCGGTGATTGCCGCTACGTTGCGCACAGCGGCGGCGGACCTTGAACTGATGAAGGTCGAGGAGCTGGGGGTACTGGCCCAGGCGATCTTCGCGCGCATCGCGTCGGTGGATGGCGAGACCCGGGGCGTGTTTTCCAGTGAGGCTGCGGGGGCGTATTCGACGTTCGTGGGCCGCGAGGTGCGCGTGGAGGAGGTACAGCCGGTCGCCAACGAGTTGCTGGCGGCCAACCTGATCATTCGTCGCGGGCATGGCTTGTATGGCGTGACCGATCCGTTCGTGCAGGAGATCTGGCGCGAGCGTCAGGCGCTGCTGGGCAAGCCTTGAGAGACTTTGTGTACGCTTTCGACTTCCATGGCGCTGACCATCGGTTCGTTTCCTACGGAACAAGTGGCTTGCAGTAGGCTGATTATTTCACCTGTCCTCTGTGGGAGCGGGCTTGCCCGCGATCACCGGCGCAGCCGGTGCCATTGCCAGGGGGGGCAGCATCGCGATGCCACGCGTCATACGCCGTGGTCATGGCACGCCATGTAGGGCTGTCCGCAGGCACCAGGTGCTCGATCCGCAACGACGCCACGGTGATATCGAGCGGCATGCCGAAAGTGGTGAAGGTGGACAGGAAGCGCAATTCACCCTCGCCAACGCGCACGCGGGTCAACACCACAGGTGACAGCGGCGTGTCCGGCTCCAGCGCGGGCGGGGCGGGCAAACCTTGCAACCGGCGTGCGAGATCCGCATTGCCCAGCGCTTCACGCGCTGCCCGTTGCCAGGCAATGGCGCGGATTTCATCGGCATTGACCAGGTGATCACCCAACCCGCCCGGGCGCAGCAGCGTGTCCAGCAGGTTGAGCCCCTTCTCGCGGGCTGCCGGTACACCGGCCATGGCGAACAACAACCCGGTGCTGACGTTGGCCGCGGTGATATCCCAGTTGCTGTCGATGACGATGGCCGGCGCGGGGTTGTTGGCGTGCAGGATGTGCTCGACCGCGGCGTGGACCATTTGCATGGCCGGGGCGTCTGGCGCGCAGGCGCCGTAGCGCGGCGCGTAGCCCGCGGCGAGGAACACCGCGTTGCAGTGCTCCAAGGGCACGTCCAGCGCGCTGAGCAAGGCATGCAAGGTACTGGGGCTGGCCTTGGCGCGGCCGGTTTCCACGCAGCTCAGGTGACGTTGCGAAACACCGGCCAGCAACGCCAGGTCGAGCTGGCTGAGCCCGGCGTGGTGCCGCAGGCGGCGCAGATGCTCACCGGCGCGGGTGGCGGCAGGCGGGTGCGTGGAATGAAAGGGAAGCGGGCTCATGCATCGACTCTGGCTGTCCTTGGCGGTGGCGTCGATGACCTGTGAGGTCATTGAAGCGTGGGCGACTGTATCACTACTGTGCCGGGGGCGAATCACCCAAGGAGAGGACGATGAGAGCCGAGTGGATTGCGTTGCCCGTGCTGATGACTTTCGCGCTGTATACCGGTTGGACGATGGTGGGCGCCGAGCAGTCGCTGATTGCCTTTGGCCTTGAGCTGCTGGCCAGGCCGGACACCGCGCAGGTGGTGTTCGACCTGTATCTGATGGCGGGGCTGGGGTGTATCTGGATGATGAACGACCACCGGGCACGGGGTGGGGCATGGGTTGGCGTCTTGCCCTATCTGCTGGTGACGGCGGTGTTCGTTTCGGCGGGGCCGTTGCTGTACATCGTGGTCAAGGGGTTCGCCGGGAGGCGCGGGGTATGAGCGGCGCTCTGGCGGTCTATGCCTGCTGCGTGGTGGTGCTGTGTTTGAAGATGTTGGCGATTTCCTGCTACCAGGGCTATTTCCGCCTGCGCTTTCTGACCTTCGTCAATGCCGAGGATGCCGCAGTGTTCAAGCGCTCGGCGCAGTTTGAGGAGCGGCCGGAGGTGACCCGGGCCATGCAGGCATGGCGCAACGATCTGGAGAACATCCCGATGTTCTTCGCGTTGGGCGGGTTGGCTGTGGCGTTCGATGCTTCTGCCAGCATGACCGCTTGGCTGGCGGGCATATTCACTGTGGCGAGGGTGGCGCATACGGTGACTTACCTGGCGAGGCTCCAACCATGGCGGACGCTGAGCTATGGCGTGGGCGTGCTGTGTGTGATCGGGCTGGCTGGGGTGGTCGTCGAGAGGTTTTTTACAATCGGGGGCTGACAAGCGCAGCAGCCGGTAGCGGCGAGCTGCTGGGCATGAACTGGTCCGAAACCAACCGTAGGAGCAATTGTCTTGCACATGAACCTGTAGGAGCGGCCTCGTGCCGCGAAAGGGGTGCGCAGCGCCCCCAGGATCTCGATTACACCTCAAGATCGCCGTGGCCGCTTTGCGGCCCTTTCGCGACACAAGGCCGCTCCTACAGGGTTCGTGTGAGCCACTGGGTGTTCGCCAGCTCCTACAAGGATCGCGCAAGCTTTTGCTTTGAGAATGAAAGTGCATTCTTTTCGCCTGTTTGACTCTTTGGTCAACTGCGCAAGAAGTTGCGCAGTTGTTTCGGTAAATATCCCGGATTTTTCGCTGTAGGCCTTGTGCCACAAGGCCTACAGCCAACTGCGCAACTTTTTGCCACCACTGCGCAAGAAGTTGCGCAACTTTTGAAGGGTCGACGCTGAAAAATTTATCCAAATGAGTGGTGAATCTTTTTAAATCATTGATTTATATAGTCAAAAATACATTGGCACGGTGTTTGTATGAGTGAGCGTCCCCCGCCTGGCAATTTCCTGCCACCGGGCGACTTTTTCAACGCATGGAGAGCAACACTCATGGCAACTCCCGCCTACATGGCCGTCACCGGCGAAAAACAAGGTCTGATCACCGCTGGCGCATTCACCGCCGACTCGGTGGGCAACACCTACCAGGAAGGCCACGAAGACCAGGTGATGGTCCAGGGCTTCGAACACGAAGTGATCATCCCGCGTGACCCGCAGTCCGGCCAGCCGACCGGCCAGCGCGTGCACAAGCCAGTGAAGATCACCAAGGTATTCCGTCACCGGCGAAAAACAAGGTCTGATCACCGCTGGCGCATTCACCGCCGACTCGGTGGGCAACACCTACCAGGAAGGCCACGAAGACCAGGTGATGGTCCAGGGCTTCGAACACGAAGTGATCATCCCGCGTGACCCGCAGTCCGGCCAGCCGACCGGCCAGCGCGTGCACAAGCCAGTGAAGATCACCAAGGTATTCGACAAGGCTTCGCCGCTGCTGCTGGCCGCCCTGACCTCGGGCGAGCGCATGACCAAGGTCGAGATCAAGTGGTACCGCACCTCGGCCCAGGGCACCCAGGAGCACTACTACACCACCGTCCTGGAAGACGCGATCATCGTCGACATCAAGGACTACATGCACAACTGCCAGGACCCGGCCAACGCCCACTTCACCCACCTGGAAGACGTGTACTTCACCTACCGCAAGATCACCTGGACCCACGAAGTGTCCGGTACTTCCGGTTCCGACGACTGGCGCGCGCCGGTCGCAGGCTAAGCCTGGGGGGCTGTGGGCGATCGACAGTAGTGTCGTGTCGCCCATGAGCCCGAGCGCCGCATCTGTCTGGCACAGATCTTCTGTAGGAGCGGCCTTGTGTCGCGAAAGGGGGGCGCAGCGCCCCCAGGATCTTGAGTACGCACAAGATCGCCGGGGCCGCTCCGCGGCCCTTTCGCGACACAAGGCCGCTCCTACAGAGACCACGCAAGATGTGGGAGCTGGCTTGCCAGCGATGCGCCGCGCGGGCGGCGCTCGATCTCAAGCGCGCCACAAGGCCCCCGCCTAGCACCTAGCCGCCACGGACGCTCCACTACCGAATTCTCGCAACAGAGGGACAGGGATGTTTGCCGCCGCGAACCAGACCCATTTCAGCCTGCACATCGACGGGCTGGAGCACGACTTCCAGGTGCTCGCCTTCGATGGCCACGAAGCCATCAGCCAGCCCTACACCATCGACCTGGAGCTGGTGAGCGAGCGCCCCTCGCTGGACCTGGAGAGCCTGCTGCACAAGCCCGCGTTCCTTCAGCTCGGCGACGATGGTCGCGGCCTGCACGGCCTGATCTACCGCGCCGCGCAAGGCGAGTCGGGCAAGCGCCTGACCCGCTACCAGGTGACGTTACGCCCGCAGCTGGCGTACCTGGCCCACCGCATCAACCAGCGCATGTTCCAGCACCTGACCGTGCCGAAGATCATCGCCCAGGTGCTCGAGGAGCACGGCATCCTCGCCAACGCCTACCAGTTCCAGCTCGGCGCTATCTACCCGGAGCGCGAGTACTGCGTGCAGTACGACGAGTCCAACCTGCAATTCATCCAGCGCCTGTGTGAA
>NZ_JACAFQ010000046.1 GCF_015354575.1 Pseudomonas sp. UFMG81
GAGTAACATCAACGCCATGCCTGCTCATAAACGACTTGAACTGCTCACGAAGCTCGGGAGTCCAGTTCATTCCGTAATGCCCGCTCCATTCATAGGTTCGGAGAACTCCATTTTCCTTCCAGGCCCCACCGCCGACGATCGAGTCAGATGTAGATATTTTGCCAGCATCCAATATCCCGTCATGCCCAAATTGATTGCGCCCCATGATGAATCGCTGACTAACCGGATCATAAATAAAGTCAATAGGTTTTGAATTACTCAGCCCTTGCACAGCTTTGGAAGATGAATATGCATCACTGACCTCCAAGAACCCCTTAGCTGGCCCACTGTCATTTGCCGCAGCTTTTGCACCATCTTATTTCTAGCTTTTTACTTCCGCAACCCCACCAGATGTTTAAATGGCCCGACATCTAAATCAAACCCCAGATCCGCAATTAATCGAACTGCCTCCTGGTATTCTTCGTCCGTGATAGAAATATCAAACTCACAAATATTATCGCATAATATCTCGAAGGCCAGACCTTCCTCATTATACGCGACATAGTCCAAAGCCCCTTGGAGCAGGCCCGCGTCCAAACGGCCGTAAAATTTATTCCCAAATTTAATAATACGGTCTGCAAACATAAAATTTACCTAATCGGCTTATAAGGTGGAACCGGAGCATCATCAGGAAATGCGGTAACCACTTTCCCTGTAGCTGGCTGGTATACAACTCGCATACGCACTCCATCACGAGTTTCATAAGCAACCCACTTGGCAGGGTCCCCTTTAGCCGTATAAGCACCCCCGGTTCCTGTCTGTGCGTACCACTTAGTGTTCGGAGAGGTCGTAATATCGCCGACCGCATGAACAATTTTCTCTCCTGACCAACTTTCAGGGAAAACGGTCTTCCCTTGCTGTCCTGGCCACATGTGGCCGCCGCTTCCAGGTTTATCTCCATAAAGGATATGCTGCTTTGCTTCAGGAGAAAGAATATCAACATAATCTTTTCCAGGTGCTTTTGCACCAACAACCTTCACTCCATCAATTAAGCGGGCTGGCTCTTTTACACCTCCGCTAACAACATCCGCCCCAACCGCTCTCGGTTCATTACCGGTGTACCGCTGCCAATCCGGATGGTATGGATTGGCCTTCATCTCGTCCGTAATCTTGGTAATGCTAGTCGGCTTGGAAACCTCCGCCATTGATTTCGCATGGCCTAGCCTGACATTCTTTGCCAGGTTAACTCCGGCGACAAGCTCAAGAATCTGTGCAAAGAAAGCCGTACCATTCCCATACTGTAGCCGAGTCAGCTCGCTTTGTATGGTGCTGATTGCCTCATTATTCGATTCTGAAGCATCAAGGACACCGAAGGAATTATTGACGCTCTCATGCCGACTGCTGTCCATCAAGGCATCGTTGGCGCCACTCTCCGACGCCAATTGCTTCATTAATGCCTGGCAGCGAATCGGGTCACTTTTGCACAACCCCGGTAGATCTTCATTACGTGACTTATCCAGGTCCGCATAGCGCTTGAGTACATCAAGCTCACATTTTTCCACGCCCTTGCAGCCTTTGTATTCTTTGGCGCGATTGCGGATTTCCTCATGCAGCAGGTAGTTGTACCGCGTACCGTTCTCCGCCACCTGCGCAGCCACATCGAGGTCGCCCTCGGTCGCGGCCGCCCCCAACACACCAACGATCTTCGACAACGCGACCAGGTTGGCTTCGGCCTGGGCATACTCGGCCGTACCCGGGGTCAGATTCGCAGGCAAGAGCTTGTCGCCGAGCAGGCCCACCAGCGCTTCGTTGGCACCGCCGGCGATAGCCCCCGTGCGGAAGTCACTGCCCATGACCTCGGCCATCAGCCCGCCGAGGGCTGAATGCAGCAGGATTTTCTCGAAGCTGCCGTCTATCGGCAGGTGATCGCCGATCTTGCCGGCGGCGTACGCACCGGCGGCACTGGCGGCGGTGCTCAACAGCGCGCTGCCGAGGTTGTCCTTGAAACTGCCACCGTAGACTGCGGTCTTGATCGTCGCGTCCGCGGCCGCCTTCAGCATGACGGTCTTCAGGCTCTCGACGTTGAAGCCCATGGCACCGGGGTCGAAGCCCAGGCTTTGGGCGGCGCCGGCGGTGGCGATCGACACGGCGTAGCCCTTGAGGCTGCCACTGGAGGTGACGTCCTTGAACACCGCGCCCAGGTTGCCGCGGTTGTCGATGGTGCTGACCGTGGCCTTGGTGGCGACGCTGATCGCCCCCGCCTGCAGCATGGTGTTCATGCCGGCCATCATCGGCCCCATCACCGCCGCCAGGGCGATGGCGATGATCAGTTGCGAGGCCGGGCCCAGGCCCGAGGTGTCGTACTTGAAGGACTCGTGGATTTCCCTGACCTGGCGCCAATCGACATCCCCGCGCTGTTCAGCGGCCTTGATCCAGGCCAGCTGGGGGTCGGCGGCGACCATCGCGTCGATGGCCTGGCTGACCGTCTGCTGGTCGACTTGTTTCAGGTCGATACGTAGCCCTTCGACGGCCTTGATGGTGATGGCGCCTGCGGCCTGCATCTGCGTCTGGCGCAGCGTCTCGTCGGTGTTGCCCTTGCCTTTGGCGGCGTTCCAGAACGCGTTGTTGTTGGATTTGGTGTGGCTCTCTTCGTGCAGGTCCTTCACTGCTTCGAAGGTGATGGCGCCGCCGCTGACCAGGTTGATGTCGTTGCCGCTGTCGAGCTTGGCCACCTGGTACAGCTGGTCGCCGCCACTGACCAGCGTCAGGTCACCGCCACTGCTGATCTGGCTGCCGACATGGGTAATGCGGGTGACTTCATCGCGCTGGGCCTGCTTGCTGCCCCAGCCACCCTTCTTCTGCATGTCGTAGAGGCTGTAGTCACGCTCCTGTGCGGCGATCAGGTTCAGGTCGTTGCCGGCCTGCACGTAGGCCTCGTCACCCGCCTTCAGCCGGCTGGCGACCAGGTTGACGTCGTTGCCCGCCTTGACCGCAAGGCCCTCACCGGCGGTGAGGGTGGCGGCTACCTGGCGGCTGTGTTCGTCGACCTCGTGGACCTTCTTCTTGCCCTGCTTGGAGCGGCTCTCGACGTTATGCACGTCTTCGCCCGCGACCACGTTGACGTCGCCCTCGGCGCTGGCGTCGAGGCGCTGGCCGGCCTTGGCATGGCTGGCCACGACGTTGAGGTCGCCACCGGCCTTGAGCGTGACGTTGCCCGTCGCTTCCAGGCTGGAGCCAAGCTGGGTCACGGTCTCTTCGGTGCGCAGCCCTCGGCGCAGCGCCTCGCGGCTGACGGTATGGTCCTGCACGGCGAGCAGGTTGATATCGCCACCGGCCTGGGCCGTCAGGTCGCCAGCGCTGTTGATCCGGCCTTTGTTGGTCAGGTCACCGCCGGCACTCATCGCCAGGTCGCCACGGGCATCGATCAGCGAGCCTGCGTCCACCCGCGTGAGCGTGCTGGCCCCCACCGTCACCTCGGTGGCGGTGCGGTCGTTGACGATGTCGCCCTTGAGTGCCACCAGATCCACCTGGTTGCCGCGGATCTCCCCTGCCAAGGCATTGCGAATGCTGTCCTTAGCCATCAGCGCCAGGTGCTCGTTGGCCTGGGCCAAACCGCCTTGGTACAGGCTGCCGCCGGCCACCGCGCTCAGGTCATTGCTCGCCCGCAGGGTGCCGACACTCTTAAGGTCGCCCCCGGTGACCAGCTGCAGGTCACGGCCCTGCACCAGGGCGCCGCCGCGCAGGTTGCGCGCATCGACCTTGGCCAGGTACAGCACCGGGGCCAGGACCTTCTGGCCCTCGACCACGCGCTCTTCCATCCACACGATGTCGTGGGTCAGCGCCGCCACCTGCTGGCCGGTCAGGCCGACGCCCACGCTCAGGCCCAAGGCGTCCTTGCTGGCCACGGCGTTGTCCATCAGGTACTTGAACTGCTCGTAGTCGCTGGCCAGGCCGTCGGCGAGGAAGCGCTGACCGGTCTGCGCCCGCACCGCGTCGGCCACCAGGCGTGTTTCGTAGCGGCCGTCACCGAGGCGGCGCCAGGCCTGGTCGGGGTCGTAGCCAAGGTTGCCGAGCAGGTAGTCCGAAGCCATGAAGCGGCCCAGGTCGGTCAGCTCGGGGTTGCTCTCGACCAGGTAGCGCGACGCGGGGCTCTGGCTGCGCACGAACAGCCCGTACTCGCCCCGGGGCAGGCGGAAGCTCGGCAGCGCGGTGGGGTCGACACTGATGAACGGCGCGCCGCTGAAGTCCACCGGGACGAAGCTGACCAGGGTGCTGCCGTCGGCGGCGAGGGTCTCGATGCGCTTCACATCCCTCGGGGTGCCGGGGTCGCCGGCCTGGGTCGCCAACGTGATCTGCACGCCACCAGCACCGCTTGCCGAACTGTCCAGCGCCTTGCCGGTGAGCTGGGCGGTGTTGTGCGCATCCAGGGTGCCGTTGACCAGCTCATTGCTGACGTTCAGGGCCAGCGTGCCGCCGGCCTGGACGGTGCCGGCGTAGGCGGTATCGGTACCGGTCTTGATCCAGCTGGTCGCAGGCTCGGGCTGGTACTGGGTAACGGCGCTGGGGATCGGCGCCTGCTGCTCGATGGGCAATGCCTTGTAGCGTGCATTCCATTCGTTGGTGGCCGCTTCGGTGACGCGGTAGGCGTCCTGGCTCACGCCGCGCAACCAGTGGCTGACTTCCTCGATACGGGTGTTGAGCACCTGGCCACGGTTGTAGAAATCCTGCGCGCTGGCCGTCAGGTTGCCATTGGCCGCCAGCAAGCTCTGGCGGTTATCCACGGTCACCGTGTCGAGCGTCAGGTTGCCGTTGGCCAGCAGGCGTGCGGCCGGCGAATCCTGGGTCACCGTGCCCTTGTAGGTGGTGGCGACGATGTAGGCGCCGGTGTGATGGTCGCCGCTGCAATCGGTGCAGTTGATGCGGATTTCGCGGCTGGCCATGGTTTCGCCGGCGACGAAGATCTCCTTGGCGTTTTCCAGCGTGTCGACCTTGATATCGACATGGCCTTCGCTTTCGATACTGCCCGACAGGTTGCGCAGGCTGACCGCCCGGCCACCCCCCAGCGCCGCGTAGCTCAGGTCGCCCTTGCTGTAGATATCGGCGTAGCGGTTGAGCAGCGTGGCGCTGCGCAGTTCCAGGGGGCCACCGGCAAACAGCAGGCTGTCCTGCTGGTTGGCGATCGCCCCGCTGGCGTGCAGGGTCACCTTGCCCTGGGCACCGAGGGTGCCTTGGTTGTCGAGGGTGCCAGCGGAGATTTCCAGGGTCTGGCTGCTGGTCAGGCGCCCAAGGTTGCTCAATGTGCCGTCGAGCTTGACGGTCATCGGCCCGGCACTGGCGATACGGCCGTGCGCCTGGGTCAGGTTGGCGCCTTGCAGGTGCATGGCCTGCAAACTGGAGAACAGCCCGCGGTTGAGCAGGTCGCCGGTCATTTCGAGGGTCAGCTTGCCGTCGCTGAGCAGCTCGCCGTCGTTGGTCAGTTGCACGCCGGCCAGGCGCAGGTTGCCGGCACTGGCGATGCGCTCGCCGTTGTACAGGGTGATGCTGCGCAGGCCGCTGATATCGAGGCCGGCATTGGTGTGCCAGGTGCCGACGCCCTCGACGCTGCCCAGGGTCCAGGTACCGCTGCCCAGGCCGCTGACACGCCCCTGGGTGCCGGTGAAGCTGGCTGCGTTCAGTTGCAGGTTGCCTTGGGCCACATGTTCCAGGGTGCCGCCCTGGTTGAGCAGGCTGTCGGCCTTGAGTTGCAGGTCGGTACTGGCGCTGGCGATATGGCCGCCGCGGTTGTCGAGCGTCCCACTCAGGGTGAGGCGGGTCTTGTCACCGGCATGGGCGATCAGCCGACCGTTCTGGCTGTTGTCCAGGGTCTGGCCGTCGAGGGTGATGGTGTCGCTGGCCTCCACCAGGCCGTTACGGTTGACCAAGCGCTGCACGGTCAGTTGCTGATTGCCCGCCAGGCTGCTCAGGGTGCCGCCGCTGTTGTCGGCGTCTCCGGCCACCAGGGTGATGGCGCTGGCAGTGAGGCTACCCTGCTGGTTGTCCACGCGCCCGGCGCCCAGCAGCAGCTCGGCCAGCGAGCCGCCGGCAAGCAGTTTGCCCTGCTGGTTGCGTACCGTGTCGGCCTGAATCAGCAACCCGCCGCTGCCGGCCAGGACCTGGCCTTCGCTGCGGTTGTCGAGGGTTGCACCGGTCAGCTCCAGGCGATTGCCCAGCACCTGCCCGGCACGGTTGTCGAGGGTGCCGCCGGTAGCGGTGACTTTCACCACCTGCTGGCCGACCACTACACCGTGTTGGTTGTCGACGCTGGCGGCACTGACCTCCACCGCGGAAGCGGTCGCTTGCAGGCGCCCGCCGCTGTTATCTACCGCACCGCTGACCTTGACGTTCAGCGCACCCGTTTCGGCGACCACCCGCCCTTTGCCACTGTTGTCCAGGCGTTGGCCATCGAGCGCGACACTGGCGCCCAGCAGCTTGCCGCCCTGGTTGAGCAGCTCGCCGCCGGTGACCTGCAAGTGCGTCTTGGCCTGCAGGGTGCCGCCGTGGTTGGCCAGGCGCTGGTTGGCGGTGACGGTCGCCGCGCCTTGCGTGGCGACCAGGCTGCCGCCGGTGTTATCGAGCTGGTCGAAGCGGGCCTCGAGGGTCTTGCCCACCAGGCTGCCGCCCTGGTTGTCCAGCCCACCGCCCTTGAGTTGCTGGTGACTGGCCGAAAGCTTGCCGCCTTGGTTGTTCAGCTGAACGGCATCGAGGATCAGTTGCCCGTCGGTGGCGATCAATCCCTTGTCGCCGTTGTTGATTTCGCCGCCCGTGACCTTCAGATGCTGCGCGCCAGCCACCCGGCCAGCCTGGTTGTCCAGCCGTTCGCGGGCGGTGACGGTGGTAGACCCGGCGCTGCTCAACGCGCCCGTCTCGCGGTTGTCCAGCAGCCGGGTAGTGACCGTGAGCGCGCTGTCGGCCAGGACCTGGCCCTTGCGGTTGTCCAGGGCGTCGGCGACCAGCGTCTGGCGTTGGCCCTTGAGCGCGCCGTTGTTGACCACGCTGTCGCTGACTGTCAGTGCCAGGTCGCGGCTGGCCACCACCTGGCCGCTGTTGACCAGGCCCTTGCTGGTGAGGGTAAGGTCGGCGTGAGCATTGCGGCGCTGATCGGCCTCGACCCCGGCCTCGATAACACCCTGGTTGCGCACCTGCGCGGCGTCGATGCTCAGCTGCTGGCTCGCCGCCAGGCTCTGGTGCACCGTCAGGTCGCCAGCGGTGCGCAGCGTGGCGCTGCCGCCCGCATAGGCGTTGCCATTCAGCTCGGCCGAGCCAGCCTTGATGTTGAGGTCGCGGCCGGCACTGGCGTTGCCCAGGGTCAGCTGGCCAGCGGCATCGATGTTCAGGTCGCCGGCACTGGCGGCCATGTCACCGGCCAAACGCACCCCCACACCCCGCTCAGTGCCGACCAGGCGGATCGCCCCGGCGTACATGCCGCCCAGCGCCGAACTGTCGATGGCCAGGGCCGGCGCCGCGCTGCCGTCGTTGGCGCGGGCGGTGGCCTGGAGCGTGGCGGCGTCGACGTCGTTGCGCCCGGTGACGATGTCCAACTGTTTGGCATGCAGCCGGGCGTTGAGCGTGGCACTGCGGGTGATCAACTCGAAACGGTCGACCTGGCTGGCATCGAGCCCGGCGCCTTCGATGGCGATCGAACCACCATCGACCTGGTAACTGCGCAGTTGGCCGTTGCCATCGAGGATCGGCTTGCCGGTACTGAGGGTGACCTGCGGCGTGTTGATGAAGCCGCAACCGTCGCAGCTGATGCCGTGCGGGTTGGCGACGATGACCCTGGCGGCCTGCCCTGCTACCTCGGTGTAACCGCGCAGCTGGCTGGGGTTGGCCCCGGTGACTTCGTTGAGGATGGCGCTTGCCGCCTGCCCTTGCAGGTTGGGGTTGCCAAGGATGATCCCGCCCAGCTGAGTGGCCTGAGTACGCGCGGTGGCGTTGTTGAGGATCAAGCCCTCGCGGGCGACGTTGTAGTCGGCGAAGCGGTTGTGCGACAGGCCGCTGCCGTTGGGCGCGGCGATATCGACGATGGGCACGCCATTGCCGGCCTGGCCGAGGCTGGTGCCCGGCGCGCTGACCGCAAGCCCTTCGGCCTGGGCCCACAGCGGCTGCCAGAACATGACATTGGCCAGCAGCAGCGCCAGGGCACGTTTGGGCAAGCCGCAGAAGCGCTCTCGGGGTTGCAGGGCGGCCGAGGGTTGGCGGGCCAGGAAGGCAAACAGACGAACGTCCATGTCAGGCAGGTCTCGCGAAGCAGGTTTCAGATGAACAGGTCGAGGCGAAAGAACACGGGGCGTTCTTTCTCGGTAAGCACATCGGGGCGCTCGAGGGTGTGGGCGAAGGTCACGCTGGCGCCGACATGCTCGCCCCGGGCGAACAGCTCCAGCGCATGGCTGCTGGCGCGGCCGTGGTACTGGCCGTTGTAGCGGTCGTTGTCGATCACCCCGAGGTCGTAACCCAGGCCCAGGCCGTACTGGCTGAACAGCGGGCGCAGCGGCTGCCAACCCAGCTGTCGGGTCCAGCGCAGGTCACTGCGCCAGTAGCCACCGCTGTCGCCAGACAGCGACTGCTCACGCAGGCCGCGCACCGAGGCCAGGCCGCCAAGGCTGATGCGTTGGGGGCTGAACAGCACGTCCTCGCTGTGCTGCCCGGTGGCCAGGCTGCTGAAGCTCAGGTCTTCGCCCCACAGCTTGAAAGGCTGCACCAGGCTGAGCGTGGCGCTGTACTTGCGGTAGCGCGCCACGGGCTCGCCAGCCCGGGGGTGGCCGTTGGCCTGGGCGTCGAAAGCGCCAATGCCCTGTTGCAGGCCAAGGTCGAGGTTGACGAAGGCGGTGCCCAGGCGTCGGCCATGGTTGATGCCGAACTGCGCTTCGCTCAGGCGGTTGCTGCTGGCGCGCAGGCGGCTGTCTTCGATGTAGTTGTTGGTGCGCAGGTAGGCCATGCCGGCACTGAGCGCGGTCTTGCTGGTGGCGTCACGGTGCACCACGCGCTCGGCGCGCAGCTGGTGGCTCTGGCTGTCACCGCTCTGCTTGAAGGCGAAGCCCTTGGCGTGGATCGGCGAGCGGTACTCGCTCTGGCTGTAGCTGTAGCTGAAGTTCCACCAGCCCCACGGCAGGTTGTACCCGAGCATGGCGTGCTCGGAGCCCTGGCGATGGTCGCTGACCACGTCGTGGCCACCGCGCAGCACCAGCTGGTCGGCCAGGCCCAACGGGCTGTCCCAGTCCAGGCCGAGGTTGAGCATCTGCTCACCGGTGCTCGGCTGGCCCGCGTTGTGGCGTGACAGCGAGGCGCGCCAGGGCTTGCGTGGCTGATTGCGCACCAGCACCTCGCTGCCGCCAATGGCCTGGCCGGGGGTCAGCTCCATCTGTGCCTGGTTCGAAGGCAGGCGGTTGAGCTGGTCGACCATCTGCTCCAACTCGCGCAGGTTGAGGTAGTCGCCACTGGCGCCCGGGAAGGCCATGTCCAGCTCGCGGGCGGACAAGCCGCTGCCGTCGGCCGGGCGTAGCCCTTCGATGCGCCCTTCCACCACCAGCACCTGCAGGTGACCGCCGGACAGGTCCTGCTGCGGCAGGTAGGCACGGCTAGTGACCAGGCCCCGCTCCAGGTACAGGCTGGTGATGGCCTTGAGCAGCTCATTCAATTGAGTGACGCCCAGGCACTGGCCGGTGAACGGCTCGAGCACCTGCGCGCGCTCGCTGGCCGACAGGCTGTCGGCGCCCTTGAGCTCGATGGTGCCGATGGCAAAGCAGCGTGGCTCGGCCGGGTGCTGTCTCTGTGCAGGGCTTTCGACCTTGCCCGGCAGGTTGCGCAGTTCTTCCAGCCGGCGCTGCTGTTCTTCCAGCAGGCGGTTCTGCCGCTCGCGGATCAGCTCCTGGTCACCGGGAGCGGCCCAGCCGGTGCCGCTGAACAGGCTGGCGCAGAGGGCGCACAAAGCGATCAGGTGTACATGGCGTTGATGCGTCGCCATCGATCTTCCTTGAAAGTATCCAATTGAGTGGGCGCGCGATATTATTTAGCCATCATTCTGGCGTCAAATTTTAATCGCGCTTGGGGGCATTCCTTTCAAGGTGTTCGTGTCAGGGCTGCCAGGTGCTTGTCGTTGTTTTTTTAGCGCTCTTGAGATCGAGCGCCGCCCGCGCGGCGCATCGCTGGCAAGCCAGCTCCCACATNTGTTTCGGGCCAGTTATGCCTGTGAGGTCTCCACTGTCCGCCTTGGTGCATGTCTTGAGCCATGCGGGGCGTCGGTAGCGCCCATGCAGAAACCGCGTCGTACAAACAAGGCGTACAGCCGCGGCGGCGCTGGCAAAATTGGCCCGAAACAGATGTGGGAGCTGGCTTGCCAGCGATGCGCCGCNCGNGCGGCGCTCGATCTCATAGGCGCCGAAAAACTTTCGACAAGCACCTGGCAGCCCTGACGCAAACACCTCGAAATCGATGGCGCTCAAGGCAAGGAAGACTAGAGACCGAAAACCCGGCTGAACACCTCTGGAATGCGGTTTGCGAACAAGCCTACGCAGTTGAAAGACCCAGCCTACAAGCCTCAGTCAGCCTTCCCGAACCCCACCGTCCCGCCCTCCCAACGCCGTTTAACCTTCAGTTAATAAGCCCCCGCCAGCATGCCCTGACTCCAAGCGCTGCCAAGGCCCCGACATGCGTGTGCTCCTGCTCTTCCTGACCTTCCTGCTCGCCGGCCCGCTCCAGGCCAATCCATTTGCCGCCAAGCCGGACTTCCTGCCGGTGAACCAGGCCTTCGTGCTGACCCACGACCGCCTGCCGGACGGCCAGATGCGCCTGCATTTCCAGATCAAGGACGGCTACTACCTCTACCAGAAGCGCCTCAAATTCGACGGCCTACCGCCTGAGCAGCACCCATCATTGCCCGCAGCGCTGAACCACCACGACGAGTTCTTCGGCGACAGCGCGGTGTACCGCACCGAGCTGGAACTGCTGCTGCCGGCCGCCGCCAGCGGTGAACTGCGCCTGGGCTGGCAAGGCTGTGCCGACGCCGGCCTGTGCTACCCGCCACAAACCACCCCCATTGCCCTGGGCGGCGCTCAGGCACCAGCGGCAGCGGCCGACCAGGCCAGCGACCAGGCCCTGGCCGGCAGCCTGCAACAGAGCACCCTGGCCTGGAGCCTGCTGGCGTTCTTCGGCCTGGGCCTGCTGCTGGCCTTCACCCCCTGCTCGCTGCCGATGCTGCCGATCCTCGCCGGGCTGGTCATGGGCAATGGCGCCAGCGCCCGCCGTGGCTGGGTGCTGGCGGGGGTGTACGTGCTGAGCATGGCGCTGGTGTATGCCGCGCTGGGCGTGGTCGCCGCACTGCTCGGCGCCAGCCTGCAAGCCTGGTTGCAGCAGCCGTGGCTGCTGGGCAGCCTGGCGGCGCTGTTCGTGATCCTCGCCCTGCCGATGTTCGGCGCCTTCGAGCTGCAACTGCCAGCGGCGCTGCGTGACCGCCTGGACCGCGCCGGGCAAGGCACCCGCGGTGGCAACCTGTACGGCGCGGCGCTGCTGGGGGCGTTGTCGGGCTTGCTGATGGGGCCGTGCATGACCGCGCCGCTGGCCGGCGCGCTGCTGTACATCGCCCAGAGCGGTGACGTGCTGCACGGGGCGCTGGTGCTGTTCAGCCTGGGCCTGGGCATGGGCGTGCCGCTGCTGTTGCTGGTGACCCTGGGCAACCGCTACCTGCCGCGCCCGGGGGCGTGGATGAACCTGGTCAAGGGCCTGTTCGGCTTCGTGTTCCTGGCCATGGCCCTGTACACCGTGCGCGGCCTGCTGCCCGAGCCACTGCTGCTGGCCCTGGCCGGTGCCTGGCTGATCGCCCTGGGCTGGGCGGCCTGGCCGGCCCTGCAGCGCTTGCCGGCGCTGCGCGCTGTGCCGCTGCTCGGTGCACTGTGGGGCGGCCTGCTGCTGGTTGGCGCCGCCGCGGGCGGCAGCGACCTGTGGCAGCCCTTGCAGCCCTTCGCCGGCAAGACCAGCGTCGCTGCCCAGGCCAGCGCCCACGACGCCTTCATCACCGTCAGCACCCCCGCCGACCTGCAACGCGAGCTCGACGCCGCCAAGGCCCGGGGCCAATGGGTGCTGGTGGACTACTATGCCGACTGGTGCGTGTCGTGCAAGGTCATGGAGAAACAGGTGTTCGCCCGCCCCGACGTGCTGGCCAGCCTTGACGGTGTGCACCTGCTGCGCCTGGACGTCACCGCCGACACCCCGGCCAGCCGCGACCTGCTGCAACGCTACCAGGTACCGGGCCCACCCAGCCTGATCTGGATCGGCCCGGAAGGTGACGAACGCCGCGCCCGACGGATCACCGGCGAGGTGGATGCGGCCGCCTTCCTGCAACACTGGACCCAGACCAGGAGCCAAGGCTGATGCTGACTGTCACCCTCGGGCCATTGACCATGGCCTTGAACCACCTGCTGCTGCTCGCGGCGCTGGGCATCGCCTGCCTGGTCGGTTGGCGCGTGGCCAGGCGCGGTGGCGAAAACCCCGAGTCGGCGCTGTTCAACCTGTTCCTGCTGGGCCTGCTGTTCGCCCGCCTGGGCTTCGTGATCGCCTACTGGCCGATGTACCGCGACGAGCCGCTGCAAGTCATCGATATCCGCGACGGCGGCTTCCTGCTCTGGGGCGGCCTGTTCGGCCTGGCGCTCGGCACCCTGTGGCAGGGCTGGCGCCGCCCCGACCTGCGCCGGCCGCTGGGCTGGGCGCTGGCCAGCGGCGCGCTGTTCTGGGTGCTCGGCAGCCTGGCCAGCCACCTGTACAGCAAAGGCACCGAGCTGCCGCAGATGACCCTCAACGACAGCCGCGGCCAGGCGGTGGCGCTGCACGACTACCGCGGCCGCCCACTGGTCATCAATATCTGGGCCACCTGGTGCCCACCCTGCCGCCGCGAGATGCCGGTGCTGCAACAGGCCCAGCACGACTACCCCCACGTGACCTTCCTGTTCGTCAACCAGGGCGAGACCCCGGAAAACGTCAGCACCTTCATGGCCACCACCGGGCTGATGCTGTCCCATGTGCTGTTCGACGGCACCGGTGAACTGGCCCGCCGGGTCGGCTCCATGGCCCTGCCCACCACCCTGTTCTACAACGCCGAAGGGCGGCTGGTCGGCAGCCACCTGGGCGAGCTGTCGCGGGCCAGCCTGCGCCACGCCCTGGAACCTTTCGAAAGCGCCGAGGCGCCCGCCCCACAAGGAAACTGACATGCGATTGACTGCCCTGCTGCCCCTCACCCTCGCCCTGCTCGCCCCCGCGCTGCACGCCGAGGAACTGCCCAAGGCGATCCAGCAACTGGAGGCCAAGGGCGCGGTGATCAAGGGCCGCTTCGATGCCCCCGACGGCCTGCGCGGCTACGCCGCCGAGTACCAGAACAACGGCATCGCCCTGTACCTCACCGCCGACGGCAAGCACGTGCTGGTCGGCAGCCTGTTCGACGAGCAAGGCAAGGACCTCAGCGCCGAGCCGTTGGAGAAGCTGGTGTACGCGCCGATGAGCAAGGCCATCTGGGCGAAGATGGAGAAGACCGCCTGGATCGCCGACGGCAAGGCCGATGCACCGCGTATCGTCTACCTGTTCAGCGACCCCAATTGCCCGTACTGCAACATGTTCTGGCAGCAGGCGCGGCCTTGGGTGGAATCGGGCAAGGTGCAGTTGCGCCATATCATGGTCGGCATCATCCGCGAGGACAGCCCCGGCAAGTCGGCCGCGTTGCTGGCGGCGAAGGATCCGGCGAAAGCGTTGCTGGCGCATGAATCGGCGGGCAAGGCGAGCACGCTCAAGCCGCTGGAAAAGGTGCCGGAGGCGGTGCAGAAGCAGCTCGATGGCAACCAGGCGTTGATGGAAGAGCTGGGGTTGGCAGCGACGCCGGCCATCTTCTTCCAGGATGAGCATGGCCAATTGCAGAGCCAGCAAGGGGCGCCGCGACCGGAGCTGCTCGGCAAGATCCTCGGCAAGCGCTGAAAACGATCGCGGGACAAGCCCGCTCCCACAATACCCGTGGGAGCGGGCTTGCCCCGCGATGGCCTCCAACAAGTCTTACTACAGCGCTTCGAGCTCCGCCATCAGGTCGCTCAAGCGATCGACCTTGTCGTCATCCAGCGCGCTGCCTTGCAGCCCCTGTACATACTCCGCCAGCTCCTCCACCGTGCTGCATTCGAACATCGCCCGCAGCGGCACGTTGAGCGACAACGCCTTCTGCACCCGCGAGGCGATCTGGGTGGCCAGCAACGAATGCCCGCCCAGCTCGAAGAAGTTGTCGCGTACCCCCACCCGCTCGGCCTTGAGCACATCGGCCCAGATCCCGGCCAGGGTTTCTTCAAGCTCGTTGCGTGGCGCCAGGTAGGCCTGGCTGTGCTGGCCACCGATGTCGATGGCCGGCAGCGCCTTGCGGTCGAGCTTGCCGTTGGCGTTGTGCGGCAGGCTGTCGAACCAGCCCCAGTGCAGCGGCACCATGTACTCCGGCAGTTCGGCGCGCAGGCGCTGCTTGAGCTGGTCGAGCAGGGTGGCATCGGCGTTCACCCCCTGGTGCGCCACCAGGTAGCCGACCAGGTGCTTGCCGTTGACGCCTTCCTGCACCCCCACCGCCGCATCGCGCAACTCGGGTTGTTCGTGCAGGCGTGCCTCGATCTCGCCCAGCTCGATGCGGTAGCCACGGATCTTCACCTGGTGGTCGATACGGCCGACGTACTCCAGCACGCCATCCGGGCGACGGCGGGCCAGGTCACCCGTGCGGTACAGGCGCTCGCCCGGCGCTCCGAACGGATGCGGGATGAAGGCTTGCGCCGTGCGCACCGGGTCGCCGACATAGCCACGGCCGACACCGGTACCGGCCACGCACAGCTCACCCACCGCGCCCAGCGGCACCAGGGCCTGGTCCTCACCGAGCAGGTACAGGCGGTTGTTGTCGGTCGGCGTGCCGATCGGCAGGTAGCTGCCACGGGTGGAGGCTTCATCGACGCGGAAGAACGCCACGTCGTCCGAGCACTCCGCCGGGCCGTAGGCGTTGACCAGGCCGATCTGCGGGTAACGCTGCAACCATTGCGCGGCCAGCTCCGGCGGCATCGCCTCGCCGGTCGGCAGCATCCAGCGCAGGCCGTCCAGCGCCTGGTGGTCGTTGGCCAGCATGCCCTGGATCAGCGACGGCACGCTTTCCAGCACGGTGATGCCGGTGGCCTGCACATGGGCCAGCAACCCTTGCGGATCATGGGCGATGGCATTCGGCACGATCTCGACCGTGGCGCCGAACAGCGGCGCGGCGAGGAACTGCCATACCGAGATGTCGAAGCTCTGCGAGGCGGTCTGGGCGATCACGTCGTGCTCGTCCAGCGCCAGGTACGGCACTTTGCTCAGCTGGTTGTTGAGCATGCCGCGCTGCTCGACCATCACACCCTTGGGCAGGCCGGTGGAGCCGGAGGTGTAGATCACGTAGGCGAGGTTGTCCGGCGCGCTGTAGATTCCCAGGTTGTGGCTGGCCACGTTGCTCGCCTGCACCTCTTCCCACACCAGCAGCTTCGGCCGCACCGCACCGGCCACTTCATCGAGCAACTGGCGCGCCTGTTCGGCACAGGCCGCGCTGCACACCAGCACCGGGGTGCGGCTCAGCTCGACGATGCGTTGCAGGCGTGCCGACGGCAGGCCCGGGTCCAGTGGCAGGTAGCCGGCACCGGCCTTGAAGCTGCCGACGATCATGCCCAGCAATGCCAGGCCACGTTCGGCCAGCAGCGCCACCGGTTGGTCGATGGCCACCCCGGCCGCGACCAGGGCATGGCCCAGGCGGTTGGCCGCCAGGTTCAGCCCGGCGTAGTCGAACGACGCCTCCAGGCAACGGGCCACGGTGCGCTGCGGGTGCGCGGCGACACGCGCCTCGAACAGCTCGACGTAGCTCTGCTCCAGGGCATAGGCGTGCTCGGTGCGGTTGCAGTCGTCGAGCAGGAAACGCTGCTCGTCGGCGCCCAGCAATGGCAGCTCGGCCACCTCGCCTTCGAAGCCTTCCACCAACGCCAGCAGCAGGCGCTTGAATTCGGCCAGCAGGCGCTCGACGGTAGGGAAGTCGAAGTAGCGCTGGTCGAACGACAGGTGCAGGCCAAGGTCATCGCCCGGGTAGCACACCGCGGTCAGCGGGAAGTTGGTGTGGGTGCGGCCCGAGTCGGAGCTGGCGTTCAGGTGCTGGGCATGGTCGAGCACCGCGGTTTCCACCGGGGCGTTCTCGAACACGAACAGGCTGTCGAACAACGGCTGGCCCTTGGGCAGCTCGCTGCATTCCTGGATCGCCACCAGCGGCAGGTACTCGTATTCGCGCAGCTGCATATTGCCGTCCAGCAACCCTTGCAGCCACTGGCGCACGCTGCTGCGCTCGCCCGGCTGCGGCAACTGCACGCGCAGGGCGATGCTGTTGATGAACAAGCCGACGGTGCGCTGCATCTGCGGCAGGCTCACCGGGCGCCCGGCCACGGTGACGCCGAACACCACGTCGCGTTCGCCGCTGTAGCGGGCCAGGGTCAGGGCCCAGGCCGCCTGGGCGAAGGTGTTGACGGTCAACTGATGGGCCTGGGCCAGCTCGCGCAGGCGGGCACCTTCGGCGACCTCCAGGCGGGTGTAGCAATCGCCCACCACCATGCCGTCGCCGGCGTGGTCATGGCGCAGCGGACGGTCGCTGGGGATCGCCGTGGCCCGCTCGAAACCGGCCAGGTTGGCCTGCCACCACTGACGCGCCTCGTTCATGTCCTGGCGTTGCAGCCAGCCGATGTAGTCGCGGTAGCGCGGCGGCACCGGCAGCTGGGCCTGGCGGCCTTCGCCCAGGGCCTGGTACAGCTCGAAGAAGTCGTTCATCAACAGCGAGCGGCACCAGGCATCGATGAGGATGTGGTGGTTGCTCATCATGAACCAGTAGCGCTCATCGGCCACGCGCACCAGGCGCAGGTGGAACGGCGCCTCGCGCAGCAACTCGAAGCCGGCTTCGCGCTCCTGCATGTGCAGGGTTTGCAGACGTTCTTCCTGGGCGGCTTCGTCGAGGCCGCGCCAGTCCTGGTAGTCCACCGGCGTTTTACCTGCCTTGTGGATGATCTGCAGCATCGCTTCGCCGGCGTTCCAGCTGAACGAGGCACGCAGTGCCTCGTGGCGGGCGACCACGGCCTGCCAGGCCTGGGCGAAGCGCTCTGGGTCCAGGGCGCTGTTGATGCGGTAGCGGTCCTGCATGTAGTACAGGCCGGTGCCCGGCTCCAGCAGGGTGTGCAGCAGCAGGCCTTCCTGCATCGGCGTCAGCGGGTAGACGTCCTCGATCTCGGCGGCCGGTACCGGCAGCGTGTCGATCTGCTCCTGGGTCAGCTGCGCCAGCGGGAAGTCCGACGGCGTGAAGCTGCCGTTGCCGTCCGCCAGGCAGTGCGCGACCAGCGCCAGCAGCTCCTGGCGGTAGGCGTCGGCCAGGGCGGCGATGGTCGCCTGGTCGTAGCGCTCGGTGCTGAAGCTCCAACGCAGTTGCAGGGCGCCGCCATACACCTGGCCGTCGACGCTGAGCCAGTTCGGCAGCGGCGCGTCCAGGTCATGGGCCAGGCCCGCCGGGGCATCCAGCGGCTGGAACAGCGCGGCCTGGTCGAACTGCTGGTCGAACTGGCCCAGGTAGTTGAAGGTGATGCGCGCCTGCGGCAGGGCCGCCATGCGTTCGCGGCCGGCGTCATCGGCCAGGTAGCGCAGCACGCCGTAACCCTGGCCCTTGTGCGGCACCTGGCGCAGCTGCTCCTTGATGCACTTGATCGATGCGGCGCGGGAAACGTCGTCTTCGCCGGCTTGTGGGCTCAGGCTCAGCGGGTAGGCGTTGGTGAACCAGCCGACGCTGCGGGTCAGGTCCATGTCCTCGAACAGGCCGTCGCGACCGTGGCCTTCCAGTTGCACCAGCACCTGCTGGTCGCCGGTCCAGCGGCACAGGGTGCGCGCCAGGGCGGTCAGCAGCAGGTCGTTGACCTGGGTGTGGTAAGCCGCCGGGGCCTGTTGCAGCAGCTGGCGGGTCTGTTCCACATCCAGCTCGATGGCCAGGCTCTGGGCATGACGGTTCAGGTTGCCGCCTTGCGGGTGATCGCAGGGCAGTTCGTGGCGGGCGTTGCCCAGCTGGTTTTCCCACCAGCCCAGCTCGTCGCGCAGCGAGTCGCTGCCGGCATAGCTGGCCAGGCGCGCGGCCCAGTCGCCCATGGCGTGGGTCTTGGCCGCCAGTTGCTGTCCACGGTACAGCGCCTGCAGGTCTTCGAGCAGCACGCGCCAGGACACGCCGTCGACCACCAGGTGGTGGATCGCCAGCAGCAGGCGCTGGGCGCCCTGCCCGTCAGTCACCAGCAAGGCACGCAATAGCGGCCCCTCGGCGAGGTCAAGACTGCGCTGCACATCGGTATAGAGCGCCTGGCAATCATCGAAGTCCGTGACGGTGGCGGTCCACAGCAGCGGCTGGGCCAGTGGCTGGGCGTACTCGCCCTGCCAGCGGCCGTTGGCCTGGCTGAAACGCAGGCGCAGGCTGTCGTGGTGGGCGACCAGCGCGGTCAGGGCCTGCTCCAGCTGTTCGGCGTTCAGTGGCTGGCGTGCTTCGAGCAACACGGCCTGGTTCCAGTGCTGGGGCTGCGGCACTTCGCTGTCGAAGAACCAGTGCTGGATCGGCGTCAGGCCGCTGCGCCCCTGGCGCGGGCCCTGCTCGATGTCGCTCGGTGCTGCACTGCGGGTAACCACCGCGGCCAGGGTCTGGATGGTCTGGTGCTGGAACAGGTCGCGCGGGGTGAACTGCAAGCCCAGCTGGCGGGCGCGGCTGACTACCTGGATCGACAGGATCGAGTCGCCGCCCAGTTCGAAGAAGTTGTCCTGCACACCGATGCGCGAAACGTTGAGCACCTCGCGCCAAACCTGCGCCAGTTGCGTCTCAAGTTCGTTGGCCGGGGCCTGGTAATGCTGGCGCGCCTGCTCCAGGTCCGGTGCGGGCAAGGCGCGGCGGTCGAGCTTGCCATTGCCCATCAGCGGCAGGCTATCGAGCAGCACCAGGTGTGCCGGCACCATGTAGTCGGGCAGGTGCAGGCGGGCGTCGGCCTTGACCGCTTCGCGCAGCGCGGCCTGGGCCTCGCTGTCGGCGCCGGCCTGCTGGCACACCAGGTAACCCACCAGCTGCTTGCCGCCTGGCAGGTCGAGGGCCAGGACCACGGCCTCATCGACATCGGCGTGCTCTTGCAGGCGGCTCTCGATCTCGCCCAGCTCGATGCGGAAACCGCGGATCTTCACCTGCTGGTCGGCGCGGCCGACGTATTCCACCAGGCCGTCGGCACGCAGGCGCACCAGGTCGCCGGTGCGGTACAGGCGGCCACCGTCATGGCTGAACGGGTCGGCGACGAAGCGCTCGGCGCTCAGGCCCGGGCGGTCGTGGTAACCCTGGGCCAGGCCAGCACCACCGACGTACAGCTCACCAATACCGCCCTGCGGCAGCAGGGCCAGGTCCTCGTCGAGGATGTACGCGGTGCGGGCGCCGATCACCCGGCCGATCGGCACGCTGCCGGCGTCGCTGGGCATCTCGTCCGGGGCCAGGCAGGCCAGTGGCATCACCACGGTTTCGGTGGGGCCGTAGGCATTGAAGAACTGCTGCGGGGTGAAGGCCTGGCGGATGCGTTGCAGGTGTTCGCCAGTCAGCGCTTCGCCGCCGGTGATCACCAGGCGCACCGGCAACTGCTCGCCCTGCCCGGCCAGGTACTGGGCCAGCTGGCTGCCGTAGCTTGGGGTGAAGCCAAGGATGCTCACCTGCTGCTCGCGCACCAACTGGCAGATCTCTTCAGCGCCCCATTGGCCCTGGGCACGCAGCACCACGCGGGCGCCGCACAGCAGCGGCGTCAGCAGGCGCTCGCTGGCAGCGTCGAAGTTGATCGAATAGAAGTGCAGCTCGCAGTCGTCGCTGCGCATGCCGAACTCGGCGATCACCGCCTGGCAGTGCATGGCGATCTCACCATGGCTGACCACCACGCCCTTGGGCTTGCCGGTGGAGCCGGAGGTGTAGATCAGGTAGGCCTGGTGCTGCGGCAGGTTGAGGTTGTCCAGCGGCGCGTCGCTGTAGGCCGACAAGCGCGCGGCATCATCCTCCAGGCACCAGCTGGCCACCCCGGCGGGCAACGCGCCCAGGGTGTCGAGCAAGGCGCGCTGGCCGATCAGCAGGCCCAGGCGGCTGTCCTCGATCATGTAGCGCAGGCGGTCGAGTGGGTATTCCGGGTCCAGCGGCACATAGGCGCCACCGGCCTTGAGGATGGCCAAGAGGCCCACCACCATCTCCAGCGAACGCTCCAGCGCCAGGCCCACCCGTACCTGCGGGCCGACACCGCGCTCGCGCAGGGCGCGGGCCAGGCGGTTGGCCTGCTGGTCAAGCTCGGCGTAGCTCAGGTGGCTGCCTGCGAAGGTCAGCGCCAATGCGTCAGGGGTGCGTTCGGCCTGGGCGGCGAACAGGCTGTGCAGCGTGTGGGTCAGCTCGAAGTCCTGCTGCCCCTGCAACTGGCCGACCAGCACCTGCTGCTCGGCCTCGGCCAACATCGGCAGTTCGCACAGGCGCTGCGCGGGGTTGTCCAGCAGCGCCACCAGCAGCTGCTGCCAGTGCTCGGCCATGCGCGCGATGCGCGGCTCGTCGAACAGGTCGCGGCTGTAGGTGAAGCAGCAGCCCAGGCGGCCATCAAGGTCGGTGACCTCCAGGTACAGGTCGAACTTGGTGGCGCTGGCATCGTTGACCAGGTAGTCCACCTGCATGCCCACCAGTTCACGGCTTTGCTGGAAGGCCCAGCGCTGCACGTTGCACATCACCTGGAACAGCGGGTTGTAGGCGCTGGAACGCGGCGGTTGCAACGCTTCGACCAGCTGGTCGAACGGCAGGTCCTGGTGCGACTGGCCGTCGATGATGGCGGTCCGCACCTGGTCGAGCAGCGCACTGGCGCTCATCTGCCCATCCACTTCGCAGCGCAGTACCTGGGTGTTGAGGAAGGCGCCGATCAGCCCTTCGCTTTCCGGGCGGATACGGTTGGCCACCGGCGCGCCGATGCGCAGGTCGCGCTGGCCGCTGTAGCGGTGCAGCAAGGCGGCCAGGGTGGCGGTCATGGTCATGAACATCGTCAGGCCGCGCTGGCCGTTGAAGGCGTGCACGCGCTTGACCAGCGCCGGGTCCAGGTCGAAGCGGTACAGCTCGCCGCGGTGGCTTTGCACTGCCGGGCGCGGGCGGTCGGCGGGCAAGGCCAGCACCGGGTGCTCGTCGCCCAGGCGGGCTTTCCAGTAGGCCAGTTGGCGCGCGCCTTCGCCGCCTTCCAGCCACTGGCGCTGCCAGACGCTGTAGTCGAGGTACTGCACCGGCAACGGTGCCAGTGGCGATTCGCGTTCATCGACGAAGGCTTCGTACAGCTCGCCCAGCTCGCGGGCGAAGATGTCCATGGCCCAGCCTTCGGTGACGATGTGGTGCAGGGTCAGCACGAAGTAGTGCTCGCGCTCGCCAGCCTTGACCAGGCAGGCGCGCAGCAGCGGCCCGCGCTCCAGGTCGAACGGCTGATGCGCCTGGTCGTCGGCCAGCTGTTGCAGGCGTTGCTGACGGGGTGCTTCGGCCAGCGCGCTGAAGTCATGCCAGTGCAGTTGCAGGTGGCTGTCGTTGGCCACGCACTGGTAGGGCTTGCCGTCGATGCTGGGGAAGGTGGTGCGCAGGGTTTCGTGGCGCACGATCAGCGCCTGCAAGGCACGCTCGAAGGCGTCCACATGCAGCACACCCTTGAACCGCGCCATGCCGCCGACGTTGTAGGCCGGGCTGTCCGGTTCCATCTGCCAGAGGAACCACATGCGTTGCTGCGAGTACGACAGCGGCACCGCCTGGCGGCGGTCGACGCGGGCGATGCTGCCTTGCAGGTTGCGCTCGCCGCTGTCGCGCAGGCGGGCAATCTCGGCGCAGAAGGCGCCCAGCTCGCTGGCCTCGAACAGGGCCTTGAGCGGCAGTTCGACATCCAGCGCCTGGCGGCTGCGCGAGACGATCTGGGTGGCTAGCAACGAGTGGCCCCCGAGGGCGAAGAAGTCGTCGTGCAGGCCGACCTGCGGCAGGTTCAGCACTTCGCGCCAGATCGCCGCCACTTGCTGCTGCAGTTCGGTCTGCGGCGCGACGTGTTCACGCTGCTGCCAGACCGGCGCCGGCAGGGCCTTGCGGTCCACCTTGCCGCTGGGGCCAATTGGCATCTGTGCCAGGTGGATCAGTTGCGCCGGCACCATGTAGGCCGGCAGGCGCTCGGCCAGGGCGGCGAGCAAGCCGGTGGTCTGTTCGATACCGCTGTAGTAGCCGACCAGCTGGGCGCCGACGGCGTCCTTGTGGATCAGCACCAGCGCCTGCTCGACGCCTGGCTGGGCCAGCAGCACGGCCTGCACTTCTTCCGGCTCGACGCGGAAACCGCGCACCTTCACCTGTTGGTCGAGGCGACCGAGGTAGTCCAGCGACTCGCTGCGCACATGCCAGCGGGCACGGTCACCGCTGCGGTACAGGCGCGCACCGTCACCATCGGGCTGCGGCACGAAGCGTTCGGCGGTCAGGCCCGGGCGGCCCAGGTAGCCACGGGCCAGGCCCGCGCCACCCAGGCACAACTCGCCCGGTACGCCCGGGGCGGTCAATTCGAATTCGTCGTCCAGCACCCGGCACAGCACGTTGCCCAGCGGGCGGCCGATCGGCGAGCGCTCACCGTCGCTAACCTGGCAGTGCCAGTGGGTGACGTTGATCGCAGTTTCGGTCGGGCCATAGCGGTTGTGCAGTTGCACCTGCGGCAGCAATTGCAGCGCGCGGTCGCGCAGGGCCGCACTCAGCGCCTCGCCACCGGAGAACAGCCGGCGCAGGCTGGTGCAGCCGGCCGCCAGCGGCTCCTGCACGAACACCTGCAGCAGTGGCGGCACGAAGTGCAGCGTGGTCACCTGGTGCTGTTGGATCAGCTGGGCGATGCGCTGCGGGTCGCGGTGCTCGCCGGGGCCGGCCAGCACCAGCTTGCAGCCGGTGATCAGCGGCCAGAAGCACTCCCACACCGACACGTCGAAACTGATCGGGGCCTTTTGCATCAGCACGTCAGTGTCGTCCAGCGCGTAGCTGGCCTGCATCCACTGCAAGCGCTCGGCCAGGGCTGCGTGGGTGTTGCCCACGCCCTTGGGCTGGCCGGTGGAGCCGGAGGTGTAGATCACATAGGCGAGGTTGTCGCCATGCAGGTGCAGGCCGGGGGCCTGGCTTGGCCAGCTGTCCAGGTGCAGCTGGTCGAGGGCGATGGCGCTGACGCCGTCGACCTGCGGCAGGCTGCCGAGCTGGCTGCTGTGGCTGAGCAGCAGCCCGGCCTTGCAGTCTTCGAGCATGTAGGCCAGGCGCTCGGCCGGGTAGTCGAGGTCCAGCGGCACGTAGGCACCGCCGGCCTTGAGGATGGCCAGCAGGCCGACCAGCAGCTGCGGCGAACGCTCGAGGGCGATGGCCACGCAGGTGTCCGGGCCGACGCCCTTGTCGCGCAGGTAGTGGGCCAGGCGGTTGGCTTGCTGGTGCAGTTCGGCGTAGTCGAGCTGGCCGCCATCCCACACCAGCGCGGTGCGTTCGGGGGTCAGGCGCGCCTGTTGGTTGAGCTGCTCGACCAGCAACTGCTGGGGTTGCGGTGCTGGGGCCTGGCCCCAGGCCAGCAGCTGCGCACGGCCTTGCTCATCGAGCAGGCGCACTTCGCCCAGGGCCAGTTGCGGCTGGGCGCAAACTTGCTCCAACAGGGCCAGCAGGTGGCCGGCCAGGCGCTTGACGGTGCTGGCTTCGAACAGCCCGGCGGCATAGTCGAAGGCCAGGCTCAGGCGGCCCTGGTGGTCTTGCTCGCTGTGCAGTTGCAGGTCGAACTTGGCTTCGCGGCTGTGCCAGGGCAGCTCTTCGGCGAGCAGGCCGGGCAGGCGGCGCAGGGCCGAGAGGTCGCGCTGCTGGTGGTTGAACATGACCTGGAACAGGCCCTGCTCGCGGGCCTGGGGCAGTGCCTCGACCAATTGTTCGAACGGCAGGTCCTGGTGGGCCTGGGCGTCGAGGGTGGCCTGGCGCACCTGGGTCAGCAACTGGGCGAACGGCAGGCGGCCGTCGAGTTCGCCGCGCAGCACCTGGGTGTTGATGAAGAAACCGACCATGCCCTGGGTTTCCAGGCGCGGGCGGTTGGCGTTGGGCACGCCGACGCGGATATCGCCCTGGCCGGTGTAGCGGTGCAGCAGCGCCTGCCAGCCGGCCAGCAGGACCATGAACAGGCTGGCCTGCTGGTCGCGGGCCAGGTCGCCCAGGGCGCCGGCCAGCTTGGCCGGTACTTTCACGCTGTGGCGCGCGGCCCGGCTGTGCTGTTGGCTGGCGCGGGGCTGGTCGGTGCACAGGTCGAGCACCGGCAGTTCATCGCCCAGCTTGTCCTTCCAGTACGCGAGCTGGCGGGCGCTCTCGCCGTCGGCCAGCCACTGGCGCTGCCAGGTGCCGTAGTCGGCGTAGCCCAGTGGCAGTTCGGGCAGTTGCAGTTGCCCCTGCGCGGCATACAGGCGGGCGAATTCATCGAGCAGGATGTTCAGCGACCAACCGTCGGCGACGATGTGGTGCAGGGTCACCCACAACTGGTGCTCTTCATCGTCCAGGCGGGCCAGGGTCACCCTCAGCAGCGGGCCCTGGCGCAGGTCGAACGGGCGCTGCGCCTCGTCTTCGCGGCGCGCGGCCACCTCGGCCGGCTCCAGCCCTTCGAGGTCGCAGTGCTGGAGGCTGAACGGCAGGCTCGGCAGGATGCGCTGCACCGCCTGGCCATCGACCTCGTCGAACAGCGTGCGCAGGGATTCGTGGCGGGCCACCAGGGCCTGGAAGCTGGCCTCCAGCGCGGCCTGGTCCAGCTCGCCGCGCAGGTGCAGGCCAGCGGGGATGTTGTAGGCGGCGGACGCAGGCTCCAACTGCCACAGCAGCCACAGGCGGTTCTGCGCCAGCGACTGCGGCAGGGCCTGGTCGCGGCCTTGGCTGGCGATGCTGCCGGCGGCGTCGCCACCTTGGGCGACGATGGCTGCCACTGCGGCGCTGTATTCGGCCAGGGTCGGCGCTTCGAACAGGGTGCGCAGGCTCAGTTGCACACCCAACTCATCGCTCAGGCGCGCAGTGACCTGGGTGGCGGCGATGGAATTGCCGCCCAGCAGCAGGAAGTGATCATCCGCTGCCACGGCCTCGACCTTGAGCAGCTCGCGCCAGATGCCGGCGATGCGTGCTTGCACGTCGCTGCCTGCCACGCCTTCACTCTTCTGCGCTTCGACGCTCGGGAAGCGTGCATAGCAATCCAGGCTGCCGTCGTTCATGCGCAGGCGACAGGCCGAGCGCTGCAACTTGCCGCTGGAGGTCTTGGGCAAGGCGCCCGGGTTGAGCAGCAGCACCGCCGCCGGAGCCTGGCGGCAGGCGTCGGCGATGACCCGGCGCAGGGTGTTGATCAAGGCGTCTGGCGCGTGCGCCTTCTGCACGTTGCGGCTGATCTCCACCGCCACGCCGATGCCCTCCTCGCCCTGGTCGTCGACGGCGAACACTGCCACCCGGCCCTTGCGCAGCACATCCACTTCGCGCTCCAGGGTCTTCTCCAGGTCCTGCGGGTAGAGGTTCTGGCCACGGACGATGAGCATGTCCTTCAGCCGCCCGGTGACGAACACCTCGCCGTCGCGCATGAAGCCCAGGTCGCCGGTGCGCAGCCAGGTCTGGCCGTCCATTTCGACGAAGGTGCGGGCACTGGCCTCGGGGTTGCGCCAGTAGCCCAGGGCGATGCTCGGGCCGCCGGCCCAGATCTCGCCCACGTGGTTGTCGCCCAGTACCTGCAACTGCTGCGGCTCGACGATGCGCACGGCATGGCCAGGCTGCGGGTAGCCGCAGCTCATCAGCACACTGCCCTGGCCTGGTTCGGCGCGGTTGGCGGCAAACGCTTCGGCATCCAGCTCCAGTGCACCGATGCCCTGGCCGCGGCGGCTGCCGCTGACGAACAGGGTGGCCTCAGCCAGGCCGTAGCTGGCGAAGAAGCTGCTCGGTTGGAAGCCGCAGCTGGCGAATTTTTCCGCGAAGGTGTCGAGGCTGTCCTGGCGGATCGGCTCAGAGCCGGAATAGGCCACGCGCCAGCGGCTGAGGTCGAGCCCGGCCAGCGCGGCCTCGCTGACCCGTTCGCTGCACAGGCGGTAGGCGAAGTCGGGGCCGCCGCTGATGGTGCCGCCGTACTCGCTGATCGCTTGCAGCCAGCGCAGTGGCCGGGCGAGGAAGTAGCCGGGGGACATCAGCACGCAGGGCACGCCGCTGAAGATCGGTTGCAGCAGGCCGCCGATCAGGCCCATGTCGTGGTACAGCGGCAGCCAGCTGACGATCACGTCGTCGGGGTTCAGGTCGATGCCAAAGCCCTGGCGGATCAACTGTTCGTTGGCCACCAGGTTGCCGTGGCTGACCTGCACGCCCTTGGGCAGCGCAGTGGAGCCGGAGGTGTATTGCAGGAAGGCGATGTCGTCGTTGGCCAGCGCAGGTTCCTGCCATTGATCGGCCAACTGCGGGTCGAGACCGTCCACGGCCAGCAGCACCGGGGCATTTTCCCCGACCAGCGCTTCCAGGCCCTGCAAGCTGTCACACAGTGCCCCTACCGTCAGCAGCAGGCGCGGCTGCGCGTCGTCGATGATCGACAGCAGGCGCTCCTGGTGATGCTGGCGCGCCGACTCCGGCGGGTAGGCCGGCACCGCGATCACCCCGGCATACAGGCAGCCGAAGAACGCCGCGACGTAGTCCGGGCCACTGGGGAACAGCAGCACGGCGCGGTCACCGAAACCGGCACGGGCCTGCAACGCCGCGGCAATGGTGCGGGCGCGCTGGTCGAGGTCCCGATAACTGAGCACGGCCTGCTCGCCGGGCGCGTCGGCCAGAAAGCGCAAGGCGATGCGCTCCGGGGTCCTCGCGGCGCGTTGCGCCAGGGCCTGGACCAGCGAGTGCGGGAGTTCGAAGGCGTCCGTCATGGAATGTTCCTGCCAGTGTCTGGGTGAGTCGTGCCTGGGCTGTACCGCGCCTCGATGGCGGGCAGCGCTCGGCAGCCGGATGTACACAGGGGAACGGATGGACCGGGGAAGAAATTAGCCCCCATCGGACGGCGGACGCAGGCGCTGGGCGGCTGCGACAGTTTGAAGCACTTCACAGCTTTCGGCTTAGAACCGAAGCGAATGAAAACTCATTAACTTTCGTATTTGACAATCATTATCATTCTGAATAGTTTGTCGCACGTCGTAGGAAGCCTCCCCGAGGGGTGTGCTCCTTTTCCTAGCTGAGACAAGGTGAAATTTCCATGGCGGAACAACTGTCCACAAGTAAGTGCGATTCACCACTGCTCCAGGCATTCGTCGACAACCGCAGCATCCTGGTGAAGATCGCCGCGCGCATCACCGGCTGCCGCTCCCGCGCCGAGGATGTGGTGCAGGATGCCTTCTTCCGGCTCAGCGCCGCGCCGCAGATCACCTCGTCGTTCAAGGCCCAGCTCAGCTACCTGTTCCAGATCGTGCGCAACCTGGCCATCGACCACTACCGCAAGCAGGCCATGGAGCTGAAATACTCCGGCAGCGAGGAGGAAGGGTTGAACGTGGTGATCCAGAATGCCTCGCCGGAACACACCCACATCAACCTGGCCACCCTCGAGCACATCGCCGAGGCGCTCAACGAGCTGCCCCAGCGCACCCGTTACGCCTTCGAGATGTACCGCCTGCATGGTGTGCCGCAGAAGGACATCGCCAAGGAGCTGGGGGTGTCGCCGACGCTGGTCAACTTCATGATCCGTGATGCCTTGATTCATTGCCGCAAGAGCAGCCGCCAGGCTTGACATTCCAAGGGGCCGCTTCGCGCCCCATCGCGGCACAAGGCCGCTCCTACAGGGAATTGCATTGTTCTGTAGGAGCGGCCTTGTGCCGCGATGGGCCGCGAAGCGGCCCCTGCTGCATCACACCAGCTTGCAACGATCGAAGAACCGCTCGCGCCCCAGGATCATCAGCGCTGCGCGCTTGTGCGGGAAGTCGAATTCCTTTTCGCAGTGGAAGCACTGGTCCTGCATGTAACCGATCATCTTGCCGTTGTCGGCGCGCGGCTCAGCCACTACGCGCTGGGTGCGCGGGTCGTCGAGGAACAGGTAGTGCACCAGCGCCGACAGCCAGCTGGCAACTTTGTGCGGGCCGCGCTGCGTCTCTTCGCCCACCAGCATGTGGATGCCGCGGTCGTAGTCGTCGGCCGGGTAGAACGGCGCGATGCGATCTTCCTTGGCCCAGTACGCCTCGAAATAGGCGAACGGCTGGTCGTCGAAGCAGCCGATCAGGGTCAGGGTGTGGGGGTCGTGCTCAAGCTTGGTCAGGTACTCGCGGTGCTGCGCAAGCGAGCCACCCTCCTGCCAGAACTGCACGACCCGTGGGTTGTTCTGCCAACGGTTGAAACGCTCAAGGTCCTGCTCGATTTCCAGGGTGCGCAGCGATACCCAGCTGCCCAGGCGTGCGTCGAAACGGCGGTAGACTTCGCCACGCGGCTTGGGCGCGCGGCGTGGATGACGCTTGCCGTTGCTGATCTGCATCTGCTGGGGGTAGAGGTCGGCCATCGCATCGCCCAGCCACGGCTGGGGCAACTGCCAGAACAGCGTGCGCTCGCACAGGTAGTGGCCGGGTTGCTCGGTGGCCACCAGCAAGCCACTGGCCAGCGCGCGCAATGGCGCCTGCGGCAGCTGCCAGGCCAAGCGCTGGCAGGCCGGGTCGCGCGACAACAGCCAATAGCAGGCGGCCCACAGTGCTTGCTCGGGGCGCTCGGGGCAGCAGTGCTCGAGGTGCACCTGCAGCACGTCGGCCGGCACCAGGCGCACCGTGATCAGCGGGCGCCCTTCCAGGGTCAGGCTCAGGCGGCAATCACCCTCGTCGGCCTGCAGGCTGTGCCAGCGTGGCGCATGTTGGGGCGGCGAAGCGGCATCGAACGGCATGGTCTTGGCTCACGGGAAAGGAAAGAAAGGCTCACTGCTCAGAACGTGGCCCAGCCCGTGGAATTTAGTCGCGTGGTGCCTCTACGGTGATCTGGTAGGGCTGGAAAATACGCAGCAGCTCGCCGTTCTCACGCAGCTGGCGGAGCAGGCCGGCGAACGCTTCGGGGCTGATGGGGGCACCGGGACGCAGCAGCGCGTAGTGGTGGTAGATCTGGTCGACCCGCTGCGAGGCCAGCAACTGGCCGCTGCTGTCGGGGTTGCGCTTGAGAAAATCGCTGAGGTAGGAGCGGGTGACCAGGGCGATGTCGGCGCGCCCGCGCTCGACCATGTTCAGGTTGCTGTCGTGGGAATAGGTCAGGGTCGCCCGGTAGCGTTTCTTCAGGTAGGCGGGGTCGGGGTTGAAGTCGGCGAAGGCGTAGTGATAACCGTTGAACAACGCCAGGCGCTTGCCGTCCATCTCATCGAAATAATGCTGGTCACGCCCGCCCTGGCGCGTGACGAAGATCTCGGCGTCTTCCAGCCCCATGTCCACGGTCTGGTGGGCTATCCCCTGCCAGCCCCACTGCGGGTTCTCGAAGATCGCCATGTCGGTGCGGCCTTGCTGGAAGTCACCGAACCGGCGCGGGATCGAGGTGGGTACCAGGATGAAGCGGTAACCCGGTTGCAGGCGATTCAGCGCTTCGGCCAGCTGCGGCAGCAAACCACTGTCGGCACCCTGCTCGGGGCGTACGGTGTAGGGCGGGAAGTGCGCCGCGCCGATCCTCACTTCGACCGCCTCGCCGGCCTGCGCGGCAGCCGTCAGCGACAACGCGGCGAACAGCAGCACGGAACAGGAACGCTTGAGGCTGGGCAGTGGGATCAAGTCGAGACACTCGTCACGGGAGGTGGCCTGGATGCGCTTAAGCTAGGCGTTTTCCCAAGCCGGCACAACCGCCGGATATGCCAAAGTGCCAGGGGATGTCGCGGGCCGCGACATTGGCTAACCTCTACCAACCCGCGCCTGAACCCGTGGGCCATCGTGCATTGATAGGGAGCCTGGCATGGGCCATTGGTTGGTGATCGACCTGGAAGCTACCACCGACGACGGCGGCTGGCCGGTCACGGAGATGGAAATCATCGAAATCGGCGCGAGCCTGGTGACCCGCGAAGGGCGCGAGGTCGACCATTTCCAGCGTTTCGTGCGGCCCAAGCGGCGCCCGCAACTGACGCCGTTCTGTCGTGAGCTGACGCACATCAGCCAGGCCGATGTCGACGGCGCCGAGACCTTCGCGGTGGTGTGGGGGCAGTTCGAACGTTGGCTCGGCGATCACCAGGCGCAGTTGCAGGCCTGGGTCAGTTGGGGCGACTACGACCGCAAGCAACTGCTGCAGGAATGGCACCTGCATCACCAGCGCAGCCTGCTCGAGCAGCTGCCGCACATCAACCTCAAGCAGCGCTTCGCCAAGGCCCGCCACCTGCAACGCCCGGCCGGGCTCAACAGCGCGCTGCAACTGGCCGGGCTGCAGTTCAGCGGGCAGCAGCACCGGGCCCTGGAAGACGCGCGCAACACCGCCCGGCTGCTGCCGTCGAGCCTGCCGGCGAGCGGTGCCTGAAACAGATGACGCAGGGGTTGGCCTTGGGCATACTGGCCAGCCCTTTTTTCATCCCCCTTTTCAGGAGTCGCCCATGTTCAAGGTCAATGAGTACTTCGATGGCACCGTCAAGTCGATCGCCTTCGAAGGTAAGGAAGGCCCGGCCACCGTGGGCGTGATGGCCCCGGGCGAATACGAGTTCGGCACCGCCAAGCGCGAGATCATGCACGTGGTGTCCGGCGCCCTGACCGTCAAGCTGCCAGGCAGCGACAACTGGGAAAAGTTCGAGGCGGGCAGCCAGTTCAATGTACCGGCCGACAGCAAGTTCCAGCTGAAGGTGGCCGTTGATACCGCTTACCTGTGCGAATACCGCGACTAAGCGTTAGCCTCTGGCGCCCCTATCGCGGGGCAAGCCCGCTCCCACGTGAGAGCGGGCTTGCCGCGGGATTTCAATCCCGCAAGAACCCCGCCACCTTTTCTGCCGCCGCCTGCAAATGCTGTTCATGGCTGAACCCCGAGGCCTTCAGCGGCTTCAGGTCATGATCCCCCGCCACCAGCCAGCTCACTTCGATCGCCGGCGATAGTTCATACCCCTCGACCGCTTCCCGATTGCCCAGGGCATCGCGCTCCCCCTGCACGATCAGCGTGCGCGTGCGCAGCCCGGCCAGGTGCTCGACGCGGGGTTTCTCCGGCTTGCCCGCGGCATAGAACGGATACCCCAGGCACACCAGCGCATCGGCCCCCAGCTCATCGGCCAGCAGGCTGGCCATGCGCCCGCCCATGGACTTGCCGCCGACGGCCAACACCCCCGCGACCAAAGGTCGCACTTGGTTGTATACATCCCGCCAGCATTCGAGCAGCACCTTCTGCGGATTGGGCGGCCGGCGGCCCCCATCCACACGCCGCTGGGCCATGTACGGGAACTCGAAGCGCACCACCCCTACCCCTTGCCCCGCCAGCCTTTGCGCCATGTCCTCCATGAACCCGCTGTCCATCGGCGCGCCGGCGCCATGGGCCAGGATCAGGCAGCTGGAAACGCTGCGATCCTGCGGCATTTGCGGAGGATCGCAGCGCAAGCCTGGGACATTTGCGATCTTCGCCCATTGATCCCCGTCAATACAGGCACTTTGCCCATTAATCATGCTTGCCTCGCTGTCTAGCCTGCCTATAACCGTGGATGGGAACCCATACATGAACACAACCAGCAGTACCGCCTACAACTATCAGGTGGTCCGCCAATTCGCCATCATGACGGTGGTGTGGGGCATCGTCGGGATGGGGCTCGGCGTCTTCATCGCCGCCCAGCTCGCCTGGCCCGCCCTCAACCTTGACCTGCCGTGGACCAGCTTCGGCCGCCTGCGACCTTTGCACACCAACGCGGTGATCTTCGCCTTCGGCGGCTGTGCCCTGTTCGCCACCTCGTATTATTCGGTGCAACGCACCTGCCAGACCACCCTGTTCGCACCGCGCCTGGCCGCGTTCACGTTCTGGGGCTGGCAACTGGTGATCCTGCTGGCGGCGATTAGCCTGCCGCTGGGCTACACCAGCTCGAAAGAGTACGCCGAACTGGAATGGCCGATCGACATCCTGATCACCATCGTCTGGGTCGCCTATGCCGTGGTGTTCTTCGGCACGCTGATGAAACGCAACACCAAGCACATCTACGTGGGCAACTGGTTCTTCGGCGCGTTCATCCTCACCGTGGCGATCCTGCACATCGTCAACAACCTGGAGCTGCCGGTCAGCCTGACCAAGTCGTACTCGGTGTACGCCGGGGCTACCGACGCCATGGTGCAGTGGTGGTACGGCCACAACGCCGTGGGCTTCTTCCTCACCGCCGGCTTCCTGGGGATGATGTACTACTACGTGCCCAAGCAGGCCGAGCGCCCGGTGTATTCGTATCGCCTGTCGATCGTGCACTTCTGGGCGCTGATCACCCTGTACATCTGGGCCGGCCCGCACCACCTGCACTACACCGCGCTGCCGGACTGGGCGCAGTCGCTGGGCATGATCATGTCGCTGATCCTGCTGGCCCCCAGCTGGGGCGGCATGATCAACGGCATGATGACCCTGTCGGGGGCCTGGCATAAGCTGCGCAGCGACCCGATCCTGCGCTTCCTGGTGGTGTCCCTGGCGTTCTACGGGATGTCCACCTTCGAAGGCCCGATGATGGCCATTAAGACCGTCAACGCCCTGTCCCACTACACCGACTGGACCATCGGCCACGTGCACGCCGGCGCCCTCGGCTGGGTGGCGATGATCTCGATCGGCGCGCTGTACCACACCATCCCCAAGGTGTTCGGCAAGGAGCGCATGTACAGCCTGGGGCTGATCAACGCGCACTTCTGGCTGGCGACCATCGGCACCGTGCTGTACATCGCCTCGATGTGGGTCAACGGCATCGCCCAGGGCCTGATGTGGCGCGCGGTCAACAGCGACGGCACGCTCACCTACTCGTTCGTGGAAACCCTGGTGGCCAGCCACCCCGGCTTCGTCGTGCGCTTCGTCGGCGGTGCGATCTTCCTCAGCGGCATGTTCCTGATGGCCTGGAACACCTGGCGCACCGTGCGCGCCCCCGCCGCCGAGCAAGCCACCGTCAGCGCCCAGCTGGCTTGAGGAGTAGAGCCTGATGAACCATGAAGTCGTTGAGAAAAACATAGGCCTGATGGCCCTGCTGATGGTGTTCGCCGTCAGCATCGGCGGCCTGACGCAAATCGTCCCGCTGTTCTTCCAGGACGTCACCAACAAGCCGGTCGAAGGCATGAAACCCTACACCGCGCTGCAACTGGAAGGCCGCGACATCTACATCCGCGAAGGCTGCGTGGGCTGCCACTCGCAGATGGTCCGGCCGTTCCGCGCCGAGACCGAGCGCTACGGCCACTACTCGGTGGCCGGCGAGAGCGTGTGGGACCACCCGTTCCTGTGGGGCTCCAAGCGCACCGGCCCGGACCTGGCCCGTGTGGGTGGCCGCTACTCCGATGACTGGCACCGCGCGCACCTGTACAACCCGCGCAACGTGGTGCCGGAGTCGAAGATGCCGTCGTACCCGTGGCTGGTGGCCGCGCAGGTCGACAACAGCCACACCGACACCAAGATGCGCACCCTGCGCACCCTGGGCGTGCCCTACACCGACGAGGACATCGCCGGCGCCCGCGACGCGGTCAAGGGCAAGACCGAGATGGACGCGCTGGTCGCCTACCTGCAGGTGCTTGGCACCGCGATAAAGAACAAGAGGTGAGTGCGATGGAAATGGATATCGGCATGATCCGTGGCCTGGGCACGCTGGTGGTGATGATCGCCTTCATCGGCCTGTCGCTGTGGGTGTTCAACCGTCGCCGCGACCGTGATTTCGCCGAAGCGCGCCTGCTGCCCTTCGTCGACGACCGCCTGCCCCCCGCGGGGCAGGAACCTGTCATTACTGCCGTTGTGAGGAGTAACGGGCAATGACCACCTTTTGGAGTACCTACATCAGCGTACTGACCATCGGCAGCCTGATCGGCCTGACCTGGCTATTGCTCGGCACCCGCAAGGGCCAGAGCAGCGACACCACCGACCAGACCATGGGCCACAGCTTCGATGGCATCGAGGAGTACGACAACCCGCTGCCCAAGTGGTGGTTCTGGCTGTTCGTCGGCACCCTGGTGTTCTCGGTGGGCTACCTGATCCTCTACCCCGGCCTGGGTAACTGGAAGGGCATCCTGCCCGGCTACCAGAACGGCTGGACCCAGGTGGACGAGTGGCAGAAAGAGATGGACAAGGCTGACGCCAAGTTCGGCCCGATCTTCGCCAAGTACGCCGCCATGCCGGTGGAAGAAGTGGCGAAGGATCCGCAGGCGCTGAAGATGGGCAGCCGGTTGTTCGCCTCGAACTGCTCGGTGTGCCACGGCTCCGACGCCAAGGGTTCCTACGGCTTCCCCAACCTGACCGACAAGGACTGGCGCTGGGGTGGCGAGCCGGAGACCATCAAGGCTTCGATCATGAACGGCCGCCACGGCATCATGCCGGGTTGGGCCACGGTGATCGGCGAGCAGGGCGTGGCCGATGTGGCCGCGTACGTGCTCACCAACCTCGATGGCCGCAGCCTGCCGGAAGGCGCCAAGGCCGACCCGGTCAAGGGCAAGGAGATCTTCGCCAGCAACTGCGTGGCCTGCCACGGCCCCGAGGGCAAGGGTACCCCAGCCATGGGCGCACCGAACCTGAACCACCCGCAAGCGTTCATCTACGGCTCGAGCTTCGCCCAGTTGCAGCAGACCATCCGCTATGGCCGCCAAGGCCAGATGCCGGCGCAGCAGGATATCCAGGGCAATGACAAGGTGCATCTGCTGGCGGCGTATGTGTATAGCCTGTCGCAGGAACAGGCCGCTGAAACAGTGACTGCCAAGTAACACGTCGTGGGAGCGGGCCTGCCCCGCGATGGCGCCAGGTCTGACAGGATTGTCGGGTTTACCGACGCCATCGCGGGGCAAGCCCGCTCCCACGAGC
>NZ_JACAFQ010000047.1 GCF_015354575.1 Pseudomonas sp. UFMG81
GTCGCCGTCATTGGTGGTGGCCCCGCCGGCCTGATGGCCGCCGAAGCCCTGGCCCGGCGCGGCGTGGCCGTTGAGGTGTTCGACGCCATGCCTTCGGTGGGGCGCAAGTTCCTGCTGGCGGGCGTCGGCGGCATGAACATCACCCATTCCGAGCCCTACCCCGCCTTCGTTGGCCGTTATGCCGAGCGCCAGGGTGAGATCGACGGCCTGCTGCGCGGCTTCGACGCCGACGCCCTGCGCCAGTGGATTCATGGGTTGGGCATCGAAACCTTCGTCGGCACCTCGGGCCGGGTGTTCCCCCGCGACATGAAGGCCGCGCCGCTGCTGCGCGCCTGGCTCAAGCGCCTGCGCGAGGCCGGGGTGGTTATCCACACCCGCCACCGCTGGTTGGGCTGGAATGCCGACGGCGCCTTGCGGATCGCTTATCCACAGGGCGAGTTGCAGGTGCAGGCCGATGCCGTGGTGCTGGCCCTGGGCGGCGGCAGCTGGGCACGCCTGGGCTCGGACGGCGCCTGGATGCCGTTGCTGGGCGAACAGGGTGTGGATATCTCGCCGCTACGGGCCAGCAACTGCGGTTTCGAAGTCGCCGGCTGGAGCGCCTTGCTTGTGGACAAGTTCGCTGGCGCGCCGCTGAAGAACATCGCCCTGAACGTACCCGGCGCCGCGCCGCGCAAGGGCGAGTTCATCCTCACCGCACAGGGGGTGGAAGGCAGCCTGGTATACGCTTGGTCGGCCCAGGTGCGCGAAGCAATCGAGCGCGACGGGCACGGGACGCTGCTGCTCGACCTGCTGCCGGACCGGCCTGTGGACAAGATTGCCCAGGCGTTGGCCAAGCCGCGTGGCTCGCGGTCGATGGCCAAGCACCTGCATGGTCAGTTGGGGATCGATGGGGTCAAGGCGGCGTTGCTGCGCGAGCTGACCGATCAGGCGACCTTCGCTGACCCTGCGCGCCTGGCAGCGGCGATCAAGGCGTTGCCGATCACGCTGGTGCGAGCGCGGCCGCTGGACGAGGCGATCAGCAGTGCCGGTGGGGTGCGCTTCGAAGCGCTGGATGAGTCGTTGATGCTGCAGGCCATGCCGGGGGTGTTCTGTGCCGGCGAGATGCTCGACTGGGAAGCGCCGACCGGGGGGTATCTGCTGACGGCGTGCTTTGCCAGTGGCTTGCGCGCGGGGGATGCGGCGGCGGATTGGTTGGTGCGGTAGGGCTGGAGAATGCTGGGGCTGCGTTGCAGCCCTTTCGCGGCACAAGGCCGCTCCTACAAGGGACCGCGATCACCTGTAGGAGCGGCCTTGCCGGGACGCCGGACCGGTCGGAAAGGGCCGCAAAGCGGCCCCGACGATCTTGAGGTGTGATCGAGATCCTGGGGGCGCTGCGCACCCCGTTCGCGACACAAGGCCGCTCCTACAGAAGACCTGTGCAAGACAGCGGCCCCAGGGATCTCAAGGCTTGCGCTTGCGCGGCCCGCCATTGAAGCTCGGTACCTTACGCACCGCCTTGACCGCCGGCGCAGCAGCCCCGCCCTCTTCGCTGTCCATCCAGCGCCCCAAGCCACGCTTGGCGCTGTTCTCTTTCGGCTTTTTCGGTTTCTTCGGCTTCTTCACCACCTGGCCACTGGCGTCGATCATCGGCACCCGGTGATCAGGGATGAAGTCCGGCTCTTCATGGCGCGGCAGTTGTTGGCGAATCAGTGTCTCGATCGACGCCAGCAGCTGCACTTCGTCGGCACACACCAGCGAGATCGCCTCACCCTTGTTGCCGGCACGGCCGGTACGGCCGATACGGTGCACGTAGTCCTCGGCGACGATCGGCAGGTCGAGGTTGACCACCAACGGCAAGTCGTCGATGTCCAGGCCACGGGCGGCCACGTCGGTGGCCACCAGCACCTGGATCTCGCGGGCCTTGAAGCTGTCCAGGGCGCGCTGGCGGGTGGCCTGCGGGCGGTCGCCATGGATACCGTCGGCGTTCACCCCTTCGCCCAGCAGGCGCTCGACCAGCTGGTCCACGCCATTGCGGGTCTTGGCGAACACCAGCACCTGGGTCCAGCGCTGCTTGCGCAGCAGGTGGCAGAACAGGTCGGCCTTGCGCTTTTTATCCACAGGCACCAGCCACTGCTTGACAGTGGTGGCGGCGGCGTTGCGCGGGCTGACTTCGATGCTCAGCGGGTCGTTCAGGGCAAGCCCGGCGAGCATGCGGATCTGTTCGGAGAAGGTGGCGGAGAACAGCAGGGTCTGGCGCTTGCGCGGCAGCGCGGCATACACCGCTTGCAGTTCTTCGGCGAAGCCCAGGTCGAGCATGCGGTCGGCTTCGTCGAGCACCAGGGTCTGCACCTGGCCGAACTTGATGGCGTTCTGGCGGAACAGGTCGAGCAGCCGCCCAGGGGTGGCCACCAGCAGGTCCACGCCACGGCGCAGGCGCATCATCTGCGGGTTGATGCTGACCCCGCCGTACACCGCGTAGGTGGACAGCGGCAGGTTCTCGGCGTATTCGCGGATATTGGCGTGGACCTGCTCGGCCAGCTCGCGGGTGGGCACCAGCACCAGCGCGCGGATCGAGTTGCTGGCCACCTTCTCGCCCTCCAGGGCCAGGCGCTGCAACACCGGCAGGGCGAAGCCGGCGGTCTTGCCGGTGCCGGTCTGGGCGGCGGCCATCAGGTCGCGGCCGGCGAGCACGGCGGGGATGGCCTTGGCCTGGACCGGGGTGGGGGTGGTGTAGTCCAGCGTCTGCAAGGTGCGCAGCAGCGGTTCGATCAGGCCGAGTTTGGCGAAATTCATGGCAATACCGTCAGGGGGTTCAGCGAAGCTGGCAAGTCTACCGCAGCACCACGACGGCCCAAAGGGTAAAGGCCCCTGTGGGAGCGGGTTTAGCCGCGAATGCGAGGGTGGGCCCAGCGCCGTATTCGCGGGTAAACCCGCTTCCACAGTGTTATTTGCACACCTGCTCTTTCAAGCCCACCGGCTGCTCCGGCGCCCTGCGCCATTGCGGCAGGCCGATCAGCACCACCGCGCCGATGATCACCGCCATGGCCACGCACTCTTCGGCGCCGATCTGCTCGCCGGCGAAGACGATCCCCAGCAGCACCGCCACCGCCGGGTTGACGTAGGCGTAGCTGGTGGCTGCGGCCGGGCGCACGTGCTTGAGCAGGTACATGTACGAACTGAAGGCGAGGATCGAACCGAACAGCACCAGGTAGGCCAGCGCGCCCCAACCGGCGGCGCTGGGCATTTGCGTCAGGCGCTCGCCGCTGACGGCGCTGCCGATCAACAGCGCGGCGCCCCCGACCAGCATTTCGGCGGCACTGGCCATGGCGCCCTGGGGCAACGGCAGGCTCTTGCTCCACACCGAACCGAACGCCCAGGCCGCGGCGGCGAACAGGATCAACGCCGCGCCCATGGGGCTGGCCTGCAGGTTCGAGCCCAGGTTGAGCATGCCGATACCGACCAACCCAAGGGCGATCCCGGCCCATTCCAGGCGCGAGTTGCGGTGGCCGAAGAACAAACCGAACACCAGGGTGAACAGCGGCACGGTGGCCACCGCCAGGGCCGCCACGCCAGAGGCGACACCGGCATGCTCGGCCAGGGTCACGCCGCCGTTGCCGCAACTGAGCAGCAAAAAGCCGATCGCCCCGGCCGCGCGCCACTGTGGCCAGGTGGGCGCCGGCACACCGCGCCAGCGCAAAAAGCCATACAGCAGGCCGCCAGCGATCACGAAACGCACGCCGGCCATCAGCATCGGCGGCCAGGACTCCACGCCAATGCGGATGAACAGGTAGGTGGAACCCCAGACCAGGTACAGGGCGAGGAAGGCGCCGATAAGCAACCAGGGGATGCGGCGGGAGGCAGGCATGGCAGGACACTCGAAATCCGTTTACGGTGGCTTAGTTTAGAAAGGGCGCCGCGCAAACTTAAGTTACAAAACACGTTTAAAACACCACAACACTTTGCATTGCATGGTTCTGCAGCAGTCTTGCCATCGATTGCAAAGTCACCAGGAATCGCCATGGACAAGTACGACCGCATGCTCCTCGCCGCCCTGCTGGAAAACGGCCGGGCCACCTATGCGCAACTGGCGCGCCAGGTGAATCTTTCGGCCCCGGCGGTGGCCGAGCGGGTGGCCAAGCTTGAGGCCAGCGGGGTGATCAGTGGCTACACCGCCAAGGTCGACCTGGAGAAGATCGGCCTGCCTATCCAGTGCGTGATCGAGCTGCGCCTGGCCAGCCACGGCAACCAGCAGGCCTATGAGGCGCTGGAGAAGATCCCCGAGCTGACCGAATGCCACCGGGTCACCGGCGACCCTTGCGTGATCATGCAGGCGGCGGTGGCGTCGATGAGCGAGCTGGAGGCGCTGATCAACCGGGTGTCGCAGCTGGGGTTCAGCAAGACCTCGATCATTCTGTCGAGCGCGGTGGAACGGCGGGTGCCGCTGGGGCATCTGGAGGGCAATGGCAAGAAGAGTTGAAATACCAATCGCGGGGCAAGCCCGCTCCCACGCACTTGTGGGAGCGGGCTTGCCCCGCGATCATCATTCAATGGCGCAGCAGCAGCTTGCCCTCGATCGGCACGTAGCGGCTGGCCGCGCGGATCACCGACAACGCCGTCAGCCCAGGCACGCCGTAGACCACCGTTTCGATGCCATAACGCTGCATCGCCCGCTCCAGCAACAGGTCGAAATCGCCATCGCCGGAGGCCAGCACCACCTGATCGACCCGCGCGGCGGCCTCGATCACGTCAAGGGTGATACCCACGTCCCAGTCGCCCTTGGCCGAGCCGTCGGCGCGCTGGATATAGGGTTTGAGGCGCACCTGGAAACCGAGGTTGCGCAGGATCTGCTGGAACTGTTGCTGCTTGGCGTCGCCACGGTCGATGGCGTAGGCCACCGCTTCGACGATCTGCCCTTCGCGGCTGACTTCGGCCCACAGCGCGGCATAGTTGAAATGGCAGCCGTGGCCCTGGCGAACCGTGTAGTAGAGGTTCTGCACGTCGGCGAACAGGGCGATTTTCTTCACGCGTGAGTACCTCGTCGGGTCCGTGTAGGGGGCTGCTTTGCAGCCCTTTCGCGACACAAGGCCGCTCCTACAGGTGTTCGCGTAAACCTGTAGGAGCGGCCTTGTGTCGCGAAAGGGGCGCAAAGCGCCCCCCGGAATGTCGGCGAGTATGCCAGAGCCCTCAGACGTAGTCGTCGTCCGAGAAGAAGCCACCGTCGTCACCGCCGTAGTCGGTATCGGCGAAACCACCCTGGTCAGCACCCCAACCACCGTTGTCGGCCACCTGCTGCTGGCCGCCCTGGTCATTCCAGCCACCCTGGTCGCTGGCCGGCGCCGGTTCTTCCTTGATCACCTCGACCACTTCCTCAGGCTGCGCGTTATGGTTGAACAGGCTGCTGATGCCCTGGGCCAGCAACACACCGCCCGCCACCCCGGCGGCGGTCTGCATGGCACCGCCGAGGAAGCTGCTGGCACCACCGCGCGCAGGCGCGGCACCGAAGCCTTGCTGTGGCGGCGGTGGTGGTGCATAGGCTTGCGGCGCCGACTCACGCCAGCCGCCGCCGGCAGTGGGTGGCGGTGCGACCGAGCGCTGCGGCTCGGGGCTGCGGTTGCCGCCACCGAACAGGCCGGACAGGAAACCACCGCCGCTGGTGGCAGTGCTGCTTGGGCGCGAAGCCTCGGCCTGGGCCCGGGCTTGCTTGAGTTCGGTTTCGAGCTGCTTGTTCTGCTCGTCCAGGCGCTTGAGCGCCGCTTCCTGCACCAGGATCGCCTGGGCCATGTAGTACGGCGCCGCCGGCTGCTCGCGCAGGCGCGCTTCGATATGCGCCTGGGCCTGGGGATCGCGCGGCTGCGCAGGATCCTCGGCGTGCTTGAGGCGGCCGAACAGGCCGTCGATCAGGGTTTGTTCTTCAGTGTTCATCGGGGCAACCTCGTGCGCTGAACAGGACATCGGACAGCGTCAAAGATGGGGCCCCGGGCCAGGTGATTCAATCGCCGGGGCCATGAAACTTTTTTCAGCAAGGGCTGCTCTGGGCTAAAGTGACGCCCTGCTCTTTCTGCCATGCGATGTTGACCGATGAATCCGCTGAGCGTTCTGCGCGACTCCCTGTACTTTTTCCGCCGCCACCTGACCAGCATCCTGCAGCTGTGCCTGCCGTTGGTGGTGCTCGAAGCCCTGTTCACCCAACTGCTGTACCGCCAACTGGGCGAACAGGCCTCGCCGGCCTACGGCATGCTGGTCAGCCTGCTGTTCTACCCGCTGTACAGCGCCGCGCTGATCCTCTACCTCGATACCCGCAGCAACGGCAGCGACATCGCCAAGCGCAACCTGTTCGCCCGCGCGGTGCAGCTGTGGCCGGCATTGGCCCTGCTGATCCTGATCAGCTCGCTGCTGATCATGGCAGGCCTGGCGCTGTTCATCTTCCCGGGCGTGTGGATCATGGTGAATCTGGTGTTCGCCGAGTACCTGCTGGTGCTGCGCGGCCTGCCGGTGATCGAGTCGATGCGCACCAGCGCGCGCATGACCACCGGGCACTTCCTGCGCATCATGGTCTGCATGCTGGCGGTGCTGGCACCGCTGTGGCTGATCGACGGCCTGCTGCTGAGCGCGTTCCCCGAACCACAAGGGGGTGTGCAACTGCTGCTCGACAGCCTCAGCGGCTTCCTCCAGTTGTTCAGCACCGTGGTCCTGTATCGCCTGTTCATGCTGCTGGAGAGCGAAGCCAGCGCCTGAGCGGGGAAGCCGCGAAACCCCGCTACAACCAGGAAACCGTTCAAGCTGCCACGCTTCCCGCTTGCTGCCTAAGGTGCTCGCGCCGGCCCGGACTTCAGCCGGCGCACTGCACCTTCAGGAGAGCACAGCATGAGCAATTCCCTCCCCACCAACGCCTGGGCCGATGGCCTTTCGTTCATCGGCCAGATCTACCTGCGCCAGGACCAACGTTGGGTACCTGTCCACCTGCAAGCCACACGCCACGATTTCAGCTTTGGGGTGGATGTACGTGGCGACACGGGCTGGCTGCAGACAGGGGGCGACGACCCGGCCGAGGCGTTCCTGTTCCGGTTTCACTCCAAAGGGCCGGAGCGCCTGCACTTCAGGATTTCACTGGCCAGCGATAGCGCGCGTCAGCTCGGCGTCGACCGCAATGGACGCCTCGGTCTCTATCCAGAAGCAAGCGCGGCAACGTACTGGAAGGTGCAACCGCTCGAATGGCAACAGGATCAGGTGCGCTGTCTGCTCCGTGACCACCTGGGCCATCAGGTCAAGGCATTGCCGGGTAGCGGCCCGGATGAGACCGGCCTCACTGTTGAAGCCGGTGACTTGCGCGAGTACCTCATCGTTCGGGCGCTCTGAGGGTCGCTCAGGCCTTCCTTGGCTTGGCCCGCGCCGTGGCTTCGGCGACCAGCGGATCGTCTGGCCAGTAGTGCTTGGGGTAGCGCCCCTTCAAGTCCTTCTTCACCTCGGCATAGGTGGTACGCCAGAAGTTGGCCAGGTCCTGGGTGACCTGTACGGGGCGGCGTGCCGGTGACAGCAGGTGCAGCTTGACCTGCTGGCGGCCACCCGCGATGCGCGGGGTGTCGGCCAGGCCGAACAGCTCTTGCAGGCGCACCGCGAGGATCGGCGGCTGCTCGCTGTAGTCCAGGCGGATGTTCGAACCCGAGGGCACGCTCAGGTGCGCCGGGGCCAGTTCGTCCAGGCGCTGGGGCAGCGGCCAGGGCAGCAGGTTGCGCAGCAGCGACGGCAGGTCCAGCGCGGCGAAATGGCTCAAGCGCGATACCTTGCCCAGGTACGGTTGCAGCCAGTCTTCCAGGCTGGCCAGCAGCGCTTCGTCGCCCAGGTCGGGCCATTCGCTCTGGCCGTCCTTGTCCAGGTCCAGCTGGCGCAGCAGGGCAACCCGGGCCTGCCACTGGCGCAGTTCTGGGGGCCAGGTCAGCAGGTTGAGGCCCTTGCGCCGCACCAGGCCGAGCAGAGCCCTGGCGCGAGCGTCATCATCCAGCCCCGGCAGTGGTTCGCGGCTGAGCACCAGTTCGCCGACCTTGCGCTGGCGCTCGGCGCGCAGCACCTGTTCGCGGTCATCCCAGTCCAGCAGGTCGAGGGTTTGCACTTGCTCGGCCAACACCTCGTCGAACAACGTCGGCTCGAACTCGGCGGCCAGGTAGATGCGCTCTTCGCGCTGGCCCTGGCGACTGCCGAGGTCGGCGATCACCAGCCAGGGGCATTTCATCAACGCATCGGCTTCGCCGAACAAGGCCGCGCGACCATTGGCCAGGCGGTACTCGGCGCCGCCCTCGCGGCGCTGCTGGGCGACGCGGTCGGGGTAGGCCAGCGCCAGCAGGGCACCGAGCCAGCGTGGGTGATCGGGGGCCGCGACCGGGGTGAGCGGTTTGCCACGCAACTGCCCACGGTACTGCCGGGCCAGTTGCCGGGCACGCTGCACCCCGCCCTGGCCGCCACGCGATGCCTTGCTTTCGCCGCTGAGCAGGCTGAGCCGCGAATGCAGGTCGGCGCCGCCGCCGCGCAGGATGTCGCGCTCGCCGAGCAGGGCTGCGACATCGCAGGCCATGTCGGCCAGCCCCAAGTCCTGGCCGCGCAGCAGCAGGTGCGCGATGCGCGGGTGCGCAGGCAGCTCGGCCATGGCCTGGCCATGGGCGCTGAGGGTGTCGCGGCTGCCGGGCTTGAAGGCCCCCAACCGCGCCAGCAGGTCCTGGGCTTGTGCGTAGGCCGCCGTGGGGGGCTGGTCGAGCCAGCTCAACTGCTCCGGTTGCACACCCCAACGCCCCAGTTGCAGCGCCAGCCCTGCCAGGTCGGCCTGGAGGATTTCGGCGCTGCCATGGGCGGCCAGCTGGTCGTGCTGGGCCTCGGACCACAACCGGTAGCACACACCCGGTTCCAGGCGCCCGGCCCGGCCGGCGCGCTGGGTGGCGCTGGCGCGGGAGATGCGCTGGGTGTCGAGGCGGGTCATGCCGCTGCCCGGGTCGAAACGCGGTACCCGCGCAAGGCCTGCGTCGATCACCACGCGCACGCCGTCGATGGTCAGGCTGGTCTCGGCGATGTTGGTGGCCAGCACCACCTTGCGCTGGCCCTTGGGCGCTGGATCGATCGCGGCGCGCTGGGCGTTGAGGTCGAGCTCGCCATGCAGCGGGCACAGCAAGATGCCCGGGCGCTCGCCCAAGGCCTCCTGCAAGGCTTGGTGGACTCGGCGAATCTCCGCCTGGCCCGGCAGGAACACCAGCAGGCTGCCGCTCTCGTCGGCCAGCGCCTGGAGCACGCAGTCGACCACCCGTGGTTCGACGAACTCGCCGGGCTGGAAGGGCCTGCCCCAGCGGATGTCCACCGGGTGCATACGGCCCTGGCTGCTCACCACTGGCGCGTCGTCGAGCAGGCGCGACAGGCGCTCGCCCTCCAGCGTCGCCGACATCAGCAGGATCTTCAGCGGCGGCTCGTCGCGCAGCAGCGCCCGGCCGTTGAGGCTCAGGGCCAGGGCCAGGTCGGCGTCGAGGCTGCGTTCGTGGAATTCGTCGAATATCACCAGGCCGACCCCTTCCAACGCTGGGTCGGCTTGCAGGCGGCGGGTGAGGATACCTTCGGTGACCACTTCGATACGGGTGCGCGGGCCGACCTTGCTGTCCAGGCGGATGCGGTAACCCACGGTCTCGCCGACCTTCTCGCCCAGCTCACTGGCCAGCCGCTCGGCCGCGGCACGGGCGGCCAGGCGACGCGGTTCGAGCATGAGAATGGTCTGCCCGGCCAGCCAAGGCTCGTCGAGCAAGGCCAGGGGCACGCGGGTGGTCTTGCCGGCGCCGGGTGGCGCCTCGAGCACGGCCTCGTCGCGGCTGCGCAGGGCCTGGCGCAAGGCGGGCAAGACGGCATCGATCGGTAATGAAATCATGGTGGTCCTCGAACAGTCGGCCGAGTATAACGGCGAACCGTGGCTGCCCTATCATGGTCTTAAGCTTCAGGCGCGGGCGATTGCCGCGCCCCTTCATTTTTCGGAGATACACATGCGCATCCCTTCCCGCGTCATCGGTGGCGCCCTGATTGCCACCCTGCTGACCCAGCTGACGGCCTGCGGCACGATTTTCTACCCCGACCGCCGCGGCCAGATCGAAGGCAAGATCGACCCCGTGGTCGCCGCGCTGGATGCCATCGGCATCCTGTTCTACGTCATCCCTGGGCTGATCGCCTTTGGGGTCGACTTCGCCACCGGCGCCATCTACTACCCCGGCGGCACCACCGCGCAGGTGGACCCGGCCAAGCTCAAGCCGGCCATCAACGCTGACGGCCAGGTCGACAGGACAAAGCTGCAAGCTATCCTCGAGACCGAACTGGGCCAGCGCCTGCCGTTGAACGACCCACGCCTGATCCAGCAGCGCGGCAGCGTCGAGCAACTGGCCGCCTATGGCCTGGTGCCCGCCGCCTGATCAACCCAAGGACGAACCCCGGCGCATGACCGTAACGACGGAACACCAACGCCTGCTGCGCCTGGCCACCCGTGCCTCGCTGGCAGTGGCCAGCATTCTGGTGCTGAGCAAGGCCGTGGCCTGGTGGCTCAGCGGCTCGGTCAGCTTGCTGGCCGGGCTCACCGACTCGGCGCTGGACGCCGTGGCCTCCTTCCTCAACCTGCTGGCGGTGCACTACGCGCTGCGCCCGGCCGACGACGATCACCGCTTCGGCCATGGCAAGGCCGAGGCGCTGGCCGGCATGGCCCAGGCGCTGTTCATCGGGGTCAGTGCGGTGTTGATCGGGGTGCAGGCGGTGCAGCGGTTGCAAGCGCCACAGCCGTTGGGTGACACGGCCGCCGGCATCGCGGTGATGCTGCTGTCGCTGGCACTGACCCTCGCCCTGCTGGCGTTCCAGCGCAAGGTCATTCGCCTCACCGGGTCCACGGCGGTGCGCGCCGACTCGCTGCACTACCGCTCCGACCTGCTGCTCAACGGCAGCATCCTGCTGGCCCTGCTGCTGGCGCGTTTCGGCTGGCCGCAGCTGGATGCGCTGTTCGGCCTGGGGATCGCCCTGTACATCCTGTGGAGCGCGCTGCAGATCGCCCGCGAGAGCACGGCGATCCTGATGGACCAGGAACTGCCGGCCGATATTGGCGAGCGCATGCTTGAGCTGGTGCTGGCCATTCCCGGGGTGAAGGGCGCCCATGACCTGCGCACGCGGGTGTCGGGTAGCCAGTGGTTCGTGCAGGTGCACCTGGAGCTGGCGGGGGACCTGCCGCTGCACCAGGCCCACGCGCTGTGCGTACAGGCCTCGGCGGCCATTCGCCAACGCTATCCGCGGGCCGATGTGCTGGTGCACGCCGATCCGGTGTAGGTTCGCGTAGCCCGGTCACATACCTTGTGGGAGCTGGCTTGCCGGCGATGCAGGCACCACGATGGATGACACCGGCTTTGCCGGTGATCGCCGGCAAGCCGGCTCCCACAGGGACCGCGCGCACCTCTGTAGGAGCAGCCTTGGCTTAGTTGATGCTGTACCCTCGCCCCCCCATACAGGCACCCAGCGCCCGTCGATAGGTGTCCGCCACATTCACAGGGGGCGCATAGGACGCGCTGGCCGGGTCGAACCCCGACTGGCCCACCGCCCAGCGATGGCACTGGTAGCGGTCCTGCTCCTGCTGCTGCGGCCCCTGGCCATGCAGCGGGTAGGCAATCACATCGTAACCGCTGGCTGGTGGCTGCACGGTTGCCGGCGCGACCGTGGGAGGGCTGACCACCACATACTCGCGGCTGTCGGCCAGGTACTGGTAATAGGTGTCGGCCACCAGGAAGAACAGTGCGCCACCCAGCCACACCTCTTGGGCGTAGGACGGCAGGTAGTCGACCCGCACGCCATAGGGCGGCCTGACCACGACGTAGCCGCCGCCATGGGGGCGGTACCAGTAGCCACCGGAGTAGAAATAGTCCTGCCCGCGATAGGGCACTTTCCAGTAGCGGTCCGGGAAGCGCTCCACCGCGTGCCCGGGGTGATACTGCGGCCCGGGGCCCCAGCCATCGCCATGGCCGTCAGGCCGCCCGGACCAGTCACCACCTGGCCGCTGCCCGGGGCCACCCGCCTCCCAGTAACGGTTGTCGCCATACCGTCGGGGGATGTCCTGGTAGTAGCCCTGGCGCGGCGGCTGGGTCTGGCGCACTTCGTCGCGGGAATTCAGCGGCGACCCGCGCCCGCCATTGGGGTCTTGCGGGCCATTCTCCGGCCCTTGGGCCAGCACGCCCAGGCTGATGCCCATGCCCAGCAAACCAACACCGGCCAATGGCCAGATGCGCGACCTCATGTTGTGCCTCTCGATCAGGAAAACCGCAGGCGGCCAGTCTACCTTGCGCCAGTGGCACACAGATGAAATCGCGGGCATGAAAAAAGGGAGGCCTGGCGGCCTCCCTTCGGGAATTGTCGTCCGTGCTCGGCACTTGTGGCACCGGCTCACCTCACGCCGTCTTCTGGACGGTGTGTAGCCCGGGGGCCTGGCGGATCCTGTTGGATGGCTGGCCGCGAGCGCCCGTCTGGGGCGCCTCGCCGTGGACTTGAGTCCGGGCAGTGATTCTGGTGATAAAGATAGGCCTTTGAGCGGGGCAGAGGATTGCGAAGATTGCTCTCATAAATAGCACTTGCGCAATTTTTCACTCAGGATCGATAATTCGCCGCAATCCGAACAGAAAAGGCCCTTCCCATGAGCAAGCTCGACCGCTACGACCTGAGCATCCTCGCCGAATTGCAGCGCGACGCGCGCATCTCCAACCAGGAACTGGCCGAACGTATTGGCCTGTCGCCCTCCCCTTGCTCACGGCGGGTCAAGCAGCTGGAAGACGACGGCTACATTTCGCGCCAGGTGGCACTACTGGACCGCAAGAAGCTGGGCTTGAGCCTGACCGCCTACGTGCTGATCGGCATGGACCGCCACACCCCCGAGCGCTTCGAGGCCTTCGAGGCGGCGATCCGCAGCCTGCCACAAGTGCTCGAATGCAGCCTGGTCACCGGGATGGACGCCGACTACCAGCTCAAGGTGGTGGTACCGGACATGGATCATTACCAGAAACTGCTGCTGGGCAGCCTGACCCGCATCGAGGGCGTAACCAGCGTGCGTTCGAGCTTCGTGCTCAACCAGGTGCTGGCCAGCACCGAGCTGCCATTGACCCACCTGCGTTGATTCCCCGTGTGCCCGGCGTATGATCGGGCTCTCACCCTACCTGGAGTTGACCGATGGATCCCGCTGTATTCGAAGAGTGGATGATGATTGTCCTGGTCACCGTGTTGATCGCGTTCATGGGCTTCATCGTCTGGGACCTGGCGAAAAAGTCCAAGGCCGGCCGCTTCGGCACGCTGATCCTGTTCTTCGTGCTGGGGCTCGGTGTGCTGGCGTTCATCATCAAGAGCGTGGTGGTGGGGTTCCTGGAAGGGGTTTAAGCACACCGCCACACGCTTGGGAGACGAAGATCATGTGGGAGCGGGCTTGCCCGCGAAGCAGGCACCACCGATGGGTGGCACGGGCTTCGCCCGTGTTCGCGGGCAAGCCCGCTCCTACAGGTGCAGCTGATAGCCTCAGAGCTTGGGTTGAACTTCCCGCCACGTCCCCTGCTCCAGCCCCTCGATCGTCCAATCACCAATCCTCACCCGCACCAGGCGCAAGGTCGGCAACCCCACGGCCGCCGTCATGCGCCGCACCTGGCGGTTGCGCCCCTCGCGAATCACCAGCTCCAGCCACGCCGTCGGCACGCTCTTGCGAAACCGTACCGGCGGATTGCGGGGCCATAGGTCGGGCTCGTCGAGCAAGCGCGCCTCGGCTGGCAGGGTCGGGCCGTCGTTCAACTCGACGCCCTCACGCAGGCGCTGCAACTGTTCCGCGCTGGGCTCCCCCTCCACCTGCACCCAGTAGGTCTTGGCCAGCTTGTGCTTGGGGTCGGCGATGCGCGCCTGCAGGCGCCCGTCATTGGTCAGCAGCAGCAAGCCTTCGCTGTCACGGTCCAGGCGCCCGGCCGGGTAGATGCCGGGGATGTCGAGGTAGTCCTTGAGCGTGGCGCGCCCTTCGCCGTCGCTGAACTGGGTGAGCACATCGAAGGGTTTGTTGAACAGGATCAGGCGCGGCTCGGCCGGCGGCGCCTTGGGCTGGCGACGCGGGCCGGCAGGGCGCGCCGTGGGGCGGCGCGCGTTGTTACGGGGTGGCGGGGGCATGGATCCTCAGCGGAACGGCGGCTCATCGAAGCTGCGCAGTTTACGCGAGTGCAGCGAGTTGAGCTCGGTGCGCAGCAGGTCGAGGGCGGCGATGCCGATCTTCAGGTGCTGGCTGACCGCGCGGTTGTAGAAAGCGTTGGCCGAGCCCGGCAGCTTGATCTCGCTGTGCAGCGGCTTGTCGGAGACGCACAGCAAGGTGCCGTAAGGAACGCGCAGGCGATACCCCTGGGCAGCGATGGTGCCGCTCTCCATGTCCACCGCCACCGCGCGCGACAGGTTGATCAGCGGGCGTTCCTGGGCCCAGCGCAGCTCCCAGTTGCGGTCGTCGTAGGTGAGCACGGTGCCGGTGCGCAGGCGCTTCTTGAGCTGCTCGCCGCGCTCGCCGGTGACCTGGGCCGCCGCCTCTTGCAGTGCCAGCTGCACTTCGGCCAGGGCCGGGATCGGGATGTTCGGCGGCACCACGCGGTCGAGGATGCCGTCGCGGCGCATGTAGGCGTGGGCCAGCACGTAGTCGCCGATGGTCTGCGATTGGCGCAGGCCGCCGCAGTGGCCGATCATCAGCCAGCAGTGCGGGCGCAGCACGGCCAGGTGGTCGGTGATGTTCTTGGCGTTGGACGGGCCGACGCCGATGTTGACCAGCGTCACACCGTCACCGTCGGCGGCGATCAGGTGGTAGGCCGGCATCTGGTAGCGGTGCCAGACCACACTGGCCACCAGGGCCTGGGCCTCGCCGTGGTCCATGCCTTTCTCGATGATCACGTTGCCCGGCAGCACCATGCGCACGAATCGCGGGTCTTCACGCAATTGCTCCAGGCCATGGCTGATGAACTGGTCGACGTAACGGTGGTAGTTGGTCAGCAGGATCCATGGCTGCATGTGCCGCCAGTCGCTGCCGGTGTAGTGCACCAGGCGGCGCAGCGAGAAGTCCACGCGGGCGGCGTCGAACAGCGCCAGCGGCAGCGTCTCGGCGCTTTCCCAGTCGTACAGGCCGTCGGCGATGTTGTCGGTGGCGGCCGACAGGTCGGTGCTGGGGAACACCCGCGCCAGCTGGGCGGCGGTGATGCCGCTGCCGGCCAGTTCATCGCCCTGGTCGACCACGTAGGGGTAGGGGATGTTCTGCTCGCTGACACCCACCTCGACGGTGACGGTGTAGTCGTGCATCAACGGGCGCAACTGCTCCAGCAGGTAGCTGCGAAAAGCCGCCGGCTGGGTGACGGTGACGCTGTAGGTGCCGGCCACCTGGACCTTGGCATAGGCGCGGGTGGTGGCGGCGACTTCACCCTGGCTGAAGTAGGTCAGGCGCAGGGCCGGGTAGCGGAACTGCGCGCGTTCGTCCGGGTTCGGCTCGGTGCGGTCCTTGAGGTACCGCTTGAGGGCCTGGCTGAGGGCGCCGGTGGCCTGTTCATGCAGGGCCGCCAGACGGTCGACGGCCTGTTCGGGGGTATCAACGACTTCAAACGCTTGGCTCACGCTGGGCTTCCTGTCTTTTGACATGCATGAAAGCCATCTTGCCTGCGTTCCTTTTCAATTACATCCCCGGGTGTCGTGGATGCATCGTCGCGTGTAGGAGCGGCCTTGCGTCGCGAAAGGGTCGCGAAGCGGCCCCAGGATTTAGCCTTCCCCACAAGATTGCCGGGGCTGCTCTGCAGCCCTTTCGCGACACAAGGCCGCTCCTACAGGAGGATGCCGCCCCTTCAGGCCGCCCACACCGGCGTTGCCCGCGCCACCAGCGCCTGGGCATCCACCCCGCGCGGCAATGCCCCGTACACCCGGCCGCCACCACCCAGGCGGCTGGCGATGAAGGCATCACTGACGGTTGCGTTCCCCGCTTCGAGCAACAGCTTGGCCTGCAACGCCACGGCAATGTCTTCGGTCAGCTGACGGGCGCGGTACTGGATGTCAGCGGTATCGGCGAACGCGCCCTTGAGGTTACCGATGAACGCCGCCAGGCGCGGATCACCGTGCCCATCGCCCAGCTCGACGAACAGCGCATCGAGCACCCCCGGCTCCTTCGAAAGCGCCCGCAGCACGTCCAGGCACTGCACATTGCCCGAGCCTTCCCAGGTGGAGTTCACCGGCGCCTCGCGGTACAGCCGCGGCAGGATGCTGTCCTCGACATATCCAGCGCCGCCCATGCACTCGGCGGCCTCGTTGATCATGGCCGGCGCGCGCTTGCAGATCCAGTACTTGCCCACCGCCGTCACCAGGCGGGCGAAATGCGCCTGCTGCGGGTCGTCGAGCTGGTCCAGGGCCTGGCCCATGCGCAGGCTCAGGGCCAACGCGGCCTCGCTTTCCAGGGCCAGGTCGGCGAGCACGTTCTGCATCAGCGGCTGATCGCTCAACACGCGCCCGCCTACCTTGCGATGGGCGCAGTGATGAGCGGCCTGGGTCAGGGCCTGGCGCATCAGGGCGCTGGAGCCGACCATGCAGTCGAAGCGGGTCATGGCCACCATCTCGATGATGGTCGGCACGCCCCTGCCCTCTTCACCGATCATCCAGGCCAGCGCCCCTCGGAACTCCACCTCGCTGGAGGCGTTGGAGCAGTTGCCGAGCTTGTTCTTCAGGCGCTGGATATAGAACTGGTTGCGCTGGTCGTCCGGGCGGTGCCGTGGCAGCAGGAAACAGGTCAGGCCTTTTTCGGTCTGGGCCAGGGTGAGGAAGGCATCGCACATCGGCGCCGAGCAGAACCATTTGTGCCCCACCAGTTCATAGGGCTGGCCCGGGCCTGGCTGGCCCACCGGATAGGCGCGGGTGGTGTTGGCGCGCACATCGGTGCCGCCCTGCTTCTCGGTCATGGCCATGCCGATGGTCACCCCAGCCTTGTGCCGGTCGCCGATATTGCGCGGGTCGTACTCACGAGCCAGGACCTTCGGCAACCAGTAGCCGGCCAGCTCGGGCTGCAATCGCAGGGCCGGCACGGCGGCGAAGGTCATGGTCAGCGGACAGCCGGTGCCGGCTTCGGCCTGGCTGTGCAGGTAGGTCATCGCGGCGCGGGCGACATGGGCACCGGCGCGCGGTTCGGCCCAGGGCAATGAGGGCAGACCATGCTCGACCGCCGTGCGCATCAGCTCGTGATAGGCGGGGTGGAACTCCACCAGGTCGACCCGGTGGCCATAACGATCGTGGCTGCTGAACTGCGGCTTGTGTGCATTGGCCAGGAACCCGGCCGCCATCAGCGGCCCGCCGGCCAGGGCACCGTAGGCGTCGATCCGCGCTTCGGCCCAGCCAGCCCCGAAACGGCGCGACCACGCTTGCAGCGGCTGGTCGAGGCGATACAGGTTGGCGCCGTCGAGGGACGGCGGCTGGTTGGTGACTTCGTGGGTTTCAGCGAACTGGTGCAGGTTCATCGGGGGCCTCCTGGATCCGCGCATGGCTGAGATACCCAGTGAAGCACCGCCGCCCGGTCAGTCAAAGTGACAAAACTGCCTATGGCAGGTTGATCGACGAGGTGACGGCCGCCTCAGAAACGCCGGACCCGCGTAGCCGGTTGATCGGCGGTGCCATGGGCCTGCACCACCAGCGTCAGGCTGAGCTCGAAGCGACTGCCCAGGCCAGGGGTCGATTCGTGGGACAGTCGCGCACCGATCAGCTCACCCATCTGCCGGCAGATCGACAGGCCGATGCCCAGCCCGCCGTAGCGCCGGGTCATCGACCCGTCGACCTGGAAGAAGCGCTGGTACAACACCGCCTGGTCGAGATCGTCGAAACCGATGCCACTGTCGCTGACGGTGAGGCTCAGGGCCACGCCGTTCGGGCCAGTTCGGCGACCGCGCACCTGCACGGTGACACCGCCCTGGTGGGTGAACTTCAAGCCGTTGTCCACCAGGCAGGCCAGGCAGCGCGCCAGTTTCTGCGCATCGCCGACCAGGTTGTCGGGCAGGTCGGCGGGGATGTCCAGGGTCAGGTACAAGCCCTTGGCCAGGGCCCGGCTGGCGTAGCCGGCGCGCAGCTCCTGGAGCAGGCGGCGCAGGCTGAACGGCCCACCCTGGTTGCGCAGGCGCCCAGCCTGCAGCTCGGTGAGGATAAGGATATCGTCGACCATGGCCATCATGTCCTGGGCCGAGCCGCTGGCGGTGCGATGGTACTGGGCCTGCTCGGCGCTCATGGGCAGGGTGTGCAGCAGTTCCAGCGAACCGATCACGCCGTTCATCGGGGTGCGCAGTTCGTGGGTGACGGTGGCGAGGAACTCGTCTTTCAGGCGATTGCTGTGGGCCAGTTGCAGGTTCAACTGCTCCAGGGTGCGGCCGGTTTCGCGCAAGGTCCGCGCCTGCTCTTCGCGCAGGCTGTTGATGCGGTCGGCCAGAGCCAGCGACAGCAACGCCACCTCGAGTGCCGAGCCGAGCTGGCTGGCGTACATGGTGAGGAACACGTTGGGCAGGTAACCCAGCACCATCAGCGTATTGACCAGCCCGCCGAGCAGGAAGGCGGTCCAGGCGATGATGAACCAGCGCGCCACCCGCAGCCCACGCCACCAGGCATACAGGCCGGCACCGAAGATACTCACGGTGAACAGCAGCGCCAGCACCGTGGCCATGCGCAGGGCCACGCCGTAGCGCACGGTCACGGCCAGCAGCATGACCACCGCGCCGCCCGCCATCAGCAGCAGCAGCAGGCGATCGAACACGCGGCTGAGGCTGCCCAGCTGCAGGAAATGCCGGGCGAACTGGCAGCCGAACAAACCGGCGGCGCCAATGAACAGGGGCGTGGCGGCATTGGCCCACCAGGGGCTGCTCGGCCAGAAGTAGGCGATGCCGGCACCATTGACCGACACCTGGTAGAGCCCGAACGAGGCGATGTAGAGGATGTAGTAGAGGTAGCTGACGTCGCGCACGCTGAGGTAGATGAACAGGTTGTACGCCAGCATCACCAGCAGCACGCCGTAGATCATGCCCAGCACATACAGGCGGGTGGGCTGGTCTTCGAGGTAGGCCTGCACCGACCACAACGTGAGCGGCGCCTGGATCGAACCCTGGCTGTGCAGGCGCAGGTAGGCGGTGGTCATCCGGCCGGGTTGCAACGCCAGTTCGAACAGGTAGTTGTTCTGACGGATCTGCCGGCTTGCGTAGGGCAGCGCGTCACCGGTGCGCTGGGCCAGGCGATATACGCCTTGCGCGTCCGGCAAGTAGAGTTCGAGATGGTCGAGCGGTGGATAGGCCAGTTCCAGCAGCCATAGGCGCGGCGCGGCGGATGGCGTTGCCGAATAGCGCAGATCGACCTTGAGCCAGAACACCGAAGTCGAGTAACCGGCGTTGAGCACTTCGTGCGGGTGTGCCTTGAAACGGCCGGCGAAGGCAGGCGAGCTGACCTGGGCGATGCTGGCGCTGCCATCATGGTCCTCGTAGACCAGCATGAGCCTGCCCAGCGGCAAGCGCTCGGTGGTGGCGTCGAATTCGACCGCTCCGGCGAGCATGGGCAAGCAGCCCAGAAGCACAATCAGCAAATAGCGCATACAGCCCCAGCATGGCGTGTCCAGTCGCGTCGCGTTTGCCTCCTTTCCCTTTGAGACGACGTGATCCGGCAGCACCCGTTTATCGAGTTATCCGAGCACTCTAGCATAGCTTTCCAGCATGGCTAGAGGCCACCACGAATTTGCCTTTAACGGCTCTAGCATGCACATTACAGCGAAGCACACCCAAACAACCTGACCACTCGCTCAGCAAATCTTGCGCCGCGATCGATCCGCGCAAAAAGGTTTGGTGATAAGCTCGCCGACCATGAATACCTACAGCTCCCGCCCCGTTGTCCTCTGTCTCTCCGGCCACGACCCCAGTGGTGGCGCCGGGCTGCAGGCAGATATCGAAGCCCTGCTCGCCCAAGGCTGTCACGCCGCACCCGCCGTGACCGCCCTGACCGTGCAGGATACCGTCAACGTTTCCGACTTCCGCGTGCTCGACCGCGAGTGGGTGCTGGCCCAGGCCAACGCCGTGCTGGCCGACTCCACGGTGGCCGCGGTCAAGCTGGGCATGCTCGGCTCGATCGAGATGGTCGACACCGTCGCCGAACTGCTCGCCGCCCACCCGCATTTGCCGCTCGTCTGCGACCCGGTGCTGCGCGCCGGTGGCGGTGGCCGCCTGGGCAAGGATGAAGTGGGCTACGCCGTGCGCGAACGCCTGTTGCCGCTGGCCACCATCGCCACGCCGAACCTGCCCGAAGCCCGCATCCTCGCCGAATTGCCGCAAGGCACGGCGGACGAATGCGCCGAGAAACTGTTGCCGTTCTGTAGACACCTGCTGATCACCGGTGGTCACGGTGACGAAGTGGAAATCCACAACCGCCTGTACAGCCGCGACGGCCAGACTCACACCTGGACCTGCCAACGCCTGCCAGGCAGCTACCACGGTTCGGGCTGCACCCTGGCCAGCGCCCTCGCCGGCCGCCTCGCGCTAGGCGAGGAGCTGACCAGCGCCGTGCGCAGTGCCCTGGACTACACCTGGCGCACCCTGCGTGACGCCGAGCAATTGGGCCGGGGCCAATTCGTGCCACGCCGCCTGCCCCTGGATTTCTGCTCCTGACACGAGGCCACCCGATGAAGCTCCGCGGTCTGTATGCGATCACCGACAGCCAGCTGCTCGCCGGCCGTTTCCTCTCCCACGTCGAAGCGGCGCTCGAAGGCGGCGTCTGCCTGTTGCAGTACCGCGACAAGGGCGACGATGCCGCTCGTCGCCTGCGTGAAGCCGAAGCGCTGATGAAGCTGTGCGAGCGTTATGGCACCGCGCTGATCATCAACGACGACGCCGAGCTGGCCGCGCGCCTGGGCGTCGGCGTGCACCTGGGCCAGACCGATGGCCCGCTGACCCCGGCCCGCGCCCTGCTCGGTCGCCAGGCGATCATCGGTTCCACCTGCCATGCCAGCCTCGAGCTCGCCGGGCAAGCCGCCAGCGAGGGCGCCAGCTATGTCGCCTTCGGTCGCTTCTTCAACTCCGTGACCAAGCCGGGCGCGCCGGCCGCCAGCGTTGAATTGCTGGAACAGGCCCGCGCCCAGGTCAAGCTGCCGATCGCGGTGATCGGCGGCATCACCCTCGACAACGCCGCCCCGCTGGTCGCCCATGGTGCCGACCTGCTGGCGGTGATCCACGGCCTGTTCGGTGCCGACAGCGCGCAGGAAGTCACCCGCCGCGCCCGCGCCTTCAACGCCCTGTTCGCTTGCTGATTTCAAGAGAAGATCCCATGTCCCGTTCCGAAGCCCTGTTCGCCCAAGCCCAGAAGCACATCCCCGGTGGCGTCAACTCGCCGGTGCGTGCCTTCAAGAGCGTCGGCGGCACGCCGCTGTTCTTCAAGCACGCCGAAGGCGCCTATGTCATCGATGAAGACGACAAGCGCTACGTCGACTATGTCGGCTCCTGGGGCCCGATGATCCTTGGCCACGCCCACCCGGACGTGCTGGACGCCGTACGCAAGCAACTGGAACACGGCTTGTCCTACGGCGCACCAACCGCCATGGAAACCGAGATGGCCGACCTGGTCTGCTCGCTGGTGCCGTCGATGGAAATGGTGCGCATGGTCAGCTCCGGCACCGAAGCCACCATGAGCGCCATCCGCCTGGCCCGTGGCTACACCGGCCGTGACGCGATCATCAAGTTCGAAGGTTGCTACCACGGCCACTCCGACAGCCTGCTGGTCAAGGCCGGTTCCGGCCTGCTGACCCAAGGCGTACCGAGCTCGGCGGGCGTACCGGCGGACTTCGCCAAGCACACCCTGACCCTGCCGTTCAACGACATCGCCGCCGTCGAGAAGACCCTCGCCGACGTCGGCCAGACCGTGGCCTGCATCATCGTCGAGCCGGTGGCCGGCAACATGAACTGCGTACCGCCGGCACCAGGCTTCCTCGAAGGCCTGCGTGAGCAGTGCGACAAGCATGGCGTGGTGCTGATCTTCGACGAAGTGATGACTGGCTTCCGCGTCTCGCTGGGCGGCGCCCAGGCCCACTACGGCGTCACCCCCGACCTGTCGACCTTCGGCAAGATCGTCGGCGGCGGCATGCCGGTCGGCTGCTTCGGCGGCAAGCGCGAGATCATGGGCTGCATCGCCCCGCTGGGCCCGGTCTACCAGGCCGGCACCTTGTCGGGCAACCCGCTGGCCATGGCCGCTGGCCTGACCACGCTGAAACTGATCAGCCGCCCGGGCTTCCACACTGAACTCAGCGACTTCACCAGCCGCATGCTCGACGGCCTGCAACAGCGCGCCGATGCCGCCGGCATCCCGTTCGTCACCACGCAAGCGGGTGCCATGTTCGGCCTGTACTTCAGCGGCGCCGACGACATCGTCACCTTCGACGACGTGATGGCCAGCGACGCGGAACGCTTCAAGCGCTTCTTCCACTTGATGCTCGACGGTGGCGTGTACCTGGCACCGAGCGCGTTCGAGGCGGGCTTCACCTCCATCGCCCATGGTGACAAAGAGCTGCAGATCACCCTGGATGCGGCCGAGCGGGCGTTCGCCAAGCTGAAATAAGGCGCCTGCCGGTACTGGCCAGATCGCCGGGCAAGCCCGCCCCCACGCAGGCGTAGAGTCACGTGGGAGCGGGCTTGCCCCGCGATGAGGCCGGCGAATGTGAACCCACTCACAAACACTGGCAAAATCAGCAACCGTCGCTCGGGGTGCAGAATTTCCAGTAAAACTTTGTAAGGTTGGCGCTGCTTATCCCATAATGTGCCACCAGAGACCTTGGCCGTAGCTTTGCAGAGGTAAGTCGATCCCCATGAACCGCACCGGCCGCGCCCTGACCATGGGCTGCCTGTTGCTTCTTCAGCCCCTGCTGGCACTGGCGGAGGGCGGTAACTCGTTGCTGATTCCAGCGACGGGCCGCTGCACGCTGAATACCGCGCCGGAAGATCAGCAGAGCGCACTGAAGGCCTGCGAACAGACGGCGGAATCCGGGGATGCCGAAGCCCAGTACGAACTGGGTGAGTTCTACTACAGCGGTACGCCGCGCCACCTCGACAAAGCGCTCAAGTGGTTCGAAAAAGCCTCGCTGCAGGGCCACGCCCAGTCGCAGTACCGTCTCGGTTCGATGTTCTTCCATGGCGAAGGGGTCAAGGCCAACAACGTTCAGGCCTATATCCTGCTGAAAATGGCCGCGGTCAATGGCGCCGAGGATGCGCTGGACATGGCCGACGAGGTCACCGAGCAGATGCCCCGTGACGAACTCGAGCACGCCACCCAGGTGCTGGGCCAGATCTTCCGCAAGTACCTGCTGGAACTGCAGAGTGCCGAAGGGCGCACGCCCTTTTCTCCCCTGCCCTGACGACGGGCCCATCACTCAAACGTAAAAAAAGCCAAGCATCATGGCTAACGGCCCTGTGTGCTGTCAGTTTCGGCCTCTTCGCGGGTAAACCCGCTCCCACAGACGAAGAGTCCAGCATTGGCCTGTCGCAACCCTTGATCGTTTCAGTGCTTTCGCCACTGCCACTCTAGGGTTATTCTTGAGCTCACATTCATTGCCGTCGAGCGGCTGAAAACGACCTTGAACGCACCCATACAACCCCATCGTTTCATCCTCGAACCTTTCGAGGCCACCCGTTTCGCCAACCTGTGCGGCCAGTTCGACGAGCACCTGCGTCTGATCGAACAACGCCTGGCCATCGAGATCCGCAACCGCGGCAATCAGTTCGAACTGATCGGCGAACCCAAGACCACCTCCGCCGCCGAGCAGCTGTTGCGTCGCCTCTATCGTGAGGCCAAGGCCAACGAGCTGTCGCCGGAAACGGTCCACCTCTATCTCCAGGAATCGACGGTCGAGAACATCGACAACCCCGCCGTCAATGAGGTCAGCGTCTCGCTGCGCACGCGCAAGGGCAACATCCGCCCGCGCGGCGTCAACCAGCAGCGCTACGTCAAGGAGATCCTGGCCAACGACATCAACTTCGGCATCGGCCCGGCCGGTACCGGCAAGACGTATCTGGCCGTGGCCTGCGCCGTGGACGCGCTGGAGCGCGAACAGGTGCGGCGCATCCTGCTGGTGCGCCCGGCGGTGGAAGCCGGCGAGAAACTCGGCTTCCTGCCCGGCGACCTGGCCCAGAAGATCGACCCGTACCTGCGCCCGCTGTATGACGCGCTGTACGAGATGCTCGGCTTCGAGCACGTGGCCAAGCTGATCGAGCGCCAGGTGATCGAGATCGCCCCGCTGGCCTACATGCGCGGCCGTACGCTCAACAACAGCTTCATCATCCTCGACGAGAGCCAGAACACCACGCTCGAGCAGATGAAGATGTTCCTCACCCGCATCGGCTTCGGCTCGACTGCGGTGATCACCGGCGACATCACCCAGGTCGACCTGCCGCGCGGCACCAAGTCGGGCCTGGCCCACGTGATCGAGGTGCTCAAGGACGTACCGGGTATCAGCTTCACCCACTTCCAGCCCAAGGACGTGGTGCGCCACCCGCTGGTGCAGCGCATCGTCGAAGCCTACGACCGCTTCGAGGCGCGCCAGGCCAAACCTGAGGCGCCCGGCAAAGATGCTTGAACTCGACCTGCAACGGGCCACGGACGCCGCTGCCCCCGATGACGCCGCCTTCCGCCGCTGGTGCGAACTGGCCCTGCGCCAGCGCACGGCCGACTCGGAAATGACCATTCGTCTGGTCGACGAAGCCGAAGGCCGTGAGCTCAACCACACCTACCGGCACAAGGACTACGCGACCAACGTGCTGTCCTTCCCCGCCGATGTACCGGATGACCTGCTCGACATCCCGCTGCTGGGCGACCTGGTGATCTGCGTCGCCGTGGTCGAACGCGAGGCACAGGAACAAGGCAAATCGCTGGAAGCGCACTGGGCGCACCTGGTCATCCATGGCTGCCTGCACCTGCTCGGCTACGACCACATCGAAGACGACGAAGCCGAAGAGATGGAAGCGCTGGAACGAGAATTGCTGGCGGAACTGGGTCATCCCGACCCTTACGCCGACGACGAAATCGACACAATCACACACTGAACACGCAAGGATCACGAGTAACCGCCATGAGCGAAGATCGATCGAGCAACGGGCAGAAGTCCTGGCTGGGTAAACTGACCCAGGCTTTTGCCCATGAGCCGAAAAACCGCCAGGAGCTCCTCGAGCTGCTGCGCGAAGCCCATCAGAACAAGCTGCTCGACAGCGAAGCGCTGACCATCGTCGAAGGCGCCATCCAGGTCGCCGACCTGCAGGTGCGCGACATCATGGTGCCGCGCTCACAGATGATCAGCATCAAGGCCAGCCAGTCGCCACGCGAGTTCCTGCCGGCGGTGATCGACGCCGCGCACTCGCGCTACCCGGTGATCGGCGAAAGCCACGACGATGTGCTTGGCATCCTGCTCGCCAAGGACCTGCTGCCGCTCATCCTCAAAGAGAACGGCGACAGCTTCAACATCAAGGACCTGCTGCGCCCGGCCACCTTCGTGCCCGAGTCCAAGCGCCTGAACGTGCTGCTGCGCGAGTTCCGCGCCAACCACAACCACATGGCCATCGTCATCGACGAATACGGCGGCGTGGCCGGGTTGGTGACCATCGAGGACGTGCTCGAGCAGATCGTCGGCGACATCGAAGACGAGCACGACGTCGAGGAAGACAGCTACATCAAGCCACTGCCCAGCGGCGACTTCCTGGTCAAGGCGCTCACCCCCATCGAGAATTTCAACGAATTCTTCGACGGCGAATTCTCCGATGACGAATTCGACACGGTCGGTGGCCTGGTGATGAGCGCCTTCGGCCACCTGCCCAAACGCAACGAAACCACCGAGATCGGTAGCTACCGCTTCCGCATTCTCAACGCCGACAGCCGGCGGATACATTTGCTGCGCCTCACCCCGATCAACCGTTAAGGACGAAAATGCGCTGGATCACCCGCCCCGGCTGGCCCGGTAACCTGCTGGCCATGGTGGCCGGCGCCTCCACCCTCCTGGCCCTGGCGCCTTTCGACATCTGGCCGTTGGCGCTGCTGTCGATCGCCCTGTTCTACGCTGGCCTGCGCACGCTCAGCCCGCGCCAGGCCCTGGCCCGCGGCTGGAGCTTCGGTTTCGGCCTGTATGGCGCCGGCACCTGGTGGATCTACGTCAGCATGAACACCTACGGCGGCGCTTCGCCGCTGCTGGCGATCCTGCTGCTGGTGGCGTTCTTTGCCTGCCTGGCGTTCTTCTTCGCGCTACCGGCCTGGCTCTGGGCGCGCTGGCTGCGCCGCGACGAAGCGCCGCTGGCCGACGCCCTGGGCTTTGCCGCGCTGTGGCTGCTGCAAGAAGCCTTCCGTGGCTGGTTCCTGACCGGCTTCCCATGGTTGTACGCCGGCTACAGCCAGCTCGACGGCCCGCTGGCCGGGCTGGCACCGCTGGGCGGCGTGTGGCTGGTGTCGTTCATCCTCGCCCTGAGCGCCGCCTTGCTCTGCAACCTGCCGCGCCTGCGCGCTCGCCCAGGGTTCCTGGCCGCTGGCGTGGTGCTGCTGGTGGGCCCCTGGATCGTCGGCATGGCGCTCAAAGGCCACGCCTGGACCAAGCCAGCCGGCGACCCGCTGAAGGTCGCCGCGTTGCAGGGCAACGTCGAGCAGGACCTGAAATGGGACCCGGCCCACGTCAACGCCCAGTTGGCACTGTACCGGGACATGAGCTTCAGCTCGAAACCCGTGGACCTGCTGATCTGGCCGGAAACCGCAGTGCCGGTGCTCAAGGACCAGGCCCAGGGCTACATCGACATGATGGGGACCTTCGCTGCCGAGCGGCATTCGGCGCTGATCACCGGGGTACCGGTACGGCAGATGGTTCACCACCAGCGTCGCTACTTCAACGGCATCACCGTGGCCGGCGAGGGCGATGGCCTGTACCTCAAGCAGAAGCTGGTGCCATTCGGCGAGTACGTGCCGTTGCAGGACATGCTGCGGGGGCTGATCGAGTTCTTCAACCTGCCGATGTCCGACTTCGCCCGCGGCCCGGCGGACCAGCCATTGCTGCAAGCCAAGGGCTACCAGATCGCGCCGTACATCTGCTACGAAGTGGTCTACCCCGAATTCGCTGCCAGCCTGGCGGCCCGCAGCGACCTGCTGCTGACCATCAGCAACGACACCTGGTTCGGCAAGTCGATCGGCCCGTTGCAGCATTTGCAGATGGCACAGATGCGCGCATTGGAGGCCGGCCGCTGGATGATCCGCGCCACCAACAACGGCGTCACTGCGCTGATCGACCCGTTCGGCAAGATCACCACGCAGGTCCCGCAGTTCGAGCGCGCGGTGCTGTATGGCGAAGTGGTGCCGATGCAGCAACTGACGCCGTACCTGCAATGGCGTTCGTGGCCGCTGGCGATTGTCTGTGCATTGCTGCTGGGTTGGGCGCTGCTGGCCGGGCGTATCGCCAAGACGGTCTGAGCAAAGGCATCGCGGGGCAAGCCCGCTCCCACGGGCGTCGTGGGAGCGGGCTTGCCCCGCGATGAGGCCATCATAGCCCTCAGTAGAACACCCGGTACCCCACCAACCCCACCGCCTCGTTCAATAATTGCCCGCTCTGCCAGATCGCCCGGCTCTCCGGCAGCAACCCGGCGAACGGCCGCGCATGATCACGGCCCAAGAACCCAACCGGTGCCGGCACCACCTCGAACCCGGCCCGCTCGAAACTCCAGCGCGAGCGCTGCATATGCCAGGCCTGGGTCACCACCACTACCCGGCGGATCCCCAGCGGTTGCAGGACCTGCGCGCTGAGTGCGGCATTCTCCCAGGTAGTGTGGCTGGCCTCTTCCTTCCAGGTAACCGAAACACCGAAGTCGGCCTGCAACCGCTCAGCCATCAACTGTGCCTCGCTCGGCGGGGTACCGTAGTGCAGACCTCCACTGGTCAGCACCGGCAATCCTGAGGCTTTGGCCAATTGCGCGGCATAGCGCATGCGCTCCAGGGCCAGGTACGAAGGCTGGTCGCTACCGCCCCAGGCCGGATCGCCACGGTCACGCCCGGCGCCCAGCACCACGATGGCATCGGCGCGCTGCGCCAGGCTCGCCCAGCTACCCTGGGCCAGGGCCGGTTCGGTTTCCAGCTGGCGCGCCGCCTGCTCCACCATCAGTGGCAGGCTCATCAGCCACAGCCCGCCCAGGCCCAGGGCAAAGCACGCCGCCGCCAACCTGGGCCGGCGTCGACGCCACCACCAGGCCGCCAACAGCAGCAGAAACAGGACGCCCGGCGGCATCAGCCATTGTTTGATGAAATAGCGCAGCGGCATCGCACACCTCCATGGAAGGCATGCAGCCTAAGAGGATCGACGCCGGGCCTCAAGGGGAGGTCGACGCCGATCACAGTGTGGGTGTTGAACAACCGGCGCGTGAACACGTGCGCCTGCAAACCTGAACGGCTAACGGGATGGCTGCGTCCTGGATCTTGCGGGAGCAGTGGCACGCTTTCGATCCTTGAGCCAGATGATCCTGGCCGAGGATGGTTCCGGTTGCGGGTAGGCACCGGCGCTGGCATGACGACCTTCCGGGAGAGTTTCCAGGTAGGCCTTGATCACCTCGAACTCGGCATGGCTCAAACCACGCAATTCCAGTTCGGCGGGCATCTCGTTGCGCAATCGTACCGAGGTTCTGGCGACTTCCAGTGCCAGCCCCAGCCGATCGAGCAGGCGTTCGTAAAGCTCCGGTTTGCTTGCGGGTAATTGCGACTCTCCCATCCGTTCACCTCATTGAAGGTAAGAATATCTCCCCCCACAGATGAGCTTAGCGGCGCGCTGAAAAGCAGCTGCCCGCTGCGACCAACGGCCCGCGCGGCGGGCGATGCAATCAGGGTTTCCCACGATACACGGCGCTCATGTATGCTACGGCGTTCACTCTAAAGACACCGGAGTGCCGGACGCAGCGAGGTTCCGCTGCCTGGAAACAGGGTCCCTTCTCTCTCAGTAAAAAGTAGCCATGCACGAACAATACACGCCCCGTGATATCGAAGCCGCCGCCCAGAACTTCTGGGACGAGCAACAATCGTTCGCTGTTACCGAACAGCCAGGCAAAGACACCTACTACTGCCTGTCGATGTTCCCGTACCCGAGCGGCAAGCTACACATGGGCCACGTGCGCAACTACACCATCGGCGACGTGATTGCCCGCTACCAGCGCATGCTGGGCAAGAACGTCCTGCAACCGATGGGCTGGGACGCGTTCGGCATGCCGGCGGAAAACGCCGCGATGAAGAACAACGTCGCCCCGGCCAAGTGGACCTACGAGAACATCGACTACATGAAGACCCAGCTCAAGAGCCTGGGTCTGGCCATCGACTGGGCGCGGGAAGTCACCACCTGCAAGCCGGACTACTACCGCTGGGAGCAGTGGCTGTTCACCCGCCTGTTCGAGAAAGGCATCATCTACCGCAAGAACGGCACCGTGAACTGGGACCCGGCCGACCAGACCGTGCTCGCCAACGAACAGGTCATCGATGGCCGCGGCTGGCGTTCGGGCGCGCTGATCGAGAAGCGCGAAATCCCGATGTACTACTTCCGCATCACCGACTACGCCGACGAGCTGCTGGAAAGCCTCGACGAGCTGCCGGGCTGGCCTGAGCAGGTCAAGACCATGCAGCGCAACTGGATCGGCAAGTCGCGCGGCATGGAAGTGCAGTTCCCGTTCGACCAGGCCAGCATCGGTCACGAAGGCACGCTGAAGGTCTTTACCACCCGTCCCGACACGCTGATGGGCGCCACCTACGTAGCCGTCGCCGCTGAGCACCCGCTGGCCAGCCAGGCCGCCCAGGGCGATGCCGCGCTGCAGGCGTTCATCGACGAATGCAAGAGCGGCAGCGTTGCCGAGGCCGACATGGCCACGCAAGAGAAGAAGGGCATGCCCACTGCTCTGTTCGTCGAACACCCGCTGACCGGCGAAAAACTGCCGGTGTGGGTCGCCAACTACGTGCTCATGCACTACGGCGACGGCGCGGTGATGGCCGTTCCGGCCCACGACGAGCGTGATTTCGAGTTCGCTCACAAGTACAACTTGCCGGTGAAGGCAGTCGTACGCACCAGCGCCGGCGACGAAGTCTCCAGCGAATGGCAGGCCGCCTACGGCGAGCATGGCCAACTGATCAACTCTGGCGAGTTCGACGGCCTGGACTTCGTCGGCGCCTTCGACGCCATCGAAGCCGCGCTGATCCGCAAGGACCTCGGCAAGTCGCGCACCCAGTTCCGCCTGCGCGACTGGGGCATCAGCCGCCAGCGCTACTGGGGCTGCCCGATCCCGATCATCCACTGCCCATCGTGCGGCGACGTACCAGTGCCGGAGGACCAACTGCCGGTCACCCTGCCGGAGAACGTAGTGCCGGACGGCGCTGGTTCGCCGCTGGCACGCATGCCCGAGTTCTATGAGTGCACCTGCCCGAAATGCGGCACCGCGGCCAAGCGCGAAACCGACACCATGGACACCTTCGTCGAGTCGTCCTGGTACTTCGCCCGCTACGCCTCGCCCAACTACGACAAGGGGCTGGTCGACCCGAAAGCGGCCAACCACTGGCTGCCGGTCGACCAGTACATCGGTGGCATCGAGCACGCCATCCTGCACCTGCTGTACGCGCGCTTCTTCCACAAGCTGATGCGTGACGAAGGCCTGGTCACCTCGAACGAGCCGTTCAAGAACCTGCTGACCCAAGGCATGGTCGTCGCCGAAACCTACTACCGGGTCGCCAGCAACGGCGGCAAGGACTGGTTCAACCCCGCCGACGTCGAAATCGAGCGTGACGCGAAAGCCAAGATCATCGGCGCGCGCCTGAAAACCGACGGCCTGCCGGTGGAAATCGGCGGCACCGAGAAGATGTCGAAGTCGAAGAACAACGGCGTCGACCCGCAATCGATGATCGACCAGTACGGCGCCGACACCTGCCGCCTGTTCATGATGTTCGCCTCGCCACCCGACATGAGCCTGGAATGGTCCGACTCCGGCGTCGAAGGTGCCAGCCGCTTCCTGCGCCGTGTCTGGCGCCTGGCCCAGGCGCATGTCGCCCAGGGCCTGCCGGGCAAGCTCGACGTGGCCGCGCTGCACGACGCACAGAAGGTCATCCGCCGTGCCATCCACGCCGCGATCAAGCAGGCCAGCACCGACGTGGGCCAGTTCCACAAGTTCAACACCGCCATCGCCCAGGTGATGACCGTGATGAACGTGCTGGAGAAAGCCCCGCAAGCCACCGCCCAGGATCGCGCCCTGCTGCAAGAAGGCCTGGAGGCCGTGACCCTGCTGCTGGCACCGATCACCCCGCACATCTCCCACGAACTGTGGAAGCAGCTGGGCCACGATCAGGCCGTGATCGACGCCGGCTGGCCGGCCGTCGACGAAAACGCGCTGGTGCAGGACACCGTCACCCTGGTGGTCCAGGTCAACGGCAAGCTGCGTGGCCAGGTGGACATGCCCGCCGCCGCCAGCCGCGAAGAAATCGAAGCTGCCGCCCGCAACAACGAGAATGTCCTGCGCTTCACCGATGGCCTGACCATCCGCAAGGTCATCGTAGTACCGGGCAAGCTGGTCAACATCGTCGCCAATTGATGGCAACGCCCGTTCGCGCACGGCGCGAACGGGCGTATTCGGCCCACGAGGGAGCTACAACATGATCAAACGCAATCTGCTGGTAATGGGCCTGGCCGTACTGCTCAGCGCCTGTGGTTTCCAGCTGCGCGGCACCGGCATCACCGAGCTGACCATCAAGGAACTGGACCTCAGCGCGCGCAACGCCTACGGCGATACCGTCAAACAGATGCGCACCACGCTGGAGAACAGCGGCGTGCGGGTGTACAACGGCGCGCCGTACAAGCTGGTGCTCGCCAATGAGCAGGAAACCCAACGCGCGGCCACATACACCGGCGGCACCCGCTCGGCGGAGTATGAGCTGACCACGGTGCTGAACTACGTGATCGAAGGCCAGAACGACGAAGTGTTGCTGGAAGACAAGCTGCAGGTACAGCGCTACTACGTGTATGACGGCAACAACATCACCGGTTCCGGCCAGGAAGCCACGCAGACCCGCCAGGAAATGCGTCGCCAGCTGGTACAGAACATGATGGTCCGCCTGCAACAGCTGACCCCGGAACGCCTGGCCGACCTGCAACACAAGGCCGACGAACGTGCCAAAGCCGAAGCCCAGGCGCTGAAGGAAGCCCAGCGCATCCAGGACGAGACGCCCCAGCAATCGCCACTGGAAGTCCCGGCCAACTGAGCCGGCGCGGGGCACCCACGGTGCCCCGCCTCATCCCATGAAACTCGCCCCCGCCCAGCTCAACAAACACCTGCAAGGCCAACTGGCGCCTGTGTACATCGTCAGCGGCGACGACCCGCTGCTGTGCCAGGAAGCTGCCGACGCCATCCGCGCCACCGCGCGTCAGCAAGGCTACGACGAACGCCAGGTCTTCAGCGCCGACGCCAACTTCGATTGGGGCAACCTGCTGCTGGCCGGCGCCAGCCTCTCGCTGTTCGCCCAACGCCGCCTGCTGGAACTGCGCCTGCCCTCGGGCAAGCCCGGCGACAAGGGTGCCGCCGCCCTGATGGAGTACTGCGCCAACCCCGCCGAGGACACGCTGCTGTTGATCAGCCTGCCCAAGCTCGATGGCAGCGCGCAGAAAACCAAGTGGGGCAAGGCACTGATCGAGGGTACGCACTGCCAGTTCATCCAGATCTGGCCGGTGGACGCCCAGCAGTTGCCGCAGTGGATCAACCAGCGCCTGTCCCAGGCGGGGCTCAGTGCCCAGCGGGACGCGGTCGACCTGATCGCTGCTCGAGTCGAAGGCAACCTGCTGGCCGCCGCGCAAGAGATCGAGAAGCTCAAGCTGCTCGCCGAAGGCAACCAGATCACCGTTGAAACCGTGCAGGCCGCTGTTGCCGACAGTGCCCGTTTCGATGTCTTCGGCCTGGTCGATGCCATCCTCAATGGCGAAGCCGGGCACGCCCTGCGCATGCTCGAAGGCTTGCGCGGCGAGGGTGTCGAGCCACCCGTCATTCTCTGGGCGCTGGCCCGGGAGCTGCGCCTGCTGGCGGGGCTGGCCCAGCAGTTCAGCCAGGGCGTACCGCTGGACAAGGCCTTCAGCCAGGCTCGACCACCGGTCTGGGACAAACGCCGGCCGCTGGTGAGCAAGGCGTTGCAGCGCCTGTCGGCGCAACGCTGGGCCATGCTGCTGCAAGATGCCCAGCGCATCGATGCACAGATCAAGGGCCAGGCCGAGGGCTCGCCCTGGACCAGCCTGGCGCGGCTCTCGCTGCTGATGGCCGGGCAGCGGCTGACGTTGCCCGCCGAGTGATCGTTGTAGACCCTTTCGCTGGCTTGCCGGCGAACAGGGCCGCCAACCATAAACACAATCAATTGGCCCACACGCCGCCACACGCCTACAGTGCGCCGCGAAACCCACCCCCCACCGGGAAACCGCTATGAGCAAAAAACCGAAAAAGCACGGCCCCAACAAGGCCAAGTCGATCATCGCCCAACCCCTGTTCCGCTGCCGCCAGGAACGGGCAGGCAAAGGCAAAGGCAGCTACCGCCGCGAAGCCTTCCAATCGAGAGATTGGGAGGCTTCTTGCTTTATGGCGGCATGAAAGGCATGAAAAGCGCAGGCATGGTATGGTCGGCACCTGACCTGCAATTCTGGATCTGTGCATGCCCTCTCGTCTCACTCTACGCTGGCAACCTCGCCAGCTGATCGCAGCCACCAGCTTCATCCTGCTCGTCGCCTGCGCGGAGAAACCCACCGCCGCCGACGCC
>NZ_JACAFQ010000048.1 GCF_015354575.1 Pseudomonas sp. UFMG81
TGTTAGGCCTGCTGTTAGGCCTGCCGCCAGCGTTCAATCTGAGCCATGATCAAACTCTTCAGTTCAATACTGCTTGGGTTTTTAAGAAACCCTAAACTTGGCTCAGCAATCTCAAATGACTATGTGATTTCTCGCATGGTCACTTGTGATGCTGATAATCTTTGTGACTATCAGTCCGTACTCACAAGCACCCACACGAATTGCTTGATTCAATTTGTTAAAGAGCGGTTGGCTTTAGCGTTTCGCTTCAGCCGAGGCGCGCATTCTACGCTTTCCTCATTTCGTGTCAAGCGTTTATTTTGAAGTTTTTCCCGAGAAACTCGTTTAGCTTCAAACACTTGACTCGCTGCGATCTCTCGTAGCGGGAGGCGAATCATACAGCGTTACAACCTGCTGTCAACCACCTTTTCACCGCTATCGATCATGAGACCGAAGCACTTCCGGATCTTTCGAATCGCTTAACTCGTTGATTCCCAAGGAGTTTCGCGTTCCGTTGTCGCTGGAAGTGGGGCGCATTATAAGGGGATCTGAAAGCGCGTCAACCTTATATTTCAAGAAATTGAAATATAAGGGGAAAAGACCGTGCAACGGCCGCCAGGGGCTTGCCACACCCCTTGCAGCGCCCATCAGATCGAGCGCCGCCCGCGCGGCGCTCGACTTCAAGGGCACTAGAAGAACAACGGCAAGCACCTCTCAAGACCAACACAACCTGAAGACAAGCCCCGAAGCCACCCTCAAGCCACCCTCCCCTTCGCTCGCCCCAACCGCGGCACCCGCCGCGCCACCGCCGGCACCCGCAACACCATCAGCAACGCCCCTACCCCCGCATAGACCGCCCACTCCTTCAGGTCCGAGCGCACGATCCACAAGAAATGCAGCAACCCCAACCCAAGAATCACATACACCAGCTTGTGCAGCTTCTTCCACCGCGCCCCCAGCCGCCGCTGACTGTAGCGATTGGAAGTAACCGCCAACGCCAACAACCCCAGGAACCCCAGCGCCCCGACAATGATGTACGGCCGCTTGCGCAACTCCACCCCCAACTGCCCCCAGTCCAGGCCCAGGATGAACACCATATAAGAAGTCATGTGCAGCACTATATAAGCAAAGCACCACAACCCCAGTTGGCGCCGTACCACGATCCAGCCCGGCCACCCCGTCAGCTTCTGCAGCGGCGTCATGCTCAAGGTGATCAACAGAAACACCAACGCCCCCAGCCCAAGCCGATCCACCAGGATCTTGCCCGGGTCAGGGTCAAGTTGCCCCGTCGCCGCCTGATACAACCACCAGGCCGGAACCAGGCAACCGACAATGAGGATCGCCAAACGCAACCAGGGATAGCGCATCAATAGTTCTTCCGCAGATCCAGCCCGCCATACAGCGACGCCACTTCGTCAGCGTAGCCATTGAACATCAGCGTCTCGCGCACATTGGGGCTGAACAGCCCACTGGGCAGGCGCCGCTCCCGGGCCTGGGTCCAGCGCGGGTGGTCGACCGTCGGGTTGACGTTGGCATAGAAACCGTACTCATCCGGCGCCAACCCCTGCCAGGTCGTGCGCGGTTGCTCCGCAACCAGGCTGATACGCACGATCGACTTGATACTCTTGAAGCCATACTTCCACGGCACCACCAGGCGTAGCGGTGCTCCGTTCTGATTGGCCAGCTCCCGGCCATACATACCCACCGCAAGGATCGCCAGCGGGTTCATTGCCTCATCCAGGCGCAAACCTTCCACATAGGGCCAGTCGATCAGTGCAAAGCCCGAGCGCTGCCCAGGCATGCTTTTCGGATCCTGCAGGGTCTCGAAGCGAACATAGCGCGCCTTCGAAGTGGGCTCGACCTGCTTGAGCACCTCGGCCAACGGAAAGCCCAGCCACGGAATGACCATCGACCACGCCTCCACGCAGCGCAGGCGATAGATACGCTCTTCCAGCTGATAAGGTTTGACGAAGTCTTCCAGCGCATAGCGCCCCGGCTTGGCCACCTCGCCATCGACCACCAGGCTCCATGGTTCGGTCTTCAGGCTGCCGGCATTGGCCGCCGGGTCGCCTTTGTCAGGCCCGAACTCATAGAAGTTGTTGTAGTGGGTGGCATCCTTGAACGGCGTGATCGCCTCATCTTTCACCGTGACTGCCTGCCATTTGGTGGCGCCCAGCTTGTCGGCGAACCATGTCGGCGCCGAGCCGGCTGCCGCATCGGCATAGCGCGAAGGCTCTGCAGCCGCCCCCATGCGCGGCAATGCGCCCAGGGCCAAGCCGGCAAAGGTGCCACCTAGCATGCTGCGACGGGAAAGGTAGATTGCTTCGGGGGTGATCTGTGCCGACGTGCAGTCGGAAGACCGGGGGAGTTTGATGAGCATGACGGCTCCACAGTGCGGGTAACTGATGTACCCGTAAGACTATGGAGCCGGCAGGTTATTCCACGATTAAATCGTGGTCAGGCTTTGCGCCGACGACCACGCAGCAGGTACTGCAGTGGCCCGGAAATCGCGTAACCAAGGAAGATCAGCAGCAGGATGCGGGGTGGGTCGCTGAAGACCACGGCGAACACCAGCACCACGGCCAGGATCGCAACGAACGGGACGCGCCCTTTCAGGTCCAGCTCCTTGAAGCTGTTGTACTTGATATTGCTGACCATCAGCATGCCGGCGGCCGCCACCAGCAGGGCCACCAGGAACGACAGCTTGCTGCCCTGGATACCGTAGTCGCTGAACGCCCATACGGTACCGGCCACCACACCTGCCGCAGCCGGGCTGGCCAGGCCGATGAAGTAGCGCTTGTCGGCGGTGCCGACCTGGGTGTTGAAACGCGCCAGGCGCAAGGCCGCACCCGCTACATAGATGAAGGCCACCATCCAGCCGACCTTGCCCATGTCACCCAGCGCCCAGCCGAAGGCCAGCAGTGCCGGCGCCACACCGAAGGCGACCATGTCCGACAACGAGTCGTACTCGGCACCGAAGGCGCTTTGCGTATTGGTCATGCGTGCCACGCGGCCATCGAGGCTGTCCAGCACCATGGCGACGAAGATCGCAATGGCGGCGAAGGCGAAATACTTGCTCGCCTCGCGCGGGTCGCCAGCGCTCAGGGCGCTTTGTGCGCTCATCGAACTGATGATGGAATAGAAACCGGCGAACAGGTTGGCGGTGGTGAACAGGTTGGGCAACAGGTAGATGCCGCGGTGACGGACCTTGCGCCCTTCAGCGTCATGCCCTTCTTCGACATGCTCATCGATCGGTAGCAGGCTTTCGGCGTCGGAGGGCTTGTTCGGCTCTTCGGGACGTTCGCTCATGAAAAGTACCTTGCAACTGGGTGGAATATGTTCGACACGGGCCCGCGAAATGGGTTCTGACGGCGGGCCACTGGTCGCTTTATACCAGAAGCGGGCCGCGCAAACGAAAAAACGCGGCCGAAGCCGCGTTTTTCATTCAGCAAAACAAGACTTAGTTCTTGGTCTTGTCGACGATCTTGTTGGCCGAGATCCAAGGCATCATCGAACGCAGTTGCTCGCCGATGATCTCGATGCCGTGGGCAGCGTTGTTACGACGCTTGGCGGTCATCGATGGGTAGTTGGTGGCACCTTCGCTGATGAACATCTTCGCGTACTCGCCGTCCTGGATGCGCTTCAGAGCGTTGCGCATGGCCTTGCGGGATTCTTCGTTGATGACTTCAGGGCCGGTGACGTACTCACCGTACTCGGCGTTGTTGGAGATCGAGTAGTTCATGTTGGCGATACCGCCTTCGTACATGAGGTCAACGATCAGCTTCAGCTCGTGCAGGCACTCGAAGTAGGCCATTTCCGGGGCGTAGCCCGCTTCGACCAGGGTTTCGAAACCGGCCTTGACCAGCTCGACGGTACCGCCGCACAGAACGGCCTGCTCACCGAACAGGTCGGTTTCGGTCTCGTCCTTGAAGGTGGTTTCGATGATGCCGGTACGGCCGCCACCCACGCCCGAGGCGTAGGACAGGGCGACGTTCTTGGCGTTGCCGGAAGCGTCCTGGTAGATGGCGATCAAGTCAGGGATGCCGCCGCCTTTGACGAACTCGGAGCGAACGGTGTGGCCCGGGGCCTTCGGCGCGATCATGATCACGTCGAGGTCGGCACGCGGAACGACCTGGTTGTAGTGGATCGAGAAGCCGTGGGAGAAGGCCAGGGTGGCGCCCTTCTTGATGTTCGGCTCGATCTCGTTCTTGTACAGAGCGCCCTGGAACTCGTCCGGGGTCAGGATCATGACCAGGTCGGCGGCAGCGACGGCGGTAGCTACGTCGGCGACTTTCAGGCCGTGGGCTTCAGCCTTGGCAACGGTGGCCGAGCCTTTACGCAGACCGACGGTAACGTCTACACCGGAGTCCTTCAGGTTGCACGCCTGGGCGTGGCCTTGCGAACCGTAACCGATGATGGCGACTTTCTTACCCTGGATGATGGAAAGGTCGCAGTCTTTATCGTAGAAAACTTTCATGAAATACCCCTGGTTATATCTCGGCCCCTGCGGAGCCATCGCTAATTTTTGAAGTTAGATGCTGAGCACTTTGTCGCCACGGGCAATGCCGGTGACGCCGCTGCGCACGGTTTCGAGAATCGATGCGGTGCCGATGGCCTGGATGAAGCTGTCCAGTTTGTCGCTGGTGCCGCTCAGCTGCACGGTGTACACGCTGGCGGTCACATCGACGATCTGGCCACGGAAGATATCCGTGGTGCGCTTGATCTCGGCGCGCTGGGCACCGGTGGCCTTGACCTTGACCAGCATCAGTTCACGCTCGATGTGAGCGCTTTCCGACAGGTCGACGAGCTTGACCACTTCGACCAGCTTGTTCAGGTTCTTGGTGATCTGCTCGATCACTTCGTCATGGCCAACGGTGGTCAGCGTCAGACGCGACAAGGTCGGGTCTTCGGTTGGCGCCACGGTCAGGCTTTCAATGTTGTAGTTGCGCTGGGAGAACAGGCCGACCACGCGGGACAAAGCACCGGGTTCGTTTTCCAGCAGCAGGGAGATGATGTGCCGCATATCAGGTACGCTCCGTCTTGCTCAGCCACATGTCACGCATCGAGCCATCCTTGATCTGCATCGGATAGACGTGCTCGGTGCGGTCGACCGCGATGTCGATGAACACCAGGCGGTCCTTCATCGCGAAAGCCTCTTCCAGTTTCGGCTTGAGGTCTTTCAGGCTGGTGATGCGGATACCCACATGGCCATAGGCCTCGGCCAGCTTGACGAAGTCCGGCAGCGACTCGACATAGGAGTGCGAGTGGCGACCGTTGTAGGCCATGTCCTGCCATTGGCGGACCATGCCCAACACACCGTTGTTCAGGTTGACGATCTTCACCGGCAGGCCGTACTGCATGCAGGTGGACAGCTCCTGGATGTTCATCTGGATGCTGCCTTCGCCAGTGACGCAGGCCACATCCTGGTCCGGGAAGTTGAGCTTGATGCCCATGGCCGCCGGGAAACCGAAGCCCATGGTGCCCAGGCCACCGGAGTTGATCCAGCGGTTGGGTTTGTTGAAGCGGTAGTACTGCGCCGCGAACATCTGGTGCTGGCCCACGTCGGAGGTGACGAAGGCATCGCCCTGGGTCACTTCGCACAGGGTCTCGATCACCTGCTGCGGCTTGATGATGTTGCCGTCGCCCTTGTCGTAGGGGAACAGGTCGCCGTCACCACGCCATTCGTCGATCTGCTTCCACCAGGCATCCAGCGCCGCCTTGTCTGGCTGCTCGCCGATTTCCTTGAGGATGCCCAGCATTTCGTTGAGCACACTGTCGACCGGGCCGACGATCGGGACGTCTGCCTTGATCAGCTTCGAGATCGACGCCGGGTCGATGTCGATGTGGATGATCTTGGCATTCGGGCAGAACTTCGCCGGGCCATTGACCACACGGTCGTCGAAACGCGCACCGACGGCGAAGATCACGTCAGCGTGGTGCATGGCCATGTTGGCGGTGTAGCTGCCGTGCATGCCGAGCATGCCGATGAACTGGCGGTCGGTGCCCGGGAAGCCGCCGAGGCCCATGAGCGTGTTGGTGACCGGCAGGTTCAGCGACTTGGCGATTTCGGTGAGGGCTTCGGAGCCACCACCAAGAATGACGCCACCACCGGAGTAGACGATCGGACGCTTGGCCGCCAGGAGCATTTCGGCCGCCTTGCGGATCTGGCCGGAATGACCACGTACAGCCGGGCTATACGAACGCAGCTTGACCTTTTTCGGGTAGATGTACTCGAACTTCTCAGCCGGGTTGGTCATATCTTTTGGAATGTCGACCACCACCGGACCAGGACGGCCGGACTGCGCCAGATAGAAGGCTTTTTTCAGAACTTCAGGGATTTCCGAAGCGTGCTTGACCATGAAGCTGTGCTTCACGATCGGCCGGGAGATACCGATCATGTCGGTTTCCTGGAACGCATCGGTGCCGACCATGGTGCTGGGCACCTGGCCAGACAGGATGACCATCGGAATGGAATCCATGTAGGCGGTGGCAATGCCGGTGATGGCATTGGTCGCGCCGGGGCCGGAAGTCACCAGCACCACGCCGGCCTTGCCGGTGGCACGGGCGTAACCGTCCGCCATATGGGTGGCAGCCTGTTCGTGACGGACCAGGATGTGCTCGACTTCCGGTTCCTTGAACAAAGCATCGTAAACATGAAGGAGAGCACCGCCAGGGTACCCGTAGATGTGCTTAACGCCCTCGTCACGCAAGAAGCGGACGACCATCTCAGCGCCAGATAAAAGCTCCACGTTGTTCACCTCTAAAACGCCAGAATACCGCCCTCACTGGGCGGGTCTTAATAGGTTTACTGCCAAGCAGAGCATGAGCGAACGTCAGCACTGACTGAGCAAGTATTGGGAATGCCCTTCTAATGTTTCGGGCTTTCCCACCCAGCGCGAGGTAACGCGTTGCGGGGTGTTACAAGTCGGCGCGGGTGTGCGCCTCATGATCTGCTTAGCGGGTCTGCTTCTGGCAGTCCCTCTACAGCGGAATCTGGATTCTTGTGATTCGGCGCGCACAAGTCAAGAAAAATTATTGCCAATTTTTCCGCAAGATGAATCACTGCCACCACTAAAAACGCACCCAGCAGCAGAACTAGGAAGATTTCCACAAAAAAGGGCCACAATCTGCGGCCCTTATCGGAAAAAGAGAAGAAATCAGGCGGAAGGCGCGATCAATTGATCGAACTCTGCCAACAGGCGCCGTAGCTCGCGGCTTTGTTCCGGGCGGTCGACGAACACCGTCTCGGCCATCACCAGAATGCCCGAAGCATTGGGCAGCGGATGCCCATGCTCGAGAATCAGCTTCATGCGTGGCAGGAAGATCCACTGCAGCCACTGCTCGAAGCTCATGCTGTCCACCGCGAATGGCACCACGCTGGCCAGCGCCTCGGCGCTGGGCGCGGCATCGTCCCACCAGCCCTGCACCCTGAGCTCGTGCTCGATCAGCAGCAGGTGGTCGGCGATATCGAGAATGCGTGGTTCCATCACAGGTTGACCCGTGCCTTCTGCCGCGCCAGGGCGGCACCGGCGCTGTCACCCTGTTTCTCGCGAGCCTGGGCGATGGTGTTCCACAACTGCGCTTGCAGGTCCGGGCGGCCGTTGGCGTAAGTCAGCGCGCGACGAGCCAGTTGCTCGGACTGCGCGGCGTCGCCTTGCGACAGACGCACCTGGGCCAGGCGGAACAGCACCTGCGGCTCACGCGGGGCGATGCGCTGGGCACGCTCCAGGCTCGACGCGGCGCCGTTGAAGTCACCGCTACCCTGCTGTTGCTGGGCGGTGGTCAGCAGCGCCAGTACCGGGCCGTCGAGTTGCTCGTCGGCAGACAGGCCACCGCTGGACGCATTGCCGCGCGGGATGCCGGTCGGCGCGCTAGTGGCCGGCGTCGGGTTGCTCATCGAAGCGATGTCGAACGGCTCATCGGCGATCGGGTTGGGGTTGGTGGTGATCGGGCCACTGCTTACCGGGCCCGGGGTGATCGGGCCGGTGCTGATCGGCGTGATGCTGCCGCCGGCCGGGACCGACTGGATCGGCGCGCCACCGGTCCCCTGCGGGATCATCACGGTCACGCCGGAATCCTCGGGTAGCGCCTGGGCCTGGCTGCTGCCACCGCTGGTCGGGTACGCCGACGTGCGATTGGCTGTAACGCGCTCGCTGTTGGAGACCCGGGTACTCGAATCGACCACCGGAATGTTGCCACGCGGGACGCTGGCACAACCGTGCAGCACGCTCACTGCCGCCAGGGCAGGTATCCACCACTTGTTCACTTCACACCCTCTTCAGAAGCTCGTGCTCAATTCATCCAGCCCTTGACCCAGTCCATCACGGATTCGGCCGGGTTCTGCTCGCCACCACAGGTGGCGCCAGCGGCTGGTTCACTGCCGCGAATATACGGCATCTGCACCGCTCCCGGACAGCTGCCGTCGGAACCATGGCCGCTGTACGGGTCGATCCAGGCTTGCACCACGTTGTCCGGTTGCGGCATGTCCAGCGGCAGCGGGTCGGCCTTCTTCATGAAGCTGGTCCACACCTGCAGCGCACCGGTGGCACCGGTGAACGGTGTCTTGCCGTTGTCGTCGCGGCCCAGCCAGACCACCGCCAGCAGGTCCTGGCTGAAACCAGAGAACCAGCTGTCGCGCGAATCGTTACTGGTGCCGGTCTTGCCCGCCAGCGTCAGCGAGCTGGGCAGCTGACTGTACACCGAACGGCCGGTGCCCTCGCGCATCACCCGCTGCATGGCGTTCTGCACCAGATAGATGGCGCCCGGGTCGAAAGTCTGCTGGATCTGGAACGGGTAGCGCTTGAGCGGCTCGCCTTCGGCGGTGAGCACGCTGCGGATACCGCGCATCGGCGTGTTGAAGCCGCCGTTGGCGATGGTCTGGTACATGGTCGCCACCTGCATCGGCGACATGCCGCCGGCGCCCAGCAGCATCGACGGGAACGCCGGCCAGTCGACCTGCACACCCAGGCGGCCGATGGTCTTGATCACGTTCGGCACGCCCACTTCCAGGCCGAGCTTGGCGGTGGACAGGTTGTAGGAGTTCGCCAGCCCCTGGTACAGGTAAATGGTGCCGTGGGGGCGACGGTCATAGTTCTGCGGGCGCCACACTTGGCCATTGGCGCCTTTGACCGAGAACGGCTCGTCCTGCACCCAGCTGGTCAGGGTGTACTTGCTCGGCTGCTCCAGCGCGGTGAGATAGACCGCCGGCTTGACCAGCGAGCCGATCGGCCGCACGGCGTCGATGGCGCGGTTGAAACCGGCAAAGCCCGACTGGCGGCTGCCGATCAAGGCCTGGATCTCACCGGTTTCCGGGTTGGAGACCACCATCGCCGACTCGACGTCGTCCGAGCCCTTGCGCCCGGCCAGGCGCTTGAAGGTCTCGCTCATGGCGGTCTCGGCCTTCATCTGAAGGATCGGGTCGAAGCTGGTGAAGATGCGCAGGCCTTCTTCGGTCAAGTCTTCGTCGCGGTAGTCCTGACGCAGCTGACGCTTGACCAGGTCGAGGAACGCCGGGAACGAGCTGTCGGCCAGGCTGCCGCGCTTGGTCACGCCCAATGGCATCTTCTTCGCCGCGTCCACCACGTCCTGGCCGACCACACCCTGCTCGGCCAGCAGGTCGAGCACCAGGTTACGGCGCTGCAAGGCACGTTCCGGGTAGCGACGCGGGTTGTAGTAGGACGGGCCCTTGACCATACCCACCAGCAAGGCGATCTGGTGCAGCTTGAGCTCTTGCAGCGGCTGGCTGAAGAAGAACTGGCTGGCCAGCCCGAAACCATGCACGGCGCGCTGGCCGTCCTGGCCGACGAACACTTCGTTGAGGTAGGCCTCGAGGATTTCGCGCTTGTCGTAGTGCATTTCCAGCAGCACGGCCATCATCGCCTCGGTCAGCTTGCGGCTGAGGCTGCGCTCGTTGGTGAGGAAGAAGTTCTTCACCAGCTGCTGGGTCAGGGTACTGCCGCCCTGGCGCATGGCACCGGCCGAGGTGTTGACCCAGACGGCGCGGGCGATGGACTTGGGCGACACGCCGAAGTGGCTGTAGAAGTCGCGGTCTTCGGTGGCGATCAGGGTTTCCAGCAGGTACGGCGGCACCTGGTCGATCTTGATCAGGATGCGGTCTTCGAGGTTCTTGGGGTAGATACCGCCGATCATCAGCGGCTCCAGGCGCACCACGTCGAGCTTGCCGCCGTTGGCGCCACTGAGCCCCGCGACATAGTCGCCGGAGAAGCGCACCCGCACGAACTGCGCCGGCTCCATCCCCTCATAGAACTGGAAGCCACGGGTGTTGATGTCGATGCTGTTGCCGTTGACCGACGCCGCACCCGGGCCGTTGGCCGCGCTTTCGCGGCGGTAACCCAGGGCGTCGAGTTCGGTGAGGAAGTCGTTGCGGCTGAGCTTCTGGCCGACGAACAGCTCCAGCGGCCGGGCATACACCTTGGCCGGGATGGTCCAGCGCTTGCCGGAAAACTTCTCCTGGACAGTGGCGTCGAGGTAGACCGCGAAGCCGGCGATCACGACCAGGCCGACCAAGCTGAGCTTGATCGCCCAACCCAACCAGGCGCGCGCGCGGCTGGTTGGCTGTTTTTTAGGGGAGCGGGAAGTTCGGGTACGAGTCATGGCGGCGGATTATACGCACTTTCAAAAGAGGGGGCAGGCGCCCACGGGCGGTTTGCAGGATCGGCACCATTGACCATAATGGCGCCTTCAAATTCCCTGACCTCGAAAGGATCCCTCGTGAGCCAAGCCCTGATCAACGCGCTGCAGAACCCTGCGCTCTATCCGCACCCCGTTGAGGGCTTCCAGCTCATCGAGACGCATATCTCCTGGGTCCTGCTCACCGGCGAGTTCGCCTACAAGATCAAGAAACCGATGAACTTCGGCTTCCTCGACTTCACCGGCCTGGACCAGCGCGGGCATTTCTGCAACGAAGAGTTGCGCCTGAACCAGCGCCTCACCGACGGCCTGTACCTGGAAGTGCTGCCGATCACCGGCACTGCCGAAGCGCCGCAGATCGGCGGTGAAGGCCCGGCGATCGAATACGCCCTGAAGATGCGCCAGTTCCCCCAGGGCCAGATGCTCAGCACCCTGCAAGCCAACGGTGAGTTGAACGCCGAGCACATCGACCAGATGGCCCGGCAGATCGCCGAGTTCCACCTGCAGGCACCGAAGGTGTCGGTCGAGCACCCGCTGGGCACCCCGGACGCCGTGATGGCACCGGTGGAGCAGAACTTCGAGCAGATCCGCCCATTCCTCAGCGACAAGGCCGACTTGCAACAGCTGGACGCCCTGCAAGCCTGGGCCCAGGACAGCTTCAAGCGTCTGCACGGCCTGCTCGAGGCACGCAAGGCCGACGGTTTCATCCGCGAATGCCACGGTGACATCCACCTGGGCAACGCCACCCTGATCGACGGCAAGGTGGTGATCTTCGACTGCATCGAGTTCAACGAACCGTTCCGCCTCACCGACGTCTATGCCGACGTCGGCTTCCTCGCCATGGACCTCGAAGACCGTGGCCTCAAATGCCTGTCGCGCCGTTTCATCAGCCAGTACCTGGAGCTGACCGGCGACTACCAAGGCCTGGAACTGCTGAATTTCTACAAGGCCTACCGCGCCCTGGTACGGGCCAAGGTCGCGTTGTTCAGCATGCCGGCCGACGCCGATGGCGTGCAGCGCGCCACCACCCTGCGCACCTACCGCAACTACGCCAACCTCGCCGAAAGCTACAGCGCCATCCCCACGCGCCTGCTGGCTATCACCCAGGGCGTCTCGGCCGTGGGCAAGAGCCACGTGGCGATGCGCCTGGTCGAAGCGCTGGGGGCGATCCGTGTGCGTTCCGATGTCGAGCGCAAGCGCCTGTTCGGCGAACAGCAGCAGGCCGATGCCGGAAAGTTGCAAGCGGGCATCTATGGCAGCGATGCCAGCGCCGCCACCTACCAACGCTTGCATCAACTGGCACAGATCATCCTGCGCGCCGGCTTCCCGGTCGTGCTCGACGCCACCTACCTCAAGCATGCGCAGCGCAAGGCCGCAGCCGAAGTCGCCAGCGACACTGGCGTGCCCTTCCTGATCCTCGACTGCCAGGCCCCCGACGCCGTGATCGCCAGTTGGCTGGAACAGCGCCAGGCGGAACAGCTCGACCCGTCGGACGCCACCCTGGAGGTGATCAAGGCTCAGCAGGCCAGCCGCGAACCGCTGGATGCCGAGGAGCAGAAACACGCCAAGCACGTGAACACCCATGAAAGCGCCAGCATGGACCAGCTGATCGAACAGATCCGCCAGCACCTGCCCGGCCTTTGACCCGCCAGGCGTGAAGCAGTCGACAGTTCACGCCTGAAGTCCGGCGCCTCTCCAGTGATGGCATTACAGTATCATCACACCCCACGGAGGAGGCGCCGCCATGAATCAACCCCGTCAGCTGGACAACGTCCTGTACACGATGGTCCGCGACGAGAAGATCGCGGCCTTCAACCGCGAAAAGCCCACCGACACCCCCATCGACTTTCGCGGCGGCGATTTCCGCGGCCTCGACCTGCGTGACCTGGACGTGCGCGGCATCGACTTCACCGACGCCTATTTCCGCGCCGCCGACCTGCGCGGGCTCGACCTGCGGAACAACGGCCTGGAGGGGGCGAGCCTTGCCCATGCGCAGATTTCCGGGACCTATTTCCCCAACGAGCTGAGTGCCGACGAGATCCTCATGTCGGTGAAGTACGGCACACGGCTGCGCTACCGCACTGCCCGCTGAGCACAGGTGGCCTGCCAAACACTGTGGGAGCGGGTGAACCCGCTCCCGCAGACACCGCGCGCCCCCGCGCCTCAGCCCCTTGTCGGCCCAGATGGCAAAAGGCCGCGTAATTGCGAACCCCCGCTACACTCCTCTCTGACCTGCTCGCGATTTATCCCCACGTCCCGTTCAGCCATCGCAAGGAGGCTCGATGAACGATGAATTGCAGCACCTGAAAAACCTTGGCAAGACCTCCGCGCAATGGCTGCACGCCGTGGGCATCCACAGTGCATCGGACCTTCGCCGCCTCGGCGCGGTGGGGGCCTATCAAGCCGTGAGAACGCGAGGATTCCGGGCTTCCAAGGTGTTGTTGTACGCCATCGAAGGCGCCCTGCTGGACATGCACTGGAACGACCTGCCGGTGGAACGCAAAGAAGCACTGAACCAGCAACTCGACGCCAAGTGCCAGCCGCAGAAGATCGAAAATAAATGATGGGAAGGTGTTGACGTAGAAATGAGAATCGTTATGATTATCACAACTGGTCGCGAGACTGGTTGGATAACCTGAAAGGTCCCTGGTTCGGACGCTCAGATTATCTCCTCATCAGGCTAATCACGGTTATTGACCCGCCAATTTGGCGGGTCTTTTTTTTGCCTGTGATTGTGCCTACCTTGCGCTGGTTTCTGTAGGAGCGGCCTTGTGTCGCGAAAGGGCCGCAAAGCGGCCCCGGCGATCGCTTGTGCCACACAAATCGCTGGGGCTGCGTTACAGCCCGTCGCGACACAAGGCCGCTCCTACAGAGGACGCGCAAGCCCCAGAGGGAGCCGGCTTACCGGCGATGCGGTCAATGCCCCTTGCGCAACTGCGCGCAATAATCCTGCTCAGGCAATGCCGCCGTGTACCAGACGAAGTCGGCCATGCCCGGTTCGACCACCTCCCCCACCTCCGTCAACAGCAGTACCTTGCTCGTCCCCTGGGCGCCCAGGTCGGCCAGGTGCAACGGCACCCCCAAATCCTTGCGCACGTGATAACTGCCCGCGAACAACAGCGCCGGTTGCGGCGCGCTCAATAAGCGCTCGGCCATACGCCGGTCGCGCTGCTGCTGCACGGCAAGCATGGCCGGCAATTGGCTTGGCGGCAGCAGGTCGCAGTGCCCAGCACGCACCTGTTCGGTCAGTGCCTTCACCACCTCAGGGGCATTGGAACGCTCGCCGCTCGGGCTGGACGGGTGACGGTAGGCCTGGCGTATCTCGTCCGGTGACAGGTTGGCGGCCAGCAAGGGATAGGGCCGGCCCAGCGCTTCGCGGACGATCGGCCCGTACTGCGCCCAATCCCAGCCCGCCTGCCAAGCCAGGGCCTTGGGCAGATCAGCCGGCAGCGGCGAGGACTGTTTCAGCCCATCGACCAGCGCTTGCTGTTGGGGCTGGAGCATTTCCAGCAACAAGCTGCCTTGCGGGCGACGGCTCTGCATGACGCGCAGCAGCCAGAGCTGCAGCGCGTGGTGGTCCGGGTTGTCATGCTTTTCACCCACCAGCACCCGTGGCGCATCGGCCAGGCGCTGGACCAACTGCTCGGGGCTGAGCACCTGCCCACTGCCGACGTCCACGATCCGCCCCAGCTGCGCATCATCACGCCCCTGGCTGGACTGCCAGGCCGGCAACGGCGGCAGGCTGGCCTGGCAGGCGCCCAACGTCAGCGCCAGGCAAACCGTCAGCAAGAACGACACTGGGTGACCCATGATCGAGCTCCTAGGGTTTGTACGAAAAGTCGCCGAGCGACGATCAGGCAAGGCGAAAACAGGCGAGGAAGCGGAGTTTACGGGTTGTAAATGAGCATTCCGAGCCTGTTTTCAACGCAGCATGATCGTCGCGCAGGCACTTTTCGTACAAAGCCTAGCGAATGATGATCAGCGGGTGGCCACGCTCCGGATGCGCCTGCACCAGCACGTCGATACCGAACACCGCCTTGAGCGCCGCCGGGGACAGCACCTGCCCCGGCGTACCCAGGGCATGGCAGCGACCCTGCTCCAGCAACAGGATATGGTCACAGTAGCGTGCCGCCAGGTTCAGGTCGTGCAGGATCACCAGCACCGCAGCACCCCGGTCGGCGAAACTGCGCACGGCCTGCAAAGTGGTGTGCTGGTGCAGCGGGTCGAGTGCCGAGGTGGGCTCGTCGAGCAGTAACGTACACCCTGCCTCGCCCGGCCACAGCTGGGCCAGCACCCGCGCCAGGTGCACGCGCTGACGCTCGCCGCCGGACAGCGCCAGGTAGCTGCGCTCGACCAGGTGCAGGGCATCCGCCGCCTCCAGCGCGGCCACCACGATCTCGCGGTCGCGCTGCCGGCCGCTGTCATGGGGCAACCGGCCCATGCCGACCACTTCCTCGACATTGAACGCAAAGCCCAGGCTGGACGCCTGTGGCAACACCGCCAGGCGGCGGGCACGTTCCTGGCCGGGCCAGTCGCCCAGCGCCCGCCCGTCCAACCGCACGCGCCCCGCCGTCGGCATCAGCTCGCCGCACAGCGCGCCCAGCAGGCTGCTCTTGCCGGCGCCGTTGGGGCCAAGCACACCCAGCACCCGCCCCGGCTCCAGGCACAGGCTGATATCACGCAAAACCTCGCTACCGCCACGGGTGAGATGAAGTCCTTCGACATCCAGCATCAGCTGCGCCCCCGCACCAGCAAGAACAGGAAGAATGGCGCACCGATGAAGGCGGTGACGATCCCGATCGGCAGTTCGGCCGGCGCCAGCGCCAAGCGGGCGACCAGGTCGGCGAACAGCAACAGTGTGCCGCCGGCCAGCAGCGAGGCCGGCAGCAGCACACGGTGATCCGGCCCCGCCAACAAACGCACCAGGTGCGGCACCACCAGCCCGATGAAGCCGATCAGGCCCGCGGCGGCCACCGCGGCGCCGACACCCAGCGCGGTGCACAGCACCAGCTCACGCTTGAGCGCTTCCACGTCGATGCCCAGGTGACGGGCTTCCGACTCCCCCAGCAACAGGGCATTGAGTGCCTGCGCGCGGCGCGGCAACCACAGTGCCACCGCCGCAGCCACCAGCAGCAGCGGCCACAGCCGCTCGTAACTGGCGCCATTGAGGCTGCCGAGGTTCCAGAAAGTCAGGGTGCGCAACGTGGCGTCATCGGCCAGGTAGGTGAACAGGCCCACCGCCGACCCGCCCAGCGCGGTCATGGCGATCCCGGCCAGGAGCATGGTTGCGACATTGGTCTGCCCGTCACGCCGGCCCAGGCGATAGACCATCGCCGTCACCCCCAGGCCACCGACGAAGGCGCACAACGACAGCAGATAAGGCGCGAACCATTCGGGGATGCCGCCCAGCCAACTCCCCCCGACGATCGCCACCGCAGCCCCCAGCGCCGCGCCACTGGCCACCCCCACCAACCCCGGATCAGCGAGCGGGTTGCGAAACAGCCCCTGCATCGCCACCCCGGACAGCGCCAGCACCGCGCCCACCGCCAACCCCAGCAGGGTGCGTGGCAAGCGTATCTGGCCAAGGATCATTTCGGCCTGCTCCAACCCGTCACCCGCGACCGGGATACCCACCAGTCGCATGCCGGCCCTCAGCGTGTCGAGCAACGGCAGGCTGACCGGCCCCAGCGCCAACGACAGCCACACCGCCAGCAAGCACAACAGCGCCAGGCCAATGAACAGTGTGCGCGCTTGAACCCGTGGCCTCATGGGTTAAGGCTGGCCTTGGCGGCGGGGTAGAAGCTGGCGGCAAGCGCATGCAGGGTGGCCGGCAGCCGTGGCCCGAGGCCGCCGACCAGCAGGGTCGGGTCGAGCGACACCAGGCGCTTGTCACGCGCCGCGCGCGAAACGGCCAGGGCTGGGTTTTCCTTGAGCAGCGCCTGCAACGCCTGCTCCCCCTCCAACGCGCGATCGGAAAACACCACGACATCCGGGTCCAGCGCAGCGAGCGCCTCTACCGAAAAGTTCTTGTAGCCCTGGTGCTCGGCAAGGTTGCGCCCACCCGCCTGGCGCAGCACCCAGTCCCCGGCGGTACCCTGCCCGGCGATCAGCGGTTTGGCGCCAGCATGGCCGACCAGCAGCAACACGCCCGGCGCCTTCTGCCCGGCCTGGGCCTGTTTGACCTGGCCTTGCAGCGCGTCCAACTGACGGCGATAGTCCGCGGCCAGCTCGCCAGCCTTCTGCTCGCTGCCCAGCAACACACCCAGGTGCTTGAGGTTCTCGTCCACGGCAGCGATTTCGGCCTTGCCGGAGAACAGTTCGACCCGTACACCCGCCTTGCGGATTTGCGCCAGCACCGGCGGTGGCCCCATCTCTTCGGTGCCCACCAGTACATCCGGGCGCAGGCTGAGGATGCCCTCGGCCGACAATTGGCGTTGGTAGCCGATGCTTGGCAGGCCCTTGAGCGAGGCCGGGTGCTGGCTGGTGGTGTCGACGCCGACCAGGCGCTGCTCGCCGCCAAGGGCGCTGATCCATTCGCTCAGGGCGCCCCCGGCACTGACCCAGCGTTGTGGCAGTTCAGTGGCCAGGGCCTGGCCGGACAGGGCAAGACCGGCGCACAGGGCGATCAGGGCAGCAGGACGACGCATCATCGGATTCCTTTGCAGAAGGCACGCCGCGCGCCTTGTGGCGAGCGACGCAGTTGCGCACCATAGGCAACCTGGCGCGGCGAATGCGGGCAATTTGATAATTATTCGCATTGAAGCGTCAAGCCATCCCTTTGTTACACGACTCGACCGGACGAGCTCTTCCTCGATGCAATTTCTCTGCGCCTCCACCGACCTCGCCGAAGGCCACAGCCGCGCTTTCAGCGTAGCGGGCCAGCCGCTGTTCGGCGTGCGCCGCCAGGGCAAGGTCCATGTCTATCGCAACCGCTGCCCGCACCGCGGCATCCCGCTGAACTGGGCGCCGGACCGCTTCCTCGACGACAGCGCGAGCCTGATCCACTGCGCCCATCACGGTGCATTGTTCCTTATAGAAAGCGGCGAATGCGTGGCCGGCCCGTGCGAAGGTGAATGGCTGGAGGCCCTGGCCTGCCTGGAAGACAGCCAGGGCATCTGGCTCACGGAGTGAGCAGTACCGGCAGCGGCCGGTCGATGACCAACTCCCGCGCATCCAGGCGCGTACCGTAGGCGAGCACTTCTACCCCTTGCACCACGGCAGCCCGCAATGCCTGGGCATAGGCGGCGTCGATTTCTTCTGCCGGGCGCACCGCCTCGATACCACTGAGGTTCACGCAGTACAGCTGCACCGCACGAATACCCTGGCGCGCCAGCGCCGCCAGTTCGCGCAGGTGCTTGGCGCCGCGCTGGGTGACGGCGTCGGGGAAGGCCGCCACCGGCGTGTCCGGGTAGCCAAGGGTCACGCTCTTGACCTCGACATAGGCTTTGCCGCCATCGGCGAACTCCAGGTAGAAGTCGATGCGGCTGCGCTCCTCGCCATACGCCACCTCACGCTTGAGCGTGGTGAAGCCGGCCAGCTCGCTGATCACCCCCGCGCGCAGCGCTTCCTCCACCACGGCGTTGGCGCGCCCGGTGTTGACGCAGGCCAGCCGCCCCTGGGGCGTCTCGCTGATCTCCCAGGTGCCGGGCAGCTTGCGCTTGGGGTCGTTGGAGCGGCTGAACCACACCTGCCCGCCTTCGCGCATGCAATTGAGCATGGAGCCGGTGTTCGGGCAGTGGATGGTCAGCTGTTCGCCATCGGCCGTTTCGATATCGGCCAGGAAGCGCTTGTAGCGACGCAGCAGGCGTGCCTGTTCCAGTTGCGGGAATAGCATCCTCAGCCCTGCCAGCTTTTCAGGCCACGGGCAATGCGCTGCACGGCCTCTTCCAGGCGCGGCAGGCTCTGGGTGTAGGCGAAGCGCACGTGGTGGCCGGCCTGGTGGCGTCCGAAATCCAGGCCCGGGGTGAAGGCCAGGTGCTCGGTTTCCAGGAAGTGCCGGCAGAAAGCGAAGGCATCGCCGCCAAACGCGCTGATATCGGCGTACAAGTAGAAGGCACCCTGCGGCTCGACGGCGATGCCGAAGCCCAGCTCGCGCAGGGCCGGCAGCAAGTAGTCGCGGCGGCGGCCGAACTCGGCGCGGCGCTCCTCGAGAATGGCCAGGGTGTCCGGCTCAAAGCACGCCAGCGCGGCGTGCTGGGCCATGCTGGGGGCGCTGATGTAGAGGTTCTGCGCCAGTTTTTCCAGGTCGGCAACCGCCGAGGGCGGCGCCACCAGCCAGCCAAGGCGCCAGCCGGTCATGCCGAAATATTTGGAAAAACTGTTCAGGACGAAGGCCTCGTCATCCACTTCCAGCACGCTGGGTGCGTCCATGCCATAGGTGAGGCCGTGGTAGATCTCGTCCACCACCAGGTGGCCATGACGCTCGCGGGTGGCCTTGGACAGGCTGGCCAGTTCATCGCGGCCGAGCACCGTGCCGGTGGGGTTGGCCGGCGAGGCCACCAGCGCACCGACCGTGTCCTTGTCCCAGTAACGCTCGACCAGGTCGGCCGTCAGCTGGTAATTGACGTCCGGCCCCACCGGCACCAGCTGCGCGCCGCCTTCGACCAGGCGCAGGAAGTGCCGATTGCACGGGTAGCCCGGGTCGGCCAGCAGCCAGTGCTTGCCCGGGTCGACCAGCAGGCTGCTGGCCAGCAACAGCGCGCCCGAACCACCGGGGGTGATCAGCACACGCTCAGGGTCGAGGTCGACGCCATAACGCTGGCCATAGAAGCCGGCGATGGCCTCGCGCAGTTGCGGCAGGCCTCGGGCGGCGGTGTAGCGGGTATGGCCCGCAGCCAGGGCGGCCTGGCCGGCGGCGACGATCGGCGCGGCGGTGGTGAAGTCCGGCTCGCCGATCTCGAGGTGGATCACGTCGTGGCCGGCAGCCTGCAGCTCGTTGGCGCGCGCCAGCAGGGCCATGACGTGGAAGGGTTCGATGGCGCGAGCGCGCGCGCTGTGTGGCTGAGCCATGGGCCTTCTCTCAATTGGGTCTAAACTGGTGATTCTACCTGTGCCGGCCTGCGAACGCGCCGCCCGCGCCGCTGTCAATAGCAGGCATAAGGCGGGGTAGCGCACCCCGGATCTATCTGGTAAGTTCGGCGGCTCGCAGTCGCAGGGCCGGCGGGTGCCGGAGATGGAAGCAAGCCTGCGCATTGGATCAGATGAGTGAGAGGCGGTCTATTCATGTCCACCGTAGAAAAGCAAAAAGCCCAGACCATGTACGGTGTAGAGCCCTACGTAGAGACCAAAGGTGAAGAGTACATGGGCGAGCCCATGAAGAAGCACTTCACCAAGCTCCTCAATGCCTGGAAAGGCGAGCTGATGGTCAGTGTGGATCGCACCGTGGACCACATGAAGGATGAAGCCGCGAACTTCCCCGACCCGGCGGACCGCGCCAGCCAGGAAGAAGAGTTCGCCCTTGAGCTGCGCAACCGCGACCGCGAGCGCAAGCTGATCAAGAAGATCGACAAGACCCTCGACAAGATCAAGGACGATGAATACGGCTGGTGCGATTCCTGCGGTATCGAAATCGGCCTGCGCCGCCTGGAAGCCCGTCCGACCGCGGACCTGTGCTTCGACTGCAAGGAAATTGCCGAGAAAAAGGAAAAGACCGTCGGCAAAGGCTGACCCTGATTCCCTGAAAACGGGGCGTATTGGTTGTGGGAACGGGCTTGCCCCGCGATGAGATTGTCGGGTTTACCGACGCCATCGCGGGGCAAGCCCGCTCCCACACTCGATGCGCCCCGTTTCATTTATATAGCCTGCACAGCCCATGACTGACTCCCGCTACATCGGCCGCTTCGCCCCCACCCCCAGCGGTTTCCTGCATTTCGGTTCGCTGGTCGCCGCCCTCGCCTCCTGGCTCGACGCCCGCGCCGTTGACGGCCGCTGGCTGCTGCGCATGGAAGACACCGACCCGCCCCGGGAAATGCCCGGCGCCCGCGACGCCATCTTGCAGACCTTGGAACGCTACGGACTGCAATGGGATGGCGAAGTGGTGTTCCAAAGCCAGCGCCATGATGCCTACGCCGCCGTGGTCGATCGCTTGTTCAGCATGGGCCTGGCCTATGCCTGCACCTGTTCGCGCAAACAGCTGGAAGGCTACAACGGTATCTACCCGGGCACGTGCCGCAATGCCGGGCATGCCCGCGAGGGGGCGGCGATTCGCCTACGCGTGCCGGAGCTGATCTATCGCTTCGATGACCGTGTCCAGGGCAGGTTCGAGCAGCACCTGGGGCGTGAGGTGGGTGATTTCGTCATCCAGCGCCGCGACGGGCTCTACGCCTATCAACTGGCGGTGGTGCTGGACGATGCCTGGCAAGGTGTCACCGACATCGTGCGCGGCGCCGACCTGCTCGACAACACACCGCGCCAGCTGTACCTGCAAGAGCTGCTGGGGTTCTCCCAGCCGCGTTACCTGCATATTCCGCTGATCGTCCAGCCGGACGGGCACAAGCTGGGCAAGTCGTATCGTTCACCACCACTGGAGGCGGACCAGGCAACGCCGTTGCTGCTTCGCGCGTTGCGCGCGCTGGGGCAGCACACCGACCCTGCGCTGATGGGCGCCAGCCCGGCCGAAGTGCTGGCAGTCGCACGCGCGCAGTGGCGGCCGGAACACATTGCGCGGCAGATGACAGTGCCTGAAGCCGATTTACGCTGAGGTCTGTTCAGCCTACTTCGCGGGTAAACCCGCTCCCACAGGTGCTCCACAACCCTTGAGTACCGTGCAGTACCTGTGGGAGCGGGTTTACCCGCGAAGAGGCCAGTACAGACAAAACCCACTTCCCGTACAAAAGCCCAGTGAATTCAACCCCTTGGCTAACCCTATCGATTCCCGATAGCATCACCCCAGCCATTTGCGCCAATAATAAGTCCAAACCCGCAGCGCCCAACCCTCGAGGCCAGCATGTACATCTATCGTTTGGTCCTGCTTCTGGTCGTGGGGATCTACCTGTTCTCCCCGGCCATCATGGACTGGTGGATCGAACCGACCGGAGCCTGGTACCGCCCCTACCTGCTCTGGCTGATCCTGATCGTCGTCACCTTCATCCTGCAGAGCCAACGAGATGCCGATGAGCTTTAGCCTGACCCAGATGATCCTGATCAGCGCCGCCTACCTGCTGGTGCTGTTCGGCGTGGCCTGGATCAGTGAACGCGGCCTGATTCCGCGCGCCATTATCCGCCACCCGTTGACCTACACCCTGTCGCTGGGCGTCTACGCCAGCGCCTGGGCCTTCTATGGCTCGGTGGGGCTGGCCTACCAGTACGGCTACGGCTTCCTTGCCTGCTACCTGGGTGTGTCCGGCGCGTTCCTGCTGGCACCGGTGCTGCTCTACCCCATTCTGAAGATCACCCGCACCTACCAGCTGTCGTCACTGGCCGACTTGCTGGCGTTCCGCTTCCGCAGTACCTGGGCCGGCGCGCTGACCACGGTGATCATGCTGATCGGCGTGCTGCCACTGCTGGCCTTGCAAATCCAGGCGGTGGCCGATTCGATCAGCATCCTCACTGGCGAACCGGTGAAGGCACGGGTGGCGTTCGCGTTCTGCGCGCTGATCATCCTGTTCACCATCTTCTTCGGTTCCCGCCATATCGCCACCCGTGAAAAACACGAGGGCCTGGTGTTCGCCATCGCCTTCGAGTCGGTGATCAAGCTGGTGGCCCTGGGCGGCATCGGCCTGTATGCGCTGTACGGTGTGTTCGGCGGCCCCCACGGGCTGGAAGTGTGGCTGCTGCAGAACCAGACCGCCCTGGCGGCACTGCACACGCCGCTGCAGGAAGGCCCATGGCGCACCCTGCTGCTGGTGTTCTTCGCCTCGGCGATCGTCATGCCGCACATGTACCACATGGCCTTCACCGAGAACCTCAGCCCACGCGCGCTGGTCAGTGCCAGCTGGGGCCTGCCGCTGTTCCTGCTGCTGATGAGCCTGGCGGTGCCGCTGGTGCTGTGGGCCGGCCTGCGCCTGGGCAGCAGCACCAACCCCGAGTACTTCACCCTGGGCCTGGGGATCGCCGCCAACAACGAAGCGCTGGCACTGCTGGCCTACGTCGGCGGGTTGTCCGCCGCCAGCGGGCTGATCATCGTCACCACCCTGGCGCTGTCGGGCATGGCCCTCAACCACCTGGTGCTGCCGCTGTACCAACCGCCGGCCGAAGGCAACATCTACCGCTGGCTGAAATGGACCCGCCGGGCCCTGATCGTCGCCATTATCACGGCCGGTTTCGTCTTCTACCTGACCCAGAACAACCACCAGAGCCTGGCCAACCTGGGCATCGTCGCCTTCGTCGCCACCTTACAGTTCCTGCCGGGCGTGCTCTCGGTGCTGTACTGGCCGACCGCCAACCGCCGCGGCTTCATCGCCGGCCTGCTGGTGGGCACCCTGGTGTGGATGGTCACCATGCTGCTGCCGCTGGTGGGCAACCTGCAGGGCTTCTACTTCCCGATGCTGGACATGATCTATGTGCTGGACGACACCAGCTGGCACATGGCGGCCATCGCCTCGCTGGCGGCCAACGTCCTGCTGTTCACCTTGATCTCGCTGTTCACCAACGCCAGCAGCGAAGAGGTCAGTGCCGCCGAAGCCTGCGCCGTGGACAACGTGCGCCGGCCGCAACGCCGCGAACTGCACGCCGCCTCCCCCCAGGAGTTCGCCACCCAGCTGGCCAAGCCACTGGGGGCCAAGGCTGCGCAGAAAGAAGTCGAGCAGGCCCTGCGCGACCTGTACCTGCCGTTCGACGAGCGCCGCCCGTACGCCCTGCGCCGGCTGCGCGACCGCATCGAAGCCAACCTCTCCGGTCTGATGGGCCCGAGCGTGGCGCAGGACATGGTCGAGACCTTCCTGCCCTACAAGTCCGGTAACGAAAACTACGTCACCGAAGACATCCACTTCATCGAAAGCCGCCTGGAAGACTACCACTCACGCCTGACCGGCCTTGCCGCCGAGCTCGACGCCCTGCGCCGCTACCACCGCCAGACCTTGCAGGAGCTGCCCATGGGCGTGTGCTCACTGGCCAAGGACCAGGAGATCCTGATGTGGAACAGGGCCATGGAAGAGCTGACCGGCATCGCCGCCAAGCACGTGGTCGGCTCACGCCTGGTGACCATCGCCGACCCCTGGCGCGGCCTGCTGCAGGGCTTCATCAACGTGCCCGACGAGCACCTGCACAAACAGCGCCTGGCCCTCGACGGCCAGCCACGCTGGCTCAACCTGCACAAGGCGGCCATCGACGAGCCGCTGGCGCCCGGCAACAGCGGCCTGGTGCTGCTGGTCGAAGACCTCACCGAGACGCAAGCGCTGGAAGACAAGCTGGTGCACTCCGAACGCCTGGCCAGCATCGGCCGCCTGGCCGCCGGCGTGGCCCACGAGATCGGCAACCCGATCACCGGCATCGCCTGCCTTGCGCAGAACCTGCGTGAAGAGCGCGAGGGCGACGGCGAGATCATCGAGCTGTCCAGCCAGATCCTCGAACAGACCAAACGCGTGTCGCGTATCGTCCAGTCGCTGATGAGCTTCGCCCATGCCGGCGGCAGCCAGCAGAACAGCGAAGAGCCGGTGTGCCTGGCGGAGGTGGCGCAGGATGCCATTGGTCTGCTGGCGTTGAACCGGCGCAATTTCGAAGTACAGTTCTTCAACCTCTGCGACCCGGAACACTGGGCCGAGGGCGATCCGCAGCGCCTCGCGCAAGTACTTATCAATCTGCTCTCCAACGCCCGCGACGCCTCGCCCCCCGGCAGCGCCGTGCGCGTGCGCAGTGAAATCAGCGAACACACCGTCGACCTGATCGTCGAGGACGAAGGCAGCGGCATCCCGAAAAGCATCATGGACCGCCTCTTCGAACCCTTCTTCACCACCAAGGACCCGGGCGAAGGAACGGGACTTGGCCTCGCGCTGGTCTATTCCATCGTGGAAGAGCATTATGGGCAAATCACCATCGACAGCCCGGCCGACATCGAGCGCCAGCGTGGTACCCGGATCCGCGTGACCCTGCCCCGGCATGTCGTAGCGACGTCCCCTGAAATTCGAGACCGTCGAGAGAATTGAATCAATGCCGCACATTCTGATCGTCGAAGACGAAACCATCATCCGTTCGGCCCTGCGCCGACTGCTCGAACGCAACCAGTACCAGGTCAGCGAAGCCGGCTCGGTGCAAGAAGCCCAGGAGCGCTTCAGCATTGCCACCTTCGACCTGATCGTCAGCGACCTGCGCCTGCCTGGCGCACCCGGCACCGAGCTGATCAAGCTCGGCCAGGGCACCCCTGTACTGATCATGACCAGCTACGCCAGCCTGCGCTCGGCGGTGGACTCGATGAAAATGGGCGCGGTGGACTACATCGCCAAGCCCTTCGACCACGACGAGATGCTGCAAGCGGTCGCGCGCATCCTGCGCGACCGCCAGAATGCCCCGGCCGCAGCCCCCGCCGCCGAGCCACGGGCGACCAATGGCAAGGCTGCCGGCGACAAAGCCAGCAGCACGGCCGCCAACGGCGAAATCGGCATCATCGGTTCCTGCGCCCCCATGCAGGATCTTTACGTGAAGATCCGCAAGGTCGCGCCCACCGACTCCAACGTATTGATCCAGGGCGAGTCGGGCACCGGCAAGGAACTGGTCGCGCGCGCGCTGCACAACCTCTCGCGCCGCGCCAAGGCACCGATGATCTCGGTGAACTGCGCGGCGATTCCGGAAACCCTGATCGAGTCCGAACTGTTCGGCCACGAGAAGGGCGCATTCACCGGCGCCAGCGCCGGCCGCGCCGGGCTGGTGGAGGCCGCCGACGGCGGTACCCTGTTCCTCGACGAAATTGGTGAACTGCCACTCGAAGCACAAGCGCGCCTGCTGCGCGTGTTGCAGGAAGGTGAAATCCGCCGGGTCGGCTCGGTGCAGTCGCAAAAGGTCGACGTGCGCCTGATTGCCGCTACCCACCGCGACCTGAAGAACCTGGCCAAGGCCGGCCAGTTCCGCGAAGACCTGTATTACCGCCTGCACGTGATCGCCCTGAAGTTGCCGGCCCTGCGCGAGCGCGGCAGCGACGTCAACGAAATCGCCAATGCCTTCCTCGCTCGCCAGAGCGCGCGTATCGGCCGCGATGACCTGCACTTCTCCAGCGAGGCCGAGCAAGCCATCCGTCACTACAGCTGGCCGGGCAACGTGCGGGAACTGGAAAACGCCGTGGAGCGCGCGGTGATCCTCAGCGAGAGCGCAGAGATTTCCGCCGACCTGCTGGGCATCGACATCGAGCTGGGCGACCTGGACGACGACGTCCTCGACAACCTGCCAACGCTCGCCGGTAACGGTGCCAGCAACGCCAGCCACGAACCCACCGAGGACCTTTCGCTGGAAGACTACTTCCAACATTTCGTCCTCGAACACCAGGACCACATGACCGAGACGGAGCTGGCACGCAAGCTGGGCGTCAGCCGCAAGTGCCTGTGGGAGCGCCGCCAGCGCCTGGGCATTCCACGGCGCAAGAGCAACGCCACCAGCGAGTAACGCAGCAGATCGATCCGGGCCTCACGGCCATTCGCGGGCAAGCCCGCTCCCACAGGGACAGCGCGACCATCAAGGACGGCGCCGGACCTGTGGGAGCGGGCTTTCCCGCGAATGTGGCCGGCACAACCGCCCAGGTAACAGCACAGTCCCCGCAAAAATCTGTTACCCAACCTGCCCGGCGTAACATCCACCGAGGCCAAAGGTAACGAAATTTTTATATTTCCCCGTCCTCGAAACCCATCTGAATCGCCGAAAGCCCCGGTTTCACTGGGTTTTCAAAAGTTGGCACGGCACCTGCTATATGTTTGGTACAAGAACAATAACAAGCACTGCAACTCAGAATAAGAACAAGACGAAACGGCTCACGCACAATAAAAACAAGACGGCGGAGGCGCAGCTAACTGATTCTTTTGGAGAGGAGCTGTGTTTGGGGCTTGCCCCACGATCAGGCAGAGAACAACAAAAACCGCACTCAAAAGCGGCACCTGAACTGATTGGACCGAAAGGTCAGCATCATCTCGGCGACCAAAGCAATCCGTTTGCTCTTCACCCCCTGATTGGGGGTCGTTCACAAGCTTCGAGATTTGTGAACAGGGCACTCAACAAAAACAAGAAGCCCAGCAAAAAAACAATAAGAGCACACAACGACTTGGTGGGGAGCTTCGGCTCCCCATTGTCGTTTCTGAGCGCCTGCCAAGCCCCTTGGCACACCGCCTACACCATTCCCCCAGTAAATGCTAGAATCCCCGCCCATCATGCGGCCATTCTCCTATCCTTGGCCGAACATTCCTTCAAACAGTGCATCCCATGCTGAAGAAGCTGTTCCAGTCGTTCCGCCCCCCGGTCCCCGGCCAGCACCACAGGCGCACCACGCCTGAAGTGATCAACAAGAGCCAGCACTCGCTGCAACGCAGCCAGTTCAGCCGCCATGCCGTGGGCATCGTCGAGCGCCTGCAGGCGGCCGGCTACCAGGCCTACCTGGTGGGTGGTTGCGTGCGTGACCTGATGCTGGGCATCTCGCCCAAGGACTTCGACGTCGCCACCAGCGCCACCCCCGAACAGGTGCGCGCCGAGTTTCGCAACGCCCGTATCATTGGCCGGCGCTTCAAGCTGGTCCACGTGCATTTCGGCCGTGAGATCATCGAAGTCGCCACCTTCCGCGCCCCGCACTCCGACGAGGACCAGGCCGACAGCCACCGTTCCTCGCACAATGCCAGTGGCCGGATCCTGCGCGACAACGTATACGGCACGCTCGAGGAAGATGCGCAGCGCCGCGACTTCACCATCAACGCCCTGTACTACGACCCGGTCAACGAGCGCGTGCTCGATTACGCCAACGGCGTGCACGACATCCGTAACCGCCTGCTGCGCCTGATCGGCGACCCGACGCACCGCTACCAGGAAGACCCGGTGCGCATGCTGCGCGCCGTGCGCTTCGCCGCCAAGCTGAACTTCGGCATCGAGAAGCACACCGTGCAACCGATCCGCCAGTTGGCCAAGCTGCTGCGCGAGATCCCACCCGCGCGGCTGTTCGAAGAAACCCTCAAGCTGTTCCTCAACGGCCAGGGTGCGATCGCCTTCGAGATGCTGGTCGACCTGGAGCTGTTCGAACCGCTGTTCCCGGCCAGTGCTCATGCTCTGGAAGAGCGCCCGAACTACACCCACTCGCTGATCAGCCAGGCTTTGGCCAACACCGACCTGCGCGTCAAGCAGGGCAAGCCGGTCACCCCGGCGTTCCTGTTCGCCGCCCTGCTCTGGCCTGCCCTGCCGAGCCGTGTGCTGTACCTGCAAAGCCAAGGCGTACCGCCGATCCCCGCCATGAACGGCGCAGCCCACGACCTGATCGCCGAGCAATGCCAGCGCATCGCCATCCCCAAGCGTTTCACCCTGCCGATCCGCGAGATCTGGGACATGCAGGAACGCCTGCCACGGCGCAGCGGCAAGCGTGCCGACATGATGCTGGACAATCCGCGCTTCCGCGCCGGTTACGACTTCCTGCTGCTGCGCGAGAGCGCCGGCGAGGAAACCGATGACCTGGGCCAATGGTGGACCGACTACCAGGACGCCAACGACAGCGAACGCCGCGAGATGATCCGCGAGCTGGGCAGCCGCGATGACGGCACCAGCGCCGGCCCACGCAAACGCAAGCGCAGTGGCAGCAAACGCAAGCGTGACGACGAGCAGGCCTGGGACTGAGCATGAGCACCCGCGCCTACATCGGCCTGGGCAGTAACCTGGACCAGCCCGCTGACCAACTGCGCAGCGCCTTCGAGGCGCTGGACCTGATCGAGGGCACCCGCCTGGCGGCGGCGTCGGCGCTCTACACCAGCGACTCGCTGCTGCCCGGCCAGCCACGCTACACCAACGCCGTGGCGGCGCTCGATACGCACCTCGCGCCCCTGGACCTGCTCGACGCCCTGCAAGCGATCGAGAACGACCAGGGCCGGGTGCGCAAGGAGCGCTGGGGCCCACGCACACTGGACCTGGATGTGCTGCTGTTCGGTGAACAGGTCATCGACGTACCGCGCCTGAAAGTGCCGCACTATCACATGCAGGCCCGCCCTTTCGTGCTCTACCCGCTCGCCGAACTGGTACCCGTCGACTTCCAGCTCGCCGATGGCCGCAGCCTCGCTCAGCTGCTTCAGGACTGCCCGTTCGTCGGCCTGGAACGCCTGTAATTCGGGCGCTGCAGACGACGGTAACGCCAGTAACACCCACCGCGTAACAATGCGGTAACACGGGTGATTGACTTCCCCCCCCTCGCTCACGACTATAGGCGTCCCGCGGCGCCACTATGCCGCAATCACCCATTTAGGCCCGGACGGACTTGAGCCCGAACATCACACACGATGATGTGCCGCTCCGGAAGATGAATACACGCGTTGTACGCAGTGCTCCTTCACAGCGCCTGAACGAGGATGCCCCTACATGCCTGAAGTAACCCTCACCACCCTGAACGGCCTCAAGGCCAAGGGTGAAAAAATCGCCATGCTGACCTGCTACGATGCGACCTTCGCCAAGGCCGCGAGCGAAGCCGGCGTGGAAATATTGCTGGTGGGCGACTCCCTGGGGATGGTCCTGCAAGGGCATGACAGCACCCTGCCCGTCAGCAACGACGACATGGCCTACCACACCGCTAGCGTCAAACGTGGCAACGACGGTGCGCTGATCCTCACCGACCTGCCCTTCATGGCCCATGCCACCCCTGAGCTTGCCTTCAGCAACGCTGCCCAGCTGATGCGTGCCGGCGCGCACATGGTCAAGATCGAAGGCGCCGCCTGGCTGGCCGAAACCATCCGCCTGCTGGCCGAGCGTGGTGTGCCGGTGTGCGCGCACATGGGCCTTACGCCACAGACCGTCAACGTACTGGGTGGCTACAAGGTACAAGGCCGCCAGGAGGCCCAGGCCCGTCAGATGCGTGCCGACGCCATCGCCCTGGAGCAGGCCGGTGCGGCCATGCTGCTGCTCGAATGCGTGCCCAGCGAACTGGCTGCCGAGATCACCCAAGCCGTGGGCATCCCGGTGATCGGCATCGGCGCCGGTAGCGCCACCGATGGCCAGGTACTGGTGCTGCACGACATGCTCGGCCTGTCGCTCAGTGGCCGTGTGCCGAAGTTCGTGAAGAACTTCATGGAAGGCCAGCCGGACATCCACAGCGCGCTGAGTGCCTATGTACAGGCAGTCAAGCACGTCAGCTTCCCTGCCAGCGAACACGGATTCAGCGCATGAACACCGTCAAGACCGTCCTTGAACTGCGCGCCGCCGTGGCCCGCGCCCGTGGCGAAGGCAAGCGCATCGCCTTCGTACCGACCATGGGCAACCTGCACAGCGGCCACGCCGCGCTGGTGACCAAGGCCGCCCAGCGTGCCGATTTCGTGGTCGCCAGCATCTTCGTCAACCCGCTGCAGTTCGGCGCCGGCGAAGACCTGGACAAATACCCCCGCACCCTCGCCGCCGACCAGGAGACATTGCTCGAGGCCGGCTGCCAGCTGCTGTTCGCCCCCACTGTCGAAGAGATGTACCCCGACGGCATGGCCGTGCAGACCCGGGTCAGCGTGCCACAGTTGTCCGAAGGCCTGTGCGGTGCCAGCCGTCCCGGGCACTTCGAAGGTGTGGCGACGGTGGTCAGCAAGCTGTTCAACATGGTCCAGCCCGACATCGCCGTGTTCGGCGAGAAGGACTACCAGCAACTGGCGGTGATCCGCGCCATGGTGCGCGACCTGAACATGCCGATCCAGATCATCGGCGAGCCGACCGTGCGCGCCGAGGATGGCCTGGCGCTGTCGTCGCGCAACGGTTACCTCACCCCCGAACAACGCACCAGCGCCCCCGCGTTGTACCGCGTGCTCAGCGGCATGGCCGAGGCCATCCGCCGTGGTCAGCGGGATTTCCCCGCACTGATCGCCGATGGGCAGGCACAGCTGGAAGCAGCCGGGTTCCGCAAGGATTACCTGGAAGTGCGTCATGCCGTGACGCTACGCCCGGCGCAAGTCGACGACCGTGACCTGGTGGTGATTGCCGCGGCATACATGGGCAGCACCCGCCTGATCGACAATCTGTACCTGCACCAGGAAGAGCAGACGGCCTGAGCTCAGACTCTGTGGGAGCGGGCTTGCCCCGCGATAGCGTTCGCCCAGCCGATCTCATCGCGGGGCAAGCCCGCTCCCACAATCCCTTCGTGACAATATTTCACCCCTACCGCCTGCCTACCCCATTCCCGGTTCCCGGCCAATGCCTATAATGAGCAGCTTGCAACTGGCAACGACTGCCAGTGTCAAAGCCTGACCATGCACCAAGGAAATCATCCGCAATGGCGTATTACCGTACCCCCCACGATGTGACGGCGCTGCCCGCTTGGCAGGCGCTTCAACAACACCGCGACGCCATGCAAGGCTTCAACATGCGCGAAGCCTTCGCCGCCGACGGCAAGCGCTTCGAGCAGTTCTCGCTGAGCAGTTGCGGCCTGTTCCTCGATTACTCGAAGAACCTGATTACCGAGCAGACCCGCGAACTTTTGGTCAACCTGGCCAACGAGGTCGACCTGGAAGCCGCTATCAAGGCAATGTTCAGTGGCGAAATCATCAACGCCTCCGAAGGTCGCCCGGTGCTGCACACCGCGCTGCGCCGCCCGGTCGGCGACAAGCTCAGCGTGGGTGGCGTCAACGTGATGCCGGAAGTACACAAGGTGCTCAACCAGATCACCGAGCTGGTTGGGCGCATCCACGACGGCCTGTGGCGCGGTTACAGCGAGAAACCGATCACCGACGTGGTGAATATCGGCATCGGCGGCTCGTTCCTCGGCCCCGAGCTGGTTTCCGAAGCACTGCTGCCCTACGCCCAGCGCGGTGTGCGCTGCCACTACCTGGCGAACATCGACGGCAGCGAATTCCATGAGCTGTCGGCCAGCCTGCGGGCCGAGACCACGCTGTTCATCGTCTCGTCGAAGTCGTTCAACACCCTCGAAACGTTGAAGAACGCCCAGGCCGCCCGTACCTGGTACCTGGCCCAGGGCGGCTCGGAAGCCGAGCTGTACCGCCACTTCATCGCCGTGTCGAGCAACAAGGCCGCCGCCGTGGCCTTCGGCATCCGCGAAGAGAACATCTTCCCGATGTGGGACTGGGTTGGCGGACGCTACTCGCTGTGGTCGGCCATCGGCCTGCCCATCGCCCTGGCCATCGGCACCGCCAACTTCAAGGAGCTGCTGTCCGGCGCCTACACCATGGACCAGCACTTCCAGACCGCGCCGTTCGACAAGAACATGCCGGTGCTGCTGGCCCTGCTGGGGGTGTGGTACGGCAACTTCTGGGGCGCGCAGAGCCACGCGATCCTCCCCTACGACCATTACCTGCGCAACATCACCAAGCACTTGCAGCAGCTGGACATGGAATCCAACGGCAAGAGTGTGCTGACCGACGGCACCCCGGTAAAAACCGACACCGGCCCGGTAATCTGGGGCGGCGTGGGCTGCAACGGCCAGCACGCCTATCACCAGTTGCTGCACCAGGGCACCCAGCTGATCCCCGCCGACTTCATCGTGCCGGTGGTGAGCTTCAACCCGGTGGCCGACCACCATCAATGGCTGTACGCCAACTGCCTGTCGCAGAGCCAGGCGCTGATGCTCGGCAAGACCCGCGACGAGGCCGAGAGCGAACTGCGGGCCAAGGGCCTGAACGAAGCCGATATCGCCAAGCTGGCGCCGCACAAGGTGATCCCGGGCAACCGCCCGAGCAACACCCTGGTAGTCGAGCGCATCAGCCCGCGTCGCCTTGGCGCTCTGGTGGCGATGTACGAGCACAAGGTGTTCGTGCAAAGCGTGATCTGGGGCATCAACGCCTTCGACCAATGGGGCGTGGAACTGGGCAAGGAACTGGGCAAGGGCGTGTACCAGCGCCTGGTCGGCGCCCAGGAAGAGAGCGCCGAAGATGGCTCGACCCAAGGCCTGATTAACTACTTCCGCGGGCGTCACCGCGGTTGATCTGAGGCCTGTACTGGCCCTATCGCCGGCACATTTTGAACACCTCCCCCAGCTACACTGTCCATCGAATAGCCGTTGCAGTCCCTCGCCCCTAACAAGAGCAGGACCACCCGCCATGTTCGATATCCGCGACTACCCCCAGGCCCTGGCCGTCAGCCAGGCCGCCACACTGTCCGACGACGACTACCGCCGCCTCTACCGCCAATCGGTGGACGACCCTGATACCTTCTGCCGCCCGAGCAACACCCTGAGCAACACCCTGGTAGTCGAGCGCATCAGCCCGCGTCGCCTTGGCGCTCTGGTGGCGATGTACGAGCACAAGGTGTTCGTGCAAAGCGTGATCTGGGGCATCAACGCCTTCGACCAATGGGGCGTGGAACTGGGCAAGGAACTGGGCAAGGGCGTGTACCAGCGCCTGGTCGGCGCCCAGGAAGAGAGCGCCGAAGATGGCTCGACCCAAGGCCTGATTAACTACTTCCGCGGGCGTCACCGCGGTTGATCTGAGGCCTGTACTGGCCCTATCGCCGGCAAGCCGGCTCCCACAGTTACAGCGCTGCCTGTGGGAGTCGGCTTGCCGGCGATAGGGCCGGCACATTTTGAACACCTCCCCCAGCTACACTGTCCATCGAATAGCCGTTGCAGTCCCTCGCCCCTAACAAGAGCAGGACCACCCGCCATGTTCGATATCCGCGACTACCCCCAGGCCCTGGCCGTCAGCCAGGCCGCCACACTGTCCGACGACGACTACCGCCGCCTCTACCGCCAATCGGTGGACGACCCTGATACCTTCTGGGCCGAACAGGCCAAGCGCCTCGACTGGTTCAAACCCTGGGCCCATGTGCAGCAGTGCGACCTGAAGACCGGCCAGGCC
>NZ_JACAFQ010000049.1 GCF_015354575.1 Pseudomonas sp. UFMG81
CACCCCCACTGCTCGTAGACCCAGGTCGCCGCTACCGCCCCCAGCCCGCTGCCCAACGAATAACAGCACATGTAGGCGCCGATCAGCCGGCTGGCCATCTCGCCACGCCCGGCCAGCAGCAGGCTCTGGTTGGTCACGTGCACCGCCTGCACGGCGAAGTCCAGCAGCAACACCCCCAAGGCCAGCGCCAGCAACGAATGTTCGAGCAAGGCGATGGGCAGCCACGACAGTGTCAGCAGCCCCAGCGCCAGCCCGGTGGTGCGCTGCCCCAGGCCACGGTCGGCCAGGCGCCCGGACCGCGCGGCTGCCAGCGCACCGGCGATCCCGGCCAGGCCGAACAGGCCGATCTGGGTGTGGTCGAGGGCCAGCGGCGCGGCGCTCAAGGGCAGCACCATGGCGCTCCACAACACGCTGAAGGCGCTGAAGATCAGCAGCGCGAACAGCCCTCGCTGGCGTAGCAACCGATCATGCCGGTACAGCGCGAATAACGAGCCCAGCAAGGCCAGATAGCCCTGGCGCTGCCCGTGTGGTTGCGCAGCAGGCAGGCGCCAGCCAAGCAGCAATGCCATCAGCAGCGCGAGCCCCGCCGCAGCAAAATACACCGCGCGCCACCCCCACAGATCGGCCACCAGCCCCGAGGCCAGGCGCGCCAGCAGGATGCCCAGCACTACACCACTGGTGACCGTACCCACCGCCTGCCCCTGTTGCGCCGGGGTGGCCAATGTGGCGGCGTGGGCCACCATCACCTGCACCACCACGGCCATCAAACCGACCAGGCCCATGGCCACCAGCAGCACCGCCCAATCCAGCGACAGCGCCACCGCCAGCAGGGCAACGGCGGCCAGCAGCAGCTGGGTGAGGATCAAGCGCTTGCGGTCGAACAGGTCACCCAACGGCACGATCAGCAGCAACCCCACGGCATAGCCGGCCTGGGTCGCGCCGACCACCAGGCCGACGTGCGCCTGGGCAATGCCCAGGCTGCTGGCCATCGACTCCAGCAAAGGTTGGGACAGGTACACCGTGGCCACGGCGAGGGCGCAAGCCGTGGCCAGCAACAGCGTCAGGCCGCGAGTCAATTGCAGCGGTGCAGGGGGAGCGGAAGTCATGGCGCGGTCCTCGATCCATTCTGGTTTTAATTTGAAACCACAGGCTGGATTTCTAGCAAATGTGGTTTTAATCTGCAACCAAACTTGACCCTGAGATTGACCATGCTCGACGACAACAACCAGCAGTGCCCCGTGGCCCGGGCCTTGGAAGTACTCGGTGATCGCTGGGCGCTGATGATCCTGCGCGACGCCTTCGATGGCCTGCGCCGCTTCAGCGAACTGCAAAAGAACCTTGGGTTGGCGAAGAACATCCTCGCCTCGCGCCTGAAGCTGCTGGTCGAAGCGGGGTTGCTTGAACAGCAACCGGCTTCGGATGGCAGTGCCTACAAGGAGTACGTGCTGACCGAGCAGGGGCGCGCGGTGTTCCCGATCGTGATCGGGCTGCGCCAGTGGGGCGAGCGGTATCTGTTCGCAGCGGGGGAGTCACGCTCGCAGCTGGTGGATGACCGCGAGCAGCCGCTGCAAACGTTAGCGGTGCGGGCCAGGGATGGCCGGGCGTTGGGGCCGGACGATTGCCATCGGCGGGTGATCCGGCATACGTGACCGACGTGCGAACTGCATCGCCGGCAAATCACCCACCCTGAAGTTAGCAGGTCACCTGTAGGAGCGGCCTTGTGCCGCGTAAGGGCCGCAAAGCGGCCCCGGGCGATCTTGAGGTGCAATTGAGATCCTGGGGGCGCTGCGCACCCCTTTCGCGGCACAAGGCCGCTCCCACAGGTGATGTGCAAGCTTCAGGTGGGAGCCGGCTTGCCGGCGATGGGCGCTCAGGCTTTGCCGAGCAAGCGCGCCAGGCCTTCGTCGAAGGGCGTTGGCTGGGGCAGGTCGAAGCGCGCCAGCAGGCGGGTGTTGTCCGCCCGCGAATGGCGGATATCGCCCGAACGCGCCGGGCCATGGCTGATCGCCGGCAACGGGCCGACCACCTGCTCCAGCGCCTTGAGCAGCTGGTTCAGCGACGTTGCCTGGTTCAGGCCGATATTCACCGCGCCCTCTTCCACGCTGCCCTGCTCCAGCGCCTGGACCATCACTTGGACCAGGTCACCGACATACAGAAAGTCGCGGGTCTGCTCGCCATCGCCGAACACGGTGATCGGCTGGCCGGCCAGCGCACGCTCGCAGAAGATGCTGATCACCCCGGAATACGGCGAGGACGGGTCCTGGCGTGGCCCGAAGATGTTGAAGAAGCGGAACACCACCGGCTCCAGGCCGTGCTGGCGACGGTAGAAGTCCAGGTATTGCTCGCTGGCCAGCTTGTCCACCGCGTAGGGGGTGAGCGGCGCCTTGGGCGTGTCTTCGGCAATGGACTGGCCCTCGCCGTTGTTGCCGTACACCGCTGCGCTCGAGGCGAACAGCACGCGGCGCACGCCATTCAGGCGCATCGCCTCGCAAACGTTGAGAGTGCCGATGAAGTTGCTCTGGTGGGTCTTCACCGGGTCTTCGACCGACGCCTGCACCGAGGCCACCGCGGCCAGGTGCACCACCGCCAGGCAACCCGCGGCGGCGCGGGCCAGCAGAGCGGCGTCGGCGACGTCGCCTTCGATCAGTTCCAGGCGCGGGTGGGCAAGCTGAAGGTTGTCGCGCTTGCCGGTGGACAGGTCGTCGAGCACGCGCACCGCGTAGCCTTTGGCCAGCAACGCATCGCACAGGTGGGAGCCAATGAAGCCGGCGCCGCCGGTGATCAGGATGGGGGCATCAGCCATGTCGGTAGTAACGGTCCAGTAGCGGCGGCAAGCCGGCGCGCCAGGCGCGCGGCTTGATGCCAAAGGTATGAAGGATCTTCTTGCAGGCCAGCACCGCATGCTGCGGCTCTTCGCTGGCGTCCGGGCGCGCGGCGTGGGCCTGGGCGGTCGGTTGCTGCACGGCCAGCTTTTGCCATTGCGCGGCTTCGGTCAGGATCGCCTGGCCCAGCGCCAGCGGCGTGGTCGCCTCGTTGCCGGCGTAATGGTAGGTGCCCCACAGCGGCGCTTTGCAATCGAGTTGCTTGAGCACAGACAGGATGACCCGGGCGGCGTCGTCGACAGGGGTCGGGTTGCCCCGTCGGTCATCGGCCAGCAACAGCTCATGGGGCAGTTCGGCCCGGGTGAGGAAACGCCCGAGCGAACCCTCGCGGCTTTCGTCGAGCAACCAGCCAAAGCGCAGCAGCACGTGCTGCGGGCAGGTGGCGCGCACGCTCTGCTCGATACGCCACAGGGCCTGGCCCCGCTGGCCGAGGGGCACCGGCTCGTCCTTCTCGCTGTAGGCGGTGGCACGGGAGCCGTCGAACACCCGGTAGCTGGAAGGTTGCACCAGCACCATCTCGTGGTGCTGGCACAGTTCGGCGAGGCGCTCCACTGCGCGTTCCTGCTGGGCCAGGCGCTGTTCGCTGACCGACTCGGCCTGGAACCAGTCGAAGTAATACGCCAGGTTGACCACCGCGTCGGGGCGGTGCTCGTCGAGCAACAGGGTCAGGCTGGCCGGGGCCCAGCCGTTTTCCGGCGGGCGCGGCGCCAGGAAGGCGATGTCTTCCTCGGCGCCAAGGCGAATCAGTGCTTGCCCGAGGGCATTGCCTCCACCCAACAGCATCAGGCGCATTCGCATAGGGTCAACAGGTCCGCTCAGATCGATGGAGGAAAGGGGGCATTTTGCGGTTTCCGGCAGGGGAAGTCCAACGTAGGCAGGGGCCGACGCCGCCGGCACGCTGTTCCCCCTTCCCCAACAGCTACTTATACTGCGCCAGGCCTGCACAAGGAGATGCCCATGGACGCTGATTCGACCACCGCGCAACGTGCCCTCTGGCAATACGACGAGCCCGCCCCAGGCGCCGAGCGCTTCATTGACGAAGTTTTCGACGGCTACCGTCAGCAGGCCCGCCTGCTGCTGCCCGATAGCGAGCGGGCGCCGGCGGTGTTCGTGGTGGGTGGCGCGCGCTCGGACTTCACCCGGCTCAACCCGCTGCTGTACCGCCTGCAACAGCAAGGCATCGGCTCGCTGACCGGCAACCTGTCCGGCCATAGCCTGGCCAGCGAACCCGGGGCCAAGGACGCTTCGCTGGCCAGCAACCTGCGCGAAGCCCTGCGCTTCCACCAGCACCTCGACCCGCGCAGCGACACCCTGGTCGGCCACAGCCTGGGCGGCGCCATCGCCCTCAAGCTGGCGGCGCAGCGCCCGAGCGTGCGCAAGCTGGTGCTGATCTGCCCGGCGGTATACCCCGATGCCGCCCACAGCGCGCCGTTCGGGCCGGCGTTCACGGCGGCGATCCGCAAGCCCTTCGCGTTTCTCGACTGCGACAGCTATGCCTTCCTGCGCCAGTTCCAGGGCCGCGTGCTGTTGGTGATCGGCGAGTACGACGGGCTCAACTCGCGGGTGCATGGCCAGGGGGCCGGGACCTCGGCAGGGGTCAGGCGGATGGCGGGTGTCGAGCGCTACAGCCCGATCCCCGAAGAAGTGACCCACAGCCTGCTGCGCTCGGTACCAGCGCCGCATGTGGAGTGCCTGATGCTGACCGACTGCGACCACGGCATCGCCGCGCACCTGCGCGACCGGCCAGAGGTGGCGGACCAGGTGGCGCAGGCGGTGGCGGCGTTCATTCTGGAATAAGCCGCGCCTAGGCATGAACGCGGTGATTGTGGGAGCGGGCTTGCCCCGCGATGCCTTCAGATAATCGCGGGGCAAGCCCGCTCCCACCCCCTTACTTGAACGACAAACCTGCTTGCGCGCCGGTACTACTCGATCTCGAACAACCCATTGCTGATCGACCCGGCGCTCAGGCGGTCGCGGATGTCGTCGTCGATACGCGGATCATCCGGGCGATACAGCCGTACCTGGCGAAACGCATTGATCCGGTTGATCTCTTCACCCAGGTACTCCCAGACCACCCGGGTGCACGCCGGGTTGCGCCGGTCGCCGCTGGAAACGCCGGTCTTCAGGCCATTGAGGCGGGTGATGCGGCTCTTGAAGCTGGGGATGAGAATGGTCTGGCTCATCTCGTTCAAGGTCAGCGACTCGTAGTCGACCAGGAACAACCGATCCTGCAACTGGAACGCCGCCCCCAGGTAACGGCAGCGCACCTCGGCGTGAGGGTCGGTGGCGCTGCTGCGTTCCTGCCGCTCCTGGCGCTCGAACAGGTAGCGCTCGCGCTCTTCGCGCAGGTGCACCAGCGACACCAGGATCAAGCCTGGGACCGACATGCAGTTGGAGTATTCGAAGTAGTAACCGCAGTAGCGCGACAGGTTGACGACATGGTCGTTGAGCGGCTTGAACAGCTCACTGATCGGGTTGTTCTGCTGCGCGGCCGGGTTGCGTGCTCCGATCAGGCGGGCGAACTGTTCGGGTGGCAAACCCAGTTCGTAATCCTCGACACCGAAGAAGTCGCCGATGCGCTTGAGGTTGTACGGCGTCGGGCGGCTTTGCCCGCTCAGGTACTTGTTGAACTGCCCACGGTTGATCGACAGCTGCCGGCAAACCTCCGAGATAGAGCGGTAGTGGCTGCAGGCCAATTTGAGGTTGTCAGCGAAATGATCGCCCATGATACGGGGGTCCAGATGATGCGAGTGATGCAATTCTAGCATCAAGTCGCACCAAAATAGAGCAACCCGCGAAATTGTAACCGCAGTTGTCATGACCCACCCTGCGCCCCAATCAATCGCGGTGCGCCTGCCGTCCGCTGGTTTTCCACACGAACAATAAGAATCGAGGTCATTTCAAAATGCTCGAAGCACTCAACGATTTCCTTTCGGGGAAGCTCCTCATCGTGCTGATCGTCGGCCTGGGTAGCTACTTCACCATCCGCTCGCGGTTCGTGCAGTTTCGCCACTTCGGCCACATGTTCGGTGTGTTCAAGGAATCCCTGCGTGGCCAGGCAGGCCAGCTGAGCTCGTTCCAGGCCCTGATGCTGAGCCTGGCCGGCCGCGTGGGCGCCGGTAACATCGCCGGTGTCGGTATCGCCGTGACCCTGGGCGGCCCAGGCGCGGTGTTCTGGATGTGGGTCACCGCACTGGTGGGCATGTCCAGCAGCTTCTTCGAATGCACCCTGGCCCAGGTCTACAAGCGCGCCGACGGCGACGGCCTGTACCGCGGCGGCCCGGCGTACTACATCCAGCACGGCCTGAAGCTCAAGAGCATGGCGATCGTGTTCTCGATCCTGCTGCTGGTCACCTACGGCTTCGCCTTCATCGGCCTGCAGTCGTACACCGTGACCCACTCGCTGCAGAACGCCTTCGCCTTCGATCCCAAGCACACCGGCCTGGTCCTGGCCGTGCTGCTGGCCATCACCTTCATCGGTGGCATCAAGCGTATCGCCGCGGTGTCCGACCTGCTGGTACCGGTCAAGACCCTGGCCTACATCGGCGTCACCCTGTACGTGATCGGCACCCAGATCGAACACGTGCCAGCGATGCTGGAAACCATCTTCAAGAGCGCCTTCGGCCTCGACCCTGCGTTCGCCGGCCTGCTGGGCAGCGCCATCGTCATGGGCGTGAAGCGTGGCGTATTCGCCAACGAAGCGGGCCTGGGCAGTGCGCCGAACGTCGCCGCCGTGGCCGCCGTGAAGCACCCGGGCGCGCAAGGCGTGGTCCAGGCCTTCAGCGTGTTCCTCGACACCTTCGTGATCTGCACCTGCACCGCGCTGCTGATCCTGCTGTCGGGCTTCTACACCCCAGGCTTCGAAGGTGACGGCATCGTCCTGACCCAGAACTCGCTGGCCGCCGTGGTCGGTGACTGGGGCCGTGTGTTCGTCAGCGTCGCGCTGTCGCTGTTCGTGTTCACCTGCATCCTCTACAACTACTACCTGGGCGAGAACAGCCTGCAGTTCATGACCCGCAACCGCGCCGTGCTGATGGCGTTCCGTGGCCTGGTGCTGGCACTGGTGGTGTGGGGTTCGATGCAGGACCTGTCGACCGTGTTCGCCTTCGCCGACATCACCATGACCTGCCTGGCCTTCGTCAACTTGATCGCCCTGGCCCTGCTGTTCAAGGTCGGCCTGCGGGTGATGCGCGACTACGACGCGCAGCGCAAGGCTGGCATCAAGCAGCCGGTGTTCGACTCGAGCAAGTTCACCGACCTGGACCTGGACCGTGCCGCCTGGCCGGCCAATCCGCAGGTTGAAACAGCCACTGACAAAGCCGCCGCACCGGCACACGCTCAGCGCTGATATTCTCCCCTGCCCCAGCCGCCCCGTCCGCGGGCGGCTGACCTCTTCTTTGTCTTCAGGCCTCTTCGCCGGCAAGCCGGCTCCCACAGGGGACAGCGTTGCCTCGGGCATACGCTGCGACAAGGCCTGACATCGCTACGGAATGTTCCAATGCGTGCAGTCAAGAATCTCCTCGTCCTCTACACCGGTGGCACCATCGGCATGTTGCAGACTGCCGAAGGCCTGGCGCCCGCCGGTGGCTTCGACGCACGCATGCGCGAACACTTCGCCGCGTGCGCCGATGCCCCCCAGTTGCAATGGACCCTGCGTGAACTGAACCCACTGATCGACAGCGCCAACATGCAGCAAGCCAACTGGCTGGCGATGCGCGATGCCATCGTCGAGGCGGTCGAGCGTGATGGCCACGACGGCGTGCTGGTGCTGCACGGCACCGACACCCTGGCCTACAGCGCCGCGGCCCTGTCGTTCCTGCTGCTGGGCCTACCAGCACCGGTGCTGCTGACCGGCTCGATGCTGCCGGCCGGTGCGCCGGGCAGCGATGCCTGGGCCAACCTGATCGGCGCCCTGCGCCTGTGCGAAAGCGGCCTGGAAGACGGCGTGCAGCTGTACTTCCACGGCCAGCTGCTGCATGGCTGCCGCGCGTCCAAGCTGCGCAGCGAGGCGTTCGACGCCTTCACCGTGCTGCCTCGCCACCGCGAAGGCGAGCGGGTGGCCGAGCTCCCGGCGCGCCTGGATTACCGCCAGCCGCGCCAGCCGGTCAAACTGGCGGTGCTGCCGGTGTTCCCCGGCCTTGCCGCCGAGCACCTGCGCGGCCTGTTCGACAGTGGTATCCAGGGCCTGGTGCTGGAGTGCTACGGCAGCGGTACCGGGCCGTCGGATGACCAGGCGCTGCTCGATGTGCTGCACGATGCCCGCCAGGGCGGGGTGATGATCGTCGCCATCAGCCAGTGCCCGGAAGGAGCCGTGGTGTTCGACACCTACGCCGCTGGCAGCCGCTTGCGCGATACCGGGCTGGTGAGTGGGGGTGGCATGACCCGCGAGGCGGCGCTGGGCAAGTTGTTCGCGCTGCTGGGGGCGGGGTTGGATGTGCAGGCGGCGGAGCATTGGTTCGCGCTGGACCTGTGCGGCGAACGCGCCCAATAGAACCTGGGGGCGCTTTGCGCCCCTTTCGCTGGCAAGCCAGCTCCCACAGGGAAACGCAATTCTCCTGTAGGAGCGGCCTTGTGCCGCGAATGGGCTGCAACGCAGCCCCGACAGAATAAATGGCGGAAGGCAGCGGGAGTCGAACCTGCCCGGGAACGGCTGCCGTCCCCAACCGGGTTTGAAGCCCGGCCGCGCCACCGGGCGCGATTGCCTTCCTTGGATCGTTCAGTGCCCGGCCTGTTGCTGGGCCAGGGCACTGTCAACGCGGATATGACGCTGCTCGGCAACCCTGCGGGTCAGGCCAATGCGGTCAAAGTATTCAAGGATCTGCACGCTGCGCTTGCGACCAATACCCAAGCGGTCGCGAAACGCTGCGACCTGCACTATGGGCGATGTCGCCGCCTGCTGCAACAGCCGCTCTGCCATGCACTTCAGCGTCGCCTCCGGGTAGAACAGGTCACGCACCACCTGGTGCAACACCCCCAGCCGGGCCAGCTTGCGCAACAACAGGCGCACCTCGGCCTCCGTCACCAGTTCCTCGCTGGCCAAGGTGCGTACCCAGGGCGGATCGAACCCGCCTGCCAGCAGGCGTGGCTCCAGGCGTGACCACAATGCGGTATCGGCTTCGCTCAACTGCACCCTGTGCTGCGGCAGGTGCAGCCATGGGCCGCTGCTGGCGATCGCGCCCTCGCCCAGCAACTCCTCCAGCAAACTGACGAAGGCGGGCCGCTCCAGGGGCAACGCGGTATAGCGGCGCAGGCGATCGCGGTCAGGGCCCAACTGGTCGGGCTCCTGTTCGTGGAACAGCGCGAGCTTCTCCAGCACCTGCTGCTTGAGTGCCTGCCACTGCTGGCGGGCGAAGAGTAATTGGCCCTGGCGAGTGGCGACCACCAGCACCTGTTCCGGTAACTGCCAGGTTTCACGCAGGCGGTTGAACTGGCGCTCCAGCCGCTGCGGGTCGAGCCCGCCCGCGGCCGCTTCCAGCAACCCCGGCAGTGCGTGCTCAAGGTCATCGGCCTCGCGCAGCACCTGCAACTGACGCAGACGCGTCTCGCTGCGCCGCTGCCGGCTCGGGGCAAACGGGTCGAGCACCCGGCCGCCACCCAGGGTGCGCTGGGCACGCTGGTCGCGCAGCACCAGGCGATCGCCGTGCACTGCCTGCAAGGGGGCATTGAGCAGCAACTGGGCGAACATGCGCTCGCCGCCCTTCACCCGCTCGCCTTCGAGCAGCGCGACGCGCGCAGTGACATCCTGGGTGCCCAGGTGCACATGCACGGCGCTGAAATGCTCGAAGGTGCGGGTTTCCCCCGCCAGCAGCGTCAGGTCGATATCGATGCGCACACTCGGGGCATGCAGCCATTGCGGCACCAGCCAATCGCCGCGATGCACCTGCTCGGCCGCCAGGCGCTCGCCGCTGATGTTCAACGCCACTCGCTGCCCGGCCTCGGCCACCAGCGCTGCCTGGTTCTGCGCATGCAGCCCACGCACCCGCACCGGCTTGCCGGCCTTGCCCAGCAACAGGGTGTCGCCGGCACTCACCTGCCCGGCCAATGCCGTACCGGTGACCACCAGCCCCGCCCCCGACACCGCGAAGGCGCGGTCCACGGCCAGGCGAAAGCCCCCGCGCACGCTGCGTTGACGCACCTTGGCCGCAGCGGCCAGCAAGGCCTCGCGCAGGGCGCCAACGCCCTCGCCGCTGACGCTGGACAGCGGGAACTGCTCGGCCCCGGCATAGGGCCCGGGCGCCAGCAGCTCGGCGACCTGGGCGTGCACCTCGGCCAACCGCGCAGGCTCCACCCGGTCGCACTTGCTGATGGCCACCAGCGCCTGGGGAATACCCAGCAGCTCGATGATCGACAGGTGCTCGCGGGTCTGCGGCATCACGCCATCGTCGGCGGCCACCACCAGCAGCACCAGGTCGATGCCATGGGCACCGGCCAGCATGTTGTGGATAAAACGCTCATGCCCCGGCACATCGATGAAGCCGGTCAGTGGCGCGCCGTCGGCCAGGGCCGCGTAGCGGTAGCCGAGGTCGATGGTCATGCCACGGGCACGCTCTTCCTGGCGGGTGTCGCCGGCCTGGCCGGTCAGGGCTTGCAGCAGTGCGGTCTTGCCATGGTCGATATGCCCGGCGGTGCCAACGATCACTGCACCGGCCCCAATTGCAGCGCCGGCAGCTGCGCCAGCCACTGGGCCTCGTCGTCCAGCTGGCGCAGGTCGAGCCACAGGGCATCGTCGTCGATGCGCCCGAGTACCGGCACCGGCAGGTCGCGCAGGGCCCGCTCCAGCACGTGCAGGCTGCGGCCACGCAGCTTCTTTGACACCTGCGGGCGCAGGCACAGGGCGGAACTGGGCAGGCGCGCCACCGGCTGGCTGCCGCTACCGATCATGCCCAGGGTCGGCTCGACGGTGACGGACCATTGTTCACCAAGGTGGGCCCGGAGCTCGGGGGCCAGGCGTTCCGCCTGGGCCTGGATTTCAGCCTGGCTGCGGGTCAGCAGGCGCAGGCTGGGCAAACGCTCGGCCAGGCGGTCGGGGTTGCGGTACAGCTGCAGCACCGCTTCCAGCGCGGCGAGGGTGATCTTGTCCACGCGCAGGGCGCGCTTGAGCGGGTTCTTCTTGATCTTCGCGATCAGGTCTTTGCGCCCGACGATGATCCCGGCCTGCGGGCCGCCGAGCAGTTTGTCGCCACTGAAGGTGACGATATCGGCGCCATCGGCGAGGGCCTGGCGTACGGTCGGTTCGGCCGGCAGGCCCCAGCGAGTGAGGTCGAGCAGGCTGCCGCTGCCCAGGTCTTCGAGCAGTGGCAGTTGGTGTTCATGGGCAATCCGCGCCAGCTCTGCGGTGGGCACCTGGGTGGTGAAGCCCTGAATGCTGTAGTTGCTGCAATGCACGCGCATCAGCAGGCCAGTGCGCGGGTTGATCGCGCCTTCGTAGTCGCGGGCATGGGTGCGGTTGGTGGTGCCGATCTCGTGCAGCTTCACGCCGGCGCGGGCCATGATGTCGGGGATGCGGAAGGCGCCGCCGATTTCGATCAGCTCGCCACGGGAGATGATGCCCTCCTTGCGCGCGCCCAGGCTGTTGAGCGCCAGCAGCACGGCGGCGGCATTGTTGTTGACCACGGTGACGGCCTCGGCGCCGGTCAGCTCGCGGATCAAGCCCTCGATCAGGTCGTCGCGGTCGCCGCGCTTGCCGGTGGCCAGGTCGAATTCCAGGTTGAGCGGGTAGCGCGCGGCGGTCTGCATGGCCTCGACGGCTTCCTCGGGGAGCAGTGCCCGGCCGAGGTTGGTGTGCAGCACCGTGCCGGTGAGGTTGAACACCCGGCGCACCTGGCTGCGTTGCTGGAGGGCCAGGCGTTCGCCGGTGCGGCCGAGCAGCGCTTCGGCGGCCAGCTCTATGGCAGTTAGTTGGCCGAGCCGGGCGGGGTCGCGCAGGTCGTCGAGCAGTTGGCGCAGGGTGGCCAGCACGGCATCGCGGCCGTGGCGGTCGAGCAGCGGGAGGCAGGCCGGGTGGCGCAGCAGGGTGTCGATGGCGGGCAGGCGTGGGGTGGCGCTGGCGGGGCTGGAGGGCATGCGGAGTACTACCTTGGACTGATCCGTTGTCTGTACTGGCCTCTTCGCGGGGCAAGCCCGCTCCTACAGGTACGGCGCTACCCTCAAGGATGGCGCTGTGCCTGTAGGAGCGGGCTTGCCCCGCGAAGCAGGCGACTCGGTATTACAGTGTAGACACCCCCCACTACCCAGGCGCCAGCAGCAGGTTCGGCGCCAGCCGCTGGAACCCCTCCTCGTCCAGGCGAATATCCAGTGCCAGGCTGGCCAGGTCATCGGCCAGCGGCTCGGCGGCGGCGTCGTTCTCCAGATAGCTCTGCTTCAGGTAGCTCTGGCACCCCGGGCAACACTCGGCACGCAGCGGTGCCTTGCCCGGCGCATGGCGATCATCGTCCAGGTTGGTGTAGCGCAAGTCCTTGCTCGATTCGCAGTACACACACTTCACCCGCACCACATGCCATTCACAGGCACACAGCGAACAGGCCAGGTAGCGCAGGCCATTGTGCTTGCCGCGGTTGCGCACCACCCCGGCCATGGCCGGCGAGCCGCAGGCCGGGCACTGGGCCAGGCTGTCACCGGGTTTGAGTTCGGGTGCGGGCAGCGCCAGCAGCCAGCTCGACCAGGCGGCCTGCAACGCGGCCCCCACGAAGGGCACCAGGGCTGCGGGCACGGCGTCGTACTGCCCGCCCAGCAGGGCGATACCCCAGCCCTTGCGCTGTACATCGTCACTCCCGCGCAAGGTCAGCAGCGCCTCGGCCAGCGGCCCTTCGGACTCGGCCTGGAAGTGTTCAAGCAAGGCATGCAGCCATGTCAGCCACGGCCCTTCACGCACCAGGCTGTCCGCCGCCAGCGGCGGCAGGCCATGACTTATGCACAGGCGTTGGCGCTCTTCGGCCACCGGCAGGCCGCCGGGCGGGTTATCCACAAGCCACTGCTGCACCCGGCACAGCCGTGCGATCAACCGCAGGTACTCGCCAAGGGCATGCCCCTCGGCCAGGTGCTCCAGGCGCGCGGCGCGCAGTTCGAACAGGTTGGCGGGGGGCAGGTGCAGAAACGGCGGCATCACCGCCGACGCTTCGATCTGCCCGGGTTCGAGAATCGTGCTCAAACGGTCATCCTTCTTTACGTCCGTGGTTGCCCGGCGTCTTGTCGCCGGTCACTTCGCGGTACCACAGTTCATGGTGCTTGCGCGCCCAGGCGCGGCTGACCCAGCCATGCAGCATGGCGCCGATCGAACCCTTGATCCAGATCCCGGCGTAGATGTGCACGATGATGCTGAGGATCAGCACGAACGCCGCCAGGGCATGCAGCAGCGTGGCCAGGCGAATGGCGCCGATATCGAAGTACTGGCTGAACCAGGCGCGCCAGATCACCACGCCGCTGACCAGCAGCACCAGCATGCACGCCAGCAAGGTCCAGAACAGCAGCTTCTGCCCGGCGTTGTACTTGCCCACCGGCGGTACGCCCTCTTCCTTGTTCAGCATCACCCGATCGACGCGGCGCAGCCACAGGCGGTCGTTGGCGGTGATGAAATTGGCGCGCCAGAAACGCAGCACCAGGCCGAGGAAGAACACGAACATGGCCACGCCGAGGAACGGGTGGAGGATGCGCGTCCACGGCCCGCCGCCGAACAGGTGGCTGAGCCAGAACAGCGCCGGGTGGAACAGCGCCAGCCCCGACAACCCGGCCAGCACGAACAGGATCGCCACCACCCAGTGGTTGCTGCGCTCGTTGGCGTTGTAGCGCAGGATCGGTTTGTTGTCGTTCATGGCCGCTGCTCCCCCTGCCCGCCAGGGCGGTTCGGATCATAGACATGCACCGCGGGGTCCACCGGGTGGACGCTGTGGTCGGGCGGCGTGGGGTACTCATCCTCCTCGACCCGCTGCGGCCCCACGCGCACGTAGTGGAAGAACCCAGCCAGCACCGCCGCGCCCATGGCCAGCAGCGCCAGCGGCTTGGTGAAGCCCTTCCACAGCCCCACCAGAGGGCTGATCACCGGCTGGTCCGGCAGGCCGGCGTACAGCCTGGGGGTGTCGGCGTGGTGCAGCACGTACATCACGTGGGTGCCACCGACCCCATCCGGGTCGTACAGCCCGGCGTTCTCGTAGCCACGCGACTTGAGGTCGACGATGCGCTCGTCGGCATGCACCTTCATCTCGTCCTTGCTGCCGAAAACGATCGCCCCGGTGGGGCAGGTCTTCACGCAGGCCGGCTCCAGGCCCACGCTGACGCGGTCGGAACACAGGGTGCACTTGTACGCCTTGTGGTCCTTCTGCGAGATGCGCGGGATGTTGAACGGGCAGCCGGTGATGCAGTAGCCGCAGCCGATGCAGTGGTCCTGGTTGAAGTCGACGATGCCGTTGGCGTGCTTGATGATCGCCCCCGGGCTCGGGCAGGCCTTCAAGCAACCTGGGTCGGCGCAGTGCATGCAGCCATCCTTGCGGATCAGCCACTCCAGGTTGCCGTCGTCGCGCTCGTGCTCGGTGAAGCGCATCAGGGTCCAGGTTTCGGCGGAAAGGTCCTGGGGGTTGTCGTAGGTGCCGTGGTTGTGGCCCACCTCGTCACGCAGTTCGTTCCACTCCGAGCACGCCACCTGGCAGGCCTTGCAGCCGATGCACTTGGTGGTGTCGATCAGCTTGGCGACTTCCTCCTGCTGGCGCACCGAGGGCGGCACGGTGGTGGTGGCCGAGCGGGCAATGATGTCTTGGCTGGCCATCAGAGTTTCTCCACTTTGACGAGGAACGACTTGGACTCCGGCGTCTGCGTGTTGCCGTCACCGAGGAACGGCACCAGGGTGTTGGTCAGGTAGCCGTGCCGCGTGCTGCCGGTGAAGCCCCAGTGCAAGGGGATGCCGATCTGGTGCACGGTCTGGTTGTTGACCTGCAACGGACGGATCCGCTTGGTCACCACCGCCACCGCGTCGATATGCCCGCGCTTGCTCGACACCCGTACCCGGTCGCCGGCCTTGATGCCTTTTTCGTTGGCCAGCACCTCGCCGATCTCGACGAACTGCTCAGGCTGGGCGATGGCGTTGAGCCGGCAATGCTTGCTCCAGAAGTGGAAGTGCTCGGTCAGCCGGTAGGTGGTCGCCGCATACGGGAACTCGTCATGGGTGCCGAGGGTGTCCCACACCGAATCGAAGATCCGCCCGGCCGGGTTGCTGGTGGCCTTCTTGTTCTGCGGGTGCAGCGGGTTGATCCCGATCGGCGTCTCGAACGGCTCGTAGTGCTCGGGGAACGGGCCCTCGGCCATCTTGTCGATGGCGAAGAACCGCGCCACGCCCTCGGGGTTCATGATGAACGGGTTCATCCCCGCTTCCGGTGGCGAATCGACCTTGAAGTCCGGCACGTCGGTGCCGGTCCAGGCCTTGCCGTTCCACCACACCAGGCGTTTTTTCTCCGGGTCCCACGGCTTGCCTTGCGGGTCGCTGGAGGCACGGTTGTAGAGGATGCGGCGGTTGGCCGGCCAGGCCCAGGCCCAGTTCTGCACCTGGTGCATGCCGTAGGGGTCGCTGTTGTCGCGGCGGGCCATCTGGTTGCCCTGCTCGGTCCAGCTGCCGGCGAAGATCCAGCAACCGGAGGCGGTGCTGCCGTCGTCCTTCAGCTGGGCGAAGCCGGCCAGCTGTTGCCCGGCCTTGAGGGTGGCGCCGGTGGCGTCGGCGAGGTCGCTCACGGCCCAGCCGTTCATCTCCTTGGCCAGCTCCTCGGGCGAGGGCTCTTCAGGGACCTTGTACGGCCAGCTGATGTTGAGTATCGCGTCGGGGTAGGCGCCGCCCTCGGCCTGGTAACGCTTGCGCAGGCGCAGGAACAGCTCGCTCATGATGTGCACATCGGTGCGGGTCTCGCCCGGGCCGTCGGCGCCCTTCCAGTGCCACTGCAGCCAGCGGCTGCTGTTGACCAGCGAGCCGTCCTCTTCGGCGAAGCAGGTGGTGGGCAGGCGGATCACTTCGGTCTGGATGTTGGCCGTGTCGACGTCGTTGAACGGGCCGGCGTTGCGCCAGAACTCGGAGGTTTCGGTGGCCAGCGGGTCCATGATCACCAGCCACTTGAGCTTGGCCAGCGCCGCGGTGACGCGGTTCTTGTCCGGCAGCGCGGCGATCGGGTTGAAGCCTTGGCACATGTAGCCGTTGACCTTGCCCTGGCCCATCATCTCGAACATGCGCAGCACGTCGTAGGCCGGCACGTCGAGCTTGGGCAACCAGTCATAGCCCCAGTTGTTCTCGGCGGTGGCATTGGCGCCGTACCAGGCCTTCATCAGGCTGACGTGGAACTTGCCGTAGTTCTGCCAGTACGACAGCTGCCCGGGGCGCAGCGGCTTGGAGGCGCGCTTGTCGATGTAGCTGGCGTAGTCCTGCTCGGCATCACCGGCCAAGGTGAGGTAGCCCGGCAGCGAGTTGGACAGCAGGCCCAGGTCGGTCAGGCCCTGGATGTTGGAGTGCCCGCGCAGCGCGTTGACCCCACCACCCGGCATGCCCACGTTGCCCAGCAGTAACTGCACCATGGCCGCACTGCGGATGATCTGCGCGCCGATGGAGTGCTGGGTCCAGCCCAGGGCGTAGAGGATCGTCATGGTCTTGCCCGGCACCGAGCAGGTGGCGATCTCTTCCCAGACTTTCATCATCTGGTCCTGGGGCATGCCGCAGGTCATGCTCGCCAGCTCCGGCGTGTAGCGGCTGTAGTGCTGCTTCATCAGCTGATAGACGCAACGCGGGTGCTGCAGGGTCGGGTCGACCTTGGCAAAGCCGTCTTCGCCCAGCTCGTACCCCCAGCCGGACTTGTCGGCGTACACGCGCTTGGCCGCGTCGTAGCCGCTGAACAGCCCGTCCTCGAAGCCATAGCTTTCTTTGACGATGAACGACACGTCGGTGTAGTTGCGCACGTACTCGTGCTGGATCTTGTCGTTGCTCAGCAGGTAGTTGATCAGCCCGCCCATGAAGGCGATGTCGCTGCCGGTGCGAATGGGCGCGTAGTAATCGGCAACTGATGCGGTACGGGTGAACCGCGGGTCGACCACGATCAGCCGCGCCTTGTTGTGCGCCTTGGCCTCGGTCACCCACTTGAAGCCGCACGGGTGCGCTTCAGCGGCGTTGCCGCCCATCACCAGGACCAGGTTTGCGTTGGCGATGTCAGACCAGTGATTGGTCATCGCGCCACGGCCGTACGTCGGGGCAAGACTTGCCACCGTTGGGCCGTGTCAGACACGCGCCTGGTTATCGAACCCCAGCATGCCGGTGGCACGGATCACCTTGTGCGTCAGGTAGCCCGCTTCGCTGGAAGCGGCGGACGCGGCAAGGAAGCCCGTGGTGAGCCAACGGTTGACCGTCTGGCCCTGGGCGTTCTTCTCGATGAAGTTGGCGTCGCGGTCCTGTTTCATCAGGTCGGCGATGCGGTCGAGGGCTTCGTCCCACTCGATGCGCGTCCATTCCTTGCTGCCCGGCTTGCGGATCTCGGGGTACTTGAGGCGGCTCGGGCTGTGGATAAAGTCCAGCAGGCCCGCGCCTTTGGGGCACAGGGTGCCGCGGTTGACCGGGTGGTCCGCGTCGCCCTCGATGTGGATGATGCTTTGTTTGACGTTCTTGCCCGCGTCACCCTGGCTGTACAGGATCAGGCCGCAGCCGACCGAGCAGTAGGGGCAGGTGTTGCGGGTTTCTTTGGTGTGCGCCAGCTTGAAGTGGCGCACCTGCTCGGCGAACGCGGGGGTTGGGGCCATGCCCAACGCCGCAAGGCTCGAGCCTCCAAGGCCGACGGCGGCGACCTTGAAGAATTGCCGACGGTTGAGGTCCATCGTGCACTCCTGATCAGGTTCTCGGGCGCACGGGACATGGCCGGCGCCTCAGGGACATCACGGTGGCGGCAAACGCAGGCCGCCAACGGTTAAGCCTAGTCAAGAATCAGGGAAGTGCGATGACGCAGGTCATGGAACCGGCGAGGCTGAGGGCATTGAGGTGAGCAACAGTTTTGCGTTGCCGGGGCCGGCCCTATCGCTGGCAAGCCAGCTCCCACAAGGACCAGGCCTGCCCTGCTTTTGTGGGAGCCGGCTTGCCGGCGATTGTCCGGTAAAGGCACCAGCCATTCAGCTGGCCACACCACTCTTCGGGCCACTGGCGATTAGCGCGGCGCCGCAGGCGGTCTTGTGGCCGTCGAGGGCGACCGGGGTGCCGTCGACGTTATAGGTGGCGCTGCCCTCGACAATCGGGAACACGCCCTTGCACAGCGGGCAACTGACCATGTGCCCGACGCCGGCGATGGGTTTGCCGTTGACGTTGGTGTTGCCGAATGAGCCGAGCACCTTGCCACCGTGGGTGGTGGAATCGCCGAGGCGGATGATGTCTTTCATGGGGGGAACTCCGTGTCAGAAAGGAGGCGTCGATGCCAGCGGCGAAAGCCTAACATAGCGCAGTGGATAGAAGACCATCGGCCACCGATCCACTGGTAATCCTGAATGTTTACTCGGGCAACACCGTAAGTTTCACCACGGTGCCATCGGCCACTCTCGCCATTTGCCGCGCGATTTGGCCTCGGTAGCGCATACCCTCGATGGCATTGCCCGCGCGCAGGTTCTCCAGGGTGAATGCACCGCCGAAGGCAAACCCCGTAAGCGGCAGCAGCCGCTGGCCCTTTGGCAATGGGCCATGCAGCGCTTGCCAGGCATTGGCCAGGGGCCATCCAGTCAGGAATTTGTAATCGGCCAGGATAGCCGCAGCCCAGCCCTCCAGGTCATCGGCCAGGTAGTCGAACTTTCCGGTTTCCGGCTCGAAGGTGTGCACTTGGCCCTGGCGAAGGCAGAACTGCACGCCGAACACGTCTTCGGCGAAGAACAGCACTGGCACTTCTTCCAGCTCAGGGAATTCAAAGCGCCACAATGGCGGGTCATTCCACTGCTGCAGGCTGGGTTCGCTGCCCGGCGCGGCCGCTCCTGTGGCGAACACATGCAACGCGCTTTCAAACGCGTAGAAACCATTGCGCCGCAAGAGCAGGCTTTCGAGCTCATCGGCCCGCGTGCCTGCCAGCTCGCGACTACGTGCATCGAGCGTGTCGGGCAGGGCCAGGGGCTCACCTGCGATCGACAACAGCTTTTCCAGACGAGGCATTTGCGTATCCGTCAATTCAACTCTCCGGAGTTGTGCAGCCTCAGCGTCTGCATCCTTGTAAACCTGTCATCCATCAAACAATGTCCCTCACAAGCCATATGTGAGCAGAAGCACCTCGGTTTGTGGATATTCATCGAGAAAGCCATCGCTACGCAGGAAGGCATGCAGTACATCACCTTTTGCCACATGTTCCAGCAGTGCAGCCGCGCCACTATCGTCATCGCTGTTGAACAGCCGCCCCAACAGAATCAGCGGCCATTCGCGCTCGCTGGAAGCCACCATCAGCGCTTCGAAACCAGGTCCCCAGCAGCACATCGATAACGTCATCGCTCATGCAGAACGTGACCGCCTCCACCATCGCGAGAAACACCTGGCAGCTCGCCTGGTTTTCGTAGCGGTCGAGCAACTCAAGTTGCATTTTCCATTGCTCGAAGATTGCCTGATCCAACCCCTCGTTCCCTCTTCATCACCGCCAGCTGTTCATTGCCGGATCAGTCCGCACTCGTAGTCCAGCCATTCACGTTCAGCCAACGGGCCATGCCGTCGTCCAGTGGTTCTGCCATACCCCTTCGCTGGAGCAGGCGGATATCCAACGCCAACCAATGGTTGAACACCCAACGTTGAGCTCGTGCATAAAAGGCAGAAACCGATCGTGGGCCGCTATTAACGGCCCACGACAGGTAGCACATCAGCTAGCGGGGGCTCTGCCCTGCGGCCTCAATCCTCGAACCAGACGTCTTCGTAGCCTTCCCGGTCGATGATGAACTTGCTTCCCTCAGGCAGGTACAGATAGTTCACCACCTCGGGCAGTTCTTCTTGCAAGTGCCGCGTGTGGATGACCTGGTAGAAGTCGTCCTCCTCCGAGTACTCACCGCAATAAAAGAACCAACTTACCGTGCCATCTTCCGGGCGCTCGATACGCACACCATAGATGGGGTTGTCCTTGAGCGTGCCCAAGGCGATCGCCACCCGATCTTCCGGTGCCTTCGGCGATACCCCGTAGCGTTTGCATACGTCAGCCTGATCACGGCTTGGCGGGGCTTCATTTTGGTCGTGCATCATGGAATCCCTAGTTTTTTCTTCATACCTTTGGAGAACCCGGACGCTTGCCCGCCCTGCTCGCTCGAACAAACTGGCAATGCGGCTGTACTGCGGCAAGCGAAGTTTGCTTGGCTCGTACAGGTAGCCCAGTCTCACCTTCGTCCTGCGGCGGCGAGCTTTCCCAAGCGAGGGCATCGCCATCCCAGCCATACAGGGTGTAGCCTCAGCCCAGTTCACGCTGGCGCTTGGCACGTTGCATCTGGTTCCAGCCACTGCCGGCGCGCGGATCATCCTGATGATGCGCGGTGGAGTGCTTGTGCAGGCGCCGCCCCAGGGCGTCGTAGCTGTAAACCACGCTGAGCTTGCTGTCATCGAAACGGCTCAGGCGGTCGAACAGGTCCCAGCTCAGGCGGGAGTGTTCGCCGTTGTGCAGGCGATGAACCAGGTTGCCGCGTTCGTGGTACTGGTAATGGGTCCCGGCGTATTCACGCAGCAGGTTGTCCATCAGCTTGTTACGGCGCGGATTGCTCTCCAGCGGACGGTTGAGCTCCTGGGTCTTGTCGTCCAGCAGGTTGCCGACCGGGTCGTACCGATAGGCTAGGTGGCCAAGACGGGTGTCCTGGGTATCACTCAGCAGGCCGACTGCATCGTATTGATACTGGCACTTGAGCAAGGTGGACTTGCCATCGTGGCTACCCAGCAGTTGCCCTTGTAAGCGCCCTGCTGGATCTCAGGTCTGGGTTTGCATCAGTTGGTGGACCTGATGATAGACCCTTCTCGGCACAAGCTCTTTGCCACTAAGCCATTAGTGCTACCCGCCTCGCACACCAAATTGACAGACCGTGTCATCCGTAAAAATAGTCAACAAACCTATTGAAATTATCCGACCCTACAACCGGAAGAATATCTTCCTCTAGTCTTTCCATGAAGCCATCTACCACACCATCGTCATCAAACACATCGAAGACATTATACTCACCATATACAATTTCGATGAGCTTTGCTAAAGCAAGCAAAAAATCCGCAATTGAATCGGCGACCTTGAACGGAGACAAAGTGTCATAGCCAGCATAGACTGGCGCTCCAGCCTTATCGGTTACAGCAACTATAGGTTTCCCGCCTCCACTATCATCCATTACCACCACGTATTCTTGAGGCCAGCCGGGATTAAGGATCTGCCCTGATGGTGTGTTGGACCAACGATATCCAACTTGCGCGCCCTTCAACTGATCCAACCCAACCAATTTCAGTGGCGTAAGCCCTGTCTCAAACCTCACATTCTGAGGCTCACACTCATTGTAAAACTCTGTCAGTTCAGCTGATGCAGGAATACCAACCGGCCAATAATTTACAGCCCTACCACTAGCAGTAAAGGTGCCAGGCAAGCCAAACTTACCATGAACAATCTTTAGCGCCTTAAGCGCGTCGCTTAACTCTGTCATATCAACCTCAAAATCAAGTTTCGCCTGATCGAAGTCGTACTCGCGATCGCTCCAATCAGGTTGGCGCAACAAACGGATCAGGCTGTTGCGCAGCGCCTGGGTAACTGGCACGAAACTGCCCGGTTCATACAGGTAATGCACCGTGCGCCCGGTCTCACCTTCGTCCTGTGGCGGCGAACTTTCCCAGGCGAGGTTTTCGCTATCCCAGCCGTACAAGGTCTAGCCACAACGCAGTTCACGCTGGCGCTTGGCACGCTGCTCGGGGAAGGTGCCGACCTTGCTCGCCGCGCTTTTGTTGGCTGCAAATTCTTACCTGATTGGAGACAAAATAAAACCCTGCAGACCTACTGCATTAGTCCTAGCCGCCTGAGCCAATGCTGCATACTCATGGACTGAGTCCCCCTTCACTGCCGCATATGTATTCCGCAATAGCTTGGCCACTTTTAAGAAGGGCTATCTAATCTTGTATTTTTTCGGGTATTTTACCTCTCTAGCCAGAAATGCAACGCACGGGCGAAGAGGCTGCACCGTTTCTGCCTCTCCGCTAGCGGTCAGATCCCGTCAAGCCTTAAAACTCGCGGGGCGCTGCTCCGGTCTATTAAAGAAAAATTCGACTTTAAACAAACCACGCCCCACCACCAAACCTTCCATACTTACTGCCTTACCATACCGTATTCATAGTCCAACACACCCGCTTCGCTTTTCCTCTCCAAATAATCAGCAACATCATCAAAATCAATATTGCTAGGCACATTTACTGAGAAAAACTTCTTACTCATCCCCTCCCAAGAGCACCCCATAGTTGAAATCTCTGCCAAAACCAGCTGCGACGACTCTTCATCATCACCAAAAAATATTATCCTGAGCGTGCTATTCCCTTCATCACTTATAACACCAGAAAAAATCGCCTCACCGTCACTCCCTTTTGAAGTACTGACTTCATCCTCTATGCATACCTCCTTCGAATAAAAGGGTATGTTCTTTATCTTATATATGTTCTCCGCGACCTTTTCCGCCCAGACGCTCTCCACCCCTACAGGAGGGTAGTCGTCAACAACTTCCAACTCGATAAAAACTTTTTCCACTGGAATCACCTATAAATCGCAAGAGTCGCTTTTATCTATGTTACAGACCCTACACAGAACTTGGCCATTCTCTGGCGTTCCAGAACCTCCTTTCGATTTTGGAATCACATGATCAACATGTGCCTCATTATCAGGAGGTCGCACACCGCGCTCGTGCCTCATTGCATTGACTGCCTGAACATTGCATTGCTCACAAGTCAAGCTGCCGTGACGATCAATATTTTCTTGCTTTACATCATTCTTCCCAGCTTTTGTAAAGTCTTTGCCAGGTCTACTTCCTGGTGCGCTTTTTCTAGCCAGTCCCAACGGGTCAATCCATTCCGTTGGGTTATCCACATAGCTATAGAGATTGATGCCACCTGCATAGCTGATTGGATCCTGGCTTACAAACCGGCCAATCTTCGGATCATAGTACCGGTAACGATTGTAATGCAGCCCCGTCTCATGGTCGTGGTACTGCCCCTGGAACCGGATCGGGTTGCTCAGGCCAATCTGCTTGGCCCACTCTGAGCGGGTTTCCTTGACCTCACCCCAGGCCTTGTACTGCGCCGTCCACGCCACCTCGCCAGTGTGGTCAGTCAGCTCCATCGGCGTGCCGAGCTGATCGCACTGGTACCAGAGGATCGCATCGATCGGTTGCGGTTTGATCTCTTGTTGCCACAGCGGATCCTGATCGAAGTCGTACTCGCGATCGCTCCAATCAGGTTGGCGCAGCAAACGGATCGGGCTGTTGCGCAGTGCCTGTGCAACTGGCACAAAGCTGCCCGGCTCATACAGGTAATGCACCGTACGCCCGGTCTCGCCTTCGTCCTGTGGCGGCGAGCTTTCCCAAGCGAGGTTGTCGCCATCCCAGCCATACAAGGTGTAGCCACAGCCCAATTCACGCTGGCGCTTGGCGCGCTGCATCTGGTTCCAGCCACTGCCGGCCCGCGGATCATCCTGATGGTGCGCGGTGGAGTGCTTGTGCAAACGGCGGCCCAAGGCGTCGTAGCTATACACCACGCTCAGTTGGTTGTCATCGAAACGGCTCAGGCGGTCGAACAGGTCCCAGCTCAGGCGGGCATGTTCACCGTTGTGCAGGCGATGAACCAGATTGCCACGTTCGTCGTACTGGTAATGGGTCCCGGCGTATTCACGCAGCAGGTTGTCCATCAACTTGTTACGGCGCGGATCGCTTTCCAGCGGACGGTTGAGCTCCTGGGTCTTGTCGTCCAGCAGGTTGCCGGCAGGGTCGAAGGCGAAGGTCTCGACACCAAGGCGGCTGGTGGCTTGCAACAGGCGACCAACGGGATCGTACTGATAGACCAAGTGGCCACGGCGAGTGTCGTGGATGTCGGTCAGCTGGCCGACTGCATCGTATTGATACTGGCGCTTGAGCATCGTGGACTGGCCGTCATGGCTGCCCAGCAGTTGTTCCTGCAGACGTCCCATTGGGTCCCATGCCTGGGTCTGTATCAGCTTGTTGCCCTGATGCCGAACCACTTCGCGGTGCAGGTCATCACGCTCGTAGGCCAACAGTTCATGCTGGTCGAGGGTCATGCCGAGCACGTGACCGCTGCCGTAAGTCAACACGCTGACCCTATGGCCGTCCGGACGGATCGTCGCCGTACGCAGGTTGAGGGCGTCGTATTCGTGCTGCCACACAGCAACCATCGGCACCTCGGTGCCCAGGTAATACTGATGTTCGCGGGTCAGGTTGCCGGCTTCGTCGTGGAACCATTGCAGCTTGCTGGCAGCGTTGATCGCCTGGATCAGCTTGCCGTTTCCATCGTAGGCAAAGGTCTCTTCTTCGCGTTGATCGCCCTGGCTGGCAACTCGGGAAACGATTCGCCCCACGGCATCGAAGGAAATTTGAGTCCGGCGCTGGCCGACATAGGTGCTATCCAGTCGCCCGCTCTCGGCGTCGTACTCATACCGCGTCACCAGGCCGTCAAAGCCCTTTTCTTCCAGCAAGCGCCCCATTGGGTCGAAGAGGAAGGTTGCCTTGCTCTCGTTCTCGTTCTCCAGCCCGATCAGGCGGCCGAGTTTGTCCCAGCGGTAGCGGATCGTGTGTTCATTGGCATCCACACGCCTGGCCAGTTTGCCCACGGCGTTGTAGGTCCAGGTGGTGCAGCGGTCCAGTGCATCGGCGTGCGCCAGCAACCGGCCTTCGGCATCGCGCTCGAAGCGTTCTTCGGTGTTGTCCGGGTGAATGACTTTGGCCAGTTGGCCGGCCTTGTATTCGTAGACCGTCTTGTTGCCCGCGGCATCAGTGAACAGCACCAACTGGCCGAAAGCGTCGTACTCCCATTGGCTGGTCTTGCCCGAGCAGTCGGTGTACTCGACCAACTGATCCGCCCCGTTGTACACCAGCTTCTTCTCGTTGCCGTTGGCGTCCTTGATCGCCTTGACCAGCCCGGAGGGCGTATAGGCGAACTCGGTCTTGTGGCCAAGCGGGTCGGTGGTTTCGACCAGGTTGCCCTGCTTGTCGTAGTCACGCAGCCACAAACCGCCCTCGGCATCGCGGATCTTGATCAGGTGGCGACGGTCGTCATAGGCGAAATGCGTCTGGCTGTGGTCGGCACGGATATGGCGAATGACACTGCCTTGCTCGTCGTAGTCATAGCGGTCTTCGCTGCCATCCGGATGAACGTGGCGTAGCAGCTTCTTGCGCTCATCGCGGAACAGCCATTCCGAACGCTCGTCCGGATAACGAATGCGGTACAGGTAGCCGAGGATGTCGTAGTAGTACCAAGTCTCCTGGCCATGGGCGTCAGTGACGTAGGTAAGACGGATGTTCTCATCCCACTCCAGCGTCGTGTCAAAGCTGCCATCGTCGGCCCATTCGCGAATGGCCTTGGCGTCGAAGGCACTGCCATCCCATTGCAGGTTCATGCCGCGACCGGTGCGGTCGGTGTACCGGGTCACCAGGTGATTCTGGTACTGGTAGTGCCAGGCCGCGCCGTTCTCGTCCTGGGCGGCTATCAGATCGCCCTGGTCATCGTAGTGGTAGGCACACAGTTGCCTCAGCGGCTGGCCGTCGCGCATTTCCCACAGGCCGGTGATATGGCCGTGTTCGTCGATCAGCGTGCCGAGGTGGCGCAGCACATCCTTCACATCGCCCTGGAAGGTGATGATGTCCGACAGCACCGGACGCCCCTCGTGGCGATGCTCATAGTGCAGCATGCAACCGGCACCGTTGCTGAGGGTGATCTTCTGCAGGTAATAACGATCACCGACGCGCAGGTAATATTCCTTGCGCTCGAAGCCTCGGCAGATCACCAGTTCGTTTTCACGGCTGCGGACCAGCAGCAGGTCCTCGATGGCGTTGTACAGCGACTTCTCGACCTTGGGCAGCTCGAAGGCATGGCTGCGACCATCGTGGTCATGGAACACCAGGCCCTTGCCCACCACGTCGATACGGGTGGTGAACTCGGTGATCCAGCGCGCGCCGAGGCTGCCCTGATCATATTCGGCCAAACGCGAGTGATAGGTCCGCTGCCATTCGATGGGGAACGGCCCAGGCAAACTGAAATCGGTATGCAGGATGAACTCGGAACCCAGCGAGAAGCTGATGCTATGGCCTGTACGCGCTTTGGGCTCGGGTGGGCAAGGGGGGCGTTTGGGGCTGGGCGTGCCTTCCGCTTTCGCCTGCGACCCACTGACTGCCAACTCGCCCTTGCCCTTCTCCCGCTCCACCTGCGTGGTGGTGCCCGGCTTGCTCACCCCCGGTTGGCCGTTCTTGTTGCGTTTGCGGAAGCCCTTCACCGCCCCGCCCAGCACGTTGAGCATCCAGCCGATGGTCATCTGCGTGCCCGGGTCGGCCAGCTTGTTCAACTGCCGGGCCATCTCCGGGCCCAGGGCGCGCAGTTGGCCGGTGTTGGCCAGCACCTTGGTCTTGATCTGGTCCGGCAGCAGCTTGCTCGTCGCGCTGTTGGCCAGGCCCTTGCCGGCGGCCTTGTAGGCGCTGTGCACGGCACCGAACAAGTTGCTGAACGCCGCCTTCGGGTCATTGAGCAGCTTGTCGGCGGCAGCCGAGGCCTGCTTGCTCGCCTTCGACAGGTCGCCCTTGGCGTCCAGCTGGCCCAGGGTGACTTTCTCCAGGCCGGTGGCGATCTCGTTGGTCATCTTGGTGCCGAATGCGCCGGCATCGGCGAGGATGCTGGCGAGCTTGGGCTGGGCCTGCTTGACGAAGTCGTCGATGGTGCCGGCGATGGTGGCGTTGAGGTGGCCGATCAGCACCGTGATCAGCGAGTCGCCCAGCAGCATCTTGGCGCTGTTGCGCAGCTCCTGGCGCACCAGGAACAGGGTCGGGCGCAGGCTCATGCGCGCGGCGGCCATGGTCGGTGGCGCCGGCAGCACGCCGATGAGGTTGATACCCAGGCTCACCCAGTCGAGCAGCTGGCGGTTCTTGCTCTTGACCAGGGTCACCACGTCGCCCAGGGCGTCGACCAGGGCCATGATGTTGCCCACCACCGGCAAGGCGCCGGCCACGGTCTTGATCCGTTCCAGGGTGACGTAGCCACCGCTGACCGATTGCAGCCAGGCGTCGAAGGCCGCGGCGCCGCGGCCGACGTCCTTGGCGTCGATGGTGTTGAGCGGGGCGACGGCGACTTGGGCTTCGCGTTGTTTGGCGTCGGTCATGCCAGCACCTCATGGTTCAGCTTGGCCGGGTTGAGCGGTGGGGTGAGCGTGGGCAGGCTGGGCAGCTGGCGGGCCGCGTTGGCGGCCTTGAGCGCCGGCGCTGCGCCGGGCACCACGTTGCTGGCCAGCTGGGCCATGGCGCCGGTGTCACCGCCCACCGCGGCCTTGACCTGTTGCACCTTTTGCAGCGCGGCCTGGCCGCTTTTCGCCAGTTGCATGCCGGTGCCGGCCAGGGCCTTGCCCTGCTCCAGCATGCCCGTGCCGCCAGGGCCCATCAGGCCCTGGGCCATCGTTTTACCTTGTGCCATCGCGTTCTGTACCAATCCCTTGCCCTTGTCCATGCCTTGCTGCGCCAGTGCCAGGCCCTTGCCCAGCAGGCCGTCGGCGCCCTTGCCGGCGCTCAGCACCTCGCCGACCACGGCCTGCTGGCCGGGGGCGATGTCGTTGAAGTCGGTTTTCGCCGGCCAGACGCCAGCGCCGAAGTGGCTGCCGTCGGCCCAGGTGTCGGCCGGGTCGAGGCCGAAGTCGACCCACAGGGGGCCGGCGGCGGCGCCGCTGGCCATGTTGAAACCGTTGCCGTCGAGGCTGCCCTTGATCGACTTGCCCAGGGCGTCGGTCACGTCGTAGTCGCCGGTCTTCACGCCCTTGCTGTTGGCGTACTGGTACAGCAGCTCCAGGTCACCCTTGCCCGGCTTGGGTGGCTCGGGGAAGGTGCCGGCCTTGCTGGAGGCGCCGATGTGGGCGAACTGCGCGGCGTGGGCGGTGTAGTTGGCGCTGGTGACGTGGGTGATGCCGCCGGCGTTGTAGGTGGTGGCGCTGCCGCCGCCCTGCAGCACCAGCTCGGTCTTGGCGGTGAGCACGATGCGGTCGGCGTTGGCGGTGATGTCGAGCTTGGCCAGCAGGTTGATGTTGTCCTTCAGCGCGCGGATGTCGATGTCGCCGGAGGCCGACACCAGCTTCCAGCCCAGGCTCTGCACGAACAGGCGCATGCCCTGGCTGGCGCTGGCCAGCAGGCGCTTGCCGGCGGTCAGGCTGGTGTGGCCGGTGCTGCTCAGCGCCAGGTGCTCGCCGGTGGTGATGTGGTTGGGGCCGGGGGTGGTCAGGGCGATGCCGGCCGGGCTCGACAGCACCAGGTGCGGCTGGGCGAACTCGGGGAATTCGTTGGCGCTCTGGTTCACCGGGCCGCTGCCGAGGATGCCCTGGTGCTGCTCGTGTAGGCGCTTGGCCACGGCGTCCTGGTCACCGGGCTCCTGGGCCTGCATCTGCTTGGCCAGTTCCGCCAGGCTGTCCTGCTGGTCGCTGGCGGTGGCCAGGCGTTCGGCGGTTTCGGGCAGGTCCTTGTGGTGCTTGGCTTCGTTGGCGCGCGGCTCGGTGGTGAGCAGCAGGCCACCGGCGGCGCGCACGGCACCGTGGCGGTCGGTGCGCAGCTCGAAGCCTTCACCGCGCGGGGCGCCACCACTTGGTCTTGGGTGCGTCAGGTAGCCGAGGTTCAGCGCACTGGCACCGTGGTCGCTGCGCAGGGCGATGCTGATCTCGCTGGTGGTGTCGTCGATGCGCAGTTCGTTGCCGCGGCTGCCTTTGTATTCCTTGCTCTTGATCGTCGCCAGGGTCTTGAGGTCGGGCAGCTTGTAGTGCGGCATGTTCACGCCGTGGTACAGGCAGCCGGTGATCAACGGCTGGTCGGGGTCACCTTCGAGGAAGCTGACCAGCACTTCCATGCCCACCCGCGGCAGTTGCAAGCCGGCGATGCCCTGCCCGGCCCAGCCGCTGGCGACGCGCATCCAGATGCTCGACTTGTCGTCGGATTGGCCTTCGCGGTCCCAGAAGAACTGCACCTTGACCCGGCCGAACTCGTCGCAGTAGATCTCTTCGCCGGCCGGGCCGCTGACCACCGCACGCTGGGTGCCGAGGATGCGCGGCTTGGGGTGCTCCAGCGGCGGGCGGTAGGTGGCGTCCCACGGGGTGGCGCTGAAGACGTTGCGGTAGCCCTGCTGGAAGCCGTCGAAGCGGGGGTCGACGTCGCTGGTAATCACCTCTTCCAGCACCTGTGGCTGGCGGCCCTGGTGGTGCACGTCGGTGAGCAGCCACAGGTCGTTCCAGGCCGGGTTGAGGTGCGCGGTCAGCGGCAGGAAGTGGCCGCTGGCGAGCAGCGGCTGGTCGCTGCGCCCTTCGGCCAGGCGGAAGTCGCTGCGGTGGCGCTCCAGGGCGCGGGTGGCCAGGTGCTTGCCGCGGGCGCGGTCGAGGAAGCGCCCGGGGTAGTCGTAGTCTTCGAGCTCAGGCTCGGCGTGGCTGACCGACTCGCCTTCGAGCTGGATCAGCGGCTTCTTGAAGTCGTAGTCGCGGCGGGTGACGCTGCTGGTGCGGGTTTCCACCCGCAGGCCGAAACGCTTGATCATCGGCGTGTCGGCGACCAGACCAGCGTCCTGCTGGTAGGCCACCGGGGCCAGCTTGGGGAACACGGTCTGGTCGTCGCCGAACACCAGCTGGTGGCCGGCGGCGCTGTGGCGGAAGTGGTAGTGGATACCCTCTTCTTCGCACAGGCGCTGGATGAAGTGCAGGTTGGACTCGTCGTACTGCACGCAGTACTCGCGCTCCGGGTAGAGGGCGCCGAGCTGGAACTGGTAGGCGTTGGCGAGGATGCCGTGCTCTTCCAGTACCTGGGCGATGATCTTCGGCACGGTCAGGTGCTGGAACATGCGCTGGTTGATGCGGTGGGCCAGGTACGCCAGCTGTGGGCGCAGGGTGACCTGGTAACGGGTCAGGCGCGTGCCCGACTCGCCTTGCGCGGCGCGGTAGATCAGGCCATGCAGGCCGCGACCGTCGTCGCCGAGCTGAAGGAACGCGGGCTTGTGCAGCAGGCTTTCCAGGTCCAGCGAGGGGCGCTCGCTCACCAGCTCCAGGTCGATGGCGTAGGGCTGGCTGATGGCTTCGGTGCCATCGAAGGCCAGGACCTGGAAATCGTGTTCCAGGCCGTCGATGTGCAGGCTGAAGTGGGTCTGGTCGGCGGCGGCAAACATCCTTGTCCCTCTTTTACGAGCAGTCGGTGGTGGAGCGTGTGTGGCAGCCAGTGCTAGGCGGGGGCCTTGTGGCGCGCTTGAGATCGAGCGCCGCCCGCGCGGCGCATCGCTGGCAAGCCAGCTCCCACATTTGTTTCGGGCGGTGTACACCTGTGACTGAGGCGGTGCCCGCTTTGGTGCATGTCGCAAGTCTTGCGAGAGGCCAGCAATGCCCGCCTCGATACCGCGTCATGCCAACAAGGCGGACAGTGGAGATAGCTCAGGAGTAACTGGCCCGAAACAGATGTGGGAGCCGGCTTGCCGGCGATGCGCCGCGCGGGCGGCGCTCGGGCTCATGGGCGACACGACACTGCCGTCGATCGCCCACAGCCCCCAGGCTTAGCCTGCGACCGGCGCGCGCCAGTCGTCGGAACCGGAAGTACCGGACACTTCGTGGGTCCAGGTGATCTTGCGGTAGGTGAAGTACACGTCTTCCAGGTGGGTGAAGTGGGCGTTGGCCGGGTCCTGGCAGTTGTGCATGTAGTCCTTGATGTCGACGATGATCGCGTCTTCCAGGACGGTGGTGTAGTAGTGCTCTTGGGTGCCCTGGGCCGAGGTGCGGTACCACTTGATCTCGACCTTGGTCATGCGCTCGCCCGAGGTCAGGGCGGCCAGCAGCAGCGGCGAAGCCTTGTCGAATACCTTGGTGATCTTCACTGGCTTGTGCACGCGCTGGCCGGTCGGCTGGCCGGACTGCGGGTCACGCGGGATGATCACTTCGTGTTCGAAGCCCTGGACCATCACCTGGTCTTCGTGGCCTTCCTGGTAGGTGTTGCCCACCGAGTCGGCGGTGAATGCGCCAGCGGTGATCAGACCTTGTTTTTCGCCGGTGACGGNATACCTTGGTGATCTTCACTGGCTTGTGCACGCGCTGGCCGGTCGGCTGGCCGGACTGCGGGTCACGCGGGATGATCACTTCGTGTTCGAAGCCCTGGACCATCACCTGGTCTTCGTGGCCTTCCTGGTAGGTGTTGCCCACCGAGTCGGCGGTGAATGCGCCAGCGGTGATCAGACCTTGTTTTTCGCCGGTGACGGCCATGTAGGCGGGAGTTGCCATGAGTGTTGCTCTCCATGCGTTGAAAAAGTCGCCCGGTGGCAGGAAATTGCCAGGCGGGGGACGCTCACTCATACAAACGCCGTGCCAATGTATTTTTATCTATATAAATCAATAGCTTAAAAACACGCACCACTCATTTGAATAGATTTTTAAGCGACAACCCTTCAAAAGTTGCGCAACTTCTTGCGCAGTGCTGGCAAAAAGTTGCGCAGTTGGCTGTAGACCACGGATTGCATGGCTTACAACGAGGTATCCACACACTTATCCACATTCTACTGCGCAACTTCTTGCGCAGTTGACCAAAAGGTCAACCAACGCCCCTCGCTGGCCTGCTCAGCCCCTCACGCAATGGCACAACGGCCGACCCCGCGCCAAGTACCATCAACGTGCTACTATCCCGCCGCATCTATGGACGCTCCACCGTTTCGACAAGGAAAGCCGCGCGTGAACACCCCCGAGAGCCCCTCGCC
>NZ_JACAFQ010000005.1:2500-278082 GCF_015354575.1 Pseudomonas sp. UFMG81
CTGCGGCACATTCCCCGCCAACGGGTGCGGGATGTTCACCGCCAGCCCCCGGGCCAACACCTGCGGATCCTGGAACATCTGCGCCAGGTCGTTGATCGGCCCACAGGGCACACCAGCCTTCTCCAGCTCACTCACCCATTCAGCCGTAGTCTTGAACACCGTGGCCTGACGAATCAGCGGAATCAAATCAGCCCGATTGGCCACACGCTGCTTGTTGGTAGCAAACCTCGGATCATCCGCCCACTGCGGCTGACCAGCCACCTCGGCAAACTTGCGGAACTGCCCATCGTTACCCACGGTGAGGATGAAATTGCCATCCGCCGTCGGGAAGTCCTGGTAGGGCACGATATTGGGATGCGCATTACCCAACCGCCGCGGAGAGTTCCCCGTGGTGAGGTAGTTCATCGCCTGGTTGGCCAGGCAGGCCACCTGTACATCCAGCAAGGCCATATCGATATGTTGGCCAACCCCGGCCTGGTCCCGGTGGGCGAGGGCAGCCAGGATCGCCACTGTCGAATACAGGCCCGTAAGGATGTCGGTCAGGGCCACACCAACCTTCATCGGCCCGGCACCTTCCTCACCTTCCGGACGCCCGGTCAGGCTCATCAGCCCGCCCAACCCCTGGATCATGAAGTCGTAGCCGGCACGCTTGGCATACGGCCCGGTCTGGCCGAAGCCTGTGATCGAGCAATAGATAAGCTTCGGGTTAACTGCCTTCAGGCTCTGGTAGTCCAGACCATAGGCCGCCAGCCCGCCGACCTTGAAGTTCTCGATGACGATGTCCGACTTAGCCGCCAGCTCGCGCACCAGGCGCTGGCCTTCGGGCTGAGTAAAGTCGATGGTCACCGAACGCTTGTTGCGGTTGGCCGACAGATAGTAGGCCGCCTCACTGGTGTTCTCGCCACGCGAGTCCTTGAGGAAGGGCGGCCCCCAGGCACGGGTATCGTCACCCGAGCCCGGGCGCTCGACCTTGATCACATCAGCCCCAAGGTCGGCAAGGATCTGTCCGGACCATGGGCCGGCCAGCACCCGGGATAGATCCAGCACCCGCAGATGGGAAAGCGCACCCATGGCCTGGCTCCTCTATTAATAGAACGCCTGGATACCGGTCTGCGCACGCCCCAGGATCAGCGCATGCACATCGTGGGTACCTTCATAGGTATTGACCACCTCAAGGTTGACCAAGTGACGGGCCACGCCGAACTCGTCGGAGATACCGTTGCCGCCCAGCATGTCACGCGCCATGCGGGCGATATCCAGGGCCTTGCCACAGGAGTTGCGCTTCATGATCGAAGTGATTTCCACCGCAGCGGTGCCTTGATCCTTCATTTGCCCCAGACGCAGGCAGCCTTGCAGGGCCAAGGTGATTTCGGTCTGCATGTCGGCCAGTTTTTTCTGGATCAACTGGTTGGCGGCGAGCGGGCGACCGAACTGCTGGCGGTCCAGGGTGTACTGGCGCGCGGTGTGCCAGCAGGCCTCGGCGGCGCCCAGCGCACCCCACGAGATACCATAGCGGGCCGAGTTAAGGCAGGTGAACGGGCCTTTCAGGCCGCGCACATCCGGGAAGATGTTCTCTTCCGGGACGAACACGTTGTCCATGACGATCTCACCGGTGATCGAAGCGCGCAGGCCGACTTTGCCGTGGATGGCCGGGGCGCTGAGGCCTTGCCAGCCTTTCTCCAGGACAAAGCCGCGAATGTCGCCTGCATCATCCTTGCCCCAGACCACGAACACGTCAGCGATCGGGCTATTGGTGATCCACATCTTGCTGCCGGTCAGGCGATAGCCACCGTCGACCTTGCGCGCGCGGGTGATCATCGAGCCCGGGTCGGAACCATGGTTGGGTTCGGTCAGGCCGAAGCAGCCAATCCACTCGCCGCTGGCCAGCTTGGGCAGGTATTTCTGCTTTTGCGCCTCGGTACCGAATTCGTTGATCGGCACCATCACCAGCGACGACTGCACGCTCATCATCGAGCGGTAGCCGGAGTCGATTCGCTCGACTTCGCGGGCAATCAGGCCGTAGCACACATAGTTCAGGCCGCTGCCGCCGTACTGCTCGGGGATGGTCGCGCCCAGCAGGCCGACTTCGCCCATCTCGCGGAAGATCGCAGGGTCGGTCTGCTCGTGGCGGAAGGCTTCCAACACACGCGGCGCCAACTTGTCCTGGGCGAACTGATAGGCGCTGTCACGGACCATGCGCTCTTCTTCAGTGAGCTGCTGATCCAACAGCAGCGGGTCGATCCAGTTGAAGCTTGCTTTACCGGCCATGAGCGAATTCCTCGAAACAGAATTGGGAGCGGATTTTTGCGCTGCATTGATCCTAGGCCTGATCGGCTGTCGGGACAAACGAGGATTGCGCACTGTTTAGTGATATTTTCTCACTCCGAAATCAGCATAACGCCACATTGCCACGCTTACATGTGAGGTTGACGTACATGCGCCGCAAGATCCCCAGTACCAGCGCCCTGGTTTGCTTCGAAGCAGCCGCGCGTCACGAGAGCTTTACCAAGGCGGCCCAGGAACTGGCCCTGACCCAGGGCGCCGTTTGTCGCCAGATAGGCGGGCTGGAGGAGTTCCTCAATGTCGAACTGTTCCGCCGCTCACGCCGGGGCGTGAAGCTGACCGAAGCTGGCCTGTCCTACAGCCGCCAAGTCGCCACCCAACTGGACGCCGTGGAACGCGACACCCTGTCAGTGATGCGCCAACAGGGTGCCAACGTGATCGAACTGGCCGTGGTACCGACCTTCGGCACCCAGTGGCTGCTGCCGCGCCTGAAGGACTTCCAGCAGCGCCACCCAGAGGTCACGGTCAACCTGACCAACCGCACCCGCCCATTCCTGTTCGCCGACACGCCGTTCGATGCCGCGATCTACTTCGGCGATGCCGACTGGTCGGGTACTCAGGCCCACCGCTTGATGGGCGAGAACCCACTGCCCGTGTGCAGCCCTACGCTGCTGGAGGGGCAGGGCGAGCTCGATGCGCATCGCATCGCCGAATTGCCCTTGCTGCAGCAGACCACCCGCCCGTATGCCTGGCGGCAGTGGTTCGACGGCCTCGGCATGAGTGTCGAACGCGACATGACCGGCCCACGCTACGAGCTGTTCTCCATGCTCGCCCAGGCCGCCATGCATGAAATGGGCATTGCCCTGATCCCACCGTTCCTGATCCAGCGCGAGCTGCGGGAGGGCAGGTTGGTGGTCGCTAACAGGCATGCCCTGTCCAGCGACAAGGCCTACCATCTGATGATTCCCGACAGGAAAGTCGAGTCCGCGTCGCTGCGGGCATTCCGTGATTGGTTGGTGGCGCAGGCCAAGCAGTACGCGGCCGGAGAATAGGGCATGAACAGCAAACCTGACTCCGTAGTTAATTATTTTTAACACCTACAGATATACTGATTTGTCGCAAATTCGTAATCTGTTCCGCACACCACAAAAACAGCATCAACCCTAGTTAACACGCGGGTTTGCTGCTTATTTTGCGACATTCACCGAGCAACGAACGAAAACCGCGAAAATTTTTTCGAAATTTCTCCTAAGCTCGGAATAGCGCGTGTTTGACGGGCCGGAACCCAAGCGTTGCGACATAGGGTCACAGGGTGACTTGTAGTTTTGACTTCGTTTCGCTTCATGACGGGTTGAAGGCCCCATGCTTCGTCTGCAAAATGCCTCCCCGCCCCCGGTTCAGGCGGGGTCGTGCTCTACGGCCGCCCAGCCGCACCACCCGAAGTGCGCTGGTTTCCATAAAGACAAAAAAGGTCACCGCAGGAGACAAAGTCGTGCACATTGGTGTTCCTCTCGAGACGCAGACGGGTGAGACAAGGGTCGCCGCGACCCCCGAAACCATCAAGAAACTGGTTGGCCAGGGCCATCAGGTCACCGTGCAACGGGGGGCAGGGCTCAAGGCCAGCATTCCGGACACTGCCTATGAAGCCGTTGGCGCCACATTGGGTGAAGCCAGCGATGCCTTCGGCGCGCAGCTGGTGCTCAAGGTGGTCGCACCCAATGACCAGGAACTGGCGCTGATCAACAGCGGCAGTGTGCTGGCCGGCATGCTCAACCCGTTCAACAGCGAACTGATCGGCAAGATGGCCGCACGCGGCATCACCGCCTTCGCCCTGGAAGCCGCGCCACGCACCTCGCGGGCGCAAAGCCTCGACGTGCTGTCGTCGCAAGCCAACATCGCCGGCTACAAGGCCGTGCTGCTGGCCGCCCATCACTACCCACGCTTCATGCCTATGCTGATGACCGCCGCCGGTACCGTGAAGGCGGCCCGCGTGCTGATCCTCGGCGCTGGCGTTGCTGGCCTGCAGGCCATCGCCACGGCCAAACGCCTGGGCGCGGTGATCGAAGCCTCCGACGTGCGCCCAGCGGTGAAAGAGCAGATCGAGTCGCTGGGCGCCAAGTTCCTCGACGTGCCGTACGAGACCGATGAAGAGCGCGAGTGCGCCGAAGGCGTCGGCGGTTACGCCCGCCCCATGCCCGCCAGCTGGATGCAGCGCCAAGCCCAGGCCGTGCACGAACGCGCCAAGCAGGCCGACATCGTGATCACCACCGCACTGATCCCCGGTCGCAAGGCGCCGACGCTGCTCAGCGCCGAGACCGTGGCGCAGATGAAGCCCGGCTCGGTGGTCATCGACCTGGCTGCGGCCCAAGGCGGCAACTGCCCGCTGACCGTCGCCGACCAGGTGGTGCAGGCCAATGGCGTGACCATCGTCGGCCCGACCAACCTGCCAGCCCAGGTCGGCGCGGATGCCTCGGCGCTGTACGCCCGCAACCTGCTGGACTTCATGAAGCTGCTGTTCGACAAGGACGGCAACCTGGTCATCAACCTCGAAGACGACATCGTCGCCGCGTGCCTGATGTGCCGCGACGGCCAGGTCGTACGCAATAACGCCTGAGGAGTTCGACAATGGAAGACCTGCTGATTTCCCACGGCATCTACAACCTGATCATCTTCGTGCTGGCCATCTATGTGGGTTACCACGTGGTGTGGAACGTCACCCCAGCCCTGCACACCCCGCTGATGGCCGTCACCAACGCCATTTCCGCGATCGTCATCGTCGGCGCCATGCTGGCGGCGGCGCTGACCGTCACCCCCGCCGGTAAAGTGATGGGCACCCTCGCCGTGGCCCTGGCCGCAGTCAATGTGTTCGGTGGCTTCCTGGTCACCCGCCGCATGCTGGAAATGTTCAAGAAGAAAACCAAGAACGAGGCGCAGAAGTAAGCATGAGCATGAATCTGGTAACGCTTCTGTACCTGGTCGCCTCGATTTGCTTCATCCAGGCGCTCAAGGGCCTCTCGCACCCGACCACCTCACGCCGCGGCAACCTGTTCGGCATGATCGGCATGGGCATCGCCATCCTCACCACCGTCGGCCTGATCTACAAGCTGGGCGCCGAGCTGGCTACGGCGGGTATCGGCTACGTGATCGTCGGCCTGTTGGTCGGCGGCACCGCCGGCTCGATCATGGCCAAGCGCGTCGAGATGACCAAGATGCCCGAGCTGGTCGCCTTCATGCACAGCATGATCGGCCTGGCCGCGGTGTTCATCGCCATCGCCGCAGTGCTCGAGCCGCAGTCGCTGGGCATCGTCGCCAGCATCAGCGACCCGATCCCCACCGGTAACCGCCTGGAGCTGTTCCTCGGTGCGGCCATTGGTGCCATCACCTTCTCGGGCTCCGTGATCGCCTTCGGCAAGCTGTCGGGCAAGTACAAGTTCCGCCTGTTCCAGGGCGCACCGGTACAGTTCGCCGGCCAGCACAAGCTGAACCTGATCCTCGGCCTGGCCACCATCGCCCTGGGCCTGCTGTTCACCTTCACCGGCCACTACAGCGCCTTCACCCTGATGCTGGCCCTGGCCTTCATCATGGGCGTGCTGATCATCATCCCGATCGGCGGCGCCGACATGCCGGTGGTGGTGTCGATGCTCAACAGCTATTCGGGCTGGGCGGCGGCCGGTATCGGCTTCTCGCTGAACAACTCGATGCTGATCATCGCCGGCTCCCTGGTGGGTTCGAGCGGTGCGATCCTCTCGTACATCATGTGCAAGGCGATGAACCGCTCGTTCTTCAACGTGATCCTCGGCGGCTTCGGCGGCGATACCGACGCCGGTGCGGCGCAAGGCTCGCAAGAGCAGCGCCCGGTGAAGTCCGGCTCGGCCGACGATGCCACCTTCCTGCTGAGCAACGCCGACAGCGTGATCATCGTTCCCGGCTACGGCCTGGCGGTGGCTCGCGCCCAGCACGCGCTCAAAGAGCTGACCGAGAAGCTGGTGCACAACGGCGTGACCGTGAAGTACGCGATCCACCCGGTTGCCGGCCGCATGCCGGGCCACATGAACGTGCTGCTGGCCGAAGCGGAAGTGCCCTACGACCAGGTGTTCGAAATGGAGGACATCAACGCCGAGTTCGGCCAGGCCGACGTGGTGCTGGTGCTGGGCGCCAACGACGTGGTCAACCCGGCGGCGAAGAACGATCCCAAGTCGCCGATCGCCGGCATGCCGATCCTCGAGGCGTTCAAGGCCAAGACCATCATCGTCAACAAGCGCTCGATGGCCAGCGGCTACGCCGGCCTGGACAACGAACTGTTCTACCTGGACAAGACCATGATGGTGTTCGGTGACGCGAAGAAAGTCATCGAAGACATGGTCAAGGCCGTGGAGTAACCGCGCCTCTATATATAGAAGCGCATAAGGCCCCCGGGGAGTTATTCCCGGGGGCCTTTTCATTTGCTTGATCCAGATCAACGGCTCTATTTCCGGGCTTCGCCTACGACCATGGTCGCGGGACGGCACCGGGCTAAATCTCTAGACTGCGCTTCCAGTAGCTTCAGTAGCCTGAGATAACAATCCATGTACCGTGATCGCATCCGCTTGTCCTCCCTGCACAGCAAGGTAATGAGTGCGGCTGACGCCGCTGGCCTGATCGAGGACGGCATGACCGTCGGCATGAGCGGCTTCACCCGCGCCGGCGAAGCCAAGGCCGTCCCCCACGCACTGGCCGAACGCGCCAAACTGTCGCCGCTGAAGATCAGCCTGATGACCGGTGCCAGCCTGGGCAACGACCTCGACAAGCAACTGACCGAAGCCGGTGTACTGGCCCGGCGCATGCCGTTCCAGGTCGACAGCACCCTGCGCAAGGCCATCAACGACGGCCAGGTGATGTTCATCGACCAGCACTTGTCGGAAACCGTCGAGCAGCTGCGCAACAAGCAACTGACCCTGCCGGACATCGCGGTCATCGAAGCGGTGGCGATCACCGAGCAAGGCCATATCGTGCCGACCACCTCCGTGGGCAACTCGGCCAGCTTCGCGATCTTCGCCAAGCAGGTCATCGTCGAGATCAACCTGTCGCACAACGCCAACCTTGAAGGCCTGCACGACATCTATATCCCGACCTACCGCCCGACCCGCACACCCATCCCGCTGGTGAAGGTCGACGACCGCATCGGCAGCACCGCGATCCCGATCGACCCGGCCAAGATCGTCGGCATCGTCATCAGCGACCAGCCGGACTCACCGTCCACCGTGCTGCCGCCCGATCATGAAACCCAGGGTATCGCCGACCACCTGATCGCCTTCCTCAAGGGTGAAGTGGACGCCGGCCGCATGACCAACAAGCTCGGCCCGCTGCAGGCCGGCATCGGCAGCATCGCCAACGCGGTGATGTGCGGCCTGATCGAGTCGCCGTTCGAAGACTTGACCATGTACTCCGAAGTGCTGCAGGACTCGACCTTCGACCTGATCGACGCCGGCAAGCTGAGCTTCGCCTCGGGCAGCTCGATCACCCTGTCGAGCCGCCGCAACGCCGATGTGTTCGGCAACCTGGAGCGCTACAAGGACAAACTGGTGCTGCGCCCGCAGGAAATCTCCAACCACCCTGAAGTGGTGCGTCGCCTGGGGATCATCGGCATCAACACGGCGCTGGAGTTCGACATCTACGGCAACGTCAACTCCACCCACGTCTGCGGCACCAAGATGATGAACGGCATCGGTGGCTCCGGCGACTTCGCCCGCAATGCCCACCTGGCGATCTTCGTCACCAAGTCGATCGCCAAGGGTGGCGCGATTTCCAGCGTGGTGCCGATGGTCAGCCACGTCGACCACACCGAGCACGACGTGGACATCCTGGTGACCGAAGTGGGCCTGGCCGATCTGCGTGGCCTGGCCCCACGCGAACGTGCCCGGGTGATCATCGACAACTGCGTGCACCCGGACTACCGCGCCGCATTGAACGACTATTTCGAGCGCGCCTGCCAGCGCGGCGGCCATACCCCGCACATCCTGCGCGAAGCCTTGAGCTGGCACGAGAACCTGGAAGAAAGCGGCCGCATGCTGGCCGGCTGATCCAGCAACTCCTCAATACCCAATCGCCGGCAAGCCTCACCCTGAAGTTTGCACGTCACCTGTAGGAGCGGCCTTGTGTCGCGAAAGGGCCGCACAGCGGCCCCGGCGATCTTGGGCGTACTCGAGAACCTGGGGGCGCTGCGCCCCCTTTCGCGACACAAGGCCGCTCCTACAGAACAGCAGAACAAGACAGTTGCTCCCACAGGACCACGCATCCTTGTGGGAGCCGGCTTGCCGGCGATTGCGCATTCAAGGATCACAACAATTTCGCTAGGCAATCACTCGCGCGCAACACATCGATAAAACTGTACTACTGTACTGGTAAATATCTGCCTTCCTCATTCGCTTTTCTTCCCGCCTGGCTAAATTCGCACCAATAAGGTGCACACCAGTACAGTTGCGTCAGTTTCGAGTGCAACAGTAGGGTTACACAGTTAACTGAGCCATCGTATTACTGCTGAACTGTATCTACTGTTATGGACACCAAGGGAGGAAGATGGGCACCAGTTAAATCACTACCTAATGCCGCCACAAGCGGAAGGATGACACATCATGGAACGTACCCTCAGTTCCGGTCTGGTTTTCGAAAGCAACGCCCAAGCCTCCAACGCTTCGCTGCCGCTGCGCGCCCTGTCCACCCTGCTGCTGTGGCAGCGCCGCATGGCCAGCCGCCGTCAGCTGGCGCGCCTGGACTCCCGCCTGCTGGCCGACGCCGGTATCAGCGAGTCGCAGCGCTACGAAGAGCTCAGCAAGCCGTTCTGGCGCTAAGCTTCGGTCGCTGGCCAAAGCCAGCACCGCGCATTCTCAAGAACCCGTCGCGGGCAACCGCGACGGGTTTTTTGTCTGTGGTGCCCGAAATAGAGCGCTTGAACTTGCAACAAGTACAACTTCATAGTTCCACAGATAGACCAGTACAGTTACGATTTGTGATCCTTGCCCGTCCCAGGCAGGTGAACCGAGGCGTGTTACGCTTGTCCTACACGCCTGGCAACACCGTACCGCGACGAGCCAAGCGAGCGTCCGATAACCAGAACCACCCAGACCCTGCGCAGGAGTCCTTCATCATGTCCCGTTCTCAACTGTTTGGCGCCGCCTTGCTGCTGTCCCTCGCCGGAGCGGCCAATGCCACCAGCTTCGTGGTCACCACCGACACCGTCGTGCGCGGCGTCGCCGCTACCACCGATGCCACCTCCGACGTGACCTCGTCGTTCCGTGACGACAAGATTGTCCAGGCCGCCCGTGACGACGCCGCCAGCTTCGTTGGCAGCGAAGGCGTGATCCGCGGCGCCAAGCTGGAAAGCGCCTTCATGCATATCCGCCAGCAGCAGCCCTCGCTGCAAGCCAGCGACGCACAACTGGCCCGCGCTATCCTCGCGCTCTAAACCCTGCTTTTACACCCGGATTCACTGGCCCAGGCCCGTGCATCCGGGGTAGCCTTCGCTGCCCGCAACCACTGCTTCGAGAGCCCATGCGTTATCTGCTGCCCTTGCTGCTCACCCTCGCCGGCATGAGCAGCGCCCATGCCATGGATACCACCACCCAAGGCCTGTTCGCCGGTGGCTATGTCACCAGCCAGGTGACCAGCGCGCCGTTCGACCGCAAGGTCGTCACCGCCGCCCGTGACGACGCCGCGGCGTTCGTCGCCACCGATGGCTTGATCCGTGGTGCGCGCTTGCAGGCTGCGCTGGCATCGCTGCGCCAGGGCCATGCCTGCCACGCTGTCGGCGACCTGGAACTGGCCGAAGCGATTCTCGTCCAATGATCATCTATGACTCCTTGCATGTTCCGGAGATGTTCCATGCGTAAATCGCTGATCGCCGCTTCCCTCGGCATGTTGGTGCTGGCCGATCTGGCCCAGGCACGCACGCTGGTGGCCACCAGCAATATCATCGTCCGCGCCTCAGCGCGCACGGTCGACTTCACCTCCGACACCACCACCTCGATTCGTGATTCGAAAGTGATCCGCGAAGCCCACGACGACGCCGCCAGCTTCGTCGCCAGCAACGGCAGCATCCGCGGTGCCCAGCTCGAAGCCGCCTTCGACACCCTGCGCAGCCGCGTGCCAGAAGCCCGCGACGCCAGCGACCAAGTGCTGGCCGAAGCCATTCTCGCCCTGTGAAGCGCGCGCGTGCCTGGCTGCTCGGCTGCGCCCTGACGCTGCTCGGCACGCCCGCCCTGGCCGACCTGCAGTTGGTACTGCAGGCCGACGGCCTCGACGCGCTACAACAGCAGGCCACGCAGGCGCTGCTGGATGAAGCGATGGCCAAGCTGCCACCGCGCTTCAAGCAGCAGCTTGACCGGCGCATCCTGGTCAGCTGGACAGACCGCATGCCCGAGGATGCTTACGGCCAGGCTTCGCCGGTCGCCACCCTCGACCTGAACAGTCGCCTGCTCCCAAGCCTGGTCGACGGCAGTGCCGCCCGCGAGAAGACCGACCGACCCCACGGCACGGTCCGCGAAGAGTTGCTGGCCACCGTGCTCCACGAGCTCACCCACATCTACGACCGTGCGCGCCTATGGCCCAGCGCCGAGCGCCAGCTGATCACCCGCTGCAAACGCCAGCAGGGCGCACTGGGCAACGTCGGCCTGCCGCAGGACTGCCGTGGCCAGGCCGAGCGCCGCTTCACCCTTAGCGACGACCCCCGCCTGCTCGACCTGGCCGGCTGGCAGCAATACGTCGGCCGCCGTGGCGAGCGCGAGCAACACAACGGCCAGACGGCACGCAGCCCCGACAGCTACGAGCTGAGCAGCCCCAAGGAATTCGTCGCGGTCAACATGGAGTACTTCCTCCTCGACCCGAGCTATGCCTGCCGCCGGCCGGCGCTCAACCAGTACCTGAGCGAGCATTTCGGCTGGGCGCCAACGCAGAACGGCTGCGCCAAGGGCCTGCCGTTCCTCAACGCCGGTAACGACTTCGCCCGCCAGCCGCTGGGCGAGATCGACCCCGAGCGGGTGTATGAGGTCGACTACCTGCTGGCCGAAGCCAACCAGAACCTGGTCAGCCGCTGGGGCCACAGCATGCTGCGCCTGGTGATCTGTGCGCCCGGCCGCCCACGCGGCCCGGCCTGCCGGCTGGACCTCGACCAGAGCCTGGTGCTGTCGTACCGCGCCTTCGTCAACGACGTGCAGCTGTCCAGCTGGGGCGGATTGGTCGGCGCCTACCCGTCACGGCTGTTCGTCCTGCCGCTGGGCCAGGTGATCGACGAATACACCAAGACCGAACTGCGCAGCCTGGCCTCGGTACCTCTCAAGCTCAGCCGCAGCGAGATCGAGAACCTCGTCCGCCAGGCCGCCGAGATGCACTGGAGCTACGACGGCAACTATTTCTTCCTGTCCAACAACTGCGCCGTCGAGAACTTGAAGTTGCTGCGCAGCGGCACGGCAAACCCGCGCCTCAACGACCTCGACAACATCATGCCCAACGGCCTGCTGGAAGTGCTCAAGGGCAGGGGCCTGGCCGATACCAGCGTACTCGACGACCCACGCGAGGCGCTGCGCCTGGGCTACCGCTTCGACTCCTACCGCGACCGCTACCAGGCCATGTTCGACGTGCTGAAAAAGCAACTGCCGATCAAGCAGAGCGCCGTCGAGGACTGGCTGGCCCTGGATGCCGAGCAGCGCCGGCCGTGGTTTGACCGTGCCGACCTGCGCACCAGCGCGGCGCTTCTGCTGCTGGAGCAGGCCAGCCTGCGCCGACAGTTGCTGCTGGCCCAGGACGAGGTCAAGCAACGCTACCTCAATGGCCGGGCGCTCAAGGACGGCAGCTTCGACAAGGCCGACCAGGCCTTGCAGGCGATCCTCGCCAACAGCGGCTACCTCAGCCGCCCGGCGGAACTACTGGGGGCAGGTGGGTACGGCCTGCCGCAACCCGACGAGCGCCAGCACCTGGAGCAGGAAAGCAAGGCACGCCAGGCCCAGTTGCTGCGGTTGAGCAACGATCTGGACCAGCAGGTGAGGGCGCTGCTGGGGCCGGAACGGGCCAGGGAGATCAAGGCGGTGGAAGCCAATATCAAACAGGTGGGCGAGCATCTGCGCGCGTTGCACAAGGCAGCGGGCGGGTTGCAGCTGCCCTGAGGCGCAGCAGGTCGGACCCAATCTCTGTAGGAGCGGCCTTGTGTCGCGAAAGGGTCTCGGAGCGGCCCCAGATCTCAGTGTTGCTGCAAAATCGCCGGGGCTGCTCTGCAGCCCAATCGCGACACAAGGCCGCTCCTACAGCGATAGGGCCAGTACAGCCTGCACAAGACCTCACAGGCTCTCTTCATCCTCTTCGGGTAACCCATCCCCCAACGGCAGCCACGGCAACCGGCTCCCCACCCAGATATGCCGGGTCGGGCGCACCCGCTCAGGATGATCCAGCGTCGCCACCGTCACATCGATAGTCTGCGGGCTGCGCTCGGTCGCCAGGGCCACATGCGCCCCACAGTTGCCACAGAAGTACCGGCTGCAACCAGCCGGCGCCACATACCGCTGCGGCGACCCCGACACCCATTCGAAACTCGCCAGGGGCAGGGTGACCCACGTCACCAATGTGCCGCCACTGACCCGCCGGCAGATCGAGCAATGACAGTGTGCGACATCACCCAGATCGCCCTGCAACCGGTACCGTAGAGCGCCGCAATGGCACCCACCCGCAACCACGTCCGTCATCGGATCGACCTCCCGTCACTTCGCCAGCGGCGAAAGCTGGCTGAAAGCTTGCCCGCATAGGATAGCGCCACTACCGGCAAAGACCGGTCAGCCAGGGCACCCGGAATCTTCCATGCCCGGCCCAATCAACAACAACAATGGTGATTCCCGATGTTTTCCTGTGCCCGCCTTCCCGCCGTACCCCCGCGCCTACTCCCCGCACAGCGCCTGACGCGCTGATCCGCCCGAATCGTCTTTCCTTTCGCCGCGCCACGCCTGGAGTACCGCCATGCTGACCTTCCTCGGCTTCGCCATGGTCATCACCTTCATGTACCTGATCATGACCAAGCGCCTGTCGGCCTTGATCGCCCTGATCCTGGTCCCGATCCTGTTCGCCCTGTTCGGCGGCTTCTACAGCGACATCGGCCCGATGATGCTGCAAGGCATCAGCAAGCTTGCGCCCACCGGCGTGATGCTGATGTTCGCCATCCTGTATTTCGCCCTGATGATCGATTCCGGCCTGTTCGACCCGGCCGTGCGCAAGATCCTCAAGCTGGTCAAGGGCGACCCGCTGAAAGTCTCGGTCGGCACCGCCGTGCTGGCCCTGGTCGTCTCCCTCGACGGTGACGGCGCCACCACCTACATGATCTGCTGCGCCGCCATGCTGCCACTGTACAGCCGCCTGGGGATGAGCCCGCGGATCATGGCCGGCTTGATCATCCTCGCCGGTGGCGTCATGAACATGACCCCGTGGGGTGGCCCCACCGCCCGCGCCGCCAGCGCCCTGCACGTCGACCCATCGGACATCTTCGTGCCGATGATCCCGGCCATGGCCTTCGGCGTAGCCGCGATCCTGGCCATCGCCTACTGGTACGGCCTGCGTGAGCGCGCCCGCCTGGGCGAGCTGCACCTGCCCACCGACGACATCGACCACAGCGAAATCAGCGTGTCGCAGTTCCCCGAAGCACGCCGCCCCAAGCTGATCTGGTTCAACGGTGCCCTGACCGCCGCACTGATGGTCGCGCTGATCGCCGGCGCGCTGCCATTGCCGGTGCTGTTCATGATCGCCTTCAGCATCGCCATGATCGTCAACTACCCGTGCCTGCAACAGCAGAAGGACCGTATCGGCGCCCACGCCTCCAGCGTGCTGGCCGTGAGCGGGCTGATCTTCGCCGCTGGCATTTTCACCGGCATCCTGTCGGGCACCGGCATGGTCGACGCCATGTCCAAGAGCCTGCTCGCCGTGATTCCGGAGGCGTTCGGCCCGTACATGGCAGTGATCACCGCGCTGGTGAGCATGCCGTTCACCTTCTTCATGTCCAACGACGCCTTCTACTACGGCGTACTGCCGGTGCTGTCGGAGTTCGCCAGCCACTACGGCGTCACCCCGGTGGAAATGGCCCGCGCGTCGATCGTCGGCCAACCGGTGCATCTGCTCAGCCCGCTGGTACCCTCCACCTACCTGCTGGTGGCCCTGGCCGGCATCGAGTTCGGCGATCACCAGCGCTTCACCCTCAAGTGGGCAGTGCTGGTGTGCCTGTGCATAATGTTCGGCGCACTGGCCCTGGGCACGTTCCCGCTGTTCAGCAGTCTGTAATACAAGCGCTTCAACCACCTGCAATGCGCCCGTTTATCGGGCGCATTGCCTTTACCGCTCGAAGGAATACACATGGAATGGCTGACCAGCCCGGAAATCTGGGTTGCCTTTTTCACCCTCACGGCCCTTGAGATCGTGCTCGGGATCGACAACATCATCATGATCTCGATCCTGGTCAGCCGCATGCCCAAGCACCTGCAGCCGCGCACGCGGATCTTCGGCCTGGCCCTGGCCATGGTCACCCGGATCCTGTTGCTGCTGTCGATCACCTGGGTCATGCGCCTGACCGACGACCTGTTCCATGTGTTCGGCCAGGGTATCTCCGGTCGTGACCTGATCCTGTTCTTCGGCGGCCTGTTCCTGCTGTGGAAAAGCTCGCAGGAGATCTACCACGGCCTGGAAGGCGAGGACGAAAGCCCGGACGAACCGAAAGGCGCGGGCGGCAAGTTCTTCTACACCATCATCCAGATCGCCATCATCGACATCGTGTTCTCGCTGGACTCGGTGATCACCGCGGTGGGCATGGTCTCTCACGTACCGGCCCGTCGCTGAAGATGCTCGCGCTTTCGTTCCTGATCGTCGTCGGTACCGTGCTGATCGCCGAATCTTTCGACGTGCACGTTCCGAAGGGCTACGTCTACTTCGCCATGGCCTTCTCGCTGGCGGTAGAGGCGATCAACATCCGCATGCGCACTGCGGCGGCGCGCAAGAAGGGTGAAGAGCCTGACGCGGTGAAACTGCGCAAGGACATTCCGGGTCAATAAGCCTGGGACGCGTAGTACAGAGAGGGCCCTTCGGGGCCCTCTTTTGTTCTGCCTGCGCGGGCCCCATCGCCGGCAAGCCGGCTCCCACAAGTTCAGTGCAGCCCTGTGGGAGCCGGCTTGCCGGCGATGAGGCCGGGGAAGGTTTCAAATAGATTTCACCCATGCCAAGCTGGCAGCCACTGCGCAAAACAACTAAAGCTTCAGTGAGCACTGGAAAAACCAGCCCACCCCCGGGCCAGGCTCACCGCCGCACCATTGGCCCCGCCCAGGGGCATAGAAGAACAGGGGGCCCGACCATGCTGACCTTGCTCAACCTGCTATCCGCCGTGGCCTTGCTGGTCTGGGGTACCCACATCGTGCGTACCGGCATCATGCGCGTCTATGGCTCGAACCTGCGCCGCGTGCTCAGCCAGAACATGAACAAGCGCCCGCTGGCGTTCATCGCCGGCATCCTGGTCACGGCCATGGTGCAGAGCAGCAACGCCACCGCCATGCTGGTCACCTCCTTCGTCGGCCAGGGCCTGATGGTGATGACCCCGGCCTTGGCGATCATGCTCGGCGCCGACGTGGGTACCGCACTGATGGCGCGGGTGCTGACCTTCGACCTGTCCTGGCTGTCGCCGCTGCTGATCTTCCTCGGGGTGATCTTCTTCCTCTCCCGCAAGCAGACCCGCGCCGGCCAGCTGGGCCGGGTCGGTATCGGCCTGGGCCTGATCATCCTGGCCCTGCAACTGATCGTGCATGCCGCCACCCCGATCACCCATGCCCAGGGCGTGAAAGTGCTGTTCGCCTCGCTGACCGGCGACATCCTGCTCGACGCCTTGGTCGGCGCGCTGTTCGCCATGGTCTCCTACTCCAGTCTCGCCGCCGTGCTGCTCACCGCCACCCTGGCCGGCGCCGAGGTGATCAGCCTGCCAGTGGCCATCGGCCTGGTGATCGGCGCCAACATCGGCAGCGGCCTGCTGGCCTTCCTCACCACCAGCCTGCAGAACAGCGCCGGGCGCCGCGTGGCCCTGGGCAGCCTGCTGTACAAGCTGATCGGCCTGCTGCTGATCATCCCGGTGCTGCACCCGCTGGTGGACTGGATGGACAGCCTGAGCTTCAGCCCGCAGGAGCTGGTGATCGGCTTCCATCTGCTCTACAACACCATGCGCTGCCTGCTGATGCTGCCCACGGTGAAACTCATGGGGCGGCTGTGCGAGAGCTTGCTGCCCGATCGCGGCAACGGCAACGGCCACACCCAGGCCCGTCACCTGGACCCCACCGCCCTGACCACCCCGAGCCTGGCGTTGGCCAACGCCGTGCGCGAAACGCTACGCCTGGGCGACCTGGTCGACAGCCTGCTCGAAGCCATGCTCGGCGCCCTGCGGGGTACCCAGGCCGCCTTGCCGCAGCAGGTGCGGGCGCTGACCGAGGACGCCGAGGCCCTGTACAACGCCATCAAGCTGTACCTGGCACAGATGCCCCGCGAAGACCTCAGCGACCAGGACAACCGGCGCTGGGCCGAGATCATCGAGCTGGCGATCAACCTCAAGTTGTCCAGCGACCTGATCGAGCGCATGTTGCGCAAAGTGCAGCAGCAGAAGACCTCGCAGCGCCGCGAATTCTCGCAGATCGGCCTGGAAGAGCTGACCGGCCTGCAAGAGCAGTTGCAGGCCAACCTGCGCCTGGGCCTGTCGGTGTTCCTCAGCGCCGACCCGCAGAGCGCGCACCAGCTGTTGCGCGAAAAACGTCGCTTCCGCGCCCAGGAACGGCGCCTGGCCCATGCCCATGTCAGCCGCCTGCAACGTAAAGTGGTGCAGAGTATCGAGACCAGTTCGCTACACTTGGAACTCATTGCCGACATGAAGCGGTTGAACTCTTTGTTCTGCAGCAGTGCCTATGTGGTACTGGGCGGCACCGACACCGGCGGGCTGATGCTCGACAGCGTGCCGGACGAAGCCCGCCAGCCCTGAGCCCTTGCCCCCGGAGACCGTAGCTCGCCCATGCGTTGCCTGATGTTCGTCTGCCTGTTGATCGCCAGCCTGAACACCTTCGCCCTCGACCGTTCACGGGTGGAAGGCTACCTGTTGCCCAACGGCCTGCAGGTGATCCTCAAGTCCGGCTACGAGCGCGACCATGTGTCGATCCGCCTGGTGGTGGGCGTGGGCCTGGACGACTTCGACTGCAACCAGCGCGAGCTGCCGCACCTGCTCGAACACCTGCTGTTCAGCGGCATCGACGACACCGGCGAAGGCGGCCTGGAAGAGCGCTTGCAGGAGCTGGGCGGGGAGTGGAACGCCTTTACCAGCAGCGCCGACACCACCTTCGTCATCGAGGCCCCGGCGCGCAACCAGCGCAAGGTGCTCGACCTGTTGCTGGCCCTGCTGCGCGACACCCGCATCGACGCCAAGGCCCTGGACAACGCCAAGCGCATCATCGAGCGCGAGGACGGCGGCCACTACGGCCACCTGCAACGCTGGCTCGACCGCCAGGAAGTCGGCCACCCGGCCAGCGACCAGCTGGCCACCGAGCTGGGCCTCAAGTGCAAAGAGCGCTCCGACCTCGACGACATGACCCTGGAGCAGGTGCAGCACCTGCGCGAGCACTGGTACGCCGCCAACAACATGACCCTGATCGTCGTCGGCGGCCTCGACCGCCTGCTGCCGGCCTACCTGGAACGCACCTTCGGCGAGCTGCCGGCGAGCGAGCCCGAAGAGCGGCGCACCCTCGACGGCATCAGCCAGCAGGCCGAACAGCGCCGCGACCTGACCCGCGGCTGGCTGGGCGACAACGTCAAGCTGCACTGGTTGTTCATCGAGCCGACGCTCGAAGAAGGCCATGACCAGACCCTCGAGCTGCTGTCGCGCTACCTGGACTGGGCGCTCTACGACCAGCTGCGCCTGCGCAACGGTTTGTCCTACGGCCCTTCGGCGCAGCGCGAAAGCGTCGGTGACAGCGGCCTGCTCAGCCTCAACGCCGACCTCGAACGCCAGGATGTCGACAAGGCGGTGAAGGTGCTCGAGCAGCTGTTCGAGCACCTGCGCAAGCATGGCCTGGACCCGGACACCTTCGCCCGCATCAAGGCGGCGGCGATAGCCCGCGAAAGCTGGACCACCCAAGGCAACACGGCGCTGGCCGACTATTACTGGGGCGCGCTCAATGCCTACGAGAACGGGCGCTTCACCGACCCGGTCCGCCAACTGCGCCAGGTCAGCCTCAAGCAGGCCAACGATGCCCTGCGCCAATTGCTCAAGGAGCAGGGCTACCTGCGCATCGAGAAACCACTGCTCGGCTATGACGAGCTCTATGGGCTGGTGGCCTTGCTGCTGGGGTTGATCGTGGCCATCGGCCTGATCCGCTGGCGCCGCGTAGTGGCGAATCGCCCCAGCGGTGCTACACGAAAGTAGGGGTTCGGCGGTATCCTGTGCCGGCCTCTTCGCGGGTAAACCCGCTCCCACATGGCTCACCTGTAACCTGTGGGAGCGGGTTTACCCGCGAAGAGGCCCGAGCAGCCTCCAATCACCTGTCATAGCCCCATGCCCCCAATACCCAACTTCGTCCTGCGCGTGATCGAACTGCTCAAGCGCTACCCCGGCATCATCGCGCTCTATGGTTTCCTGTCGGGTATCGGCAGTTTCATCCTGGTCGACCGTCAGGCCGGCCTGGCCCGCTGGATCGCCATCGTGATGCTGGTCAGCTGGGTCTGGCTGATGCTGGAGAACACCCTCACCGAGCTGTTCGCCCGCACCTTCAAGCGCGAGATCCCGCAGCCGCTGCTGCGCTTCGCCACGCAGATGATCCACCAGGAAAGCCTGTTCTTCGTCCTGCCGTTCTTCTTCATCACCACCACCTGGAACAGCGGCCAACTGATCTTCACCGGCCTGCTCGGTGCCGCCGGGCTGATCTCGATCATCGACCCGCTGTACCACAAGTGGCTGGCCCCCCGGCGCTGGCTGTTCCTGGCGCTGCACACCCTGACCCTGTTCGCGGCGATGCTCACGGCGCTGCCGATCATCCTGCACCTGACCACCGCGCAAAGCTTCAAGCTGGCGCTGATCGCCGCCATGGTGCTGTCGTTCCCGAGCCTGGCCAGCAGCTTCCCGATCAACACCTGGCGCCGCGGCGTGGCCTTGGTGCTGGTGACCCTGGCGGTAGGCGGGGGCGGCTGGCTGCTGCGCTCCTGGGTGCCACCGGCCACCCTGTGGATGACCGACGTGGCGGTGAGCACCGAGGTGATCAACCGCCAGCCGGGGGCTTCGCTGGAGGAAGTCGCCGCCAGCCGCATCCGCAATGGCGGGCTGTACGCCTATACCGCGATCAACGCCCCGCGCGGCCTGAACGAGCGCATTTACCACGTGTGGCAACTGGACGGCAAAGAGGTCGACCGTATCGCCCTGGACATCCACGGCGGGCGCAAGGAAGGCTACCGAGCCTGGACCCACAAGCAGAACTTCCCGCCCAACCCGGTGGGCAAGTGGCAGGTGCGGGTGCTGACCGAAGACGGCCAGGTGATCGGGGTGCTGCGCTTCAAAGTGGTCGAAGACGCGCCAAAGCCCCTGTAGGAGCGGCCTCGTGCCGCGAAAGGGCCGCAACGCGGCCCCAGGATTTCGGCGGTGATGCTTAAATGGCTGGGGCTGCTACGCAGCCCTTTCGCGGCACAAGGCCGCTCCTACAGGAATGCACTGCTCATCGCTGCCTGCTGCGCTATGATCTGACTCGCCACCCGCCCGTCAGAAGCATGGAGCCTATGACCGTCCCGAGCGCCACCCTGGACACCCACCAGCAGCCCTCCCGCCTGCGCATCGTCGGCGACTGGACCCTGGCCCACTACACAAGCCTCAAGTGTGAATGCGAACGGCTGCACAACCAGTACGGCGCAGACACCCAGGTCGACCTCAGCCAGCTGGGCCGCCTGGACACCGCCGGCGCCTCGCTGCTGGCCGAACTGCTCGGTTCCGAGCGCCTGTCGCACTGCACCGACCAACTCCCCGAAGCCAGCCGCGCCCTGCTCAAGAACGTCTACTGCTCGGTGCAGGACTACTGCATCCCGGTCAAGGAGCCCGAGCGCCCGGTGCTGCTCCTGCTGCTGGCGCGCATCGGCTGCGCCGTCGACCAACTGTGGCTGGACACCAAACAGGTGCTGGGCTTCATCGGCCTGATCCTGCAAACCCTGTTCCTGCGCCTGTTCCAGCCACACCGCTGGCGCGTCACCCCGGTGGTCGCCCACCTCGAACAGACCGGCCTGGACGCCGCGCCCATCGTCGCCTTGCTGACTTTCCTGGTGGGTGCGGTGGTGGCCTTCCTCGGCGCCACGGTGCTGGCCCAGTTCGGCGCGACCATCTTCACCGTCGACCTAGTGGCGTTCTCTTTCCTGCGCGAGTTCGCCGTGCTGCTCACCGCGATCCTCATGGCCGGCCGCACCGCCAGTGCGTTCACCGCGCAGATCGGCTCGATGAAGGCCAACGAAGAGATCGACGCCATCCGCACCCTGGGCCTGAACCCCATCGAACTGCTGGTGGTGCCCCGGGTGCTGGCGCTGCTGATCGCGTTGCCGCTGCTGACCTTCGTCGCGATGATCTGCGGCATGGTGGGTGGGGCGGTGGTGTGCGCCCTGACCCTCGATATCTCACCGGCCATGTTCCTCTCGCTGCTGCAAAGCGACATCGGTGTGCAGCACTTCCTGGTGGGCCTGGCCAAGGCACCGTTCTTCGCCTTCCTGATCGCCACCATCGGCTGCCTGGAAGGCTTCAAGGTCAGCGGCAGCGCCGAATCGGTCGGTGCCCACACCACCTCGGCGGTGGTGCAGTCGATCTTCGTGGTCATCGTGCTGGATGCCGTGGCCGCGCTGTTCTTCATGGAGATGGGCTGGTGACGGGGCGTGAAGCGGTGATCGAGGCCCGGGGCATCTGCAACCGCTTCGGCAGCCAGAGCGTGCACGAAAACCTCGACCTGGACCTGTACCGCGGCGAGATTCTCGCCGTGGTCGGCGGCTCGGGCAGCGGCAAGTCGGTGCTGTTGCGCAGCATCATCGGCTTGCGTCGGCCCAACGAGGGTACGGTGAAGGTATTCGGCCAGGACCTGGCCACCCTCGACGAAACGCAACGGTCGCTGGTGGAGCGGCGCTTCGGCGTGCTGTTCCAGAAGGGCGCGTTGTTCTCGTCGCTGACCGTCACCGAAAACGTCGCCCTGCCGCTGATCGAGCACGCCGGGCTGTCGCGCGCCGACGCCGAGCACCTGGCCGGGGTGAAGCTGGCCCTGGCCGGGCTGCCGATCAGCGCCGCCGACAAGTACCCGGCCTCGCTGTCCGGCGGCATGATCAAACGCGCCGCCCTGGCCCGCGCCCTGGCCCTGGATCCGGACATCCTGTTCCTCGACGAGCCCACCGCCGGCCTCGACCCGATCGGCGCCGCCGCCTTCGACCAACTGATCCTCACGCTGCGCGATGCCCTGGGCCTGTCGGTGTTCCTGATCACCCACGACCTGGACACCCTCTACACCATCACCGACCGGGTGGCGGTGCTGTCGCAGAAGAAGGTGCTGGTGGCCGGCCCCCTCACGCAAGTCGAGCAGACCGATGACCCGTGGATTCACGAATACTTTCACGGCCCGCGTGGCCGGGCGGCCGAAGACACCGCCCAGCGCGCCCGCCAGGAGCGCTGAACGATGGAAACCCGAGCTCATCATGTCCTGATCGGCCTGGTCACCGTGCTGGTGGTGGCCGGCGCCATGCTGTTCGGCCTGTGGCTGACCAAGTCCAGCGTCGACGATGCCTTCAAGGATTACGAAGTGATCTTCAACGAGGCGGTGTCCGGCCTGTCCCGCGGCAGCCCGGTGCAGTACAGCGGCATCAAGGTCGGCGACGTCACCAGCCTGCGGCTCGACCCGAAGGACCCGCGCCGGGTGCTGGCCCGGGTGCGCCTGAGCGGCGACACCCCGGTGAAGGAGGACACCCAGGCCAAGCTCACCCTCGCCGGGGTGACCGGCAACGCCTTCATCCAGCTCAGCGGCGGCACCCCGCAAAGCCCCGAGCTCGAAGGCAAAGGCGGCAAGCTGCCGGTGATCGTCGCCTCGCCCTCGCCGATTTCGCGGCTGCTCAACGACAGCAGCGACCTGGTGACCAACATCAACATGCTGCTGCACAACGCCAACCAGATGTTCTCGGAAAGCAACGTGGCGCACCTGAGCAACACCCTGGCCAACCTCGACCAGACCACCGGCGCCTTCGCCAGCAAGAAGGGCGGCATCGCCGACGCACTGGCGCAATTGAGCGAGGTCGGCCGCCAGGCCAATGCCACCCTGGCCGAGACCCAGGCACTGATGCGCAACGCCAATGGCCTGCTCGGCACCCAAGGCAAGCAGGCCATCGGCAGCGCCGAGCAGGCCATGCAGTCGCTGGCCCAGAGCACCGCTACCATCAACAGCCTGCTGCAGGACAACCGCCAGTCCCTCGATGACGGCGCCCAGGGCCTCAACCAGATCGCCCCGGCAATCCGCGAGCTGCGCGAGACCCTGAACTCGCTCAAAGGCATCTCCCGGCGCCTGGAGGCCGACCCCAGCGGCTACCTGCTGGGCCGCGACAACAACAAGGAGTTCCAGCCATGAGCCCGTCGCTGCGCCTGGCCGCGCTCGCCGCCACCCTGAGCCTGGCTGCGGCCTGCTCGATCCTGCCGCAAAGCGAGCCGGTGGATATCTATCGCCTGCCGGTCACCCAACCGGCAGGCAACGCCACACCGCTGGACTGGTCGCTGCGCCTGAACAAACCGCTGGCCAGCGAAGTGCTGAGTGGCCCGCGCATCGCGGTGATTCCTCAAGGGGATGTGATCAGCAACTACAAGGGCGCGCGCTGGAGCGACCCGGTGCCACTGCTGGTACGCAACCGCCTGCTCGATGGTTTCCAGCGCGACGGCCGGGTACAGCGCCTGAGCGCCGACGACAGCAACCTGCAGGCCGACTACGAGCTGGGCGGCGAATTGCAGGCGTTCCAGAGCGAATACCGCGCTGGCGACCAGGTGGAGGTGGTGATCCGCTACGACGCGCGGCTGGTGCAGGGCCGTAGCCAGCGCATCCTCGCCAGCAAACGCTTCGAAGTACGCCAGCCCTTGCAGGACAAGCAGGTGGCGGCGGTGGTCGCAGGCTTTGGTTCAGCCAGCGACCAACTGGTGCGCCAGGTGATCGACTGGACCGTGGCTCAGGCAAAGAACCAGTAGCAGACGAGGATCGCCGCAATCACCCCGGCCAGTTCGGCCAACAGGGCGCAGCCCACGGCATGGCGCACGCGCTGAATGCCCACGGCGCCGAAATACACCGCCAGCACGTAAAAGGTGGTCTCGGTGCTGCCCTGGACGGTCGCCGCCACCAGCGCCGGGAAGCTGTCCACGCCGTGGGTCTGCATGGTCTCGATCAGCATGGCCCGCGCGGCGCTACCGGAGAACGGCTTGACCAGCGCGGTGGGCAGGCCCTCGACAAAGCGGGTGTCCAGGCCCATCCAGTTCACCGTATGGCGAATGCCGTCCAAGGCCAGTTCCAAGGCACCCGAGGCGCGCAGCACGCCGACCGCCACCAGCATCGCCACCAGGTAGGGCAGCAGCCCCTTGGCCACGTCGAAGCCCTCCTTGGCGCCCTCGACGAACGCCTCGTACACCTGCACCCGTTTCAGCGCGCCAATCACCAGGAACAGGATGATCACGCCAAACAGCGTCAGGTTGCCGAGGATCGACGACAGGCTGGCCAGGGCGGCTGCCGACAGGGTGCCGAGGAAGGCCATGAAGCCGCCCAGCAGCAGGGCGCCCGGGATCAGGTAGGCGAGCACCACCGGGTCCCACAGGCGCAGGCGCTGCATCACCGCCACCGACAGCAGGCCAACCAGCGTGGAGGCGCTGGTGGCCAGCAGGATCGGCAGGAACACCAGGGTGGGGTCGGTGGCGCCCTGCTGGGCGCGGTACATGAAGATGGTCACCGGCAGCAGGGTCAGCGACGAGGCGTTGAGCACCAGGAACAGGATCTGCGCGTTGCTCGCCGTGGTGCTGCTGGGGTTGAGCTCCTGCAGCGCGCGCATGGCCTTCAGGCCGATGGGGGTCGCGGCGTTGTCCAGGCCCAGGCCGTTGGCGGCGAAGTTCATGGTGATCAGGCCCAGGGCAGGGTGGCCCGGGGGGACTTCCGGCATCAACCGGGCGAACAGCGGGCCGAGCACCTTGGCCAGCCATTCGACGATGCCGGCCTTCTCGGCGATCTTGAGAAAGCCCAGCCACAGCGTGAGGGTGCCGAACAGCAGGACCATGACCTCCACCGACAGCTTGGCCATGGCGAAGATGCTCTCGACCATCGCGGCGAAGATGCCGGCGTTGCCGCCCACCAGCCACTGGGCCAGGGCGGAGATGGCCGCCACCAGGAAAAAGCCGAGCCACAGGCCGTTGAGCATCCGTGTGTTCCCCCGTGAAAAATGCCGGAATGATAGCGCAAACTGGCATTGCACTGCCCTTGTAGGAGCCGGCTTGCCGGCGAACACCGGCTAAGCCGGTGGCCACATCCGCGTCGCCTGCTTCGCCGGCAAGCCGGCTCCTACGGGGGCCATGTCGCCCTGCATAATGCAAAAAGCCCCGACCAGGTCGGGGCTCTTCGTTCAGCGCAAAAGGCTTACTGGTTGACGGTCTTGCCCGCCACTACAGCATCTTTCTTGCCTTTTTCCAGGACCAGCGACTGGTAGTACGCCGCGCCTTTCTCGGCGTCGTACATACCCTGCCACTTGGCGATGACCACTGCGGCCAGGGCGTTGCCCACCACGTTCAGCGCGGTACGGGCCATGTCCATGATGCGGTCGACACCGGCGATGAAGGCCAGGCCTTCCAGCGGGATGCCCACGCTGCCCAGGGTGGCCAGCAGCACCACGAACGACACGCCCGGAACGCCGGCGATGCCCTTGGAGGTGACCATCAGGGTCAGCACCAGCAGCAGCTGCTGGCTCCACGACAGGTCGATGCCGTACAGCTGGGCGATGAAGATCGCCGCGATGCTCTGGTACAGGGTCGAACCGTCGAGGTTGAACGAGTAGCCGGTCGGTACCACGAACGAGCAGATCGACTTCGGCGCACCGTACTTTTCCATCTTCTCGATCACGCGCGGCAGCACGGTCTCGGAGCTGGAGGTGGAGTAGGCGAGGATCAGCTCGTCCTTCATGATGCGCATGATCTTGATGATCGAGAAGCCGAACACACGCGCCACCAGGCCCAGCACCATGAAGGCGAAGAAGGCGATGGCGAAGTACACCAGCAGTACCAGCTTGGCCAGCGGCAGCAAGGAGGCGAAGCCGAAGTTGGCGACGGTGGCGGCGATCAGGGCGAACACGCCGATCGGGGCGTAGTTCATGATCATGTGGGTGACCTTGAACATGGTCTCCGACACGCCCTGGAAGGTGCGCACCAGCGGCTCGCGCAGGTCGGCGTTGAGGCTCGACAAGCCCATCCCGAACATCACCGAGAAGAAGATGATCGGCAGCATTTCGCCACGCATCAGCGCTGCGAAGATATTCGACGGGATCAGGTTGAGCAGGGTCTCGATGAACGCGTGCTCATGCTGCACCTCGGCCGCGGTGGCCTGGTACTTGGAGATATCGACGGTACCCAGGGTGCTCATGTCGATGCCGGCGCCCGGGTGGAACACGTTGGCCAGCACCAGGCCGACGACGATGGCGATGGTGGTCACCACCTCGAAGTAGATGATGGTTTTCAGACCAATGCTGCCCAGTTTCTTCGCGTCGCCAACCCCGGCGATGCCCACGATCAGCGACGAAATCACGATCGGGACGACGATCATCTTGATCAGGCGAATGAAGATGTCGCCAGCGGGCTGGAGGACGTTGCTGATCCACCATGCCTTTTCTGCACTGAAATGATTCAGTAGCGCGCCGACTGCAACGCCCAGCAACAGACCGATGACGATCTGCCAGGCGAGGCTCAGTTTTGCCTTCTTCATGTCATTACCCTTTGTTGTAGTGGTCACGGGCACCTACCGGAAAAGCGCATTGCAGAGCGGCCACAAGCCGATCAACGACGCATTTTTCGGTCCGGCGTCCCCATGCAAGGACACCGCGAGCGAGCATTTCAGGCGCTCGGGCCAGGGAAAAAAGGCGGCAACTATTGCGACGGGAAGGAGGGCAGTCTAATGCCGGAAACGACTACCCCATGCCGAATCGGCATGAGACCGAAAGCCAAAATCGGACATCGCCAAGCCCTTGATTTTCAACGTTCGGATTTCCGAACAAGACCAAAGCGCCATATTTCGGCAGATTTGACGGGATGTTTGGGGGGTATTCGATGGCGTGTTCGACAATCCGAATGGCTGAAATGCCACGTCACCTGACCTGTCGGACAGCTAAAAAAATAACGATGTACGGTCGAGACAAAATGTGTCCTTGGTAAAAAACCGCACGTATATAAGGAAGGATTCCTACATCAGGCGCTTCGGAAGCCAGATCGGTCCGTAAATCCACAGGATTCGACCGACCTGCAACTTCCGATGCCACCCTCTCCTGACCCGGCCCATGACGGAGGCACTCCCTGTGCCCCTAGGCCACACCGACCCTGCAACAGTCAGAACGGCCCGGCCCCCTGGTCATGCGCTGCCCCTCCTCGGGGCGGCGCATCATAGAAGCCAGAAAGATAGAAAGGTTCAGCTTCTATTTCGTTACAGTGCGTTCCCACCGGTCAGCCCAGGCTCAATACCAGTTCGGGTCGCGCTTGAGTTGCTCTTGCAGCATGGCCTTCATGCCTTCGTCGGGCTTGCCCAGCCAGCGGTAGTCCGCATGGCGGGTGGGCGACTTGTCCGAAGGCAGGCCTTCGGGCACTTCCACCAGCATCCCGTAGGCATCATCCTTGTCCCAGCTGAACGCCACGACCAGGCGCTTGTAGGTGCAGTTACCTTCCGACTCGCACAACGGGCCGACCAGGTACTGCTCGCCGTCCTCGGTCACCGCCGACATCTGCAGCGGGGCGCTGCCACTGAGGTTGATCACCCAGTCGGGCAGGCGTTCCTCACCCTTGATCGCCTCCTGCCAGGTTTCCCGGTATTCGGGGTCCGAAGCCAACAGCTGGTTGGCTCGGACCTGGCCATCATTGGCCGCCATGGCCACTGTACCGGCGCCTGCAAGCAGGGCGGCGGCCAGGGCCTGGCAAAGCATCCGCTTCATGGTTCAACCCCTGCCTCGTCCGAAGAAGAAGGAAGCCACGAACAGCACCAGGAAGACGATGAACAGGATCTTCGCGATGCCGGTCGCAGCGCCGGCGATACCACCAAAGCCCAGCACAGCGGCGACGATGGCGATGATCAGGAAGGTGATAGCCCAACTCAGCATGATGTTTCTCCTTTCTTGTACGTAATCGGTGCTTTCTAGAACACCCAGCGCTGCTGGGGCTCGACGTTTTCAAGCACAGCGGGTTCGGCATTGCCCGGGCCACGCAGCGGTTCGGCGGCCTTTACCAGGGTGCTGGCGTGAGTCGCCTTCAGTTGCGTCAACAGCGCTGTCTGCACCGCCACCTGCTCGGCCAGCCGAGCGGTTTGCCAGCTGTAGTAGAACTGGCCGGCCGCCAGGGTCAGCAGCAAGGCCATGCCGAGGAACATCAGCTGACGCAGTGGCAGTGCGGCGGACTGCGTGTGGTTGACGGGTGGGCGATTCATGCCGGCTCCTCCTGCTGTACTTGTTGTGTGAACCTGAACAAGACATTGCAGCGGGCATGCCATAATTTTCCTCTGGAAAAAACTCTTTAAAAACAATTACTTATTAAGATTATTGAAAATCATGAGGGCGTATCCTGCACGATGCGCCTTGCATCGACCGTGCGATTTGCACGATTCGAGCTTGCTGGGTGGGTACCGCGTGGTGGCGGCCAAGTGCTTGGCGAAAGCTTTGCAGCGCTCTTGAGATCGAGCGCCGCCCGCGCGGCGCATCGCTGGCAAGCCAGCTCCCACATTTGTTTCGGGCCAATCCATCCTGTGAGGTCTCNACTGTCCGCCTTGGTGCATGCCTTGAGTCATGTGGGGGCGACGGTAGCGTCCACACAGAAACCGCGGCGTACAAACAGGGCGTACAGCCGCGGCGGAGCAGGCATAACTGGCCCGAAACAGATGTGGGAGCTGGCTTGCCAGCGATGCGCCGCGCGGGCGGCGCTCGATCTCAAGAGCGCTGCAAATCTGTCGGCAGGCACTTGGGCGCGCCCCTGCGATCCCCAGGCGGGCGCGCCCAATCCTCCTCATGGCCAGCCCACCCCCTTCAACTTCATATTTATCAATCACTTGGCCATCATGAAGGCACGCAGCTAGCATGCAGCCCGTCGAATCCATCAGAATCGACCATGCAACTTGCCCGATTTTTCCGACACTAACTGAGATCAATCCCAAAGGAGCGCAGGAAATGGAATCAGCCCAGGACAACCAAGGCCGCATTCTGCTGGTCGATGACGAGTCCGCCATCCTGCGCACGTTCCGCTACTGCCTCGAAGACGAAGGCTACAGCGTGGCCACCGCCAACAGCGCCGCCCAGGCCGAGAGCCTGCTGCAACGCCAGGTATTCGACCTGTGCTTCCTCGACCTGCGCCTGGGTGAGGACAACGGCCTCGACGTACTGGCGCAGATGCGCGTGCAGGCGCCGTGGATGCGCGTGGTGATCGTCACTGCCCACTCCGCCATCGACACCGCAGTGGATGCGATCCAGGCCGGGGCCGCCGATTACCTGGTCAAGCCTTGCAGCCCCGACCAGCTGCGCCTGGCCACCGCCAAACAACTGGAAGTGCGCCAGCTGTCGCAACGCCTGGAAGCCCTCGAAGGCGAAGTGCGCAAACCCAAGGACGGCCTCGACTCGCACAGCCCGGCGATGATGGCGGTGCTCGAAACCGCCCGACAGGTCGCCACCACCGATGCCAACATCCTCATCCTTGGCGAGTCGGGTACCGGTAAAGGCGAACTGGCGCGCGCCATCCACGGCTGGAGCAAGCGCGCGCGCAAGGCCTGTGTGACCATCAACTGCCCTTCGCTCAATGCCGAGCTGATGGAGAGCGAACTGTTCGGCCATACCCGTGGCGCCTTCACCGGCGCCAGCGAGAGCACCCTTGGACGGGTCAGCCAGGCCGACGGTGGCACTCTGTTCCTCGACGAAATCGGCGATTTTCCCCTCACCTTGCAACCCAAACTGCTGCGTTTCATCCAGGACAAGGAATACGAGCGGGTCGGTGACCCGGTGACCCGCCGGGCCGATGTGCGCATCCTCGCCGCGACCAACCTCAACCTGGAAGAGATGGTTCGCGAAAGCCGCTTCCGCGAAGACCTGCTCTACCGCCTGAATGTCATCACCCTGCACCTGCCGCCGCTGCGCGAGCGTACCGATGACATCCTTACCCTCGCCGAGCGCTTCCTGGCCCGCTTCGTCAAGGAATACGCGCGACCGGCGCGGGTGTTCAGCGACGAGGCCCGGGCGGCGCTGCTCAACTACCGCTGGCCGGGCAACATCCGCGAGCTGCGTAACGTGGTCGAGCGCGCCAGCATCATCTGCCCGCAGGAGCGCGTGGAGATCAGCCACCTGGGCATGGCCGAGCAGCCCGCCGGCAACGCGCCACGGGTGGGCGCCGCGCTGAGCCTGGATGAACTGGAGCGCGCCCATATCGGCGCGGTACTGGCCGCCAGCGACACCCTCGACCAGGCCGCCAAGACCCTGGGTATCGACGCCTCCACGCTGTACCGCAAACGCAAGCAGTACAACCTGTGAGATGGCCAATGAAGCTGCGCACGCGGCTGTTCCTCAGTATCTCGGCACTGGTCACGGTGGCCCTGCTCGGGCTGCTGCTGGGGCTGACCAGCGTGCTGCAGATGGCGACCATGCAACAGCGCGTAGTGCAGGACACCACCCATACCCTGGAACTGGGCCTGAAACTGCGGCAAAACCTGGGTGAACAGCTGAACCTGATCCTCGCCGAAGATACCGACCCGGCAAGCCTGGCTACCTTGCAGGGCCAGTTCCACGACCTGCTCAAGCAGGGCCTGGAGCACGAGGGCGAGCGCACGGGTTTCAGCAAAGCCGCCAGCAATTACCAAGCCTTCGTGCAGGCCTACCAGCAGAGCCCGGCCCCCGCGCGCAGCATGGGCATGGAACAACCCCTGGGGGCCGCGTTCAACCAGGTGCGCACCGACCTGCTGGACTCGCACCGCCAGGCGCTGGAGCAGATTACCCGCAGCGAAGAGACGTCCCGCGACCGCGCCCTGCTGATCAGCGGGCTGCTCGGGCTGATGGGCCTGACCGTGCTGGTGCTGGGTTTCATCACCGCGCACAACATCGCCCGGCGCTTCGGTCAGCCCATCGAGGCGCTGGCCAAGGCCGCCGATCAACTGGGCAAGGGCAACTTCGATGTCACCCTGCCGGTCACCCAGGCCCTCGAACTGAACCAGCTGACCCGCCGCTTCGGGTTGATGGCCGACGCCCTGCGCAAGCACCAGGCCACCAATGTCGACGAACTGCTCGCTGGCCAGCAGCGCTTGCAAGCGGTGCTCGACAGCATCGACGACGGCCTGCTGATCATCGACCGCCAGGGCCGCCTGGAACACCTCAACCCGGTAGCCCAGCGCCAGTTGGGCTGGGACCCGAGCCGCCTGGGCGTGAGCCTGGCCGAGGCGCTGCAACGCCCTGAGCTGGAGCAGCAACTGCGCCAGGTGCTGCGCGGCGGCAGCCTGGAGCGCCTGCCTGACGACCTGAGCCTGGAGGTCGAGGACGAAACCCGCCTGCTGACCTACAGCCTGACCCCGGTCAGCCACCCGCAGGGGCCGATCCTCGGCGCGGTGATGGTGCTGCACGATGTCACCGAACAGCGCGCCTTCGAGCGGGTGCGCAGCGAATTCGTGCTGCGCGCCTCCCACGAGCTGCGCACTCCGGTCACCGGCATGCACATGGCCTTTGGCCTGTTGCGCGAGCGGGTCAGCTTCCCGCCCGAGGCACGCGAGAACGACTTGCTGGAAACCATCGGCGAAGAGATGCAGCGGCTCACCCAGCTGATCAACGACCTGCTCAACTTCTCCCGCTACCAGAGCGGCCTGCAGAAACTGGAGCTGGCCCCTTGCGCCCTCGATGAACTGTTCGACCGGGCCCAGGCACGCTTCGCCGAACGGGCAGCCGAAAAGGACATCGAACTGATCCAGGAACTGGAGCCGCCACTGCCACGCATCCAGGCCGATATCACCCAGCTCGACCGCGTGCTGGACAACCTGCTGCACAATGCCATACGCCATACCGGCAGCGGCGGGCGTATACGCCTGCATGCCCGGCGCCATGCCGAACGGGTCATCGTCAGCGTCGAAGACAACGGCGAAGGCATCGCCTACAGCCAACAGGGGCGGATCTTCGAACCGTTCGTGCAGGTCGGGCGCAAGAAGGGCGGCGCCGGCCTGGGGCTGGCGCTGTGCAAGGAGATCGTGCAATTGCATGGCGGGCGCATGGGGGTGTTCTCGCGGCCAGGGCAGGGCACGCAGTTCTACATGGCGTTGCCGGTGTGATCTTGCCGGCGAACAAGCGGGTGTCGCGAAACTCAAGGCTCATCGTCGATCCGCCGCCCGGCGACACGCCGCCCGCGGGTGATCAGCTCGGCGAATTGCCGGGCATTGAGCGGGTGGGCGAACAGCCAGCCTTGCCCGTAGCTCACCCCCTCGCTGTTGAGGAACTGCGCCTGGTCTTCACACTCGATGCCCTCGGCGATCACCCGCAGGTGCAAGTCGTGCGCCATGCGGATGATATGGGGTGCCACCCCACTGCTGGCGGCGTCATGGCCCAGGGCGTCGATGAACGCCTTGTCGATCTTCAGGCAGTCCACCGGCAGGGTTTGCAGGTAGGCAAGGCTGCAATAGCCGGTGCCGAAGTCATCGATCAACACTTGATGGCCCACCGCGCGCAGGGCTTGCAGGTTGTCCCGGGCCACCACCACGTCGATCAGCCCGCGCTCGGTCACCTCGAAGGCGATCTGGTTGGCCGCCACCCGATGCTGGGCCAGCAGCCGCGCCGCGACCCGGCCGATACGCGGCACCATGACGTCGCAGGCCGCCAGGTTCACCGAGATATACAGGTGCCGGTTGGCGCGCAGCAGTTGGCCGAGCTGTTCGAGCACCCGTTGCAGGACGAAGTCGGTGATCTGACGAATCTGCCCAGTGTTCTCGGCCAAGGGAATGAACAGCTCCGGGCTGGTCAGGCTGCCGTCCGGGCGCCGCCAGCGCACCAATGCCTCGGCGCCGACGCAGCGGCGGCTGTCCAGTTCGAAGATCGGCTGGTAGAGCACCTGCAGCTCGCCCCGGCGCAGGGCCTGCTGCAGCTCGGAACTCATCGAGCGGCGCTGCTGGATCAGTTGCAGGACCAACCAGCCAATGCAGCAAGCCAGCACCACGCTGCCCGGGAACAACAGCCAGAGCAGGCCGTTGAGCCTGAGCGGCACACTGGCCCTGGGCGCGATCAGTACCAGTTGGTAGTCCGGCGACTTGGTGGCCATGCGGTAGACCAGGCGGTCTTTCAATTCGAGCAACGATTTGTGCGAGGGCGGAGGCCAGTCCACGGTCGGCGGCCAGGACTGCGGCGGCCCGAGTACCGGAATGGCACGGTTGCCGCGATCGAGCACCACCAAGAGGCTACCCCCCGGTGGCAGGTCGACCACATCGCTCAGGTGCCCGCGCGAGGTGGACACCAGGAAGTTGCCCCGGCCCAGCATCAGCGCGGCAAGATTCTCGTTGGGTTCGGTGGTGGTGTTGAGCCAGTAGCTGTAGGTCGGCCCTTCGATGTCCGGGGCGCGCAAGGGTTCGATGACCCGTTCGCCGCCTCGGTTGGAGCACGCCGACTGGCCATCGGCGTACGCCGCCTCGTAGATGAAGCGCGACTCCAGCGCCACTTCCTGCAACAGCGCCTGCATGGCCGGGCCGCAGCCGCGCAGCGACTGCGCCTGCAACTGGTCGACACCCTCGCGCAATTGGCCGAACACCTGCTCCAGGCGATCAAGAAAGCGCTCGCCTCGGGCGTTCATCTGCGCGCTTTCGCTTTCTTTCATCTGTTGCAGGGTCACACCGACACTGGCGGCCAGCAGTAGCGCAGCGCTGGCCAGGGCCGCGAGCACCGCGAGCAGCCAGGGGTGGTGAAAAAATTGACGCACTGCGGCGATGAAGGCTGACATGCACGGCATCCAGTTGAATACCAAAGGTATAGCAACGGAATGCTTATCAAGCTCAGCCGTTCGGAAGACGGCGCCGGGTGACGGCGCCGAACGGTTTAACGTTTGCGGTTGAGTACCTGCAACATGGCGGCGGTCTGCGCATCCGGCTGACCATCGAAACGCTGCGGGCGGAAGCGCATCTGGAAGGCCGCGATGACATGACGGGTGGCCACATCCAGCTCACCGGTCTGCTCGATGGCATAGCCAAAGCGCGCCAGCTGTTGCTGATACCAGCCGATGGTCGGTGGGCTGACCGCGAAGTAGGCCTGCTGCCGGGCCACTGCCGTGGCGTCCGGCCAGATGCCGAGCCCAGCGTCGGCCAGGCGCTTCCACGGGAACAGCGGGCCTGGGTCGAGCTTGCGCAGCGGGGCGATGTCGCTGTGGCCGATGATATGCCGTGGGTCGATGTTGTTGCGCTTGACGATATCGCGCAGCAGCGCGATCAATGCCTGCACCTGCGCCTCGCTGTAGGGGTGCCAGACCCGACCGTTGGGGGTGTCGGTGTAGCCGGGGTTAACGATCTCGATACCGATGGAGCTGGAGTTGAGCCAGGTACGCCCCTGCCACTGGCTATCGCCGGCGTGCCAGGCGCGTCGGTTCTCGTCGACCAGCTGGTAGACCGTGGCCGGGCCATCGCCGATCAGGTAGTGGCTGCTGACTTCGCCGTGGGTCAGCAAAGCGAGCGAGCGCTCCAGCGAGGCGTTGGTGTAGTGCAGGACGACGAACTGGATGCGGCTGTCCTGATTGGCCGAGGGGTGGTTGCGGTCGATGCGCAGGCCACTGGAACATCCGGCCAGGGTCAGCAGAAGCAGGGCGGTAATAAGTTTTTTCATTGCAGGGAGCACGTCATGATGAGCCAACAACAGCGCTACAGTATAACGTGCTCCACGCCAGCCTTCCCGCTGAAAACCGACTAGGGTCTGTATGTAAAGTCTTGAGACGAAGGTCAGGCAAGGCGAAAACAGCCGAGGAAGCGGAGTTTACGGGTTGTAAATGAGCATTCCGAGGCTGTTTTCAACGCAGCATCACCGAGTATCAAGGCTTTTCGTACAGAGCCTAACCGTGCTCCACTCTGTTACGCCCTCTCTCCTTTGCCCGGTACAGCGCTTCGTCCGCGCGCTTGAGCACCTGATCGCCGCGCTCGGCGGAACGGAAGGCGCTGATACCGATGGACGTGGTGATCACCACCCGCTCGCCCTTGAAGTGGAACGGGCAGGCTTCGATGGCCGCGCGCAACGCCTCTGCCACCTGCGCAGCAGCAGGCGGTGAGGTCTGTGGCAGCAACAGGACGAACTCCTCGCCACCAAAGCGGGCGATGAAATCGCGGCCGCGCAGGCGCTTGCGCAGCTGGTCGGCGACGATCTTCAACACCTTGTCGCCGGCCAGATGGCCATAACCGTCGTTGATGCGCTTGAAGTGGTCGAGGTCGAGAATGGCCATGGCCAGGTGGCCGCCGTTTTCCTGCCAATCGAGCACCTCCTGCTCGACCCGTTCGGACCAGGCGGCGCGGTTGGGCAGGCCGGTCAGAGGGTCGAGCATCGCTTTCTGCCGCTGCTCCTCGAGGTGTTCGCGATAACCCAGCGCTTCCTGCTCCATGCTTGCCACGCGCTCGGCCAGCCCTTGCAGACGGCCGGCCAGTTCCTGCTCGCGGCGGTCGCGTTCGTCCTGGTGCTGGTCCATGGTCTGCAACAAGCCTTCGAGGCGGTTGTCCAGGATGTGCTTGAGGCTGTCCACATCGGTGGCGCCTTGCACGCTGCTCTGCAGGCCATCGACCTGCTCGCGCAGCTGGTTGTCCAGCTCACGGGCGGCGGTGCTGTTGTCAGCATGGCCGGCGCTGGCTTCGTGCAGGTGGCTCTGGAAGCTTTCCAGGCGCACGTTGAGTTCTTGCAGGTAGGTTTCGAACTCGTGCTGGCCGCTGTCGGTGATCGCCAGCATGAGCACCGCCAGGTCATCCAGCACCGGGATCAGCTCGTACCAGTTCAGGCCACGCGCCACCCGCTCGCGCATCTCCTGGGCCTGGGCCTTGTGGCGCTCGGGCAGGCTCAGGTCGTCGAGCAGGCCGATCAGGGTCTGTTCGATGTGGGCGGCCACCTGGCTGTACGGGGGCTCGACGGCATCGGGCAGGGCATAAGGGCCGTCTTCGCCGGCGAGTGCCTCCAGTACCGTCGGCGGCACGCTGGCATCAGGCACGGCCTCGACGGGCAAGGGATCGGCTTCCTCGGGCTCCTGGCCGGGGGTTGCCTGACTGTCGGCGACTTCGGGCTCGGGGCTGGGCTCGAACTGCGCGGGAAGCACTTCGACGGCTTCGACCAGGGCCGGGCCGGACACTTCGAGCGGTGCGGCGGGTGCAGGCTCCAGGGCAGGGCGGTGATCAAGGGTGGCGGCATCGATGGGCGCCGGCAGAGGATGAAGTTCGTCGGCATCGGCCACTGGCGTGTCAGGCTGCGCCGCCACCATCGGCGTGGCGGGAGCCGGCTGCTGTGTCGCCACGGTTACGGGCAGTGGCTCCTCGAGGGCGTCTTCACGCCCGCCAAACAAGCGTTGCAGGAAGCCCGGGCGCGCTTCTTCTTCAGGCTTCTGCACGGCATTCAAGGCTTTGCCCTGAAGGCCACTGAGCTCACCCAGCAGCGGCGGCAGCTCACGGGACTGGCTGACACCGCTGTCGAGCTTCTTCGCCAGCTTCTTCAACGGACGCGACACTTCGCCAGGCAACGGCAGGGTCTGCAGCTGGGTGACCAAGGCATTCAGCGCATCGCTGACCTGGGTCATGCGGGTTTCCCGGCGCTGCTCGGAGTCGAGCACGGCCTTTTCCAGGCGCGGGATCAGCCCGGCGAGCCCGGCGTCCATGTTGTCGCTGCGAATGACCTCGCGCATCTCCTTCATGCACTGGTCAACGATCTTGTCGCTACCTTCGGCCGCCAGGGTGCTGCGCACCAGGCCACGGCGCAGCAAGTCGAGACGCGCTTCCCAGCGACGTTCGAGCTTTTCCTGCTGTTCGATGCTTTTAAGGTATTTTTCTTTCCAGCGCTCAGCTTCTTCGGTCATGCCTGGATCCGCATCCGGTAGTGGCATCTAGTCCTGCAATGACTCGATTTCGGCGCGAAAGCCGAACACTTGAGTGCTGTAGGCGCTAGCTCAGGACCGGCAGCGTATCCACAGTCAGGGCATCAGGCAATCGGATCTCGACGGCAACCGGAAGGTGATCGGAAATCGGCTGCGCCAGCACCTCGACACGCTCGAGGGTGAGGCTTGGGCTGAGCAGGATGTGATCGAGGCAGCGCTGGGGGCGCCAGCTGGGGAAGGTGGCCTCGACCTGAGGGGCGACCAGGCCCAGGTCGCGCAAGGGCGAGTGATCGAGCAGGTCGTTGGCGTGGGTGTTCATGTCACCCATGAGCACCTGGTGGCGGTACCCGCCGATCAGTTCGCGGATGTAGGCCAATTGGCGGGCGCGGGTCTTGGCGCCGAGGGCCAGGTGCATCATCACCACGATCAGCGCGTCCTCGCCCTCGCCGAAGCGCACCAGAATCGCCCCGCGACCGGCCGGGCCGGGCAGCGGGTGGTCTTCCAGGTGCTGGGGCTTGAGCCGGCTGAGCACGCCATTGCTGTGCTGGGCGAAGCGCCCGAGGTTGCGGTTGAGCTGCTGGTACCAGTAGGGGAAGGCCCCGAGTTGGGCCAAGTGCTCGACCTGGTTGACGTAGCCCGAGCGCAGGCTGCCGCCGTCGGCTTCCTGCAAGGCCACCAGGTCGAAATCGCTCAGCAACTCGCCGATCTTCTGCAGGTTGCCGGCGCGCCCGGTATGCGGCAGCAGGTGCTGCCAGCTGCGGGTCAGGTAGTGGCGGTAGCGCTCGGTGCTGATACCGACCTGGATGTTGAAACTGAGCAGCCGCAGGCGACCATCCTCCGGCAGGCCAGAAGCCTGCACGTGATGCTCGTTGACCTGCGGCTGGTGCAGGCCGATGCCACGGGTGGCGCGCAAGCGCATCATGGCCGGCGCCGCTTACTTAGCGGCGCGCTCCTTGGCGATCAACTGGTCGGCGACGTTCAGCACGCCTTCCGGACCACCGGCGGTGCCCAGGTCGAAGCGGTACTTGCCGTTGACCACCAGGCTTGGGACGCCGGTGATTTCATACTTCTTGGCCAGTTCCTTGGCCTGGTTGACCTGGCCCTTGATGGCGAAGGAGTTGTAAGTGGCCAGGAACTTGGCCTTGTCCACGCCCTGGGTGGCCAGGAAGTCGGCCATTTCCTCAGGCTCCAACAGCTTCATGCGCTTGTTCTGGATAGCGTCGAAAACGGCGGCGTGAACGTTATGCTCGACGCCCATGGCTTCCAGGGTCAGGAACATCTGGCCGTGCTTGTCCCACGGGCCGCCGAACATGGCTGGGATGCGCTTGAAGTTGACGTCCTTGGGCAGCTTTTCGGCCCATGGGTTGATGGTCGGTTCGAAGTGGTAGCAGTGTGGGCAGCCGTACCAGAACAGCTCGACGACTTCGATCTTGCCCGGCACCGACACTGGTACGGGGTTGCTCAGCTCGATGTATTCCTTGCCGGCGACAGGCTCCGCGGCCTGAACGGTGGCCATACCGAACGCGCTGGCGGCGACCAGCGCAGCGCTGAGAATCAGTTTACGCATGCTTTACTCCTGAGCAGTCTTTGGTCGCCTCGACGCGACCCGTGTTCAGACAGGTCGGGGAAGGCGCGAGTTCTGTAGTGTAACGGCTACACACAGAAAAAAGGGCAGCCACGGCTGCCCTTTTCATCTTTAGCGTCGAAGCATTAACCGAGTGTTAACGCAGGTTGCCAACGGCCCCATCGCCGGCATGCCGGCGCCCACAGGGGCCGGCAAGATCAATGCAGGCCCTGGATGTAGCTGGACAGCGCCTCGATATCCTTGTTGCTCAGCTTGCCGGCGATAGTGCGCATGGTCATGGCGTCGCCGTCGTTGGTGCGGTTGCCTTCGCGGAAGTCGGTGAGCTGCTTGGTCACGTACTGCGAATGCTGGCCACCCAGGTGCGGGAAGCCGGCCAGGGCAATACCCGCGCCATTGGGGGAGTGGCAACCGGTGCAGGCCGGCATGCCTTTTTCCAGATCGCCACCGTTGAACAGTGCGCGGCCACGCTCGACCAGTTTCGGGTCGGCGGCACCGACGCTGCCCTTCTGGCTGGAGAAGTAGGCGGCGATGTCGGCCAGGTCCTGGTCGCTGAAACTGGCCAGCATGCCGGTCATCTCCAGCACGGTACGCTTGCCGGACTTGATGTCGTGCAGCTGTTTTTCCAGATAACGCTCGCCTTGGCCGGCGAGTTTGGGGAAGTTCGGCGCCAGGCTGTTGCCGTCAGGGTTGTGGCAGGCCCCACAGACAGCGGTTTTGGCCTGACCGGCGGCAGCATCGCCTTTGATGGGTTCCGCAGCACTTGCCGCACCTGCGACCCCCATGGTCAACAGCAGACTCACGAATAGTTTGTTCATCAGCTAATCCAACACGGCTAAGGGTGAAATGTTATGTATCGGGACTGCCACTCATCCAAAGAATGACCGACTGGTAGTCCTCGGCACTGCAGTCCATGCACAATCCACGCGGCGGCATAGCCTTGAAACCCTGTGTCACATGCACCACCAGCTGCTCCATGCCCTGCGCCAGGCGCGGCTCCCAGGCTGCCCGGTCACCCTGTCTGGGGGCCTGTGGCAACTGTCCGGCGTGACAGGCCGCACACGTGCGGTTGTACAACGCCTCGGGATCCTGTGTAGCCTGTGCGCTGAAAAACGGCAGGAACATGCCGACAGCAAGCAGCCATTTCGCCAAGCGGAACGACCTGACAGGGTTGGGGGCCGCGCTGCGTTCTGTTGCGCGAGCTGTTGTTCGACACCCCATGCCCGCTCTCCTTCGCTGGGAGAATGAGCACACAAAAACTGGGGCATTATATACTTCCGCCATCCAAACGGAAACGACACCGCTTGCCGGCCTAGGCGTTGGCAACACCCACATCGGAAATCCCATGCAAGTCAAGAACCCCATCCTCGGCCTCTGCCAGAAAGCCACATTCGCCCTCAGCGCTGCCAAGGTCGAACAATGTCCGGACGACCAGGGTTACGAGGTGGCTTTCGCCGGCCGCTCCAACGCCGGCAAATCCAGCGCCCTCAACACCCTGACTCATGCCAACCTGGCGCGGACTTCCAAGACCCCGGGCCGCACCCAGCTGTTGAATTTCTTCAGTCTGGACGATGAACGGCGTTTGGTCGACCTGCCGGGTTACGGATATGCAAAAGTGCCGATCCCGCTCAAGCAGCACTGGCAGAAGCACCTGGAAGCCTACCTGGGCAGCCGCGAGTGCCTGCGCGGGGTGATCCTGCTGATGGACGTGCGCCACCCGATGACCGACTTCGACAAGATGATGCTCGACTGGGCCAAGGCCAGCGGCATGCCTATGCACATCCTGCTGACCAAGGCCGACAAGCTGACCCACGGTGCCGGCAAGAACACCCTGCTCAAAGTGCAGTCGGAGATCCGCAAGGGCTGGGGCGACAGCGCGACCATCCAGCTGTTCTCGGCACCCAAGCGCCAGGGGCTGGAAGAGGCTTACCGCGTGCTGGCGGACTGGATGGAGCTGGAAGACAAGCCAGCAGTCTGAGGTCGTGGGAGCGGGCTTGCCCCGCGATGCCCCTATCGCGGGGCAAGGCCGCTCCCACGAGCCTAGGCAGGCATGACGCCGAATTCCGGGCAAAAAAAACCCCGGACTTCGTATGGGGAGGGGGAAGTTCGGGGTCCAAGTTCGGACCGCTAGGGCGGGGTCCGAATATCTGCCAACACTTAACACAACATAGGAGCATCGAAAGGCTTCACCAGCCATTCAGTACCTCTGAGTGGCGGTTCACCGGTTTAGTTCCGAAGCCCTCGAAACTATTTGCGATAGTTTCATGAAACGTTCGATCTAATGGCTCAGAGCCAGCACCGGATCCGCGACACTACGCCGCAGATCCTACACAGCTTTGCCGCGCCGTTTAGTGAGCTTCGTCCCAATTCGCGCCAACACCCACTTCCACCAGCAGCGGTACGTCCAGCTGCGCCGCGCGGCTCATGTGCCCGCGGATTTCATCTTTGACCTGCTCCACCAGGTCTTCGCGCACTTCCAGCACCAGTTCGTCGTGCACCTGCAGGATGACCCGCGCATCCAGCCCGCTGTCGGTCAACCAGTTGTCAACGTTGACCATGGCGCGCTTGATGATGTCCGCTGCGGTGCCCTGCATCGGTGCGTTGATCGCCGTGCGTTCGGCCCCCTTGCGCAGAGCCGGGTTCTTGGCATTGATGTCCGGCAGGTACAGGCGTCGACCGAACAGGGTCTCGACGAAGCCCTGCTCGGCGGCCTGGGCGCGGGTGCGCTCCATGTAGGCCAGCACGCCCGGGTAGCGGGCGAAGTAACGGTCGATGTAGTCCTGGGACTGCTTGCGGTCGACGCCGATCTGCTTGGCCAGGCCGAAGGCGCTCATGCCGTAGATCAGGCCGAAGTTGATCGCCTTGGCGCTGCGGCGCTGGTCGCTGGTAACCGCCTCCAGCGCCACGCCGAACACTTCTGCGGCCGTGGCGCGGTGCACGTCCAGGTCGTTGCGGAAGGCATGCAGCAAACCCTCATCCTTGGCCAGGTGGGCCATGATGCGCAGCTCGATCTGCGAGTAGTCCGCCGCCAGCAGCTTATAGCCGGGGCTGGCGACGAAGGCCTGGCGGATGCGTCGACCTTCGGCGGTGCGCACCGGGATGTTCTGCAGGTTCGGGTCGCTGGACGACAGGCGCCCGGTGGCGGCCACCGCCTGCTGGTAGGAGGTGTGGATACGCCCGGTGCGCGGGTTGATCTGCCCCGGCAGCTTGTCGGTGTAGGTGCTCTTTAGCTTGCTCAGGCTGCGGTACTGCATCAGCACCTTGGGCAGCGGGTAGCCTTGCTCGGCCAGGTCGTCCAGCACCGCTTCGGCGGTGGACGGCTGGCCTTTGGCAGTCTTGCTCAACACCGGCATGCCCAGCTTGTCATAGAGGATCACCCCCAGCTGCTTGGGCGAGCCGAGGTTGAATTCCTCGCCGGCCAGCGCGAACGCCTCGCGCTCCAGCTCGGCCATCTTCGCCCCCAGCTCGCCACTTTGCACACCCAGCAAAGCGGCATCCACCAGCGCGCCCTGGCGCTCGATCTTCGCCAGCACCGGCACCAGCGGCATCTCGATGTCCATCAGCACCGGCAGCACGTTTGGCGTCTGGGCCAGCCGTGCCTGCAACGCGTGGTGCAGGCGCAGGGTGATGTCGGCGTCCTCGGCGGCGTAGGGGCCGGCCTTGTCCAACGGGATCTGGTTGAAGGTGAGCTGCTTGGCACCCTTGCCGGCGATGTCTTCGAAGGCGATGGTGGTGTGGTCGAGGTACTTCTGCGCCAGGCTGTCCATGTCGTGACGGCTGCCGGTGGAGTTCAGCACGTAGGACTCAAGCATGGTGTCGTAGGCCACGCCACGCATCTGGATGGCCGGGTTGGTGTTGGCCAGGATGTTGATGTCGTACTTGGCGTTCTGGCCGATCTTGCCTTTGGCCGGGTCTTCCAGCAGCGGCTTGAGTGCCAGCAGCACAGTGTCGCGATCCAGCTGTGCAGGTGCACCTTCGTAATCATGGGTCAGCGGCACGTAGGCGGCTTGATGGGGCTCGACGGCGAACGACAGGCCCACCAACTGCGCCTGCTGGGCATCCAGGCCGGTGGTCTCGGTGTCGAAGGCGAACAGCGGCGCCTGACGCAGCTTCTCCAGCCAGGCGTCGAAGCGGGCCTGGTCGAGGATAGTTTCATATTTAGGCTCGACCTTGGCCGCTGGCGCCTCGGCAGCGATAACCGCGTCACCGACCTGTGCGGCGTCACGCTGTACCTCGGCGACCCAGCTCTTGAACTCCATCTCGGTGTACAACGCCAGCAGCGCCTCACGGTCCGGCTCGCCGCAGACCAGCGCGTCGACCTCGACATCCAGTTCCACGTCGCACTTGATGGTGGCCAGTTCATAGGACAGGAAGGCCGCGTCGCGGTGTTCCTCGAGCTTGGCGGCCAGGGTCTTGGCCCCGCGGATAGCCAGGCCCGGTACCTTGTCGAGGTTCTGATACACGTCACTCAGGCCGCCACCGATACCGGTCAGCAGGCCAACCGCGGTCTTCTCGCCAACGCCCGGCACGCCCGGGATGTTGTCGACCTTGTCGCCCATCAGGGCGAGGAAATCGATGATGTGCTCCGGACCGACGCCGAACTTCTCGTGCACGCCAGCCACATCCAGCACGCTACCGGTCATGGTGTTGACCAGCGTAACGTGGCCGTCCACCAACTGGGCCATGTCCTTGTCGCCGGTCGAGATGATCACCGGGCGGCCGGCCGCCGCGCTGCTGCGTGCCAGGGTACCGATCACGTCGTCGGCCTCCACGCCCTCGACGCACAGCAGCGGGTAACCCAAGGCGCGCACGCTGGCGTGCAGCGGCTCGACCTGCACCCGCAGGTCGTCGGGCATGCTCGGGCGGTTGGCCTTGTATTCGGCGAACATGGCGTCGCGGAAGGTCCCGCCCTTGGCATCGAAGACCACCGCGAACAGGCTGTCGGGATACTGCCTGCGCAGGCTCTTGAGCATGTTCAGCACGCCCTTGACCGCGCCGGTGGGCATGCCCTTGGAGGTGGTCAGCGGCGGCAGCGCGTGGAAGGCACGGTAGAGGTAGGAGGAACCGTCCACCAGGACGAGGGGCGCTTGGCTCATGAGGAGAATCAACCTTTTCGGCGGGTCCGGCGCTAGAATAGCCAGGATCATTGACGACAAAGGGACAAGGTTATCATGCGTACACCCATTCGCCTGTTACTGCTCAGCCTGTTGGCAACCATGCCAGTCGTCACCCTGGCGGCGGACGACGCCCCATCGGCAGACCCCGATGTGACCATTCGCACGGAAGGCGACAAAACCATCCAGGAATACCGGCAAAACGGCTTCCTGTATGCGATCAAGGTCACGCCGAAGAACGGCAAGCCTTATTTCCTGGTACGCGCCGATGGCTCCGACGGCAATTTCATTCGATCCGACCAGCCGGACATGCTGATTCCGTCGTGGAAGATCTTCGAGTGGTAATGCAATAACGCGTATCGTTCTTATCAACCAGGCACTTGCCGGCGCAAGTGCCCGTATGGGCAATTTTTCGACATGTCAGTCTTCACCCCCGTGACCCGGCCTGAGCTGGAAACCTTTCTGGCGCCCTACGCGCTGGGCCGTCTGCTCGACTTCCAGGGCATCGCCGCCGGCACCGAGAACAGCAATTTCTTTGTCAGCCTGGAACAAGGGGAGTACGTCCTGACCCTGGTCGAGCGCGGGCCGGTGGAAGACATGCCGTTCTTCATCGAGCTGCTCGACGTTCTGCACGATGCCGACATTCCCGTGCCCTACGCACTGCGTGATCGCGACGGCAACGGCCTGCGCGAACTGTGCGGCAAGCCGGCGCTGCTGCAACCACGGCTTTCGGGCAAGCACATCAAGGCACCGAACAACCAGCACTGCGCCCAGGTTGGCGAGCTGTTGGCCCACATCCACCTGGCGACCCGCGAACGCGTCATCGAGCGCCGCACCGACCGCGGCCTGGACTGGATGCTGCAAGCGGGTGCCGAACTGCTGCCGGGGCTGAGCGCCGAGCAAACCGCGCTGCTGAAGCCTGCGTTGGACGAGATCACCGCACACAAGGCGCAGATCCTCGCCCTGCCCAAGGCCAACCTGCACGCCGACCTGTTCCGCGACAACGTGATGTTCGAAGGCACTCACCTGACCGGGGTGATCGACTTCTACAACGCCTGCTCCGGGCCGATGCTGTATGACATCGCCATTACCGTGAACGACTGGTGCCTGGACGAGCAGGGCGGTATCGACCTGCCTCGCGCCCAGGCACTGCTGGGTGCCTACGCGGCGCTGCGGCCATTCACTGCGGCCGAGGCCGAGCTGTGGCCCGAGATGCTGCGTGTGGCGTGCGTGCGGTTCTGGCTGTCGCGCCTGATCGCGGCGCAGGCATTTGCCGGGATGGATGTGATGATCCATGACCCAAGCGAGTTCGAAGTGAGGTTGGCGCAGCGCCAGCAGGTGGCGTTGAAGCTGCCGTTCGCCTTGTAAATCGCGTCTGCTTCTTCGCGGGCAAGCCCGCTCCCACAGGGATATAAAGATCCTGTGGGAGCGGGCTTGCCCGCGAAGAGGCCGGCACAGAGGCTAGAGCTGCTCCAGGCACCCCACCAGGTCACTCCCCAGCTTCTCCAGCAAGCGCTCATAGCCCTTGGCATCCACGGCATCGCTGCCGCCCAGGGCATCCAGTTCGGCCAGCCGCACCGGCAACCCGGCAGTCAGCGTCTCGGCCAAACGCGGGCGCAGCGGTGGCTCGCTGAACACACAGGTCTTGCCCACTTCCTGCAAGCGCTTGCGCATCGCAGCCACATGCTGGGCCCCCGGCTGCACCTCGGATGCCACGCTGAACACACCCGTGTGCCTGAGGCCATAGGCGGCTTCGAAGTAATCGAAGGCTTCATGGAACACGAAGTACGGCTTGCCGGCGATCCCCGCCACCCGTTGCTTGATGCGCGCATCCAGGGCATCCATGCGCTCAGTGAACGACTTCAGGTTGGCCTGATAACGCACTGCATTGGCCGGGTCCGCCGCGACCAGGTCCGCCGCCATCTTCGTTGCAATCACCCGTGCGTTGGCAGACGACAGCCACAGATGCGCATCGAGGCTGCCCGGGCGGTGATCATGGTCGTGATCGTCGTGGTCTTCTTCATCGTGGGAGTGGCTGTCCTCACCAAAATGGCGCAGTTGCAAACCTTTCAGCGACTGCACGGCCACGGTCGGCTTCTTGCGGCTGGCCAGCACACGGGGCAGGAAACCTTCCATGTCCGGGCCGATCCAGTACAGCAGGTCGGCATCACCAACCTTGCGCACATCCGACGGACGCAGCGCGTAGTTGTGCGGGGAAGCGCCCGGTGGCAGCAGCACGTCGGGGCTACCGACGCCATCCTGCACGGCGGCAGCGATCTGTTGCAGGGGCTTGATACTGGTCAGCACGCGCACCTCGGCCTGGGCCGAGAAGGCGATGAAAGCGACAAACAGGGCAAGGAATCGGGACACGGTGGCTACTCGGCTCGTCAGAAACAGGTAACATAATAACGTCTCCATCCTGAACCGTCGCTGCCCATGTCCATCACGCCGCTGGCTCACCGCCCCCACGATCATTCCCATTGCGTCCACAGCGCGCTGGCCGAGGCTGACGCGCTGTGCGCCCGTCAGGGCCTGCGCCTGACTGCCCTGCGCCGCCGCGTGCTGGAGCTGGTGTGGCAGAGCCACAAGCCGCTGGGCGCCTACGACATCCTCGCCGTGCTCAGCGAGCAGGACGGCCGCCGCGCCGCGCCGCCGACCGTGTACCGCGCCCTGGACTTCCTCCTCGACAACGGCCTGGTGCACCGCATCGCCTCGCTCAACGCCTTCATCGGCTGCAGCCACCCCGAGCACTCGCACCAAGGCCAGTTCCTGATCTGCCGCGAATGCCACGTGGCCATCGAGTTGGAACAGGACAGCATCAGCAACGCCATCGTCGACAGCGCCAAGGCCGTCGGCTTCGCCGTCGAGACGCAAACCGTCGAAGTGGTCGGCCTGTGCGGCAACTGCCGGAGCGCGCCATGAGCGATGCCCTGATCCGCCTCGAGCAGGTCGGGGTGAGCTTCGGCGGCGAGGCGGTGCTCGACAGCATCGACCTGGCCGTCGCGCCCGGCCAGATCGTCACCCTGATCGGCCCCAATGGTGCCGGCAAGACCACCCTGGTGCGCGCCGTGCTGGGGCTGCTCAAGCCGCACCGCGGCACCGTGTGGCGCAAACCCAAGCTGCGCATCGGCTACATGCCACAGAAGATCCAGGTGGACGCCACGCTGCCGCTGTCAGTGCTGCGTTTTCTGCGCCTGGTGCCCGGGGTAGACCGCGCGGCAGCCTTGTCGGCCTTGCAGGAGGTCGGCGCCGAGCAGGTGATCGACAACCCCATCCAGACCATCTCCGGTGGCGAGATGCAGCGCGTGCTGCTGGCCCGCGCCCTGCTGCGCGAGCCTGAGCTGCTGGTGCTGGACGAGCCGGTGCAGGGCGTCGACGTGGTCGGCCAGACCGAGCTGTACAACCTCATCACCCGCCTGCGCGACCGCCACGGCTGTGGCGTGCTGATGGTCAGCCACGACCTGCACCTGGTGATGAGCGCCACCGACCAGGTGGTCTGCCTCAACCGCCACGTGTGCTGTTCGGGGCACCCTGAGCAAGTCAGCAACGACCCGGCCTTCGTCGAGCTGTTCGGCCAGAACGCACCGAGCCTGGCCATCTATCACCACCATCACGATCACAAGCACGACCTGCATGGCTCGGTGATCGCCCCGGGTACCCATGTCCATGGAGAGCACTGCAAGCATGGCTGATTTTCTTCTCTACGCCCTGCTTGCCGGCCTGTCGCTGGCCCTGGTCGCCGGCCCGCTCGGCTCGTTCGTGGTATGGCGGCGCATGGCCTATTTCGGCGACACCCTCTCGCATGCCGCACTGCTCGGCGTGGCCCTGGGCTTCGCCCTCGACGTCAGCCCGGCGCTGGCGGTGACCGTCGGCTGCCTGCTGCTGGCGCTGCTGCTGGTGACGCTACAACAGCGCCAGCCGTTGGCCTCGGACACCCTGCTCGGCATCCTCGCCCCCAGCACGCTGTCATTGGGCCTGGTAGTGCTGAGCTTCATGCACGACGTGCGCATCGACCTGATGGCCTATCTGTTCGGCGACCTGCTGGCGATCAGCACCACTGACCTTGCCTGGATCCTCGGTGGCAGCGCGCTGGTGCTGGTGCTTCTGGCGATGTTCTGGCGCCCGTTGCTGGCGGTCACCGTGCACGAGGAGCTGGCGATGGTCGAAGGGCTGCCGGTGGCAGGCCTGCGCCTGGCGCTGATGCTGCTGATCGCGGTGGTGATCGCGGTGGCGATGAAGATCGTCGGCGTGTTGCTGATCACCTCGCTGTTGATCATCCCGGCCGCCGCCGCGCAGCGCCACGCGCGCTCGCCGGAGCAGATGGCGCTTGGCGCCAGCCTGCTGGGCGTCACCGCGGTCTGCGGCGGGCTGGCCCTGTCATGGTTCAAGGACACCCCGGCCGGGCCATCGATCGTGGTCTGTGCGGCGGTGCTATTCTTGCTGAGCCTGGCGCTGCCCAAACGTTGAAAAAGCAGCGCACGCACGCAACCTTTGCACCGGTAGAGGGTCTGTAAGACCTGTTTTCGAGCGTGCGCACCTGGGTGTAGACTTGCTCGCTTTTTGCGCAAATAGAGAGTCGCAGGAATGAAGCCGTTCGCCTCCCGTTATCTGCTTGTTGCCGCATTTTCCCTGTTCCTGGCAGCCTGCTCGAGCACGCCTGCGCAGCAGGCGGCCGCGCCTGTCCAGCTGGACGCCTGGCAACAGCTGGAGCAAAGCATCGCCAGCAACGAGCTGGCCACCGCCGAAGACCAACTCGCCGACCTGCAGGCCAAGGCGCCGGATGATGCCCTCCTGGAGCCGCATCAGCGCCAGCTGGCCGAGGCCTACTTGAAACGCAGTCAGATCGTGCTGCAGAAGGGTGATGTGAATGCCGCGGCCACCGCCCTTGCCCGCGCCCGCACGCTGATGCCACGGGCACCGGCGGTGACCGGAGGCGATGCCATGGCGCAGGCACGCAAGGCTGAGCTCGAGAAGGCCGAGGCCGCGCTCAAGGCCGCCGAGGCCAAGCCCAAGGCCCGCGTGATCGACCCGAGCGCGCCGAATACCGTGGTGGCCCTGAAGACCACCGACAGTCGCGCCCTGCGCCGCCAGCTCGATGACATCGCCGCCGACGTGGTGAATTACCGCTGCGAGGTGGTGTTCCAGGTGCCGCGTACCGAAGATGCACCGTGGCTCAAGACGCTGCTGCACAAACGCGTGCACAAGCTCGACAGTGGTTTTGCGTTGAAACAGAAGCATGAAATCCAGCGTTCGCTGCCAGCGCAGGTGGTGTTGATCCCGCATCAGCAGTGATTCAATCGCGGGGCAAGCCCGCTCCCACAACGCCATGGCCTTGTGGGAGCGGGCTTGCCCCGCGATGCTTTTTGCTAGGCTGGAACGCTCTCGGCAGCCGCCTCCCGCGCCCACACCCGATGCCCTTCCACTGCCTGGCTGAATGCATCGAAGGCCTTCTGATCATCCCCTGACACCAGTCCCGCGTCCTCCTTCAACCCCAGCTTGCCAAGCAGCGGCTTGCCATCCCCCGCCAGCCCCATCGGCTTGAGGTGCTTGTAGGCCTCCAGCAGAAAATGCTTGGCCACCCCGCTGTTCTCCAGCGCGTCGAGCGACGCCTTGCCCGCCGGCACCCACACCCCATCGAACATCACCGACGGCATCCCGTCGATCGCAGCTCCCACCGGCAATGGCTTGCCCTCGGCAGTCTTCACCGGCGCGGACGTTGGCCCCAGCAACACCGGCCGGGCACGCTGCGCCTCAAGCGCCTTGACCACCTTGTCCACGCTCGCCCCCTCCACGCCATCGGCCACCAGCACGGCGATCTTGCGCCCGCTGATGCCGATGTCGCCCAGGTGGTTCATCTGGCTCAGCGCCTTTGACTGCGCGGGTTTGCTGTCCCTGACCTTGAGCGTGCCGGCCTTGGGCGCCGGCAGCCCGAGGTTGGCCGCCACGGCCGCCGCCAGCTTGAGGTCGATGTTGGCGAGGATCTCGTTCACCTGCCGCACGCGGATTGCTTCACGCTCGACCTTCCCCAGCTCGAAGCTGTAAGCCTTGATGATGTGCTGCTGCTCGGTCTTGCTCATGCTGTGAAAGAACAGCCGCGCCTGGGAAAAGTGATCGGCGAACGATTCGCTGCGCTGGCGAATCTTGTGCGCGTCGATACGTTCCTGGTAGCTCTCGAAACCGCCATCCTGCGCGGCCGGCGGGGTCTCTTTCGGCCAGCCGCCATCGACCGAGTTGGGCTCGTAGGCCGCCCGGCCCTTGTCGATGGTCATGCGGTGCATGGCATCGCGCTGGCTGCTGTGGTTGGGGGCAACAGGCCGGTTGATCGGAATTTCGTGGAAGTTCGGCCCACCCAGGCGGCTGATCTGGGTGTCGGTGTAGGAGAACAGCCGGCCCTGCAGCAACGGGTCGTTGCTGAAATCGATGCCCGGCACGATATGCCCGGGGCAGAAGGCCACCTGCTCCACCTCGGCGAAGAAGTTGTCCGGGTTGCGGTCGAGCACCATCTTGCCCAGCGGCGTTACTGGCACAAGCTCCTCTGGGATGAGCTTGGTCGGGTCCAGCAGGTCGAAGTCGAACCTGTGTTCATCGGCCTCGGGGACGATCTGCACACCCAGCTCCCACTCCGGGTAGTGCCCGGTCTCGATGGCCTCCCACAGGTCGCGGCGATGGTAGTCGGTGTCCTTGCCCGCCAACTTCTGCGCCTCGTCCCACAGCACCGAGTGCACACCCTGGCGCGGTTTCCAGTGGAACTTGACGAAACTGGCCACGCCCTCGGCGTTGACCAGGTGGAAGGTGTGCACGCCAAAACCCTCCATCATCCGCAGGCTGCGCGGGATGGCACGGTCGGACATGGCCCAGATGACCATGTGCGCCGACTCCGGCACCAACGAGACAAAATCCCAGAAGGTGTCGTGGGCCGAGCCACCGGTGGGCATCTCGTTGTGCGGCTCGGGCTTCACGGCATGCACGAAGTCGGGAAACTTGATCGCATCCTGGATGAAGAACACCGGCATGTTGTTGCCCACCAGGTCGAAGTTGCCCTCATCGGTGTAGAACTTCACCGCAAAACCGCGCACGTCCCGCACCGTGTCGCCCGAACCGCGTGGCCCCTGCACGGTGGAGAAACGCACGAATACCGGGGTGATCTGCTCCGGGTCCTGGAGAAAACCGGCCTTGGTCAGCTCGGCATGGCAGCCATAGCTCTGGAAGTAGCCATGGGCGCCCGTGCCGCGGGCGTGGACGATGCGTTCGGGGATGCGCTCATGGTCGAAGTGGGTGATCTTCTCGCGCATGATGAAGTCTTCGAGCAGCGAAGGCCCGCGGGCGCCGGCCTTGAGGCTGTTCTGGTTGTCGGCAACCTTCACCCCCTGGTTGGTGCGCAATGCCTGCCCCGTGGCGTCACTGCGGAAGGTTTCCAGGCTCTGCAACTTGGCGTTGGTGTTGGCCCGGTCGGGGGTGTCGGTGCCCGCCACTTGGCTTTGCCGGGGCTCCGGTGCTTTCTTGCTGGCCATGTTCGGCTCTCCTCATCAGTCTTCAGGCTGCCCGTGGGGCTTGTTCAACTAGTGACTGGGAGGCCTTGGCGAGCGTTCAATCGGGATCACCGGTTGTCGCCTTATGCCCAATGGATTGGACGATTCAGAAATAAATGATAAGAACGGCTATTGGAAAAGGCTAAAATGCGCGACCCCAGCCAACCGCTGACCCATATTCCATGCGCCCCACAAGGTTCGCTCAGTGATCGAGTTTCAACATGTCCACAAGACCTACCGCGTCGCCGGTAGGGATATCCCGGCCCTGAACCCGACCAGCCTGACCATCGAAGATGGCCAGGTGTTCGGCCTGATTGGCCACTCCGGTGCCGGCAAGAGCACCCTGCTGCGCCTGATCAACCGCCTCGAAGCACCGTCCGGTGGCAAGATCATCGTCGACGACGAAGACGTCACCGCCTTCGACGCCAACCAGCTGCGCCACTTCCGCCAGCAGGTCGGGATGATCTTCCAGCACTTCAACCTGCTGGCCTCGAAAACCGTCGCCGACAACGTCGCCCTGCCGCTGGTACTGGCCGGTGAGCTGTCGCGCAGCGCGATCGACAAGCGCGTGACCGAACTGCTGGCCCGCGTCGGCCTGTCGGACCACGCCAAAAAGTACCCGGCCCAGCTGTCGGGCGGGCAGAAGCAACGCGTCGGCATCGCCCGCGCCCTGTCCACCAACCCCAAGATCCTGCTGTGCGACGAGGCCACCAGCGCCCTCGACCCGCAGACCACCGCCTCGGTGCTGCAACTGCTGGCCGAGATCAACCGCGAACTGAAACTGACCATCGTGCTGATCACCCACGAAATGGACGTGATCCGCCGGGTCTGCGACCGCGTGGCGGTGATGGACGCCGGGCAGATCGTCGAGCAAGGCCCGGTGGCCGATGTGTTCCTGCACCCGCAGCACGCCACCACCAAGCGCTTCGTGCAGGAAGACGAACAGGTCGACGAAGGTGAGCAGCGCGACGACTTCGCCCACGTGCCCGGGCGCATCGTGCGCCTCACGTTCCAGGGCGATGCCACCTACGCGCCGCTGCTGGGCACCGTGGCCCGCGAAACCGGCGTGGACTACAGCATCCTCGCCGGGCGTATCGACCGCATCAAGGATGTCCCCTATGGCCAGCTCACCCTCGCCCTGATCGGCGGTGACATGGAAGCGGCGTTCGCCCGCTTCAAGGCAGCTGACGTACATATGGAGGTACTGCGTTGATGGACGCCCTGAATTTCTTCGCCAACGTCGACTGGGCCGAAATCTGGCTGGCCACCGTCGACACCATGATCATGCTGTTCGGCTCGCTGTTCTTCACCGTGCTGCTGGGCCTGCCGCTGGGCGTGCTGCTGTTCCTCTGCGGGCCGCGGCAGATGTTCGAGCAGAAGGGCGTGTACGCCTTGCTGTCGCTGGTGGTGAACATCCTGCGTTCGCTGCCGTTCATCATCCTGCTGATCGTGATGATCCCGATTACCGTGCTGATCACCGGCACCTCGCTGGGCGTCGCCGGTGCCATCCCACCGCTGGTGGTCGGGGCCACGCCGTTCTTCGCGCGCCTGGTGGAGACCGCCCTGCGTGAAGTGGACCGCGGGATTATCGAGGCCACCCAGTCGATGGGCGCCACCACCCGCCAGATCATCACCAATGCGCTGCTGCCCGAAGCCCGCCCGGGCATCTTCGCGGCAATCACCGTCACCGCCATCACCCTGGTGTCCTACACCGCCATGGCCGGCGTGGTGGGCGCGGGCGGCCTGGGCGACCTGGCCATCCGCTTCGGCTACCAGCGCTTCCAGACCGACGTGATGGTGGTCACCGTGGTGTTGCTGCTGGTGCTGGTTCAAGTTCTGCAGAGCGTCGGCGACAAACTGGTCGTGCATTTTTCCCGTAAGTAACCCCAATGGGGTCGGCCCGGCCGACCCGTTCGGGGGCCGTCGCGGCCCTCACAAGGAGTGATCAATGAAGAAGCTGCTTGCTGTTGTCGCCGCCGTCGCGGCCTTCTCGGCCCACGCCGAAACCCTGACCGTCGCCGCCACCCCGGTGCCCCACGCCGAGATCCTCAACTTCGTCAAACCGCAACTGGCGAAAGAGGGCGTAGTTCTGAAGGTCAAGGAGTTCACCGACTACATCCAGCCGAACGTGCAGGTGGCGGAAAAACGCCTGGACGCCAACTTCTTCCAGCACCAGCCGTACCTGGATGAGTTCAACAAGGCCAAGAAGACCGACCTGGTCAGCGTCACCGGTGTGCACATCGAGCCGCTGGGCGTGTACTCCACCAAGGTCAAGAAGCTCGACGAACTGGCCTCCGGCGCCACCGTGGTCATCCCCAACGACGCCACCAACGGCGGCCGTGCCCTGCTGCTGCTGGACAAGGCCGGCGTGATCAAGCTCAAGGACAACAGCAACATCCTGTCCACCGTGAAGGACGTTGCCGAGAACCCGAAGAACATCAAGTTCCGCGAGCTGGAAGCCGCCACCATTCCGCGCGTGCTGACCCAGGTCGATGCCGCCCTGATCAACACCAACTACGCGCTGGAAGCCAAGCTCAACCCGGAGAAGGATGCTCTGGCCATCGAAGGCAGCGACTCGCCTTACGTGAACATCCTGGTAGCGCGCCCGGACAACAAGGATTCCGACGCCATGAAGAAGCTGGCTGCGGCCCTGCACTCGCCTGAGGTGAAGCAGTTCATTACCGAGAAGTACAAAGGCGCTGTGGTTCCAGCGTTCTAATCGACACCTGAAACAATCGCGNGCTCAACCCGGAGAAGGATGCTCTGGCCATCGAAGGCAGCGACTCGCCTTACGTGAACATCCTGGTAGCGCGCCCGGACAACAAGGATTCCGACGCCATGAAGAAGCTGGCTGCGGCCCTGCACTCGCCTGAGGTGAAGCAGTTCATTACCGAGAAGTACAAAGGCGCTGTGGTTCCAGCGTTCTAATCGACACCTGAAACAATCGCGCTTGACCAGCCCCGGCAACTGCGCCGCCAGCTTCTGGTTGTTGAACGGCGCACGAATGAACCCACGCTGACGCCCATCCGGCCCCACGACCGCCAGGTTGCCGCTGTGATCCACGGTGTAGCCCGGCTTGCTGGTGTCAGCCGGAATGAACGGAATGCTCAGGCCGTTGGCCAGCTTCTGGGTATCTTCGATAGTCCCCGCCACGCCAACGAAATCCTTGTCGAAATAGCCCAGGTACTGCTTGAGCTGGTTCGGCGTGTCGCGGTTCGGGTCCACGCTCACCAGCACCACCTGCAAGCGCTCCAGCGTCTCCTTGGGCAGCTCGCTCTTCACCTGGCGCAGCTGGGCGAGGGTGGTTGGGCAGATGTCCGGGCAGTAGGTGTAGCCGAAGAACAACAGCGACCACTTGCCCTTGAGCTGATCCAGTTCGAGCGGCTGGCCATTCTGGTCGGTCATGGTCACATCCGGCACGGTGCGGCTCTGCGGCAGCAGGATGATGCCGGCATCGATCAGCTCGGTGGGGTTCAGTTGCCCACGGTCATTGAGCACCTTGTTGACGGTCAGGCCCATGATCAGCGCGACCAGGGCAACGAGGATGAAGACGGTTTTCTGGGTTCGGGTCATAGGTTCAGCAACAAGTAGTGGTCAACGAGCAACGCGATGAACAGCGCGAACAGGTAGCCGATAGAGTACTTGAACGTGTTGATCGCCGCGTGCGGCCGGGTGCCACGGTACAACACCCAGGCCCAGTGCAGGAAGCGCAGGCCCAGCACCAGGGCGCAGGCGAGGTAGAGCGGCCCGCTCATGTGGATGGCGTAGGGCAGCAGGCTCACCGCCAGCAGGATCAGGGTGTACAGCAGGATATGCAGCGCCGTGTAGCGCTCGCCGTGGGTCACCGGCAGCATGGGAATATCGGCTTTTTCGTACTCGTGCTTGCGGTGAATGGCCAAAGCCCAGAAGTGCGGCGGGGTCCAGGCGAAGATGATCAGCACCAGCAGCAGTGGCTCGGCGCTCACATGCCCGCTCACCGCCACCCACCCCAGCAGCGGCGGCGCCGCGCCGGCCAGGCCGCCGATCACGATGTTCTGCGGCGTGGCACGCTTGAGATAGCCGGTGTAGAGCACCGCGTAACCGAGCAGCGAGGCCAGTGTCAACCAGGCGGTCAGGGTGTTGGTGAAGGCCAGCAGCACGGCCATGCCCGCCAGCGCCAACAGCAGGGCGAACAGCAGCGCCGGCAGCGGCGCGACCCGGCCCTGGGCCAGCGGGCGCTTGTGCGTGCGGGCCATCAACGCATCGATGCGTCGGTCCACCACATGGTTGACCACTGCCGCCGCGCCTGCACACAAGGCGATGCCGAGGTTGCCGAACAGCAGCACGCTCCAGGCCACCCCCGCACGGGTGGCGAGGAACATACCCACCAGCGAGGTGATCAGCATCAGCACCACCACCTTGGGCTTGGTCAGTTCCAGATAGTCGCGCCAGCCGGCGCGCTGACCTTCCGTGCTCAGAAGCGTCGCCACGAATCGTTCCTCATGTGATGGGTGATACCCACATTGGTGATAGGCCGCAGGCGCCAGCCCTGGCCCACGCGTACCTTGTCGGCCACGCGGATGCGGTAGTTCACCAGCACCATGGTCAACAGCAGCACGGCGCCACCGGCGTTGTGCGCCACGGCCACGCCCAGCGGCAGATGCAACAGCACATTGCTCACGCCCAGGCTCACTTGCAGCGCCAGGGCCAGCAACACCAGGCGCGCCAGGGCGCCCAGGCCATGTCGGTGCAACTTCCAGCTCAGCAGCAACAGCACCGCCGCCACCATCAAGGCGCCGAGGCGGTGGCTGATATGGATGGCGGTGCGCGCATCGCTGTCCAATTGCCCGCCCAGGTAGTTGGGGCCGACGTGCTGGGTCAGGTGGAAGCCGTTGCTGAAGTCCGCCGCCGGCCACCACTGGCCATGGCAGGTGGGCAGGTCGATACAGGCCACGGCGGCGTAGTTGGCGCTCACCCAACCCCCCAGGGCGATCTGCCCGATCACCACCAGCAGGGCCAGGGCCGCGATCCGGCGCAGGCTCAACGGCAGTTTCGGCAATGGCGCAAAGGCCCGGGATAGACGCAGGGATAGCAGGAACAACAGGCTCAAGGTGGTGAACCCACCGAGCAGATGCGCGGTGACCACCTGCGGCCAGAGTTTCAGGGTCACCGTCCACATGCCAAAGGCAGCCTGGGCCAGCACCACCCCCAGCAACAGCACCGGCAGGCGGTAGGGTTGGCCGTCACGGGCATGCCGGCGCACGGCCTGGAAGGTGAGCAGGGCGATCACCAGCGCCAGGGTGCCGGCGAAGTAGCGGTGGGTCATCTCGGCCCAGCCCTTGGCTTCTTCCACCGGATGCTCGGGAAAGTGCAGCTCGGCATGGGCCAGCTGCGCTTCGGTCTTGGGCACCCCGATGAAGCCATAGCAGCCCGGCCAGTCGGGACAACCGAGGCCGGCGTGGGTCAGGCGGGTGTAGGCGCCGAGCAGCACCACCAGCAGCGCCAGCAGGGTGGCGAACACAGCGAGGCGGAATCCGGGTCTGGCCATGGCAGGCTCCTAGCCAATGTTGGACAGCTTCAGCAGGTGGCGCAGGTCGTCCAGCACCTGCTTGCCGTTGGCCTTGGCGTCGTAGCGCAGCACCAGGTTGCCGTGGGGATCGACGATCCACAGCTGCGGCCCGGGCTCGCCAACCTTCTGCCGGTAGCGCGCAGCGTCCAGCGGATAACGCTGCAGCTGCGGATACTCCCGGCCCAACAGCGCCTGGTAATCCGCCGCCAGTGGCTGGGCTGCCGCCAGGGCATGGCTGGCCCGGCTGGCGTCGCGGCCCAGGCCGATCTGGATCTGCCGGGCCAGGTACACCAGCTGCCGGCAGTCCTCGGCGCAGGCTTCGGGGGCGCTGACCAACAGTTGCCAGCGCTCATCCGCGGCGTTGATGCCGATATCGGCGCGGCCCTCGCCGTTGCCGATCATCGCGCCGTGATAGCTGCGCCCCTCCGGCACCCAGAAGTCGAGTTTGTACATGCTGGTGGCGAGGATCATCGGCCCGAGCACGACAAACAGGATCAGCAACAACTGCAGGCGCCCACGGGCCTTGCGACCCTCAGGCGCGTCGAGTGGACGCGTGGCGGCGGTCATGGCGGTTCTCCTTGTTGTGTCGGTGCCAGCCGAAATAGAGGTAGAGCAGCACCAGCGTGGTCGCCAGGGCAAACCACTGCACGGCGTAGCCCAAGTGCTTTTCCGGGCCCATGGCCACCACCGGCCAGTCCAGCCGGTAGCTGGCGGGGCCCGGTTCCAGGCGCAGTTCATGGGCGAAGCCTTCACGGCCCAGCTGCTGCCAGAGCGCGGCGGCATCCACTGCAGTCAGCAGGTGCGGCCACTGGCCGCCCGCGGGGTCGGGGTGAAGCTGGAAGGTCTTGCCTGGGGCCACATAGACCGAGGCATCCAGGGCCAGGGGCTGGTCGGGGGTGTCGAAACGTACTGGCACACGGCGGTCGGGCCAGGGCAGCCAGCCACGGTTGACCAGCAGCCACTGGCCGCTGGCCTGGTCGTGGAAGGGTTGCAGCAGCTCGACGCCAGCCTTGCCGTCGCGCATCTGGTTGTCCAGCAGCAGGCTGTGGCGGGGGTCGAAGCGCCCATAGAGGTGCACGCGGTAGAACGCCGGGTCGGCCAGTTGATCGAGCTGCGCGCTGGCCAGTGGCGCCTCCACCCGGCGCTCGGCGTAGCGTTCCATGAGCACACGCTTGTCATCGGCCCGCCCCAGTTGCCAGCAGCCGAGCGCGATCAAACCCGGCAGCAGCGCGAGCACCACCAGGGTCGGGATCCAGCCGGGGCGGAACGGCTTCACCGTGGCCCCGCAAGGTCGAACGCTATACTTGCACTCATCACCGCATCCCCCCGGAGTTTCGCCATGCTCAAGGCCGCGATTGTCCTGATGCTGCTGGCCACCGTTGCCAGCCTGTTCAGTGGCCTGGTGTTCCTGGTCAAGGACGACGACCAGTCGACCCGGCTGCTAAAAGCCCTCACCGTGCGCGTCACCCTGGCGGCCCTGACCATCGGGCTGGTGGCCTGGGGGTTCATCAGCGGACAGCTGGTTTCCCACGCGCCGTTCTAGCGTTATCACCGTCCTCTGTAGGAGCGGCCTTGTGTCGCGATGGGCTGCAAAGCAGCCCCAAAACAGGCGACATGGTTTATCTGAAATACCTCATTGCCTGACCTTGGGGCCGCTGCGCGCCCCATCGCGACACAAGGCCGCTCCTACAAAGGATCGCGCCGCCCGTCAAAGCACATACACAAAGATGAACAACCCCACCCACACCACATCGACGAAGTGCCAGTACCAGCTGGCCGCCTCGAAACCGAAGTGCTTGTCCGGGTTGAAATGCCCGCGCAGCACCCGGCAGAACATCACGATCAAGATCAGCGTGCCCATCGTCACGTGCGCACCGTGGAAGCCGGTGAGCATGAAGAACGTCGCCCCGTAGATGCCCGACCCCAGGGTCAGCCCCAGCTTGTTATAGGCCTCGTGGTACTCGTAGGCCTGCAACGCCAGGAACGCCAGCCCCAGCACGATGGTCAGCCCCAGCCACAGCTTCAGCGCCCCGCGATGCCCCTTGCGCAAGGCATGGTGGGCAATGGTCACGGTCACGCTGGAGCTCACCAGCAAAATGGTGTTCATCAGCGGCAGGTGCCACGGGTCGATGACCTCTTTAGGCGGCGGGAACAGCTTCGGGTCCGGCGTGTGCAGCAGCGGCCAGGCGAACTCGAAACTGGGCCAGAGCATGTGCGCCACGCCCTTGGCTCCTTCACCACCCAGCCACGGCCCGGCCAGCACGCGCACGTAGAACAGCGCGCCAAAGAAGGCCACGAAGAACATCACCTCGGAAAAGATGAACCAGCTCATGCCCCAACGGAACGAGCGATCCATCTGCGCGCTGTACAAGCCGGCATGGCTCTCCTTGATCACCGCGCCGAACCAGCCGAACAGCATGTACGCCAGGAACAACGCGCCGATGAAGAAGATCAGCGGCCCGTGGGAGTCCGGGTGCCCGGCCTTGAGGTCGTTGAACCAGGTGCCCAGGCCGAACACGGTGATGAACATGCCGATCGTGGCGATGATCGGCCATTTGCTCTGCGCCGGGACGTAGTAGTGCTCGTGGCTTGCCATGACGTATCTCCTTCCCTCAACGGGCGCCCTCGGTCGCGGCTTGGGCGACCGGGGGGTGGCGAGCGGTGATGTCGAACAGGGTGTAGGCCAGGGTCAGGTATTTCACCGAGTCCGGCAGGTCGCGGTCGACGATGAAGCGCACCGGCATCTCGATGCGCTCACCGGGCTGCAGCACCTGCTGGGTGAAGCAGAAGCACTCGGTCTTGTGGAAATACGCCGCCGCCTCGGCCGGGGTGATGCTGGGGATGGCCTGGGCGCTCATGGGGTGCTTGGTCGGGTTGCGGGCAATGAAGATCATCTGGTTCACCGCCCCCGGGTTGACCTCGATCTGGTCGGCGCTGGAGTGGAACTCCCAGCTCATGTCGCCGGCGTTGGTCGACATGAACTGCACCCGCACCGAGCGCGTTGGGTCGCTCACCTGCGTGCCCTCGTACTGCCCGCCGGTCTTGCCGTTGATGCCGAAGGCCTTGCACATCACGTCGTAGATCGGCACCAGGGCAAAGCCGAAAGCAAACATCACCACGGTCAGCATGACCAGGCGGGTGACCAGGCGTTTGAGCGACAGGCCGTCCATGGGCGGGCTCCTACTTCACTTCCGGCGGGGTTTGGAAGGTGTGATAGGGCGCCGGCGACGGGATCGACCACTCCAGCCCCTCGGCACCGTCCCACGGCTTGGCCGGTGCCGGCGCGCCGCCACGGATGCACTTGATGACGATGAACAGGAAGAAGATCTGCGTGGCGCCGAACATGAACGCACCGATCGACGAGACCATGTTGAAGTCGGCGAACTGCAGGTTGTAGTCGGGGATCCGCCGCGGCATGCCGGCAAGCCCGACGAAGTGCATGGGGAAGAAGGCCAGGTTCATGCCGATGAACGACAGCCAGAAGTGCAGCTTGCCCAGTGTTTCGTCGTACATGTGCCCGGTCCACTTGGGCAGCCAGTAGTAGGCCGAGGCGAAGATGCCGAAGATTGCGCCGGGCACCAGCACATAGTGGAAGTGCGCCACCACGAAGTAGGTGTCGTGGTACTGGAAGTCCGCCGGCGCAATGGCCAGCATCAACCCGGAGAAGCCGCCGATGGTGAACAGGATGACGAAGGCGATGGCGAACAGCATCGGCGTCTCGAAGGTCAGCGAGCCCTCCCACATGGTGCTGACCCAGTTGAACACCTTCACCCCGGTGGGCACGGCGATCAGCATGGTGGCATACATGAAGAACAGCTCGCCCACCACCGGGATGCCGACCACGAACATGTGGTGGGCCCAGACGATGAACGACAGGAAGGCGATCGCTCCGGTGGCGTAGACCATCGAGGTGTAGCCGAACAGCGGCTTGCGCGAGAACGCCGGGATGATCGAGCTGACCGCGCCGAACGCCGGCAGGATCATGATGTACACCTCGGGGTGGCCGAAGAACCAGAACACATGTTGGAACAGTACCGGGTCACCGCCACCGGCGGCGCTGAAGAAGCTGGTGCCGAAGTGGATGTCCATCAGCATCATGGTCACCACGCCGGCCAGCACCGGCATCACCGCGATCAGCAGGAACGCGGTGATCAACCAGGTCCAGACGAACAGCGGCATCTTCATCAGGGTCATGCCGGGGGCACGCAGGTTGAGGATGGTGGCGATCACGTTGATCGCGCCCATGATCGAGCTGATGCCCATCAGGTGGATGGCGAAGATGAAGAAGGTCACGCTGGCCGGGGCGTAGGTGGTCGACAGCGGGGCGTAGAAGGTCCAGCCGAAGTTCGGCCCGCCGCCCGGGCTGAACAGGGTCGAGACCAGCAGCAGGAAGGCCGCCGGCAGCAGCCAGAAGCTGAAGTTGTTCATCCGTGGCAGGGCCATGTCGGGGGCACCGACCATCAGCGGGATCATCCAGTTGGCCAGGCCGACGAACGCCGGCATCACCGCGCCGAACACCATGATCAGCCCGTGCATGGTGGTCATCTGGTTGAAGAACGCCGGCTCCACGATCTGCAAGCCCGGCTGGAACAACTCGGCGCGGATCACCATGGCGAACGAGCCGCCCAGCAGGAACATGGTGAAGGCGAACCACAGGTACATCGTGCCGATGTCCTTGTGGTTGGTGGTCAGCACCCAGCGCATCAGGCCCTTGGCCGGGCCGTGGGCGTGTTCATGGCCGTGGGCGTGGTCGTCGATCACTGCACTCATGTCCTGTCTCCTGCAATCCACTGACTGCCGCGAGTAACCCGGTTCATTGCGCTTCGGCCTGCTTGAGCGCCAGCACGTCCTTCGGCGTGACCATGTCGCCCTTGTTGTTGCCCCAGGCGTTGCGCTCGTAGGTGACCACGGCGGCGATATCGACTTCCGAGAGCTGCTTGCCAAACGCCGCCATCGCGGTGCCGGGCTTGCCGTGGAAGACGATGCTCAGGTGGCCTTCCTTCGGCCCGGTGGCGATCTTCGAGCCCTTGAGCGCCGGGAACATCGGCGGCAGGCCCTGGCCCTCGGCCTGGTGACAGGCCACGCAGGTGGTGTGGTAGACCTTGTCGCCACGCGCCACCAACTCGTCGAGGGTCCATTCCTTGCTGGTCAGCTCCTTGAGCTTGGCCGCCTCGGCCTTGCGCTCACCGAGCCAGGTGTCGTAGTCGGCCTTGGACTTCACCTCGACCACCACCGGCATGAAGCCGTGGTCCTTGCCGCACAATTCGGTGCACTGGCCGCGGTAGATGCCGGGTTTCTCGACACGGGTCCAGGCCTCGTTGACGAACCCGGGGATGGCGTCGCGCTTGACCGCGAAGGCCGGCACCCACCAGGAGTGGATCACGTCGGCGGCGGTCACCAGGAAACGCACCTTGGCACCCACCGGCAGCACCAGCGGCTGGTCGACTTCGAGCAGGTAGTGCTCGTCCTTGGGCGCCTTGTTGTGGATCTGGTCGGCGGGGGTGGCCAGGTTGCTGAAGAACTCGACGTCCTGGCCCAGGTACTTGTAGTGCCACTTCCACTGGTAGCCGGTGACCTGGATATCGATATCCGAGTCGGTGGCGTCATAGATGTCGATGAGGGTCTTGGTGGCCGGGATGGCCATGGCCACCAGGATCAGGAAGGGCACCACGGTCCAGAGGATTTCCACCCAGGTGTGCTCGTGGAAATGCGCGGGCTGCTGGCCGGTGGAGCGGCGGTGGATGACCATCGACCAGAACATCGCGCCGAACACCACGATGCCGATGATCACGCAGATCCAGAAGATGGTCATGTGCAGGTCGAACACGGCGTGGGAGACGTCCGTCGCCCCGGGTGCCATGTTCACCGTCCATGCCGCCTGTGCCTGACCAAACAGCGACCACAGCAGGAGGCCCATCCAGACATGTGGATGTCGCATCATTGCGGGTTCCCCTTCTCGTTCTTGTAGTCCCGGGAGGCGTGGACGACCTGCTACGACAAAGGAGGGAACGGTGGCCAAGACTGCCTGGCTTCGACGACCGAGCCCCCTGCTTAAGGCAGTCGGGCCTCATCAACGAATCACGTTTCACCGGGAGTATAGTCACCGACCAATGGCACGCAATGAACGCCATGAAATCACTTTCACGCAACCAAACGTTTGCGCTGAAAGCCGCATGGATACTGGCGCGGGACACAATGATGGCACATTGATATAGCTATTTTCCTACACGTGCCTCAGAGATATAACAAATGCGTCTTAGGCATTCTCGTAAGCAAGCTAACTTAGTGTCTTCCGTTTGTAACGCCTTGTCCCTGGAGTTGTCATGAACATCGCTGCTGTACGCGAGCAGATCGAAAATGCCCATCAACATGAGAGCCGCACAGGCCAACTGAAAGCCCGTCTGGAACAGCAACTGCCGCACCTGCATCCTTCGATCCAACTACCCCAGCAGGACGCCCAGGGTACCTTGGCGCGCTTCGTCGGCGCCTACATCAACGAAGTCCCGGAGCTGCTCGAAGCCGCACACAGCGTGGCGGTCGAGGCCGGTATCGAGTCGCAGATCAAACCGGTGCTGAAAATCGCCGAAGCCTATTTCCTGCAGCCGCCCAGCGTGATGGCCGGGCATGTCGGCCTGGACTGCCTGCTGGATGAAGCCTACCTGGCACACCGGCTGGTGGAGGAGGTCAACGACCTGTATATCCGCCACTTCCAGCAACCGCTGATTCCGGTGGATACCACGGTGGCCAACCTGATCGCCCATCAGCTGATTGGCGAGACGTTTGCCAACCAGCTGGATGAGGTGGTGCACCATTCGGTGGATGAGATGCTCAATGACGAGAGCTTTGCTGCGGAGTCGGTGGAGCTTTATCGCGACAAGTTGTCGAGCCCGGCGACGGGGGAGGCATGGAAACGCTGGCCGTGCCTGTCGCGCCAACTGGGCGTTGAGCTGGGCCAGTCGGCCTGAATTCAACATTGATGCAACCTGGGCCGGCCTCTTCGCGGGCAAGCCCGCTCCCACAGGTACAGCGTTGTCCTTGAGAACAGCGCCGTACCTGTGGGAGCGGGCTTGCCCGCGAAGAGGCCGCTACATACTCACGCTAAACCCCAACCCCCGCCGTAGTCCGCAACCTTCCCTCGACCCGCCGTTTCAACCGCCGCTGCTCCAGCACCAACCGCGTGCCCTTGGCCGCACTGCTGCGCCCCCAATCCTCCAGCAGTTCCAGGCAGGAATGGTCGATGTAGCTCAGGTTGCCCAGCGGCACGTGCAAGGTCGTCCCCTCCGGCACCGTATCGAGTACCTGGGTCAGCGCCGGTACCTTGAGGAAGGTCGCCGCCCCGCTCAGGCGCAGTTCCATGTGCCCCGGCTGATCCAGCGCCACCAGGTTGATCTTCAGCCGCGCCGCCTTCAGTGCCAGCTTCAGCAGCGTCAACGCAAAGCCCAGTAGCACGCCCGTCAGCAGGTCGGTGAAAACAATCGCCAGCGCGGTCGCGGCATAGGTGAACATCGGCATGCGCCCATAGCGGCTCAACCCGCGGAACGCTTTGAAGTCCACCAGTTTCACTCCGGTGTATACGAGCACGCCCGCCAGGCTGGCCACCGGGATCTGCTGCAGTATGCTGCTCAAGACAACGACGAAGGCCAGCAACCACACCCCATGCAAGATCGCCGACGCGCGGGTTTGCGCCCCAGCCTGCACGTTGGCCGAGCTGCGCACGATCACCCCGGTCATCGGCAACGCGCCGAGCACACCGCAGAGCATGTTGCCGATGCCCTGCGCCGACAGCTCACGGTCGAAATCCGAACGCTGGCCGCTGTGCATACGGTCTACGGCGGCAGCCGACAACAGGGTCTCGGCACTGGCGATGAAGGCCAGGGCGAAGGCCGCCACCAGCAGGGTCGGGTCGGCCAGCTTGAGCAGGTCGTCCGGGCGCAGCCAGTCGATGGCCTGGGACAGGTCCGACGGTACCTGCACGCGGTTGACCGGCAGCGCCAGCCACATGCTGATGGCGGTCATCGCCGCCACCCCCAGCAATGCGCCCGGGATGAAGCGCAGCCGCTGTGGGCGCAAGCGCTCCCAACCCCACATGATGGCAATCGTGCCCAGGCCCAGCGCGCCGGCCTGCCAGCCACTGCCCGCGCTTTCCAGCGGCAGCGCTGCGGCCAGCGTGGCCGGGAAGCCCAGCAAGTTATCCACACCCGACGGTTGCGGTGCGCTATCGAACATCACATGCACCTGGGACAGCACGATCAGCACACCGATGCCGGCGAGCATGCCGTACACCACCGCTGGCGCGGTCACCCGGAACCAGCAGCCCAGCTTCAATCGCCCGGCGAGCAACTGCAGCAGGCCCGCCAGCAGCAGGATGGGCCCGAGCATGGCCACGCCATGCTGGCGCACCAGCTCGAACACCAGCACCGCCAGGCCCGCCGCCGGGCCACTGACTTGCAGTGGCGAGCCGGCCAGAAAGCCCACCACGAGGCCGCCGATGATCCCGGTGATCAGCCCTTTGGCCGGTGGCATGCCGGAGGCGATGGCAATGCCCATGCACAAGGGCAGGGCCACCAGGAAAACCACCACTGAAGCGAGCAACTCGCGCGGCAATGCCGCTTTGATCTGTGTCTTGTTCACCATGACGCTCCTTTATCGATACACGGCCATTCCTCTGGCCGCGCGCACTGGGGACCCTGAATCGCGCGCAGGCGCGGGCCGCCAGCGGGTGTGCCGGCAAGGCGTTCAGGGGAATTCAAGGCAGGCGAAGGCCGCGCCGCACCCGTGGGGTGCAGCCGGCTATCAAGGTTTGTTCAGCGTGGTCGGGTCGCTTAGTAGCGGCCTCTCGGTGTAGCGCAAGGGATCGGCTGGCCTGCGGTCAGCGGCAGGAAGCGATCGCTGGCGGCATCGTAGGCTTCGATCTGGCTGGTCTCGATGTCGTACAGCCAGCCATGGATGTGCAGCTGGCCCGCGGCCAGGCGCGAGGCCACCGAAGGGTGGGTGCGCAGGTGATGCAGCTGGGCGATGACGTTTTCCTTGGTCACCAGTTGCATGCTTTCGTGCGGGGTGTCGCAGGAGCAGTTGTCTTCGACCACGGTCCGCGCCACTTCGGCGTGGCGCAGCCAGGCCGCGACGGTCGGCATCTTGTCCAGCGAGTGCGGGTTGAGCACCGCGCGCATGGCGCCACAGTCGGAGTGGCCGCAGACGATGATGTGGTGCACGCCCAGCGCCAGCACCGCGTATTCGATGGCACTGGAGACGCCACCGTTCATCTGCCCATACGGCGGCACCACGTTGCCGACGTTACGGGTAACGAACAGGTCGCCCGGCGAGCTCTGGGTGATCAGCTCGGGGACGATGCGCGAGTCGGCACAGGTGATGAACATCGCGCGGGGTTTCTGCGCGGTGGCCAGCTTCTTGAACAGCTCTTGCTGCTCGGGGAAAACCTCGGTGTGGAACCGCAGGAAGCCGTCGACGATATGCTTCAGGGCGGCATCGGCACTTTCGGTCGGTGCGGCCGGGACAACCTTGGATGGGTCCTTGATGGGCATGATTCATCCTCTTGACGGTTTGAAGGTAAGTTCCATGTTACCGGGGAAAGATTATGGCTATGCGGGGATTTAGATGACACGCACAGGCAATAGATCACAGTCGGGGTGGACTGGGGGCCTACGCTAGCGGAGAAAACTTAACTGAAACTTAATTTGGACGGCTCTAGAACGGGCGTTCCAGAGGTTTTAGGCGGGAGCTGGATAATAGCAAAAAAGCATCAGTTGCCAATAGCCATGACAGATTTTAGTACCTTGCATTAGCCACATTGGGGATAGCTGTGGGAGCAACTGTCTTGCACAGGTTTCTGTAGGAGCGGCCTTGTGTCGCGAAAGGGCCGCAAAGCGGCCCCGGCGATCTTGGGCGTACTCAAGAACCTGGGGGCGCTGCGCACCCCTTTCGCGACACAAGGCCGCTCCTACAGGGATCGCGCCAGGTTTTAAATTGTGAGCAAGACAGTTGCTCCTACAGCCATTGCGCAATGCGTCAGAACAACGCCATCTGCCCGCCCGGTGGGCAAAACGCCGTGCAATCGAGCGCCAGCTCCTCCCGTCCCTCGAACCCCAAGCGCCTCGCCGCCTTGCGAAACCGCTGCGCCAGCAGCTCGGCGAACACACCTTCACCGCGCATCCGCGCGCCAAACCGGCTGTCGTACAGCTCGCCGCCGCGGCTCTGGCGAATCAAGCTCAGCACATGGGCTGCGCGCTGTGGGTAGTGGTCCAGCAACCACTGTTCGAACAACGGCGCCACTTCCAGCGGTAGGCGCAGCATCATGTAGGCCGCGCTCTGGGCGCCGGCGTCCTTTGCCGCCTCCAGCAGGTGCTCCAGTTCACTGTCGTTGATCATCGGGATCATTGGCGAACACAGTACGCCCACCGGCACACCGGCCTCGCGCAGGACCCGAATCGCACGCAAACGCGCTTTCGGCGCCGCTGCCCGTGGTTCCAGCGTGCGCTTGAGCTCATCGTCGAGGGTGGTGAGGCTGATCATCACCCGTGCCAGGCGCTGGCTGGCCAGTTCGCTGATCAGGTCGAGATCACGCAGGATCAGCGAGCCCTTGGTGACGATGGTCACCGGGTGACGGTAGCGCAGCAGCACCTCCAACAGCCGCCGGGTGAGTTGCTGCTCACGCTCGATGGGCTGGTAGGGATCGGTGTTGGAGCCCAGGTTGATCGGTGCGCAGACGTAGCCCGGTTTGCTCAGCTGCTGTTCGAGCACCTCGGCGGCGTTGGTCTTGGCGATCAGCTTGGTTTCGAAGTCCAGGCCGGGGGAGAGGTCCCAATAGGCGTGGCTGGGGCGGGCGTAGCAGTAGATGCAGCCGTGCTCGCAGCCGCGGTAAGGATTGATGGAGCGGTCGAAGGGCAGGTCGGGGGAGGTGTTGCGGGCGATGATGGTCTTGGCCGTCTCGATGCGCACCTCGGTGCCTTGGGTGAGCGGGACTTCCTGGTACCAGCCGTCGTCCTCGGCCACCGAAATGCTCGGGGCGAAGCGGTTGTGGGGGTTGGCGGCGGTGCCACGGCCACGAAGAGGGGTTGGCTTCATGATGGAAAACCCGGATTACTGTATGCGCATACAGTAATCCGGGTTTTCCTTGAGCACCAGTGCCGTCAGGCGGATTGCAAAGGGCTGCTGCGCAGCCCATCGCCGGCAAGCCGGCTCCCACAGAAAAGCGCGATACCCTGTGGGAGCCGGCTTGCCGGCGATGGGCCGCAAAGCGGCCCCAGTCTCACTCAGGCTTCTTCAGCTTCGGATTGGGGAAGAACTGCACCGTCTGCACCTGCACTTTCACAGGCGCCGCCTTCGGTGCCAGGTGGTTGACCCGCGTACCGAGCTCAGTAGGTACCGACAACCCCTGTTCGTTCAGGGTATCGGTGAACCCGCAGCCCACGCACTCGCGGTGCGGCACGCCATCCACGCTCCACATCATCAGCTTGTCCATCTCGCTGCACGCCGGGCAGACTGCCCCGGCGATGAAGCGTCGCTTGGTTATGCTCACGGCTACCTCACTCATGCCGCTGCGTCCTCGCTCAGGCCGCAGTGGCGCAGCAGTGCATCGATGGAAGGCTCACGGCCACGGAAGTCGACGAACAGCACCATCGGCTCGCGGGAACCGCCCCGGGCCAGGATCGCCTCGCGAAACGCGCGGCCGGTCTCGGCATTGAGTACGCCTTCTTCTTCGAAACGCGAGAAGGCATCGGCCGACAGCACTTCGGCCCACTTGTAGCTGTAGTAACCCGCCGCGTAACCGCCCGCGAAGATGTGCGCGAAGCTGTTGGGGAAGCGGTTGTACGCTGGCGGGCGCATCACCGTGACTTCGTCGCGCACGCCTTCGAGCACCTGCAGCACGCTGCGGCCGTCGCCATGGGTAGCGTGCAGTTCGAAGTCGAACAGCGAGAACTCCAGCTGGCGCACCATCATCATGCCGGACTGGAAGTTCTTCGCCGCCAGCATCTTGTCCAGCAGGTCCTGGGGCAGCGGCTCGCCGGTCTCATAGTGGCCGGAGATCAGCGCCAGGCCCTCAGGCTCCCAGCACCAGTTCTCCATGAACTGGCTGGGCAGCTCCACCGCATCCCAGGCCACGCCGTTGATGCCGGATACGCCCGCATGCTCGATGCGGGTCAGCAGGTGGTGCAGGCCATGGCCGAACTCGTGGAACAGGGTGGTGACTTCGTCGTGGGTGAGCAACGCTGATTTGCCAGGCGTGGCCGGGGTGAAGTTGCACACCAGGTTGGCCACCGGGCTCTGCAGCGAGCCTGCTGCGGTGCGGCGATGATCGCGTGCGCCGTCCATCCAGGCACCGCCACGTTTGTTGGCGCGGGCGTAGAGGTCGAAGAAGAAGCGCCCGACGTGCTGGCCGTTCTCCTTGATCTCGAACAGGCGCACGTCCGGGTGCCAGCTGTCGAAGCCCTTGAGCTCGGTGATCTCGATGCCGTACAGGCGCTGGACGATGGCGAACAGGCCGGACAGCACCTTGTCGATCGGGAAGTAGGCGCGCAGGGTTTCCTGCGACACGCTGTAGCGCTGCTCACGCAGCTTCTCGCCGAAGTAGCCAGCGTCCCAGCTGGCCAGCTCCGGGGTGCCCTGTTCGGCGGCGTAGGCCTTGAGCTGCGCAAGGTCCTGGGCGGCGAACGGCTTGGAGCGCTTGGCCAGGTCGCGCAGGAAGCTCAGCACCTGGTCGCTGGACTCGGCCATCTTGGTGGCCAGGCTCAGCTCGGCGAAGTTCGCGTAGCCCAGCAGCTTGGCCAGCTCCTGGCGCAGGTCGAGGATCTGCTCCATCACCGGGCCGTTGTCGAACTGGCCGGCATTCGGGCCCTGGTCGGAGGCGCGGGTGCAGTAGGCGGCGTACAGCTCTTCGCGCAGGGCGCGGTCGCTGGCGTAGGTCATTACCGCGTAGTAGCTGGGGAACTCCAGGGTGATCAGCCAGCCGTCGAGGCCCTTGGCCTGGGCCGCGGCAGCCATCTGCGCCTTGGCCGAGTCGGTCAGGCCAGCCAGCGCGGCTTCGTCGGTGACGTGCTTGGTCCAGGCTTGCGTCGCATCGAGCAGCTGGTTGGAGAAGCGGCTGCCCAGCTCGCTGAGGGTGCTCTGCACTTCGGCGTAGCGCTGCTGCTGGTCGGCCGGCAGGTCGATACCCGACAGGCGGAAATCGCGCAGGGCGTGGTCGATGATGGTCTTTTGCGCCACATCGAAGCTCAACGCCTCAGGGCTGTTGGCCAGGGCTTGATAAGCGTCGAACAGGGCGCGGTTCTGGCCCAGCTCGGTGGAATAGGCGCTCAGCGCCGGCAGGCAGGACTCGTAGGCCTCACGCAGCTCCTGGCTGTTGCACACCGCGTTGAGGTGGCTGACCGGGCTCCAGGCGGCGCCCAGGCGGTCGTTGAGTTCATCCATGGCCAGCACCAGGCCGGCCCAGGTCGGGTTGTTGCCCTGCTTCTCGAGGATGTCGGCGATGGCCTTGCGGTTGTCGGCAAGGATCTGCTCGATCGCCGGCAGCACATGCTCGGCGCGGATGGCCGAGAAGGGCGGCAGATCATGGGACTGCAGCAGCGGGTTGTTCGCACTCACGGTTCGGGTACCTTGGCAGGAGAAACACGGGACCATCTTAATTACAATCGACGCCGACCGCAGCAGGCAGCCTGCCTATCGGCATTGCAGAGGAACACTATCATGGCCCTCCGGACGTTCCGGGAACACACGCCGAAAGTTGGACCGCGCGCCTTCGTCGACCGTTCGGCGGTGGTCATCGGCGACGTCGAGATCGGCGAAGACAGCTCGATCTGGCCGCTGACCGTGGTGCGCGGCGACATGCACCGCATCCGCATCGGCGCGCGCACCAGCGTGCAGGATGGCAGCGTGTTGCACATCACCCACGCCGGACCCTTCAACCCGGATGGTTTCCCGCTGATCATCGGCGACGAGGTGACCATCGGTCACAAAGTCATGCTGCACGGCTGTACCCTGGGCAACCGCATCCTGGTGGGCATGGGCAGCACCGTGATGGACGGCGCCATCGTCGAGGATGAAGTGATCATCGGCGCCGGCAGCCTGGTGCCGCCGGGCAAGCGCCTGGCCAGCGGCTACCTGTACATGGGCAGCCCGGTGAAACAGGTGCGGCTGCTGAGCGAGCAGGAGCACGCCTTCTTCGCCTACACCGCCGGCAACTACGTCAAGCTCAAGGACCAGCACCTGGCCGAAGGCTACGACCAACCGGAATGACCGCATCGCGGGGCAAGCCCGCTCCCACAGGCACCGCGAAACCCTGTGGGAGCGGCGGTTCGCCGCTGCGATTTACCCGCGAAGAAATGCACGACTTCAAGTGGAACCCTTACATGCACCAGCAGAACATCCTCTTCGACCTCGACGGCACCCTGACCGACCCACGCCTGGGCATCACCCGTTCGATCCAGTACGCCCTGGCCAAGCTGGGCATCGACGAGCCCGACCTCGCCCGCCTCGAACACTTCATCGGGCCACCCCTGCTGCAGGCGTTCATGCAGTTCTACAGCTTCGACGAGGTCAAGGCGTGGGACGCGGTGAATTTCTACCGTGAGCGTTTCAAGGTGACCGGTCTGTACGAGAACCTGGTGTTCGACGGCGTGCCGCAGCTGTTGCAGGCACTCAATGACCAGGGCCGAACGCTGTACATCGCCACCTCCAAACCCTGGGAGTTCGCCCGCGAGATCGCCCGGCACTTCGCCTTCGACCATCACTTCAAGGTGATCTATGGCAGCGAGCTGGACGGCACGCGCACCAACAAGGTCGAGTTGATCCGCCACCTGCTGGACGAGGAAGGACTCGACCCGGCGCAGACCTTGATGATCGGTGACCGCAAGCACGACCTGATCGGCGCGCGCAGCAATGGCTTGCAGGCGGTGGCGGTGGGGTATGGGTTCGGTAGCCGCGAGGAACTGGAAGCCGAGGCGCCGGCGTTCCATTTCGAAACTTTGGCCGAGATGCACCAAGCGTTCGTTCGCTGAAGATCTGGGGCCGCTTTGCGGCCCTTCGCGGGCAAGCCCGCTCCCACAAGTGTTGTGCCGCTGTTGAGGCCAGCGCCGTACCTGTGGGAGCGGGCTTGCCCGCGAAGGGCTGCAACGCAGCCCCAAAATCTCAAAGGCTGGCCATCAACCTTGCAAGCGCCGCCTTGCGCGCTTCGATCGGCAATCGTCCCAGCGCCTCAACCCGCTGATAAAACCGCAGCCAATCCCCACCAACCTCTTTGAACAGCTGCGAAAACGCCGGCACCCACTGGTCATACAGCCCGAACGGCAACAACTTCGCATTATTCATAGGCCCATACACCCAGGCATCGAAACGCCGATCCCCCGCCCAGTCCCACGCCTGCACCTCACGGTACTCGCGCCGCAACCGTTCGAACTCCGCCTGCTTGGCCACCCGCTTGCCCGCGTCATCCAACGGCCCGGCATAGATCGCCTGCAAACGCTCACGGCTGGCCAGCACCAGGCGGATGAACTGCTCGCGCTGTGCCGCCCCCACATCCTCCAGTGCAGCCAGGCCCCGCGCCGCGCGCCATTGCCGGGTGCCCTCCTGCTCGACGAACGAGGCGAACGACTCGTTGAACTCGGTATCGTCCTGCACATAGAAGCGCTGGTGCGCCAGCTCGTGGAAGATCACCGTGGCCAGACGCTCGTCGCCCCAGCCAACCATCGTCGACAGGATCGGGTCGTCGAACCAGCCCAGGGTGGAATAGGCCTCCACGCCCCCTACGTAGACATCCAGCCCATCCTGGCGCATCAGTGCCGCCGCACCTCGGGCCGCACCCTGCTGGTAATAGCCGCGATACGCCACGCAACCGGCGATGGGGAAGCAATGGGTGACCGGCTGCAACGACAGCTCCGGGGTGGCGAACACGTTCCACACCACATAGGGCCGACCCAGATCGGCGTAAAGCCGATAGCTGTGGTTGTCCGGCAACTTGAGCTGCTCACTGGCAAACACCCGCGCCTGCTCCGCAAAAGCCAGGCGCTGGCGTAACTGGGGGGTAGTGGCAGGGTCCGCGATCACCCGCTCCACTGGCTGGCGCGCCCACAACAACTGCCATTGACCCTCGGCCAACTGGCCGTAGTAGGCCACGCTGGAACAACCGCTCAGCAGAAGCCCCAATGCCACGGGAACAAAACGCCTGAAAACGCAGTCCAGAGCCCGACGGCTGCAGCGCATGAAAAGAAAAAGTCCAAACATCGAGGCTGTCTATCTCGCTCGTCGGCCGAATGCGACCAAGACTATCTTGCCAAGGGGAAGCTTCGCCATGCGTACTCAGTTTGCCGTCTGCGCGCTCATGCTGTTGTCCGGCTGCGCCACGTTGCCCAACCCAGACCCGAACCAGGCCTGGATCGACCTGGCGCCCGGTGACAACGACTCGCTGCATGCCGTCCAGGTGGACGAACGCGACTGGGCCGATACCCGCTTTTTCGAAGTACAGCCCGGCAACCACGAGCTCACCGTGCGCTACCAGTTCGCCGTGACACCGAGCAACATAGGCCCGGTAGACGAGCCGCTGTGGCGCGACTGCCAGCTCAACCTTACCTACAAGGACTTCGCCGCCGGCCAGCGCTACCAGATGCAAGCGGGCAGCATTGGCTTTCGCCCCTGGATCAAACTCTATGACCAGCAGCAAAAACTGATCGGCCTGGGTGAACCAGCAGGCTGCCAACGTACCTGAAGGCCCCGAACGGCGCTATGCTTGTAGCCTGTGAATCGCGAGCGGGAGTTTCACCATGCGCCAGCCCATGATGCTGATGGCCCTCAGTGCCCTGGGGGCTTGCGCCAGCCCCTTGCCCCCCGCCGACCCCGGCAAGGCCTGGATCGACATGTACACCATCACCCCCGGCCGCACCCTCATGGCCGACCGCCTCGACGGCAAGCGCCTCAACGATGGCCGCTACTTCCAAGTGACGCCGGGCAAGCACGAACTGGTGGTGCGTTTCGACTACGAGATCTATGCGAGCGGCTTCGGAACCGACCCCACCGAGCGAACCTGCTACCTCACCGTGCGCTACAACGACTTCAAGGCTGGCGAACGCTATCGCCTGGAAGCCCGAGCCCCGGCGATGCAGCCGCAGGTGCTGCTGTACGACGCCAGCCGCAAGGTGGTCGTTAACGAGCCGAGCAACGTGAGCTGCATTCCCTGATGATCCAAGGCTGGCTACGTCCTTGTAGGAGCGGGCTTGCCCCGCGAACACCGGCAAAGCCGGTGCCATGCACCACGTAGCCCGCCATCGCGGGGCAAGCCCGCTCCCACAGGATCGAGCGCAGCCTCGGTTATCGAGACCTACCGATCATTCTTCTGGTAAATGATCTTCTTCGTACCACCATCACAGCTGCCGACGACCATGTTCTGATCGCGGACATCACTGTTGGGCACGATCTCCAGCGTGTAGGAGGTCACCCCGCGCGCCTGGATCTTCGCTTCGATCTCGGCCTTCAGTTCTTCGCACGGCTTGGGTGCGGCCAGTGCGGCCGTGGCCAGCAGCGAGGCCAGCATGGCAATTGCGACGCGGATCATGGAGTACGGCTCCTGAAAGGGCAGGCGGGCTGCCGACGCTGTTTAGACTACCGCAAACCGCCGCCGTTGCGCGTTCAGGTCAACAAGGTGGCGTCCAGGCTGATGGTCGCGTTCAGTACCTTCGACACCGGGCACCCGGCCTTGGCCTTGTTGGCGATTTCCTGGAACTGCGCCTCGCTGGCACCCGGCACGCTGGCCTTGAGCGTCAGGTGAACCGCGGTGATGGCGAAGCCCTCGGCCTGCTTGTCCAGGCTGACCTCGGCCTGGGTGTCGATTCGTTCCGCGGTGAAGCCCGCCTCACCCAGCATCATCGACAAGGCCATCGAGAAACACCCGGCATGGGCCGCGCCGATCAGCTCTTCCGGGTTGGTCCCGGGTGAGCCTTCGAAGCGGGTGTTGAACCCGTAAGGCGCTTGCTTGAGCGCGCCGCTTTCAGTGGATAGCTGGCCTTTGCCGTCCTTCAGGCCACCTTGCCAGACCGCCGATGCTGTCTTCTTCATGTTGCCTCCTGGTCACAGGTTGGGTGTCTCTGGTTGTGAGGCCAGGCCCTACGCCAAGTTCAGATCAATCCACTGGCTGGCATTGAATCCTCCGAATATGCCCATACAGAGTCCCCAAGGCCCTTGGCCAACCACCTGCTGCGGAGGCTCCATGACGCACCTGTCCGACCTGAAGATTTCCACCCTCGACCTGGTGCCCGTGCGCGCCGACGGCGGCCCGGCGCAAGCACTGCGCAACTCGCTGGACCTGGCGCAGCATGTCGAGCGCTTCGGCTACAACCGCTTCTGGGTGGCCGAACACCACAACATGGACGGCATCGCCAGCTCGGCCACCGCCGTGCTGATCGGCTACCTGGCCGGCGGCACCTCGAGCATTCGCATCGGCTCCGGCGGGGTGATGCTGCCCAACCACGCGCCGCTGGTGATCGCCGAGCAGTTCGGCACCCTGGCCAGCCTGTACCCGGGCCGCATCGACCTGGGCCTGGGCCGCGCCCCCGGCTCCGACCAGATGACCGCCCGCGCCCTGCGCCGCGAGCGCTCTGGCAGCGCCGACGACTTCCCGGATGACGTCGAGGAGCTGTCGCGCTACCTCGGCCCGCGCACCGACGACCAGAAGGTCATCGCCGTGCCCGGCCACGACACCGAGGTGCCGATGTGGCTACTCGGCTCCAGCCTGTTCAGCGCCCAGCTGGCCGGCATGCGCGGCATGCCCTATGCATTCGCCTCGCACTTCGCGCCGCGCTACATGCACGAGGCGATCCGCATCTACCGCGACCATTTCAAGCCCTCGACCACTCTGGACAAGCCCTACGTGATGCTGGGCATTCCCATGGTCGTGGCCGAAACCGACGAAAAAGCCGAGTACCTGGCCACCTCGGTGTACCAGCGCATCCTGGCGTTGATCCGTGGCCAGAGCCTGATGCAGCGGCCACCGGTCGAGAGCATGAATGGCCTGTGGTTACCCCACGAGCGCGATGCGGTCAGCAGCTTCCTGGGCCTGGCGATGATCGGCAGCCCGCAGAAGGTACGGGCCAAGGTGGAGGTGCTGCTGGAGCAGACCGGGGCGGATGAGCTGATCTTTACCAGTGACCTGTATGAGCATGCAGACCGGATTCGGTCTTATGAATTGATGGCGCAGGCCTTGAAGGCCGAATAATCCATCGCGGGGCAAGTCGCAGCGGCGGTGCGCCGCTGCGACTTGCCCCGCGATTCGGGCCCGTTCAGCCTCGGCGATAGACGATTTCCTTGGCGCCACCTTCACAGGTACCCACCACCTTGCCCACCGGTTCGCCCTTGTTGACGATCTCCAGCGTATAACCCTTCACACCCTTGGCATCGAGCTTGGCAGCAATCTCTGCCTTGAGCTCCTCACACGGCTTGCCCGCCGCCATCGCCCCGCCGGCCACCACCATCAGGCCCACGGCCAGAATCAGTTTGTTCATCGATCGCGTTCCTTGTTCAGAGCAAAGACAGAAAGGGCGCGAAGCCTGCGCCCTGCACCCTTGTTACCCCTTTCGCCAGGTAAGCCTAGCTCAGCTTCGTTTCAGCTGTTGGCGATGCGGAAACCCACCTTCAGCGTCACTTGGAAATGCGCGGCCTTGTTGTCGCGGATATGCCCACGGGTGTCGACCACTTCGAACCATTCCAGGTGCTTGATGCTCTTGCCGGCTTCGGCCAGGGCATTGTTGATCGCGTCTTCGATGCTGGTGGGTGAAGACCCGACCAGTTCGATCTTCTTGTAGGTGTGATGATCGGTCATGAGCGCTCTCCTTGAGTGAAGTGTCAGTTGAGCCTAGCAGCGCAGGCCTGGTTTACCTGCGAACCGGGCCCGGTGCTGAAAGTTCGATCGCACTTTCGCCCGCCCGTGCAGTCGCAACCTGTACACCTCATCCACCGCGAAGGAGAGTCACCATGGCCCACAACTCGCTGCGCAAAGCGTCGCTGGAAAGCATGGAAGCCGAGATCGAGAGCCTGCTCAAGACCTTGGAGCACCTCAAACACGACGCCTCGGAAGAATCGCAGAAAACCATGAAGGCGCTGCGCGGCAGTGCCGAAAGCGCCCTCAAACACTCGCGCAGCCTGCTCAGCGATGCCTATGCGGATGTTAAAACCCGCACCCGCGAAACCAGCATCGCCACCCGTGACTATGCCCAGCAACACCCCTGGACCACCGCCGGTGTGGCCGTTGGTGCCCTTGGCCTGCTGGCCGCCTACCTGATGTGCCGCCGCAACTAACCCGCCTGCCGTTGCAGCTCCTGGCGCAGCCACTGCGCCAGTTGTTCGGCGCGCCCGTCATCGGCGCGCCGTGGTACCCACAGAGCCAAGGCCGCGCGGGTGGGTGAAAAGCCCCACGGCGCGGCCAGCCGCCCGGCCTTGAGGTCGTCCGCCACCAGTGGCTGTGGTGCGATAGCCACCCCCAGCCCGGCTACCGCTGCTTCCAGCAGGTAGTACAGGTGCTCGAAAGCCTGGCCGTAATTCAATGCTTCAGGCGCCAAGCCCTGCTGCTCTGCCCACGTCGGCCAAGCCTGCGGGCGCGAGGTGGTGTGGAGCACTGCCTCTCGTTGCAAAGCCACGGCTGGCGCGGCTTTCAAACGATCGAAGCCTTCGAAGTGCGGGCTCAGCACCGGACCGATTCGCTCCTCGGCGAGCACATGCACCTGCATGTCCGCCGGCCACGGTGGCTCGGCATACACCAGCAGGGCGTCCAGCCCCGGGCGCCGCGGATCGAGGTCGCCTTCACCCGCCGACAGGTGCAGGCGCAGCTCCGGCAGGTCCGCTTTCAAACGCCCGAGACGCGGGATGAACCAGCGCGCCAGCAGGCTGCCGGAGCAGCCGAGCACGAACGGCGCTTCGTCTGCCGTGCGCGAAAGCTCGGCACACACGCCGCGCAAGCGGTCGAACGCCTCGAAACTGGCATCGCGCAGGCGCACGCCGGCATCTGTGAGTTTGACGCCACGTCCGTCCTTGACGAACAGCGCTACCCCAAGGTGCTCTTCAAGCACCTTGATCTGCCGGCTGACCGCGCCGTGGGTCACATGCAGCGCTTCGGCGGCCTGGCTGACGCTGTTGAGCCGGGCCGTGGCCTCGAAGGCGCGCAAGGCGTTGAGGGGAGGGAGATCCTGGGCCATATGACTTGTGAGATTTCCTGACAGGTTTGCGCAATCTTATCGGTTTTCAGGGCGGCGTTGCATCGTTAGAGTAGAGCCTATCCACCGTGTTGGTTGCTTCGCGGGCAAGCCCGCTCCCACAGGTTCGGTACCAATTTCGGCATCTCGCCATTCCTGTGGGAGCGGGCTTGCCCGCGAATGAAGCCAACACGGTCTCAACCTCTGAATCGCCTATGGAGCGCCCCATGTCCCAGTCCCAATACCGCCCCGGCCCCGACGCCAACGGCCTGTTCGGCTCGTTCGGCGGCCGCTACGTGGCCGAAACCCTGATGCCGCTGGTGCTCGACCTTGCCCGCGAATACGAAGCCGCCAAGGCCGACCCCAAGTTCCTCGAAGACCTGGCCTACTTCCAGCGCGACTACATCGGCCGCCCCAACCCGCTGTACTTCGCCGAGCGCCTGACCGAGCACTGCGGCGGCGCCAAGATCTTCTTCAAGCGTGAAGAGCTCAACCACACCGGCGCGCACAAGGTGAACAACTGCATCGGCCAGGTGCTGCTGGCCAAGCGCATGGGCAAGAAGCGCCTGATCGCCGAGACCGGCGCCGGCATGCACGGCGTGGCCACCGCCACCGTCGCTGCCCGCTTCGGCCTGCCCTGCGTGATCTACATGGGCGCCACCGACATCGAGCGCCAGCAGGCCAACGTATTCCGCATGAAGCTCTTGGGCGCCGAAATCGTCCCGGTCACTGCCGGCACCGGCACCCTGAAAGACGCCATGAACGAAGCCCTGCGCGACTGGGTCACCAACGTCGACGACACCTTCTACCTGATCGGTACCGTGGCAGGTCCCCACCCGTACCCGGCGATGGTCCGCGACTTCCAGTCGATCATCGGCAAAGAGACCCGCGCCCAGTTGCAAGAGAAAGAAGGGCGCCTGCCCGACAGCCTGATCGCCTGCGTCGGCGGTGGCTCCAACGCCATGGGCCTGTTCCACGACTTCCTCGAAGATGAAAGCGTCAAGATCATCGGCGTCGAAGCCGGCGGCCACGGCGTGCACACCGACAAGCACGCGGCCAGCCTCAACGGCGGCGTACCAGGCGTGCTGCACGGCAACCGCACCTACCTGCTGCAGGACGCCGACGGCCAGATCACCGATGCCCACTCGATTTCCGCAGGCCTGGACTACCCCGGCATCGGCCCGGAGCACGCCTACCTGCACGAAGTGAAGCGCGTGGAATACGTCAGCATCACCGACGACGAAGCCCTCGACGCCTTCCACATCAGCTGCCGCCTGGAAGGCATCATCCCGGCGCTGGAAAGCTCCCACGCCCTGGCCGAGGCGATCAAGCGCGCCCCGACCCTGCCCAAGGACCACCTGATGGTGATCTGCCTGTCCGGTCGTGGCGACAAGGACATGCAAACCGTGATGAACCATATGGCTGCCCAGGAGAAACAGGCATGAGCCGTCTTGAACAACGTTTCGCCGAACTCAAGGCCGAAGGCCGCGCCGCCCTGGTCACCTTCGTCACCGCTGGCGACCCTGGCTACGACGCCTCGCTGAAGATCCTCAAGGGCCTGCCGGCCGCCGGCGCCGACGTGATCGAGCTGGGCATGCCGTTCACCGACCCGATGGCCGATGGCGTAGCCATCCAGCTCGCCACCCTGCGCGCCCTGGAAGCGGGCCAGACCCTGGCCAAGACCCTGCAGATGGTTCGCGAATTCCGCGTGGACAACCAGGCCACGCCGATCGTGCTGATGGGTTACTACAACCCGATCCACCGTTTTGGTGTGGACAAGTTCGTCGCCGAGGCGAAAGAGGCCGGCGTCGATGGCCTGATCATCGTCGACCTGCCACCGGAGCACGACGCCGAGCTGGCCACCCCGGCCCAGGCCGCGGGCATCGACTTCATCCGCCTGACCACCCCGACCACCGACGACGTGCGCCTGCCGCGCGTGTTGGAGCGCAGCTCCGGGTTCGTCTACTACGTGTCGGTGGCGGGTGTGACCGGTGCCGGTTCGGCGACCACCGAGCATGTGACCGAGGCCGTGGCCCGCCTGCGCCGGCATACCGACCTGCCGATCAGCGTTGGTTTTGGTATTCGTACGCCAGAGCAGGCTGCCGCCATCGCCCGCCTGGCCGACGGTGTGGTGGTGGGCTCGGCGCTGGTCGACAAGATCGCCCAGGCGAAGGATGCCGACCAGGCTGTGAATGACGTGCTGAGCCTGTGCTCGGCACTGGCTGAAGGGGTGCGCGCGGCCCGTAACTGAGAGCGAGGGCCTCGCCCTCGATCGCCGGCAAGCCGGCTCCCACAAGACCTGTGGGAGCCGGCTTGCCGGCGATAGGGCCCGTCAGAGCAACCTAGCCTTCAAAGATCGACAGATCCAGCGGCCTGATCGCCCCCATCCAGATCGCATGGTCGCGGTGATCCGCCAGTTCATCGCCGGTCTCCGGGTGCAGGAACACCACCAACCCCTTGCGATACAGCGCCAGCCACGGCAGCACCACCCCCACCACCTCCGGCCCGAATGCCAGCTGGCAGCTCCAGTCCGGGTGCGGCCCGACCGGCTTCTGGTGCATGCGCCCCATGGTCACGCCAAACAGCCGCGTTGCCTCTTCGCACAGCTCGCGGGCCTGCTCCATGGTCGACGCGTCGTAGTACACGTGGGCGTGGTAACCCTTGATCCTTTGCACGGTGGCTCCTGGTTGCGTTGAATACCTGAAGTCTACGCCATCCCTGTAGGAGCGGCCTTGTGTCGCGAAAGGGCTGCAACGCAGCCCCTGGGCTTCAGCGTTATCGCGAAGATTGCCGGGGCCGCTCTGCGGCCCTTTCGCGGCACAAGGCCGCTCCTACAGGCGACGCTTATCACTGGCTGCGCTCCTGCTCCAGCCAATCCACGAACCGCTCGATCAACGCCCCACGCCGCTTGCGCGGCGGCAGCACCACGTAATACCCGCGCTTCGAGCGTAAACTCCCCTCCAACGGCCGGCACAGCAAGCCTTGCTCGACCAGCCCGTCCACCAGATGCCCCCAGCCGATCGCCACCCCCTGGCCGGCAATCGCCGCCTGAATCAGCAGGGTGTAATTGTCGAACCGCAACTGCCCGGCCGGCGGCGGGCTGTCCACGCCAAACCCGCGAAAGACCCCCGCCCAGTCGAACCAGCGGCTGGCCTGCTCACCCCGCAAATGGAGCAAGGGCAATCGTTGCAAAGCCACGGCTGACAAGGGTTTGCCATGAATCAGCCGAGGGCTGCATACCGGGAAAACTTCCTCATCGAACAACCAGCGGCTCTCTCCCTGATGGAAGCGTCCATCACCGAACAACACCGCCACATCGATGTCCGGGCGCAGCATCGCCTGGCTGCGCTCGCCGGTCACCAGGCTCACGTCCACCTGTGGATAAGCCTCGTGGAAACGCTGCAAACGCGGCATCAACCAGAACGCCGCAAAGGCAAAGTCGGTAGCCACCTGCAGCACCTCGCGCTGGCCGCGCCCACTGGCTTGGGCAACGCCATCGTCCATCGCCTGCAAACCTTGATGCACCTGCTCGAACAACAGCAACCCCGCCTCGGTCAGCTCGATGCCCCGGTAGATCCGGTCGAACAACCGCGTGCCCAACTGCGCCTCCAGGCGCTTCATCTGCTGGCTGACCGCCGGCTGGGTGGTGCCCAATTCCACGGCGGCAGCGGTGAAGCTGCGCAGGCGGGCGGCGGCCTCGAACACGCGCAAGGTGTCGAGGGGCAGGTCGGCAAGGTGCTCAAACATAAGCTTGGCTTATCCCAGTCATTGCCCGGCATGGGCTTTACCCCTGTTATCCACAGCAGCATGCTGGATTGCAAGCGGTACCCATAACTCTCGACGATGGAAGGCACCCATGAAGCGACCCAACATCCTGTTCATCATGGCCGATCAGATGGCCGCGCCCTTGCTGCCGATCTACGCCCCATCGCCGATCAAGATGCCCCACCTGGCCCGCCTCGCCGAGCAGGCCGTAGTGTTCGACAGTGCCTATTGCAACAGCCCGCTGTGCGCGCCGTCGCGCTTCACCCTGGTCAGCGGCCAGTTGCCCAGCCGCATCGGCGCCTTTGACAACGCCGCCGACTTCCCCGCCGACGTACCCACCTACGCCCACTACCTGCGCCGCCTCGGCTACCGCACCGCGCTGTCGGGCAAGATGCACTTCTGCGGCCCGGACCAGTTGCACGGCTACGAAGAGCGGCTGACCAGCGACATCTACCCGGCCGACTACGGCTGGGCGGTGAACTGGGATGAACCGGACGTGCGCCCGAGCTGGTACCACAACATGTCCTCGGTGCTGCAGGCCGGGCCCTGCGTGCGCACCAACCAGCTGGATTTCGATGAAGAGGTGGTGTTCAAGACGCGCCAGTACCTCTACGACCATGTGCGCGAGGATGACGGCCGGCCGTTCTGCCTGACCGTCTCCATGACCCACCCCCACGACCCGTACACCATCCCCAGGCACTACTGGGATCTGTACGAGGCTGTGGATATCCCGCTGCCACGCGACGAAATCGCCCAAGGCCAGCAGGACCCCCACTCGCAACGCCTGCTCAAGGTCTACGACCTGTGGAACAAGCCGCTGCCCGTGGACAAGATCCGCGACGCCCGCCGCGCCTACTTCGGCGCCTGCAGCTACATCGACGACAACATCGGCAAGCTGCTGCAAACCCTCGAAGACTGCGGCCTGGCCGACGACACCCTGATCGTGTTCTCGGGCGACCACGGCGACATGCTTGGCGAGCGTGGGCTCTGGTACAAGATGCACTGGTTCGAGATGTCGGCGCGGGTACCGCTGTTGATCCATGCGCCCAAGCGCTTCGGGCCGGCCCGCGTAAGCGCCAGCGTGTCCACCTGCGACCTGCTGCCAACCCTGGTCGAACTGGCCGGCGGCGCTGTGGATAACCAGCTGCACCTGGACGGCCGTTCGCTGCTGGGCCACCTGCAAGGGCAGGGCGGGCATGACGAGGTGATTGGCGAATACATGGCCGAAGGCACGGTGGGCCCGCTGATGATGATCCGCCGAGGCCCCTACAAGTTCGTGTACAGCGAAGACGACCCATGGCTACTCTACGACCTGAGCCGCGACCCGCACGAGCGGGAGAACCTCACCGGCAGCCCGGACCACCAGGCGCTGCTGCAGGCATTTGCCGATGAAGCCAAACAGCGCTGGGACATCCCGGCCCTGCGTCAGCAGGTGCTGGCCAGCCAGCGGCGGCGCCGCCTGGTGGCCGAAGCGCTGGCCATCGGCAAGCTGAAAAGCTGGGACCACCAACCGCTGGTGGACGCCAGCCAACAGTACATGCGCAACCATATCGATCTCGACGACCTCGAGCGCAAGGCACGTTATCCACAGCCCGCACCCATGGATTGAGAAGAGAGGCCGCCATGCACAAGTTCTCCACCGCCGTGTTCGCCCTGGCCCTGAGCCTGGGCACGGCCCACGCCGCCGACAGCGACGCGCAATGCAGCACCGTGAAACTGGCCGACCCTGGCTGGAGCGATATCGCCAGCACCAACGCCGTGACCCGGCTGCTGCTGGAAAGCCTGGGTTACCAGGTGAAGATCGACAGCCTGGCCGTGCCGATCATCTACGGCGGCCTGAAGGATGGCCGGGTGGATGCTTTCCTCGGCAACTGGATGCCGGCGCAGCAGGGCTTCCATGACAAGTTCATCGCCAACGGCGATGTGCAGCAACTGGCGAAAAACCTCGAAGGCACTGAGTTCACCCTGGCAGTGCCCGACTATGTGTGGAACGCGGGCGTGAAGGACTTCGCCGACCTGCAAAAGCATGCCGAGCAGTTCGACAAGAAGCTCTACGGGATTGGCTCGGGCGCGCCGGCCAACTTGTCGCTCAAAGAAATCATCGACAAAAACGAGTTCGACCTGGGGCAGTGGAAGCTGGTCGAGTCCAGCGAGCAGGCGATGCTGGCGCAGGTGGACCGGGCGGTGAAGAAGGGGCAGTTCATTACCTTCCTGGGCTGGACCCCGCACCCGATGAACGTGAAGCTGAAGATGCATTACCTCACGGGTGGAGAGAAATGGTTCGGCAGCAAGGGCGATGTTTACACCCTGACGCGCAAAGGTTATCCACAAGCGTGCCCGAATGCGGCAAAGCTGCTGGGGAATTTGAAGTTCTCGCTGGAGATGGAGAACAGCATCATGGCCGAGGTTGTGGATAAGAAAGTGAGCTTCGATGAGGCGGCCAAGGCTTGGGTGAAGGCGCATCCGCAGCTGCTGGAAGGGTGGTTGGCTGGAGTGACCACTAAGGCCGGCGGTGGGGCCTCCGAAGCGGTGAAAGCCAAGCTCTGATGTTCATCTGTTAGGCTGCTGGGGCCGCGTTGCGGCCCTTTTGCGACACAAGGCCGCTCCTACAGGAGAGCGCGTGCCCCTTGTAGGAGCGGCCTTGTGCCGCGAAACGAGGGCGAAGCCCTCGCCTGCAATGTCGAATGTTGCTCGGATACCAGGACCGATAGATGCCTCGCCTTGCTTACCTGCTGCCCTTCCTCACCTGGCTCCCCCGCCAATCGGGCCGCAGCCTGCGCCAGGACCTGCTGGTGGGCCTGAGCGGCGCCATCCTTGCCCTGCCGCAGTCCATCGCCTACGCCCTGATCGCCGGCCTGCCCGCCGAATACGGCCTGTACGCCGCCATCGTCCCCGTGCTGATCGCCTGCCTGTGGGGCTCGTCCTGGCACCTGATCTGCGGCCCCACCGCCGCCATCTCCATCGTCCTCTACACCAGCATCAGCCCGCTGGCCGTGGCCGGCAGCGCCGACTACGTGACCCTGGTACTGCTGCTGACCTTCCTTGGCGGCATCTTCCAGTTGCTGCTGGGGCTGTTGCGCTTTGGTGCGCTGGTCAATTTCGTTTCCCACTCGGTAGTGCTGGGCTTCACCCTCGGCGCCGCCATCGTCATCGCCCTTGGGCAGCTGCCGAACCTGCTGGGGATGGACCTGCCGAGCCAGGCCACGGCGTTGAAGACCGTGCAGGACCTGGCCGGGCACATGGGCGAAGTGGATGTGCCATCGCTGGCCCTGGGGCTGGCCACGCTGGTCATCGGCATTGCCCTGAAACTGTGGCGCCCGCGCTGGCCAAGCCTGTTGATAAGCCTGCTGCTGGTCAGCGTGACGGCCTGGCTGCTGCCCGGCTACTTCGCCCATGTGCCCAGGGTGGCTGCGTTCACCGGGCAGCTCCCGCCGTTCAGCCCGCTGCCTCTGCTGGACGTGGAACTGATGCTGCGCCTGCTGCCCAGCGCTGTGGCGGTGGGCATGCTGGGGCTGGTCACCAGCCTGTCGATTGCCCGCTCGTTGTCGGCACGTTCGGAGCAACTGATCGACCCAGACCAGGAAATCCGCGCACAGGGCCTGTCGAATATCGGCGGCGCGTTTTTCTCCGGTTACCTGTCCGCAGGTTCCTTCACTCGCTCGGGCCTGAGCTACGACGCCGGTGCCCGCTCGCCGCTGGCCGGGGTGTTCTCGGCGCTCTGGGTGGCACTGTTCGCCGTGACTGGCGCTGGGCTGATCGCTCACCTGCCGATCCCGGCGATGGCGGGGAGCATCCTGCTGATCTGCTGGGGGCTGGTGGATTATCGCGGCATTCGCGCGCTGTTCCGGGTCAGCCGTTCGGAGTTCCTGGTGATGGCGCTCACCGCTGCCGCGACGTTGCTGCTGGAGCTGCAGACGGCGATTTATGCCGGGGTGCTGGCGTCGCTGTTCTTCTACCTCAAGCGCACGTCGCGGCCACGGGTGCAACAGAGCAGGGAAGGGGAGTCGGATGTGTTGCGAGTTGGCGGGTCAATCTTCTTTGGCGCGGCGCACTACCTGCAAGTGCGTTTGCAGCGCTGCCAGGGACCGCATGTGGTGATCGATGCGCGGCAGGTGAACTTCATCGATTACTCGGGTGTGGATATGTTGCACCGCGAGGCGCGGCGGCTGATGCGCAGTGGCGGGAGCCTGACGTTGCAGCGGGCAAGGCCGCAGGTGGTGGAGGAGTTGCAGAAGCTGGAAGGGGTTGAACTGTGCCCCATTCGATTTGAGGAATGATCTTCAGATCATGGGGCTGCTGCGCAGCCCTTTCGCGACACAAGGCCGCTCCTACAGGGGACCGCGATTTCCTGTAGGAGCGGCCTTGTGTCGCGAAAGGGCCGCAATGCGGCCCCAAAATCTCGAATTCAGCCGCGAGCTAGCTGCCGACGCAGCTCATCCAGCACCGGCCCGGTCTCAGGCCGAACCCCACGCCAAATGAAGAACGCCTCGGCCGCCTGCTCCGCCAGCATCCCCAACCCATCCAGCACCTTAGCCGCACCCAGCTTGCTCGCCCACTGGCAGAACGGCGTCGGCTCCTTGCCATACATCATGTCGTAGCAAACGGTACGCCCCGCCTCGACCAGGCTGTCGGCAATCGGCGGCAGCTCGCCCGCCAGGCTCGCCGAGGTGGCGTTGATGATCACGTCCACCGGCTCCTGCAACCAGGCAAAACCGCTGGCCACCACCGGCCCCAGCTCGTCGAACTCACGGGCCAGTTGCTCAGCCTTTTCTACGGTACGGTTGGCGATCACCAGTGACTGCGGCTTGTGCGCCAGGATCGGCTCCAGCACGCCACGCACCGCGCCACCGGCACCCAGGATGAGGATGCGCTTGCCGGCCAGCTCGACCCCGGCGTTGACGGTAAGGTCGCGCACAAGCCCGGCGCCATCGGTGTTGTCACCCTGCAGCGTGCCGTCGGCCAGCTTGCTCAAGGTGTTCACCGCGCCGGCACGCTGGGCACGCGGGGTGAGGCTGTCGCACAGGCGGTAGGCCTCTTCCTTGAACGGCACGGTGACGTTGGCGCCGCTGCCTTGCTTGAAGAAGCCCCGGGCGCAGTCGCTGAACTCGTCCAGCGGCGCCAGCAGGGTGGCGTACTCCAGGTCCTCGCCGGTCTGGTCGGCGAACAGGCGGTGGATCAGCGGCGACTTGCTGTGGCCGATGGGGTTACCGAAAACGACGTACTGGTCCATGGGTGATCCTCGGGTTTCCACAGGCTTACTGGGCGAGCCAGTCGCGGTCTTGCAGGAAGTACTCGGTCAGGCGTGCTTCTTCGCTGCCAGGCTCGGCTTTCCAGTCGTAGCCCCAACGCACTTGCGGCGGCAGCGACATGAGGATCGACTCGGTGCGGCCACCGGACTGCAGGCCGAACAGGGTGCCACGGTCGTAGACCAGGTTGAACTCCACATAACGACCCCGACGGTATTCCTGGAATTCACGCTGAGCCGGGGTGTACGGGGTGCCCTTGCGGCGCTGGACGATCGGCAGGTAAGCCTCGACGTAGGCGTCACCGATGGCGCGGATGAAGGCGAAGCAGGTGTCGAAGTCCCACTCGTTCAGGTCATCGAAGAACAGGCCGCCAATGCCGCGCGGCTCGCCACGGTGCTTGAGGTGGAAGTAGCGGTCGCACCAGGCCTTGTAGCGCGGGTACACGTCGGCGCCGAACGGCGCGCAGGCCTGCTCGGCCACGCGGTGCCAGTGCACGCAGTCTTCTTCGTTGCCGTAGTAGGGGGTCAGATCGAAGCCGCCACCGAACCACCACACGGCTTCTTCGCCTTCTTTTTCGGCGATGAAGAACCGCACGTTGGCGTGGGAGGTCGGCACATGCGGGTTGTGCGGGTGGATCACCAGCGACACGCCCAGCGCCTCGAAACCACGGCCCGCCAGCTCCGGGCGGTGGGCACTGGCCGACGGCGGCAGGCCGCTGCCGAACACGTGGGAGAAGTTCACGCCGCCTTTCTCGATCACCTTGCCATCGCCGATCACCCGCGTGCGACCGCCGCCGCCGGCATCGCGCACCCAGGCATCCTCGACGAAGCGGGCGCCGCCGTCTTCGTTCTCGAGGGCAGTGCAGATGCGGTCTTGCAGGTCGAGCAGGTAGGCTTTCACGGCCTCGGTGCGGCTGGTCATCGGGTCACCTGGAAGGAGCGGGGAAAATTCGCCGCGTAGCATACCACCGGCAAACCCCGCGCCGCAGTTGACGGCGATCAAGCAAAGGCGTCCGATAGAAAGCCTTTGCAGCCCGAATGACAGGAGTGTGTGATGGCCAAGCGTATCCAGTTCAGCCAGCATGGCGGCCCGGAAGTGTTGCAGCTGGTGGAGTTCGACCCGGCCCCGCCCGGCCCGCAGCAGGTGCGCGTGCGCAACCATGCGATCGGCCTGAACTTCATCGACACCTATTTCCGTGGCGGGTTGTATGCGCCACCGTCACTGCCTTCCGGGCTGGGTACCGAAGCGGCGGGGGTGGTCGAGGCGGTGGGCGAGGGGGTCAGCCGGATCAAGGTCGGCGACCGCGTGGCCTATGCCGGCGGGCCGCTGGGGGCTTACAGCGAGGTGCATACGCTGCCGGAGGCCAACCTGGTCAAGTTGCCCGAGGCGATCAGCTTCGAGCAGGCCGCGGCGGTGATGCTCAAGGGGCTGACCACGCAGTACCTGCTCAAGCAGACCTACGCCGTGCAGCCGGGGGATTTCGTGCTGTTCCATGCGGCTGCCGGTGGGGTGGGGTCTCTGGCTTGCCAATGGGCCAAGGCGCTGGGGGCCAAGCTGATCGGGACTGTCAGCTCCGCCGAGAAGGCTGAACGGGCCAAGGCGCTTGGGGCCTGGGCGACCATCGACTACAGCCGTGAAGACGTCGCCAAGCGCGTGCTGGAACTGACCGACGGTCAGAAATGCCCGGTGGTGTATGACGGCGTAGGGGCGGATACCTGGCTGACTTCGCTGGATTGCCTGAAGCCGCGTGGATTGATGGTCAGCTTTGGCAATGCCTCTGGCGCGGTGACCGGGGTGAACCTTGGCATCCTGTCGCAGAAGGGCTCGTTGTATGTCACCCGGCCGACGCTGGCGAGTTATGCCAACAACGCCGAGAACACCCAGGCCATGGCCGATGACCTGTTCGCGATGATCGCCAGTGGCAAGCTGGTGGTGGATATCCAGCAGCGGTATCCGTTGAGTGAGGCGGCCAAGGCGCAGAGTGAGTTGTCTGCGCGACGGACTGTCGGTTCGACTGTTCTTCTGCCTTGAGATCCTGGGGCTGCTGCGCAGCCCTTTCGCGACACAAGGCCGCTCCTACAGAGGATCGCGATCACCTGTAGGAGCGGCCTTGTGTCGCGAAAGGGGCGCGCAGCGGCCCCAGCAGACCCAAGTCAAACGCAAGTTCAAAACATAGCCCGCGATAGCGCCAACTTAGTCACTAGAACCTTGGTTCACTGGCGCCGACTCAATGCCCTCAAGCATCGCCTCCACCACCCCCTCCGCCATTTCCAACGAATGCAGGCTGGACCAGAACATCCCCCGCCCCTCGTCCCGCAGGTGGTCGAGCGCCTTGATGCCGGTGTCGTAGGCGCAGCGCAAGTAGAGCGCTACATGCACCNCAAGGCCGCTCCTACAGAGGATCGCGCTCACCTGTAGGAGCGGCCTTGTGTCGCGAAAGGGGCGCGCAGCGGCCCCAGCAGACCCAAGTCAAACGCAAGTTCAAAACATAGCCCGCGATAGCGCCAACTTAGTCACTAGAACCTTGGTTCACTGGCGCCGACTCAATGCCCTCAAGCATCGCCTCCACCACCCCCTCCGCCATTTCCAACGAATGCAGGCTGGACCAGAACATCCCCCGCCCCTCGTCCCGCAGGTGGTCGAGCGCCTTGATGCCGGTGTCGTAGGCGCAGCGCAGGTAGAGCGCTACATGCACCAGGGCGTCGTGTGGGGAGACGTCGGGGTTCACGGAAAAGAGGGGCGGATGACCGGCATCGCAGCGGCCGAAGGGGTGGGTGGAGGTATTGGGGAGAGGTGGATCGGGGACGATCTTTTTCATCATGAGATCTCGCATCTAGGCCGGCACGCATCCGTTACCACACGGATGGGTGGCAGCTGCATACGGGGTGGTAAACCGGGAGAGATCTCAAAACCCGGCAGGCACGAGGCCTCCCGCATGCAGCCACCATAGACTGCCAAGATCTCTCCCTGCTCGGGTTACCACACCCGATCGCCAAGTTATTCGGCGACGGTCTGGAGCCTAGAGGCAGGAGTTCCCACTGAGAAGGTAATGGCGGTCGACAGGCTGCGTAGGATATTTCTCTGAATTCGAGATGGGCAGCCTTGGGAATCAAAATCAGAAAATGCTGAAGCTAGCACGGACCCTGTGGGAGCTGGCTTGCCAGCGATAGGGCCAGTTCAGGCAATGAGGTTGCCCCTGCTGGCCTCATCGCTGGCAAGCCAGCTCCCACAAAGGTTGCTCACAGGGCTTGGGGTCTCACCCCGGACGAACGATCTCGCCGGTCGCCAAATCCCGAATCACACTCGGATTCTTCCGCCCCCCCAACGCCCCACCCAGCACCATGTCCAGCTGCTTGTGGAAATACTGCTCCACCCGCAACCGGCTCTTGGCCGCCGGGCGCCCAGCCGGGTTGCAGGACGTGGAAATCAACGGCCCGACCAACGCACACAGCTCCCGTACCTGTGGATGATCACTGACCCGCAGCGCCACGCTGTCATGCTGCCCGGTCACCCACTCGGGCAGCAGGTCCTGGTGCGGCACCAGCCAGGTGTTCGGCCCCGGCCAGGTGGCGGCCATGCGGTCGATCCAGTCCTGGGGGAAGTCTTCGAACAGGAAGTCGAACTGGTGAATGCTGTCGGCGACCAGGATCAGGCCTTTATCCACAGGCCGCGACTTGAGCGCCAGCAGGCGATACACCGCGTCTTCGTTCCATGGGTCGCAGCCCAGGCCCCAGACCGCTTCGGTTGGATAGGCGATCACCGCACCCGCCTTGATCTCACGCGCGGCTTGTTGCACACGCCAACTGCTCACCATTTGATATCTCTCCGCCTATAAGCCTTGGGCGCAGTGTACTTAGGCCGACCTTGCAAACCAACGCCCGGCTTCATTGCTGACCCGGCCCTCGAGCTCCAGCTCGGTGAGGCTGGCCAGCACCTGGGCCAACGGCTGGCCGCTGCTGTGTGCCAAGCCTTCGGTGGTGTGGGGCGCGGCGTGGAGCAAGGCCAGCAGCGGATGGTCGGATTTGCCCACAGGGGCAGCAGGCAGGTTCTGCCAACCGCGCAGGCTGTCGAGGATCTGTTCCACGCTCTCCACCAGTAGCGCGCCGTCGCGGATCAGCTGGTGGCAGCCCTTGGCGCCGGGGTGGTGGATGGAGCCGGGAATGGCATACACCTCGCGCCCTTGTTCGGCGGCAAGCCGGGCGGTGATCAACGAGCCGCTGGCAATGCTCGCCTCGACCACCAGCACACCCAGCGACAGCCCACTGATGATCCGGTTGCGCCGGGGGAAGTTGCCGGCCAACGGCCCGGCATCCAATGGGTACTCGGAAACCAGCGCGCTACCGCTGTCGAGCATCGCCCGGGCGAGGTCGCGGTGGCGCTGTGGATAAAGTTTTTGCAACCCCGTGCCGAGCACCCCGATGGTGTGCCCGCCGGCCTTCAGCGCGGCCCGATGAGCGGCACCGTCAACGCCCAGCGCCAGCCCGCTGGTGATAGTGAAGCCGGCTTGCGCCAGGCAACGCGAAAACGCACCTGCGGTATCCAGCGCCGGCGGTGAAGCACGCCTGCTGCCCACAATTGCCAACTGAGGGTGCTCCAGCAAAGCAGGGTCACCGGCGACGAACAGCAGCGGCGGCGGGTCGTCGATTTCACCCAGCAACGCGGGATACCCAGGCCCGTCCCACATCAGTAAATGCTGCCCCGAGCGCTCTAGCCAGGCCATTGCAGCCAATGCACCGTCGCGCACCTCGGGGCTGCGCCGGGCCTCGATACTGGCCGCCGACAGCCCCAATGCGCGCCAGGCACTGGCCGGCGCACTGAGTGCCGACGAGGCATTGCCAAAGGCTTCGATGAGGGTATGAAAACGCCGCAGGCCAGTGTCGGGCAGGCGATGCAGACGCAACCGCGCCTCCAGTTCGGCAGGTGGGCAAGGCGACGAACGGGGTGTAGTCATAAAGGATCATCCTTGATCGAAAAGGGGCCATCGGCGTGGCACAAGCTGTGGATAACTGTGTTGATAACGCTTTGAAAAGCTGTCCATCAAATCGGCAATAAGCCGCCCTTTCACACCCTAGCCGAGCTTTCACAGGTGCCTTGGCCACCTTTTCCCTTTATTATGTGTGCTCAGTTTTCAACCGACCGCACAGTGACTGCCTGACCCCTATGGCCATTTTGAACATTCTCGAATTCCCCGATCCGCGCCTGCGTACCATTGCCAAACCGGTAACGGTGTTCGACGACGCCCTGCGTCAGCTGATCGACGACATGTTCGAAACCATGTACGAGGCCCCGGGCATCGGCCTGGCGGCGACCCAGGTCAACGTGCACCAGCAGGTCGTGGTGATGGACCTGAGCGAAGACCGCAGCGAGCCGCGCGTGTTCATCAACCCCAGCGTCGAAGAGCTGACCCACGACATGGGCCAGTACCAGGAAGGCTGCCTGTCGGTGCCGGGCTTCTACGAAAACGTCGACCGCCCGCTGCGTGTCCGGGTCAAGGCCCAGGACCGCGACGGCAAGCCCTACGAGCTCGAAGCCGAAGGCCTGCTGGCGGTGTGCGTGCAGCACGAATTCGATCACCTCAACGGCAAGCTGTTCGTCGACTACCTGTCGCAGCTCAAACGTGACCGGATCAAGAAGAAGCTGGAAAAGCAGCACCGCCAGCAAGCCTGATCCCTCCCTTCCAGAAGGCTTGCTCCGGCAAGCCTTTTTCTTTTTTGCAGCGAGAACTCCATGCGCATCGTCTTTGCTGGCACCCCAGAGTTTGCCGCCGAACACCTCAAGGCCCTGCTCGACAGCCCGTACGAGATCGTGGCCGTCTACACCCAGCCGGACCGCCCAGCCGGCCGTGGCCAGAAGCTCATGCCGAGCGCGGTCAAGGCCCTGGCCGTGGCCCATGACATCCCGGTGTACCAGCCGCAGACCCTGCGCAATGCCGACGCCCAGGCCGAGCTTGCCGCGCTGAAGCCGGACCTGATGGTGGTGGTCGCCTACGGCCTGATCCTGCCGCAAGCGGTGCTGGATATTCCGCGCCTGGGTTGCATCAACAGCCACGCCTCGCTGCTGCCACGCTGGCGCGGTGCGGCGCCGATCCAGCGCGCCGTGGAGGCGGGTGACGCCGAGAGCGGCGTGACCGTGATGCGCATGGAAGCGGGCCTGGATACCGGCCCGATGCTGCTGAAAGTGGTCACGCCGATCAGCGCCGACGACACCGGCGGCAGCCTGCACGACCGCCTCGCCGAAATGGGCCCGCCTGCGGTGATCCAAGCCATCGCCGGCCTGGCCGACGGCAGCCTGCAAGGCGAAGTGCAGGACGATGCCCTGGCCACCTACGCACACAAGCTGAACAAAGACGAAGCGCGCATCGACTGGAGCCGCCCGGCGGTGGAGCTTGAGCGCCTGATCCGCGCCTTCAACCCTTGGCCTGTGTGCCACAGCACCCTGGACGGCGAAAGCGTGAAGGTGCTGGCCGCCAACTTGTCCACAGCCCAGGGCGCCCCGGGCGAAATCCTGTCGGCCAGCAAAGATGGCCTGGTAGTCGCCTGCGGTGACCAGGCCCTGAGCCTGACCCGCCTGCAACTGCCGGGTGGCAAAGCGCTGAACTTCGCTGACCTGTTCAACAGCCGTCGCGAGAAATTCGCCAACGGCAAGGTGCTCGGCCAATGAATCCACGCCTGGCTGCCGCCCGTGCCTTGGCCGCTGTGCTCAGCGGCAAGGCTTCGCTGAACAGCTCGTTGCCGGCGCAACTGGACAAGGTCGATGAGCGCGACCGTGGCCTGACCCAGGACCTGGCCTTCGGCACCGCCCGCTGGCAGCCGCGCCTGGACCTGCTGGCCGCGCAACTGCTGCAGAAGCCGTTCAAGGCCGCTGACGCCGATGTGCAGGCGCTGCTGCTGGTCGGCCTGTACCAGCTGTTCTACACCCGCATCCCGGCCCACGCCGCCATCGGCGAAACCGTCGGTTGTGCCGACAAGCTGAAGAAGCCGTGGGCCAAGGCCCTGCTCAATGCCGTGCTGCGCCGTGCCCAGCGCGAAGGCGAGGCACTGCTGGCCGGCATGGAGCGCGACCCGGTGGTGCGCACTGCCCACCCGCGCTGGCTGCAAAAGGCGCTCAAGGCCTTCTGGCCGGAGCAGTGGGAAGCCATCTGCGCCGCCAACAACGCCCACCCGCCGATGATCCTGCGCATCAACCGTCGCCATCACAGCCGCGACGCTTACCTCGCGCTGCTGGCCGAGGCCGGTATCGGCGCCAGCGCCTGCCAGTACAGCCGTGACGGCATTGTGCTGGCCGAAGCCTGTGATGTGCGCGGCCTGCCGGGCTTCGCCGAGGGTTGGGTCAGCGTGCAGGACGAAGCCGCGCAGTTGTCGGCCGACCTGCTGGAACTGGCCCCCGGCCAACGTGTGCTCGACGCCTGCTGCGCCCCGGGCGGCAAGACCTGCCACCTGCTCGAAGCCGAACCGGGCTTGGCGCACATGGTCGCCATCGACCTCGAGGCCAAGCGCCTGACCCGCGTGCGCGAGAACCTCGACCGCCTCAAGCTCGATGCCGAGCTGATCGCCTGCGATGCCCGCGACACCGCCAGCTGGTGGGACGGCAAGCAATTCCAACGCATCCTGCTCGACGCCCCCTGCTCGGCCACCGGCGTGATCCGCCGCCACCCGGACATCAAGTTGACCCGCCAGGCCGACGACATCCCGGCCCTGGCCGCGCTGCAAGGCGAGCTGCTCGATGCCCTGTGGCCGACCCTGGAAGTGGGCGGCATGCTGCTGTACGCCACCTGCTCCAGCCTGCCGACCGAGAACACCGAAGTGATCGACGCCTTCCTTGCACGCACCCCGGGTGCCCGCGAGCTGGACCTGGCCACCGAGGCCGGCCTGCGCCAGCCCCACGGCCGCCAGTTGCTGGCCCAGGAAGGCGGCCACGACGGTTTCTACTATGCCAAGCTGATCAAGATCGCCGCCTCGCGGTAAGCACAAGAACGTAGGGAGTAGTGGATGAAGATCATCATCCTCGGCGCAGGGCAGGTAGGCGGTACGCTGGCGGAACACCTGGCCAGCGAAGCCAACGACATTACCGTGGTCGACACCGACAGCGAGCGCCTGCGCGACCTGGGCGATCGCCTGGACATCCGCACCGTGCAGGGCCGCGCCTCGCTGCCGACGGTGCTGCGCCAGGCCGGCGCCGACGACGCCGACATGCTGGTGGCGGTGACCAACAGCGACGAGACCAACATGGTCGCCTGCCAGGTGGCCTACTCGCTGTTCCACACCCCGACCAAGATCGCCCGGGTACGCGAGTCGGCCTACCTCACCCGCGAAGAGCTGTTCGACAACGACCATATCCCGGTGGACGTGCTGATCAGCCCCGAGCAGGTGGTGACCAACTACATCAAGCGCCTGATCGAACACCCAGGCTCGCTGCAGGTGATCGACTTCGCCGAGGGCAAGGCCCAGCTGGTGGCGGTCAGGGCCTATTACGGCGGGCCGCTGGTGGGCCAGCAACTGCGCCAGATCCGCGCCCACATGCCCAACGTCGACACCCGCGTGGCGGCGATCTTCCGCCGCGACCGGCCGATCACGCCACGGGGCGACACGGTGATCGAGGCCGACGACGAGGTGTTCTTCATTGCCGCGAAGAAGGACATCCGCGCGGTGATGGGCGAGCTGCGCCGCATCGACGAGACCAACAAGCGTGTGGTGATCGCCGGTGGCGGGCAGATCGGCGAGCGCCTGGCCGAGGCCATCGAAAGCCGCTACCAGGTGAAGATCATCGAGATGAACCCGGCGCGCTGCCGGCACCTTTCCGACACCCTGGAAAGCACCGTGGTGCTGCAGGGCAGCGCCTCGGACAAGGACCTGATGCTGGAAGAGAACATCGCCGACGCCGACATTTTCCTGGCCCTGACCAACGACGACGAGGCCAACATCATGGCGTCGCTGCTGGCCAAGCGCCTGGGTGCGCGCAAGGTGATGACCATCATCAACAACCCGGCCTATGTCGACCTGGTGCAGGGCGGCGACATCGACATCGCCATCAGCCCGCAGCTGGCCACCATCGGCACGCTGCTGGCCCACGTGCGCCGCGGCGATATCGTCAGTGTGCACTCGTTGCGCCGTGGCGCGGCCGAGGCCATCGAGGCGGTAGCGCATGGTGATTCGAAGTCGAGCAAGGTGGTGGGCAAGGCCATCGAGGACATCGCCCTGCCGCCGGGCACCACCATCGGCGCGATCATCCGCGACGAGGAAGTGCTGATCGCCCACGACGACACGGTGATCGAGTCGGGCGACCATGTGATCCTGTTCGTTGTGGATAAAAAGCATATTCGGGACGTGGAGAAGCTGTTCCACGTGGGCTTGAGTTTCTTCTAAAGGAGCAGGGCATGCGCGAATCGCTGGAGAAGATGCTGGCCAAGGGTGTGGATAACCCGCTGCTGCGCTTTGGCCTGGGCAAGGCCTGGCTGGATGAAGGCAATGGCGCCGAGGCGGCGGTACACCTGGCCAGTTGCGTGAAGCAGGACCCCAAGTATTCGGCGGCGTGGAAGCTGCTGGGCAAGGCCTATCAGCTGCAGGGTGACCTGGCTGGGGCGCGCAAGGCCTGGGAGGAGGGGATCGAGGCGGCGCAGGCCCATGGGGACAAGCAGGCCGAGAAGGAGATGACGGTGTTTCTGAAGAAGTTGAACAAAACCTCAAGCTGACGCGGTCCCTTGTACACACCGCAATCCCTGTGGGAGCGGGCTTGCCCGCGAACACCGGCGCAGCCGGTGCCATGCACCGCGGTGCCTGCTTCGCGGGCAAGCCCGCTCCCACAAGGTTCCCTGCTATAGCAAGCAGAGCTGCTGGAAGAGCAGTGGATTTCTCAGTACCAACGCGCCTCACCGGCCGGGCGCTTCTTGAAGCGCTTCATGCTCCACATGTACTGGCTCGGGTACTCGCGCACATAACGCTCGACCACCTTGCTCATGGCCGCCGCCGATTCATTCACATCGGTGCTGTACATGGCCTCTGGCGCCGCTTCCAGGAACACCTTGAAGCCCGAACCATCCGGCAGGCGCAGGGCATGCAGGAACACCCCGACAGCCTTGCCACCGGCCAGCATGTTCGGCACGAACTTGCTGGTCAGCGCCTGGGTACCCAGGAACGGCACGAACACACCTGCCGACTCGGCCGGCTCCGGGTCGGCAGGAATCCCCACCTGGCCACCCCGGCGCACTTCCTTGATCACGCTGAGAATGCCTTCCTTGGTCGAAGGCGCCACGCGGTTGCCCATCTGCACCCGCTGCTCGCGCAGCAGATCATCCACCGCCTTCAGCTTCGGCGGGCGGTAGAAGATGATCGGTTTGCACTGGTTGCAATAGAAGTGGTTGAGCACTTCCCAGTTGCCCAGGTGGCTGGTGATGCCGACCACGCCCTTGCCCGAGGCCAGGGCCTGCTCCAGCACTTCCAGGCCGTGCACTTCCTTGACCAGGTCGAGCGAGCGTTGCGGCGGCCAGATCCAGGCACAGGCGCTTTCGACGAACGATTTGCCGATGTCTTTCAGCGCACGCCCCACCAGTTGCTCACGCTCGGCCGGGTCCATCTCCGGGAAGCACTTGGCCAGGTTGATGCGCACCACGTTGCGCGAGCCGTTGGGGACTTTCCACATCAGCCAGCCGATGCCGGCGCCAACGCGCTGCACAGCGCCCCAGGGCAACTTGGCGAACAGGCGCAGCACCCCGACCATCAGGGCGCCCTTGAACTTTTCCACAGGCGAATTCCTTATTTCAGCAAGGCGCGCATTGTAACCCCTCAGCGCAGCAAGGCGGCGTAGCGATCGCAATCGGTGGTGTGGTCCATGACCATGCCGGTGGCCTGCATGAAGGCGTAGCAGATGGTCGGGCCGACGAAGGTGAAGCCGGCTTTCTGCAACGCCTTGCTCATGGCCTTGGCTTCCTCGGTCACCGCCGGCACGTCGCCCCGGCCCTGGAAGTGGTTGATCTTCGGCTGGCCACCCACGAACGACCACAACCATGCTGCTGGGTTATCCACAGCCAGCCAGGCCAACGCATTGCGGCGAACGGCCTTGAGCTTGAGGCGGTTGCGGATGATGCCGGGGTCAAGCATCAGTTCTTCGATGCGCTCGTCGCTCAGCTGCGACAGTTGCACCGGATCGAAACCGTGCAGCACCTCGCGATAGCGCTCGCGTTTCTTCAATACCGTGATCCATGACAGGCCCGCCTGGAACCCTTCGAGCAAAAGCATCTCGAACAGCAACGCCGGATCGCGCTGCGGCGTTCCCCACTCCTGATCGTGGTAGGCCTGGTACAAGGGGTCGTCGGAACACCAAGAGCAGCGTGGCATAAGGCTCCAATTACGTAGAGGGCGAGGCGAATCGGGTTATACTCCCGCTCTTTACATCCGCATCCCCAGATACAGGTGAATTTCGTGAGCCAGCCTACGCCAGCCGTGCGTACCTTCCAAGACCTGATCCTCGCCCTGCAGAACTACTGGGCAGCTCAAGGTTGTGTGGTGCTTCAGCCCTACGATATGGAAGTAGGCGCCGGCACTTTCCATACCGCCACGTTCCTGCGCGCCGTCGGCCCGGAAACCTGGAACGCCGCCTACGTGCAGCCTAGCCGTCGCCCTGCCGACGGACGGTATGGCGAAAACCCCAACCGCCTGCAGCACTACTACCAGTTCCAAGTGGTGCTCAAGCCAAACCCGGCGAACTTCCAAGAGCTCTATCTTGGCTCGCTGAAGGCCATCGGCATCGACCCGCTGGTTCACGACATTCGCTTCGTCGAAGACAACTGGGAATCGCCAACCCTCGGCGCCTGGGGCCTGGGCTGGGAAATCTGGCTGAACGGCATGGAGGTGACCCAGTTCACCTACTTCCAGCAGGTCGGCGGCATCGAGTGCTACCCGGTCACCGGTGAAATCACCTACGGCCTGGAGCGCCTGGCCATGTACATCCAGGGCGTGGACTCGGTCTACGACCTGGTGTGGGCCGACGGCCCGTTCGGCAAGGTCACCTATGGCGACGTGTTCCACCAGAACGAAGTGGAGCAGTCGACCTACAACTTCGAGCACGCCAACGTCGAGAAGCTGTTCGAACTGTTCGATTTCTATGAAAGCGAAGCGAACCGCCTGATCAAGCTCGAGCTGCCGCTGCCGACCTATGAAATGGTCCTGAAGGCGTCGCACACCTTCAACCTGCTGGACGCCCGCCGCGCCATCTCGGTGACCGAGCGCCAGCGCTACATCCTGCGTGTACGCACGCTCGCCCGTGACGTGGCGCAAAGCTATCTGCAAGCCCGCGCACGCCTGGGCTTCCCGATGGCCACCCCTGAACTGCGTGACGAAGTGTTGGCTAAGCTGGAGGCTGCACAATGAGTGCTCAAGATTTCCTGGTTGAACTGGGCACCGAAGAGCTGCCACCCAAGGCCCTCGCCTCGCTGGGCGACGCCTTCCTGGCCGGCATAGAGAAAGGCCTGCAGGCCGCCGGCCTGAACTACACCGCCAAGCAGGTGTACGCCGCGCCGCGCCGCCTGGCCGTGCTGATTCGCCAGCTCGACGTGCAGCAGCCGGACCGCAGCATCAATATCGATGGCCCGCCCATGCAGGCGGCGTTCAAAGACGGCGAGCCGACCCAGGCCGCCCTGGGCTTTGCCAAGAAGTGCGGCGTGGAGCTGTCGGACATCGACCAGAGCGGCGCCAAGCTGCGTTTCTCCCAGCACATCCCGGGCAAGGCGACCGCCAGCCTGCTGCCGACCATCATCGAAGACTCGCTCAACGACCTGCCGATCCCCAAGCGCATGCGCTGGGGCGCCAGCCGTGAAGAGTTCGTGCGCCCAACTCAATGGCTGGTGATGCTGCTCGGCGACCAGGTCGTCGACTGCACCATCCTCGCCCAGAAGGCCGGCCGTGAATCCCGTGGCCACCGCTTCCACCACCCGGAAAACGTGGTGATCACCACCCCGGCCAACTACGTCGAAGACCTGCGCAAAGCCTACGTGCTGGCCGACTTCGCCGAGCGTCGCGAGCTGATCAGCAAGCGCACCGCGGAACTGGCCATGCAGCAGGAAGGCAGCGCGATCGTGCCGCCGGCGCTGCTGGACGAAGTGACCGCGCTGGTCGAGTGGCCAGTGCCGCTGGTGTGCTCGTTCGAGGAGCGTTTCCTCGAAGTGCCGCAGGAAGCCCTGATCACCACCATGCAGGACAACCAGAAGTACTTCTGCCTGCTGGACAGCGAAGGCAAGCTGCTGCCGCGCTTCATCACCGTGGCCAACGTCGAGAGCCGCGATCCCAAGCAGATCGTGCAGGGCAACGAAAAGGTCGTGCGCCCGCGCCTGACCGACGCCGAGTTCTTCTTCAAGCAGGACAAGAAGCAGCCGCTGGAAAGCTTCAACGAGCGCCTGAAGAACGTAGTGTTCCAGGCTCAGCTGGGCACCGTGTTCGAAAAGGCCGAGCGCGTCTCCAAGCTGGCCGCGTTCATTGCCCCGTACCTCGGTGGCAGCGCCGCCAACGCCGGCCGTGCCGGCCTGCTGTCCAAGTGCGACCTGGCCTCGGAAATGGTCGGTGAATTCCCGGAGATGCAAGGCATCGCCGGCTACTACTACGCCCTCAACGATGGCGAGCCTGAAGACGTCGCCCTGGCGCTGAACGAGCAGTACATGCCGCGCGGTGCCGGCGCCGAGCTGCCGCAGACCCTCACCGGTGCTGCCGTGGCCATCGCCGACAAGCTCGACACCCTGGTCGGCATCTTCGGCATCGGCATGCTGCCCACCGGCAGCAAGGACCCGTACGCCCTGCGCCGTGCCGCCCTGGGCGTGCTGCGCATCCTGATCGACAAGCAGCTGGACCTGGACCTGACCGTTGCGGTCGAGTTCGCGGTCAAGCAGTTCGGTGCCAAGGTCAAGGCCGCCGGCCTGTCCGAGCAGGTGCTGGAATTCATCTTCGACCGCCTGCGTGCGCGCTACGAGGACGAAGGTATCGACGTTGCCACCTACCTGTCGGTGCGTGCCCTGAAGCCGGGTTCCGCCCTGGACTTCGACCAGCGCGTACAGGCCGTGCAGGCGTTCCGCAAGCTGCCGGAAGCCGCGGCCCTGGCTGCGGCGAACAAGCGTGTGTCGAACCTGCTGAGCAAGGCCGAAGGCGCCATCGCCGAACAGGTCGAACCCAAGTACTTCGACAACGCCAACGAGTTCTCGCTGTACTCGGCCATCCAGCAGGCCGACCAGGCCGTGCAACCGATGGCGGCCGCGCGTCAGTACAACGAAGCGCTGGCCCGCCTGGCCGCCCTGCGCGACCCGGTCGACGCCTTCTTCGAGGCGGTGCTGGTCAACGCCGAGGACGCCAAGGTGCGCGCCAACCGTTATGCCCTGCTCAGCCGCCTGCGCGGTCTGTTCCTGGGCGTGGCCGACATTTCTCTGCTGGGGTAAGCCTTGAAACTGCTGATTCTCGATCGTGACGGGGTGATCAATCACGACTCCGACGCCTACATCAAGTCGCTGGAGGAGTGGGTCCCCATTCCCGGCTCGATCGAGGCCATCGCGCAGTTGAGCAAGGCCGGCTGGACGGTGGCCGTGGCCACCAACCAGTCCGGCATTGCCCGCGGCTATTACTCGCCGGCAACCCTCGAGGCCATGCACGCGCGCCTGCGCGCGCTGGTGGCCGAGCAGGGGGGCGAGGTCGGTTACATCGTGCATTGCCCGCATGGGCCGGATGAGGGCTGCGAATGCCGCAAGCCCAAGCCCGGCATGCTGCGGGCGATTGCCGAGCACTACCAGGTGCCGCTGACCGGCGTGTGGTTCGTCGGTGACAGCAAAGGTGACCTGGAGGCGGCGCTGGCCGTCGATGCACAACCGGTGTTGGTGAAAACCGGCAAGGGCGAGAGGACCCTGGACAAAGGGGTTCCGGAAACTACGCTGATTTTCGACGATCTGGCAGCTATCGCCAGAAAAATTATTTAAATGAGTGCGCCAGGACCGGCGCACTTTTCATCAGGCGGGCACGCCCCGCAACGGTACTTGCCACTATGTCGATCCTGCAGGCGATCAGAATCTTTCTTTTTTACCTGCTGTTGGGCACCAGTTCGCTGCTGTGGTGCTCGCTGAGCTTCTTCGTCGCGCCTTTCCTGCCGTTCGCCAAGCGCTACAAGTTCATCAACGTGTACTGGTGCCGCTGCGCGCTGTTCCTGGTGCGCACGATCCTGGGCATCGACTACAAGATCACCGGCGCCGAGAACGTGCCGAAAGTGCCCTGCGTGATCCTGTCGAACCACCAGAGCACCTGGGAAACATTCCTGCTCTCCGCGTACTTCTCGCCGCTGAGCCAGGTGCTCAAGCGCGAGCTGCTGTACGTGCCGTTCTTCGGATGGGCCATGGCCATGCTGCGGCCGATCGCCATCGACCGGAAGAATCCGAAAGAGGCCCTGCGCCAAGTCGCCAGCCAAGGTGACGAGCTGCTCAAGCAGGGCACCTGGGTGCTGATCTTCCCCGAAGGCACCCGCGTGCCTCACGGCCAGATCGGCAAGTTCTCCCGCGGCGGCACGGCGCTGGCGGTGAACGCCGGCCTGCCGGTACTGCCGATTGCTCACAACGCCGGCAAGTTCTGGCCGCGTGAGGGCTGGGGCAAGCGCCCGGGCACCATCGAGGTGGTGATCGGTGAACCGATGTATGCAGTGGGCACCGGGCCACGCGCCATTGCCGAGCTCAACGACCGTGCCCAGGGCTGGAACGAAGCCACCCAGCGGGCCATGGGTTCGCTGCCGCCGGTGGCTGAAAACCCTGAGCAGCAGCCGGCCTGACGATCTGTGGATAACTTGTTAGCAAGTTTTGCATGAGTCGCCTGAAATAATCGCTAAGTTATTGAATTAGCTGTTTATTTCTCTGTATGACGTTTTTCTGAAAATCGTGCATAAGTTTTTTCGCGCTATAAAAAAACCGGCTTTTACGCCGGTTTTTTTGTGCTTGAATGTTCATTGATCCATCGCTGCGGTCCGAAGCTTGCACATCCTCTGTAGGAGCGGCCTTGTGCCGCGAAAGGGCTGCGCAGCAGCCCCCGATATTGGCGGCGCCTCATAACTCGCGGGGCCGCTTTGCGGCCCTTTCGCGGCACAAGGCCGCTCCTACAGAGCTCGTGCAAACCCTGCAGAGCGGCCCCAAGCCATCAGACCTTATCGATATCCACATCCTTGGTTTCTTTCAGGCAGAAAATGCCCACTACCAGGCTCACCCCGGTGATTAACACCGGGTACCACAGCCCATAGAAGATATCCCCGGTATACACCACCAACGCGAACGACACCGTCGGCAGGAAGCCACCGAACCAGCCGTTGCCGATGTGGTAGGGCAGGGACATCGAGGTGTAGCGGATACGTGTAGGGAACAGCTCGACCATCACCGCCGCCAGTGGCCCGTAGGTCATGGTGGCGATCAGGATCATGGCGACGATCAGCACCACCACCATCACCTGGTTCACCTGGGCGGGGTCGGCCTTGGCTGGGTAGCCGGCCGCCTCGATGGCGCTGCGCATGGCCGCTTCGTCGAAACCGTTGATGGTCTTGTCGCCGATGCTCACCGACACGTCGCTACCCGTGGCTGCAACCGAGCTGTAGGGCAGGCCCTGCTTGACCAGGAAGGTCTTGACCTTGTCGCACGGGCTGTCGAAACGCGCCTTGCCCACCGGGTCGAACTGGAAGGTGCAGCCCTGCGGGTTGGCGCTGACCACGATGGGTGCTTGACGGCTGGCGGCATCGATCTGCGGGTTGGCGTAATGGCTCAGCGCCTTGAACATCGGGAAGTAGCAGACCGTAGCCAGCAGCAGCCCGATCATCAGGATCGGCTTGCGCCCGACGCGGTCCGACAGCCAGCCGAAGAACACGAAGAACGGCGCGCCGATAATCACACTGATGATCAACAGGGTGTTGGCTTGTGCCGGGTCCATCTTGAGCATCTGGGTCATGAAGAACAGCACGTAGAACTGCGCGGTATAGAAGGTCACCGCTTGCCCGGCGTTGATGCTGAACAGCGCAGTGAGCACCACCTTGAGGTTGGGCCACGAGGTGAACGACTCACGGATCGGCGACTTGCTCACCTTGCCCTGGGCCTTCATTTTCACGAAGGCCGGCGACTCGTGCATGCTCATGCGGATCCAGGTGGAGATCGCCAGAAGGAAGATCGACAGCAGGAACGGCAGGCGCCAGCCCCAGGTTTCGAACTGATCGCCGCTGATGTAGCGGCTGGCCAGCACCACGGTCAGCGACAGCAAAAGGCCAAGGGTAGCGGTGGATTGGATGAAACCCGTGTGGAAACCGCGCTTGCCGTGGGGTGCATGCTCGGCCACATAGGTGGCGGCGCCGCCGTACTCACCGCCCAGGGCCAGGCCCTGGAGCATGCGCAGGATCACCAGGATGATCGGTGCGGCGATGCCGATACTGGCGTAGGTGGGCAGCAGGCCGACCGCGAAGGTCGACAGGCCCATCAGCACGATGGTCACCAGGAAGGTGTACTTGCGCCCGATCATGTCACCCAACCGGCCGAACACCAGGGCGCCAAACGGCCGCACCAGGAAGCCGGCGGCGAAGGCCATCAGGGCGAAGATGAAGGCGGTGGTGTCGTTGACCCCAGCGAAGAACTGCTTGCTGATGACCGCGGCCAGTGCGCCATAGAGAAAAAAGTCATACCACTCGAACACCGTCCCGAGGGATGACGCGAAAATGATCTTGCGTTCTTCACGACCACTGGAGCTGCTGGCAGCCGCCCCCTGTTCCTGGATGTAATCCGACATCGTTGCTGTCCTCGGCCCGAAGGCCACAGTGATTATTCTTGTTGTTCCACTGTCGACGGCCTGCGACCACGCGCCGTCGCTGTTGCACACACCCGGGTCAGGGCGTCGGTATCGCGCTGGTGTCGTTGAGGTTGGTCTGGGTGTGAGCCCCCTTGAGGATCAGTTGCGCCGCCTTCTCGGCGATCATCAACGTGGGTGAACAGGTATTGCCGGAGACGATCTGCGGCATGATCGAAGCGTCGGCCACGCGCAGGCCGGGAATGCCGTGCACACGCAGCTGGTTATCCACAACGTCCAGTGCGCCATTGCCCATGCGGCAGGTGCCCACCGGGTGGAAGATGGTGGTGCCGATCTGGCCGGCGGCCTGATGCAAGTCTTCTTCGCTCTGCAGGGCCGGGCCCGGCAGGTATTCGCGAGGGTCGAAAGCGGCCAGGGCAGGGGCCTGGACGATGCGCCGGGTCATACGAATAGCGTCTGCCGCCACTTGCAGGTCTTCGGGCGCACTGAGGTAGTTGGGGTCGATCAAGGGGGCGGCGCTCATGTCCGCCGAGCGGATATCGATACGCCCACGGCTGACCGGGCGCAGGTTGCACACCGAGGCGGTGAAGGCCGGGAAGCGATGCAGCGGCTCGCCGAAGCGCTCCAGCGACAGCGGCTGCACGTGGTATTGCAGGTTGGCGGTGGCCTGCTCCGGGCTGGAACGGACGAACGCGCCCAGTTGGCTCGGTGCCATGGCCAGCGGGCCACTGCGGTCATAGGCGTAGCGCAGGCCCATGCCCAGTTTGCCCCACAGGCTGTTGGCCATCTGGTTGAGGGTGCGGGTGTTGTGGATCTGGTAGATCAGCCGCAGTTGCAGGTGATCCTGCAGGTTACCGCCGACGCCAGGCATATCGTGGCGCACAGCGATGCCCAGCCCTTCGAGGAGCTTGCGCGGGCCGATGCCTGAGCGCTGGAGGATGCCGGGGGAGCCTACGGAGCCGGCGCAGAGAATGATTTCGCGGCGCGCCGCAAACTCATGCCATGCACCTTGCCAGCGCGCCTTCACCGCCCGAGCGCGGGTGTTGTTGAGCAGCACCTGGTCGACCTCGACGCCGGTCAGCACCGTCAGGTTGGGCCGTTTGAGGATGGGCTTGAGAAAGGCTTTGGCCGAGTTCCAGCGCACACCGCTACGCTGGTTGACCTGAAAGTATCCACAGCCTGCGTTGTCGCCAGTGTTGAAGTCATCGACCTTGGCGATGCCACTCTGCTCGGCGGCGTCACGGAAGGCATCGAGAATCGGCCAACTGTAGCGCTGCTGCTCGACCCGCCATTCGCCATCGCCGCCATGGCTGTCGCTGGCGCCGGCGAAGTGGTTTTCGCTTTGCTTGAACAACGGCAGCACGTCCTTCCATGCCCAGCCGTCGTTGCCAAGGTCTGCCCAGCGGTCGTAGTCGGCGGCCTGGCCGCGCATGTAGATCATGCCGTTGATCGAGGAACAACCGCCGAGCACCTTGCCCCGTGGATAACCCAGGGCGCGGCTGTTCAGGCCGGGCTGGGCCTCGGTCTTGAAGCACCAGTCGGTGCGTGGGTTGCCGATGCAGTAGAGGTAACCGACAGGGATGTGAATCCAGGGATAGTTGTCGCGCCCACCGGCTTCGAGCAGCAGGACGCGGCAGGCAGGGTCGGCGGACAGACGGTTGGCCAGCAGGCAACCGGCGGGCCCGGCACCCACGACCACGTAGTCGTAGACAGAATCGGCTGATGGCATGTGCAACCTCGCGCCTGATTATTATTCTTGTCCCGGTCCATCTTATTGATTAATTTCGCCGAGGAAACACGAGATTTTGCGCAGCCGCTGTGCGTTTTAGCACAGCAATCAATGCCACAGCACGAATCCCTGTAGGAGCGGCCTCGTGTCGCGATGGGGCGCGAAGCGGCCCTGATAATGCAGACGCGGTCTACCTGAAACACCGCGTGCATCATTTGGGGCCGCTGCGCGCCCCATCACGACACAAGGCCGCTCCTACACAAGATTTCGCGGCGTCTGAAATGCACAGGGATCAGCATGTTCGACTGGAACGATCTGCGGTTTTTCCTCGAGTTGCAGCGCAGCGGCCGGCTGCTCACCGCCGCCAAGCGCCTCAACACCACCCACAGCACCGTGGCCCGGCATATCGAGAGCATCGAAAAAAGCCTGGGCACCGCGCTGTTCGTCCAGCACGCCCAGGGCTACGACCTCACCCCCTCCGGCCAGGCCCTGCTCAAGCACGCCGAGGCCATGGAAAACGTCGCGCTGCTGGCGCAGGAAGAAATCACCCAGGCCATCACCCCGCTGGGCAAGGTGCGCCTGGGGGTGACCGAAGGCATCGGCATCATGTTCTTCACCCCGCGGATGAACGCCTTGTTCGAGCGCTACCCGGGGCTGGAAGTTGAGCTGGTGGCGGTGCCGCGCTTTGTCAGCATCCTCAACCGCGAAGCCGAGATCAGCATTCACCTGGAGCGCCCCAACGCCGACCTGCTGATCACCCGCAAGCTCACCGACTACCGCCTGGCGCTGTACGCCAGCCAGGCGTATCTGGACCGCGCACCGCCGCTACGCAACCGCGAGGACCTGGCCCGGCACAGCTGGATCGGCTACGTCGACGACCTGCTGTTCAGCCAGGAACTGCTGTTCCTCAACAGTTTTTGCCGTTCGCCCAACGTGGCCTTCCGCAGCACCAGCGTGATCGCCCAGCAGCATGCCGCCCAGGCCGGGCTGGGCATTGCCGTGCTGCCCAACTACATGGCCCGCCACGACCCGAAGCTGGTGCGCGTGCTGCCCAGCGAAACCATCCAGCGCAGCTACTGGATCTGTACCCGCCGCGAACTGCACAAGTCGGTGCGCCTGCGGGTGGTGTGGGATTACCTGTTGGCGCTGTGCGCCGCCGAGCAGGATGAACTGCTAGCCGAGTAGCGCCTTGCCGGCCAGCAGCACGGCGGCGCTGATACCGGCCACGGCAAACAGTTGTTGCAGGCGTGGCCCGGCGATGCGGGCGGCCAGCGGGCGCGCCAGCAGCAGGCCGATGACCGCGCCGATGGCGAAGGGCGCCCCCACCTGCCAGTGCATCACGCCGGCCACGCTGGCGCTCACCACGCTACCGGTGGACACCAGGGCGATCACCGCCAGCGAGGTGGCGACGATGCTTTTCATGCGCAGGTTGGTGTAGCGGTTCAAGGCCGGGATGATCACGAAGCCACCGCCCACGCCCAGCAGGCCGGACAGCAACCCCGACATCAAGCCGGTAAAGGCCAGCGCCCGCGCGCAGGGCAGGGTCCAGCGCAAGCGCCCCTGCAAGGGGTTGAGCACGCAGGGCTCGATGAAACGATGGGCGTCATTGGCATCGCCGCGCAGTTGGCTGGCCGCCTTGCGCCAGATGCGCAGGCAGGCGTAGACCAGCACCCCGGCGAACACCAGCGCCAACGGTGTATTGGGCAATTGATGGGCGAGCATCAGGCCGAAGGGCGCGGCGACGATGCCAATCAGTGCGATGAATAGCGCAGCGCGATAACGTACCAAGCCTTCGCGCAAGCCGAGCACGGCGCCTACTGCCGCGGCCATGCCCACGGCCAGCAAACCGATCGGCGCCGCCTCGACCATGCTCAGGCCCAACCCGAACACCAGCAGCGGCACGGCGAGGATGCCGCCACCGGCGCCGGTCAGCGCCAGCACCGCGCCAATGATTGCGCCCAGCCCTGCACCCAACAGCTGATGTTCGATCACTGCTGTGCCTCGACCACCAGCGGCTGTGGCCTGGCCATCCATTCACGGCCCTTGAGCATCGCCTTCCAGTACAGCGGCGGCAGGATCCGAGCCTTGAGCAGCCAGGCCAGGCGGGTGGGCTGGCGCCCGTCGAGCAGCCAACGGGGGAAGCTCGGCGCCAGCTTGCCGCCATAGGTGAACTCGGCGAGCACGATCTTGCCACGCTCCACGGTCAACGGGCAGGAGCCATAGCCGTCGTACTGCGCCAGGCTCGACAGGCGACCAAGCGCCACCAGCACGTTGTTGGCCACCACCGGCGCCTGCTTGCGCGCGGCGGCGGCGGTCTTGGCGTTGCTGGTGTTGGCCACGTCGCCCAGGGCGTGGATATTGCCGAACTGGCGGTGGCGCAGGGTGTGCGGTTCGACATCCACCCAGCCGGCGGCGTCGGCCAATGGGCTGGTGCGGATGAAGTCGGGCGCCACTTGCGGCGGCACCACATGCAGCATGTCGAAGGCTTCGACGCGGGTTTCGCTGCTGCCGTCGGGCAGTGTGCGGACGAACGTGGCGCGCTTGTTCGGGCCGTCCACCGCCGTGAGGCGCTGCTGGTAGTTGAGGTCGATGCCGTACTTGTCGATGTAGCTCATCAAGGCGGGCACGTAGTCTGGCACGCCGAACAGCACGGCGCCCGCGTTGAAGAAGCTGGCCCTGACATTGCCCAGTTGGCCGTTGCGCAACCAGTGATCGCAGGACAGGTACAGGGCCTTCTGCGGCGCACCCGCGCATTTGATCGGCATCGGTGGCTGGGTGAACAAGGCGCGGCCTTGCTTGAGGTTCTGCACCAGCTCCCAGGTGTAGGGCGCCAGGTCGTAGCGGTAGTTGGAGGTGACGCCGTTACGGCCGAGGGTGTCGCTCAAACCCTCGATGGCCTTCCAGTCGAGCTTGAGGCCTGGGCAGACCACCAGCTGTTCATAACTGACGGCGCGGCCATCCTCGAGCAGGACCAGTTGCCCCTGGGGATCGAAGCCTTCCACCCGCGCCTTGATCCAGCGCACACCACGGGGCAGGGTCGCGGCCATGGTCTGGGCGGTGCTCGGTGCCTTGAACACCCCGGCGCCGACCATGGTCCAGCCGGGCTGATAGTAGTGCACCTCGGCAGGGTCGATCAGGGCGATATCCAGCGACGGGTCACGGGCGATCAGGCTGGACGCGGTGGCGATACCGGCGGCGCCAGCGCCGACGATCACCACCTTGTGGTGGTCGGCACGGGAGGTATCGGCAGGGGACTGCAGGGCAGGCATGGCGGTGTTCCTTGAAATCTAGTTAGGGTGGCGCCCCATCGCCGGCTTGCCGGCGATAGCAATCTAAAGCTTGTTGAGCGGGATCTTCAGGTAGCTCACGCCGTTTGCTTCCGGCTCAGGGAACTGCCCGCTGCGCATGTTGATCTGCACCGACGGCAGGATCAGCACGGGCATGTCGAGGGTCTTGTCGCGGGCTTCGCGCATCTGGACGAAGCTGTCCTCGCTGACGCCTTCCTTAATGTGAATGTTGTGAGCGCGTTGCTCGGCCACCGTGGTGACGTAGCAAAGCTCGCGGCCACCCGGCAGGTAGTCGTGGCACATGAACAGCCGGGTCTGGTCGGGGAAGGCCAGCAAGCGGCGGATCGACTGGTACAGGGTACGCGCGCTGGCGCCGGGGAAGTCGCAACGGGCGGTGCCGTAGTCCGGGGTGAATAGCGTGTCGCCAACGAACACGGCGATCTCGCCCGCATCCTGAACCATGTAGCTGATGCAGGCCGGCGTATGCCCGGGGGTGTGCAAGGCGCGGGCGTGCAGGTTGCCGATTCGGAAACCTTCTTCATCCTCGAACAGCACGTCGAACTGGCTGCCGTCCCGAGCGAAACCGGGCTCGGCGTTAAACAGCGTGCCGAAGACTTTCTGTACCTGGGTGATCTGCGCGCCGATGGCGATACTGCCGCCGAGTTCTTTCTTGAGGTACGCCGCGGCGGACAGGTGATCGGCATGCACATGGGTATCCAGGATCCACTGCACCTTGGCGCCCAACTCATTCACGCGGGCAATCAGCTGGTCCGCCGAAGCGGTGCAGGTACGCCCGGACTTGGGGTCGTAGTCCAGCACGCTATCGATCAGCGCGCACTGGCGCGTCTCGCCGTCCATCACCAGGTAACTGAGGGTCGAGGTCGCTTTGTCGAAGAACGCTTCGACGTGAAGGTTGTTGCCGATGATCATTGCACTCTCCAGTTATCCACCGGGCCTCCTTGAAGGCTTAGGCAGTACCGCGTGCTTTATCAAGATGCATGCCATGCCTTTCTGATGGACGCAGCCCCTGTAGGCGCGGCCTTGTGCCGCGACAGAGCCGCGCAACGGCCCCCTCCAACGCCGTAGAAGTGACAGTTCCTGGCAGTCGACTGTCAGCCAATGGCAGTGATTGGCAGTCCTTGCTACCCTCGCCAGGTCTTTCACCTGGTGCCGTCATGCTTGCCGCTTCCCATCCCGCGATCCTCGCGCTGGTGTCCTACCTCGAACACGATGTGCTGCCCAGCATCGTCCTCGACACCGACTACAACATCCTCGCCGCCAACGCCGCCTACCGTCGCCAGTTCGGCCACGCCGAGCAGGCCCCCGTGGGCCAGAAGTGCCACCGCGTGTCCCACCACTACGCCGTGCCCTGCGACCAGGCCGGCGAACATTGCCCGCTGCGCAAGTCGCTGGACAGCAAGGTGCCCGAGCGCGTGCTGCACATCCACCACACCCCACGCGGGCCTGAACATGTGGATGTCGAGCTGCGGCCGATCCTCGACGACCAGGGCAGGGTGGTCGCTTTCGTCGAACGGTTGAGCAGCGTGACCCTGGCCTCGGCGCAACCGCAGCAGCAGGGGTTGGTTGGCCGGGCACCGGCTTTCAAGGCAGCGGTCGCCAGCTTGCAGCGCGCAGCGCCAGCGCAGATTCCGGTATTGCTGCAGGGCGAATCCGGCACGGGTAAAGAGTTGTTCGCCCGCGCCTTGCACCTGGGCAGCCCTCGAGCCAATGGCCCGTTGGTGGTGGTGGACTGCACCGGGCTGACCGAGTCGTTGTTCGAGAGCGAGCTGTTCGGTTACGAGAAGGGTGCCTTCACCGGTGCCACCCAGCGCAAAATCGGCCTGGCCGAAGCAGCCCACGGCGGCACGCTGTTCCTCGACGAGATCGGTGAAGTGCCGTTGGCCATGCAGGTGAAGCTGCTGCGCCTGATCGAGTCCGGCAGCTTCCGCCCGGTGGGCAGCACGCGCACGGTTCATTCTGACTTCCGCCTGATCTCGGCCACCCACAAGCCACTCAGGGAAATGGCCAACGTCGGTAGCTTCCGTGAAGACCTGTACTACCGGATCAGTGGCTTCCCGATACGCCTGCCGGCGTTGCGCGAGCGTATCGATGACCTGCCACTGCTGATCGAAAGCCTGTTGGCGCGCATGGCTGGCAAGGCGGCGCCCGAGATCGACGGCCAAGCCCTGCAGCGTCTGGCACTGTACGGATTCCCGGGTAACATCCGCGAGCTGCGCAACATCCTCGAACGCGCACGGCTATTTGCCGATGAAGGGGTGATCCGCCTGGAGCATCTACCTGAGGAGATGCACGACACGCCATCGAGCTTGCCCGGTGAGCGCCGGCCACGGGCACGCCGCCAGCTCGGCGAGCTGGCCGAAGCCTTGAACCGTTTCGAAGGGTCGCGCAGCGAACTGGCGCAGCACCTGGGCATGAGCGAACGTACCCTGTACCGCCGCCTGAAGGCGCTGGGCATCCAGGACACCTGAATGCCCGGCACCGATGAAGGTCAGATGATGTTCACGCCCTGCTCAGGCACGAACATGAAGCAGTAGAAGTCGTACTCGGCTACCAGCTCGCGGGAGTCGCTGGAGGACACCGGCCCTTGGTTGACGGTCCAGTTGGCGACCATCGGGTTGCTGATCGGATTGCCGGCGAAGTCGAAATTGGTGACCTGGTCGCCACCGTCCTTCTGCGACCACGAATCGCAGCTACCGGAGGAATTGTCGCAGCGTGCCCAGTGGTAGTCGCCCGGCCAGTTGGCATCACCGGCCGGGGAGACCATCAGCGCCACGAAGTGACCTCCCAGGTAGCCCGCGCCGACGCCGCCAGGGTTGGTGCCTTGCTTGCTCGACTTGAACTCCATCAGTTCCTTCAGGTTACGCCCGGCCATCTGCAAGCCATCTTTCACCGCATAGCCGCTGACCAATGCGCCCAACTCGTCTTTCGACTTCTTGAAGTCGGCGGCAGTCAGCAGGTAGCCGCTCTGGCGCCCGGGCTGCGGGAAGGTGTTGGGGGTGATGTTGCAGCCGTAGGCGTAGCAGTTGTTGTTGGGCTGGAACTTGTACGACATGAAGTTGCCCTGGCAGTCGCCTGCCGGGTCATAGCGGCCCGCCGCCTCACCGACCACCGTGTCGGCGTACTGCGGCACACCGATGGTCTCCTGCTGCGGATAGACGATCTTCACCTGCACCACCTTCGGTGCGATGTATTGCTCCCCGGGCGCCGCCGCCAGGGCGGCGGCGCCGACGATGAGCTGGTGGAACTGATCCTGCGGGGCGACCATGCCACTGAGCTTGAATTGCCGTTTGAATGCAGACATCGCTCGATCCTCTCGTAAGGTGTGATTGCGTCAGGCAGTCGGGTACAAGGTGGCGGTGATGGTGTCCGCCGAGTAATTGAGCACTTGCAGCTTCAGCGTGCTCGCCGACGGTGAGCCGGCGTTGTAACGGCCGCTGATCAGCAGCCGTGAAGAAGCGCCATCCGCCTCACCGGTGTTGGTCGCCCACAGCGCCTGGTTGTCGCGGCCGTAGAACACCAGGTTGCCGTCGTCCTGCATCACCAGGCGGCCGGGCAGGGCGCTGCTGGCGGGGGCGCTGGGCAATTGCCAGAGCGGCGTGGTGGTGCTGGCACCGAGCAGTAGCGGGCCACGTTGCGGGTCGTTGAGCAGCCGGGCGCTGCCATCCAGGGCGCTGATCGCCTGGCCCGGCAGCAGCGTGGTGTTGCTGCGGCTGTCGAGCTGATTGACGCTGTGCATCTCGCCGACCAGGTTGGTCTGGAACAGGCTCTGCACCTGGTCGCGGCTCCAGCCATTGGCTTTGGCCTGGGCCATCAAAATCATCAGCTTGGCCAACGCGGCCATGGGGGTCATGTCCGCGGGCGCCAGCGCACCCACCTGTGGCAACCACGCACCGGCGGCGTAGGCACTGTTGTTGACGGTGCCGGCGATCACCTGGGTGCAGTCGACGATGTTCACCCCCTGCTCGTTGGCCATGGCCAACGCTTGGTAGATCGCGCCCTGCTGCGGGTTGTCCGGGTTGCCGGAAGGGAAGTTGCCCTCGCCGTAGGACTCGAGAATGATCCCGCTGGCCCCGGCAGCCACCACTGCTTTGATCAGGTCGGCCATGAACGAGGTGGCCGGCGATTGGCTGTAACGCGCCGGGAAGGCATTGAGCTGCATGACCGGGAAGCTGTCGATTGCGCTGGTGGTCACGGCCAGGGTCGCTTGTTGGGCGGCCAGCACCTCGGCGTTGTCCAGGCTGACACTGACATGCACCGGCCCCGGCAACCACTGGGCATTGAACAGCGAGAGCTCGACGCCGTATTCGGCCAGCGCAGGGTAGTTGGGCGAGTGGAAGGCGTCGAACTCGCTGGCGTTGGTCTTCACCGCCCGGTTGCCCCGGTAGAGGTGATTCTGGAAATACACGCCCACTTCCGGGATGCCGCTCTGGGCCAGGGCGACGGCACCGCAGACATTCTGGAAGGCGTCGGTGTTGAAGTTCAGCGACAGGTCGGTGCTGCCATTGGCCTCGTAGTACAGCGGCATCTGCGAGCCGGTGATGATCACCGGCTTGCTCAGCACGGCAGTGCCGACGCCACGGCTGTCGAAACTGTTGAGCAGCAGCGACAGCGCGGTACCGCTGAAGTCCATGCTGTCGGTACCGTGCAGCACGACGAAGCCGTCGTAGCGCGCATAGTTGTCGAGGATGCCCTTGGCCATGATGCACCAGTCGCTCGGCTGCAAGTTGGTGCTGTCGAGGGTCTGGGTGCTGGACTCGGGGAAGGTGACCGACGTCAGGTAGTCGACCTGCAGGTCGGGAAACTGCTGGCGCAGGATCGGGTCGATCAACTGCTGGCTGGCCTGGGCAAAGCGCTGGGCCGTCATTGGTGCCAGAGGGTTACCGACACAACTGATGGTACCGCCGGTATTGATGACTGCAATTTTCATGAGCGTGCGTCCTCTGCTCGGCTCAACGGCTCAGCAACACCTTGCGCAGGCGTGCGAAGGAAGGTGGGGTGGTCTTGCGCAGGTGCAGCTCGCTGAGGCTCACCACGGGTGCCATGGCGATGGCGAAGGCGGCGCCCAGCTTGAGCTGGTCGGAGAACCATGGGGCCTCGTAGGCCGGGGTGGTCGACCAGTTCTGGCGAATCTCTTCGCTCTCCAGGTTGACGATGTTGGTGAAGGCGCTGCCGGGATCGCTGGCATCCTTGCGGAACTGGAGGGCAATGGACGACAGCTCCACCAGCTCCTGGTGGGTGAAGGGCAGGGCGGCGTCGCGGATCTGCCGGGGCGGTTGTTCCTGGCGGCGCATGATGCAGTAGACGGTCTGCCCACCGCAGCTGGGGTCACGCTGGAACAATTGCAGGGTGAAGGGCTGGTTGCCGGCGACAGCCAGGTTGCCGCCGTCGAACGCCAAGCCGAATTCACCTCGGTTGTGCTCGCGTGGATCACCCTGCAGCAATGACAGCTCAGCGGTGGTCACCTTGCCACCGAGGTTATCGACGCAGGTTTGCAGTTGAGCGGCGTTCTGCTTGGAGGTGTCGTTGTCGGGCGGGTTGGCGCCCTGGGCGTAGATGCGATAGCTGTCGGCGGCCTGGGCCGCGACGATATCGAAGAACGAGCTGATGCAGGCGGGGCTGTCCAGGTGCGCCAAAGTTACCGTCGTGCGAGCACCATGGCTGGCAACGACGGCGGTGATGATGCAAGAAGTGGCACTGTCCGAGTAGCAGATCAGCGGCTGGCCTTGGCGCAGTTCGAAAGTCTGGTAGTTGCCTTGGTCCACATAATGGAAGCCCTCTGTAGGCGGCAGTACCGATGGGTTGTCGTTGAGGGCGAAGATCACTTCGATGCTCATAGCTGGCCTCCGAAAATGCGCAGTGGGTTGGTGCGTGGGTTGCCGTTGACCTGATACTCACACACGGCCTCGTTACGGCTGGCGGTAAATACTGCAGTGGCCTGGGTGTGGAACTCGGTGCCGAGGTAGTCCGTCTCGCGGCAGATCGACAGCTCGGTGCGGCCGTAGTACTGGTCGCTCAACAACGCCTTCACACCGTTGGCCGTCGGGTCGGCCTGGAGGATTCTTTCTGCCCGGTCGAGGCGCAGGTAGGTGCTGTGGTTGGCGGGATAGTTCACCGAGTCCGGTTGCAGGCGGAAGTTGTTGGTCGAGGCGAAGAAACCATCGGTACGAACGATCTGCCGTACCGACACCTGGTTGAACGGGTTGGGCATGTACTCGATGAAGATCGCCACTTGCTGTGTTTGCTGGGCGTCGGCCCAGCCGCTGACCAGGGCGATATCGGGGGCGGGGAAGGGCTTGCCGTCGCCCATGTTTTGGTAGAAGTTCACCAGGCTCTGCGCCGCCTCCTTGGCAGTGCCATGATTCTTCACCGTGCCCTCGTAGGCCTGGAACAGCGCCGAGACCTGTTCACCGCTGGCGTAGTAGTTGGCGGCGGTGGTGGTATAGGCATCCGCAGCGACGAAGGCGACGCCCTGGCTGTTGAAGCCCGCCCAGATCCCAGCGCTGCCCTGACGGGTCATGGCCAGGTAAGAGCCACCCTGGCTGCCGGGGCGTACCTCGGGCTCATTGAAGTGCGTGACGGGTATCAGGTCGCACTGCTTGAAGGTGGTGATCTTGCCGCCGTTGAACACGGCTCCAATGGTGCACATGGCTACTGCTCCTCGTTGCGTCGAGTGGAACAACAGGATCCGGCCGGGCAAGCGCAGGGGCTGCCGACCAGGACTGAAAGCCGGGGAGGTGCGAGTGAGGGAGGTCATCGACACGGCGTGGCCAGGTCGAGAAGGCGGCGAAATGCCGGGGAGCGCGGTCCTGCGCAAGTGATGGCATGTTGATGACTTCCGTTTCAGGTGTGCTCAGCCTAGTTGGCTTTGCGGGCTTTGCCAGCGCATCGGCGCGCCCATGTCGCGTTAATTTTTCACAGTTAAACAGAGTGAATAACGGCAATTTCCACAGGTGCTAAAAGGACGTTCCACGTGGAACATGTAGCGTTCGATAGGCATAAAAAAGGCCAACCCTAGGGTTGGCCTTTTCAGCTTTCGATACAGCGTGGCTGGATCAGAAGTCCAGGTTGGCCACCGACAGCGCGTTGCTTTCGATGAAGTCACGACGTGGCTCAACTGCGTCACCCATGAGGGTGTTGAACAGCTGGTCAGCGGCGATGGCGTCCTCGATGGTCACCTTCAGCATGCGGCGCACGGTCGGGTCCATGGTGGTTTCCCACAGCTGGTCCGGGTTCATCTCACCCAGCCCTTTGTATCGCTGGATGGTGTGGCGCTTGGTGCTTTCGTTCATCAGCCAGTCGAGGGCTTCCTTGAACTCGGTGACCGCCTTGCGACGTTCGCCGCGCTGAACGTAGGCACCTTCACCCAGCAGGGTACCGAGCTTGGCGCCCAGGTTGACGACCGAACGGTAGTCGTTGCTGCCGAAGAACTCGCGGTTGAAGGTGACGTAGCTGGCCAGGCCGTGGGAGGTGACTTCCACTTCCGGCAGCCAGATATTGCGCTCCTTGTCTTCGCGCAAGCTGGCCGCGTAGGTCAGGCCGGACTTCTGGCAGTTGTTCAAGCGCTCCTGGAACTTGACCAGCCAGGCTTGCATGGTGGCGTGGTCGGCCAGTTGCTCCTGGGTCACTTCCGGCAGGTAGATGAAGTGCTCGGTCAGCTCCTGCGGGTACAGGCGCGACAAGCGCTTGAGGGTCTTCATCACCGCGCGGAATTCGTTCACCAGGGCTTCGAGCTGAACACCCGAAACGGCTGGCGCCGACTCGTCCAGGTGCAGGCTGGCATCTTCGAGGGCCGACTGGGTCATGTACTCTTCCATGGCGTCGTCGTCCTTGATGTACTGCTCCTGCTTGCCCTTCTTCACTTTGTACAGCGGCGGCTGGGCGATATAGATGTAGCCACGCTCGACCAGCTCCGGCAGTTGACGGAAGAAGAAGGTCAGCAGCAGGGTACGGATGTGCGAACCGTCGACGTCAGCATCGGTCATGATGATGATGTTGTGATAGCGCAGCTTCTCGATGTTGTACTCTTCGCGGCCAATGCCACAGCCCAGGGCGGTGATCAGCGTGCCGACTTCCTGCGAGGAGATCATCTTGTCGAAGCGTGCTTTCTCGACGTTGAGGATCTTGCCCTTCAGCGGCAGGATCGCCTGGGTGCGACGGTTGCGGCCTTGCTTGGCCGAACCACCGGCGGAGTCACCCTCCACCAGGTACAGTTCGGAGAGGGCGGGGTCCTTCTCCTGGCAGTCGGCCAGTTTGCCCGGCAGGCCGGCGATGTCCAACGCACCTTTGCGGCGGGTCATCTCACGGGCTTTACGCGCGGCTTCACGGGCACGGGCAGCGTCGATCATCTTGCCGACCACGGCCTTGGCTTCGTTGGGGTTCTCCAACAGGAAGTCGGCGAAGTACTTGTTCATCTCCTGTTCCACGGCGGTCTTCACCTCCGAGGAAACCAGCTTGTCCTTGGTCTGCGAGCTGAACTTGGGGTCCGGTACCTTGACCGAGATGATTGCGGTCAAACCTTCACGGGCGTCGTCACCAGTGGTAGCAACCTTGTTCTTCTTGGCCAGGCCTTCCTGCTCGATGTAGCTGTTGAGGCTACGGGTCAGCGAGGAACGGAAGCCGACCAGGTGAGTACCACCGTCGCGCTGCGGGATGTTGTTGGTGAAGCACAGCAGGTTTTCGTTGAAGCTGTCGTTCCACTGCAGGGCGACTTCGACACCCACGCCATCGTCGCGTTGTACGTTGAAGTGGAACACCTGGGAGTTGACCGGGGTCTTGTTGGTGTTCAGGTATTCAACGAACGCGCGCAGGCCACCTTCGTATTTGAAGAACTCTTCCTTGCCGCTGCGCTCGTCCTTCAGCAGGATACCGACGCCGGAGTTCAGGAACGACAGTTCGCGAATACGCTTGGCGAGGATGTCCCAGCTGAAGTGGATGTTCTTGAAGGTTTCAGCCGAAGGCTTGAAGTGGATGTGGGTACCGGTGGTTTCGCTTTCACCCACAACGGCCATCGGTGCCTGTGGCACACCATGGACGTAGGTTTGCTCCCAGATCTTGCCGCTGCGGCGAACGGTGAGTACCAGTTGTTCGGACAGGGCGTTCACCACGGACACACCTACACCGTGCAGGCCGCCGGATACCTTGTAGGAGTTGTCGTCGAACTTACCGCCGGCGTGCAGCACAGTCATGATGACCTCGGCTGCCGAAACGCCTTCTTCTTTGTGCACATCGACCGGGATGCCACGGCCGTTGTCGCGGACGCTGATGGACTCGTCCGGGTGGATGATGACGGTGATGTCATCGCAGTGTCCGGCCAGGGCTTCGTCGATCGAGTTGTCGACCACTTCGAAGACCATGTGGTGCAGGCCGCTGCCGTCATCGGTGTCGCCAATGTACATGCCGGGACGTTTGCGTACGGCATCAAGCCCTTTCAGCACCTTGATGCTGGAGGAGTCGTACGTTTGATTTTCGCTCATGCCTTCACTCCCGATGGTCGTGGGTCTGGGTGATACGGCCCTGTTCCACGTGGAACAAAGCGACTGGCGTTTCCGTTTGCCAGCCTTCCCTCAGAAATTCGTGGTCTACACAGGTGATGAACACCTGGCAGTTCAATTCTTCAAGCAAGCGGCACAGGGCGCGGCGATGCTGTTCGTCCAACTCGGACGGCAAGTCATCTACCAGATAAATACACTGACCGCGACGAACCTGGCTGACCAGATGCCCCTGGGCAATCCGCAGGGCACAGACCACCAGCTTCTGCTGCCCCCGCGAGAGAATGTCAGCGGCGTTGTTCGCGCCCAATCGAAGGCGCAGATCAGCACGCTGTGGCCCAGCTTGCGTGTGGCCCATCTGCTGATCGCGAAGGAGAGAGGTAGCGAGGACTTCGTTGAGTTCCCGGTCCTTGTCCCAGCCGCGGTAGTAGCTCAGGGTCAACCCGTCCAGCTCGACCAGTTCGCTCAGGGTTCGCTCGAAGACGGGCTTCAAGGCCTTGATGTAATTGCGACGGTATTCATCTATTTCCGCACCGGCGAGACACAACTCCCGATCCCAGGCGGCTTGCGAAACGGCGTCAAGTGTACCATGCCGCAGCCATGAGTTCCGCTGCCGCAGGGCCTTCTGCAGCCGCTGCCAGGTTGCCATGAAGCGGGGTTCCACGTGGAACACACCCCAGTCGAGGAACTGTCGCCGTACTTTGGGCGCGCCTTCTAGCAACCTGAAACTGTCCGGGTTGATCAGTTGCAGCGGTAGCATCTCGGCCAGCTGTGCGGCACTGCGCGCATTCTGCCCATCGATGCGAATGGTGAAATCCCCCTGGCGCTCCCGTGAAACCCCCAGGTTGCTGGTACCGCCTTCGGCAAGTTCCACCTGGCCAAACACCGTGCACGTGGCTTGCTCGTACTGAATGACAGGGTTCAACCGGGTGCTGCGGAACGAACGAGCCAGGCCTAACAGGTGAACAGCTTCGAGCACACTGGTCTTGCCGCTGCCGTTGGCGCCATAGAGGATGTTGATGCGGGGGGAGGGTGAGAGAGTCACCGGGTGCAGGTTGCGCACCGCGGTGACCGAAAGACGTAGAAGGGACATGTGCCTACTACGGTTTACAGACGCATCGGCATGACAACGTAGGCAGAGTCGTCATTGCCAGCTTCCTGCAGCAGGGCACTGCTGTTGGAATCCGACAGGATCAGGCGAACCTGTTCGGTGGTCATGACACCCAGCACGTCCAGCAGGTAGCTGACGTTGAAGCCAATCTCCAACGAGCTGCCGTTGTAGTCGACGCTGATTTCTTCTTCCGCCTCTTCCTGTTCCGGGTTGTTGGCCTGGATCTTCAACTGGCCGGCGGCCAATTGCAGGCGAATACCACGGTACTTCTCGTTGGACAGAATCGCGGTACGGCTGAAGGCTTCGCGCAGGGCCTGGCGGTCGCCGATCACCAACTTGTCGCCGCCTTTGGGCAGCACGCGCTCGTAGTCCGGGAACTTGCCATCCACCAGCTTGGAGGTGAAGGTGAATTCACCAGTGGTTGCGCGGATGTGGTGTTGACCCAGAACGATACTGACCATGCCTTCCGGGTCGGTGAGCAGGCGCGCCAGCTCGAGGATACCTTTGCGCGGCACGATGACCTGGTGGCGATCAGCCTGGCCGATCGGCGCCTGCATGGCACACAGGGCCAGGCGGTGACCGTCGGTGGCGACAGCGCGCAGGGTGTCGGTGGATACTTCCAGCAGCATGCCGTTGAGGTAATAACGCACGTCCTGCTGGGCCATGGCGAAGCTGGTGCGCTCGATCAGGCGGCGCAGTTTGCTCTGCTCCAGGTTGCAGGTCAGCGAACCCGGGCCTTCTTCCACGGTGGGGAAGTCGTTGGCCGGCAGTGTGGACAGGGTGAAGCGGCTACGGCCGGCCTTGACCAGCAGCTTTTGCTCGTCGACCTTGATGTCGATCAGCACGTCGCTGGGCAGGCTCTTGCAGATGTCCATCAGCTTGCGCGCCGGGACGGTGATCTCGCCCGGTTCGGCCGGCTCTTCCAGCTGAACGCGGCCAACCAGTTCGACTTCCAGGTCGGTACCGGTCAACGACAGTTGCTGGCCTTGCACAACCAGCAATACGTTGGACAGGACCGGCAAGGTCTGGCGGCGCTCGACGACGCCTGCGACCAGTTGCAGGGGTTTCAACAGGGCTTCGCGTTGAATGGTGAAATGCATGGTCTAGTCCCTTGCCTTCAATTAGCTGCGCAGACGGCCATCAGGTCGTCAGCGTGCGCAGCAGGTTCTTGTAGTCCTCGCGGATGTCCGCGTCGGATTCCTTCAATTCGTTGATCTTGCGGCAGGCGTGCAGCACGGTGGTGTGGTCGCGGCCGCCAAACATGTCGCCGATCTCCGGCAAGCTGTGGTTGGTCAGCTCTTTCGACAGCGCCATGGCCACCTGGCGCGGGCGCGCGACGGAACGCGAGCGGCGCTTGGACAACAGATCGGAGATTTTGATCTTGTAGTACTCGGCCACGGTGCGCTGGATGTTATCCACACTGACCAGCTTGTCCTGCAACGCCAACAGATCCTTGAGCGATTCGCGGATCAGTTCGATGGTGATGTCGCGGCCCATGAAGTGCGAGTGAGCGATCACCCGCTTCAGGGCACCTTCGAGTTCACGCACGTTGGAGCGAATACGCTGGGCGATGAAGAACGCCGCATCGTGCGGCAGCTCGACCTTGGCCTGGTCGGCCTTCTTCATCAGGATCGCCACGCGGGTTTCCAGCTCCGGTGGCTCGACGGCGACCGTGAGGCCCCAGCCAAAGCGCGACTTAAGGCGCTCCTCCAGCCCTTCGATCTCTTTCGGGTAGCGGTCACTGGTGAGAATCACCTGCTGACCACCCTCGAGCAGGGCGTTGAAGGTGTGGAAAAACTCTTCCTGCGAACGCTCCTTGCGGGCGAAGAACTGAATGTCGTCGATCAGCAGTGCATCGACCGAGCGATAGAAGCGCTTGAACTCGTTGATCGCGTTCAGCTGCAACGCCTTGACCATGTCGGCGACAAAACGCTCGGAATGCAGGTACACAACCTTGGCATTCGGGTTCTTCTTGAGCAGGTGGTTACCCACAGCGTGCATCAAGTGGGTCTTACCCAGGCCAACACCGCCATAAAGGAAGAGTGGGTTGTAGCCATGCTTGGGGTTGTCGGCCACCTGCCAGGCCGCAGCGCGGGCCAGCTGGTTGGACTTACCTTCGACGAACGTTTCGAACGTGAACGTACGGTTGAGGTAGCTGGTGTGCTTGAGCGCACCTTCTACCTGGACGGTGCGTTGTTCGGTACGGCCGCTGCTGGCGGGTGCAGGGCTGGCCTCGGCCATGCTGTCGAAACTGTCACGGGACGAGGGTTCTTCGACCTCGCTCGCGTTCGGCTCGATAACAGGCGCGGCAACCGGCTCGCTGGGCAGGACGATCTGTGCAACCTGCTGGGGGCTGGCCTGTTGCGCCATGCTCGCGGCGACAGCAGCGCTGACCGGCGCATTGGGTGCGGCACGTGGCGCTGAACTGCGACGGCTGCCGATCAGCAGGGAGAGCGCAGGAGCCATGCCGTTGCCTTGTTCACCCAACAGCTCCAGCAGGCGGCCCAGGTACTTTTCATTGACCCAATCGAGCACGAAGCGGTTGGGCGCATAGACGCGCAACTCGTCGCCTTCGGCTTCGACCTGTAGCGGACGGATCCAGGTGTTGAATTGCTGGGCAGGCAGTTCATCGCGCAGAAGCTCCACGCACTGCTGCCAAAGTTCCACTGACACGGATATCCCCTGAGTTGAAAGCCGGATGAGGCAAAAACAAACCGCCATTGTACCGGGCGGGCGACCAGTTATCCACATAAGAGGGCGTGCACAACCCTGTCGATCACGCCAAAAAACGACCAAAACACCTTCCGACCACTGCGAATAAGCCCTGTGGATAAATGCATATGAGGGCTATGCACAACCCTGGGTTCTGAGCTGTGGATAAATCAGCTGTGGATAACAGGCCTTTTCGTTCACAGCTTGTCCGCAGCCCCAGCACAGAGAGAACACCCGTTACCGACAAGGTTATGAATCTCTGTACACGACGATTTTATTGACCTTGAGGTGGTTATCCACAGAAGGTTATCCACTTAAGATCTATAAGTTCTTCAGAAAAGCTTTTTATATCCCTCTTTCTTTTTTTCATGTTGAGCTTCCGTTGGTGATCCTCTCAAGCCCTGCATGACCTCGGCCTGGAAAATCGCCATCCATAAGGAAAGGTTGGTTGGAAATTGACCTATTGCCTTGCTTTCTCTAGAATCGCCGGTCTCTTAAAAAGGGGGCCATCCCGGCCCGTCGTCGACAAACCCAGGTAACACGCCATGAAACGTACTTTCCAACCGAGCACCATCAAGCGCGCCCGCACCCACGGTTTCCGTGCCCGTATGGCCACCAAGAACGGCCGTGCTGTTCTGTCGCGTCGTCGCGCCAAAGGCCGTAAGCGTCTGGCCATTTGATTTTCCGGCACAGGTGGTGAGTCAGGACTTCAGTCGGGAAAAGCGACTGCTTACACCCCGGCATTTCAAAGCGGTCTTCGACTCCCCAACCGGCAAGGTTCCAGGGAAAAACCTGCTTATCCTTGCCCGCGAGAACGGCCTCGATCATCCACGCCTCGGCCTGGTGATCGGCAAGAAGAGCGTCAAGCTCGCCGTTCAGCGCAATCGCCTGAAACGCCTGATGCGCGATTCGTTCCGCCTGAACCAGCAGTTGTTGGCGGGTTTGGATATCGTGATCGTCGCGCGCAAGGGGTTGGGCGAAGTAGAAAACCCAGAATTGCACCAACATTTTGGCAAGCTCTGGAAGCGACTGGCTCGCAGTCGGCCCTCTCCAGCGGTCAATGCCGATCCCGCAGGGGTAGACAGTCACGATGCGTAAACTGGCCCTCGTTCCGATCCAGTTCTACCGTTACGCCATCAGTCCCCTGATGGCCAGTCACTGTCGTTTCTATCCCAGCTGTTCCTGTTACGCATACGAAGCCATCGAAAACCATGGCCTCTTGCGTGGTGGGTGGCTGGCCGTTCGTCGCCTGGGGCGTTGTCATCCGTGGAACGACGGCGGTTTCGATCCCGTTCCTCCCGCTCCTTCCTCCCGAACTTCTTCGATAGCCGAGTAATCATGGATATTAAACGCACGATCCTGATCGTCGCCCTGGCAATCGTGTCCTACGTCATGGTCCTCAAGTGGAACCAGGACTACGGCCAGGCTGCCCTGCCGACTCAGAATACTGCTGCCAGCACTGCCAACGCGTCCCTGCCGGACAGCGTGCCCGCCAGCACCAACGGCGCGAACGCCGATTTGCCGAGCGTCAATGCGCAAGCCGGTACCACCGCATTGGCGCCAGCGCCGGCGGCGGTCAGCAAGGATCTGATCCGGATCAAGACCGACGTCCTGAACCTGGCTATCGACCCGGTGGGTGGCGACATCGTCCAGCTCACCCTGCCACAGTACCCACGCCGCCAGGATCACCCTGAGATCCCGTTCCAGCTGTTCGACAACGGTGGTGAACGTGTCTACCTGGCACAAAGCGGCCTGATCGGCGCCGATGGCCCGGACCGCGCCAGCGGTCGCCCGCTGTATGCCACCGAACAGAAGAACTACCAGCTGGCCGACGGCCAGGAGCAACTGGTGGTCGACCTGAAGTTCAGCGAAAACGGCGTCAACTACATCAAGCGCTTCAGCTTCAAACGCGGCGAGTACGACCTGACCGTCAGCTACCTGATCGACAACCAGAGCGCCACCGCCTGGAGCGGCAACATGTTTGCCCAGCTCAAGCGTGACGCCAGCTCCGATCCATCGTCGAGCACCGCCACCGGCACCGCCACTTACCTGGGCGCCGCCCTGTGGACAGCTTCCGAGCCGTACAAGAAAGTGTCGATGAAGGACATGGACAAAGGCGGTTTGCAAGAAAATGTGTCCGGTGGCTGGGTTGCCTGGCTGCAACACTACTTCGTGACTGCGTGGATCCCTGCCAAGGGTGACAACAACGCCGTCCAGACCCGCAAGGACAGCCAGGGCAACTACATCATCGGCTACACCGGCCCGGCGATCAGCGTGCCAGCCGGTGGCAAGGTCGAAACCAGTGCCATGCTGTATGCTGGCCCGAAGATCCAGTCCAAGCTCAAGGAATTGTCCCCAGGCCTGGAACTGACCGTCGACTACGGCTTCCTGTGGTTCATCGCCCAGCCGATCTTCTGGCTGCTGCAACATATCCACAGCCTGCTGGGTAACTGGGGCTGGTCGATCATCGTCCTGACCATGCTGATCAAGGGCCTGTTCTTCCCGCTCTCGGCTGCCAGCTACCGCTCGATGGCGCGCATGCGTGCCGTGGCGCCGAAGCTCGCCCAGCTCAAGGAACGCTTCGGCGACGATCGCCAGAAGATGTCCCAGGCGATGATGGAGCTGTACAAGAAAGAGAAGATCAACCCGCTGGGCGGCTGCCTGCCGATCCTGGTGCAGATGCCGGTGTTCCTGGCCCTGTACTGGGTACTGCTGGAAAGCGTCGAAATGCGCCAGGCCCCATGGCTGCTGTGGATTACCGACCTGTCGATCAAGGATCCGTTCTTCATCCTGCCGATCATCATGGGCGCCACCATGTTCATCCAGCAGCGCCTGAACCCGACGCCGCCGGATCCGATGCAGGCGAAGGTCATGAAAATGATGCCGATCATCTTCACCTTCTTCTTCCTGTGGTTCCCGGCCGGCCTGGTGCTGTACTGGGTTGTGAACAACTGCCTGTCGATCAGCCAGCAGTGGTACATCACCCGCCGTATCGAAGCTGCGGCCAAGAACGCAGCGGCTTGACGGGCAACTTGATTTGCCTGTGAATAAAAACGCCCCCTAGTGGGGCGTTTTTGCTATCTGACGATTTCGTTGTAGAGGCTTTCGAGCATGAACACTGTGCGTGAAACCATTGCTGCCATTGCCACGGCCCAGGGCCGCGGTGGCGTAGGCATTGTCCGCCTGTCGGGGCCGCTGGCCAGCCAGGCCGGGCACGTCATCACTGGCCGGGCGCTGACCCCGCGACACGCTCATTACGGCCCGTTCCGCGATGCCGATGGCCTGGTCCTGGACGAAGGCATCGCGCTGTTCTTCCCGGGGCCCAATTCGTTCACCGGGGAAGATGTGCTGGAGCTGCAGGGCCATGGTGGCCCGGTGGTGATGGACATGCTGCTGCAGCGTTGCCTGCAACTGGGCTGCCGGTTGGCGCGCCCAGGTGAGTTCAGCGAGCGCGCCTTCCTCAACGACAAGCTCGACCTGGCCCAGGCCGAAGCCATCGCCGACCTGATCGAGGCCAGTTCGACCCAAGCGGCACGCAATGCCCTGCGCTCGCTGCAAGGGGCGTTCTCCAAGCGTGTGCATGGTTTGACCGAGGCGCTGATCGCCTTACGGATCTACGTCGAAGCCGCCATCGACTTCCCTGAGGAGGAGATTGATTTCCTTGCCGATGGCAACGTGCTGAGGATGCTCGACGAGGTGCGCAACGAGTTGTCCACAGTGCAGCGCGAAGCCGGGCAAGGTGCCTTGCTGCGCGACGGCATGACCGTGGTCATCGCTGGCCGCCCCAACGCCGGCAAATCCAGCCTGCTCAACCAGCTGGCTGGCCGTGAAGCGGCGATTGTCACGGATATCGCCGGCACCACCCGGGACATCCTGCGTGAACATATCCACATCGATGGCATGCCACTGCATGTGGTCGACACTGCGGGCTTGCGCGATACCGACGACCATGTGGAAAAGATTGGTGTTGAACGGGCCTTGAAGGCGATCGGCGAGGCCGATCGGGTGCTGCTGGTGGTCGACTCCACCGCGCCGGAAGCCAGCGATCCGTTCGCCCTGTGGCCGGAGTTCCTCGATCAGCGCCCGGACGTATCCAAGGTCACCCTGATTCGTAACAAGGCGGATTTGAGCGGTGAAGTGGTCGGTATGGAGCACAGCGACGATGGCCACGTGACCATCACCCTCAGCGCCCGGGACAGCGACATGGGCCTGGACCTGCTGCGCGATCACCTCAAGGCCTGCATGGGTTATGAACAGACCGCCGAAAGCAGTTTCAGTGCCCGTCGTCGGCACCTGGAGGCCCTGCGCCAGGCCAGTACGCACCTGGAACACGGTCGCGCCCAGCTGACGCTTGCTGGTGCCGGTGAGTTGTTGGCCGAAGACCTGCGCCAGGCCCAGCAAGCATTAGGGGAGATTACCGGCGCGTTCAGCTCGGATGACCTGCTGGGGCGGATCTTCTCGAGCTTCTGCATCGGTAAGTAATCCACAGCCAGGCATCATCCAAGGCCGCTCCCTGCTGGAGCGGCTTTTTTTTGCCTGCAATTCGCACTTCTGTGGGAGCGGGCTTGCCCGCGATCACCGGTCAAGCAGGTGCCATGCAGTGATGCGTTTCTCAGGACTGGGAGTTTAATCAACAGGTAAAAACCTGCGGGCAGGAGCCCTGTGGAAAACCAGGCTTTAGCTCCGTTGATAAGCCGCGTTTTTTTCTGAGGACAACCCCGCCTGTGGGTAAGCAGCAGTTTAATCCACAGGCTAAAGGGCGTTATCCAGAACCCTCAGGCCTACTCCAACACAGGGTTATGAATCGCTGTAGAACCCAGCACTATTGGGCTACAGGTAGTTATCCACATGTGGATAGGCCCCTAAGAATAAACATAAAAACAAAGCTTTTATAAATTTTTCTCTTTTGTTTACTTTTGCCTGCCACTCATCCACAGCCTGGTCAAATTTTGCTCAGAAGGTTTCTTTGAAGCGAGGTAAGTCCCTATACTTGTCGGCTTACCTTCTCTATTCGCAAAAACAGGCACGAGGTGCGTGGTGGATTTCCCTTCCCGTTTTGAAGTGATCGTCATCGGCGGCGGCCATGCCGGTACCGAGGCTGCGCTTGCGTCTGCACGCATGGGTGTGAAAACCCTGCTGCTGACCCACAACGTGGAAACCCTCGGTCACATGAGTTGCAACCCGGCCATCGGCGGCATCGGCAAGAGCCACCTGGTCAAGGAAATCGATGCGCTCGGCGGCGCCATGGCGCTGGCCACCGACAAGAGCGGCATCCAGTTCCGCGTATTGAACAACCGCAAGGGCCCGGCCGTGCGCGCCACCCGTGCGCAGGCGGACCGCGCCATCTACAAGGCGGTGGTGCGCGAGATCCTGGAAAACCAGCCGAACCTGTGGATATTCCAGCAGTCCTGCGACGACCTGATCGTCGAGCAGGACCAGGTCAAAGGCGTGGTGACGCAAATGGGCCTGCGGTTCTTCGCAGACTCCGTGGTACTGACCAGCGGCACCTTCCTCGGCGGCCTTATCCACATTGGTCTGCAGAACTACTCCGGCGGCCGTGCCGGCGATCCACCCGCCAATGCCCTGGCCAACCGCATGCGTGAACTGCCGCTGCGCGTCGGCCGCCTGAAGACCGGCACGCCACCGCGTATCGACGGCCGTTCGGTGGACTTCTCGGTAATGACCGAGCAACCGGGCGATACCCCGATCCCGGTGATGTCGTTCATGGGCAATGCGCAGATGCATCCGCGCCAGGTGAGCTGCTTCATCACCCACACCAACGCGCGCACCCACGAAATCATCGCCTCGAACCTCGACCGTTCGCCGATGTACTCGGGCGTGATCGAAGGCATCGGCCCACGCTATTGCCCATCGATCGAAGACAAGATCCATCGCTTCGCCGACAAGGAAAGCCACCAGGTGTTCATCGAGCCGGAAGGCCTGACCACCCACGAGCTCTACCCCAACGGCATCTCGACTTCGCTGCCGTTCGACGTGCAGTTGGAGATCGTCCGCTCGATCCGCGGTATGGAAAACGCCCACATCGTTCGCCCGGGCTACGCCATCGAGTACGACTACTTCGACCCCCGCGACCTGAAATACAGCCTCGAAACCAAGGTCATCGGTGGCCTGTTCTTCGCCGGCCAGATCAACGGCACCACCGGTTACGAAGAAGCCGGCGCCCAGGGCCTGCTGGCCGGGACCAACGCCGCGTTGCGCGCCCAAGGCCGCGAAAGCTGGTGTCCGCGCCGTGACGAGGCTTACATCGGCGTGTTGGTCGACGACCTGATCACCCTGGGTACCCAGGAGCCGTACCGCATGTTCACCTCGCGCGCCGAGTACCGGCTGATCCTGCGCGAAGACAACGCCGACCTGCGTCTGACCGAGAAGGGCCGCGAGCTGGGCCTGATCGACGATGACCGCTGGGCCGCGTTCTGCGCCAAGCGCGAAGGCATCGAGCGTGAAGAACAGCGCCTGAAGAGCACCTGGGTACGCCCGGGCACACCACAAGGCCAGGCCATTGTGGATAAGTTCGGTACACCGCTGGCACACGAATACAGCCTGTTGAACCTGCTTGCCCGCCCGGAAGTCGACTACGCTGGGCTGATCGAGGCGACCGGCGGTGAGGTGATCGATCCACAGGTCGCCGAGCAGCTTGAGATCAAGACCAAATACGCCGGTTACATCGACCGTCAGCAGGAAGAGATCGCCCGTCTGCGTGCCAGCGAAGACACGCGCCTGCCTGTGGATATCGACTACACCACGATTTCCGGCCTGTCGAAGGAGATCCAGGGCAAGCTCGAACAGACCCGCCCTGAGACCTTGGGCCAGGCTTCGCGCATCCCGGGCGTTACCCCGGCGGCGATTTCCCTGTTGCTGATTCACTTGAAAAAACGCGGCGCTGGCCGCGAATTGGAGCAAAGCGCTTGAGTTCCCCGGTCACCCCGCAACATGCCGAAGAGTTGTCCACAGGTGCGCGCCAGCTCGGTGTCGAGCTGAACGCGCAGCAGCACGAGTTGCTGCTGGGCTACCTGGCCCTGTTGATCAAATGGAACAAGGCCTACAACCTGACCGCCGTGCGCGACCCGGACGAAATGGTCTCGCGCCACCTGCTCGATAGTCTCAGCGTCATGCCGTTCATCCCCGCCGACACCCAACGTTGGCTGGATGTCGGCAGCGGCGGCGGCATGCCCGGCATCCCGCTGGCGATCCTGCACCCGCACAAGCAGGTGACGGTGCTCGACAGCAATGGCAAGAAAACCCGCTTCCTGACGCAAGTGAAGATGGAACTGAAACTGGACAACCTCACGGTTATCCACAGCCGTGTCGAAGAGGTGCAGCCCGAGCAGCCGTTCTGCGGGATCATCTCCCGTGCGTTCAGCAGCATGGAGAATTTCACCAACTGGACCCGCCACCTGGGTGACGCCCGCACGCAATGGCTTGCAATGAAGGGGCTGCATCCTGCCGATGAACTGGTAGCATTGCCCGCAGACTTCACAGTGGAAAGCGAGCAGGCCCTGACCGTTCCAGGTTGCCAGGGCCAGCGCCATCTGCTGATACTGCGCCGCAAGGCATGACTGGGAACACACGCAACAATGGCTAAGGTATTCGCAATCGCGAACCAGAAAGGTGGTGTGGGCAAGACCACCACCTGCATCAATCTCGCCGCATCGCTGGCCGCGACCAAGCGTCGTGTGCTGCTGATCGACCTCGATCCACAGGGCAACGCCACCATGGGCAGCGGTGTGGATAAACACGAGCTCGAGCACTCGGTGTACGACCTGCTGATCGGGGAATGCGACCTGGCCCAGGCCATGCACTATTCCGAGCACGGCAACTTCCAGCTGCTACCGGCCAACCGCGACCTCACCGCGGCGGAAGTGGTGCTGCTGGAGATGCAGATGAAGGAGAGCCGCCTGCGCAACGCACTGGCGCCGATCCGCGAGAACTACGACTACATCCTCATCGACTGCCCACCGTCGCTGTCGATGCTGACGCTCAACGCCCTGGTCGCCTCCGACGGCGTGATCATCCCCATGCAGTGCGAGTACTACGCACTGGAAGGTTTGAGCGACCTTGTGGATAACATCAAGCGCATCGCCGCCCGGTTGAACCCTGAGTTGAAGATCGAAGGCTTGCTGCGGACCATGTACGACCCGCGCCTGAGCCTGAACAACGATGTTTCGGCCCAGCTCAAGGAGCACTTCGGCGACCAGCTGTACGACACCGTGATCCCGCGCAACATCCGCCTGGCCGAGGCCCCCAGCTTCGGCATGCCGGCGTTGGCCTACGACAAGCAGTCCCGTGGCGCGCTGGCCTACCTGGCACTGGCCGGGGAACTGGTACGCCGTCAGCGTCGTCCATCACGCACTGCACAAACAACTTAAGGAATCCGCATGGCCATCAAGAAACGCGGTCTCGGACGTGGGTTGGATGCACTGCTCAGTGGTCCTTCCGTCAGCGCGCTCGAAGCGCAGGCTGTCAAGATCGACCAGAAGGAACTGCAACAGCTGCCGGTCGAGCTGATCCAGCGCGGCAAGTACCAGCCGCGGCGCGACATGGATCCCGAGGCGCTGGAGGAACTGGCGCACTCGATCCGCACTCACGGTGTCATGCAGCCGATCGTGGTCCGCCCGATCGGCGACAACCGCTACGAGATCATTGCCGGTGAGCGCCGCTGGCGGGCCACGCAGCAGGCTGGTTTGGACACCGTCCCGGCCATGGTCCGCAAAGTGCCCGACGAAGCCGCCATCGCCATGGCGTTGATCGAGAACATCCAGCGCGAAGACCTCAACCCGCTGGAAGAGGCGCTTGCGTTGCAGCGCCTGCAGCAGGAGTTCGAGCTCACCCAGCAGCAGGTGGCCGATGCCGTCGGCAAGTCGCGGGTGACCGTGGCCAACCTGTTGCGCCTGATCTCGTTGCCCGAGGCGATCAAGACCATGCTCGCCCACGGCGATCTGGAGATGGGCCACGCCCGCGCGCTGCTCGGCCTCGAGGAGGCTCGCCAGGAAGAGGGGGCGCGTCATGTTGTCGCACGTGGCCTTACCGTGCGCCAAACCGAAGCACTGGTGCGCCAGTGGCTCAGCGGCAAACCTGAGCCGGTAGAAGCGAGCAAACCTGATCCGGATATCGCGCGCCTCGAACAGCGTCTGGCAGAGCGCCTGGGCTCGGCGGTGCAAATTCGCCATGGCAACAAGGGCAAGGGCCAGCTGGTTATTCGTTACAACTCGCTTGACGAGTTGCAAGGCGTCCTTGCTCACATCCGCTGAAACAATTCCCGTTGTAGCGTGCAGTCGGAAATCACTACCCAAGAGTTGAATAGGGGTTAATCCACCCCTATACTCTGCGCGCATTTTGTCGGCACAAATTATGCCAAGTCATTACTGACTAGGCGGTCGACTTTCGAGGAGCAGTTGTGATGGAAATCCGCACGCCAAACCGCCTGCCTTTCCATCGCTGGGCGGTTTTTCCGGTACTGCTGGCTCAGTTTGTTGTGCTGCTGCTGGCAACACTGGTGTTGTGGCAGTGGAAAGGGGTGGTCAGTGGATATTCAGGCCTTTGCGGAGGTTTGATTGCCTGGCTGCCCAATGTGTATTTCGCCTGGAAGGCTTTTCGCTTCAGCGGAGCTCGGGCGGCGCAGGCCATCGTCAAGTCGTTCTACGCAGGCGAGGCAGGCAAGATGATTTTGACGGCAGTGCTGTTTGCACTGACCTTCGCAGGAGTGAAGCCACTGGCGCCGCTGGCAGTATTCGGCGTCTTCGTGCTGACCCTTATGGTCAGCTGGTTCGCGCCCCTGCTGATGAATAAAAGACTTTCGAGACCTTAGGGCGTTTGAGGCAACCATGGCAGAAGAAACCGCTTCGGGTTATATCCAGCACCACTTGCAGAACCTGACCTACGGTCAACTACCAGACGGCAGCTGGGGCTTGGCCCATTCGGCTGCAGAAGCCAAGGCAATGGGCTTCTGGGCGTTCCACCTGGACACCCTGGGCTGGTCCGTTGCGATGGGTCTGATCTTCCTGTTCATCTTCCGCATGGCGGCCAAGAAAGCCACCTCCGGCCAGCCTGGCGGTCTGCAGAACTTCGTCGAAGTGATGGTGGACTTCGTTCATGGCAGCGTGAAGGACTCGTTCCACGGTCGCAGCGCGGTGATCGCCCCGCTGGCGCTGACCATCTTCGTCTGGGTGTTCCTGATGAACGCCATCGACCTGGTACCGGTCGACTGGCTGCCATGGGCTGCACAGAAGCTGTCGGGCAACGAGCACATCTTCTTCCGCGCCGTGCCGACCACTGACCCGAATGCGACTCTGGGCATGGCCTTCAGCGTGTTCGCACTGATCATCTTCTACAGCATCAAGGTCAAGGGCATCGGTGGCTTCATCGGCGAGCTCACCCTGCACCCGTTCGGCAGCAAGAACATCTTTGTTCAGGCCCTGCTGATCCCGGTGAACTTCCTGCTTGAATTCGTCACCCTGATCGCCAAGCCGATCTCGCTGGCACTGCGTCTGTTCGGCAACATGTACGCCGGCGAACTGGTGTTCATCCTGATCGCCGTGATGTTCGGTTCCGGCCTGCTGTGGCTGGCCGGCCTGGGTGTGGTGCTGCAATGGGCGTGGGCGGTGTTCCACATCCTGATCATCACCCTGCAAGCCTTCATCTTCATGATGCTGACCATCGTCTACCTGTCGATGGCGCACGAAGATAACCATTAAGACCGCCTGGCGTGTCTGATAGCCTTCCCCGCCAGCGCGGGGGGAGGGCTTAAAAAGTCCGCAAGGGCATGCTGTACCAAACGATTTGTTTTACCGCTTCAAACTAAAAACCTAACCAATACGACGTAAAAGTCGGGAGGAAAGATGGAAACTGTAGTTGGTCTGACCGCTATCGCTGTTGCTCTGCTGATCGGCCTGGGTGCTCTGGGTACCGCCATTGGTTTCGGCCTGCTGGGCGGCAAGTTCCTGGAAGGCGCTGCTCGCCAGCCAGAAATGGTTCCAATGCTGCAGGTCAAAATGTTCATCGTTGCCGGTCTGCTCGACGCCGTCACCATGATCGGTGTTGGTATCGCTCTGTTCTTCACCTTCGCGAATCCCTTTGTTGCTCAGATCGCTGGCTAATCACTCGTTTCAACGAGTTGATGAGCGTGATGGACAAAGACCGAGCGAGGTGTTGGCGTGAACATTAATGCAACCCTGATTGGCCAAACCGTTGCCTTCCTGATTTTTGTCGTTTTCTGCATGAAGTACGTATGGCCTCCGGTCATCACTGCCCTGCAAGAGCGTCAAAAGAAGATCGCTGACGGCTTGGACGCTGCCAACCGCGCAGCTCGCGACCTGGAGCTGGCCCAAGAGAAAGCGGGTCAGCAACTGCGTGAAGCAAAAGCACAGGCAGCCGAAATCATTGAGCAAAGCAAGAAACGCGCTGCTCAGCTTGTCGAGGAAGCCCGTGAACAGGCCCGCGTCGAAGCTGACCGTGTGAAGGCTCAGGCTCAAGCCGAGATCGAACAGGAACTGAACAGCGTCAAAGACGCCCTGCGTGCCCAAGTGGGTGCCCTGGCCGTTGGCGGTGCTGAAAAGATCCTTGGCGCCACAATCGATCAAAACGCGCATGCGGAGCTGGTTAACAAACTGGCCGCTGAAATTTAAGCGAGGGCGATCATGGCAGAACTGACCACGTTGGCCCGACCTTACGCTAAGGCTGCCTTCGAGCACGCCCAGGCCCATCAGCAACTGGCCAATTGGTCAGCCATGCTCGGCCTGGCTGCTGCGGTGTCGCAAGACGACACCATGCAGCGCGTGCTCAAGGCCCCGCAACTGACTAGCGCAGACAAGGCCGCCGCATTCATTGAAGTGTGCGGTGACAAGTTTGACGCCCAGGCACAGAATTTCATTCATGTTGCCGCGGAAAACGAACGTCTCCTGCTTCTGCCGGAGATTTCGACTCTGTTCGACCTGTACAAGGCCGAGCAAGAGAAATCCGTGGACGTGGAAGTCACCAGTGCTTTTGCGTTGAACCAAGAACAGCAAGACAAACTCGCCAAGGTTCTCAGTGCACGGTTAGGCCAGGAAGTGCGCCTGCACGCGTCGGAGGATGCCAGCCTGATCGGCGGCGTCGTCATCCGCGCCGGCGACCTGGTAATCGATGGCTCGGTTCGCGGCAAGATCGCGAAGCTGGCTGAAGCATTGAAATCTTGAGTTTGAAGGGGCAGCAGAGCAATGCAGCAACTCAATCCTTCCGAAATTAGTGAAATCATCAAGGGCCGCATCGAAAACCTCGATGTTGCCTCTCAAGCCCGTAACGAAGGTACCGTCGTTTCGGTTTCCGACGGTATCGTGCGGATCCACGGTCTGGCCGACGTCATGTACGGCGAAATGATCGAGTTCCCGGGCAGCGTCTTCGGCATGGCCCTGAACCTGGAGCAAGACTCCGTAGGTGCAGTGATCCTGGGTGCCTATGACACCCTCGCCGAAGGCATGAGCGCCAAGTGCACCGGCCGCATCCTGGAAGTTCCGGTTGGTAAGGAACTGCTGGGTCGCGTCGTTGACGCACTGGGCAACCCGATCGACGGTAAAGGTCCTCTGGGCAACACCCAGACCGACGCCGTTGAGAAAGTGGCCCCAGGCGTGATCTGGCGTAAGTCGGTAGACCAGCCTGTACAGACTGGCTACAAGTCCGTCGACGCCATGATCCCTGTCGGCCGTGGCCAGCGCGAGCTGATCATCGGTGACCGTCAGATCGGCAAGACCGCCATGGCCATCGACGCCATCATCAACCAGAAAGACTCCGGTATTTTCTGTGTTTATGTTGCAGTCGGCCAAAAGCGTTCCACCGTTGCCAACATCGTTCGCAAGCTGGAAGAAGCCGGCGCCCTGGCCAACACCATCGTGGTCGTTGCCAGTGCTTCGGAATCCGCCGCACTGCAGTTCCTGGCGCCATACGCCGGCTGCACCATGGGCGAGTTCTTCCGTGACCGCGGTGAAGACGCCCTGATCGTCTACGATGACCTGTCCAAGCAGGCCGTTGCCTACCGTCAGATCTCCCTGCTGCTGCGCCGTCCACCAGGACGTGAAGCGTACCCAGGCGACGTGTTCTATCTCCACTCCCGTCTGCTGGAGCGTGCATCGCGCGTTTCGGAAGAGTACGTCGAGAAGTTCACCAACGGTGCAGTCACCGGCAAAACCGGTTCCCTGACCGCTCTGCCGATCATCGAAACCCAGGCTGGCGACGTTTCCGCGTTCGTTCCGACCAACGTGATCTCGATCACCGACGGTCAGATCTTCCTGGAATCGGCCATGTTCAACTCGGGCATCCGCCCTGCAGTGAACGCCGGTGTTTCGGTATCCCGCGTAGGTGGTGCCGCTCAGACCAAGATCATCAAGAAACTGTCCGGTGGTATCCGTACCGCTCTGGCTCAGTACCGTGAACTGGCTGCATTCGCCCAGTTCGCTTCCGATCTGGACGAAGCGACCCGCAAGCAGCTGGAGCATGGTCAGCGCGTAACCGAGCTGATGAAGCAGAAGCAGTACGCGCCAATGTCGATCGCCGACATGGCCCTGTCGCTGTACGCCGCTGAGCGTGGTTTCCTGACTGACGTAGAAGTCTCCAAGGTCGGCAGCTTCGAGCAAGCGCTGATCGCCTTCTTCAACCGTGATCACGCCGAACTGATGGCGAAGATCAACGTGAAGGGTGACTTCAACGACGAAATCGATGCTGGCATGAAAGCCGGTATCGAGAAGTTCAAGGCCACCCAGACCTGGTAAGCCGCAGCGGGGGCTCCGGCCCCCGCTTGCTAACCTGATAGGTGATACATGGCAGGCGCAAAAGAGATTCGCAGTAAGATTGCGAGCATCAAAAGCACGCAAAAAATTACCAGCGCCATGGAGAAAGTGGCGGTCAGCAAGATGCGCAAGGCACAAATGCGCATGGCTGCTAGCCGTCCTTACGCGGAGCGTATCCGCCAGGTGATCGGTCATCTGGCCAACGCCAACCCGGAATACCGCCACCCGTTCATGATCGAGCGCCCTGTAAAGCGCGCCGGTTATATCGTGGTGAGCAGTGACCGTGGTCTGTGCGGTGGCTTGAACACCAACCTGTTCAAGGCCCTGGTCAAGGACATGAGCGCAAACCGCGAACAGGGCGTGGAAATCGACCTGTGCGTGATCGGCAGCAAGGGTGCGACTTTCTTCCGCATCTTTGGCGGCAACGTCGTAGCCGCGATCAGCCACTTGGGCGAAGAGCCATCGATCAACGATCTGATCGGCTCCGTCAAAGTGATGCTGGACGCCTACCTGGACGGCCGTATCGATCGCCTTTCGGTGGTTTCGAACAAGTTCATCAATACCATGACCCAAAAACCAACGGTCGAGCAATTGGTACCGTTGGTGGCAACCCCGGATCAGGATCTCAAGCACCACTGGGATTACCTGTACGAACCCGACGCAAAAGAGCTGCTGGACGGCTTGATGGTGCGTTACGTGGAGTCGCAGGTATACCAGGCGGTGGTCGAGAACAACGCTGCTGAACAAGCGGCCCGGATGATCGCCATGAAGAACGCCACAGACAACGCCGGTGATTTGATCAAAGAGCTTCAGTTGATCTACAACAAGGCGCGTCAGGCTGCGATCACCCAGGAGATCTCGGAAATCGTCGGCGGCGCTGCCGCGGTTTAACGGTTCAAAAATTCAGAGGATCCAGCTATGAGTAGCGGACGTATCGTTCAAATCATCGGCGCCGTCATCGACGTGGAATTCCCACGTGACGTCGTGCCGAGTGTTTACAACGCGCTGAAAGTACAAGGCGCGGAAACCACCCTGGAAGTTCAGCAGCAGCTGGGCGACGGCGTGGTTCGTACCATTGCGATGGGCTCGACCGAAGGCCTGAAGCGCGGTCTGGATGTCGTCGACACCGGTGCTGCCATTTCCGTTCCTGTTGGTAAGGCCACTCTGGGCCGTATCATGGACGTTCTGGGCAACCCGATCGACGAAGCCGGCCCGATCGGCGAAGAAGAGCGTCGCGGTATCCACCAGCCAGCGCCTTCGTTCGCTGACCAGGCAGGCGGCAACGACCTGCTGGAAACCGGCATCAAGGTTATCGACCTGGTTTGCCCGTTTGCCAAGGGTGGTAAGGTTGGTCTGTTCGGTGGTGCCGGTGTCGGCAAGACCGTAAACATGATGGAACTGATCCGTAACATCGCCATGGAACACAGCGGTTACTCCGTGTTCGCTGGTGTGGGTGAGCGTACTCGTGAGGGTAACGACTTCTACCACGAGATGAAGGACTCCAACGTTCTCGACAAGGTAGCGCTGGTCTACGGTCAGATGAACGAGCCACCAGGAAACCGTCTGCGCGTAGCGCTGACCGGCCTGACCATGGCTGAGAAGTTCCGTGACGAAGGTAACGACGTTCTGCTGTTCGTCGACAACATCTATCGTTACACCCTGGCCGGTACCGAAGTATCCGCACTGCTGGGCCGTATGCCTTCGGCAGTAGGTTACCAGCCGACCCTGGCTGAAGAGATGGGCGTGCTGCAAGAGCGCATCACTTCCACTAAAGAAGGCTCGATCACCTCCGTCCAGGCCGTATACGTACCTGCGGACGACCTGACCGACCCGTCGCCAGCGACCACCTTCGCCCACTTGGACGCCACCGTCGTACTGTCCCGTGACATCGCCTCGCTGGGTATCTACCCTGCGGTCGACCCACTGGACTCGACTTCGCGCCAGCTGGACCCGAACGTGATTGGCAACGAGCACTACGACACCGCTCGTGGCGTTCAGTATGTTCTGCAGCGCTACAAAGAGCTGAAAGACATCATCGCCATCCTGGGTATGGACGAACTGTCCGAGACCGACAAGCAACTGGTAGCCCGCGCTCGTAAGATCCAGCGCTTCCTGTCGCAGCCGTTCTTCGTGGCCGAAGTCTTCACCGGCTCGCCAGGCAAGTACGTTTCGCTCAAGGACACCATCGCTGGCTTCAGCGGCATCCTCAAAGGTGACTACGACCACCTGCCAGAACAAGCGTTCTACATGGTCGGCAGCATCGACGAAGCGATCGAGAAAGCCAAGAAACTGTAATCCCGGCGCCCCGCAAGGGGCGCTAATCAGGTTGAGGCAAGCAGATGGCTATGACAGTCCATTGCGACATCGTCAGCGCGGAAGGAGAGATCTTCTCCGGCCTGGTCGAGATGGTAGTTGCGCACGGTAACCTGGGTGATCTTGGTATCGCTCCGGGCCACGCGCCGCTGATCACCAATCTCAAGCCTGGTCCGATCACGCTGACCAAGCAGGGTGGCACTCAAGAGGTGTTCTACATCTCCGGTGGCTTCCTCGAAGTGCAGCCGAACATGGTCAAGGTTCTCGCCGACACCGTGCAGCGCGCTGCCGACCTGGACGAAGCTCAGGCTCAGGAAGCCCTCAAGGCTGCTGAGAACGCGCTGAACACTAAAGGCTCGGACTTCGACTACGGCGCTGCTGCCGCACGTCTGGCCGAGGCTGCAGCTCAGCTGCGTACTGTCCAGCAAATGCGCAAAGGCAAGTAATCCGGCCCGGCCGCTTACTTCCGCTGCGATTGAGTTAAAGGGTAGCCTCGGCTACCCTTTTTCTTTTTCAGAATTTCCCCTCTTCGGTCGCATCCCCGACCGCCCAGGATTGGTAGCCAGTCATGTCCCTCGATATCGTCATTCTCGCCGCAGGCCAAGGCACCCGCATGCGTTCGGCGCTGCCCAAGGTGCTGCACCCTGTGGCCGGTAACTCCATGCTCGGCCATGTTATCCACAGCGCGCGCCAGCTGAAGCCCCAGGGCATCCATGTGGTTATCGGCCATGGCGCGGAGCTGGTGCGCGAACGTCTGGCTGCCGACGATCTGAATTTCGTCATGCAGGACAAGCAGCTGGGCACCGGCCATGCGGTAGCCCAGGCACTGCCGGCAATCACTGCCGATACGGTGCTGGTGCTGTATGGCGATGTACCGCTGATCGAAGTGGAAACCCTGCAGCGCCTGCTGGCCAAGGTCAGTGCCAGCCAGCTGGGCCTGCTCACTGTGAATCTGGCCGACCCTACCGGCTATGGCCGTATCGTGCGCGACGCCGCCGGCCAGGTGACCGCCATCGTCGAGCACAAGGACGCCAGCGAAGCGCAGAAGGCGATCAAGGAAGGCAACACCGGCATCCTGGCCATGCCTGCTGCGCGCCTGGCGGATTGGATGGGCCGGCTCTCCAACAACAATGCCCAGGGTGAGTACTACCTCACCGACGTGATCGCCATGGCCGTCGCCGATGGCTTGGTGATCGCTACCGAGCAGCCGCACGACCCGATGGAAGTGCAGGGCGCCAACGACCGTCGTCAGCTGTCGGAGCTTGAGCGCCACTATCAGCTGCGTGCAGGCCGTCGCCTGATGGCCGAAGGCGTCACGCTGCGCGACCCTGCGCGTTTCGATGTGCGTGGTGAAGTGACCGTCGGTCGTGATGTGCTGATCGATATCAACGTCATTCTCGAAGGCAAGGTGGTCATCGAGGACGATGTGCAGATTGGCCCGAACTGCGTGATCAAGGACAGCACCCTGCGCAAGGGTGTAGTGATCAAGGCCAACAGTCATCTGGACGGTGCAGTGATGGGCGAGGGCAGCGATGCTGGCCCGTTCGCTCGCCTGCGCCCAGGCAGTGTGCTGGACGCCAAAGCCCATGTGGGTAACTTCGTCGAACTCAAGAACGCCCACCTGGGCGAGGGTGCCAAGGCTGGCCACCTGACCTACCTGGGCGATGCCGAAATCGGCGCGCGCAGCAACATCGGTGCCGGCACCATCACCTGCAACTACGATGGCGCCAACAAGTTCCGTACGGTGATGGGCGAGGACGTGTTCATCGGTTCCAACAACTCGCTGGTGGCGCCTGTGGAAATCCAGGCCGGTGCTACCACCGCAGCCGGTTCGACCATCACCCAGACCGTCGAGGCCGGGCAGCTGGGCGTGGCCCGGGCCCGCCAGCGCAACATCGAAGGCTGGAAGCGGCCAGAGAAGATCAAGAAGAGCTGAGTTATCCACAGCGCTGTTTGCACAGGCCGGCTTATGTGAATAAGTCGGCTTTTTTGTGGCTGTGCATGTGGGAGCGGCTTTAGCCGCGAAACAGGCGCCGCGGTGAATGGCACCGGCTTTGCCGGTGTTCGCGGCTGAAGCCGCTCCTACAGGGTAACCACTTGACTAAATCGCTCTCTTAGGTTTTGATTGCGCTACTTAACTTTCGAATCGAAACTTAAAACAGCCATGTCGAAACGTAACACCCCCCAGCGTCGCCACAATATCCTGGCTTTGCTCGCCGAGCAGGGCGAGGTGAGCGTCGACGCCTTGGCCAAGCGTTTCGAAACCTCGGAAGTGACCATCCGCAAGGACCTCGCCGCCCTGGAAGCTAACGGCCTGCTGTTGCGACGTTACGGTGGTGCCGTGACCATGCCCCAGGAGTTGCTGGCGGATACGGTACAGCCGGTGTCGCAGTACAAGCAGGCCATCGCTCGCGCCGCGGTCGAACGCATCCGTGAACACGCGCGCATCATCATCGACAGTGGCAGCACCACGGCAGCCATGATTCCTCAGCTCGGGCGCCAGCCTGGCCTGGTGGTGATGACCAACTCGCTCAACGTGGCTCGCGCCATCAGCGAGCAGGAGCACGAACCGGTGCTGCTGATGACCGGCGGCACCTGGGACCCGCATTCGGAGTCGTTCCAGGGCCAGGTCGCAGAGCAGGTACTACGCTCATACGATTTCGACCAGCTGTTCATCGGCGCCGACGGCATCGACCTGGAACGTGGCACTACCACCTTCAACGAACTGCTGGGCCTGAGCCGAGTCATGGCCGAAGTCGCCCGCGAAGTGATCGTGATGGTCGAGTCGGACAAGGTGGGGCGCAAGATCCCCAACCTCGAGCTGCCCTGGGGCAGCGTCAATACCCTCATTACCGATGATCGCCTGCCCGCCGAGGTACGCGACCGCATTCAAGCCCGCGGCATCAACCTGATCTGCGCCGCTATCAGCTAGGAGCAACAACTCATGTGTGGAATCGTTGGTGCCGTTGCCGAGCGCAATATCACAGCCATCCTCATCGAAGGCCTCAAGCGCCTGGAATATCGCGGTTATGACAGTGCCGGCCTGGCCGTCTTCAGCCAGCAGGGCGGCCTTGAACGTCGTCGTCGTATCGGCAAGGTCAGTGAACTTGAAGCCGCCGTTGCCGCCGAGCCCCTGGCCGGCCAGCTGGGCATTGCCCACACCCGCTGGGCGACCCATGGTGCGCCGACCGAGGGCAATGCCCACCCGCACTTCTCGGGCCACGACGTGGCGGTGGTGCACAACGGCATCATCGAGAACCACGAGGCCCTGCGTGAAGAGCTCAAGGGCCTGGGCTACGTATTCACTTCGCAAACCGATACCGAAGTGATCGTTCACCTCATCCACCATGTACTCAAGACTGTTCCGGAGCTGGCCGACGCGGTCAAGGCCGTGGTCAAGCGCCTGCACGGCGCCTACGGCCTGGCCGTGATCAGCGCCGCTCAGCCTGACCGCCTGGTTGCCGCGCGCAGTGGCAGCCCGCTGGTGATTGGCCTGGGCCATGGTGAGAACTTCCTGGCCTCCGACCAGCTGGCCCTGCGCCAGGTCACCGACCGCTTCATGTACCTGGAAGAAGGCGATATCGCTGAAATCCGCCGTGAGCAGGTTCAGGTCTGGAACCAGGCCGGCCAGCCGGTGCAACGCGAGACCGTGCAGTACCACGAAGGCGCCGAAGCCGCAGAGAAGGGCAACTACCGCCACTTCATGCTCAAGGAAATCCATGAGCAGCCTGCCGTCGTGCAGCGCACCCTCGAGGGCCGTCTGGGCAACGACCATGTCCTGGTGCAGGCCTTCGGCCCGCAGGCTGCCGAGTTGTTCGCCAAGGTGCGCAACGTGCAGATCGTCGCCTGCGGTACCAGCTACCACGCCGGCATGGTCGCCCGTTATTGGCTCGAAGAACTGGCTGGCATTCCCTGCCAGGTGGAAGTGGCCAGCGAGTTCCGCTACCGCAAGGTGGTGGTGCAGCAGGACACCCTGTTCGTTTCGATTTCCCAGTCCGGCGAAACCGCCGATACCCTGGCCGCGCTGCGCAACGCCAAGGAGCTGGGCTTCCTCGGCAGCCTGGCGATCTGCAACAAGGGCATCAGCTCGCTGGTACGTGAATCCGACCTCACCCTGCTGACCCTGGCCGGGCCGGAAATCGGCGTCGCCTCCACCAAGGCCTTCACCACCCAGTTGGTCTCGCTGATGCTGCTGACCCTGGCCCTGGGCAACGTGCGCGGCACGCTGGAGGCTGGTGTCGAGGCCGAGCTGGTCGAAGAGCTGCGCCGCCTGCCGGCACGCCTGAGCGAAGCGCTGGCGATGGACCGTGTGGTCGAGAAGATTGCCGAACTGTTCGCCGACAAGCACCACACCCTGTTCCTCGGCCGCGGTGCCCAGTACCCGGTGGCGATGGAAGGCGCGCTCAAGCTCAAGGAGATCTCCTACATCCACGCCGAAGCCTATCCGGCCGGCGAGCTCAAGCATGGCCCGCTGGCGTTGGTCGACGATGACATGCCGGTGGTCACCGTGGCGCCGAACAACGAACTGCTGGAAAAGCTCAAGTCCAACCTGCAGGAAGTGCGTGCCCGTGGCGGCGAGCTGGTGGTGTTCGCCGACGAGCACGCCGGCATGAGCAATGGCGAGGGCACCCACGTGATCAAGGTGCCGCACATCCACGATGCGCTGGCGCCGATCCTCTACACCATCCCGCTGCAGCTGCTGTCTTATTACGTCGCCGTGCTCAAGGGCACCGATGTCGACCAGCCGCGTAACCTGGCCAAGTCGGTGACGGTGGAGTAAGCCTTCCGGCGATGTGCTGGTCTGATGGATTCTGAGAATTAAAACTGTCGCACCGCAACAAAAATTGTCGCTGACGGAGGGGGCCTTAACCGGCTCCCTTCTTCGTTGCGCTCACCGCAACCCTGTGTCGACGCTCATCCATGCCTCTCCAAATCCAATCCGATGAATCGCTCACGTCATACGTGCGCCGTAACCTGCACCTAAGCTGGCACATCGACGTTCCGCCCCCTGTTCACTCTACCAATCCGTGGCACCTTAGGCTCTGTACGAAAAGCCTTGATACTCGGTGATGCTGCGTTGAAAACAGCCTGGTGCGCCAGCCCGGTCGGAATGCTCATTTACAACCCGTAAAGTCGAACGCGACTCCGACCGTTCCTCGGCTGTTTTCGCCTTGCCTGACCTTCGTCTCAAGACTTTACGTACAGACCCTAGAAATCGCTGAAGAGAGAAAGTCGGCAGACTGGACAAACACTACTGCCGGAACTTCTATGAGTGGTGCGCGCTTCCTCTACCCGCAGACTTCCCGGCGTCGAAGAGCGCTCAAGTTCTGCCCGTCCATGACGACGTAGTGCTTACCATTGCGAGGATTGTCAGTCATGAAGATTCTGCCAGCCGTTATCAGCCTGAGTTTCGTCCTGAGCAGTGCCTGCTGGGCGGCGACCCCCGTTACGCAAGGAGTCATCCGGTTCGAGGGGCGAATAGTCGAACAGTCCTGTGCTACAGGCACGGACGAGGCTGAAAGCATCCGGTTGAACAACTGCCCTGCCTCCATGCGTGCTACGTTGCTTGAAGCACGTAACATCGACTCATCGAGTGCGGCGTCCAGCATCAAGGTCCAGCTGCTCTCCGACAGCAATCATGGCCGTTACTACGATCAGCAATACCGACTTGTCGACGTCGCAGGTTCGCCGGTCAAGGCCGGTAACTTCCTAATCACGATGAGCGTCCCTTGAGTCTTACGATCTGGCCGTATGACTATACGATTGATGCTCGATGGCGTGCCATGGGTGCTCTGTTCGGGTGCTGCATGGGGCCATAAGCCTGAGCGCTTCGGCCCACGGTCAACGATGTATCAACGGTTTAGGGGCTGGTAAAATCAGGAGGCGAGAATGCTCCCGTTCGATGAATTAGCCGTTAGATAATTGAGCTGATAAAAGAACCCTCGCATAACGTTTGAGAGGCCAGTTTTCCAGAAAGTTTGCGAAGTATTTCAGCTTCACTCTGCAGCAAACTGATAATTCCTAGGACGCTACTGGCTTCAGTGGCGGTAAGCTTGCGCAAGATACTTAACAGGTCTGCGGCGCAGCTTTCGTTCACCGACGCCGATTCGATCAGTTTTAACTGAAAGTTCTGAATGTCGCGAAGAGTACTCATAAATATGTCCTTCTTTGAGGCGTATTGATAGGTGCTGACCATCATCGGGAGCGGCTTCAGTGTCATGTGTAAAACCACCTATCAATGCAATTCGGGTCGAACTCCAAAGCTGTGCCGCCATCCACTGATCTCGCCCTAGGGCAACCTTTGGATGTCCAGAGCACGGACTTACCGTAAGCAACTGCTCGTAATCCGTTATGGACTGCATACCAGCGAAACACGCTCATAGTTCAGCGCCTTATTGCGTTCCGACAACGCATAAGGCGCCTCACAACGCTGGCCCTGCCAGTTGATGATGAGCGTGCCGGTATCTGCTTCGACCAGCGCCAGTGCCTTGCCACCAGGGTCAGAGATCGCCAACTGCTTGCCGTTACCGTCCTCGAGCGACGCTCCAAACGGAATCGGCCGTTGCCGGCTATCGAACAATGCAAACTGCACGCGCCGTCCGGTCTTGCTGACGTAGCGTGCCAGGACCACGGCACCCCGTCGGGGCACCACTTGCTGGGTCGCATTTTCGATCTCGATATCGCCGCCCAAATCACGGGTGTCCAGGTTGATCCAGTTCACCCGGTAAGGCTGCGCGTTGGGTACCACGGCGAAGCCATTACTGGCGGTTTTGGCTCCGGAGTAGCTGCCGATCTTGACCCCCGCCACGCCTTCGACCTGTGCCAGTGCGAACGTTTCGCCCACGGTTTGTCCCAGATTGATCCCGCCGGCATGGCCCACGACCGAACCTGCCAGGTTAAGGCTCTGCGAGTTGTATCCGCGTCCCTGGCTGTAGCCAGCACTGACGTCCACCACCGAGGTGCGGGTGCTTAAGTTCACCGAACCGCTGCCGCCACCGCTGCGGCTGTTGCCGCCTTGCACCGAGTAGTAGGTGTCGCTGTCTTCCGATAGGTAGCCATTGATGCCCACCTGGGTGCTGTCTTCAGCTTTCTGCGTGCTGGTGGAAACAAAGGCTCGCGGTGCACGAGGTTTGGAACCCAGCGGGAATGACACGGACAGGTTGAACAGCGTGTCATTGTTCGAGGGTCCATAGTTGCCGACATCCTTGGAATAGGTGGCGCTGAGGTTGTAACTGACAGCGCCCCAATAGTTGCTGTAACCCGCCGACAGACTCTGCGAACCGCCGCGCCCCCAGTAACGCTGGTCGCTGGCGTTGATGTAGACACTGCCAAATTCCTGATTGCGGCCCAGACTCTGGTTGACGGTCAGGTCGGTGCGAGTTTTCGAGTTGCCGGTTCGTTTCTGACCGTCGAGACTCAGTTCCTCTACATGCTCGGTGAGGGTGCGATAGCCCTCGGTCGAGTAACGGTAGGCGGCGAGAGTGAAGTTGGTGTCTGTGCCGGTGAACGTCTTGGCATACAGCGCGCGCATGCTATTACCGGTCACCGCCTGACCGAAGGTACGACTGCTGGAATGGGTAAGGTCAAGCGAGACCGCGCCAATCGATGTGTTGCGGCCTGCGCCCACAGACAACGCCTTGAAGTCCGGTGTCGCCTGCATGCCGACTATCCCTGAGAGGTTACTGCTGATGCCATACGCCAGCGTGCTGCTAAGAAACTGCGGTGACGGCTGATCATCGCTGTTGCTGTTGTAGCGGCCGGCCGAGACGCTATATTTCAGCTGGCCCTGCCGCACCATGATCGGCAGGCTGGAAAACGCCTGCATGCTTACCCGGCGCCGACCATCGGCTTCGATGATCGTTACTTCCAAGTCACCATTGGAGCCACTGGGGTAGATGTCGCTGATCTCGAACGGCCCCGGCGGCACGTTGGCGGTGTAGAGCATGTAGTTGTTTTGGCGAATCTCCACGGTGGCACTGGACTGCGCAATGCCGCGAATGATCGGCGCATAGCCGCGCTCGCTGTCGGCGCGCATACCATCGTCAGACGCCAATTTCAGACCACGATAACGTACGCTGTCGAACAGGTCGGCATCCGAAAAAATATCGCCGGCACTGAACTGGCCTTTCAGGGCGGTCACGTCGTGCTGCAGGTAGCTGCGATTGCTTTTGAAGGTGCTGGGACGGCCGGTGCTGCTGTTGAAGTTCGATTCGTTACGCAACCGCCAGGCGCCAAGGTTGATACCGTTGCGCAAGCCAACGTTGTTGGACAGGGTGTTTTCAGCCTGGGTGCTGTTGCGACTGCTGCTCAACTGATAGTTGATGAACGCTGCGGATACGCCTTCATCCCACAAGGCCGGGTCGACATAACCGCGCCGACCGCGTTCCATGGCGCTTTGCGGCACGCTGACCATCAGGCGCAGGCGTGGAACGTCGTATCGCACGCTCGCGTGATCGATCAAGGCGGGCAGATCCAGGCAGGCATCAGACTCATCGCCGATCAGTTTTCCGGCGGCTTGCAATTTGCCGGTGTCGACCCCCAATTGCTGCACCATCTCCACGGTCAGGCAGGCTTCGACCTTGCCCGTGCCGGGGTGGCGGCGGAAGTCGATATCGCGACGGCCGACCAAGGTTTCGTTGCCGTAGAGATCCACCCGATAAATACCGGGCAGCACGCGACTGGAGGCGAGTAGTGATTGCAAGTCCACAGAGGACGGCGCGCCTTGCAGAAACGATGTATTGAACTGTTCATCGCTATCCGCCAGGCAGATACTGCTGGAAACCAGGGCAATCGAAAACGGCGCCCATCCGTCGCGCTTGAGTAAAAACATGCAGGAACCCTATATCACCTCCGATACGTACTAGCGGAGCGAAGAGAAATACAGTGACAGTGCGGCTGTGGTAGCGGCAGGAAGTTATGGCGCTTCTTTATTCAAGCTGGCGCGAGTGTCGACATTTATGGGGAGTTTTGCAGCATAACGGTCTTGGGCACCATAGTCATTAATACTGCTAAATAACAGGCGTGCGGTGTTGGTGTTGTGAAGTTGCTTTAGGCTGAACTTTTTCTGTTCACCTGGGGCGATCATCATCGAATCAAAAGGGTGTTCGCTGATTGCGCCGGACTGCAGGGTGATATCGGCAATCGACACGTGATACTGCCCCGGGTTGTTCACCAGCAGAATGGGCTTGCCGGCGTGCTCTGCCAGGCGCCAGGTCAATTCGCTCGGTGCCAGATAAGCATTGTTTTTCAGCCCGACCGGGCGGAAGAACACTTTGATTCGCTGGCGCACGGCGAGCTGCAATGTGTTTTTGGTTTTGGAAGCCCGGGGGATTTCCTGCACGTTGAGCCACACCACCGACTCACGGTCGGTCGGCATGCCCGTGCCTTCGTAAATCACCCGTAGGATCTGCTGCTCGTCACCGCTGACGCGCACCAGTGGCGGCGTGACGGCAAACGGTACAGCAGCGGTTTCGCTGGCATCGGTGTCGATCCACGACTGGATCAACACATCTTCACCGCTATTACGCACGGTGATACCGGCTTCCTTATGCTGGCCGTCGAAAACTAGACGCGTGCTGCTCAAGGAAATGCCGGCCATGGCCTGATTGACAACGAGCAGGCCCAGAAGCCCAGCGCAAAAGGACAATGAGAGACGATAAAACATAAGGGGTACCGCGCAATTGAATGAGGGTGCAGGGCCGATCGACCCCGCACCGGGCTTGAGTGTTCGCGCGGATTATTCGTATTGCAGCGTGAACGGCAGGGTAGCGTCGCCGCGACCTGCAACGGCCAGCTTTGGATCGACGGTGGTCACATAAGCCGCGGAGAATTTCAGCGTGGTGTTGCTGTCTTGCAGGGTGTTTTCGATTCTCGCGGTGCTTGGCGAGCTCAGGTCAATGACCGCGCCATTGGCGTCAAGCAAGGCAATACCAATGCCTTTTGCAGCTCCCAAGCCGTCGATCAGGCGCAACACTTTTGTGCCGGGTTCAATGCCCGATCCATTACCCTTGGTGGGTTCAAGGATCATCGCGACTTTGGTGCCGGCGTTGCAATTGATCTTCATGTCGAAGTTCTCGACGCTCAGCGTACCGTTGCCTTTAGGTGCGGTAGCTGTGCCCATGTCTTTGATCGACACTTCGCCCATGTTGACGGAAATATTTTTGTTCTTCCCAGCACCCTCAACTGAGCAGGCATCGTTGTTGATGGTGCCAGTGAAGTTGATGGTACCGCTGCCTGCTTTGGTTGGCGTCTCCGGCTCGGCTGCCAATGCGGTGCCGGCAGCAGCAATGATTGAAAGGGCGAGAAGTGTGCGAGATATTTTTTTCATTTTGTTTACCATGTTGACGGGGTAAAACAACACGATAAAGTGCTCACTTCTAATGAGGAATCAGACGATTCCTAAAGCCTCCCTAATGTTTTTCAACTTTTATATTTATTTGAACAGGTTGCGCTCTATGCAATAAGTCAATAAGTCTTGGTCGCTATGGACTTCAAGTTTGCGCATGGCCGATATCTTCTGCGTGCTGATGGTTTTCGTACTTCTGTTCAATCCCCGTGCGATCTCACTGACGCCCAATCCCGAGACAAACAAGCGCAATATCTCGTGCTCTTTGGGTGACAGTCGGGTAAAGCGTTCGTCCAAATCTGCGCCGTCGACCACTACTGAAGTCGGCGGTGGTTCGTAACCGCGTACTGGGTTGCCCCGGGCAATGGCCATGAGCGCCGTTTCGATTTCATTATGCAACTGATTTTTCTGAATGATGCCTAGCACTCCAAGTTCTTGCAGGCGCGTCAGGATCAGGGGGTTGGAAATCATGGTCAGCACCAGCAACCGGACAGTAGGGTGAATCCGCGTCAGGTATTCCACCAGTTTCAAGCCATCGCCATAGATTGAGTCGCCAGGCATATTGAAGTCGGTGATGACCAGATCTACCTGCCGGGTTTCGAGCAGGTTGATCAGTTCGCTGGAGCAAACGGCTTCGCCCACAACGCGAAAGCGTTTGTCACGCTCAACCAGCTCACGTACCCCCACTAGTACGATGGGATGGTCATCGGCGATGACAACGTTGAAGGTTTCCATGGTTGAATTTCCAGAATGAAATTATTCAAGGGTATCCAGCAAGTCTTGCAGTCGAGACAGGTTCTGGCGGACCTCCAGGTCCAGAGCGCTGGTCACGGCCATGCCGTTCAAGCGGCATTCCAGATCGACAAATGCCGTGGCCATGGCTTCGACCTGCACCGCGCCTAGTGCACCCGCCATACTGTGCAGTTGCTGGGCTACACGCGTAGCGTCAGCGTTATCCAGCGCCGCCAGCGTGGCGGACACGTCCTGGCGCAGAGTCGTGACAAACAGTTCGCGCATTTTCGGTGAAAGCTTTATCGGCGCGGCGATGGCCGCGGGCAAGTCGATTTTGCAGTGTTTTTCAAGGTGCTCGCGCAGGGTAGCGAGGTTGAGCGGCTTGACCATCCAGGCATTCATGCCGACGGCGGCGCAGCGTTCGCCTTCTTCGCGCAGGGCGTTGGCGGTGACACCGATGATTGGCAACGCCGGATCCTGTTTGCGCAATGCGGCCGCCAGTTGGTAACCGTTCATGATCGGCATGTTGACATCGGTTAGCAGCAGGTCGAAGCGTCCGGGAGACCACTGCGCCAGGGCCTGTTCGCCATTGGCCGCGACAGTCACCGAGCAGCCCAGCACCTCCAGTTGCTCCTTGATGATGGCCGAATTGATTACGTTGTCTTCGGCCACCAGCACCTGCAGATTCAAGCACCGGGTCTTTTCCGACGGCAACGGATGATTGTCGGTGCTGGTGCCGTGTCGGGCCGTGTAGATGGCCCAGGCGATCGCACGGACATTGTCTGCGTTGACCTCTCGGTCGGCACCGCGTCGCTGCGACGGGGTGGGCCCGTCCGGTGTGGCAATGATCCTGGTACCAGGCCAGGGTGAGGTGTGGGAGGGAGGGGGAAACTCCACCAGAAGCGCAGATGGCTCTGGCGTGTCGACCTTCGCCAGGCTGCACTCGAGGCCAAAGCGGGTGAGCCAGCCCATGAGGTGTTGTGCCTGCTCAGCGACTTGTGCGCGCACATATACGGCAGGAGCACCGGGGCTGAATACGGGGCAGTCGGCCAACTCGCCGGGCACGCACTCCAGCCCGAGTTGCAGAGTGAAACTGCTGCCCAGCCCGGGTTCGCTGACCACGTCCAACTGACCCGCCATCAATTCGCACAACCATCTGCAAATGGCCAGACCGAGGCCGGCACCGGCCTGATCGGTAGCGTTGTTGACCTGATAGAAAGGGGCGAACAGTTGTTGTTGCTGTGCCTGGGAAATCCCCATCCCCGAGTCGCTGACCTGCCACTGCATGTTGACTCGGCTGTTGATGCTGTCCAGCACCCGTACCCTGAGTACGACGCGGCCATTGTCGGTGAATTTGATCGCATTGCTCAGCAGGTTGTTGAGGATCTGGCGAATCCGCAGCGGGTCACCGCGCACCCGGTCCGGTAGTGTCGCGTCAATGCAGGCATAGAGTTGCAGACCCTTGGATCGGGCTAAGGCGCTATAGCCGCGCACGGTGTCTTCAGTCAGTTCCAGCGGGCAGAAATCCTGAAGCTCCAGGGTCATCTGCCCGGCTTCGATTTTCGATACATCCAGCACATCGCTGATCAGTTGGAACAACGTGGCGGAGGATCGCTGGATGGTGTGCAGGTAATCCTGCTGGCGCGGGGCGAGCGGCGTCAGTTCAAGCAGTTCCAGAGTGCCCAGCACGCCATAAAGGGGGGTGCGGATCTCATGACTCATGGTGGCGAGGAACCGGCTCTTGGCCTGATTCGCCGAGTCGGCGGCCTGGCGCGCCTCCTCCAGTGTCAACGCGTCCTCGACATGCCGGGTCACGTCATGCAACGCACACAGCCAGGCGTCCTGACCCTGGTAACGGGTAGGTACAAAGGCGACGTGCAAGTGACGCCCGCCAATTTCGACATCAGCGTGGCCGGACTCGGTACGCGATATGAGCAAACGCATCAACTGGCTGTTGTCATGCCATTGTTGGGCACGCTGGTTTTCGAGCAGCACGTGGTGGTCGCTACGACGGATCACGCACAGGCCGGTCGGTGCCGTATCGATCACCGTGCGACTGAACGCGTCGCTTTCGGCGATGCTGGCGTGTGCGCTCTGTGCAGGCAGAATGACCCGCGTTCGGTACCAGCGATTGATGGCGCGACTGCAGCCAAGAATCGTCAGCACCAGCGCGATCAGGCACAGCAATGGCCATAGCGCGTAATCGAGAAAGCTCTGCACACTGATGACGTAGATTGCCGTCCAGTGGTCCTCACCGGGGGTGATCAGTTTGAACACCAGTCCGTCACGGTTGAAATTCACCCCATCGTGCAGCGTCTGGCCGGGATTCAAGGTTCCAGTCAGGGTTACACCACCGGGTGTGATCAAGGTGAAGTTGTCGTAGATCGACGACTGCATCAGTCGCTCGATGTTATTGACCTGGGACAGATTCAGCAGCGAGGCCAGTATCACCCAGGTATCGGCGCCTTCGACGCTCAACGCGCTCCTGGGCAGGTTGATACGCACATAGGCCATTAGGGTCGGCGTGTTCTTGTTGTCTCGGGCGGATGAATAGGGTTCCCAATGCACTTGAGGATCGCGCGCAGGCGAGTTGTGCTCGCGCATGCGCCTGTTCATTTGGGTCATTGCCTGGACCAACTCGCCGATCTGCATCGCGTTCGCACCACGCAGACGCCCGGCGGCGGGCACGGCCATATCAAAGTTGTCGGGACCGTTGATCAAGATGACTTGGGGCGACTGATAATGTGACGCTGACCAGAACGCACTGTAGAAAGCAGCTAGGTAAGAGCCGAGCGCGAAGATTCTAGGGTATTGATCGACTGCGATTTTGTCCGGATTGATCTTCAGGCTGTAGGGAAGCGAAAACGGCAGGCTACGACCTTCATAAATGTTCGGTCCTTCATCGGGCAGAGCTTTTTGAAAGGGCATTGGCAGCGTACTTGTGGGCATCGGCTCGTCCTTGCTGCTTTCAAGGGCGATTTCGCGCAGGAACGTCTCCTGTTCGCGGACATTTTCCATCAGCGCGGCGAAATGAAATTGCAAGGTATCGTGCCGCTGTTCAATCATGCGGATCACCCCTACGTAGCTGATGCCGAGCAACAGCAATACAAGGGCGGTCAGCACCAGCAGGCCCTTGTTCAGCCGCGATGAGCTGCTGGCAAGTTTTTCCAGGACGGTGTCGGGATGCGGCATCAGCGTGCCTGGATCGCAGTGATGGGAAAGTCTTTGAACACGGTGACCTCGATAGCAAGTGACGTTCGTCAACACCGGCCTGCAGGTCAATAAACATTCGCCGGCCCGTCATGGGCCAGCAATTGCTGGAACTGATTCGAAGACACGGCGTGAGAGATCAGGAAACCCTGAACCTGAGTGCAGTCGATTTTACGTAACAGAGCAAGTTCTTGTGCGGTTTCCACACCTTCCGCCACCACGGTCAATCCCAACTGCCGCCCCAGGCTGACAATGCTGGTCAGGGCCTGGGCCAGCTCCTCGTTGGCATTGCAGCCTTGCACCAGTGCGCGGTCGATCTTCAATTCGGTGAAGGGCGCCGAGACCAGGTTCATGTAGGAACTGTAGCCCTTGCCGAAATCGTCCTGGGACAGCTCGAACCCTTTGATCCGTAAGCGGCAGGCACCGGCGTAGAAGTTGCTGATGTCATCGGGTACCGAGCACTCCATCAACTCGAAGCAGATGCGTGCCGGCAAACCTTGATGGGCCAGCACGAACGCGAGGATGCGATCGGGCAGGTCGTGGCTGTTGAGCAAGTGCGTGGGCAGGTTGATCGAAACCGGAATGTCATAGCCTTGCTGGCGCCAGACAATTTGGGCGGCAATCGATTGTTCCAGCACCCGCCACAACAATTGTTCTTCGAGGCCGCAGGCGATTAGCGCCGGCAGGAATACGCCGGGCAGCAGTGTGCCGTGCTCGGGATGAATCCAGCGAACCAGTGCTTCGGCGGCTACGATCCGGCCATTGTTCAGGGCTTTCTTGGGCTGGAACCAGGCTTGCATTTCGCCGTTGTCCAGCGCCTGCAGAATGCTTTGGCAGTCGATGCCCTCGCGGGTCTCGGCCGGTGCAGTCTGACGCAGCGCCTGCAATTGATCGATCAGGCAGCGCAGTGCTGCCGTGCTCACCGGCTTGGAAATCAGTCCGATCACCTTCACCTGCAGGTTGCTTGCCACTAGGCTGGCGCCCATCAACATACGGCGTGAGGCCGCACTCATGATTGCCAGCGCGGGACGCGAGCGTAGTGCGGCGAGCCCCTGAATGAACTGCACGCCGTCCATGCCCGGCATCAGCAGATCGGTGAGTACCAAGTCGAAGTCGCGTTTTTTCAGGCAGGCCAGTGCTGCTTCGCCGTCTCTGGCGCAAACGACATTGAATTCGCCCAGTTCGTTGAACAGGTTCTGCAAGTACAGGTGCTGGAAAGGGTGGTCTTCGACAATCAAAATGCTACAGGGCTTCATGAGCAACTCGTGCGTAGGGAGCCAGGACAGCGAACAAGGCTCGTAGCGTAAAGGGTTTGACCAGGCAGTGATTCATGCCGGCGGCCAGGCACAGGGCGTCCTCACCGCGCATCGCGTTGGCGGTGGCGCCGATGATCGGGAGGGTGCAGCCCTGACGTCGCAGAGTCTTGGCCAGTTCGTAGCCATTTAGTCGGGGCATGTTGACGTCAGTCAGAACGATGTCGAACGCACGCTCACGCCAGAGCGACAACGCTTCCTCGCCATCGCCGGATAACGTCACTGTGCAGCCCAGTTCCTCCAGCTGATCGCGCAAGATCAGCTGGTTGATTACGTTGTCTTCCGCCACCAGGATATGCAGGCGCAATGGCCGCACAGTGTAGGGTTCGTGTGGTTCCGTGCGCTGTGCAACCGGGCCGCCCTGAGCCAGGCGAACCGCGAGCTGAATTGCGGCCAGATCGTTCAGATTGACCTTCCAGCCAACACCGTCGAACTGTGGCTCGTGGGCACCGTCGCCGCTGGCCAATACTCGCAGTCCTTGCCATGTGGGTCTCGAAGGTTGTTCGAAGAGCGTGGGATAGAGTTCCAGCATCACAGCCGTCGTGTCAGTTTCCAGGGCGTCGGGTGCGCCGATCTGCGGTCGGGCACCCCAGCGGCGCAGCCAGCCGCTGATGCTGTCGGCCAGTTCTCTGATGGGCGAGACCACATAAACGATATCCGGTGCCAAGGCTGACAAGGCTGCAGGCGATACATTGCTGGGGCGCTGCTCCAGCGGCACACTCAGGGCAAAACTGCTGCCCAACCCCGCCTCGCTGACCATTCGCAGGGTGCCGTTCATCAAGTGTGTTAGCCGCTGGCAAATGGGCAGGCCCAGGCCGGTGCCCGCCACCACGTTGGTGTTGCCTTCGGACTGGTAGAACGGTTCGAAAATGAAGGTCTGTTCGTCATGGGCGATGCCTTTGCCGGTGTCCGAGACTTGCCATTGCAGGCACACGCGTTCGCCTTCGCGACGCAGCAGTTTGACCCTCAGTACCACACGCCCGGAATCGGTGAACTTGACCGCGTTGTTCAACAGATTGTTAAGGATCTGCCGCACTCGGCTGGCATCCCCCCTCAAGCAATCCGGCAGTTGTGGGTCGAGGCATGCATACAGTTGCAAGCCTTTATTCTGCGCCGCTGCCGCGTAACCCTGCACTACCTCTTGCACCAGGGTCATGGGGCAGAACTCGCTCAACTCCAGGGCCAGTTGTCCGGCCTCGATCTTCGACACATCCAGCACGTCGCAGATCAGTTGCAGCAGCGTGGCGGACGAGCCCTCGATGGCTTGCAGGTAACTCTTCTGTCGACTATCCAGTTGCGTGCGTGCAAGCAATTCCAGCGTACCGAGCACGCCGTAGAGCGGTGTACGGATTTCGTGGCTCATGGTCGCGAGGAACAAGGTCTTGGCATCATTGGCGGCGTCTGCCGATCGGCGGGCCTGCTCCAGCGCCTCTTCGATTTGTCGTCGTGCACTGATGTCGCTGAATGCGCACAGCAGCACGTCCTCGCCTTTGTAGCGGGTGGGCGCACAACTCAGGTAAAGGTGGCGACCATCGGCGGTCTCAAAGTCATCTGTCAGGAACGGCTCTGTAGCGTCGAAGGCGTCGCGGATCCATCCGGTACCTAGTTGCGCGCGGCATTCGCCCAGCCATTGGCGGGCAAGGGTGTTTTCCAGCACCACCTGGCCATCGGTACGTCGCAGTACGCAGAGCGCCACCGGGGCGGTCTGGATCACGTCGCGGCTGAACAATTCGCTCTCCACCAATGCCTGGATCCGATGAATCGCCGGGTTGATGAAGCGGTGTTCCAGGCGCCGGGTCAGCACGCATACCAGGCCGCTACTCATCAAGCAGAACAGCAGCGCCCCAAGCATTTGTGGCCACAGCGCCGACAGCACCTCCAGCAAATCGATGGAGTAGGTGAGTTGCCAGTCCGATGATTTCAGTTGCTTGCGCAGCACCAGTTGCTCGGGCCACCAGCCGGTTCCAACAAAACCGAAAAAGTCCTGTTGCCGCAGGAGCGGCAGATCCTGTCCGGGCGGCGGTTTCAGACTGTTGCTGAAAAGTGCTCTGCCCTGGGCGTTGAACATGGTGAACTCGCCTGCACTGTGGTCGCTCAAGGCGCTGGAGACTTCACGGTCGTCCATTTCCAGGCCGAGCCAGCCGGAGTCAATGTCGCGCTCGTCCAGCCGAATGAAAATGTACAACTGCGAGTGCCCGTCAACGGCGTGGGTAAGCCAGAGTTCTTGCAGGGCGCCGGTGTTGTGATGTTTGAGGGCTTGCAGTTGATCCAGCATGGCCTGGGAAACGTCACCGACCACCGGCGTTGCGTTAAACAGGCGCAAGACTTGGGCCTGTGAATCGCTGCTGACGTAGATCAGGTTCAATTGCCTGGCCGTGAGGTAATCGCGCATGCGCCGGGTCAGCCAGATACTCCATTGTGGGCCCGGCGTATGCCCCAGCAGCAGGCGTATTTCTTCATCGGAGACCGGAGCCTCGATTTCGACCTTGCGCGTGGCCGACAGGCTCAGGCTTTCGAGCAGTGCTTCGCGGGATGTAAAAAAGGTGTGCGCTTCGGCGATGGCGCTGCTCATGTAGCTGCGACGTTGGGAGACTTCGTTGTTGAAGTGAGACAGCAGGAAGCTGTACACGCCGCCGAGTATGCCCATCAGCAGTACGACAGCAAAAATGCGCAACAGGCGACGCGCGGCATGGGGCGTGGACAGGACGGGGCTGATCTGATGGAGGTAGTTCTTTAATCTCATCCCGGCAATGTAGGGACGGCCGGATACCGGGAAAATCAGACGATCCTTAGATTGGTTACAGGTAGTTAACGATGAAGGTGACTTCGGTGTTGGCGCTGCCGGCCTTGAGCTCCTCTGTCGTCAGACGGTAGTACGAAGCTGACAAGGGAATCTTGAAGTCGGTGCCAGTGGTTGTGAACGCATCAAATGGGTAAGTCGCATCCAGAGCGATCGGTTGCCCAGCATCATTGAGCAACTGCAGGCCGACGCCTTTCGCGGTGGAACTGTCGTTGAGCGCGACGATGCCTTTTGCGGCGTCGATGACCGGGGTGTTGGCTTTGAGCGAGTAAGTGACTTTCTTGATACCGGTCTGGCACTGGTTCAAGCCAATGTTGAACGGCACCTTTCGAGGTGTGGGGCCAGCGTCGCGAAACTCATGGAGTTTATAGTCATCACCCATGGCCACCGGCACGGACGGCGTCTGGCACGAAGCGGCATTCAACACGATGGGGTTGCTTAGATTGAATTTTGTCAGGATCAGATCATCGTCTTGCAAGGCGCCCAGGGCGCCTGCATCGACCTTGACCTGCGATGTCAGTTCGCCGCTCTTGACGATTTCCAAGCGCATACTGCCGGGCGAGAAGCCCCAGTAGGCGCTCGGCACGATGGTGAGCAACGACTGCTGGTAGCGATTCAGCGCGTCTATCCAGATGCGGTACGACAGCCCGGACTTGCCCAAGGGGAAGATACTTACCACGCTGGAGACGCTGCCCAGCCTAGGATCGAGCAGCACACCGAATTGTGAAGGCAGCGTGCACCCCCAGCCGTGCCCGGTGCTTTGCAGGGTGTCTTGGTAGACCACCGTTCCATTGGGTGTGTCAGCAGGAATCGTTAGGCTGGTGTTGGCCAGGCTGGCGCCGAAGTTAAGGGTTTCTGTGCTCGAACCAGCACGGAATGTGCAGCTGCCGGCCATGGCCTGCGGGGCGCACGTCAGCAATGTTGCCGAGACGAGGGTGAGCAGCGGGTACTGAAGTTTTAAATGCTTCATGAAGAGGGCTATACGTAGGGGCCAAAGGGCACGGTAACGTAAGCGCGGTGCCCACCGACGGACATCAGGCGATTCCTAAAAGCCTCTCTTCCTATAGTGTGATATGGCTTGTTGAACCCTATTGTGGTCGAAATTCTCGTATGGCTTCTTTCGGCCAAGCGATACGGCGCTTAGGAATGGAGTGCTGTTAATCAGGCATAGTTATGTCGGTCAGTGGCACGATCACATTTCAGTTTTTGTTTCACACATCATTGTTGAAAAATCGCCTCAGCGATGCGCACGGAAAGGGTAAAAATGATGCGACGGCATCACCCTGGCACGCCGAACTGGCCGTAAACCTAGTTGGCTCCATGGCAATGTTTCTGCTTACGACGTGGACGTCACCGTCAGGGCAAGAGCTGCGTTAAAAAACAGATCAAAGCCTCGTCAGTGCTGGTTGCGACAGTTTTAATTCTCTAGCGCACATGCGTAGATCTGCATTTCAGCCCTTTGCGACAGTTTTAATTCTCAATTACCATTCATAGCCAGCCCTTGGTCCGCCAGGGGCTTTTTCATTCTCAGGATGAGATAACGCATGTTGATGAAACTGGCCCCGAAAAGGCCGCGCAGTATGCGCAAGTTCTACTTTTCGATTGGCGCAACACTGGTGATCCTGCTGCTCGGGCGCTACTTCTCGCTCATGGCCCAAGAGCGCAGGGCTGTTCAGCAGGCGCAGTTTGTCGAAGACCTGTTGCAGATGAACAGCCTGCTACCCAGGCAGGTCGATGCAGTGACCACGCTCAAGAAGATCGAACTCATCTACGGCGACACCTTCGTCTATCGCTACCGAGTCGATCTGGCGTCCAGCAGCCTGCCGTGGGAGCGCAGGGCGAAGATGCAGGACCGAGCACAGGTGAAGCTGGAGGCGCTGGCTTGCAAGGAGCCGAAGGTGCTCGATGCGATGCGCAGGTTCGGTTTCCGGCAATGGCATCAGTACGTTGGCGACGATGATGGAACGTTGTTCTACATAGACCTGTATCCCGCCAAGCTGAACTGCTCGACCTGATCGTCAGGTTTTGAGACCTCGATTGCACGCCTGCCATTACAGGAATTTTCTGTCGCCTCAATCAGGCATGGATCAATGTTTTCCCTTGGTGTTTGCCCTAACGTCCTGCGACCCATCAGTCATCAAGGACGACAATAAATGCAAACCTTGCAACGAAAGCACGATATCCAGCCATTGGAAGGCGCTGAAATGACCCTGTTGGTCAATGGCCTGCCCGCCGTGGCCAGTGCCGGGGAGACCGTCCTCAGTGTGCTCAACGCCATTGGCCTGCGCCAGCTGGCGCGCAATGACCATGACCAGCTCAGCGGTGCCTTCTGCGGCATGGGCGTGTGCCACTGTTGCCTGGTGCAGATCGATGGCCGGCCCAAGCGCCGAGCCTGCCAGACCGTGGTCCAGCCCGGCATGCGCATCGAAACCGAAGTGAACCGGGTACAAGCGGAGGGCCGCCCATGAGCCTGCGTCCGGTAATCGTCGGGGCCGGCTCGGCGGGCATGGGCGCGGCCATCGAGCTGGCCGAGCACGGCGTCGACTGCCTGATGTTCGATGAAGCCTCGCGCCCGGGCGGTGTCGTTTATCGCGGCCCGCTGCGTGCTGGGGTCGACCTCGGTTATCTCGGGCCGCGCTATGCCAAGGCCCTGAACACGCTGCACGAGGATTTCGCCGCCAGTGCCGAGCATATCGACCTGCGCCTGGGCCACCGGGTGGTAGGTGGCGATGACCAGCGCCTGATGGTGCTCGATGCAGATGAGCAGCTCCACGAAATCGACTACTCACACCTGTTGCTGGCTGCAGGCTGCCACGAGCGCAACGTGCCGTTCCCTGGCTGGACCCTGCCGGGGGTGATCATGCTGGGCGGTTTGCAGTTGCAGATCAAGAGCGGCGTGGTCAAGCCGCTGGGCAGCACCCTGATCGCCGGCACCGGGCCTTTGTTGCCGCTGGTGGCCTGCCAGCTGCACGCCGCCGGGGCCAAGGTTGCCGGAGTATATGAAGCCTGCGCGTTCAACCGCATCGCCAAGCAAAGCCTGGCGCTGATGAACAAGCCACAGTTGTTCCTCGATGGCCTGAGTATGCTCGCCTACATGAAGCTCAATGGCATCCCCATGCACTATGGCTGGGGGGTGGTCGGCGCCACCGGCGAAGGTGAACTGCAAGAAGTCAGCGTCGCCCCCTATACCCAGGACTGGAAGCCGGACATGACCCGTGTCCAGCGCGAGCAAGTGCGCACCCTGGCGGTGGGCTACGGCTTCATCCCACGTACCCAGCTCAGCCAGCAACTGGGGCTTGAGCACGGTTTCAGCGAGGACGGCTACCTGCGCGCCGAGTGCAATGTATGGCAGCAGAGCAGCCGTGCGAGCGTGCACCTGGCCGGCGACATGGCGGGTATTCGCGGTGGCGAGGCGGCGATGCTGACCGGGCGTATCGCCGCAGTGTCGATGCTGCTGCAGATGGGCAAGCTCAACCACGAGCAAGCCATCGAACGGCGCGAGCTGTACCTGGGCAAGCTGGCAGCGATCAAGCGCTTCCGCGCCGGGGTGGAGCGCTACACCGCACGCGGCGCGGCGCAGGTCGAACTGCCGCAGGCCGACACGGTGATCTGCCGTTGCGAGCACGTCACCCGTGAGCAGATCGACCTGGCCCTGGAGCAGGGCGTCGAAGACATGGCCAGCCTGAAGATGCGCACCCGGGTGAGCATGGGCGACTGCCAGGGCCGCATGTGCGTCGGCTACTGCAGCGATCGCCTGCGCGATGCCACCGGGCGCCAGGACGTGGGCTGGCTGCGCCCGCGCTTCCCGGTGGACCCGATCCCGTTTTCCGCATTCGCCCACCTGGGCACGGAGGCCTGAACATGACCAAGCACTACGACATCATCATTGCCGGCGGTGGCGTGATCGGCGCGTCCTGCGCCTACCAGCTGTCCAAGCGCAACAACCTCAAGATCGCCCTGATCGACTGCAAGCGCCCGGGCAACGCCACGCGCGCCTCGGCCGGCGGCCTGTGGGCCATCGGCGAGTCGGTGGGGCTGGGCTGCGGGGTGATCTTCTTTCGCATGATGTCCTCGCTCAGCAAGCGCGAGGCCAATGGCGCGGCGGTGGTGGTCGATTCGAGCACGCCGCACATCCTGCCCGAATGCTTCTTCGACTTCGCCTTGCAGTCCAACGCGCTTTATCCACAGCTGCACCAGGAGCTGATCGAGCGCCACGGCATGGATTTCAAGTTCGAGCACACCGGGCTCAAGTACATCATCCAGGATGAAGAAGACCAGCTGTACGCCGAGCACATCGTCAAACAGATCCCACACCTGGCCGACCAGGTGCGCTGGCTCGACCGCGATGCGCTGCGCGCCTCGGAGCCGGCGGTGACGCTCAAGGCCCATGGCGCGCTGGAGTTTCTCTGCGATCATCAGGTCAGCCCGTTCCGCCTGGGCGATGCGTTCATGGAGGCGGCGCGGCAGAACGGCGTCGACCTGTACCCGAACGTGAACATCACCGGCGTGCTGCACGAAGGTTCGCGCATCAAGGGGGTGCGCACCGCCGAAGCGGGCGAATTCCATTGCGGTACGTTGATCAACGCCGCTGGCGCCTGGGCGGCCGAGTTGAGCGAGTGGGCGACCGGGCAGAGTATCCCGGTCAAGCCGGTCAAGGGCCAGATCGTGCTGACCGAGCGTCTGCCCAAGCTGCTCGACGGCTGCATCACCACCAGCGATTGCTACATGGCGCAGAAAGACAACGGCGAGATCCTGATCGGCAGTACCACGGAAGAGAAGGGCTTCGATGTGAGCAACACCTTCCCGGAGATCAGTGGGCTGGTGCAGGGCGCGATCCGTTGCGTGCCGGAGCTGGCGCAGGTCAACCTCAAGCGCACCTGGGCCGGGCTACGTCCGGGGTCGCCGGATGAGCTGCCGATCCTCGGGCCTGTGGATAATGTCGAGGGGTATTTCAATGCCTGTGGACATTTCCGTACTGGCATCCTCACCTCGGCAATTACCGGAGTGCTGCTGGACAAGGTTGTCCACAACGAGGCGTTGCCGCTGGATATCACGCCATTCCTGGCGTCGCGGTTCGAAGAGGGTGTGGACAAAAAAGTCGCGCACGGCTGATAGAGTGCCGGGGTCGCTGCGCGACCCTTTCGCGGCACAAGGCCGCTCCTACAGAAGACCTATTTCTCTGTAGGAGCGGCCTTGCCGGGGCGCCGGACCGGCCGGAAAGGGCTGCGTAGCAGCCCCTGTGAGATCAGATCTGCATCGCCATCCCATCCACATTCATCGCCGCCTGGCGCAGGGCCTCGGAGCGGGTCGGGTGCGGGTGGCAGGTGAGGGCGATGTCTTCGGCCGAGGCCGAGAACTCCATGGCCACGCAGAACTCGCCAATCATCTCGCTGACGCTTGGCCCCACCAGGTGCACACCCAGTACCTCGTCGGTGTTGGCGTCGGCGAGCACCTTGGCGAAGCCTTCGGTCTCATGGTTGATCTTGGCGCGGCTGTTGGCGGTGAAGGGGAACTTGCCGACTTTGTAGGCGCGGCCTTCGGCCTTCAGCTGCTCTTCGGTCTTGCCGACGCTGGCCAGCTCTGGACGGGTATAGATGACGCCCGGGATCAGGTTGTAGTTCACTTCGTGCGGCTTGCCGTGGATGCGCTCGATGCAGGCCACTGCTTCGTCTTCGGCCTTGTGCGCCAGCATCGGGCCGGAGGTGACATCACCAATCACCCAGATGCCCGGCACTGCACTGCGGTGGTGGTCGTTGGCGAGCATGCCGCGCTTGTCGGTTTCCAGCCCCACGCTTTCCAGGTTCAGGCCCTGGGTGTACGGACGACGGCCGATGGCCACCAGCACGTAGTCGGCTTGCAGGGTTTGCGCCTCGCCACCAGCGGCCGGCTCAAGCGTCAGGCTCACGCCATCGGCCGAGGCCGTGGCTTGAGTGACCTTGCTGCCGAGCTTGAAGGCCATGCCTTGCTTGGCCAGGGCCTTCTGCAGGGTCTTGGCAGTTTCTTCGTCGGTGCCCGGGCAGATACGGTCCAGGTACTCGATCACCGTCACCTCGGCACCCAGGCGGCGCCATACCGAACCCAGCTCCAGGCCGATCACGCCGGCGCCGATGACGACCAGGTGCTTGGGCACCTGGGGCAGCGCCAGGGCACCGGTGGAGTCGATGATGCGCTGGTTGTCGATGGTCACGCCCGGCAGCGGGGTAGGTTCGGAGCCGGTGGCGATGACAATGTCCTTGGCCTGCAAGGTGCTCTCGCTGCCGTCCTCGGCCTTGACCACCACCTTGCCGACGCCGTCCAGGCGGCCCCAGCCCTTGACCCAGTCGACCTTGTTCTTGCGGAACAGGTACTCGATGCCCTTGGTCAGGCCGGTCACGCTTTCGTCCTTCTGCTTCATCATCTGCGCCAGGTTCAGGCTCGGCTTGACCTCGATGCCCAGGTGCGCGAACTCGTCACCGCTGGCCGCCTCGAACAGCTCGGAGGCATGCAGCAGCGCCTTGGATGGCATGCAGCCGACGTTCAGGCAGGTGCCACCGAGGGTCGAACGGCCTTCGACACAAGCTACGCTCATGCCCAGCTGGCCAGCCCGGATCGCCGCGTTATAGCCGCCGGGGCCGCCGCCGATGATCACCACGTCATAGGATTTCATGGGTTTGTCACTCCAAGGGTGGGGGAAGCGAAGAGGGGCATAAGGTTAGTCTGCGCGCAGCAGATTGTATACAATCCGCTGTGCTAACCGCGTCAGATAGTTCTAGACCATGGTCGTGCTTAACGGAAACTTCGCACGAATGAACTACCCTCATGCGGTGACGTCCACAGGTTTAGGCGTGGCGTCCCGTACAGATGAAAGGGAGGGTCATGAATGCTTGCGCAACTTCCACCGGTATTGCAGAGCCTGGACATACCTTTGCGCATCAAGCTGTGGGACGGCAATCAGTTCGATCTGGGGCCGAGCCCGCAGGTCACGATCGTGGTCAAGGATCCCCAGCTGATCAACCAGCTTACCCACCCAAACCTCGAAGCACTGGGGTCGGCCTTCGTCGAAGGCCAGCTGGAGCTCGAAGGCGATATCGGTGAAGTGATCCGGGTGTGCGACGAGCTCGGCGACGCGCTGCTCAGCGATGAAGACGACGTACTGCCCCAGCGTACCGCTCACGATAAAGACACCGACGCCGAAGCCATCTCCTATCACTACGACCTGTCCAACGACTTCTACCAGTTGTGGCTGGACCCGGACATGGTCTACTCGTGCGCCTATTTCAAAGAGCCGGACAACACCCTGGCCCAGGCCCAGCAGGACAAGTTCGACCACCTGTGCCGCAAGCTGCGTTTGCAGGCGGGCGACCACCTGCTGGATGTCGGCTGCGGCTGGGGTGGGCTGGCGCGTTTCGCCGCCCGTGAATATGGCGCCAAGGTGTTCGGCATCACCCTGAGCAAGGAGCAGCTCAAGCTGGGCCGGCAGCGGGTCATGGAGGAGGGGCTGGGCGACAAGGTCGAGCTGCAGATCCTCGACTACCGCGACCTGCCCCAGGACGGCCGATTCGACAAGGTGGTCAGTGTCGGCATGTTCGAGCACGTCGGCCATGCCAACCTCGAGCTCTACTGCCGCAAATTGTTTGGCGCGGTGCGCGAGGGTGGCCTGGTGATGAACCATGGCATCACCGCCAAGCATGTGGACGGTCGCCCGGTCGGTCGTGGCGCGGGTGATTTCATCGACCGCTATGTGTTCCCACACGGCGAGTTGCCGCATATCTCGATGATCACCGCGCGCATCTGCGAGGCCGGGCTCGAGGTGGTGGACGTGGAGAGCCTGCGCCTGCACTACGCCAAGACCCTCAACCACTGGAGCGAGAACCTGGAGAACCAGCTGCACCGCGCTGCCGCGCTGGTGCCGGAAAAGACCCTGCGCATCTGGCGCCTTTACCTGGCCGGCTGTGCCTATGCCTTCACCAAGGGCTGGATCAACCTGCACCAGATTCTTGCCGTGAAACCTTACGCCGATGGCCACCATGACCTGCCCTGGACGCGTGAGGACCTCTATCGCGGATAGGTGTGCGGCACGCCGCCGCGCTACAGGATCGGTGAAATCAGCCGCGCGATGCGCATCCCCAGTTGTTGCAGGCGATGCGTGTCCCGGCTGTCTTCCGCAGTGATCTCCCTGGCCTGATCGAAATCCCGCTCGAGCATCTGTTCGACCTGGTCGGCGAAGGCACGGTCCACGGTCAGCAAGGTGATCTCGAAGTTCAGGCGGAACGAGCGGTTGTCGAGGTTGGCGCTGCCGATGGCGCTGATCTCATCGTCCACCAGTACCACCTTCTGGTGCAGGAACCCTGGCTGGTAGCGGAACATCCGCACCCCTGCACGAACCGCTTCGAAGGCGAACAGGCTGGAGGCCGCATAGACGATGCGGTGGTCGGGGCGCGAGGGGATGAGGATGCGTACATCAACACCACGCAGCACCGCCAGGCGCAGGGCGGCGAAGATCGCTTCGTCGGGGATGAAGTAGGGGCTGGTGATCCATACGCGGCGGGTAGCCGAGTGAATCGCCTCGAGGAAGAACAAGGCGCAGGTTTCCTGCGGGTCGGCCGGGCCGCTGGCGAGCGCTTGGCACAGCACACCATCTTCGGGGTAGGCATCGGGGAGGATCAGCGGCGGCAGTTGGCGCGTGGCCCAGAACCAGTCCTCGGCGAACGACTCTTGCAGGCAGGCCAGTACCGGGCCGCTGACCTGCACATGGGTGTCGCGCCAGGGTGACAGGCGAGGGTGGCCACCCAGGTATTCGTCGCCCACGTTATGCCCGCCGAGAAAGCCCAGCAGCCCATCCACCACCACGATCTTGCGGTGATTGCGGAAGTTGACCTGGAATCGGTTGAACAGGCCACGGCGTGTGGCAAATGCCTGGATCTGCACGCCCCCGTCGCGCAGCACCTGGCTGTAGCTGGCGGGTAGCGCATGGCTGCCGACACGGTCATAGAGCACGAACACCCGCACGCCTTCGGCGGCCTTGCGCAGCAGCAGTTGCTGGAGCTGCCGGCCGAGTGTGTCGTCATGGATGATGAAGAACTGCACCAGCACCGTGTCACGGGCATTGTCGATGGCGGCGAAGATCGCCCGGAAGGTGGCGGCGCCGTCGATCAGCAGCTTCACTTCGTTGTTGGCCAGGCATGGCATGCGCCCCAGCTTGGGCATGGCGCGCAGGGCGGCATAGCTGTCGGACTCTCGCGCAGTCAGTGCCTCTTCCACCCAAGGGCGCCAGTTGAGGTTGGCCATGGCCACATGCATCTCCTGGTTGGCCTGGCGGCGGGCCTGGATATAGGCATAGAACGAGCGGGCGCCAAAGATGAGGTAGGGGATGAGTGCGAAGTAGGGGATGAAGAACAACGGCATAGCCCAGGCGATCGCACCCTGGGCGGTACGGACGGTGAACACCGCGTGCAGCGCCGCGATGATGCCGAGCAGGTGAATCAGGCCGAGCACGTAACCGAAGAAGTAGGGGCTGTGGTAATCCATACGCATCCTGCTTTCAGAGAGCACTGCCGCTAACAGACCACGTTCGTGGGGGGCGCTGCAACCTGTAAGGGAAAATGACGTCTAACGGCACAGTCCGGCCAGAGCCGGTATTACGAGGAGCTTCGATCCATGAATATTCGTCTGCCACTGCTTGCCCTGGTCGTGGGCCTGGGTAGCCCGTTGGTTCACGCGCAGATGCTGCAACCCGGCTTGTGGGAACTGACCACCAGCAACATGCAAGTGGATGGCAAACCGCTGCCCGATATGCAGTTCATGCTCGGCCAACTGAAGAACCTGCCGCCGGAGCAGCGGGCGATGATGGAGGGGGTGTTGGCCAAGCAAGGCATCAGCGTCGGTGGCAAGGGTGTGCGTTCGTGCCTGACCCCGGAGCAGGTGCAGACCAATGACATTCCCCTGCAAGACCCGCAGTCCGGCTGCACCCAGAAGATTACCGATCGCACGGGCAATGTCTGGAAGTTCCAGTTCAGCTGCCCGAAAGCCCAGGGGCAAGGGCAGGCCACGTTCCTCAGTGACAAGGAGTTCCTGACCAAGGTGAACGGCACCTTCAATGCCTCCGGTGTGCAGCAACAGGGCAGCATGGATACCCGGGCGGTATGGCTGGGCAGTGACTGTGGAACGGTCAAGCCGCGCAGCTGACGGGGGCTTGACCGCGATATCTTCGCTTCACCAGCGGTATCGGCTGACGGCCACCGCATCGTGGGCATGCAGGCTCTCTGCATGTTCCACGCGCAGATTGAACCCTTCCACCCAAGCCAACTGGCGCAACGCCACGTGCAGGCGCCGGGCAGCATCCTCGCAGAACATCAGGTTCTGGCCGTTGGCCAAGGCGAAGGCCTGTTCATCGGCACGTTTCACGGCTGTCTGCACCGCGGTGCCCAAAGCCGCCTCCGCCTTGTCGATCAGGTCCGACAGTTGCAGCTCACGCCCCGAAAGCCGCACCTGAAGCTTGGCCGTGCTCCGCTGGCTATGCGGTGTTGCAACGATGCCTTCACTGCTGCCAAGCCATTGGCGGATGCGGTCTCGGTTCAGTGGCTGGTCAGCGAATTCCTCGTCGAAGCGTTCCTGGATCAATTGCCTGGCGAGCGCCGCAGAGCATGGGCAAGTCGAGGAGTAGGGAATGTGCACCGATAGTTCCACGTGGAACATTTCATTTTCCAGCTTGGCATCGAGGCTAACCGGATAGCGCTTCCAGCCCGCCAGCGGGCTGACCAGGGCGGCACGCTTGAGCAGGTGGTCGAAACTCAGCCGCAGATAAGCACTGTTGGACAACCCGGTGTGGCTGGCCAGGAAGCGTTCGAGCGTTTGCAACAGCAGTGCTGGTGACAGAGGCTGGTGCTCCAGTGCCTCCAGCGCCAGGTACAGGCGCGACATATGAATGCCGCGAGAGGCGCCATCGCCCAGGTTCACGCCGGCGTCGGCATAGGCTGTCACGCTTTGCCCGTCCAGGAGCAGCGGTAAGGCGATGCCACACATGCCGACCCAGTCCAGCGGCATGGCCTGTTGGCTGCTCTGTGCGGCGACGTCGGGGAGGTTGAGGCTGGTCATGGCGTAGTCCTGGGTTGGGTGGTGTTCATCGGCAGCCGCCGATGAGGCTGCAATGCAGGTTGAAACGTTGGCCGCTGGAACTGGAGACGCGGTTGATGGTGGTCCAGCCGATGCGCCGGCTATAGCCGACCCAGGCCTCGCCATCGCTGGCCAGCCCGGTAAAGAAGGTCAGTGCCCCGTAGCGGCTGTTGGTCTGTGCCCACAGGCGCTTGCTCGCCACTTCATAGCCACGCAGGTAAAAGCTGCTGCCTTCGGTGCGCACGCTGTAGTAGTTGCCTTTGCTGTCCTGGCAGGCGAGCAACGTTGCGCTGCGCGTGCACAGCGCCAGATCGGTGCGGGGCATGGCCAGCAGTGGCACTGGCAGGGCGGCCAGCAGCAACGCCGCGAGGCAGGGCAATTTCATGACGAGTGTTCTCCTGGCGACCGTTCGGGCGATACGGCTTGGCGAAATTGTATTGTTATACTATAACATCGCGCAATGCATCGCTTCGAATGCGCCCGCCCGATGAGGTCCGTCATGCCCAACCGTCTTCCTGTCACCGTGCTGTCCGGCTTTCTGGGGGCCGGCAAGAGCACACTGCTCAACCACATCCTGCGTAACCGCGACGGTTTGCGTGTCGCCGTGATCGTCAACGACATGAGCGAAATCAACATCGACGCCAGTGAAGTGCAGCGCAATGTCAGCCTCAACCGTGCCGAAGAAAAGCTGGTGGAAATGAGCAATGGTTGCATCTGCTGCACCCTGCGCGAAGACCTGCTGGAAGAGGTCGCTCGGCTGGCACGGGAGGGCCGTTTCGATTACCTGCTGATCGAGTCCACCGGTATCTCCGAGCCGCTGCCGGTGGCCGAGACGTTTACCTTCCGTGATGAGCAGGGCCGCAGCCTGTCGGACATGGCGCGGCTGGACACCATGGTGACGGTGGTCGATGGCCTGAACTTCCTGCGTGACTACCAGGCAGCCGACAGCCTCGCCAGCCGCGGCGAAACGCTGGGTGAAGAGGACGAGCGCTCGATCAGCGATCTGCTGATCGAGCAGGTGGAGTTCGCCGATGTGCTGCTGTTGAGCAAGATCGACCTGATCAGCCAGCATCAGCGTGAAGAGTTGATCGCCATTCTGCGCAGCCTCAACGCCCGTGCGCAGATCGTGCCGATGGTGATGGGCCAGGTTGCCCTGTCACGCATCCTCGACACCGGGCTGTTCGACTTTGACCAGGCAGCCCAGGCGCCGGGCTGGCTGCAGGAACTGCGCGGCGAACACGTGCCGGAAACCGAGGAGTACGGTATCGCCACGACCACCTGGCAGGCGCGCCGACCCTTTCATCCACAACGCTTTTTCGACTTTATCCACACACCGTGGCGCAACGGGCGCCTGCTGCGTTCCAAGGGCTTCTTCTGGCTGGCCAGCAAGTACCAGGAGGCCGGCAGTTGGTCGCAGGCCGGGGGCATGATGCGCCATGGCCTGGCGGGGCGCTGGTGGCGTTTTGTGCCGCGCGAGCAGTGGCCGCAGGATGAGGAGAACACTGCGGCGATCCTCAAACAGTGGTCGGCGGAAACCGGTGATTGCCGGCAAGAGCTGGTATTCATCGGGCAGAACATCGACTTCGCACAGTTATCCACAGCACTGGATGCCTGTTTGTTGAGTGATGAAGAGATTGCGCAGGGACCCGAGGCCTGGCTGCGTTTGCCGGACCCTTTCGGCCCTTGGGTCGAGGGGGAGGCGGCATGATGCCGACGCGGCGGGTTGTGGATATCTGCCAGGTGTTCGGGCCGACGCCACAGGCATTGACCGATATCCTGCACGATGGCGTCAATCTGGCGGTGTGGCAGCGGCAGTTGCCGGCGCAGGTGGAAGACTTTGCTGCGCTGGTGCTTAGCCTGGGGCAGATGCTGACGGACGAGCGGGTGATCGAGGTGGATGAGCAGCGGGCACCCGAGCTCAACGGCTTGCTCAGGGAAGCGGCTGACCTGTATGGCTACGAAGGTTTCGTTGCTGATGTTTCCTGGTTGGTGGCGGCTTTCACCTGCCTGTTGGGGGCTCGGCGGGTTGGCTTGCGCTTGCGTGTGCTGGACGGTGCGATGTGCCCGCGCTTTCATGTCGACCATGTGCCGCTGCGGCTGTTGACCACCTACGCGGGGGCCGGCAGTGAGTGGGTGGAGGAAGGGGCGATCGAGCGTGCGCGAATGCAGCCTGAGCAGCCGCCTGTGGATAAGGTGCGGCGGCTTGTGGCTGGCGAGGTGGCTGTGCTCAAAGGCGAAAAATGGCTGGGTAACGAGGGGGCGGGGCTGGTCCATCGTTCACCGCTGACTGGGCCTGGTGAGCGGCGCTTGTTGCTGAGCTTGGATTGGTTGGCCTGAATACCGGCTTCAGTGAGCTGGCGGGCGTTTGTCTCGATCCCGGAGCATGCCGGCGCCCACGCGCGGTAGACTTGAGCCACTTCAGACCAGGCACACAACCATGCTGCAGAACATTCCCACCCACGTGATCGCGGGCCCGCTGGGCGCCGGCAAGACCAGCCTGATCCGCCAGCTGTTGGCGCAACGCCCGGGCAACGAGCGTTGGGCTGTCTTGGTCAACGAGTTCGGGCAGATTGGCCTGGATGCGGCATTGCTGGCCTGCGACGACGATGGCATTGCCATTGGCGAGGTGGCGGGAGGCTGCTTGTGTTGCGTCAACGGTATGCCGTTTCAGGTCGGCCTCGGTCGATTGCTGCGTAAGGCCCGCCCGCACCGGTTGTTCATCGAACCCTCCGGGCTCGGGCATCCCCGGCAATTGTTGCAGCAGTTGGAACAGGCGCCATGGACCGGTGTGCTGGCGGTGCAGCCTATGCTCATGGTGCTGGATGCCCAGGCGCTGGCGTTGGGCCAACCGTTGCCCGAGGCGCAGCAAGCTGCCTTGATGGCGTCTGCGTTGCTGGTGCTCAACAAGTCGGCGGCTGTGGATGACACCCAGCGCCTGTTGATAACTGCCCAGCTCCCCGCCTTGCCGAGCTTCTGGACTGATCACGGCTCATTGCCGCTGGAACGGCTCCCGGGTTTTTCTACTGTTGGTGAGGCTGGGGGAGCCTTGGCGAGGTTGGCTGTGGACAATTCGGCTGCGCCGATGGCCGACCTGTGGACAGATCCAACGGTACCGATTTGTCAGGCACAGCAGGGTGAAGGCGGTTGGAGCGTCGGCTGGCGCTGGCACCCAGCGCAGCGCTTCGATGCAGTGCGGCTGCGGGACTTTTTGCAAGCCCAGCCATGGCGGCGGGCCAAGGGGGTTATCCACAGCAAGGACGGCTGGCTGTCGTTCAACGGCCTGGATGGGGAAAGTGCGACGTGGCAGCCCAGTGAATGGCGCAAGGATTCGCGGTTGGAACTGATCTTCACCACGCCACAGCCACTGGTGGCGCTGCAGCATGCACTGGCGGCGTGTCGCCTGATCGAGTGATCAGTTGCGCCAGCGGTTGTGCTCCTGGCGCCACTGCTGCATCTCGATGACGTTGTCGGTGCGCGGCGGCGTCTTGATTTCGAAGGGGTAGGGGGCCAATTCGATCTGCATGGTGTGGGCGCCGAACTGGGTGACGGTGCCGGGGTGGCGCTGCTCACCGGTGACGGTGAACTCGAAGTTGTAGATGCGTGCCAGGCGCTTGCGGCCGTTGGCATCACGCACGAAGGCGATGCGTTTGAGCGCCACGGCGTCGTCGAGCAGTTCCAGGTCGAGCTTTGTGCAATGCTGCTTGACCCGCGCCAGGGCCTTTTCGCGCAGGCCATGGTTGTGCCACAACCAGGCACCGGCGGTCGCCACCAGCATCAGCACGAAGAGGTTTTCCAGGGTCAGCATTTGCGTAAGCTCCAGACAGGTAGAGCCAGCTTAACTGCGTCTCTGGCCTGTCGTACAGATGGCATTCGGGTTCATACTGCGGGCCGCACACTTATCCACACAGTTTCGGAAGCGCCCTGCATGAAACGAACGCCGCACCTGCTCGCCATTCAGTCCCATGTGGTCTTCGGACACGCTGGCAACAGCGCTGCGGTGTTTCCCATGCAGCGGGTCGGGGTCAATGTCTGGCCGCTCAACACCGTGCAGTTCTCCAACCACACTCAGTATGGACAGTGGGCCGGGGAAGTGCTTGCCCCAGCGCAAATTCCTGCGTTGGTGGAAGGCATTTCCAACATCGGCGAACTGGGCCACTGCGATGCGGTGTTGTCGGGCTACCTGGGCAGCGCCGAGCAGGGGCGGGCAATTCTCACCGGCGTGGCGCGGATCAAGGTGGTCAACCCCAGGGCGCTGTACCTGTGTGACCCGGTCATGGGCCACGCCGAGAAAGGTTGCATCGTGCCGGCCGAGGTGAGTGAGTTCCTGCTCGAGGAGGCGGCGGCCAAGGCCGACATCGTCTGCCCCAACCAACTGGAGCTGGACAGCTTCTGCGGGCGCAGGGCGCAATCGCTGGAGGACTGCGTGGTCATGGCCCGCGGGTTGCTGGAGCGCGGGCCGCAAGTGGTGTTGGTCAAGCACCTGAACTACCCAGGGCGCGCCGACGACTCGTTCGAGATGCTGCTGGTGACCCGAGAGGGTAGCTGGCATCTGCGCCGCCCGTTGCTGGCGTTCCCGCGTCAGCCGGTGGGTGTGGGCGACCTCACGTCGGGGTTGTTCCTGGCCCGGGTGCTGCTCGGCGATAGCTGGCTACAGGCCTTCGAGTTCACCGCGGCCGCGGTGCATGAGGTGCTGCTGGAAACCCAGGCCTGCGCCAGCTACGAATTGCAGCTGGTGCGGGCCCAGGATCGTATCGCCCACCCGCGCGTGCGCTTCGAGGCGCAGCGCTTGGCCTACTAGATCGAGTCGGTCTTGAGGTCCTGATAGCGCTGTTCCAGCTCCTGGCGGATCTGGCGGCGCTGCTGGCCCTGGAGGAAGCGGCGTTTTTCTTCGCTGTTCTGCGGCTGGCGCGGTGGCACCTTCACCGGGCGGCGGTCGTCATCCACTGCGACCATGGTGAAGAAGCAGCTGTTGGAGTGACGTACGGAGCGTTCGCGGATGTTCTCGGTGACCACCTTGATGCCCACCTCCATCGAGGTATTGCCGGTGTAGTTGACCGAGGCCAGGAAGGTCACCAGCTCACCGACATGCACCGGTTCGCGGAAGATCACCTGGTCGACCGACAGGGTCACCACATAGGTGCCGGCATAGCGGCTGGCGCAGGCGTAGGCGACTTCGTCGAGGTACTTGAGCAGGGTGCCGCCATGTACGTTGCCAGAAAAGTTGGCCATGTCCGGGGTCATCAGGACGGTCATGGTCAGCTGGGCGTTTCCAGGTTCCATAGTGAGCTCACGGTGAGGTTGCGCTGAATCGGGGTGGGTATCTGCTGACACTTCTATTCCCCTCTTTGTGGTTTCCCATCCTGGTACGGGACGTCGGCTGAGGCGCCATCGTCACGCCGATCTTGCCATCGGCGGTGCCGGATCGGCCGATCTGTTTCTGCATATTGCATCGGCAAATTACGACAGGGGGCGATGTTAACCTGACAGCGCCCATGCAATGCGGGCTTTTTCACCTACCACAACAGTATGAGTCTGCTCTTTGTGTCAGCCCTTTCTGACCGAGGAGTGGTCCGCCCCGTGCCGCGAACAAGGAGTATCACGCCATGCATGCCATCAGCTTTATCCAGGATCTGGCGGTGATCATGCTGGTCGCCGGGGTGGTCACCATTGTTTTCCACCGCCTCAAGCAACCGGTGGTGCTCGGCTACATCGTCGCCGGCTTCATCATCGGCCCCCACACACCGCCGTTCGGCCTGATCCACGATGAAGACACCATCAAGACCCTCGCTGAACTGGGGGTGATCTTCCTGATGTTCTGCCTGGGGCTGGAGTTCAGCCTGCGCAAGCTGTTCAAGGTGGGGGCCACGGCGTTCATCGCGGCATTCCTGGAAATCGTGCTGATGATCTGGATCGGCTTCGAGATCGGCCGCTGGTTCGGCTGGAATACCATGGATTCGTTGTTCCTCGGGGCGATCCTGGCGATTTCCTCGACCACCATCATCGTCAAGGCGCTCAACGACCTGAAGATGAAGAACGAGCGCTTCGCTCAGCTGATCTTCGGTGTGTTGATCGTTGAAGATATCCTCGGTATCGGCATCATCGCTTTGCTGTCGGGCATCGCCGTGAGTGGTTCGGTCAGCTCCGGCGAGGTGTTCTCCACTGTCGGCAAGCTGTCGTTGTTCATGATCGTCGCGCTGGTGATCGGCATCCTGCTGGTGCCGCGGTTGCTGGCCTACGTGGCGAAGTTCGAAAGCAACGAAATGCTGCTGATCACCGTGCTGGGGCTGTGCTTCGGCTTCTGCCTGCTGGTGGTCAAGCTCGAGTACAGCATGGTGCTCGGGGCCTTCCTGATCGGCGCGATCATGGCCGAGTCGCGGCAGTTGCTGAAGATCGAGCGTTTGATCGAACCGGTTCGCGACCTGTTCAGCGCGATCTTCTTCGTCGCCATCGGTTTGATGATCGACCCGTCGATTCTGGTCGAGTACGCCTGGCCGATCGTGGTGATCACTCTCGCGGTGGTGCTGGGCAAGATGCTGTCGTGCGGTATGGGCGCGTTCATCGCCGGTAATGACGGACGTACCTCACTGCGAGTGGGCATGGGCCTTTCGCAGATCGGCGAATTCTCGTTCATCATCGCCGCGCTGGGCATGACCTTGCAGGTAACCAGCGACTTCCTTTACCCGGTGGCGGTGGCGGTATCGGCCATCACCACGCTGCTCACGCCTTATCTGATTCGCGCCGCCGACCCCTTGTCGCTGAAACTGGGCAAGGTGGTGCCGAGCCGCCTGGCGCGGGTGCTGTCGTTGTACGGCGAATGGCTGCGCAGCATCCAGCCACAGGGCGAGGGTGCCATGCTGGCGGCGATGATCCGACGCATCCTGCTGCAGGTTGGGGTCAACCTGGCGCTGGTGATCGCGATCTTCTTCAGCGGTGGCTATTTCGCCGGGCGCATTGGTACTTGGCTCAGCGAATGGGTGGGCGATGTCGGTCAGCAGAAGGCGCTGATCTGGGGCGCGGCGTTGCTGCTGTCGCTGCCGTTCCTGATTGCGGCGTACCGCAAGCTCAAGGCGCTGTCGATGCTGCTGGCGGAGATGGGCGTCAAGCCGGAGATGGCCGGGCGCCACACGCAACGGGTGCGCCGGGTGATCGCCGAAGTGATCCCGCTGCTGTCGTTGCTGGTGATCTTCCTGCTGCTCGCGGCGTTGTCGGCGAGCATCCTGCCGACCAGCGAGCTGCTGTTGATCATCGTGGTGGTGGCGGCGGGGGTGGTGGCGCTGTTGTGGCGCTGGCTCATCCGCGTGCATACGCGCATGCAGGTGGCCCTGCTGGAGACCCTGGAGAACAACCGCGACCAGGTGCATTGAGCGGCAAACGCTCTCTGCGCGCGGCTTCACCGTCGTCCGAGGGGATGGAGCGGTAGCAGTGTCGCCAGGCGCAGAAAGCCTGGCGATTCTACGGGTATTAAGTGGCCATGAGCCATCAATTTATGCGGTTATTTCTCATTCAGCTTTCCAGCCAGACATCCCGCGCCCAGTGCCAGACCGATTCCCAGCTGTCTTCGCCCACTGTTTCTTCTTCACCGTCCCATAGCACCACGGTGCCGTCTTCCTCGACGCAGTAGTAGTCGTTACCGTCTTGGCAGATCGGGATGAGGTCGCGGGGCACGCCGGCGTCCCAGGCATTGGCCGCCACTTCCGGCAAGTAGGTGTGCGATTGCGGGTCGGTGACCGTGACCGGCTCCAGCGAGCCGTACACCACGTCGCTGACGGTTAGCAGGAATTCCTTGAACACGAACGGGATGTTGATGAACAGCTCTTCCTCGATTTCAACCAGCTGATCCTCGTCCGGCAGCTCCAGCGGCACCGGTACCGGCTCGTTGGCTTCACGGAGTTGCTCGATCACTTCTTCCACGGTTCACATCCTCTGACCTTGATGACAACGCTGCGCGTTATACCCTAGTAGCCGGGTATGGCAAAAGCAAAAACCCCGGGACGGGCCCGGGGTTTTTTGTGCAGCGCGCGACGGTCAGCCGTTCTGGCGGATACCCGCGACCAGCCAAGGCTGGTTCTCGCCCTGGGCGCGAACCATGTGCCAGCTTTCGCTGAAGGCTTCGCCCTGGTCGAAGCGCGAGGTCTTCGACACGCCACGGAAGGTCAGGGTGGCGTCGGTCTGGTTGGCGCGGTCTTCGACGCCGTCCAGTTGCACATCGAGGTCATCGATGTAGGTGGACTGGAAGCCTTCACCCAGTTCGGCGCGCTCGCGCTTGAGGAACTCGAGCATTTGCGGGGTGACGAACTCGGCGATCTTGTCCATCTCGTTGGCGTCCCAGTGCTGCTGCAGCGACTGGAAGTGCGAACGGGCGGCGGCCAGGAAGCTGGCTTCGTTGAACCAGGCCGGGGCCTTGACCGTGGCAGCGGCTGCGGCTGGCGCTGCGGCACCACCGAAGATCGACGGCTGAGCGGCTTGCGGCTGGGCTTCGCGCTGGTACGGGGCGTGGCCGGCGGCGGCGTGTTGCGGCTGCTGCTGGCGACGGCGCGCGGCGATGAAGCGGAACACCAGGAAGGCGATCAGGCCCATGATCAGGAAGTCCATGATCTGCATGCCCTGGAAGCCGTCGCCCATGAACATGGAGGCCAGCAGGCCACCGGCGGCGAGGCCGGCCAGCGGGCCCAGCCAGCGCGAAGCGCCGCTGGCGGCGGCTGGCGCACGGCCTGGCGCGGTCGGGGCGGCGGCTGGAGTGGTCGGGGAGGCCTGGCGGGTCTGGTGGATAGGCGCGGCGCCCGAGCTCTTGCCACCACCGAAGCGCTTGGCGTTGGCGTCGAGGCTCAGCGTCAGGCCGACGCAGAGCGCCAGAGCGATGCTAAGAAAACGTTGCATAAGTGGGGATTCCCATTTTGTGGATTGCACGCGCGTCATGGTGCACATGAAGGCATGGATATAGCTAGCGACAAGATGTTTCGAGCTTTTGCCTGTAGGAGCGGCCTTGTGCCGCGAAAGGGCCGCATAGCGGCCCCAGGGTGGGCAATGGTGATACACCTGCAACACTGCGTCGCTGACAAAAGCGGGCCGCTGGGCAGCCCTTTCGCGGCGCAAGGCCGCTCCTACAAGGGGCGGTACAAGGCCTTCAGATCGCCTCGAGCTTCGCATACCCCAGCATCAGCCACTTGCTACCTTCGGCGAAGTTCACCTGCACCCGGGCCTGGGCGCCAGAACCTTCGAAGTTGAGGATCACCCCCTCGCCAAACACCGCGTGCTGTACGCGCTGGCCGAGGTTGAACGCGGTCTGCGGGATATTGGCATTGGCGAACAGGTTGCTGGCGGGCGCCTTGGCGCCGCCGAACGGACGACTGACGGAATTCGACAGACGCACCTCTTGAACCAGCCCAGCCGGAATCTCCCGTACGAAACGCGACACCTTGTTGTAGGTTTCGCTGCCGTACAGGCGACGGGTCTCGGCGTAGGTCATGATCAGCTGGCGCATGGCCCGGGTGATGCCCACGTAGGCCAGGCGGCGTTCCTCTTCCAGGCGGCCGGGTTCTTCCAGGCTCATCTTGTGCGGGAACAGCCCTTCCTCCATGCCCACAAGGAACACGTAGGGGAACTCCAGGCCCTTGGCACTGTGCAGGGTCATCAGCTGGATGCTGTCTTCGTGCTCGTCGGCCTGGCTGTCGCCGGCCTCCAGCGAGGCGTGGCCGAGGAACGCCGACAACGGCGACAGGTCGGCATCCTCGTCGCTGGTCTCGAAGTTGCGCGCAGCGCTGACCAGTTCCTCAAGGTTTTCTACCCGTGCCTGGCCCTTCTCACCCTTTTCTTCCTGGTGATAGATGATCAGCCCGGACTGCTCGATGACCGTCTGGGTCATCAGGTGCAGCGGCATGTCCAGCACCTTGGCGGCGAGGTTCTCGATCAGCTCGATGAACGCACCCAGGGCACTGGCGGCGCGGCCTTTCAGCGCTTTGGCGGCGAGCAGCTGGCACATCGCTTCCCACATCGACACCTGGCTGTGGCGGGCATGGTCGCGGATGGCCTCGACCGTCTTCTCACCGATACCACGCGGTGGCACGTTGATCACCCGCTCCAGCGCGGCATCGTTGCCGCGGCCTTCGAGCAGGCGCAGGTAGGCCATGGCGTTCTTGATCTCGGCGCGCTCGAAGAAGCGCTGGCCACCGTAGATGCGGTAGGGGATGCGTTCGCGCAGCAAGGCTTCTTCCAGCACCCGCGACTGGGCGTTGGAACGGTACAGGATGGCGATTTCGTTACGCGCGTTGCCCTGCTTGATCAGGCTTTCGATGGTCTCGACCACGTAGCGCGCTTCGTCGTGCTCGTTGTACGCGGCGTACAGCGTGAGCGGTTCGCCCTCGCCCATGTCGGTCCACAGCTCCTTGCCCAGGCGCCCGCTGTTGTTGGCGATCAAGGCGTTGGCGGCCTTGAGGATGCCACCGGTGGAGCGGTAGTTCTGCTCCAGGCGGATCATTTCGGCATCGGGGAAGTCGCTGGTGTACTGGTGGATGTTCTCGATCTTGGCGCCGCGCCAGCCATAGATCGACTGGTCGTCGTCGCCCACCGCCATCAGGCTGTCGCCACCGGCCCCAAGCAGGCGCAGCCAGGCGTACTGCACGGCGTTGGTGTCCTGGAACTCGTCCACCAGGATGTGCCGGAAGCGGCGTTGATAGTGTTCGAGCAGGCCGGGCTGGTCGCGCCACAGGTCGAGGGCGCGCAGCAGCAGTTCGGCGAAGTCGATGACCCCGGCGCGCTCGCAGGCCTGCTCGTAGGCGGCATAGATGTCGCGCATGGTGCTCAGGTACAGGTCGCCACCGGCCTGGATGTGCCGGGGCCGCAAGCCCTCGTCCTTCTGCCCGTTGATGAACCACTGGGCCTGGCGAGCCGGCCACTTCTGTTCGTCCAGGCCCATTTCGCGCATCACCCGCTTGATCAGGCGCTGCTGGTCGTCGCTGTCGAGGATCTGGAAGTTCTGCGCCAGCCCGGCCTCTTGCCAATGCGCGCGCAGCAGGCGGTGGGCCAGGCCGTGGAAGGTACCCACCCACATGCCGGCCGGGTTGATGCCCAGCAGTTGCTCGATACGCTGGCGCATCTCCGCCGCGGCCTTGTTGGTGAAGGTCACCGACAGGATCGAGTGGGGGGAGGCCCCTACGACCTGGATCAGCCAGGCGATACGGTGCACCAGCACGCGGGTCTTGCCCGAGCCGGCGCCGGCCAGTACCAATTGCCGCCCGACCTGGGCTGCTACAGCCTGGCGTTGAGCGTCGTTGAGGGAGTTCAGCAGGAGGGAGAGGTCGTCATTGTGCATCCGGCCATTCTAGGGCCGGGCAGGGGGCACGGGCAAACGCCAGCGGGGCAAATGCACGAAAGCGCGATCTGCCGTTCATCGGCAAGTTCCTCGGGGCTGCGTGGTTGAGCGGTCGCGCTTCGACGCGCGGGACATTTTCAAAATCATGACGTAGAGCAGTTTGGTCCCGGGCAACCCTTGTGTATTCTCCCTGCACATTTGCGGTCTGCCATAACAAGAACACAACAAGAAACCAGCCCTATGACCCAGGATTGCATGGCGATCGATGCATCGCCGCAGACGACGCGCAGCGTGCGAAGGCAATTCGCCACCCAGCTGTCGGTCGAGCGTACCCGCCTGCTGTACCAGGGCTCGCTGTTGCCCACGCTGTTCATGTTGCTGACCGGTCTGCTCTGCGCCTGGCTGTTGTGGGCGCCTGCGCGCTACCTGCTGGTCAGCGTGTGGCTGGCCTGGTTGCTGGCGCTGGTCGCCCTGCGGGTGATCCAGGTGGCGGCGTTCGAAGCGGCGCCACCGCTGCGCCAGGCGCGGCCCAACTGGCGGCGGATGTTCCTCGCCGGCTCGGCGTTAAGCGGGTTGACGCTGGCCAGCGCGGCCATCGCCCTGGTCCCTGTGGATAACTTCGTGCAGCAGGCCTGGGTGTTCGGCTTGCTGGGCGTGGCGGCGCTGTCGGCGAGCGTCGCCTATGCGGTCAGCCTGCCGGCCTTCCTCAGTTTCGCCATCCCCTGCCTGTTGCCACCGATTGCCTTCCTGTTTGCCTATGACGCCGGCCACCAGCGTGGCTGGGGCTGGCTCGGGCTGATCTTGCTGGGCGCGCTGGTGGTGGTGGCCTGGCAGGTCAATCGGCTGATCGAGCGCGGCCTGTTGCGACGCTTCCAGAACCAGGCGCTGATCGACCATTTGCAAAGTGCCCAGCGTCACGCCGAGGACCTCAACCACCAGCTCAGTGCCGAGGTTCGCCAGCGTCGCCAGGCCGAGGAGGCCCTGCGCCTGGCCCATGGCGGCCTGGAGCAGCGCGTGGCGCAGCGCAGCCATGAGCTGGACCTGGCCAACCAGGCCCTGAGCAAGAGCGAGCAACGCCTGGCGCTGGCATTGCAGGCCAGCGAGCTGGGACTGTGGGACTGGAACCTGGCGAGCGACGAGGTGCATCACACCCAATTGCATGCGCTGTTCGGCCTGGATGCCGAGCAGGTCCGCTCGGTACGCGCCGACCTCAAGCCGCGCCTGCACCCCGATGACCTGCCGCTGCTGCGGCGCACCCTGGTCGAGCACCTCAAGGGGCGCACCGAGGACTACCGGGTCGAGTATCGGGTACGCCATGCCCAGGGGCATTGGTGCTGGATCGAGGACCGCGGCCGGGCGGTCGAGCGCGATGTCGAGGGCAAGGTGGTGCGCATGCTCGGCACCCGTCGCGACATCACCGCGCAGAAGGAGCAGGAAGAGCAGCAGCGCCTGGCGGCCACGGTGTTCGAGGCGGCCAGCGAGGGTATCGCCATCCTCGATGCAGGCTACCAGTTGCTGGCGGTCAACCAGGCGTTTTGCGACGTGACCGGCTACGGCCGCGCCGAGCTGATCGCCCGCAACGTGCTGGAGCTGTCTTGCAGCCGCGATGCCCGCCGGCATAGCCAGGCCATTGGCCAGTCACTTGAACAGCAGGGGCGCTGGCAGGGCGAGCTGGTCGAGGCGCGCAAGAGCGGCGAGCTGTACCCGCAATGGCTGCAGCTCAACAGCGTGCGTGATGCACGGGGCCGGATCGCCAATGTGGTCGGTTTCTATACCGACCTGTCGGCGCGGCGCGAGTCGGAAGAGCGCCTGCGCTACCTGGCCCACTACGATGACCTCACCGGCCTGGCCAACCGCGCGCTGTTCCGCATGCGCCTGCACGAGGCGGCCCAACGCATGCGCCTGAACGGGCGCAGCCTGGCGCTGCTGCACGTCGACCTGGACCGTTTCAAGCTGCTCAACGAAAGCCTCGGCCACGAGCTGGCCGACCAGTTGCTCAAGAAAATGGCCCAGCGCATCGCCAACGCCGTGCCCGAGGCCGATACCGTAGCGCGGCTTTCCGGCGACGAGTTCACCATCCTGTTCGACGGCTACAGCAACCTCTCCAGCCTGGTGCGGGTCACCACGCGCCTGCTCGACAAGCTACGGGTCCCCCAGCGGGTGGGCGAGCATGAGCTGGTGATCAGTGCTTCGGTCGGTATCAGCCTGCTGTCGGACGCCTCCTTCGACCTCAATGCGCTGGTCAGCCAGGCCGACATGGCCAAGCAGCACGCCAAGCACCTGGGCGGCGACAACTTCCAGTTCTATACCGAAAGCCTGCGCGCCAGCACCCTGGAGCGCCTGCAACTGGAGAACCAGCTGCGCCGAGCCATCGACGAAGGCCAGTTGCTGGTCTACTACCAGCCCAAGCTGTGCCTGCGCACGGGCCAGCTGCACGCCGCCGAAGCACTGGTGCGCTGGCAGCACCCGGAGTGGGGCATGGTCCCGCCTGGGGAGTTCATCGGCCTGGCCGAAGAAACCGGGCTGATCGCGCCGATGGGCGAGTTCGTGCTGCGCCAGGCCTGCTGGCAGGCCTGCGAGTGGCTGCGCCAGGGCTTGGAAGTCAGGGTGTCGGTCAACCTGTCGGTGTACCAGCTGCGCCAGGGCAAGCTGGTCAGCCTGGTGCGCCAGGTGTTGCAGGAGTCTGGCCTGGCACCCCACCTGCTGGAGTTGGAACTGACCGAAAGCCAGTTGCTGGACAGTGTCGAGCACATCATCGCCACCTTCGAGCAACTGCATGCGCTGGGCGTGCAGCTGGCCATCGACGATTTCGGCACGGGTTATTCATCGCTGAGCTACCTCAAGCGCTTCCCGGTGGACTACGTGAAGATCGACCAGGCCTTCATCCGCGGCCTGCTGGAGGGTAACCAGGATGCCGCGATCACCCGGGCGATCATCGCCATGGCCAAGAGCCTGCAATTGAAGGTGGTGGCGGAAGGGGTGGAAACCCGCGAGCAGCTGGAGTTCCTGCGCGAACATGGCTGTGACGAGGTGCAGGGCTACTTGATCAGCCGGCCGGTGGATGCCACGGCGTTCAGGGCGTTGCTGGAGCGCTCAACCGCCGACCTGATGCGCTAGGCGTGCAGGGCTGTGGGAGCGACTGGTTTTGCATGTGCTCTGTAGGAGCGGCCTCGGCGATCGAATGTAGGGCACAAAAGTCTGGGGCTGCGATGCAGCCCTTTCGCGACACAAGGCCGCTCCTACAGACGTTTGCGCATGACAGTTGCGCCCATGTCCGTCGTGGTTACAGGTGCCAGGCCTGGCCCTGGCGCGCCAGCAGGCTGTTGGCCTGTTCGGGGCCATTGCTGCCGGCGTGATAGGGGCGCGGTGCCTGGAAGTGTGCTTCCCAGCCCTGCAGGATCGGGTCGACCCAGGCCCAGGCAGCCTCGACCTCGTCGCGGCGCATGAACAGCGTCGAGTCGCCGTCCAGTACGTCCAGCAGCAGGCGCTCGTAGGCGTCCCAGCGACGGGTCTGGGCGAAGGCCTGGGCCAGGTTGAGGTCCAGCTCCACCGGCGCCAGGCGCATGCCCTTGCCCGGGCTCTTGGTCATCATGCGCAGGCTGATGTGTTCATCCGGCTGTAGCTGGATCAGCAACTGGTTGACCTGGCCACCGCTGAACAGCTCGTGGGGCACCGGCTTGAACTGGATGACGATCTGCGACGAGCGCCGTGCCATGCGCTTGCCGGTGCGCAGGTAGAACGGCACACCGGCCCAGCGCCAGTTGTCGATGTGCGCCTGCACCGCGACGAAGGTCTCGGTGTCGCTGTCGTTGTCCACATCCTTCTCGAAGTAGTAGGCCGGCACTTCCTGGCCGCCGATCTTGCCGGCCCCGTACTGGCCACGCACGGTCTTGTCCTGCACGTCCTGGCCGGTGATGGGTTTGAGTGCGCGCAGGATCTTCACCTTCTCGTCACGCACCGCCTCGGCGTCGAATTGCGCCGGCGGCTCCATCGCCACCAGGCACAACAACTGCAGTAGGTGGTTCTGCAGCATGTCGCGGGTGGCGCCGGCGCGGTCGTAGTAGGCGCCACGATTTTCCACGCCCAGCGTTTCACAGACGCTGATCTGCACATGGTCGACCTGGCTGTTGCGCCACACCGGCTCCAGCAGGGCGTTGGCGAAGCGCAGGGCCATCAGGTTCTGCACGGTTTCCTTGCCCAGATAGTGGTCGATGCGGAACACCTGGGGTTCGTCGAACACCGCGCCGATCGCCTCGTTGATGGCGGTGGCCGACTCCAGCGAATGGCCAATGGGCTTTTCCAGCACGATGCGCGCCTCGCTGTCGGCCAGGCCGGCGATGCGCAGATGGTTGGCGATGGGCACGAACAACTGAGGCGCGGTGGCCAGGTAGTAGATGCGGGTCAGCCCGCCAGCCTCGCCCAGGTAGTGGGCCAGGCGGCCGAAGTCAGCACTCTGCGCGGCGTCCATGGGGAAGTAGTCCAGGCGCGCCGAAAAGCGCTGCCAGACCTCCTCGTCGAAGTCCTGGCGGGCGATCTGCGCCCGGCAGTGGCGTTCGGCGAGCTTGAGGTAGTCCAGGCGTGGCAGGTTGCGCCGGGCCAGGGCAATGATCCGCACGGCGTTGTGCAGGCGGGCCTCGCGATACAGGTGGTAGAGCGCCGGCAGCAGCTTGTGCAGGGCCAGGTCGCCCGTGCCGCCGAAAACCAGGATGTCGCACGGTATAGTCAAACCACCACTCTCCACGTTCGTTTAACTGGGCGGGTTGGCGAGCATGTAGTATAACTACAAGAAAGCTACATCCCGGCCAGCCGATCATAACCGAGTCCATCCCGTGAATCTGTTGCAACATATCGACCAATCGCGGCACCTGCTGCGCAAATCGGAACTGAAAGTGGCCGACCACGTGCTGCTCGATCCGGCTGCCGTCATGCACAGCTCGATGGCCGACCTGGCGCACAGCGTGGGTATCAGCGAACCGACCATCGTGCGTTTCTGCCGGGCGATCGGTTGTTCGGGCTTCCAGGACCTCAAGCTCAAGCTGGCGCAAAGCCTGGCCGCCGGCGCGAGCTTTGGCCAGTTCGCCATCCATGAAGATGACTCGGTCGCCGACTACAGCCTGAAGATCTTCGACACCACCCTGCACACCCTGATGGAAGTGCGCGAGCACCTCGACCCGCAGGCCTTGCAGCAGGCGGTGACGGCCATGGCTCAGGCCCAGCGCGTGGAGTTCTATGGCTTTGGCGCTTCCGGCGCGGTGGCGGCCGATGCCCAGCACAAGTTCTTCCGCTTGCTGCTCAGCGCCGCAGCGTATTCCGACCCGCACATGCAGGCCATGTCGGCGGTCACCCTCAAGCCAGGCGATGTAGCGGTGTGCATCTCGCAGTCCGGGCGCTCGAAGGATTTGCTGATTACCGCCAACCTGGTGCGTGAGAGCGGCGCCAACCTGATCACCCTGTGCCCCAGCCAGACACCGCTGGCCGAGCTGTCGACGGTCAACCTGGCCATCGACGTGCACGAGGACACCGAGATCTACACCCCGCTGACCTCGCGTATCGCCCACCTGGTGGTGATCGATGTGCTGGCCATGGGCGTGGCCATGGCCCGCGGGCCGAGCCTGGTCAACCACCTCAAGAGCGTGAAACGCAGTTTGCGCAGCCTGCGCTTGTCGCCCAAGTCGATCAAGGCCACCGACGACTGACCATAGGGCCTCATCGCGTACCTCTGTGGGAGCCGGCTTGCCGGCGATGAGGCCTGTGCAGGCTGGCAAAATTCACGATTCTGTCACCCATCGGCAGCTAAACGGCAAAACAAGCTCGCCACCCTGAAACTCCCCGCATCCTATCTGGGAGACAGGCAATGGCACGTGAACACGACGGTTCCTACCAACCCAACGCCAAGGCTCGCAAGCAGCAGGAAAAGGACCAGCGCCGCATGGAGTACCGGCGCGCCATCGAGAGCTACTGCGACCAGCGCGAACTGCTGCGTTCCATCGCTGACTACCCCGACCTGCAGGACATCACGGTGTGGCAGGTATCGGCGGCAGCTTCCCCGAAAAACGCTCCACAAGCCCGCTGATCTGCGCACGTTCGCTGCGGATGAACGCCTGGAACGCCAGCGCCACCGGTGATTGCCGCTTGCTCTTGGACTGCACCAGGCACCAACTGCGGTACAGCGGCAGCTCTTCCACCGGCAGCTCGTGCAGCACACCGGTGGCCAGCTCCATGTTCACCGCATGGCGGGTCAGCAGGGCGATCCCGAGCCCGGCCACCACGCATTCGCGCTGGGAATCGGTGGAGGCCACCTCCAGGGTCTGGGTGAAGTGCACGCGCTTGTCCTTGAAGAACTCCTCGCAGGCCTTGCGCGTGCCAGAACCTTGTTCACGGACCAGCAACGTATGAGGCTCCAGGTCTTGCAGGCGCAGGTTGTCCAGCTTGCACAGCGGATGGTTCGGCGGCGCCACCGCGATGATCGGGTTGTTGAGAAAGGGCAGGAACTCCAGGCCCATGTCCTGGGGCACCATCGACATCACGGTCAGGTCGTCGCGGTTGTCCGACAGCCGCCGGATCGCCTGGGCCCGGTTGACCACCGTGAGCGTCAGGTTGACCTCCGGGTGACGCTGCTTGAAGGCGGCGAACAGGTGTGGCACGAAGTACTTGGCGCTGGACTCGATCGCCAGCTTCAACTGCCCCTGCAATGAGCCCTGCATGTCCGACAGCTGCATGTCGAGGTTCTCCAGGCGCCCGAAAATGTCGCGGCTGGCCCGCTGCAGCGCTTCGGCGGCCTCGGTGAGGTAGAGCTTCTTGCCGACGTACTCGAACAATGGCTGGCCGACCAGCTCCTCGAGCTGACGGATTTGTAGACTTACGGCGGGTTGCGTCAACGCCATTTCCTCGGCCGCCCGGCTGTAGGAGCGTAAATCACACACCTCATTGAAGACCTGCAATTGACGCAATGTCATACGCATCAATGACTTACGCATTTTTCTCGACGCCCCAGACAAACCTTGTTACCGGACTATAAGCTTTTACTAATACTGGCCCTAACAAATATTGATTTTTGTTTATCAACGGTCGGCGCTAGGGTGAATGTGCGACTGGCCAGCGACGTCTGGTCACGCGCCGACCGGTACAACCGGATCGTCTGTTCCTACGGCTTTGGGAAGACTCCAGTGATAAAAAAAATCCTGATCGCCAACCGGGGTGAAATCGCAGTTCGCATCGTGCGTGCCTGCGCCGAGATGGGCATTCGCTCTGTAGCGATCTACTCCGACGCCGACCGTCACGCCTTGCACGTCAAGCGCGCCGACGAGGCCTACAGCATTGGTGCCGAACCGCTGGCCGGTTACCTGAACCCGCGCAAGCTGGTCAACCTGGCTGTGGAAACCGGCTGTGATGCCCTGCACCCGGGCTATGGTTTCCTGTCGGAGAACGCCGAACTGGCGGAGATCTGCGCCGAACGCGGGATCAAGTTCATCGGCCCGGCTGCCGACGTGATTCGCCGCATGGGCGACAAGACCGAAGCGCGGCGCACCATGATTGCCGCCGGCGTACCGGTCACGCCTGGTACCGAAGGCAACGTCGCCGACATCCACGAAGCCCTGCAGGAAGGCGACCGCATCGGCTACCCGGTGATGCTCAAGGCCACGTCCGGTGGCGGTGGGCGCGGTATCCGCCGTTGCAACAGCCGTGAGGAGCTGGAACAGAACTTCCCGCGTGTCATCTCCGAGGCCACCAAGGCCTTCGGCTCGGCGGAAGTGTTCCTGGAAAAATGCATCGTCAACCCCAAGCACATCGAGGCGCAGATCCTCGGTGACAGCTTTGGCAACGTGGTGCACCTGTTCGAGCGCGACTGCTCGATCCAGCGCCGCAACCAGAAGCTCATCGAGATCGCCCCAAGCCCGCAGCTTACCCCCGAGCAGCGCGCCTACATCGGCGACCTGGCCGTGCGCGCGGCCAAGGCGGTGGACTACGAGAACGCCGGTACCGTGGAGTTCCTGCTCGCCGATGGCGAGGTGTACTTCATGGAGATGAACACCCGGGTGCAGGTGGAACACACCATCACCGAGGAAATCACCGGCATCGACATCGTTCGCGAGCAGATCCGCATCGCCTCCGGTTTGCCGCTGTCGATCAAGCAGGAAGACATCCAGCACCGCGGCTTCGCCTTGCAGTTCCGGATCAACGCCGAAGACCCGAAGAACAACTTCCTGCCCAGCTTCGGCAAGATCACCCGCTATTACGCCCCCGGCGGCCCGGGCGTGCGCACCGACACGGCGATCTACACCGGCTACACCATTCCACCCTTCTACGACTCCATGTGCCTGAAGCTGGTGGTCTGGGCGTTGACCTGGGAAGAAGCCATGGACCGTGGCCTGCGGGCCCTGGACGACATGCGCGTGCAGGGGGTGAAGACCACCGCCGCGTATTACCAGGAAATCCTGCGCAATCCGGAATTCCGTAGCGGCCAGTTCAACACCAGCTTCGTCGAAGCCCACCCCGAACTGACCAACTACTCGATCAAGCGCAAACCCGAAGAGCTGGCCCTGGCCATCGCCGCCGCCATCGCCGCCCACGCAGGCCTGTGAGGAACCGAATAATGTCCAAGAAAATCTTTGTTACCGACACGATCCTGCGCGACGCCCACCAGTCCCTGCTGGCAACCCGCATGCGCACCGAAGACATGCTGCCGATCTGCGACAAGCTCGACAAGGTCGGCTACTGGTCGCTGGAAGTCTGGGGTGGCGCCACCTTCGACGCCTGCGTGCGCTTCCTGAAAGAAGACCCGTGGGAGCGCCTGCGCAAGCTGCGCAACGCCTTGCCCAACACCCGCCTGCAGATGCTCCTGCGCGGCCAGAACCTGCTGGGCTACCGCCACTACAGCGACGACGTGGTCAAGGCTTTCGTCGCCAAGGCAGCGGTCAACGGCATCGACGTGTTCCGCATCTTCGACGCCATGAACGATGTGCGTAACCTGCGCGTGGCCATCGAGGCGGTGAAGGCCGCCGGCAAGCACGCCCAGGGCACCATCGCCTACACCACCAGCCCCGTGCACACCGTCGACGCCTTCGTGCAGCAGGCCAAGCAGATGGAAGCCATGGGCTGCGACTCGGTGGCGATCAAGGACATGGCCGGCCTGCTGACCCCGTTCGCCACCGGCGAGCTGGTCAAGGCACTCAAGGCCGAGCAGTCGCTGCCAGTATTCATCCACTCCCACGACACCGCCGGCCTGGCCGCCATGTGCCAGCTCAAGGCCGTTGAAAACGGCGTCGACCACATCGACACCGCCATCTCCAGCTTCGCCTGGGGCACCAGCCACCCGGGCACCGAGTCGATGGTCGCCGCGCTCAAGGGCAGCGAATTCGACACCGGCCTGGACCTGGAGCTGTTGCAGGAAATCGGCCTGTACTTCTACGCCGTGCGCAAGAAGTACCACCAGTTCGAGAGCGAGTTCACCGCCGTGGATACCCGCGTGCAGGTCAACCAGGTGCCGGGCGGGATGATTTCCAACCTGGCCAACCAGCTCAAGGAGCAGGGTGCCCTCAGCCGCATGAACGAAGTGCTGGAGGAAATCCCGCGGGTGCGCGAAGACCTCGGCTTCCCGCCGCTGGTCACCCCCACCTCGCAGATCGTCGGCACCCAGGCGTTCTTCAACGTGCTGGCCGGCGAGCGCTACAAGACCATCACCAACGAAGTGAAGCTGTACCTGCAAGGCGGCTACGGCAAGGCCCCGGGCGTGGTCAACGAGCAACTGCGGCGCCAGGCCATCGGCAGCGAAGAAGTGATCGACGTGCGCCCGGCCGACCTGCTCAAGCCAGAGATGGCCAAGCTGCGCGCCGACATCGGCGCCCTGGCCCAGAGCGAAGAAGACGTGTTGACTTTCGCCATGTTCCCCGACATTGGCCGCAAGTTCCTCGAAGAGCGCGAAGCCGGCACCCTCAAGCCCGAAGCCCTGCTGCCAATTCCGGAGGCCGGCGCGGTGGGTTCGGTGGGCGGCGAAGGCGTGCCGACCGAGTTCGTCATTGACGTGCACGGCGAAACCTACCGCGTCGACATCACCGGCGTGGGCGTCAAGGCCGAGGGCAAGCGCCACTTCTACCTGTCCATCGACGGCATGCCGGAAGAAGTGGTGTTCGAGCCGCTCAACGAGTTCGTCGGCGGTGGCAGCAGCAAGCGCAAGCAGGCCAGCGCACCGGGCCACGTCAGCACCACCATGCCGGGCAACATCGTCGATGTGCTGGTCAAGGAAGGTGATGTGGTCAAGGCTGGCCAGGCGGTGCTGATCACCGAAGCCATGAAGATGGAGACTGAAGTGCAGGCGGCGATCGCCGGTAAGGTAGTCGCCATCCACGTGGCCAAGGGCGACCGGGTGAACCCGGGCGAGATCCTGATCGAGATCGAAGGCTGAGCAAAGCCTTCATCTACAAGCGGTTAACCTCTGGGGAGCGAATGCTCCCCTTTTTTTCGCCTGCCGTTCCAGCCCCGGCAGGTTGCCGAGGTTGAAACGCCGCTGAGGATCGCCATTGGTAATGATCATCTATTTTTGAACTGCACTTAAATGCAGATTTTTACTATCGCTCGGCTATTAAATGCATTTAAATGCAGATTTGAACGATGTTGCACTATTGATCTGCACTATACTGCAGAGCAAATCGGGTCGCGCTTCAAAAAAGTGCAGTAACGTGCAGGTGGCCAATGAGCAAACTCACGCTCCAGTTATATAGCGACGGCAAGTGGCATGACACCATGGCCTTGAACTTTGCTGCGCCTGAGCAAAGTTTGCTTAGCCCCTGCGAGTTCGCCTACACCTCCGATTACGTAAAGAACCATACAGACGCCTACGACAGCCTTTTCAGCCAAGCGGTAAGCGCAAGGTTACCTGTCGATTTTGGTGCTCATCGGCTGGCACACGCGCCTGCATTCCTATACGACATTGCCCCTGCGGGCGCGGCAAAGCGCTTCCTGCTCAAGCATATCGGCCGTGAGAAACCGGCAGGCATCGGCGATGACCTGTTTCTGTTGGGGCGCTGCACACCTGCGCCTATTGGCAACTTGCGTATCAAGGAGTCGACCGAGTGGTTGGACTTGGCAGACCCCATGGGCTTTACCCGGGAGGACGTTGTCACGCGGGATCAACGCTTTCTGGAGTACGCCTATGAGCAGGGTGCGGCGATCGGTGGTGCAACAGGTGCTGGCGGGGAAGCGCCCAAGTTGTTAATGACCGAGGACGCCGGTGGCCGGCTGTACCCGGACGCAGTGCTTGCTGATGAGCGTGCCCAACGGCACTGGTTCATCAAGTTCGCCAGAAATCAGGCCCTGGCCAACGACCAGGAAATCCTGCGCGCTGAGCACCTGTACTACAAAGCCTTGCAGCAGCTTGGCCTGGAAACGGTGGCCAGCTCGCATATGGCGCTGGAGGAAGGCAGCAAACCCAGCCTGTGGCTGGAGCGCTTCGACCGACAGGTAACAAGCCAAGGGGTAGAGCGGTTCGCGGTAGAGTCGATGTATGCATTGTGCGGCGTGAGCGAGGCCGGTAGCCGAATGGGGCATTTGGAAGCGATAGAGGCTTTGGCCTGGCTGTGGATAGAAGCAGGGCAGAAAGGTGAAGTGCCTGAGATGATTGCGGACTATATGCGTCGTGATCTGATCAACAAGATTCTGGGCAATGCCGACAACCATGGGCGCAACACGGCCATCATCCGCACCCGCAAGGCCGTGCGCCTGGCGCCGATCTATGACCTTGCACCGATGGTGATGGATCAGGAAGGGATAACCCGGACGACCAAATGGCCGGCGTCGATCGAACGGGCGGGCGAAATCGACTGGAGAGCGGCCTGTGACGCCTTGGCTACAGTGATGGACCCGGAGCAGGCCTTCCAGCGCTTGCGCCAGGATGCCCGCAACCTGGTGGCATTGCCGGACATTCTGTCTGACCTGGGGCTCTCTGACAGTGTGATGAACCATCCGGCCATTGCACTCGGCGCGCTGGAGCGCCGGCTGACCGCCTGGGGGCTGACATGACGGTTTCCATTGATGTGCGCGGATTATTGATCGACGCAGTGCGCGAGGGTATCGCTGACGGCAGCCTGGAGCTTGGCGCGGCAGTGCGACGGCTGCGTGTCGAGGTGGCCAAGATGCAACAGGCCCAGTTTGCGAAGATGTGCAAGATTTCGGTTCGTACGCTGATCCAGATCGAGCAGGGGGAGGGCAACCCCACGCTGAAGTCACTGAACGCAGTGTTCAAGCCGTTTGGATTGAAAATGGGTGTGGTTAGCCGTAACCGTCCGATCAGCTGACTGCATCGCGGGGCAAGTCGCAAGCGTGGGAGCGCCGATGCGCCTTGCCCCGCGACTGGTTCAGCCCAGGCGGCACGTTTCCAGCGTTCGCACCTGCCCCTCAGGCTGCTGGTTTTCCTCACTCAGCCAACGCTCGAACCCCGCCGCCACGGCCGGCCATTCGGTATCGGTAATCGAGTACCAGGCGGTATCCCGGTTGCGATCCTTGACCACCATGTGATTGCGGAACACCCCTTCGAACACAAAGCCGAAGCGCTCCGCCGCGCGCTTGGAGCGGGCGTTGGCGTTGTTGCACTTCCATTCCAGCCGGCGGTTGCCCAGCGCGAAGCCCAGCTTGCTCAACAGGTACACCGCCTCGGTGCCCTTGGGCGTGCGCTGCATGGCGGCGCCGAAGGCGATATGGCCGATCTCGAAGCGCCCCTGCTCGGGGACGATCGACATGTAGCTGAGGATGCCCTGGACCTGGCCGTTGGCGCGGTCGATGACGCTGTAGAACAGCGGGTCGCGGCTGGCGGCATTGCCTTGCAGCCAACGGTCGAAGCTGTCCCGCTCGCTGAATGGGCCATACGGCAGGTAGTCCCACAGCACCGGGTCCGAACCCGGCCCTTGCAGCACTTGCCAGAGATCGTCGCCATGGCGCGTCGGATCGAGCTTTTCCAGGCGGATGAAGCGGCCGTCGATAGGCGCGGCGTCGGGCGTGCCCGCGGGTTTCCAGTTCAATGCGTCGGTCATGGGCGGCCTACAATGCTTTGCGAAATTGGATGAAGCCCGGGCGCTCGGCAACCTGCTCGTACAGGCTGATGGCGGTGGCGTTGGTCTCGTGGGTCAGCCAGTGCACCTTGCCGCAGCCGGCGGCCTTGGCCGCGGCATAGACGTGTTCGATCAGCTGGCGGCCGATGCCCAGGCCCCGCACTTCGCTGTCCACATACAGGTCCTGCAGGTAGCAGGAGTGCTCGATGCTCCAGTTGGAGCGATGGTAGATGAAGTTGACCATCCCCACCGCCTTGCCATCGACCCAGGCCAGCGTCGAATGGGTCGGTTCGCTGGTATCGAGCAGGCGCTGCCAGGTGCTGGCGCTGACCGTTTCGGGCAGTTCTGTTTGGTAGAAGCGCAGGTAGGCCTGCCACAGCGGCAGCCAGGCGGCGTGGTCGGCGGCGCCCACCGGGCGCAGGGTAATGCTGGTCATGGGCCTTTTCCTTCAGAGGTCGCGCATGTGCGCGGCGAGTTGGTTATCCACAGGGTCCGTGCTGGCGGCCAGGCCTTCGCGTACACCGGCGATGTCTTGCATCGAGCGGTTCTGGCTGAGTTTGCGCGCGCCCTGGAGGCGGGTAATGGGCAGGCGAATGCCGACAATGGCGCGGAGCATGCCTTCGAGGTAGTCAGCGGGGGCGTCGGCCACCGTCCATGGCGCTGCGCGGCCTTGTTCATGGCGATCCGTCAGGCGGCTGACGATGTCCAGCAGCGGCGCTGGCTCATGGATCACCTCGACCACGCCCCAGGCATGCACGGCCGTGTAGTTCCAGGTGGGCACCACCTTGGGGTTGTCGGCTTTGCTCGGGTAGTACGTGGGGCTGACATAGGCGTCGGCGCCAGGGAACACCAGCAGGGCTTGCGCGCCTTGCTCCAGGTCCTGCCATTGGCGGTTGGCGCGGGCCAGGTGGGCATACACGGTGCCGAACTCGCCTTCGCCGGTCGCCACCAGCACCGGCACGTGGCTGGCCAGCAGCCCTTGCTCGCCATGGCTGACCAGCATGGCCAGGCGTGTTTCCAGCATGTGCTGGTGCAAGCGGCCGAGGTCGTGTTCCTGGTGCGGTTTGCTGTTGTACATGCCGGGGTTCCTTGTGCAGTGGCTTCATCCTAGGCAGGCTATTGGTCCTGTGTAAGAGCCATTCATGTCTGTTTTCATAGGTCCATTGCCATGAGCCAACACGCGCTGCCCTTCGACCCTGCCGGCCTTGAACTCGACCGTCGTCGCGGCCTCAGCCAGCAGCTGTACCAGGCCCTGCGCGCGCGGGTACTGGACGGGCGCCTGGGCAGTGGCACCCGGTTGCCGGCTACCCGAGACCTGGCGGCGATGCTGGGGCTGTCGCGCAACAGTGTGGTGCGCGCCTACGACCAGCTCTATGCCGAAGGCTTTATCGAAAGCCGGGTAGGCGATGGCACCTATGTCAGCCAGCTGACGAAACTATCCACACAACTGTCCACAGGGTTATCCCTGGGTTTATCAACAGAGTTATCCACATTTTGTGCCGCTGATACTGAGGATTTATCCAGTTCAGGCGCTTCCAGCGAGCCCATCGAACGTCTGAAAAAGCACCATTTACCCCCTCCCCGAAGCGGATCGCCACGGGCGTTTCGCGTGGGCGTGCCGGCGTTCGACCTGTTCCCGTTCGACGTGTGGGCCAAGCTGCACGCGGGTTTCTGGCGAAATCCCGAACCGGCATTGCTGGGCTATGGCGACCCAGCCGGTGAGATGCCGCTGCGTGAGCTGATCGCCACCTACCTGCGCCGCTCTCGGGGGCTCTCCTGCACGGCTGAACAAATTGTGATCACCAGTGGTGCGCAGGAGGCGATCAGCCTTTGTGCACAGTTGCTGTTGCGGCCGGGGCACGGTGTGGCTGTGGAAAACCCGGGGTATCGCGCCGCCGGGCATGCGTTCGCCGTCGCCGGAGCGACGCTTCGCGGTGTGCCGGTGGACGAGGAGGGCATGGACTGCGCGAGATTGGCCCAGATGCCCGACTGCCGCCTGGCCTATGTCACGCCGGCTCACCAGTACCCCACCGGCGTGACCCTGAGCCTGGCTCGGCGCCTGGCCCTGCTGGACTGGGCCGCGCGGCAGGATGGCTGGATCGTCGAGGACGACTACGACGGCGAGTACCGCTACAGCGGTGCACCGCTGGCGCCGTTGGCGGCGCTGGATCGGCAGGGCCGGGTGCTGTACGTCGGCACCTTCGGCAAGATCGCCTTCCCCGCATTGCGCCTGGGCTACCTGGTGCTGCCCAGGCGCCTGGTGCAGGCGTTCAGTCAGAGCCGGGCGCTGGCGGTGCGGCATTCGGAGGTGGGCACCCAGTGCGTGATGGCCGCGTTCATGGCCCAGGGGCATTTCCAGCGGCATATTCGCCGAATGCGCCGGGCAGCGTTGGCGCGGCGCAATGTGCTGAGGGCCGGCTGGCCGGCAGAGGTGCCGGGGTTGGGGGCGATGCCGGACGTGGCGGCGGGGCTGCATGTGAAAGTGGCTGTGGATAACTTTGCGCGGGAGCAGGAACTGGTGGCTCGGGCCGAGGCGGTGGGGGTGGAGCTCAATCCCCTGAGCGGGTATTGGCTGGAGGACAGCGAGGTGCCTGTGGATAAGCGCGCAGGGCTGGTGCTGGGGTTCGCGGCGGTGCCGGAGGCCCAGATTGCCGATGCCCTGATGCGCCTGCGCAAGGCTTGGAGGTAGGAACGACAGTCTTCTGTAGGAGCGGCCTTGCCGGGGCGCCGGACCGGTCGGAAAGGGGCGCGAAGCGGCCCCCGGATTTCGGCGTCACCGCAAATATTGCCGGGGCTGCTACGCAGCCCTTTCGCGACACAAGGCCGCTCCTACAGGAAACAGGTCGAGCGCTTCAGGTACCGGATTTGATCTTGGTCCAGGCCCGCGTCCGCGCGCGCTCGGCATCCCGCGGCAGCGGCTTTAGCGTATACAACTTGGCCATCGCCTCCGCCGTCGGGTACAGGTTGGGGTTGTTGCGGATCGCCGGGCTGACCTTGTCGGTCGCGTCCTTGTTCGGGTTGGGGTAGCCGACGAAATCGCTGATCGGCGCAATCACCTCAGGCCGCAGCAGGTAGTTGATGAAGGTGTGGGCATCTTCCGGGTTGGCCGCGTTCTTCGGGATCGCCAGCATGTCGAACCAGATCGGCGCCCCTTCCTTCGGCAGGCGCATGTCCACCACCACGCCGTTCTTGGCCTCGCGCGCCCGGTTGGCGGCCTGGGAGAAGCTGCCCGAATAGCCCACCGCCACGCAGATATCGCCATTGGCGATGTCGGCCATGTATTTGGAGGAGTGGAAGTAAGTGACGTGCGGGCGGATCTTCAGCAGCAGGTCCTGGGCTTTCTGGTAGTCGGCCGGCTTGCCGCTGTTGGGGTCCAGGCCCAGGTACGAAAGGGCCAGCGGCAGGATCTCCGACGGTGAATCGAGCAGCGCCACGCCGCACTGCTTGAGCTTGGCGATGTTCTCTTGCTTGAAGATCAGGTCCCAGCTGTCCACCGGCGCGTCGTCGCCCAGCACCGCCTTGACCTTGGCCGGGTTGAAGCCGATCAGCACGGTGCCGTACATGTAGGGCACGGCGAACTTGTTGCCGGGGTCGTTGGCCTCGATCAGCTTCATTAGCGCCGGGTCCAGGTGCTGCCAGTTGGGCAGCTTGCTGCGGTCCAGTGGCTGGAACACCCCGGCCTCGATCTGCTTGGCGAGGAACACGTTGGAAGGCACCACCACGTCGTAGCCGGAGTTGCCGGTGAGCAGCTTGGCCTCCAGCGCCTCGTTGGTGTCGAAGATGTCGTAGATCAGCTTGACCCCGCTGTCCTTCTGGAAGTCGACGAGGGTCTGCGGGGTGATGTAGTCGAACCAGTTGTACACCCGCAGGGTGCGCTGTTCGGCGTGGGCCGGCAGGGCGCCGGTGAGCAGGCCGGCGGCGATGAGCGGGGCGAGCAGACGCTTGAGTCGGACCATGTTCAGGCTCCTGGCTGGGCGCGCTGGAAGCCTTCCAGCACATTGACCGCGTTGATGCCGATTTCTTCCACAGCGTAGCCACCTTCCATCACGAACAGCGTCGGCTTGCCGAGCTGGGCGATGCGCGCGCCCATGGCCAGGTAGTCCGGGCTGTCCAGCTTGAATTGGGAGATCGGGTCATCCTTGAAGGTGTCCACGCCCAGCGAGATCACCAGCACTTCGGCGTCGTAGGCGGCGATGCGCTGGCAGGCGTCCTCCAGCGCGGCGCTCCAGGCGTTCCAGTCGCTGCCGGCGGGCAAGGGGTAGTTGATGTTGCAACCTTCACCCGCACCCTCGCCGATCTCGTCGGCATAGCCGAGGAAGAACGGGAACTCGTCCTGCGGGTCACCGTGGATCGAGGCGAAGAACACATCGTTGCGTTGGTAGAAGATGTCCTGGGTGCCGTTGCCGTGGTGGTAGTCGACGTCGAGGATCGCCACCTTGCGCCGGCCCTGGTCGAGGAACGCCTGGGCGGCGATGGCGGCGTTGTTCAGGTAGCAGTAGCCGCCCATCACTTCGGCGGCGGCGTGGTGCCCCGGTGGCCGGCACAGGGCGAAGGCCGAGTGCGCGCCTTGCTGGATCGCGGCCTGGGCGGTGAGTGCTACCTGCGCTGCGCTGTAGGCGGCCTGCCAGGTGCCGGCGGTGATCGGCGCGCCGGCATCGAAGCTGTAGTAGCCCAGCTCGCCATGCAGGCCGGTGGGTTTGACCTGGCGCAGGGTGCGCGCCGGCCAGGTGAACGGCAGCAGGTCGCCGTCGTGGCCGAGCGCGGCCCAGCGCGCCCAGGCACCCTCGAAGAAGTTCAGGTAGTCGGCGCTGTGGATGCGCTGGATCGGCGCGCGGCCGAAGTCTTGTGGGCCTTGCACGGGGCCGAGCTGCTGTTTTTTCACCCGCTCCAGCACATGGTCGGCGCGCGAAGGCATCTCGAAGCACGGCATCAGCTGGCCGTCGATCAGCTCGCAGCGGCCGTGGTGCAGGCGGTGGTCATCGGAATAGATCGTCAGCATTTGTTGTTCTCCGGGTATCACTGGCGTGGGCTCATTCTGGTGGGTGGGCCAATGAAGGGAGAATGGTGCGGATGGCCAAAAGGGGATCGATATGGCCAAGTCATCTGGCCTTGTCTGTCAGGGCCTCATCGCCGGCAAGCCGGCTCCCACAGTGGGCGCGGCATCTGTGGGAGCCGGCTTGCCGGCGATAGGGCCAGTGAGGTCAACCGCGAAAATGGCTCGGGGCCACGCCGCTCCAGCGCTGGAAGGCATGCCGGAAGCTCGCCGTCTCGCTGAACCCCAGCGTCTCGGCGATGCGGTAGATCGGCATCTGGTCCTCGGCCAGCAGCTGCTTGGCCCGTTCGAAGCGCAGTTCGTCGAGCAGCTGTTGATAACTGCTGCCCAGTGCCTGCAAGTGCCGGCGCAAGGTGCGCGACGAGCAGTTCATCTGCCGCGCCAGGCCTTCCAGCCCCGGCGCCGCATCCAGTTGCTGGAGCAGCAGCTGGCGTATCCGCCCCAGCCAGGCCTGGCGCCCGGTGAACTCCAGGTTCAGGCGCCGGCAGCGCTCGCTCATCGCCTTGTGGGTGATCGGGTCGGCCAGGGGCAGCGGCATGTCCAGCCAACGGCGCTCAAAGGCGAAGGCGTTGTCGCCGGCGTCGAAGCCCAGCGGGCATTGGAATGCACTGTCGTAGAGCGCGTGGTAACCGGGGCGCGGGTGCTCGAAGCGTGCCGCCAGCAGCGGCAGCGGTCGGCCGAGCAGGTCGTCGCAGATTACCTTCAACGACACCAGGCAGAACTCGGCATTGAACGCCGCCAGCCCCGGCGCATCGTAGTGCTCGCTGGCGCTGAACCACACACGCTGGCCGTCGTCGACCAGGCGCAACTGGAAAACTGTTCCCAGCAGTGCCGGAAATGTCAGTGCCAGGCGCAGGGCGTCACCCAAAGTGGCACTGGAGAGCAGGGCGTAACCGAGCATGCCGTAGCACGACACATGCATGCGCCGGCCCAGCTCAAGGCCAATGTCCTCGCGCCGGGCCAGGGCGTTGGCGCACACCTGCAGCTCTTGCTGGGTGGTGATGCGGGCGTCCGGGTGCTCAAGGTCTGCCAGGCCGATGCCGCTGCCGACGAGCAGTTGCTGCGTGTCTACGCCTTGCTCCTGGAACACCTGGAGGATCAGCGAAACGGCATTGAGGGTGGTGAGGTGGCTGTGCAGCATGCTCGGTGTCCCGTGGGGCTGAGGGGCATTATGGAGCAAGTTGTGTGCCGAGGAGTGCTGGCCTTTGTGGGAGCAGCTGCCTTGCGCAGCTTTTCTGTAGGAGCGGCCTTGCCGGGGCGCCGGACCGGTCGGAAAGGGCTGCGCAGCAGCCCCGGCAATTTATGTGGTAACGCTGGGGCCGCTTTGCGGCCCTTTCCGACCGGTCCGGCGCCCCGGCAAGGCCGCTCCTACAGGGGGCGTGCAAACTCATTGACTGGAAGCGCGCATAAAAAAAGGGCCCGGAGCGTGCGCTCGGGCCCTTGAAAGGTTGAGAGGTGTCTAGTCCCTCGACCTGGTGAGACTGTTTGCAGCGGCCTGGATTACGCCTTCAGCGGAACCAGACGGGGAGCGATCATGTTTTCCGGACGCAGGATGTCGTTGAGCATCGCTTCGTCCAGCAGCTGTTCTTCGCGCACCAGTTCCAGCACGCCGCGGCCGGTTTCCAGGGCGACGCGGGCGATACGGGTGGCGTTTTCGTAGCCGATGTACGGGTTCAGGGCGGTGACCAGGCCGATCGAGTGCTCGACCAGTTCACGGCAGCGCTGTTCGTTGGCGGTGATGCCGACGATGCAGTGCTCGCGCAGCATGTCCATGGCGCGTTGCAGCAGGCGGATCGAGTCGAAGATCTTGTAGGCGATCAGCGGCTCCATCACGTTCAGCTGCAGCTGGCCACCTTCGGCGGCGACGGTCAGGGCCAGGTCGTTGCCCATGATGGCGAAGGCGACTTGGTTGACGGCTTCCGGGATCACCGGGTTGACCTTGCCTGGCATGATCGAGCTGCCTGGCTGGCGCGCCGGCAGGTTGATCTCGTTGATGCCGGTGCGTGGGCCGCTGGACAGCAGGCGCAGGTCGTTGCAGATCTTCGACAGCTTGACCGCGGTGCGCTTGAGCATGCCGGAGAACAGCACGAAGGCGCCCATGTCGGAGGTGGCTTCGATCAGGTCGGCAGCCGGTACCAGCGGCTGGCCGCTGATGATCGCCAGGCGCTGAACGGCCAGCATCTGGTAGCCCGGGTCGGCGTTGATGCCGGTGCCGATGGCGGTGCCGCCCAGGTTGATTTCGGTCAGCAGTTCCGGGGCCAGCGAGCGCAGGCGCTGCAGGTCTTCGGTCATGGTGGTGGCGAAGGCGCGGAATTCCTGGCCCAGGGTCATCGGCACGGCGTCCTGCAGCTGGGTACGGCCCATCTTCAGTACGTGGTCGAACTCTTTACCTTTGGCGGCGAAGGCCTGGATCAGGCTGTCGAGGCTGGCCAGCAGGGCGTCGTGGCCCAGCAGCAGGCCCAGGCGGATGGCGGTCGGGTAGGCGTCGTTGGTCGACTGCGCCATGTTCACATCGTTGTTCGGGTGCAGGTACTGGTACTCACCCTTCTGGTGGCCCATGGCCTCCAGCGCGATGTTGGCGATGACTTCGTTGGCGTTCATGTTGGTGGAAGTACCAGCACCGCCTTGAATCATGTCCACCACGAACTGCTCGTGGTAGTCGCCCTTGATCAGGCGTGCGCAGGCTGCGCTGATCGCGGCGTGCTTGGCATCGCTCAGGTGCCCCAGTTCACGGTTGGCGTCAGCAGCGGCCTGCTTGACCATCGCCAGGCCCACTACCAGTTTCGGGTAGTGCGACAGCGGAACACCGGAAAGGTGGAAGTTGTTGGCAGCGCGCAGGGTCTGGATGCCGTAGTAGGCATCGGCAGGGACTTCCAGAGTGCCAAGCAGATCTTTTTCGACGCGGAACGATGCAGCGGAGGACATGATGGATATCATCTCGATTTTGACCCGGCACCTGCCGGAATGGCGCCAATGCTAGGGCTGGGCAGATTTGGCGGCCAATGCTGTTGCACGCTAACCTATGCACAAACGGCATACGGTTTGATGTGACGCCGATTGACAATCGAGCGTGTTCCATTTTGGTGCACGCGTTGCGGAGTAGTCGATGAACCTCGAAAGCAAATGGCTGGAGGACTTCAGTGCCCTAGCCTCCACCCGCAGTTTCTCGCAGGCGGCCGAGCGCCGTTTCGTCACCCAGCCGGCGTTCAGCCGCCGCATCCGCAGCCTGGAAGCGGCCTTGGGGCTGACCCTGGTGAACCGTTCCCGCACGCCCATCGAGCTGACCGAGGCGGGGCAGCTGTTTCTGGTCACCGCGCGTACCGTTGTCGACCAGTTGAGCGAAGTTCTCCGCCATTTGCATCACCTCGAAGGCGGGCAGGGTGAAGTGATCCAGGTGTCGGCCGCACACTCGCTGGCCTCGGGGTTCTTCCCCCGTTGGGTGGCCCAGTTGCGCAACGATGGGCTGAACATCGCCACGCGCCTGGTGGCCACCAACGTGGGCGATGCGGTGCACGCACTGCGCGAAGGCGGCTGCGACCTGATGCTGGCGTTCTACGACCCTGACGCGGCGTTGCAGATGGATGCGGAGATCTTCCCGTCGCTGCACATGGGCAACACCGAAATGCTCCCGGTGTGCGCGGTGGGCGCCGATGGCAAGCCGTTGTTCGACCTGGAGGGCGAGGCCAGCGTGCCGCTGCTGGCCTACAGCGCCGGTGCCTTCCTCGGCCGTTCGGTCAATCTGCTGCTGCGCCAGCGCAACCTGCGCTATACCACTGTCTATGAAACGGCCATGGCCGACAGCCTCAAGAGCATGGCGCTGGAGGGCATGGGCATCGCCTGGGTGCCGCGGCTGTCGATGCGTGGCGAGCTTGAGCGCGGCGAGCTGGCGATCTGCGGCGGCAGCCAATGGCATGTGCCGCTGGAAATCCGCCTTTACCGTTGCGCCCTGGTGCGCAAGGCCAACGTGCGCTTGCTGTGGCGCAAGCTGGAGGGCGGCGCGGTTGACTCGAAAGTCAGCCAAACCCCCGAAAAATAAGGCCGACAGTTGGTCGCCGGGGGTGCCGTGATGACGCATCGTTACGCTATACTGCGCGGCCCCTCGACCGGATAGATCCGGTCATGATCAGCAAACAAGCCACGCCGGTCGTCCCGCGTGGCTTGTTGTTTTTTGACGCGCCTGCGGGCGCACAAGCGAAGAGGCTCGACGATGAGTGCACTGGTTGGCGTGATCATGGGCTCCAAGTCCGATTGGTCCACCCTTAGCCACACCGCCGATATGCTGGAAAAACTCGGCATTCCCTACGAAGTGAAGGTGGTTTCCGCCCACCGCACCCCGGACCTGCTGTTCCAGTACGCCGAGGAGGCCGAAGGCCGCGGCATCGAGGTGATCATCGCCGGTGCCGGTGGCGCCGCCCACCTGCCGGGCATGTGCGCCGCCAAGACCCACCTGCCGGTGCTGGGCGTGCCGGTGCAGTCGTCGATGCTGTCGGGCGTCGATTCGCTGCTGTCGATCGTGCAGATGCCGGCCGGCGTGCCGGTTGCCACCCTGGCCATCGGCAAGGCTGGCGCGATCAATGCCGCGCTGTTGTCGGCGAGCATCCTCGGTGCCAAGTACCCGCAGTTCCACGCGGCGCTCAAGCAGTTCCGCACCGAGCAGACCGACACCGTGCTGGACAATCCAGACCCGCGCCAGGCTTGAGGCTGAAGATATGAAGATCGGTGTAATCGGTGGTGGCCAGCTGGGCCGCATGCTGGCCCTGGCGGGCACCCCGCTGGGCATGAACTTCGCTTTCCTCGACCCGGCCCCGGACGCCTGCGCCGCCCCCCTGGGCGAGCACCTGCGCGCCGACTACGGTGACCAGGACCACCTGCGCCAGCTGGCCGACGAAGTCGACCTGGTGACCTTCGAATTCGAGAGCGTGCCGGCTGAAACCGTCGCCTTCCTCTCGCAGTTCGTGCCGGTGTATCCAAGCGCCGAAGCCCTGCGCATCGCCCGCGACCGCCTGTTCGAGAAGAGCATGTTCCGCGACCTGGGCATCCCCACCCCAGCCTTCGCCGACATCCTCTCGCAAGCCGACCTCGATGCCGCCGTGGCCAGCATCGGCCTGCCGGCCGTGCTCAAGACCCGCACACTGGGTTATGACGGCAAGGGCCAGAAGGTCCTGCGCAAGCCTGAAGACGTGGTCGACACCTTCGCCGAACTGGGCAGCGTGCCGTGCCTGCTGGAAGGCTTCGTGCCGTTCACCGGCGAAGTGTCGCTGGTGGCCGTGCGCGCCCGCGATGGCGAAACCCGCTTCTACCCGCTGGTGCACAATACCCACGACAGCGGCATCCTGCGCCTGTCGGTGGCAAGCGTTGCGCACCCGTTGCAGGCGTTGGCTGAAGACTACGTAGGCCGCGTGCTGCAGAAGCTGGACTACGTCGGCGTGATGGCCTTCGAGTTCTTCGAGGTCGACGGTGGCCTGAAGGCCAACGAGATCGCCCCGCGTGTGCACAACTCCGGGCACTGGACCATCGAAGGCGCCGAGTGCAGCCAGTTCGAGAACCACCTGCGTGCCGTCGCCGGCCTGCCGCTGGGTTCGACCGCCAAGGTCGGCGAGAGCGCCATGCTCAACTTCATCGGTGAAGTGCCGGCGGTGGACAAGGTCGTGGCCATCGACGATTGCCACCTGCACCACTACGGCAAGGCGTTCAAGGTCGGGCGCAAGGTTGGCCACGCCACCCTGCGTTGCGCCGACATGGCCACGCTCCAGGCCAAGATCGCTGAAGTAGAGGCGTTGATCGCCGGCTAAGCGAACTTCTTGAGGCAACTGCCCCTCTGAAATGGCAACAAGCCAAAGCGCTGTCTAGGCTTTGGCTTGTTCCATTTTCACCACAGAGGGATTGCCATGGGCATCATTGGAACCATCTTCATCGGCCTGATCGTCGGCCTGCTGGCGCGCTTCCTGAAACCTGGGGACGACAGCATGGGCTGGATCATGACCATCCTCCTCGGCATCGCCGGCTCCCTGGCCGCCACCTATGGCGGGCAAGCCCTGGGCATCTACCAGGCCGGGCAGGCCGCGGGCTTCTTCGGGGCCCTGGTGGGCGCGGTCATCCTTCTGGTGATCTACGGCTTCATCAAGAAGAACTGAACACAGGCTAGAATGCTCGGCAATTCAAACCTGAGTTGCCGAGCATTGTCATGCGTGCGTTTTTCCTCATTCCCCTGCTGCTGGCCAGTACCCTGGCCCATGCCGAATTGCCCGAAACCGACTGGTTGGAGCTGATGCCCAAGTCGGACCAGAAGGCCCTCGAGCAAATGCCCGAGATCGACCACGACTCCCCCGAAGCCCAGGGCACCTTCACCGCCAAGGGTGGCCTGAAGCAGAGCAAGGGCCTGCCGGCGGTGATGTACTCGACCAAGACCGTGGCCGCGATGAACGGCAAACAGATCCGCCTGGGCGGGTACCCGGTGCCGCTGGAGAGCGATGCCAAGGGCAACAGCACGTTGTTCTTCCTGGTGCCGTACCCGGGGGCGTGCATCCACGTGCCGCCGCCGCCGCCCAATCAGCTGGTGCTGGTGCGGTATCCGAAAGGGTTGAAGATCGACGATATCTACACGCCGTTGTGGGTGACCGGCGCGCTGAAGGTGGAGACGGTCAGCAATGACCTGGCGGATGCGGCGTATGCGCTGGATGCGGGGAAGGTGAGGGTGGTGGAAGACGCCGACCTTTGATCGCCTGCACCGGCCCCTTCGCGGGCAAGCCCGCTCCCACAGGACCTGCATAGCCCCTGAAAGCTGTTGAGTACTTGTGGGAGCGGGCTTGCCCGCGAAGAGGCCGGTGCAGGTAACGCAAGTTTCAGATTTTTTCACAGCCGATGGTGAGCACCAGCGAATGACTCGCCCCAGGCTTGAGCTCCACCACGTCATCCCACACATTCGCCGTCTCGATGCACAGCATGCGCTGCCAGCCGTCATCGGCCATGTCCGGCAAGTCGCGGGCGCGGTCGGTCCAGGGGTTCCAGATCACCGCCGTGCGCGAACCGCCGGCCTTCAAGGTAATGCGCCGCTCCCAGTGCGGGTCGACGATGCTCAACTGCTCGGGCGCATCCAGGTAGATGCGGTCGGTTTCGCCGGCAAAGCCCAGCGCGCCTTGCTGGCTACGCTGCTCCCAGTTGGCCAGGGTTTCGATGTAGCCCAGGCCCTCGACACCCTCCACCCGCACCTGGCGCACATCGCTCACCGCGAAGTAACTGTGCAGGGCCTGGCTAAGGGTGACAGCGGTATTGCCGAGGTTGTAGCTGCTCAGAGTCAGCTTCAGCTGGTCGCCCAACTCAACCACCAACTTGAGCTCCACGTCGTGGGGCCAGCCAGGCAGGTCGCCGCGGGCTTCGGGCAGGGTGAATTCGATCACCAGCGTGTCACTGGCTTCCTCCACGCTCAGCAGCTGCCAGTCGCGCCCTCGCACCAGCCCGTGGGCGGGCGCTTGTTCGCCCGTGTACATGGCTTTGACGGCGTCGGGGTTGCGCTCGAAGTTGCCGAACCAGGGCCAGCACACCGGTACCCCGGCACGCACCGACTTGCCCTGGCGGAAGATGGCCTGGTCGCTCAGCCACAGCAGCGGCGGTTCGCCGATGCGCTGGTAGCTCAAGACCTGCGCGCCCTGCTGGGCGATCAAAAGATCAGCGTGGTCGCTGGTGATGCGCCAGCAGTTGAGTTCGCCGTGTAGCTCGGTGTCGACCTGGTAGTTAGCCATTGCACTCGTCTCATTGGTTGCCTGTCGGGCCGTTTGACCCGGGGACGTGCAATGAGTTTATCGCTCGCGCCGCTCAGCGACGAGGAACGGAGCGTGTGCGGCCACTGCCGTCGATGGCGACGAACACGAACACGGCCTCGGTGACCTTGCGCCATTCGCTGGACAGCGGGTCGTCACTCCACACCTCGACCATCATCTGGATCGAGCTGCGGCCGATTTCCAGGGTCTGGGTATAGAACGACAGCTGTGCACCCACGGCCACCGGCACCAGGAAGGCCATGCGGTCGATGGCGACGGTGGCAACCCGGCCGCCGGCGACGCGGCTGGCCATGGCGGTGCCGGCCAGGTCCATCTGGGCGACCAGCCAGCCGCCGAAGATATCGCCGAAGCCGTTGGTTTCGCGCGGCAGCGCGGTGATCTGCAAGGCCAGGTCGCCCTGCGGGATGGGATCTTCTTGTTCGAGCTCAATCATGCCGTGGGGCCTCTGACCCGTGACGCTTCGTTGATGGCGCGGTGACGGACGCCGTAAAAACGATTCAGCCGCACGCATACTACGCTGATTTCGCTTCAGGGGCGGCCACAGGAAAACTCTGCGAAACAGTCTGACAACATTGTCCGACGTTTTTGCACAGCATCCTGCATTAAAAGCGACCTTTTCCTACGAGCGGGCAGTATATAGACCATCACAGCCAGCGACGACCGCGCATTCATGAATATCTGTATGGATTTTGTACCCTATGAGCGCGGCTCGGCAATTTGTTATCTTCGCTGCCTACCCAATCCAGAAGCCGCATGCCAAGCGGCCTGCAGACCTACAAGAGAAACCGCAGCGATGACCTCCGTGCAGAGCAGTATCGAGCAGCCGTCCCGGCCGCTGTCCCGCAGTGACTACAAGACCCTCTCGCTGTCGGCCCTGGGTGGTGCCCTGGAGTTCTACGACTTCATCATCTTCGTGTTCTTCGCCACGGTGGTGGGCAAGCTGTTCTTCCCCGCCGACATGCCCGAATGGCTGCGCCTGATGCAGACCTTCGGCATCTTCGCCGCCGGCTACCTGGCGCGCCCGCTCGGCGGCATCATCATGGCCCACTTCGGTGACCTGCTCGGGCGCAAGAAGATGTTCACCCTGAGCATCTTCATGATGGCGGTGCCCACCCTGATCATGGGCCTGTTGCCGACCTATGCGCAGATCGGCCTGTGGGCGCCGATCCTGCTGCTGTTGATGCGCGTCATCCAAGGGGCGGCCATCGGCGGCGAGGTGCCGGGGGCCTGGGTGTTCGTCTCCGAGCACGTGCCGGCGCGCAATACCGGCTACGCCTGCGGCACCCTGACGGCTGGCTTGACCTCGGGCATCCTGCTTGGCTCGCTGGTGGCGACGCTGATCAATACGATCTACAGCCCGGAAGAAGTGGCGGACTACGCCTGGCGCATCCCGTTCCTGCTGGGGGGTGTGTTCGGCTTCTTCGCGGTCTACCTGCGTCGCTGGCTGCATGAAACCCCGGTGTTCGCCGAGATGCAGGCGCGCAAGGCCCTGGCCGAGGAGCTGCCGCTGCGCGCGGTGCTGCGCGACCACCGTGGCGCGATCATCCTGTCGATGCTGCTGACCTGGCTGCTGTCGGCCGGCATCGTGGTGATCATCCTGATGACCCCGGCCTTGTTGCAGAGCCTTTACCACGTCAGCCCCACCGATTCGCTCAAGGCCAACAGCCTGGCCATCGTGCTGCTCAGCCTGGGCTGCATCGGCGCAGGCCGCCTGGCCGACCGCTTCGGTGCCGGGCGGGTGTTCATTGTCGGTAGCCTGGCGCTGCTGGCCTCGTCCTGGGCCTTCTACCACAGCCTGCCGACCCGGCCGGACCTGCTGTTCCCGTTGTATGCGCTGACCGGGCTGTGCGTGGGTATCGTCGGTGCGGTGCCCTACGTGATGGTCAAGGCGTTCCCGCCGGTGGTGCGCTTCAGTGGGCTGTCGTTCTCCTACAACCTGGCCTACGCGATCTTCGGCGGGCTGACACCGATGGTGGTGACCGCGCTGCTGAAATTCAGCCCCATGGCGCCGGCCTACTATGTGGCGTGCTTGTGTGCAGTTGGATTGCTGGTGGGGTTGTATCTACTGGCGAAGAAGCGCTGACTCAATGGGTTGAAGAGGTCCTGTCTACAGCAGGGCCTCCTTGAACGCTATTTGCGCTCAACAAGCAGATAGATCGTCCATAGGGTTATGACGGGGGTTGCGAATAAAAAGGTAGAGGGGACTGGATTTTGAGCGAACATTCCTAGCGCCCCAAAGAAAGCGAGCAGGTCGAGAGGGCAATTCGAAATGAGCAGGACGCCCAGTCTGAGGGCTCCGCTTTTACGTTTGGCGAGTACCCATGTCGTAATGTTTCCCCCCAGACAGACCGCCAGCGGTATGAAAAACACTGTTACAACCAGGCCATAAGCAGCTGCCCCCGTTGGATCATAGTTGGTACCGATAAATAGAATCAGGCCAAGCGTCGTCATCAATGGTGCAGCGAGGGTACGTACCAGAACCCGCATCCAGGTTACTTTCAGCCTTTCGACCGATCGCGGCGGTGTTTTCGGTTCTCTGGTCATTGAATCCATAGTCATGTGGGGCGGATCTTGAGGAAAGGGAAGAAATCATAGGCTTGATTGATCTAGGAAATTCCTGGTAGAGCCGTAGGGCATTTCCTGCGTGCCTATAGGATTTCGGCATGAATTGGCTTTTCAGGTTCGCTATGCCCGCAAGCCCAGCGGTGCTGTGATCCGCTCTCTCGAAACATCTTGAAAAGGCCATCCCGGGATACCGGTGATGGCCTTTCATCCAATTGTCATATTCGAGTCATAGAGTGTTCATACGGCCTGCGGATACTTGGGCCCGTTCCATCACAACCCCTACGATATTCCTGCTAGGAGCAAGGCATGAAACTGAAGCGTTTGATGGCGGCCCTGACCTTTGCCGCCGCTGGCGTTGCAACCGCCAATGCGGTCGCCGCTGTCGATCCTGCAATCCCGACCTACACCAAGACCACCGGTGTATCGGGCAACCTCTCCAGCGTTGGTTCCGACACCCTCGCGAACCTGATGACCCTGTGGGCCGAGGCCTACAAGAAGGAATATCCGAACGTAAACATCCAGATCCAGGCCGCCGGCTCCTCCACCGCGCCGCCCGCCCTGACCGAAGGCACCGCCAACCTGGGCCCGATGAGCCGCAAGATGAAGGACGTCGAGCTGCAGGCCTTCGAGCAGAAGTACGGCTACAAGCCAACCGCCATCCCGGTGGCCGTCGACGCCCTGGCCGTGTTCGTGCACAAGGACAACCCGATCAAGGGCCTGACCATGGCGCAAGTCGACGCCATCTTCTCCTCCACCCGCCTGTGCGGTGGCAAGGCTGACGTCAAGACCTGGGGTGACCTCGGTGTGACCGGCGACCTGGCCAACAAGCCAATCCAGCTGTTCGGCCGTAACTCGGTATCGGGCACCTACGGCTACTTCAAGGAAGAAGCCCTGTGCAAAGGCGACTTCAAGCCTAACGTCAACGAACAGCCTGGCTCGGCTTCGGTCGTGCAGTCGATCAGCTCCTCGCTGAACGGCATCGGCTACTCGGGCATCGGCTACAAGACCGCCAGCGTCAAGACCGTGGCCCTGGCCAAGAAAGAAGGCGGTGCTTTCGTCGAAGATAACGAAGCCAACGCCCTGAACGGCACCTACCCGCTGTCGCGCTTCCTCTACGTCTACGTCAACAAGGCGCCGAACAAGCCTCTGGCCCCGCTGGAAGCCGAGTTCGTCAAGCTGGTGCTGTCGCAGGCTGGCCAGCAGGTCGTGGTGAAGGATGGCTACATCCCACTGCCGGCCAAAGTGGTCGACAAGACCCTGGCTGACCTGGGCCTGTCCCACGCCGGTAACGTTGCAAAGAAGTAAGTAATTGAGGATGAGGCCGGTGCTGATGCCCGGCCTTGTCCGCGAATTCCTCAGTCCGAAGCCAGGGTTCCTGCGCGGCGGGCTTTCTTGCGTCACTGCATTGTCATGTTTTTGTCATACGGGACCGCTAGGGTGTGCGCATGAATGATCTGGCCAACTCCACCATGACCCAAAATTCCCCGCCGGTGCGCATTGATTTCAATACGCCCGAGCTGCAACGCAAGCGCCGCATGCGCGCCCTCAAGGACCGCCTGACCCGCTGGTACGTCCTGGTGGGCGGGCTGGCCGTGCTCGCTGCCATTACGCTGATCTTCTTCTACCTGGCCTACGTGGTGCTGCCGCTGTTCCAGGGCGCCGAACTGACCAGCAAGAAGGCGCTGGAGCCGACCTGGCTGCAGCAGGACGCCGGCAAACCGCTGATGATCGCCCTCGAGGAGCAGAACCTCGTGGGCATGCGCGTGTCCGACAAGGGCCAGGCGCTGTTCTTCGACACCAAGACCGGTAATGAACTCAAGCGCGTCGACCTGCCGCTGCCTGCGGGCACCCAGGTCAGCTCGATCAGCACCGACCAGCCGGGCAGCCCGCTGGTGGTGGTAGGCCTGTCCAACGGCCAGGCGCTGGTGTTCCACCACACCTACAAGATCACCTACCCGGACAACAAGAAGACCATCGAGGCGGGCATCGACTACCCCTATGGTCAGGACCTGTTCACCCTGGACGACCAGGGCCGTGCGCTGGAGCACGTGAGCGTCAACGTCAATGGCGACACCCTGCTGCTGGCCGGCTCCACCGGCGCGCACCTGCAAGTGATCGAGCTGTCGCGCACCGAGAACATGATGACCGACGAGGTCACCGTCGAGCAGAACCGCATCGAGCTGCCGCAGATGACCGAGACGGTGAAGAACATCTTCATCGACCCGCGCCAGCAGTGGCTGTACGTGGTCAACGGCCGCGCCACCGCCGACGTGTTCAGCCTGCGCGACAAGAGCCTCAACGGCCGCTACAAGCTGCTCGAGGACGGTAACGCCGAAATCACCGCCAGCGGCCAGCTGGTCGGTGGTATCTCGCTGATCTTCGGCGACTCCAAGGGTGGCCTGAGCCAGTGGTTCATGGCCCGCGACCCGGATGGCGAGTCGCGCTTCAAGCTGATCCGCAGCTTCCAGCTGGGCAACGCGCCGGTCGTGCAGATCGACGCCGAAGAGCGCCGCAAGGGCTTCATCGCCCTGGACAGCGCCGGCAAGCTGGGTGTGTTCCACAGCACTGCACACCGCACCCTGCTGGTCGAGCCGGTCGCCGACGGCGCTGGCGTGCTGGCCCTGTCGCCGCGCGCCAACCGCATCATCATCGAGGAAGGCGGCAAGCTGCTGCCGCTGAGCCTGCGCAACCCGCACCCGGAGGTTTCCTTCAGCGCGCTGTGGGGCAAGGTCTGGTACGAGAACTACGACGAGCCTAAATACGTCTGGCAATCGACCGCCTCGAACACCGACTTCGAGCCCAAGCTGAGCCTGTCGCCGCTGACCTTCGGTACGCTCAAGGCCGCGTTCTACGCGATGATCCTGGCTGCTCCGCTGGCCATTGCCGCCGCGATCTACACCGCCTACTTCATGGCCCCGGGCATGCGCCGCAAGGTCAAGCCGGTGATCGAGCTGATGGAAGCGATGCCGACGGTGATCCTCGGCTTCTTCGCCGGCCTGTTCCTCGCGCCGTATCTCGAAGGCCACCTGCCGGGTGTGTTCAGCCTGCTGCTGATCCTGCCGGTGGGCATCCTGGTCGCCGGTTTCGCCTGGAGCCGCCTGCCAGAGTCGATCCGCCTGCGCATCCCGGACGGTTGGGAAGCGGCGATCCTGATCCCGATCATCCTCGCCATCGGCTGGTTCGCGCTGTACATGAGCCCGTTCATGGAGAGCTGGTTCTTCGGCGGCGACATGCGCCTGTGGATCACCAACGACCTGGGGATCACCTACGACCAGCGCAACGCCCTGGTAGTCGGTATCGCCATGGGCTTCGCGGTCATCCCGAACATCTACTCCATCGCCGAAGACGCCGTGTTCAGCGTGCCGCGCAGCCTCACCCTGGGCTCGCTGGCCCTGGGTGCCACGCCCTGGCAGACCCTGACCCGCGTGGTCATCCTCACCGCCAGCCCGGGTATCTTCTCGGCGCTGATGATCGGCATGGGCCGTGCGGTGGGCGAGACCATGATCGTGCTCATGGCCACCGGCAACACCCCGGTGATGGAGCTGAACCTGTTCGAGGGCATGCGCACCCTGGCCGCCAACGTGGCCGTGGAAATGCCTGAATCGGAAGTCGGAGGCAGCCACTACCGTGTGCTGTTCCTCGCCGCCCTCGTGCTGCTGATGTTCACCTTCGTGATGAACACCCTGGCCGAGCTGATTCGCCAGCGCCTGCGCAAGAAATACTCGTCGCTTTGATAGAAAGGTAGAGATCCGTGAAAAAGGATTCCCTCAAAGGCTGGTTCAAGAGCGGCGCCCCTGGCGTCTGGATCAGCGGTGGCGCGGTGGCCATGGCGGTCATCATGACCGTCGGCCTGCTGGCCGTGATCGCCGTGCGCGGCCTGGGCCACTTCTGGCCCGCCGACCTGGTGCAGGCCACCTACAAGGTGCCCGGCCAGGCTGATCACATCGTCATCGGTGAAGTGGTACAGAAGGAAGAAGTGCCCCGCGAACGCCTCAAGGGTGCCGGCCTGCCGGTACCCGACCAGGGTCCGGAGTTCATGACCCGCGAGCTGATCAAGGTGGGTAACCGCGACCTCAACGGCAGCGACTTCACCTGGGTGGTCGGCGAGTGGCTGGTCGACCAGCAGAAACCCGCCGACCTGATCGCCCTGGAACGCCGCGAGTGGGGCAACTTCTACGGCTACCTGGTCAGCGTCAAGGAAGAAGGCCGCGTGGTTGCCCAAGGCCCGGAAGCCTGGAACGAGCTGCAGGCCCGCCTCAAGCGCGCCAGCGCGCTCAACGACCAGCTGGTCAAGCTCGAGAAGAAGGACATCGGTGCCATCAACCATGGCCTGGAGCGCCTGCGCCTGCACAGCCGCAAGCTGGAACTGGACGGCAAGCTCGACGCCGCCGCCCAGGCCGACATGGACGCCGAGCGCGCCGAGCTGAACAACCGCTACAAGGCCATCGAAGAGCGCCTGAACGGCCTGCACCAGGAGTTCGCCCGCGACAGCCTGGTGGCCCGCGACGGCAACGGCCGCGAAGTGGAGATCAACCTGAGCAAGGTGGTCCACGCGATCCAGCCGAACGCCATGTCCGGCATGACCAAGATGGGCGCGTACTTCGCCAAGGTGTGGGAGTTCCTCAGCGACGACCCGCGTGAAGCCAACACCGAGGGCGGTATCTTCCCGGCGATCTTCGGCACCGTGATGATGACCCTGATCATGGCGGTGATCGTCACCCCGTTCGGCGTGCTGGCGGCTGTATACCTGCGCGAATACGCAAAGCAAGGCCCGGTGACCCGCCTGATCCGTATCGCGGTGAACAACCTGGCCGGTGTCCCGGCGATCGTCTACGGCGTGTTCGGCCTGGGCTTCTTCGTCTACGTGCTGGGTGGTTCGATCGACCGGCTGTTCTTCCCCGAGTCGCTGCCGGCACCCACGCTGGGGACCCCCGGCCTGCTGTGGGCCTCGCTGACCCTGGCGCTGCTGGCGGTGCCGGTGGTGATCGTGGCCACCGAGGAAGGCCTGGCGCGTATCCCGCGCACCGTGCGTGAGGGCTCGCTGGCCCTGGGTGCGACCAAGGCCGAGACCCTGTGGAAGATCGTCCTGCCGATGGCCAGCCCGGCCATGATGACCGGCATGATCCTCGCCGTGGCCCGCGCCGCCGGCGAAGTGGCCCCGCTGATGCTGGTGGGTGTGGTGAAGCTGGCGCCGTCGCTGCCGGTGGACGGCAATTACCCGTACCTGCACCTGGACCAGAAGATCATGCACCTGGGCTTCCACATCTACGACGTCGGCTTCCAGAGCCCCAACGTCGAGGCCGCGCGGCCGCTGGTGTACGCCACCGCGCTGCTGCTGGTACTGGTGATCGCCACCCTCAACCTCTCGGCGGTGTGGATCCGTAACCACCTGCGCGAGAAGTACAAGGCCCTCGACCACTGATCCTGATTGCAAGCGTGCCGCCCGAACGCCGGGCGGCCCTTTGAAACGAATTGATAGCGTATGGAGTTGACCATGCAGCATGAATCCCACGCCCACGGCATCGACATGTCGGCCCTGGGCCGCGACAAGCAGAGCCTGCGCCTGGCCGAAGAGACCGTGGCCATCGAAGTACCCGGTCTGTCCCTGTACTACGGCGACAAGCAGGCGCTGTTCGACGTCAGCATGAATATCCCCAAGCAGCGCGTGACCGCCTTCATCGGCCCGTCCGGTTGCGGCAAGTCCACGCTGCTGCGCACTTTCAACCGCATGAACGACCTGGTGGACGGCTGCCGCGTCGAGGGTGCCATCAACCTCTACGGCAACGACATCTACCGCAAGGGCGAGGACGTGGCCGAGCTGCGCCGCCGCGTGGGCATGGTGTTCCAGAAGCCCAACCCGTTCCCCAAGACCATCTACGAGAACGTGGTCTACGGCCTGCGCATCCAGGGCATCAACAAGAAGCGCACCCTCGATGAAGCCGTCGAGTGGGCACTCAAGGGCGCGGCCCTGTGGGACGAGGTCAAGGACCGCCTGCACGAGTCGGCGCTGGGCCTGTCCGGTGGTCAGCAGCAGCGTCTGGTGATCGCCCGCACCATCGCCGTGGAGCCAGAAGTGCTGCTGCTCGACGAACCGTGCTCGGCACTGGACCCGATCTCGACGCTGAAGGTCGAAGAGCTGATCTACGAACTGAAATCCAAGTACACCATCGTCATCGTTACCCACAACATGCAGCAGGCGGCCCGTGTTTCGGACTACACCGCGTTCATGTACATGGGCAAACTGGTCGAATTCGGTGATACCGATACCCTGTTCACCAACCCGGCGAAGAAGCAGACCGAAGACTACATCACCGGTCGCTACGGCTAGTTGCTGACTGGGTTCAGGCGTCTCTGTGGGAGCGGGCTTGCCCGCGAAGCAGGCGCCGCGGTGGCTGGCACCGGCTGCGCCGGTGTTCGCGGGCAAGCCCGCTCCCACAGGACCAGACAACGCCAGTAAGCCAGGGAACGACACGAACGACTTGAAGCTTGCAGCTTCTTCGCGGAGCGAAACGATGATCAACAAAGAAAGCCTTACCCACCACATCTCCCAGCAGTTCAACGCCGAGCTCGAAGAGGTGCGCAGCCACCTCCTGGCCATGGGCGGGCTGGTCGAGAAGCAGGTCAACGACGCGGTCACCGCGCTGATCGAGGCCGATTCGGGCCTGGCCCAGCAAGTGCGTGAAGTGGACGAACAGATCAACCAGATGGAGCGCAACATCGACGAGGAGTGCGTGCGCATCCTCGCCCGTCGCCAGCCGGCGGCCTCCGACCTGCGCCTGATCATCAGCATCTCCAAGTCGGTGATCGACCTGGAGCGCATCGGCGACGAGTCCACCAAGATCGCCCGTCGCGCCATCCAGCTGTGCGAGGAAGGCGAGTCGCCGCGTGGCTACGTCGAGGTGCGCCACATCGGCGACCAGGTGCGCAACATGGTCCGCGACGCGCTGGACGCCTTCGCCCGCTTCGACGCCGACCTGGCGCTGTCGGTGGCCCAGTACGACAAGACCATCGACCGCGAATACAAGACCGCGCTGCGCGAGCTGGTCACCTACATGATGGAAGACCCGCGCTCGATCTCCCGCGTATTGAGCGTGATCTGGGCCCTGCGTTCGCTGGAGCGCATCGGCGATCACGCACGCAACATCTCCGAGCTGGTGATCTACCTGGTGCGCGGGACCGACGTGCGCCACATGGGCCTCAAGCGCATGAAAGCCGAAGTACAGGGCGAAGCGTTCGAAGAGGGCGAAATCGCTAATGTTCCGGCTGAACCGGACGATAAATAAGATTGCTCCCGAGCATGAACGCCCGGCATTCGCCGGGCGTTTTCGTTTGCGCACGAGCACCAGCAGGCACCCGCGATCGATCCGAGCAGTCCCGGCGTGACCCGTGGTTTGGCAAATGGCCATCAGTCGGCGGTATGCTAGTCGGGATTCAAGAGGAGTATCGATGAGTAAAGTGAATGTGCTGGTCGTGGACGATGCCCCGTTCATCCGCGACCTGGTGAGAAAGTGCCTGCGCAATGCCTTCCCGGGCATGGTGATCGAGGACGCGGTCAACGGCCGCAAGGCCATGGCCATGCTGGCCAAGGAGCGTTTCGACCTGGTCCTGTGCGATTGGGAGATGCCGGAGATGTCCGGCCTCGAACTGCTGACCTGGTGCCGCCAGCAGGAAGAGATGAAAACCATGCAGTTCATCATGGTGACCAGCCGTGGTGACAAGGAGAACGTGATCCAGGCCATCCAGGCCGGCGTCTCCGACTTCGTCGGCAAGCCGTTCACCAACGAGCAGCTGCTGACCAAGGTGAAGAAGTCCCTGACCAAGATCGGCAAGCTCGACAGCCTGATGTCCAGCGCGCCGGCCCGGGTCAACTCGGCGTTCGCCAACGATTCGCTCAGCGCGCTCACCGGCGGGCGTCCGGAGGCTGCCAAGGTCGCCGCACCTGCTGCGGCCGCACCCACCGCTGCCAAGCCATTGATCAATGCGCCCAAGCCGCAGAGTGCCGTGGCTTCCGCCCAGGCCGGTCGTGGCCAGGGCCAGTTGCGCCTGTCCAGTGGCACGCAGCCCTGCGTGATCAAGGCCCTGAGCCTGAAAGAGGCGCTGCTGGTGGTGCGCCGCAGCGCCAACCTGCCGCAGGTGCTCGAAGGTGCGGTGCTGGACCTGGAGCAGGGCGAGAACGCCGAGGTGGCCCGCCTGAACGGCTACCTGCACGCCATCGCCGCGCTGGAGCCCAAACCCGAAAGCGACTGGCTGCAGTTGACCTTCAAGTTCGTCGACCAGGATGCGCAGAAGCTCGACTACCTGTCGCGACTGATCGCCCGTGGCACCACGCAGAAGCACTTCACGCCGGGCGCCTGAATTCTGGTGTCCTGTAGGAGCGCCCCGGCAGGGCCGCTCCTACAAATCTTCCGACCAGCTGTAACAACTTGTCTGCAGTTGGGCTGCTAGGCTTCGACAGATCACAACTGTCAAAAAGCCACCATCATGCCAGCCTTCCGCCTGCTGCTGTCCTGTGCCTTGCTCGCGGCCTCGGCGATGAGCCAAGGCATGACCCTCTACAAGACCACCGACGATTATGGCGTGGTGTCCTACTCCGACCGTCCTACGCCGGGCTCGACCCCCTGGATCGTCCGCGAACCCATGGTCGAGCGGCTCGACGGCCAGGTGCGCTTGCAGACCGAACCCTTCCCCGGTGGCGTACGTTTCATCGCCCGCAATGAGCTGCACGTACCGATGGAGGTCGAGCTGCGCCTCAATGGCCTGGCCAACGCCTTCGGCGGCAATGCCCCGCGCATCGTGCGGCGGGTGGTGGCAGCGCGTTCGACCCAGGTGCTCAGCGTGGTCCTGGCCGCGCCGGGTGGGCCGCTGAAGTACGCCAGCAAGTTCCAGTACGCCATGGGCGACCCGGTGCGGCGCACCCAGGGCTACCGCTACCCATTCCCCTGGAAGGGCGGACCGTTCCGCATCAGCCAGGGCCCCAACGGGCGTTTCAGCCACTTCGGCCCCAAGGGGCGCTACGCCATCGACATTGCCATGCCCGAGGGCACGCCGATCATCGCGGCCAGGGGCGGGGTGGTGGTGAAGGTGGAGAACAACCAGAGTGGCCGCGGCACCAACCCGGCGGGCAATTTCGTGCGCATCCTGCACCCGGACGGCACCATGGGTGTGTACCTGCACCTGATGCGCGGCTCGGTGGTGGTGGGCGAGGGGCAGCAGGTGGTGCTGGGGCAGGCACTGGCCAAGTCGGGTAATACCGGCAACAGCAGCGGGCCGCATTTGCATTTCGTGGTGCAGCGCAACGTGGGGCTGGCGCTGGAGTCGATCCCGTATCAGTTCGACCGGCCGATTGGCGGGATGCCGGATTTCACGGCGGGGAACCCCTGACATTGTTGGGGCCGCTTTGCGGCCCTTTCGCGGCACAAGGCCGCTCCTACAGTGGATTGCATATTCCTGTAGGAGCGGCCTTGTGCCGCGAAAGGGCTGCGCAGCAGCCCCAAAGGTTCAATCCAGCTTGAGCACCTTGGCCAGCACGATCTTCGGCCCTTTCATCTTCTTGACGATGATGCGCAGGCCTTCGACCTCCAGCACTTCCTCTTCTTCAGGCACGCGCTTGAGGGTTTCGTAGATCAGCCCGGCAAGCGTCTCCGCCTCGATGTGGTCGAGGTCGATCCCCAGCAGGCGCTCGACCTTGAACAGCGGCGTGTCGCCGCGCACCAGCAACTTGCCCGGCTGGTAGGCGAGGATGCCGCGCTCGGTCTTGCGGTGTTCGTCCTGGATATCGCCCACCAGCACTTCCAGCACGTCTTCCATGGTCAGGTAGCCGATCACCTTGCCATCGGCCTCTTCGACCAGCACGAAGTGTGCGCCACCCTTGCGGAACTGCTCCAGCAGCTGTGACAGCGGCATGTGCCGCGACACCCGCTCCAGCGGGCGGGCCAGGTCTTCGAGGTCGATGGTCTCGGGCAGGTGGTCCAGCTCGGCCAGCTCCAGCAGCAAATCCTTGATGTGCAGCAGGCCGGTGAACTCTTCGCGCTCGGCGTCGTACACCGGGTAGCGGCTGAACTTGTGCCGGCGCAGCAGGGCGAGGATTTCCTTGAGCGGGGCATGGGCATCGATGCTGACCATGTCCTCGCGCGAGTTGGCCCAGTCGACTACTTCCAGTTCGCCCATTTCCACCGCCGAGGCCAGCACGCGCATGCCTTGGTCGCTCGGGTCCTGGCCGCGGCTGGAGTGCAGGATCAGCTTGAGCTCTTCACGGCTGTAGTGATGCTCGTGGTGCGGGCCGGGCTCGCCCTGCCCGGCGATGCGCAGGATAGTATTGGCGCTGGCGTTGAGCAGGTAGATCGCCGGGTACATCGCCCAGTAGAACAGGTACAGCGGCACGGCGGTCCACAGCGACAGCAGCTCGGGCTTGCGGATCGCCCAGGATTTGGGGGCCAGCTCGCCGACCACGATGTGCAGGTAGGAGATGACGAAGAAGGCAACGAAGAACGAGATCGCCTTGATCAGCTCGGGGGAGTCGACGCCGAAGTAGGCCAGCAACGGTTCGAGCAGGTGGGCGAACGCCGGCTCACCGACCCAGCCCAGGCCCAGCGAGGCCAGGGTGATACCCAGCTGGCAGGCCGAGAGATAGGCGTCGAGCTGGTTGTGTACCTTGCGCAGGATGCTGCCGCGCCAGCCGTGCAATTCGGCGATGGACTCGACGCGGGTGGAGCGCAGCTTGACCATGGCGAACTCCGCGGCCACGAAGAAGCCATTGAGCAGCACCAGGAACAAGGCGAAAAGAATCATGCCGAAGTCGGCGAACAACGAGGTGAGGCTGATACCAGGGGAAGGGTCCATGATGGGGTTTTACGGGGTCCGTCTTTGAAATAGGAAGAAAAAAAGTGCCAGCGTTTGCTGGCACGGGGGATCCAATGTAGCGGCTGAGGCGGCAAAAGCAAAGGGGCGGGGGCAAGCCCACTCCCACGTCACCCGTGGCAGCGGGCTTGCCCCGCGATGCTTTCACACCTTGCTCATGACCAATTGTGCCGGCGCGAAGTGACAGGTGAAGGTACTGCCGTGACCCGGCACGCTGCTGATCTCCAGCTTGCCGCGATGGCGCATCAGCACATGCTTGACGATCGCCAGGCCCAGCCCGGTGCCGCCGGTATTCGACGCACGGCTGGAATCGACGCGGTAGAAACGCTCGGTCAGGCGCGGCAGGTGCTTGGCCTCGATGCCGACCCCCGAGTCCTGCACGCTCAAGTGCGCGCCCTGCTCGTCGGCCCACCAGCGAATGCGAATATTACCTTCGTCCTGGGTGTACTTGACCGCGTTGAACACCAGGTTGGAGAACGCGCTGCGCAGCTCCGATTCGCTGCCTTTCAAGCGTATGCCGGGCGCGGCCTCCAGGGTGATGCGCTGGTTGCGCGGGCCGGACAGGGCCTGGGCGTCGTTCTTGATCGTGCCGAGCAGGGCATCGACCAGCACCGGCTGGTTGTCCGAGGGGTAGTCGGTGGCTTCGAGCTTGGCCAGCAGCAGCAGGTCGTTGAGCAAGGTCTGCATGCGCGAGCCCTGGGCGCTCATCTGTTGCAGGGCGCGGCCCCAGCGTGGGTTCACGTCCTCGACGTTGTCCAGCAGCGTCTCCAGGTAGCCGGTGATCACCGTCAGCGGCGTGCGCAACTCGTGGCTGACGTTGGCGACGAAGTCCTTGCGCATCTGTTCGAGCTGATGGATGCGGGTGACGTCGCGCACCAGCATCAGGTGCTCGTTGTTGCCATAGCGGGTGAGGTGCAGTTGCACCCGCAGGCGGTCATTGATCGGTGACGGGATTTCCAGCGGCTCGGTGTAGTTCTGCGACTCGAAATATTCCTTGAAGCGCGGGTGGCGCACCAGGTTGGTCACCGGCTGGCCACCGTCCTGCGGGGTCTTGAAGCCCAGCAGGGTCTCGGCGGCGCGGTTCCACCACTCCAGGTTGCCTTCGCTGTCGAGCATGATCACTGCGTCACGCAGCGCGGCTGTGGACTCCTGGACCCGGTCGATCACCGCTTGCAGGCGCCCGCGCACGCGCTGGTCGCGGCGTTGCAGGTGGTAGATGCTGTCGAACACCTCGCCCCACAGGCCATAACCGTCGGGCGGTGCTTCATCGGGTTGGTGGTTGCGCAGCCAGTCGTGCAGGCGCAGCAGCTGCTTGAGGGTCCAGCCCAGGTAGAGTGCCAGGCCGATGGCCAGGCACCAGCCGTAGTAGCCGGTGACCAACCCGCCGATCAGGCAGGCGGTGATCAGCAGGAGCATGTGGCGAATCAGGGTTGCGTGCCAGTTCTGGTTCAATTGACAGTCCTTGTACAGCGGGCGCCTGGGCTTCGATCAGCTTTTGGTCGAGAAGCGATAACCCGTGCCGCGGACGGTTTGTACCAGATTTTCGTAGGCTTCACCCAGCGCCTTGCGCAGGCGGCGGATGTGCACGTCGACGGTACGCTCTTCGACGTAGACGTTGCCGCCCCACACCTGGTCGAGCAGCTGGCCACGGGTGTAGGCGCGTTCCTGGTGGGTCATGAAGAACTGCAGCAGGCGGTATTCGGTGGGGCCCATCTCGGCGGGCTTGCCGTCGATGGTCACGCGGTGGCTGATCGGGTCGAGCAGCAGGCCGCCGACTTCGATCGGCGCTTCGCTGTCGCTCGGGCCGGTGCGGCGCAGCACGGCCTTCAGGCGCGCCACCAGCTCGCGGGGCGAGAACGGCTTGGTGATGTAGTCGTCGGCGCCCACTTCAAGACCCTGGATCTTGTTGTCCTCTTCGCCCTTGGCGGTGAGCATGATGATCGGGATATCGCCGGTCAGCTCGTCACGCTTCAGGCGGCGGGCCAGTTCGATGCCCGAGGTGCCTGGCAGCATCCAGTCGAGCAGGATCAGGTCCGGCTTGCGGTCGACGATGATGGCGTGGGCCTGTTGCGAATTCTCGGCCTCGAGGCAGTCATAGCCAGCCATTTCCAATGCAACGGCGATCATCTCGCGGATAGGCGCTTCGTCGTCGACGATCAGAATGTTTCTGCCAACCATGCTCAATTACCTCTCCCGGGAACGATGTCTTGGCCCGCATTAGATAACGGAATTATTGCAGCTGTGTGACAGGGCATGGGCAGTTCTGGCGACATTGCATGACTGGGCTAGGCTTCAGGGGGCCGCTGCGGCGGTGCCCAGAACCCATACAACCCCCGAAACGACGGTGATTCCAATGACACGACATACGCTGAGCTGGATGGCCCTTTGCGCTGCGCTGGCAGTGCCGGGGGTGGCGTCGGCTCATCACGCCATGGAGAAGAACGGCATGTGGGTCGATCACGACGGCATGACCTTGTACACCTTCGACAAGGACAGCGGCGGCAAGTCCATGTGCAACGGCGACTGCGCCAAGAACTGGCCGCCGCTGATGGTCAAGAAGGACGACGAGGCGCCGAAGGACAAATGGACCCATGTCACCCGTGATGATGGTTCGATGCAGTGGGCCTACGATGGCAAGCCGCTGTACACCTTCGTCAAGGACAAGAAGGCCGGGGACATGACCGGCGATGGTGTGAAGGACGTCTGGCACGTGGCCAAGCCTTGACGCATTGTGGGAGCGGGCTTGCCCCGCGATTGCGATGGTATGGCTAGCGCCGCAATCGCGGGGCAAGCCCGCTCCCACGGGTTCGATGTGATCAACGCAGCGCGTAGTCCAGCACCACCCCGATAAACATCAACATCCCCGCCCAGTGGTTGTGCAGGAACGCCTTGAAGCACGACTCGCGGTCCAGCCCGCGCGTCGACCAGAACTCCCAGGCGAAGCACACCGCCGCTGCCAGCAGCCCCAGGTGGAACCAGCCCCCCAGATCGAAGCGATTGCCTGCCAGCAACAGGCAGCCCAGCGACAGCAGCTGCAAGGTCAGGATGATCACCCGGTCGGCCTCGCCGAACAGGATGGCGGTGGACTTCACCCCGATCTTCAGGTCGTCGTCACGGTCGACCATTGCGTAGTAGGTGTCATAACCCACCGTCCACAGCACGTTGGCGATGTACAGCAGCCAGGCGGCGGCCGGCAGCTCGCCACCGGCGGCGGTGAAGGCCATGGGGATGCCCCAGGAATACGCCGCGCCCAGCACCACTTGCGGGTAGTAGGTGTAGCGCTTCATGAACGGGTAGCAGAAGGCCAGGGCCACGGCGCCAAATGACAACCACACCGTCTTGGCGTTGGTGCACAGCACCAGCAGGAAACTCACGCCCACCAGCACCGCGAACAGCATCAATGCTTCGCGCGGCTTGACCCGGCCACTGGCCAGCGGCCGGTCGGCAGTGCGTTTTACATGGCCGTCGACCTTGCGGTCGGCGAAGTCGTTGATGCAGCAGCCGGCGGCACGCATCAGCACCACGCCCAGCCCAAAGATCAGCACGTTGGCCACGCTGGGCGAGCCATTGCCGGCGATCCACACCGCCATCAGCGTCGGCCACAGCAACAGGTAGATGCCGATCGGGCGGTCCATGCGGCTCAGCTGGACGAAGTCCCAGGCCCGTGGGTGCAAGCGGTTGAGCGACTTGAGCAGGTGCAGGTACATCAGCGGGTTTCCTCCTTGGCCGCTTGCCACAACGCTGGCAGGAAGATCTCCGCCACCAGCAGGTCGAGCCCGGCACGCTCGAAGCGTGAACGGCGGCCCCAGAGCCCGGCATGAGCGGCCTCGGCGGGCAACCAGGCCTGTGGATAACTGCACACTTCGATGGGGTGGCGAACAAAGGCCTGGTCGCAGAACAGCAGTTCGCCGAGCGAGCGGCTGCCCAGGGTTTCCAGGTCGAGGCCGCCGCGCTCCAGCACGCTGCGCCCGGCCACGCTGCGGGCGAACACCCAGGGTTGGCCATGGCCGCGCAGGTACACCTCGCGCACCCAGCCTTCTTCGCCAGGCGGCAGGCCTAGGGCGGCGCATTCGTCATCGCGCAGGGGTTGCCAGCCTTCGAACAGGGGGGTGACGCTGAAATGGTCGTTGCTGAGGCGGGTCAGGCGGCGGGTCAGGGAGCCTTCGTCGAACAGCCAGTCGAGGGTCGGCTGGGCGAGCGTGGCCGCCAGCTGTGGATACGCCAGCCACGCGACAGCGGCTGCTTGCGGGGTTTCGTACGACACGTCGGTATGCTTGTGACAGCCAGAGAGGCGGCGAGCTTAGCATGATTGCCCGGACTGCTTGCATACTGCCGGCAGGGCCAGTACAAAGCCCCCAAGAATTGCGCGCTGGCCCCTTCGCGGGCAAGCCCGCTCCCACAAGTCCTGTGCTGCACCTGTGGGAGCGGGCTTGCCCGCGAAGAGGCCATCAGTTGCAACACAACACTTGAGCCTGTGCGAGGAAGAACGACCCATGAAGAAGTGGCAATGCATTGTCTGTGGCCTGATCTACGACGAAGCCGAAGGCTGGCCGGATGACGGCATCGCCCCAGGCACCCGCTGGGAAGACGTGCCGGAAGACTGGCTGTGCCCCGACTGTGGCGTGGGCAAGAGCGACTTTGAAATGATCGCCATCGGCTGATCGCAAACCTGTTTTCGCAAAGAGGAAGCACCTGCATGTCGTCCCCCGTGGTGATCATCGGCACCGGCCTGGCCGGCTACAACCTGGCCCGTGAGTTTCGCAAGCTCGACGGTGAAACGCCGTTGCTGCTGATTACCGCCGACGATGGTCGCTCGTATTCCAAGCCCATGCTCTCCACGGGGTTCGCCAAGGGCAAGGACGCCGACGGCCTGTGCATGGCCGAGCCGGGCGCCATGGCCGAGCAACTCAAGGCCGAGGTGCGCACCCACACCCATATCAGCGGCATCGACCCTGGCCACAAGCGCCTGTGGATCGGTGAAGAGGCGGTCGAGTACCGCGACCTGGTCCTGGCCTGGGGTGCGCAGACCGTGCAGGTGCCGGTGCAAGGCGATGCCTGTGATCGGGTATTCCCGATCAACGACCTCGAGGACTACGCGCGTTTTCGTGCTGCAGCTGCCGGCAAGCAGCGGGTGCTGATCCTCGGTGCCGGCCTGATCGGCTGCGAGTTCGCCAACGACATGACCTTGGGCGGTTACCAATGCGACGTGGTCGCCCCCTGCGAGCAGGTGATGCCGACCTTGCTGCACCCAGCGGCTGCGGCCGCCGTCCAGGCTGGCCTGGAGGGCCTGGGCGTGCGCTTTCACCTGGGGCCGGTGCTGAACCGGCTGCAGCAGGTCGCCGAGGGGCTGGAAGCGCACCTGTCCGACGGCAGCGTGATTGCCTGCGACCTGGTGGTCTCGGCCATCGGTCTGCGCCCGCGCACCGACCTGGCGGCCGCCGCTGGTTTGCTGGTAAACCGGGGTGTGGTGGTCGATCGCCAGCTGCGCACCTCCCACGCCAATATCTTCGCCCTGGGCGATTGCGCCGAGGTCGATGGCATCAACCTTCTGTACGTGATGCCGCTGATGGCCTGTGCCCGCGCGCTGGCCCAGACCCTGGCCGGCAACCCGACCGCTGTCAGCTATGGGCCGATGCCGGTCACCGTGAAGACCCCGGCCTGCCCACTGGTGGTGTCGCCGCCACCCGCCGGCCAAGAAGGTGTGTGGCAGGTGGAGGGCAGCGGCACCGACCTGAAGGTGCTGTGCTACGGGGCCGACGGCCAGCTGTTGGGCTATGCGCTGACCGGTGCCGCGGTCCTCGACAAACTGGCGCTCAACCGCCAGTTGCCAGCATTGATGGCGTAAATAGCGGGCGTTCTGTCGGATTTCTCCTGTTCTTGCCGCGACAATGGCCGCCCAGGTACTGGCGCGGCCCCTGGCGGCGTGCCATTCTCACTGGCGTCTGCCGCAGCCTAGAGCCTGCGGTGCCTTGAACGCTGCTTCGTTCGGCAGCACGGCATAACAACAAGAAATTCCGTCAAAGAGGCTTCACTATGCGTAAACCAGAACTCGCCGCCGTCATCGCCGAAAAGGCCGATCTGACCAAGGAAAAGGCCAACCAGGTTCTCAACGCCATTCTCGATAGCATCACCGGTGCGCTCGACAAGGACACCGTCACCCTGGTCGGTTTCGGCACCTTCGAAAAACGCCACCGCGGCGCCCGCACCGGCAAGAACCCGCAAACCGGCGAGCCGGTGAAAATCAAGGCCAGCAACACCGTTGCCTTCAAGCCGGGCAAGAACCTGCGCGACAGCGTCAACGTACCGGCCAAGCCTGCCAAGAAAAAGTGATCGCTACCGCACAGCGGTCATTGGAACGGGCGCCTCAGGGCGCCCGTTGTGTTTCTGGGCGCTAAATGCAGCGAACTTGCGTAAACAGATCAAGAAACGGATAGACTGCGCCCCTTAGTCACTTTTCATTCGAGGCGCGTTGATGAAGTTTCGCTTTCTTCTCTGGGCCATGGGGCTGCTGATGGCCAAGGCCAGCCGCAACAACCCGGCGTTCCAGCAGCAGTTGCAGGACAAGGACCTGGTGTTCCAGATGCAGACGCTGGACGGCAAGGTCGCCCGGCACTTCGTGGTCAAGGATCAGCGCATCAGCAGCAAGGGCGGCCTGCACCCACAGCCGGCCTTCGCCATCGCCTTCAAGGATGCCGGCTACGGCTTCGCCACCCTGCAGGCGGGCAACAAGCAACTGGCGTTCATGCAGGGGATTCAGGACAAGAGCATCCAGATCAAGGGCAACCCGGCGCTGGTGATCTGGTTCCAGGGCTTGATGAAGTATCTGAAGCCCAAGAAGAAGGGCTGAACTTCAACGGCCTGTTGTGCACGCGATCCCTGTAGGAGCGACCCCAAGTTTTCAAAGGGTACATAAATTGCTGGGGCCGCTCCGCGGCCCTTTCCGGCCGGTCCGGCGCCCCGGCAAGGCCGCTCCTACACAACAGCGCAATGCCTTAGTGCGGTGCGTGGAACTGCGAAGCCAGCTCACGCAGCAGCGCCTCCGCCTCCAGCACCTTGTTCACCACTTCCTCGGCCTTGTCCCGGGTCAGCCCCAGGCGCTCGAGCAGCGCATCCGGGATCTCGTCCTGCGGCCCCGAGCCGATCCCGCGCGCGCGCAGCAGGCGTACCGCCAGGCAGACCAGGTTGGGGAAGGCGGAGTACTCGCCATCGTATGAGGGGTCGTGCTGGAAGCGCAGGGCGGTGCACAGCTCGTCCGGCATGTCCCACAGCTTCATCAGCCAGGCACCGATCTGTTCGCGGCTGATGCCCAGCAGGTGCTGTTCCACATAGCTGTGGCAGACGTGCGGGTTGACCTCCAGATGGCGGCAGATCAGCGAGAAGTGCGGCGGGAACACGTGCGCCAGCAGCAGGTAGCCAAAGTTGTGCAGGAGGCCCGCAAGGTAGGTCAGGCCTGCTTCGGGGCGCTCGGCACGGGGCATGGCGCGGGTCAGGCCTTCGATCACCGCAGCGGTGTAGATCGACTGCTGCCAGTAAGGTGTGGCCTGTTGCGGGTGATCCTTGGGCAGGCTGAGGGTTTTGCCCAGGGCCAGGCCCAGCGCCAGGTTGATCACCAGGTCGAAGCCCAGCACGCGGACGATCGCATCCTCCACCGAGCGGATCTTGCCCGGTGAGGCGTAGTAGGGCGATGCCGCCCAGCTGACCACTTGGGCGGCCAGGGCCGGGTCGGTTTCCACCACGCCGGTGATGTCGTCGATGCTGGCATTGGGATCGACGCGCAGCTTGATGATCTTCTGGGCGGTGTCGGCCAGCGGCGGGATCTCGATGGTCTCTTCGAGACGCTTCTGGATGCGACGGGCGGTAAACTCTTGAACCGCCTTGGTGATCTCTTGGGAGTCATCGTGCGGGCGGTTGAGGTTGGGGCGGATGTCTTCGACCGCTTGCCCGAAGCTGCTGGCACTGGCCTTGGCCAGCATCTTCTTGAAGGCGGTGCGGCTGACCTCCAGCAGCAGGCCGGACTCGCCGGACTGGATCAGCAGGGTTTCATTGTCGAGCAGGCTCTTCTCGTACTGGCAGGGCGAGCTGGTCAACGCCGGAATCGCCGGCAGCTGCTTGAGGTGGTGCTTGTCGAGCATCTGGTTCAGGCGTGCCAGCGGCACCGCCGTGAGGCTGCGGCCGGTCAGTTCTTCAAAGCGCTTGAGGTCGAGCAGCTGGCTCTGCGGGAACAGCACCATCATGGCGCCGATGTCGTCATCGAGCAGAGCGGCCTGCACCCGAGAGGCGGCCGGCAACGACGGATGCTCGGTCACCTCGCGGTAGGTAACGCCGATTTTATCGAGCAACAGCCGGATGACAGACGGTGCGGTTGGGGTTGCGGTGTCCAGGGCAACTTCAGTCATGGTCTGTATCCAATCTTTCTTTTAAACGCGAAGTATAACCAGCTTGATCGGCAGGCTGGATCCATTATGGGACGAGCGTCACACTTGGCCATATTGCTGGCCGTGACGCAACCAGCGATCGAGCAGTGGGCTGACGTGATGCGGCCAGCGCGCCAGCAGCGCCTGCGCAGCATCGCGCACGGCCGGCAACAGGTCGGCGTCGCGCATCAGGTCGGCGACCTTGAACTGCAACAGGCCGGTCTGGCGGGTGCCGAGCATTTCACCGGGGCCGCGCAGCTCCAGGTCCTTTTCGGCGATGACGAAGCCGTCGTTGGTTTCGCGCATGATGCCCAGGCGCTCGCGGCCAATCTGCGACAGTGGTGGGTGGTACAGCAGCACGCAATGGCTCACCGCGCTGCCCCGGCCGACCCGGCCGCGCAACTGGTGCAACTGGGCCAGGCCCAGGCGCTCGGGGTTCTCGATGATCATCAGGCTGGCGTTGGGTACGTCCACGCCCACTTCGATCACGGTGGTGGCGACCAGCAACTGCAGGTTGCCGGCCTTGAACTCGGCCATGACCGCGGCTTTTTCCGCCGGTTTCATGCGCCCGTGGATCAGCCCCACGCGCAGCTCGCCCAAGGCGCTGCCGAGGTCCTCGAAGGTGCTTTCGGCGGCCTGGCAGGTCAGCTCTTCGGACTCTTCGATCAGGGTGCACACCCAGTAGGCCTGGCGGCCCTCGGCACAGGCGGCGCGGACCCGCTCGACCACTTCGAAGCGGCGGCTGTCGGCGACCAGCACGGTGTTCACCGGCGTGCGCCCAGGCGGTAGTTCGTCGAGGATCGAGGTGTCCAGGTCGGCGTAGGCGCTCATGGCCAGGGTGCGGGGGATGGGCGTGGCGGTCATGATCAGCTGGTGCGGGCACAGCTCGCCGTTGACGCCCTTCTTGCGCAGGGCCAGGCGTTGCTGCACACCAAAGCGGTGCTGTTCGTCGATGATCGCCAGGGCCAGGTGCTTGAAGCGCACCTCCTCCTGGAACAGCGCATGGGTGCCGACCACCATGGGGGCGCCACTGGCGATCTGTTCCAGGGCGCTGACGCGGGCCTTGCCCTTGAGCTTGCCGGCCAGCCAGGCGACTTCGATGCCCAGCGGCTCGAGCCAGCGCTTGAAGGTGATGAAATGCTGTTCGGCGAGGATCTCGGTGGGCGCCATCAGTGCGACCTGGTAGCCCGCTTCCAGTGCCTGCAAGGCGGCGAGCGCGGCAACCACGGTCTTGCCGGCGCCGACGTCACCTTGCACCAGGCGCATCATCGGCTCGGGTTGGCTGAGGTCGTAGGCGATCTCGTTGCCCACCCGTTGCTGGGCGCCAGTGGGGCTGAACCCGAGGTTGGCCAGGTACTGCGCCGGCAGGCGGCTGGCCTTGGGCAGCACCGGCGCGCGCAGGCTGCGCAGGCTTTCGCGCAGGCGCTGTTGGGACAGCTGATGAGTCAGCAGTTCTTCGAAGGCCAGGCGATGCTGGGCCCAGTGCTGGCCTTCGGCGAGCTCGTCGAGGTCGGCGTCGGCCGGCGGATTGTGCAGGTAACGGATGGCGTCGCTCAGCGGCGCCAGCTGATAGTCGCGGGCCAGTTCGTCGGGCAACCAGTCGGGCAGGCTGCGTGGCCCGAGTTGACCCAGGCTCTGTTGGCACAGCAGGCGCAGGCGCTGTTGCGTCAGGCCTTCGGTGGTCGGGTAGATCGGCGTGAGGGTCTGTTCCACCGGCGGCGCGGGTTCGTCGCCATTCAGGGCGCGGTACTCGGGGTGGTAGATCTCCAGCCCCGATGCACCGGGGCGTGCTTCGCCGTAGCAACGCAGGTGGGTGCCGCGCTTGAGGCCTTCTTTCTGCGCATTGCTGAAATGGTAGAAGCGCAGGCTCAGCACACCTGTGCCGTCACCCAGGCGCACCACCAAACTGCGGCGCTTGCCCATGGTCACGTCGGCGCCGCTGACCACGCCTTCGATCACCGCGTCCTGCCCCGGGCGCAGCTGGCCGATGGGTACCACGCGGGTGCGGTCCTGGTAGCGCAGGGGCAGGTGGAACAGCAGGTCCTGCAGGTTCTCCAGGCCGACCTTGGCGAGCTTTTCGGCCATGGCATCGCCAACACCTTTGAGCACGGTGACCGGGACGTTCGACAGCTCGGTCATGGGCTCAGGCCGATTGTTCCACGGGCGCCTTGGCCACCGAGCAGAGGCGGACCGAGTCGGCGAGGATCTCGATCGCCTTCGGCCGCGGGAAGCTGGCGCGCCAGGCGATGGCGACGGTGCGGAACGGTGCCGGTGCGGTCAGCGGGCGGACTTCGATGACGCCAGGCGCGTAGTGGTGGCTGTGCACCGCCGACAGCGGCAGGATCGACACGCCCAGGCCCGAGGCGACCATGTGGCGGATGGTTTCCAGCGAGCTGGACTCCACCGTGGTGTGCTTGGAGCCTTCGCCGCCCTTGTTCAATGTTGGGCAGGCCTCCAGCACCTGGTCGCGGAAGCAGTGCCCCTCGCCCAGCAACAACAGGCTCTTGTCGTTGAGCATGGCGGTGTCGATGGTCTGCTTGGCGGTCCAGGGGTGGTCGGCCGGCATGAGGGCACAGAACGGCTCGTCGTACAGCGGCATGGTCAGCACGTCGGCTTCATTGAACGGCAGGGCGATGATCACTGCGTCCAGTTCACCGTTGCGCAGCTTCTCGCGCAGCACGTGGGTGAAGTTCTCTTCGATGTACAGCGGCATCTGCGGCGCCACGCGGTGCAGCTGCGGGATCAGGTGCGGGAAGAGATAGGGGCCGACGGTGTAGATGGCACCGACCTTGAGCGGGGCGGTCAGCTGGTTCTTGCCAGCCTGGGCCAGTTCGCGGATACCTTGCGCCTGCTCCAGGACCTTCTGCGCCTGGGCGACGATGCTCTCGCCAACCGGCGTGAGGCGCACCGCGCTCTTGCTGCGTTCGAAGATCAGCACGCCGAGCTCGTCCTCGAGCTTCTTCACCCCGACCGACAGGGTGGGCTGGCTGACGTGGCAGCGCTCGGCGGCGTGGCCGAAGTGCTGCTCCTGGGCGAGGGTGACGATGTAGCGAAGTTCGGTGAGGGTCATAACGTGCGTCCATGAAGTTGCGGCCCCAGCATAGCGGCTGCAATCGATAGACGCACGTTATCAGACTTGCCGTTTTGTGACAGAAACAAAAACGTCAGCGTCGGTCCAGCGAATAGACGAACGGTGCGACGACTTCGATCGTGCCATTGTTCAGCAGTTCTGCCGGTGGCTTCGGTACGGTACCAGCGCGGCGGATCATCTCCAGCGTGGCCCGGTCCAGCGCCGCGCTGCCGGAACCACCGGCGAGCGAGAACGACACCACCTTGCCTTCGGCGTCGACCACGAAGCGCAGGCGGTTGATGCCCTGCAAGCCTCGACGGCGAGCGTCCTCGGGGTACTTCTTGTACTTCGCCAGGTGACGCAGCAGGTCGCTCTGCCAGCTTGGCAGGGCATTGCTGTTGGCGGCGATGCTCGGTGCCGGTGCTGCGGACTTCTGCGGTGGTGAATTGCTTGGCGGCGTGTCGGCGACATCATCCTTGGCCGGCGGCTCGTCCTTCGGCGGCTCAGGCTTCTTCTCAGGCTTGGGCGGCTGTGGCTTGGCCTTGGGCTTGGGCGGCTTGGGGATGGCGATCTTCGGCTTCGGTGCCTCCACCAGTTTCGGCAGCGGTGGCTCCTCGACCGGGGCTGGTGGCTTGGGCGCGGCCTTGGGCGGTGGTGGTGGCGCAGGCTCGGGCAGCGGCGCCAGCTCGACCATCATCGCTGCCGGCGGCAGTTCGATGGCCTGGGGCACCGACCAGTTGAGCGTCAGCACCACGGCGACCACGTGCACGCCCAGCACGATGGCCAGGCTGCTGCCGTAGCGCGCCATGTTAGAGCGCGTTTTCGTCATTTCTTGGCTGCCGTCTCGAGTCCGACCAGGCCGACTTTCAGGTAGCCGGCCGCGCGCATGGTGTTCATCACTTCCATCAGGTCGCCGTAGTCGACGCCCTTGTCAGCCTGGAAGAAGATGGTGGTGTCCTTGTCGCCCTTGGTCTTGGCATCGAGCATGGCGCCCAGCTGGTCCTGCTGGGCCACCAGGTCATCGCCCAGGTAGAGCTTCTTGTCGCTCTTGACGCTGACGAACACCGGCTTCTCCGGCCTTGGGGCCGGTTTGGCGGTCGAGGCGGGCAGGTCGACCTTGATGTCGACCGTGGCCAGGGGGGCTGCGACCATGAAGATGATCAGCAGCACCAGCATCACGTCGATGAAGGGCGTGACGTTGATTTCGTGGTTTTCGGCGAGGTCGTCGCCACCTTCGTTCAGATGCAGGCCCATGGCTTACCCCACTTTCACCATGTGCGGGGCGGCGCGCTCGCCACCCTGGTGGTCCAGGTCACGGCTGACCAGCAGCAGCACCTGCGCCGAAGCGTCGGAAACCTGCGCCTTGTAGCCAGCGATGGAGCGGGCGAAGACGTTGTAGATGACCACGGCCGGGATTGCCGCGACCAGGCCCAGGGCGGTGGCCAGCAGGGCTTCGGCGATGCCAGGGGCGACCACGGCGAGGTTGGTGGTCTGCGTCTTGGCGATGCCGATGAAGCTGTTCATGATGCCCCACACGGTACCGAACAGGCCGACGAACGGCGCGGTGGAACCGATGGTGGCCAGCACGCCGGTGCCGCTGCTCATGTTGCGGCCGCTGGCAGCCACCAGGCGCTCCAGGCGGAAGCTCACGCGTTCCTTGATGCCTTCTTTCTCGCGGGCGTTGGCCGACAGGCGCATCTCTTCGAGGGCGTCATGCACCAGGGTGTGGGCCAGGGTGCCTTCCTTGTTGGAAACGTCGCTGGCTTCTTTGAGGCTCACCGAGCGCTTCAGGGCGGCGATCTCGCCACGCAGGCGGCGCTTGGCACCCATCAGCTCGAAGCCTTTGGCGATCCAGATGGTCCAGGTGATGATCGAGGCCAGGGCCAGGCCGATCATCACGGCCTTCACCACCACGTCGGCGTTCTTGTACATGCCCCATGGCGACAGGTCGTGGGCCATGCCCAGCGAGGTGTCTTCGACCAGCGCCTGCGTATCTTCAGCTACCGGAGCCTGCGCGTCGGCTGGAGCGGCTGCATCGGCGGGTGCCGCTGCCGGCGCCTGGCCTTCGACGGCCGGTGCTGCGGGCGCGGCGACGGCGGCCGGGGTGGCGGCAGTGGCGGCGGGCTCTTCGGCCATGGCTGCCGGGGCCAGCACCAGGCTGAACATCAGCGCGGCGATGGCGCGCCAGGCGCGCGACGTGGTTGGCGAAGCGGAAGGTTGAGTACGTGTCATGCTGGCCGGACCTGATGAAGAGAAAAAGGTTGAGTTCTCCAAGGCCTCGAGGCAGGCCGAGAACAGACAAGGGCGCCATTATTGCAAGTAATTCTTGTTAACAAAAGCAATAGCCTTGCTTTTTTTGAACTTGGTATAGCCGTTGATCGCGTTATCGCTATAGCCTGCTCCTTTAGGAAAAGGAGATTAGGCATGTCAGACGTTTCTGCTTTGGTGGTGGGCTGTGGTGATGTTGGCGGTCGTTTGGCCCGTCAGCTGCTTGCCTCGGGGTGGAAGGTCAGCGGCCTGCGCCGCGCGGTACAGCACCTGCCCAAGGGCGTGCAGCCAGTTGCCGCCGACCTGGCCGATCGCCGCATGCCGAACGACTGGCCTGAGGGCGCGCTCGACTATGTGGTGTACTGCGTGGCTGCCAGCCAGCATGACGAAGCCGGTTACCAGGCCGCCTATATCAAGGGTTTGCGCCATGTGTTGGGGTGGCTGCAGAGCAGTGGTCAGCGGCCGCGCCGATTGGTGTTCGTCTCCAGCAGCAGCGTGTTCGCGCAGAAGGATGGCGAGTGGATCGACGAGGCTGCCAGCACCGAGCCTGAGGGCTATTCCGGCAAGGTGATGCTCGAGGCCGAGCGGCTGGCGCTGGAAAGTGGCATTCCCGCCACGGTGGTGCGGCTGACTGGCATTTACGGGCCGGGGCGCGAGTGGCTGCTCAGCCAGGTACGCCAAGGCTACCGCGTGGCCGAGGAGCCGCCGCTGTATGGCAACCGGATTCATGCCGAGGATGCTGCCAGCCTGCTGGCGCACCTGTTGCAGGCCGATGACCGTGGCGATGCGCTGGAGCAGTGCTATATCGGCGTCGACGACGACCCGGCGCCGTTGGCCGATGTGGTGGCCTGGCTGCGCGAGTACATGGGCGTTACCGAGTGGTCGGATGACCAGCGAGTGCGGCGCACCGGCAGCAAGCGTTGCAGCAATGCGCGGGCAAGGGCGTTGGGGTGGGCGCCGCAGTATCCGAGCTACAAAGAGGGGTATGCGGCGATTCTGCAAGGGGAACGCTGAGGCAGCAAGCGTTCGGTGTCCTTTGTAGGAGCGGCCTTGTGTCGCGAAAGGGCCGCAAAGCGGCCCCAGGATTTCAGCTTCGATGCATGTACCGCTGGGGCTGCTGCGCAGCCCTTTCGCGACACAAGGCCGCTCCTACAGGGACGGAGCNGCCTCAATCCTTCTCCAGCACCCACTGCCGGGCACCGGCAGCCAGTTGCGGCATCTCATCCGGCTGGGCGCGGTTTACCGCTCGGAAGATCTCCAGGGTGTCGCCTTCGCGCTTGAAGATCCACGGCGCACCGCGCTGGTTGCGCTCCAGCCACAGGCTGTCGTTGCCGTCGCCCATGGTCGCGCAGTCGCCTGCCAGGCATACGGCGAAGCGGTCGACGCCAGGCAGCCCGGTGATGTTGCCGATATCGCTGAAGCGCACCACGGCGCCCTTGCCCTGGCCTTCGACGATTTTCCAATCGCCGCCCAGGTAAGCCTTGTACAGCGCTTTCTCGAAGCTGCTACCCAGCGGGGCACCGGCGCCTTTCTCGGCTCGGGCGAAGGTCTGCTGGTGGCCGGAGGCGTCAATCGCCTGCAACTCATCGCCATCGAGCTTGAGCTGTTCGGTCTGCCCGCCTGCGAAACTGGCCTGCCAGTTGTTCTGGTTGGCGCTCAGGCGGCCATCGGCAGCTTCGAAGCCATTGCTGAAGCTGGCTTGCTGGTTCTTGACGTCGACTTTCCATTCGAACACCGGGCCGTGTTCGCTCAGGGCCTGGCGCAGGCTGGTGCCTTTGGCTGCGGCGTCGATGGCGGCCTGGTTGATCCAGGTGCCGTTGAAATCTTCGGGTTTGTGGCTGGCGCAGCCGCCCAGGAGCAGGGCTGCCAGCGCGAGAGGCAATGCGTGGCGCATGGGGGAAACCTTGAGGCAGGAGGGGTGGTGACGGGCGTGGCGCCCGTCACCGGGGCATCATTCGAGGACCAGGATGGCGTCCATTTCGACTTGGGCGCCCTTCGGCAGCGCGGCAACGCCGATGGCGGCACGGGCCGGGTAGGGCTGTTCGAAGTAGCGGCCCATGACCTCGTTGACCTTGGCGAAGTGGCTCAGGTCGGTGAGGAAGATGTTCAGCTTGACGATGTCCTTGAACGAACCGCCAGCGGCTTCGGCGACCGATTTCAGGTTCTCGAACACCTGGACGGTCTGGGCTTCGAAGCCTTCGACCAGTTCCATGGTTTTCGGGTCGAGCGGGATCTGGCCCGACATGTACACGGTGTTGCCGGCCTTGATCGCTTGCGAGTAGGTACCGATGGCGGCTGGGGCCTTGTCGCTGGTGATGACGGTCTTGCTCATGATGACTCCTTGCGGTTGGCGGACTACGCACGCATCCGGGTGATGCGGACCACGCCGGTCAAGGTGCGCAGCTTCTTGATCACACGGGCCAGGTGCACGCGGTCGTGCACGCTGACCACCAGTTGGACCACGCTGATACGGCCGTCGCGTTCGTCCATGCTGATTTTCTCGATGTTGCCGTCGGCGGCGTTCACGCTGCTGGCCAGCAGGGCGATCAGGCCGCGCTGGTGTTCCAGCTCGACGCGCAGTTCGACGTTGAACTCGCCCGTGACGTCCTTGGCCCAGGACAATTGCAGGCACTTCTCTGGGTTGTGGCGCACTTCACTGATGTTGCGGCAGTCCTCGAGGTGCACGACCATGCCCTTGCCCGCCGACAGGTGGCCGACGATCGGGTCGCCCGGGATTGGGGTGCAGCACTTGGCGTAGCTGAGCACCAGGCCTTCGGTGCCGCGGATCGCCAGCGGGCCTTCGGGGGCCGGCAGCTGCTCGCCTTCGGCGGCCAGCAGGCGGCGGGCGACCACGTAGGCCATGCGGTTGCCCAGGCCGATGTCTTCGAGCAGGTCTTCGACCAGTTCCAGGCGGTACTCGGCGAGGATGGGCTGGATGCGCTCCTGAGGGATCTTCTCCAGGCTGCTGTCGAAGCCAGTCAGCACCTTGTTCAGCAGGCGTTCGCCGAGGCTGATCGACTCGGAGCGGCGCTGTTGCTTGAGGGCGTGACGGATGTGCGTGCGCGCCTTGCCGGTGACCACGAAGTTGAGCCAGGCCGGGTTGGGGCGGGCGCCCGGGGCGCTGACGATCTCGACGGTCGAACCACTTTGCAGCGGTTCGGACAGTGGCGCCAGGCGACGGTTGATGCGGCAGGCGATGCAGCTGTTGCCGACGTCGGTGTGCACCGCGTAGGCGAAGTCGACGGCGGTGGAGCCTTTGGGAAGCTCCATGATCCGGCCTTTGGGGGTGAAGACGTAGACCTCGTCCGGGAACAGGTCGATCTTCACGCTCTCGATGAACTCCAGCGAGTTGCCGGCGCGCTGCTGCAGCTCGAGGATGCCCTTGACCCACTGGCGGGCGCGGGCGTGGCTGCCCTTGGGCTGCTCTTCCTCGTTGGATTTGTACAGCCAGTGCGCGGCGATGCCGTTGTTGGCCATCTCTTCCATCTCGCGGGTGCGGATCTGGATTTCGATGGGCACCCCGTGCATGCCGAACAGCGTGGTATGCAGCGACTGGTAGCCGTTGGCCTTGGGGATCGCGATGTAGTCCTTGAAACGCCCTGGCAGCGGCTTGTACAGGTTGTGCACGGCACCCAGCACGCGGTAGCAGGTGTCGACCTTGTCGACGATGATGCGGAAGGCGTACACGTCCATGATCTCGGTGAAGGCGCGGCGTTTGCCGCGCATCTTCTTGTAGATGCCATAGAGGTGTTTCTGCCGGCCACTGACCTCGCCCTCGATGCCATCGGCGGCCAGGCAGTTGGCCAACGACGTTTCGATCTTGGCGACGATTTCCTTGCGATTGCCACGGGCGGCCTTGACCGCGCGGTGGATCAGCGAGGAGCGCATCGGGTGCATGGCCTTGAAGCCGAGGTCCTCGAACTCGACGCGCACGGTGTGCATCCCCAGGCGGTTGGCGATGGGGGCGTAGATCTCGAGTGTTTCCTTGGCGATGCGCCGGCGTTTTTCGCCGGACAGCACTTCCAGGGTGCGCATGTTGTGCAGGCGGTCGGCCAGCTTGACCAGGATCACGCGGATATCGCGGGCCATGGCCATGGCCATCTTCTGGAAGTTTTCGGCTTGCGCCTCGGCCTTGGTCTCGAAGTTCATCTGGGTCAGCTTGCTGACCCCGTCGACCAGCTCGGCGACGGTCTCGCCGAACTGCTGGCTCAAGGCTTCCTTGGCGATGCCGGTGTCTTCGATCACGTCGTGCAGCATGGCCGCCATCAGGCTCTGATGGTCCATGTGCATGTCGGCGAGGATGCTGGCGACCGCCAGCGGGTGCGTCACGTAGGGCTCGCCGCTGCGGCGGCGCTGGCCATCGTGGGCTTGTTCGGCGTAGAAGTAGGCACGCCGAACCAGGTTGACCTGTTCGGGGCCCAGATACGTCGACAGCCGTTCGGCGAGGGCTTCTATACCCGGCATGGTTTCACCTCTTGCGAAAGAAGAGGGCCTTGCGCCGCACGGTGTCGACTGGGCATCAATCAGACGGCCTCGTTGTTCTCGTCCTCGAACGCGGCGAATACCGGATCTTCGGTGACGATCTCTTCGGCGGCGATGAACTCAGGGGTGACGATACCTTCGGCGATTTCACGCAGGGCGACGACGGTTGGCTTGTCGTTTTCCCATGCGACGCGCGGCTCTTTGCCGCCGGTGGCCAGCTGGCGGGCGCGCTTGGTCGAGAGCATGACCAGCTCGAAGCGGTTATCCACGTGTTCCAGGCAGTCTTCAACAGTTACGCGGGCCATGGTCTTCCTCAGTAGCAAATGCGGTGGGCGTGCAGCCCAGTATGGGCAGGCGGACTCGATAGTTTAAAAAATCACCAGCCAATAGGGAAGGGCTGTTTTGTCTGGCAACCCATCGCGGGGCACGCCCGCTCCCACGCACGTTCGTTGTCGAGCACCCCGTGGGAGCGGGCTTGCACCGCGAAAGTGCCGGAACAGACAGCGCCAAGCATGAGGCTGACAATAACGTCACCCGCCCCGCAAACACAACAGCCTCACAACATCGCGTCGCGCAGACGCGGGGTCAACTCTTCGAACAGCGTCTGCACCGAGCGCAATGCCCGGCAATCGGGGCGGGTCAGCAGCCACAGCTGGGTGTCGCAGCCGGGCAGCGGGCCGCTCAACGCGTCGACGCCCGGAAGCCCGTGGACCATGTAGTCAGGCAGCGCCGCCACGCCCAGGCCGGTGCTCACCAGTTGGGCGATGGTCGACATGCCGCTGCACTGGTAACGCGGGCTCAGCCCGGGATACTGCTGGTTGCGCCAGACCACGGTGGCGTGGTCCTGCATGGAGTCGTCCGGGGCGATCCACGCAACGCTGGTGGGCGACGCGTCGAGGCGCTCGCGCAGTTCCGGGCGGCCGCAGATCACGTAGCTGGTCGAGCCCAGGCAGCGGCCTACCAGGTGCTCCGGCGGAGTGTTGGTCAGGCGCAGGGCGATGTCGGCATCGCGTCGGCTGAGGTTGGCGAAGGTGTTGGAGGTGCCCATCTCCAGCGACAGCGCCGGGTAATTGGGCATGAACTCGGCCAGCGCCGGCAGCAGCAGGCTGTGCAGCACCGCCTCGGTGCAGGTCAGGCGCACCGTGCCGCTGACCACCTGTTCGCCGCTGGTCAGGGCGATGCGCGCGGCATCCAGCGCCTGCTCGGCGCGCTCGGCCTGCTCGGCCAGGGCCTGGGCGGTGTCAGTGGGCAGGTAGCCCTTGCGGCTCTTGACGAACAGCGCGGTGCCCAGCGCCGACTCCAGCCGGCGGATCGAGCGGAACACCGTGGATACGTCGACCTTGAGCAGTTCGGCAGCCTTTGCCAGGGAGCGGCCGCGTTCCAGGGCCAGGACCAGTGACAGGTCCGCATGGTTGATCTGATATTGCATTGGTGCACGCTCTGCTTGCCGAATTGCCAATGTCTAGTTGCGCTGGAGCCATTTTATAGTGAAACGGCCGCCAGGAATCAATGCAGCCTGTCGGCAGCCAGCCCCCCACGATGGGCCAGTGAAAAGAACAACAGTAATTCCATCGTCGCCTTTGCAGGCGTCAGCCGTATCCCCACATCGCCGCTCCGAATCAAAGGATGTACAGCCATGACGTCGGTCTCCCCGTGCGCCAGTTCTTCCCGCGAGATGAATGAATTCCTGGAAGCCCATCCGGACACCCAGTACGTCGACCTGCTGATCTCCGACATGAACGGCGTGGTGCGCGGCAAGCGCATCGAGCGCGCCAGCCTGCACAAGGTGTACGAGAAAGGCATCAACCTGCCGGCCTCGCTGTTCGCCCTCGACATCAACGGCTCCACCGTCGAAAGCACCGGCCTTGGCCTGGACATCGGCGATGCCGACCGCATCTGCTACCCGATCCCCGGCACGCTGTCCGACGAGCCGTGGCAGAAGCGCCCGACCGCCCAGTTGCTGATGACCATGCACGAGATGGACGGCGCGCCGTTCTTCGCCGACCCGCGCGAGGTGCTGCGCCAGGTGGTGAGCAAGTTCGACGACCTGGGCCTGGATATCTGCGCCGCGTTCGAGCTGGAGTTCTACCTGATCGACCAGGACAACCTCAACGGCCGCCCGCAGCCACCGCGCTCGCCGATCTCGGGCAAGCGCCCGCAGTCCACCCAGGTCTATCTCATCGACGACCTCGACGAATACGCCGACTGCCTGCAGGACATGCTCGAAGCGGCGAAGGAGCAGGGCCTGCCCGCCGACGCCATCGTCAAGGAAAGCGCCCCGGCGCAGTTCGAAGTGAACCTGCACCACGTCGCCGACCCGATGAAGGCCTGCGACTACGCGATCCTGCTCAAGCGCCTGATCAAGAACGTTGCCTACGACCATGAAATGGACACCACCTTCATGGCCAAGCCCTACCCGGGCCAGGCGGGCAACGGCCTGCACGTGCACATCTCGCTGATCGACAAGAGCACCGGCAAGAACATCTTTGCCAGCGACGACCCGCTCGAAAGCGACACCCTGCGCCACGCCATCGGCGGTGTGCTGGAGACCATGCCGGCGTCGATGGCCTTCCTCTGCCCGAACATCAACTCGTACCGCCGCTTCGGCGCGCAGTTCTACGTGCCCAATGCGCCGAGCTGGGGTGTGGACAACCGCACCGTGGCGGTCCGTGTGCCGAACGACAACCGCGATAACGTGCGTATCGAGCACCGCGTGGCCGGCGCCGACGCCAACCCCTACCTGATGCTCGCCGCGATTCTGTCCGGTATCCACCATGGCCTGACCAACAAGGTCGAGCCGGGCGCACCGATCGAAGGCAACTCCTACGAGCAGCTGGAGCAGAGCCTGCCGAACAACCTGCGCGACGCCCTGCGTGCGCTGGACGACAGCGAAGTGCTCAACCAATACATCAGCCCGGACTACATCGACATCTTCGTGGCCTGCAAAGAGAGCGAACTGGCCGAGTTCGAAGTGTCGATCTCCGACCTCGAGTACAACTGGTACCTGCACACGGTGTAAGCCCATGAGCGCAATTGCGGTCCCCTTGATCGGTGTCAGCGCCTGCCGCCAGCAGGTGGGGAAGAACTCGTCGCACACGGTGGGCGACAAGTATGTCGAGGCCGCGGGCTTTGCCGGGCTGCCGCTGATCCTGCCGGCGCGCGACGGCGGCAGTGATACGCAGGCCATGTTGGCGCAGCTCGACGGCATTGTGTTTACCGGTTCGCCTTCCAATGTCGAGCCGCATCATTACAATGGCGCGCCCAGCGTCGAAGGCACTCGCCACGACCTGGCGCGTGACCGCCTGACCTTGCCGTTGCTGCAGGCGGCCATTGCGGCCGGCGTGCCGGTGTTCTGCATCTGCCGTGGTTTCCAGGAGTTGAACGTGGCCCTTGGCGGCAGCCTGCACCAGCGTGTGCAGGAACTGCCCGGCTACCTGGACCATCGCGAACCTGAGGACGCACCCCTGGAGGTGCAATACGGCCCTCGTCACCCCGTCAGTGTCACACCGGGCGGAGTGTTCGAGCGCCTGGGCCTGGCGGCGCAGTTCGAGGTCAACTCGCTGCACAGCCAGGGTATCGACCGTCTGGCCAATGGCCTGCGCGTCGAGGCACGGGCCCCGGATGGCCTGATCGAAGCGGTGTCGATGCCTGACGCGCCGGGCTTCGTGCTCGGTGTGCAGTGGCACCCGGAATGGCGTTACGCCGAAAACCCGGTTTCGTTGCGCCTGTTCGAGGCGTTCCGCGAGGCCTGCATTGCCCATGCTGCACGGGAAGGTGTACGTCCGAGAACCCGCTGACGTTAGCCGAAGGTCCTGGATGACCGTGCCCCCATCGCAAGCTTTCAATGAGTGAAAGCGGGCCCTCTACGGCGGGCCTGTGAAAACAATTCCAATAGTTACGGCACAGACTCATGAACGATTACACAGCAGCCGGCCGCCCACCCGACGTGGCCGACTCGGGCAACACCCAGCGCAGCAAAGGCTTGGCCAAGGGCCGCCTGGGCCTTCTGGCCAGCGTGGTGCTGGGCATTTCCACCATCGCCCCGGTCTACACCCTGACCGGCGCGCTCGGCCCGACCGTGCGCGAAGTCGGTGCCCACCTGCCGGCGGTGTTCATCGTCGGTTTCCTGCCTATGTTGCTGGTGGCCCTGGGTTACCGCGAACTGAATTCCGCCGAACCGGACAGCGGCACCTCGTTCACCTGGTCGGCCCGGGCGTTCGGCCCGATGATCGGCTGGATCGGTGGCTGGGGGCTGGTGGTCGCCACCACCATCGTGCTGTCCAACCTGGCAGGCGTGGCGGTCGACTTCTTCTACCTGTTCCTTGCCCAGATCACCGGCAACCAGGAGCTGGCCGCACTGGCGGACAACCTGCTGATCAACATCACCACCTGTTGCGTGTTCATCGCCCTGGCCGTGTGGATCTGCTGCCGGGGCATGGCCACGACGATGACGGTGCAGTACGGCCTGGTGGCCTTGCAGCTGTTGGTGCTGATCGGCTTTGCCTTTGCCGCGTTCAGCGAGTCCACCGCGCCGCCACCGCTGGCCTTCGACCTGGCCTGGTTCAACCCGTTCGGCGTCGAGTCGTTCTCGGCGTTCGCCGCTGGCCTGTCGCTGTCGATCTTCATTTTCTGGGGGTGGGACGTGTGCCTGACCGTCAGCGAAGAGTCCATCGGCAGCGACGAGGTGCCCGGCAAGGCGGCCACCTGGACCGTGCTGCTGATCCTCATGCTCTACCTGCTCACGGCCATCGCCACCTTGCAGTTCGCTGGGATCAGCGATTCCGGGCTGGGCCTGGGCAACCCGCGCATCCAGGAGAACGTGTTCGCCCACCTGGCCGGCCCGGTCATGGGGCCGCTGGCGATCCTGATGTCCATCGCGGTGCTGGCCAGCACCGCGGCGTCGCTGCAATCTACCTTCGTTTCGCCGGCGCGCACGCTGCTCGCCATGGGCTACTACGGCGCCGTGCCGCAGCGTTTCGCCACGGTGTGCCCGCGCTCGCAGACCCCGCGTTACGCCACCATCTGTGCGGGTGTGGCCGCCGGCCTGTTCTACGTGACCATGCGCACGCTGAGCGAGAACGTGCTGGCCGACACCATCACCGCCCTGGGCATGATGATCTGCTTCTACTACTCGCTGACCGCGTTCGCCTGCGTGTGGTACTTCCGCCGCAGCCTGTTCACCAGCCTGCGTCACTTCTTCATGCGCGGCCTGTGCCCGTTGCTGGGTGGGGTGATTTTGTCGGTGATCTTCGCGCGCACCGCCATCGACAGCGCATCGCCGGACTTCGGCAGCGGCTCGCATGTGGGTGGGCTGGGGCTGGTGTTCGTGATCGCGGCGATCATTTCGGTGCTGGGCATCGTGCTGATGCTGCTCTCGCGGCTGCGGGCGCCGGCGTATTTCCTGGGGGCTACCCTGCGTCAGCAGGCCACTATCCAGTTGCAGGAATAAAGCGGGGGCGCTATGCGCCCCTTTCGCGACACAAGGCCGCTCCTACAGAGGATCGCAAACCCCTGTAGGAGCGGCCTTGTGTCGCGAATGGGCCTCGCAGAGGCCCCGGCTGTCTTCAGCCGACCAGTTGCTGCAGCAGCGCACCGTGCACTTGCTGCTGGTTGGCCAGTTTCAACCGTTCGGCATGCGCCACGGCATCTTCACCGTCTTCGCGGTTCGAGCGGAACACCGCCTTTAGGTCTTCGAGCGCTTCATCGAACTGGTCGTTGATGATGAGGTACTCATACTCGTTGTAATGAGTCATTTCGCTGACCGCTTCCTTCATGCGCCCGGCGATGATCTCTTCGCTGTCCTGGCCGCGCCCGTCCAGGCGCTGGCGCAGGGCTTGCTGGCTCGGCGGCAGGATGAAGATCGAGCGTGCCTCAGGCATCAGTTCGCGCACCTGCTGCGCCCCTTGCCAGTCGATTTCCAGGATCAGGTCGTAACCCTGGTCGAGGGTTTCCTGCAATGCGCTGCGCGAGGTGCCGTAGAAGTTGCCGAACACCTCGGCATGTTCCAGGAAATCACCCTTGGCGATCAGCGCCTTGAACTCCTCGTGAACCACGAAGTGGTAGTTCACCCCGTGTTCTTCACCCGGGCGCATGGCGCGGGTGGTGTGCGAAACCGACACGCGTACACGCGGGTCTTGCTTGATCAGCGCCGTGACCAGGCTGGTCTTGCCGGCGCCGGACGGGGCGGAAACGATATAGAGGGTGCCGCTGCTGTGGTTCATGGTGGGGGTGGCCTTACTCGATGTTCTGTACTTGTTCACGCATCTGTTCGATCAGCACCTTCAGGTTGACCGCCGCTTGCGTGCTGCGCGGGTCGAAGGCCTTGGAACCGAGGGTGTTGGCTTCGCGGTTGAGTTCCTGCATCAGGAAGTCCAGGCGCCGCCCGGCGGCACCGCCGGACTTGAGCACCCGGCGCACTTCGTTGACGTGGGTGCTGAGGCGGTCGAGTTCCTCGGCGACGTCGCTCTTCTGCGCCAGCAGCACCATCTCCTGCTCCAGGCGTTGCGGGTCGAGCTCGGCCTTCATGTCGGCGAAGCGGTCGAGGACCTTCTGCCGCTGCACGGCCAGCATCTGTGGTACCAGGGTGCGCAGGGTGGCTACTTCGGCGGCCATGCTGTCCAGGCGCTCGTTGATCAGCCGGGCAAGCTCGGCACCTTCACGCAGGCGACCGGCCTTGAGCTCGGCCAGGGCCTCGTCGAACAAGGCGATGGCTTCGGCGTTGAGCGCTTGCGGGTCGCTTGCGTCGGCCACCAGCACACCTGGCCAGGCCAGCACTTCCAGGGGGTTGAGCGGTGCCGGCTGCTTGATCAGGCTGGCCACGGTCTCGGCGGCGGCGACCAGCTGCGCGGCGCGCTCGCGGTCGACCTGCAGCGGTTTGCCGGTGCTGTCTTCGTTCAGGCGCAGGGTGCATTCGACCTTGCCACGCGACAAGCCCTGGCGCAGGCCTTCACGCACGGCGCCTTCGAGGTCGCGCAGGGCCTCGGGCAGGCGCAGGTGCGGCTCGAGGTAGCGATGGTTGACCGAACGCAGCTCCCAGACCAGGGTGCCTTGGCTGCCGGCGCGTTCGGCGCGGGCAAAGGCGGTCATGCTGTGCACCATGGGGAGTACCTCGCGTAATCGGGTGGGCGGGAAGAGCCTTTCGGCTGCAAGGCGCAGGATTGTAGCGCAGTGCGGCCTGGGCGCCCAATCCAGCCATGCTACAGGTGCGCCGCCAGCGAGGGCGGAAAACACGACAGGCTGCGCCGGGCGCGACGATAGGCATGTCCTCGCCGGGCGACGGGCTCTATAATGCTCGGCAGATTCAAAGTCCCAGTACAGGTATCCCAGATGAAACGTCCAAGTGGTCGCGCCGCCGATCAGCTCCGCTCGATCCGCATTACCCGCAACTACACCAAACACGCCGAGGGGTCGGTACTGGTCGAGTTCGGTGACACCAAGGTCATCTGCACGGTCAGCGTCGAGAATGGTGTTCCCCGCTTCCTCAAAGGCCAGGGCCAAGGCTGGTTGACCGCCGAGTACGGCATGCTGCCGCGCTCCACTGGCGAGCGTAACCAGCGCGAGGCCAGCCGCGGCAAGCAGGGTGGCCGCACCCTGGAGATCCAGCGCCTGATCGGCCGTTCGCTGCGCGCTGCGCTGGACATGAGCAAGCTCGGCGACATCACCCTGTACGTCGACTGCGATGTGATCCAGGCCGACGGCGGCACCCGCACCGCCTCGATCACTGGTGCCATGGTCGCCCTGTGTGACGCCCTGGCCGTGATCAAGAAGCGTGGCGGCCTCAAGGGCGGCAACCCGCTCAAGCACATGATCGCCGCGGTGTCGGTGGGCATGTACCAGGGCGAGGCCGTGCTCGACCTCGACTACCTGGAAGACTCCGCCGCCGAAACCGACCTCAACGTGGTCATGACCAGCGCCGGTGGTTTCATCGAGGTGCAAGGCACTGCCGAAGGCGCGCCGTTCCAGCCGGAAGACTTCAACGCGATGCTGGCGCTGGCGCAGAAGGGTATGGGCGAGATCTTCGAGCTGCAACAGGCCGCGCTCGCTGACTGACTGCACTGACAAGGAGGTGGCGATGAACGATCCGGACCTGCCGATCACCCCGCCCAGCGCCGATGTGCGGCAATGGGCGATGTTCTGCCACCTCGCGGCGTTGCTCGGCCTGGTGGTGCCATTGGGGCACCTGTTCGGGCCGCTGCTGCTGTGGCACCTCAAGCGCGAGCAGGATCCGTTCATCGATGCCCAGGGCAAGGAGGCGCTGAACTTTCAGATCAGCGTCACCGTGGCGGGTTTCGTGTGTTTCCTGCTGATGTTCGTGTTCATCGGGATCGTGCTGTTCGCCGTGTTGATGGTGGCGGTGCTGATCCTGATCGTGCTGGCGGCGGTGAGGGTCAATGAGGGGCAGGCGTATCGCTACCCTTTGATCTGGCGACCGATCAGATAAAGCTGGGGCCGCTTCGCGCCCCTTTCGCGACACAAGGCCGCTCCTACAGGCGATCGCATAATCCTGTAGGAGCGGCCTGGTGCCGCGAAAGGGGCGCGAAGCGGCCCCAGTGCTTTTAGATGGTCAGCGTCCAGTCATAGTCCACGATCAGCGGCGCATGCCGGGAGAAGCGTGGCTGACGCGGCAGGCGGGCATTGCGCACGAAGCGGCGCAGGCCTGGCGTAAGGATCTGGTAGTCGAAGCGATAGCCCAGGTTGAGCATCTCGGCCTGCTCGTTATCCGGCCACCAGCTGTACTGGTCGCCTTCACGGCTGACTTCACGCAGCGCGTCCACATAGCCCATCTCGCCGGTGATCGCATCCATCCAGGCACGCTCTGGCGGCAGGAAGCCGACCGACTGCTGGCTGTCGCGCCAGTTCTTGATGTCGAGCTTCTGCTGCGCCACGTAGAACGAGCCGCAATAGATGTACTCGCGGCGCTTGCGACGCTGCTTGTCCAGGTACTTGGCGAAGTCGTCCATCAACTTGAACTTCTGGTTCAAGTCTTCATCGCCGTTCATGCCCGAAGGCAGGAGCAGCGTGGCAATACTTACCTTGTCGAAATCTGCTTGCAGGTAGCGCCCGTAACGGTCGGCTGTCTCGAAGCCCAGGCCGGTGATGACTGCCTTGGGCTGCATGCGCGAGTACAGTGCCACGCCACCTTGGGTGGGCACCTCCGCGTCGCAGGCGTAAAGGAAATAGCCATCGAGCTGGAAAGCTGGGTCGTCGAGTTCAAAGGCCGAGGCGCGGGTATCCTGAAGGCAGATGACGTCGGCATTCTGGGCTTGCAGCCAGCTGAGCAATCCACGCTCGGCAGCAGCCTGAATGCCATTCACGTTCACACTGATGATCCGCATAAATGGCCCCAAAAATCTCGTGCGTGTATGATACCCGAGCTCAACACATTTAGCTAAATCCGTGGTGTCCGGGACCTTTTATGCAGCCGTATCAGCGCGACTTCATCCGTTTTGCCATCGATCGCGGCGTTCTGCGCTTCGGTGAATTCACCCTGAAATCGGGGCGTACCAGCCCGTACTTCTTCAATGCCGGCCTGTTCAATACAGCGTCCGCGCTGGCGCAATTGGGGCGTTGCTACGCGGCGGCCATCGTCGACAGCAAGATCCCCTTCGACGTGCTGTTCGGCCCTGCCTACAAGGGCATCCCGTTGGCGGCGGCGACAGCGGTACAGCTGGCCGAGCATCACCAGCTTGACGTGCCATGGTGCTTCAACCGCAAAGAGGCCAAGGATCACGGCGAAGGCGGCAGCCTGGTTGGCGCACCGCTGGCCGGTGACGTGCTGATCATCGACGACGTGATCACCGCCGGCACCGCCATCCGCGAAGTGATGCAGATCATCAACGCCCAGCAGGCCAAGGCCGCTGGCGTGTTGATCGCGCTGAACCGCGAAGAGCGTGGCAACGGTGAGTTGTCGGCGATCCAGGAAGTCGAGCGCGACTTCGGCATCCCGGTGGTCAGCATCGTGTCGCTCACCCAAGTGCTGGAATACCTGGCGGATGACCCGCAGCTCAAGCAGCACCTGCCGGCGGTCGAGGCGTACCGGGCACAGTACGGGATCTGATCCTGATCTGGTAAATAAAAAGGCGACCTTCTTGGGAAGGTCGCCTTTTTTGTGCCATCTGTTCCGGCCTCTTCGCGGGCAAGCCCGCTCCCACAGGTACAGCGCCATATCCTCAAGGCTGGTGAAGATCCTGTAGGAGCGGGCTTGTCCCGCGAAAGGGCCGGTGCAGGTTATGCGTGACGCTTGCGGTTGGTGATCAAGGTGCCCACGCCGCTGTCGGTGAAGATCTCCAGCAGCACCGCGTTCGGCACGCGGCCGTCGATGATGTGCGAGCTGTTCACGCCACCTTGCACGGCGTCCAGCGCGCATTTGATCTTCGGCAGCATGCCGCCATAGATGGTGCCATCGGCGATCAGCTCGTTGACCTGCTCGGTGGTCAGGCCGGTCAGTACCTGGCCCTGCTTGTCCATCAGGCCGGCGATGTTGGTCAGCAGCATCAGCTTTTCAGCCTTCAGCGCTTCGGCCACCTTGCCGGCCACCAGGTCGGCGTTGATGTTGTACGACTCACCGTTCTTGCCCACGCCGATCGGCGCGATCACCGGGATGAAGTCGCCCTTGACCAGCATGTTCAGCAGGTCGGTGTTGACGCTTTCGACTTCGCCCACGTGGCCGATGTCGATGATTTCAGGCTGGGTCATCTCCGGGGTCTGGCGGCTGACGGTGAGCTTGCGCGCACGGATCAGCTCGGCGTCCTTGCCGGTCAGGCCGATGGCGCTGCCGCCGTGGCGGTTGATCAGGTTGACGATGTCCTTGTTCACCTGGCCGCCCAGGACCATCTCCACCACGTCCATGGTCGCCGAGTCGGTGACGCGCATGCCGTCGATGAAGTGGCTCTCGATCGACAGGCGCTTGAGCAGGTCGCCGATCTGCGGGCCGCCGCCATGCACGACCACCGGGTTGATGCCCACGGCCTTCATCAGCACGATGTCACGGGCGAAGCCGGTCTTGAGCTCCTCGCTCTCCATCGCGTTGCCGCCGTACTTGATCACCAGGGTCTTGCCGACGAAGCGGCGAATGTAAGGCAGTGCTTCGGACAAAACCTCGGCTACATGGGAAGCGGCATCGCGATCGAGGGTCATGCAGGGCTCCAGGTAAGGAACGGATAGTCGTCAGAACGGCAGTTGCAGGCCTGGTTGGACGCGCAGCAACTGCGTGCGGAATACAGCCTTGATACGGTCGAGCTCCGCCGCGCTGTCGGCCTCGAAGCGCAGCACCAGCACCGGCGTGGTGTTGGAGGCGCGGACCAGGCCCCAGCCGTTGGGGTAGTCGACCCGCACACCGTCGATGGTGGTCAGGTTGGCTTCGCCCCAGTCGGCGTCGCGTTGCAGAGCATCAATGATGCTGAATTTACCCTCGTCGGTCACATCAATGTTGATTTCCGGCGTGGAAATATCATCGGGGAAGGCGGCGAACAGGCTTTCGGCGCTCTGCCCGGCCTTGCTGAGGATCTCCAGCAGGCGCGCGGCGCTGTAGATACCGTCGTCGAAACCGTACCAGCGCTCCTTGATGAAGATGTGACCGCTCATCTCGCCGGCCAGCAGCGAACCGGTCTGTTTCATCTTCTTCTTGATCAACGAGTGGCCGGTCTTCCACATCAGCGCGCGGCCACCGTGCTGCTCGATCAGCGGCGTGAGGCGACGGGTGCATTTGACGTCGAAGATGATCTCGGCGCCCGGGTTGCGCGACAGCACGTCCTGGGCGAACAGCATCAGCAGGCGGTCGGGGTAGACGATGCTGCCGATGTTGGTCACCACGCCCACGCGGTCGCCGTCGCCGTCGAAGGCCAGGCCGATATCGGCGCCAGTCTCTTTCACCTTGGCGATCAGGTCTTCCAGGTTCTCGGGCTTGCCCGGGTCCGGGTGGTGGTTGGGGAAGTGGCCGTCGACTTCGCAGAACAGGGGGATCACCTCACAGTTCAGCGCTTCGATCAGCTGCGGGGCGATCACCCCGGCGGCGCCGTTACCGCAGTCGACTACCACTTTCAGGCGCTTGGCCAGTTTCACGTCGTCGACGATCTGCTGGTAGTAGCGCTCGAGGATCTCGACTTTTTCCACGCGGCCTTCGCCACGGGTCAGGTCGTTGGTCTTCAGGCGGGTCAGCAGGGCCTGGATCTGTTCGTTGGCCAAGGTGTCGCCGGCGATGACGATCTTGAAACCGTTGTAGTCCGAGGGGTTGTGGCTGCCGGTGAGCATCACCCCCGACTTGCCGGCCAGCACGTTGGCGGCGTAGTACAGCGCCGGGGTCGGCACCAGGCCTACGTCGCTGACCTGGCAACCGGCCTCGACCAGGCCCTTGATCAGTTGCTCGACCAGCATCGGGCCGGACAGGCGGCCGTCACGGCCGACCGAGATCTGCGGTTCGCCCTGGGCGAGGGTCTGGGCGCCGATGGCGCGGCCGATCCAGTAGGCGGTTTCGGCGTGCAGGGTCTTGCCGACCACGCCGCGGATGTCATAGGCACGGAAGATGCTGTCCGGCAGTGCGGGGACCAGGTGGGCCATGTCGTTCATCTCTGGGGACTCCATAAGTCAAAGGCTTCTGGGCAGGCGCAAACTGAACGCTTGGACGGCGCTTTCGCCAGAGAGTTCGCCGTCCATGGCCCGAACGGTCCGTGCTCGACTCAGCGGGTGCCCGAGTGGCCAAAGCCGCCAGCGCCACGCTGGGTCTCGTCGAACTGCTCGACGATGTCGAAATGCGCCTGCACCACCGGTACCAGGATCAGCTGCGCGATACGCTCGCCGACGGTGATGGTGAAGGGCGTATTGCCCCGGTTCCAGCAGCTGACCATCAGTTCGCCCTGGTAGTCCGAGTCGATCAGGCCGACCAGGTTGCCCAGCACGATGCCGTGCTTATGGCCCAGGCCCGAGCGCGGCAGGATCATCGCTGCCAGGCCCGGGTCGCCGATGTACACCGACAGGCCGGTGGGGATCAGCAGGGTCTGGCCCGGCTCCAGAACGGTGTCTTCTTTGAGCAGGGCGCGCAGGTCGAGGCCGGCGGAACCGGGGGTGGCGTATTGCGGCAGCGGGAATTCACTGCCCAGGCGTGGGTCGAGGATCTTGGCTTGTAGAGCGTGCATGTAACTTATTGAACCTGGTTGAGCCGTTCGGCGATGAAGGCGACCAGCTGGCGGGCGATCTTGCCTTTGCTGGTCTGCGCGAAGAGGGTTTGATGCTGCTGCCGGTCGATCACGGTCAGGGCGTTTTCCTCGCTGTTGAAGCCGATGCTGGGGTTGGCCACATCATTGGCGACGATCAGGTCGAGGTTCTTGTCCTTGAGCTTGCGCGTGGCGTAGTCGAGCAGGTGCTCGGTCTCGGCGGCGAAGCCGACGCTGAACGGGCGATCGGCGCGGCCGGCAATGGTGGCAAGGATATCGGGATTGCGCACCATCTGCAGCAGCATGCCGTCGCCGGTGGTGGGATCCTTCTTGAGCTTTTGTGCGGCGACGACTTCCGGGCGGTAGTCCGCGACCGCAGCCGAAGCGATGAACAGGTCGCAGGGCATGGCGGCTTCGCAGGCCGCGAGCATGTCCCGTGCGCTGACCACGTCGATACGGCTGACCCGGTCGGGGGTCGGCAGGTGCACCGGGCCGGTGACGAGGGTGACCCGGGCCCCCGCTTCGGCGGCCGCTTCGGCCAGGGCAAAGCCCATCTTCCCTGAACTATGGTTGGTGATGTAGCGCACCGGGTCGATGTTCTCTTGCGTCGGGCCTGCGGTAATCAGTACGTGCTTACCGGTCAGCGCCTGGCGCTTGAAGCTCTCGGCGGCGCACCAGGCTAGATCGGTGGCCTCGAGCATGCGGCCCAGGCCGACGTCGCCACAGGCCTGGCTGCCGGAGGCCGGGCCGAACACCTGGATGCCGCGGCGCTTGAGCAGTTCGAGGTTGTCTTGCGTGGCCGGGTCGCGCCACATGGCCTGGTTCATCGCCGGGGCCACGGCGACGGTGGCGTCGGTGGCCAGCACCAGGGTGGTCAGCAGGTCGTCGGCCATGCCTTGGGCCATGCGCGCCATCAGGTCGGCGGTGGCCGGAGCGATCAGCACCAGGTCGGCCCACTTGGCCAGTTCGATATGGCCCATGGCCGCTTCGGCGGCGGGGTCGAGCAAGTCCATGTGCACGGGGTGGCCGGACAGCGCCTGTAGCGTTAGCGGGGTGATGAACTCCGCACCACCACGGGTCATGACCACGCGCACTTGCGCGCCGTGTTCCAGGAGTCGGCGAATCAGCTCGGCGCTCTTGTAGGCGGCGATGCCGCCACCCACGCCGAGAACGATGCGCTTGCGATACAACCGCTGCATAGGCCTTGCCTTATTCCAGTGAAAGCGGGCGGCGACGGTGACTGCCTGCGGCAGATCGTCGCATTTTCGAAGCGAACTAGATTAACACAGCGCCCAAATGGGCCGCATCAGCGTGCAAGGAGGGGGGATGAACATCAGGGAGTGGCCTGCCGAGGAGCGGCCGAGGGAGAAGTTGTTGCAGCGCGGGGCGGCGATTCTTTCGGATGCCGAGCTGGTGGCTGTATTGCTGGGGTCGGGTGTGGCTGGGCGTAATGTGTTGGACCTGGCCCGTGGGCTACTGGCGAAGTTTGGCGGCCTACGGCAGTTCCTTGAGGCCGACCGGGCCAAGGTGTTGCGTGAACCGGGCCTGGGACCGGTGAAATATGCCCAGTTGCAGGCATTGCTGGAGATTGGCAGGCGTTACCTGGACGAGGGGCTCGAGCGCACGTCGGTGCTGGAGAGCCCTTCGTCGGTGAGGCGCTATCTGAAGTCGATGCTCAGGCATGAGGCCAGCGAGGTGTTCGGCTGCCTGTTCCTCGATACCAAGCACCGGCCGTTGGCGTTCGAAATCCTGTTTCGCGGCACCATCGACCGGGCGAGCATCTACCCGCGCGAGGTCGTGCGCCGGTCACTGCTGCACAACGCGGCAGCGTTAATCCTCTGTCATAACCATCCGTCGGGGCATAGCGAACCCAGCCAGGATGACGTGCACCTGACCCTGGTGCTCAAGCGCTCGCTTGCACTGATCGATGTGCGGGTGTTGGACCACGTCATCGTCGGCGATGGCGAGCCGCTGTCGATGGCCGAGCATGGGTGGTTGGCGGGGTAGCCATCGCGGGGCAAGCCCGCTCCCACAGGGCCGTGGGAGCGGGCTTGCCCCGCGATAGGGCCTAACGGCCTACCGAAACCTTGCTGAAATCCAACCGCCCAAACGGGCTCACCTGATACCCCTCCACATCCTTGTGCAGCAATACCGCCGCCGTCGGGTGCGCCAGCGGCAGCCACAGCGCCTGCTGCTGGATCAGCGCCTGCGCCTGCTGGTACAGGCGGCTGCGTACGCTCTGGTCGTTGGTGGTGCGCCCGGCGTTGATCAATTGGTCCAGCCGGCTGTCGCAAAACCGCGCGAAGTTGGTCCCGGACTTGACCGCCGCGCAGGAAAACTGCGGGCTGAGGAAGTTATCCGGGTCGCCGTTGTCGCCTGCCCAGCCCATGAACAGCAGGTCGTGCTCGCCCGCCTTGGCACGGCGGATCAGCTCGCCCCACTCGATGGTGCGGATCTCGGCCTTGATGCCAACTTTCGCCAGGTCCGCCTGGAGCATCTGCGCGCCGAGACTCGGGTTAGGGTTGAGCAGGCTGCCCGACGGGCGGGTCCAGATGGTGGTTTCAAAGCCCTTGGCCAGGCCCGCCTTGGCCAGCAGTGCCTTGGCCTTCTTCTGGTCCATGGCGTAGCCCGGCAGGTCTTTGGCGTAGCTCCAGGTGTTAGGCGGGTAGGGCCCGTTGGCGGCGGTGGCGGTGTCTTCGAACACGGCCTTGAGATAGGCCGGCTTGTCGAAGGCCAGGTTGATCGCCTGACGCACTTCGGGCTTGTCCAGCGGTGGGTGCTGGCTGTTGATGGCGACGAACGCGGTCATGAACGCGGGGGTGGTCGCCACCTTGAGGTTGCCGTCCTTGCCGGCTTCGGCCACGTCCAGCGGCTTGGGCGACAAGGCGACCTGGCATTCGCCGCGACGGATCTTCTGCAAGCGCACGTTGGCGTCCGGGGTGATGGCGTAGATCAGCGGGTCGACGGACGGTTTACCGGCGAAATAGTCCGGGTTGGCGCGGTAGCGCACCACGGCATCCTTCTGGAAGCGCTGGAACACGAACGGCCCGGTGCCCACCGGCTGGCTGTTGAGCTTCTCCGGGGTGCCGGCCTTGAGCAGCTTGTCGGCGTGTTCGGCGGAGTAGATCGAGGCAAAGCCCATGCTCAGGGTGGCCAGGAAGGTGGCGTCCGGGTGGGTGAGGGTAAAGCGCACGGTGTGCGGCTCGGGCGCGTCGATCGCCTTGATCAGGCTGCCCAGCTGCAGCGATTGGGCATGTGGGTAACCACCCGGGGCGGTCTTGTGCCAAGGGTGGGCAGGGTAGAGCATGCGCTGGAAGCTGAACAGCACATCGTCGGCGTCCAGCTCACGGCTGGGCTTGAAGTACGGTGTGGTGTGGAACTTCACATCCTTGCGCAACTGGAAGTCGTAGATCAGCCCGTCAGGCGACACCGTCCAGCGTTCGGCCAGGCTGGGCACTACCTTGCCCTGCGCGGCGTCGAACTCGACCAGGCGGTTCATCAGCACGTCGGCCGAGGCGTTGGTGGTGGTCAGCGAGTTGTACTGGACCACGTCGAAGCCTTCCGGGCTGGCTTCGGTGCACACTGCCAGCGGCGCGGCCTGGGCCAGGCCGGCGGCGCACAGCGCGGTGAACAGTAGGGTGAGGGCGGCGGCGCGCATGGTGGCTCCTTGGCTGGTCAGATGGCCCATCTGCCGGTGCAGTCTGGAAATCGTCCTACCCTAGTGTGCGTAACAGCAAATGACCACTGTCTTTTTACAGCGGCTGGCGACGAGCGGTCGACAGTACGCCGGGCGAGTCGCTATGCTGCTCGCGCGCAATTTGCAGCACAGGGATGCTCATCTTCTGTTGTTGCGGCGTAGTCTTTCTGGTATAAAGCAGCGCTCTTTTCTAGGGGCTCGGCCTGTCGCATCAGCGGATCCGGTCGATAAGACCTCCAGAATCACGGCGCCTGGCGCCAAAGACTGAGAGATTAAGCGGCCAACCCATGCCGGGTTGGGCATGTGGTTTTAGAGGGCTGAGTCATGTCGAGAGTCTGTCAAGTTACTGGTAAGGGTCCAGTAACCGGGAACAACATTTCCCACGCAAACAACAAAACCCGTCGTCGTTTCCTGCCGAACCTGCAGCACCACCGTTTCTGGGTTGAATCCGAGAACCGTTTCGTGCGTCTGCGCGTTTCCGCCAAGGGCATGCGTATCATCGACAAGCGCGGCATCGATGCCGTTCTGGTCGACATCCGCAAAGCTGGCGCCAAGGTCTAAGGGAGAATATCATGCGTGAATTGATCCGTCTGGTTTCGAGTGCCGGTACCGGCCACTTCTACACCACCGACAAGAACAAGCGCACCACTCCGGACAAGATCGAGATCAAGAAGTACGATCCGGTCGTCCGCAAGCACGTGGTGTACAAGGAAGCCAAGATCAAGTAATTGATCGGCAACCTGAAAAACCCGCAACCGCAAGGTGGCGGGTTTTTTTATGCCTTCAGGAAGGCAATCGCGGGGCAAGTCGCATCCGCGCACCGCCGCCCCCACACTGAACCTGCCTGGTGGGAGCGGCGGTGCGCGGATGCGACTTGCCCCGCGATTGGGCTTACTTCTGCTCGAACATCACATAGATCTTGCGGCACGGCTCCAGCACTTCCCAGGTGCCCTTGAAGCCCGCCGGGATCACGAACCGATCGCCGGCACGCAGGGTCTTGGCGCCACCGTCCTGGTCGCGCAGCACCGACACCCCCTGGACGATCTCGCAGTACTCGTGCTCGGTATAGTTCACCGTCCACTGGCCCACCTCACCTTCCCACACGCCTGCGGCGAACTGCCCGCACGGGCTGGAGTAGTGGTTGTAGACAGCCTGGTCCGGCTCGCCCTTGAGGATTTTTTCCGCCGCCGGGCGGTAGCGTTCGGCCTCGGTGAGGACTTGGGCGAAGTCGACGATGCTGGCGATACTCATGGTGGTTACCCTGTTGTTGTTTAATAAAATGAACATCAGTAGGCTTTTGAGCCATTCGTGTCAAATATATTGATAGTTTCCCCGCCCTGGTTTAGGGTGGCAGGTGCCCGTGTGCGTTGCCACCCGGCCAGAATTTCTGACAGCGCCCGTGAGTCCTCAGTGCGGCGTTGCACCTTAACAAGAGAGGAGTTTCCTATGACCACCCTGACTCGTGCGGACTGGGAACAGCGTGCCCAGCAACTGAAGATCGAAGGCCGTGCCTTCATCAACGGCGAATACACCGATGCCGCATCCGGTGAAACCTTCGACTGCCTGAGCCCGGTGGACGGACGCTTCCTGGCCAAGGTCGCCAGCTGCGACCTGGCCGACGCCAACCGCGCTGTCGAAAACGCCCGCGCCGTGTTCGAATCCGGCGTGTGGTCGCGCCTGGCCCCGGCCAAGCGCAAAGCCAAGCTGATCCGCTTCGCCGACCTGCTGCGCAAGCATGTAGAAGAGCTGGCCCTGCTCGAAACCCTCGACATGGGCAAGCCGATCGGTGACTCCTCCACCATCGACGTTCCGGGTGCGGCCAGCGCCCTGCACTGGAACGCCGAAGCCATCGACAAAGTCTACGACGAAGTCGCCCCGACCCCGCACGACCAGCTCGGCCTGGTTACCCGTGAGCCGGTGGGTGTGGTCGGTGCCATCGTACCGTGGAACTTCCCGCTGCTGATGGCCTGCTGGAAACTCGGCCCGGCCCTGGCCACCGGTAACTCCATCGTACTCAAGCCGTCGGAAAAGTCGCCGCTGACCGCCATCCGTATCGCCCAGCTGGCGATCGAAGCCGGTATCCCGGCGGGCGTGCTCAACGTGCTGCCAGGCTATGGCCACACCGTGGGCAAGGCCCTGGCCCTGCACATGGACGTCGACACCCTGGTATTCACCGGCTCGACCAAGATCGCCAAGCAGCTGATGATCTACGCCGGCGAGTCGAACATGAAGCGCGTGTGGCTGGAAGCCGGCGGCAAGAGCCCGAACATCGTGTTCGCCGACGCCCCGGACCTGCAAGCTGCCGCCGAGGCCGCTGCCAGCGCCATCGCCTTCAACCAGGGCGAAGTCTGCACCGCAGGTTCGCGCCTGCTGGTCGAGCGCTCGATCAAGGACAAATTCCTGCCCATGGTGGTCGAGGCCCTCAAGGCCTGGAAACCGGGCAACCCGCTGGACCCGGCGACCACCGTTGGCGCGCTGGTCGACACCCAGCAGATGAACACCGTGCTGTCGTACATCGATGCCGGCCACCAGGACGGCGCCAAGCTGCTGGCAGGCGGCAAGCGCATTCTGGAAGAAACCGGTGGGACCTACGTCGAGCCGACCATCTTCGACGGCGTGACCAACGCCATGAAGATCGCCCAGGAAGAGATCTTTGGCCCAGTCCTGTCGGTGATCACCTTCGACACCGCCGAAGAAGCCATCGCCATCGCCAACGACACCCCGTACGGCCTGGCGGCCGGTATCTGGACCTCGGACATCTCCAAGGCCCACAAGACCGCCCGTGCGGTGCGCGCCGGCAGTGTCTGGGTCAACCAGTACGACGGCGGCGACATGACTGCGCCGTTCGGTGGCTTCAAGCAGTCGGGCAACGGCCGTGACAAGTCGCTGCACGCCCTGGAGAAGTACACCGAGCTGAAGGCGACCTGGATCAAGTTGTAATCCGGTAACGCCGTTTCGCGGGCAAGCCCGCTCCCACAGGTAACCCGCTTGCTTAAAGGCTGCGGTGAACCTGTGGGAGCGGGCTTGCCCGCGAATGGGCCTGAACAAATCTGCCCAGGAGGCCACCATGCGTTGGGGAACCTACTTTGCCGTACTGGCGTCGGTGCTCAGTGTCGGGCTTGCGCTCGGCGTGAGCATGCCGCTGGTGTCCCTGCGCCTGGAAGGCTGGGGCTACGGTGGGTTCGCCATCGGTGTGATGGCGGCGATGCCGGCGCTGGGCGTGCTGGTCGGCGCCGCCGTGGCCAGCCGCCTGGCCGGCTGGGTCGGCGTGCCGGCGGCGATGCGCCTGTGCCTGTGGGGCGGGGCGCTGTCGATCGGCCTGGTGGCGCTGCTGCCCAGCTACCCGTTGTGGCTGGCGCTGCGCCTGCTGATCGGCATGTCGCTGACGGTGGTGTTCATCCTTGGCGAAAGCTGGATCAACCAACTGGTGGTCGAGCAGTGGCGTGGTCGCCTGGTGGCCTTGTACGGCAGCAGCTATGCGCTGAGCCAGCTGGCCGGGCCGATGGTGCTGGGTTTTCTGGGGTCCAACGATGACTTCGGGTTCTGGGCGGCGACCGGGCTGCTGCTGGTGGCACCGCTGATCCTGCTGGGACGCGGCGGGGCCCCGAGCACCGAAGCGTGCAGTGTCACCTTCCGCGACCTGTTCGCCTTCTGCCGGCGCCTGCCGGTGATTGCCTGGGCCATCGCCCTGTTCGCCGCGTTCGAGGCGATGATCCTCACCCTGCTGCCGGTGTATTGCCTGCAACAGGGCTTCACCACGGAAGTGGCGCTGTTCATGGTCAGCACCGTGGTGGTGGGCGATGCCGTGTTGCAGCTGCCGATCGGTGCGCTGGCCGACTACATGTCGCGGCGCACGCTGTTCAGTGGCTGCGCACTGACCTTGCTGGTGTCGAGCCTGGCCATCCCGTTGCTGCTGCACACGCCGCTGATCTGGCCGTTGTGGGTGTTGTTCGGGGCCAGCGCCGGTGGCTTGTTCACCCTGTCGCTGATCCTGATCGGCGAGCGTTATCGCGACGATGAGCTGGTGCGGGCCAATGCCCATGTGGCGCAGCTGTGGGGCATCGGCTGCCTGCTCGGGCCGCTGCTGGCCGGGGCGGGCAGCCAGTGGGTCAGCGGGCATGCGCTGGTGTGGCTGATGGCGGCGGGGGCGGCGGGGTTGGTGGTGTTGACCCGGCGCAAGGGTGCCTTCGAGCCTGTCTCTGCCTGATCCATCTTGGGGCTGCTGCGCAGCCCATTCGCGACACAAGGCCGCTCCTACAGACAATCGCGCTTTCCTGTAGGAGCGGCCTTGTGTCGCGATGGGGCGCAAAGCGCCCCCTGAATTCCCTGCTACAACATCTTCTCCAACCCCACCGCCTTGCTGATCCAGGCATTGAAGCGCCGCCAAATCCCGCCTGGCTCGGTCACCAGCAGGTGCCGCCGGCCATTGTCCTCGGTCGCCCAGACCATCTTCCCGCCCACCAGCATCGGCTGGTAGCTCAACGCCGGCGCCATGCCCTGCACCGCCAGGTCGCGGGTGTACTCGGCCAGCTCAGGGCTGTCCACCAACACCCCCACTTCGGTGTTCCACAGCACCGAGCGCGGGTCGAAGTTGAACGAGCCGATGAAAGTCTTGCGCCGGTCGAACACCATCGCCTTGCTGTGCAGGCTCGAATCGGAGCTGCCGTGGAAACCCAGGCCGTGCCGGCTGATGCGGTCGCCGGGTTGGCGGCGCAGTTCGTACAGCTGCACGCCATGTTCGAGCAGGGCGCGGCGGTAGGGCGCGTAGCCGCCATGCACGGCCGGCACATCGGTGGCTTCCAGTGAATTGGTCAGCAGCTTGACCGAGGTGCCGGCGTCGGCACGGCTGGTCAGGTACAGCAGGCCCGGTTCGCCCGGCACGAAGTAGGCCGACACCAGGATCAGCTCCTTGTGCACGCGGTTCAGGTCCGGCGCCAACTGCTGGCTCATCAGCAACTGCGGGTCCGGCTCGTCGTCGGCCAGCACCTTGCTAGGGGCATCCCACAGCGCCTGGCCGTGGGCCCAGATCAGCTCGTTGCGCCACACGTCCAGGCGCGGTTGGGTCTGGTAGGCCATCAGCCGGTCGTACAGGGCCTTGCGCTTGACCCGCGCCTCGGCCAGGGACACTTCCAGGCGATGACGGCTGGCGCGCAGGTCGGCGGCATCGGGCTGCCACCACAGGTAGTCGCCGATCGGCCGGCTCAGGGCGCTGTTCCAGTACTGGTCGAAGCCGTGCCCGAGCTGTTCGGCCACCGGGCCCACACCCAGCAGGTCGATGTCGGTGAAGTTCAGGTTCGGTTCGGCGTCGAAATACTCGTCACCCAGGTTGCGGCCGCCGACAATGGCCATGCTGTTGTCCACCAGGAACAACTTGTTGTGCATGCGCCGGTGCTGGCGCGACAGGTTGAACAGCCGCCCCGCGGCGCGGGTCACCCCGGTGCTGCGGCCCAGGTGCAGGGGGTTGAACACGCGAATCTGGATGTTCGGGTGGGCGGCCAGGGTGCCCATCAGGGTGTCGAGGCCGTCGCTGGTGGTGTCGTCAAGCAGGATGCGCACGCGCACGCCACGGTCGGCGGCGCGCAGCAGCTCATGCACCAAGGCGCGGGTGCTGAGGCCGTCGTGGACGATGTAGTACTGCAGGTCGATGCTGCCTTGCGCGTTGCGGATCAGCTCGGCGCGGGCGCGGAATGCTTCGTTGCTGTTGGGCAGCAGGCGGAAGCCCGAGCGCCCCTCGTAGGGCGCGGCCTGGCGCTGTACCGAGCGGCCGAACGCCGACTCGCTGGCCGGCAGTGCCTGGCTGACGTCACGGGGCGTACCGGTGCTGGCGCAGCCTGACAGGCCGAGCAGCAGCGCCAGTAGCGCGGGCTGGACTTGCTGGAGTCTCAAGGGTGAGTCGTCCTGTGCGACAGGGAGGTTATAGGGTTGGACCTTGGCGGGCGGCGTAACGTTACCGTTCGCGGGGTCAGGCCTCCAGTAGACGAAGGGCGGTTTCCCCCACCTTGCGCACGGCGGACTCGATCTGCGGTGTCGGCCGTGCGGCGAAGTTCATGCGCAGGCAGTTACGGTACTTGCCCGACGCCGAGAAGATGCTGCCCACGGCGATTTGCACCCCCTGCTCCAGTAAAGCGCGGTTCAGGCGCAGCGTATCGAAACTTTCCGGCAACTCCACCCACAGCATGAAGCCCCCCTGGGGCCGGCTGGCGCGGGTGCCTGGCGGGAAGTAGCGGGTCACCCAGTCGCACATCTGGTCGCGGCCGCGCTGGTACTGGCTGCGCATGCGCCGCAGGTGCGGCTGGTAGTGGCCCTCGGCGATGAAGTCGGCAATCGCCAGCTGTGGCTGGCAGGCGGTGCTGCCGGTGCTGATGTACTTCATGTGCAGCACCCGCTCCAGGTAGCGCCCCGGCGCCACCCAGCCGATGCGCAGGCCCGGCGCCAGGGTCTTGGAGAACGAACTGCACAGCAGCACCCGGCCATCGTCGTCGAACGACTTGATGGTGGGCGGGCGCGGGTAGGTGTAGGCGAGGTCGCCATACACATCGTCTTCGAGAATCGCCACGTCGTAGCGCTGGGCCAGGGTGAGCAGGGCCTTCTTGCGCGCCTCGGGCATGATGTAGCCCATGGGGTTGTTGCAGTTGGGGGTGATCTGGATGAGCTTGATCGGCCACTGCTCCAGGGCCAGCTCCAGCGCTTCGAGGCTGATGCCGGTGATCGGGTCGGTGGGGATTTCAAGCGCCTTCATCCCTAAGCCCTTGAGCGTCTGCATGGCGCCATGGAAGCTCGGCGAGTCGACCGCTACGATGTCGCCGGGCTGGCACACCGCACGGATACTGCACGACAGCGCCTCGTGGCAGCCGGTGGTCACCACCAGGTCGGCCGAGCCCAGGCGGCAGCCAGAGTCGAGCATCAGCCGGGCGATCTGCTCGCGCAGCTGTGCATTACCGTGAATGTTGTCGTAATACAGGCCGGGCATGTCCTGGCGCCGGCTGAGCTGCGCCAGGCTGCGCAGCAGCGGCTTGAGGGTAGGGCTGTCGACATCGGGCATACCGCGGCCCAGCTGGATCACGTCCGGGTGGGGGGTGGCGCGCACCAGCTCCAGCACTTGTTCCCACTGGGAGATATCCACAGGCCGCTGGGCCGGGCGGCTGATATCGGGCAGGGCGGGGAGGTGGCGGTCTTCGGCGACGAAGTAGCCGGACTTGGGGCGTGGCGATACCAGGCCGTTGTCCTCCAGCAGGCGGTAGGCCTGCTGCACGGTGCTCAGGCTGACCCCGTGCTCCACGCTCAAGGCGCGTACCGAGGGCAGGCGTTGGCCGGGGCGATACAGGCCCTGCTCGATGCGCGAACCGAGCAGCTCGGCCAGGTTGAAGTAAAGGGTCACGGCATACTCCTGAGCATTTTGTGAGGCTTGACCGATACAGATCGTAGGAAAATACTCCATTCAGCCCGCATGTCGCCAATTCTGTATGGAAATAATAAGGCCTGGTTGGATCTGTATTGTCGAGGGCTCGAACGCGCAAGCTGTCCGCACGGTATCAACTGAGTGGGAGAACGCAGTGATGGGTAGCTTCAGCGATGTGCGTCTGCAACTGTTGGCCAAGGAACTGGAGGCCGGCCAACGAACCAACGTCTACGATCCGCTCGCCGGCCTGAGCCGCTGGGGCCTGATGCTGCACCGCTGGCGTACCCGCAAGGCACTGCTGGAACTGGATGCCCGCCAGTTGCGCGATATCGGGTTGAGCTGGGAGCAGGCGCGGGAAGAGGGCTGCAAGCCGTTCTGGAAGGAATAGTCGAGCATTGCGTGGGAGCGGGCTTGTCCCGCGATATCGGCGCCGCCGGTGCCATCCATCGCGGGTCAAGCCCGCTCCCACATTACCTGCATAGGCGCCGCCTGGTTGTCAGACCAGCGCCTTGAGCTGGTACCACAGCATCCCCAGTGCCAGCAGCGGCGAACGCAGCAGCTTGCCACCCGGGAAGGTCGGGTGCGGCACCTTGGCGAACAGGTCGAAGCGCCCACTCTGCTGCCCGCTGATGGCCTCGCCGAGCAGGCGCCCGGCCAGGTGGGTGGCGTTCACCCCGTGCCCGGAGTAGGCCTGTGCGTAATAGATGTTGGGCTGCCCGGCCAGGCGGCCGATCTGCGGCAGGCGGTTGGCGCCGATGCCGATCATGCCGCCCCACTGGTAGTCGATGCGCACATCGGCCAGTTGCGGGAACACCTTGAGCATCTTCGGCCGCATGTAGGCGGCGATGTCCCGTGGGTCGCGCCCCGAGTAGTGGCAGGCGCCGCCGAACAGCAGGCGGTGGTCGGCGGACAGCCGGTAGTAGTCCAGCGCCACGCGCTGGTCGCACACCGCCATGTTCTGCGGCAGCAGCTGGCGTGCACGTTCCTCGCCCAGCGGTTCGGTGGCGATGATGTAGCTACCGGCGGGCAGCACCTTGCCGCCGAGTTCGCGGTTGAGGTCGTTGTGGTAAGCGTTGCAGCACAGCACCAGGGTCTTGGCGCGCACGCGGCCTTGGGCGGTGTGCACCTTCACTTCGGCGCCGTACTCGATGCGGGTGACTTCCGATTGCTCGTAAAGCTGCACGCCCAGGCGGCTGGCCGCGGCGGCCTCGCCCAGGGCCAGGTTGAGCGGGTGCAAGTGGCCCGAGCCCATGTCGATCAGGCCGCCGACATAGCGCTCGGAACCGACCACCGAATGCATCTCGCCGGGCTGCACCAGGCGCAGTTCATGGCGGTAACCCAGGCTGCGCAGTTCCTCGGCATCCTCGGCGAAGCCTTCCAGCTCGGCGGGCTTGTTGGCCAGGTCGCAGTAGCCCCAGGTCAGGTCGCAGTCGATGGCATGGCGCTCGACCCGCTCGCGGACGATGTCCACCGCTTCCAGCCCCATCAGCTTCAGGCTGCGCACGCCTTCCTCGCCGATCACCGGGAGGAACTGCTCCAGGCCATGGCCGACCCCACGTATCAGCTGGCCGCCGTTGCGCCCGCTGGCGCCCCAGCCGAGCTTGCGGGCTTCGAGGAGGATCACCGACAGGCCACGTTCGGCCAGCTCGATGGCGGTGTTCAGGCCCGAATAGCCACCGCCGACGATGCACACGTCGGCGCTGTGCTCGCCTTGCAGGAAGGGATGGTCAGGGTGTGGCGCGCTGCTGGCGGCGTAGTAGGAGGCGGCGTGCTGCGCGCTGTGGATCATGGGTCGATTCCTGGAGCTGACTGAGGCCAAAGGGAGGAGGATAGGCATCCGGCCCCATCGTCGGCAAGCCGGCTACCAACCCTGAAGTTTGCACGTCACCTGTAGGAGCGGCCTTGTGTCGCGAAAGGGCCGCAGAGCGGCCCCGACGATCTTGGGGTGTAATCGAGATCCTGGGGGCGCTGCGCACCCCATTCGCGGCACAAGGCCGCTCCTACAGAGACCGCGCAAGATGTGGGAGCCGGCTTGCCGGCGATTGGCCGTATAATCTGGCGCATACCCTCCAGACACACCGCCCATGTCCTGCAACCGCCACAAGATCCACTTCCTGCGCGAACTCATCCCGACATTCGAATGCGTTCCCGGCTGCCACGACTGCTGCGGCCCGGTCACCACGTCGACTGAAGAGATGGCCCGCCTGCCGCGCAAGAGCCAGGCCGAACAGGACGCCGCCCTGGAACACCTGGACTGCGTGCACCTTGGCCCCAATGGCTGCACCGTCTATGAAGAACGCCCAATGATCTGCCGCCTGTTCGGTACCACGCCACGCATGGCCTGCCCACGCGGCCGCGGCCCCGAGCAGCCCATCGACCCGGCGGCCGAGCAACTGGTCCACAACTACATCGCCAGCACCCGTCAGGTATTGGTCTGAGCGGTCAGTCCGGAATCGGCAGGCACAGGCTCTCTTTCACTTCTTCCATCACGATGTAGCTCTTCGACTCACGCACGTGCGGCAGCTTGAGCAGGATGTCGCCGAGCAGCTTGCGGTACGAGGCCATCTCCGAGATCCGCGCCTTCACCAGGTAGTCGAAATCCCCCGACACCAGGTGGCACTCCAGTACATGGGGCAGCTTGAGCACCGCCCGGCGGAACTCCTCGAAGGTGTCGCCAGACTTGTAGTCCAGGCTGATCTCGACGAACACCAGCAGGCTGCCCTTCAGGTGCTGCGGATTGAGCCGGGCGTTGTAGCCCATGATGATCCCCTCGCGCTCCAGGCGGCGCACGCGCTCGGTGCAGGGGGTGGTGGACAGCCCGACTTTCTCGCCCAGTTCAGTGAACGAGATGCGCCCGTCATTCTGCAGGATGCGCAGGATGTTACGGTCGATCTTGTCCAGTTCACGCTTGCTCTGGTGCTGGGTTCTCATAGGGGATGCCCCTCCGTCAAAGGCGATTTTGCCGAGAATTGTCGCCAAATATAGGCGTTTATATAGTGAATTGCACTGGGCGGTCCTACATACAATGCGCGCATCCATGCCATTTCAACAAAAGACTGCGGCAAGCCGCGTGCGAGGGATAAACGATGCGAGTTCTGGTACTTGGTAGCGGTGTGATCGGAACCGCCAGTGCCTACTATCTGGCCCGGCAAGGTTTCGAAGTGACGGTGGTCGACCGCCAGCCAGCGGTGGCCATGGAAACCAGCTTTGCCAACGCCGGCCAGATCTCGCCCGGCTATGCCTCGCCCTGGGCCGCCCCGGGCGTGCCGCTCAAGGCCATCAAGTGGCTGCTGGAGCGCCATGCCCCGCTCGCCATCAAGCTGACCGGCGACGTCGACCAGTATCTGTGGATGGCGCAGATGCTGCGCAACTGCACCGCCAGCCGCTACGCGGTGAACAAGGAGCGCATGGTGCGCCTGTCCGAGTACAGCCGCGACTGCCTCGACGAGCTGCGCGCCGAAACCGGCATCGCCTACGAAAACCGCAGCCTGGGCACTACCCAGCTGTTCCGCACCCAGGCCCAGGTTGACGCCGCCGCCAAGGACATCGCCGTGCTCGAGCAGTCCGGCGTGCCTTACGAGCTGCTCGACCGCGACGGCATCGCCCGCGTCGAGCCGGCCCTGGCCGGGGTGAAAGACATCCTCGCCGGCGCCCTGCGCCTGCCCAACGACCAGACCGGCGACTGCCAGCTGTTCACCACCAAGCTGGCCGACATGGCCGTCAAGCTGGGCGTCGAGTTCCGCTTCGGCCAGGACATCCAGCGCCTGGACTTCGCCGGTGACCGCATCAACGGCGTGTGGATCGACGGCAAGCTGGAAACCGCCGACCGCTACGTGCTGGCCCTGGGCAGCTACTCGCCGCAGTTGCTCAAGCCGCTGGGCATCAAGGCCCCGGTGTACCCGCTCAAGGGCTACTCGCTGACCGTGCCGATCACCAATGGCGACATGGCACCGACCTCGACCATCCTCGACGAAACCTACAAGGTCGCGATCACCCGTTTCGACAACCGCATCCGCGTCGGCGGCATGGCTGAAATCGCCGGTTTTGACCTGTCGCTGAACCCGCGCCGGCGTGAAACGCTGGAGATGATCGTCAACGACCTTTATCCTCGCGGCGGTGACCTGAGCCAGGCGAGCTTCTGGACCGGCCTGCGCCCGGCGACCCCGGACGGCACCCCGATCGTCGGTGCCACTCGGTTCCGTAACCTGTTCCTCAACACCGGTCACGGCACCCTGGGTTGGACCATGGCCTGCGGTTCCGGCCGCCTGCTGGCCGACCTGATCGCGCGCAAGAAGCCGCAGATCAGCGCCGAAGGGCTGGATATCTCGCGTTACGGCAACAGCCGCGAAGCCGCCAGCCAAGGCCAGCCGGCGCCGGCGCACCAGTAAGCGACTGCCTCTCGCGGGGCAAGCCCGCTCCCACGGATACCGCACAAGGCGCGTGGGAGCGGGCTTGCCCCGCGATGAGGCCTTAAACTGATCAACCTGTTCCCTCACCCCGGTGCGGCGGGTACCTACCCCGCTCGCCGTGCCGGGGCTTTACTGATAACCAGAACTGCCAGAAGGCTGCCGCCATGCGTCCCGCCCGTGCCCTGATCGACCTCCAAGCCCTCCGTCACAACTACCGCCTGGCCCGTGAGCTGACCGGCGCCAAGGCCCTCGCCGTGGTCAAGGCCGATGCCTACGGCCATGGCGCGGTACGTTGCGCCCTGGCCCTGGAAACCGAGGCCGACGGCTTTGCCGTGGCCTGCATCGAGGAAGCCCTGGAGCTGCGCGCGGCCGGCATCAAGGCACCGGTACTGCTGCTCGAAGGGTTCTTCGAGGCCAGCGAACTGGCGCTGATCGCCGAGCACGACCTATGGTGCGTGGTGCATTCGCTGTGGCAGCTCGAAGCCCTGGAGCAAACGCCAGTGCGCAAGCCGCTGACCGTCTGGTTGAAGATGGACACCGGCATGCACCGGGTTGGCGTGCACCCCAAGGACTACCACGACGCCTACCAGCGCCTGCTGGCCAGCGGCAAGGTGTCACGCATCGTGCTGATGAGCCACTTCGCCCGCGCCGACGAACTCGACGCCAGCGCCACCGAGCAGCAAGTGGCGGTGTTCGAAGCTGCTCGCCAGGGCCTGAGTGCCGAGTGCAGCCTGTGCAACTCACCGGCGGTGCTGGGCTGGCCAAGCATCAAGAGCGACTGGGTGCGCCCAGGCATCATGCTCTACGGCGCCACCCCCTTCGAGGTGGCGCAAGCCCAGGCCGCCCGCCTGCAACCAGTGATGACCCTGCAATCGCGGGTGATCAGCGTACGCGAGCTGCCGGCCGGCGAGCCGGTGGGCTACGGCGCCAAGTTCGTCAGCCCGCGCCCGACCCGGGTCGGCGTGGTCGCCATGGGCTATGCCGACGGCTACCCGCGCCAGGCGCCCACCGGCACCCCGGTGGTGGTGGCCGGCAAGCGCGCCCAGCTGATTGGCCGGGTGTCGATGGACATGCTCTGCATCGACCTCACCGAGGTGCCCGAGGCCACCGTCGGCAGCCCGGTCGAGCTGTGGGGCAAGCAGGTGCTGGCCAGCGACGTGGCGCTGCAGGCCGGTACCATCCCGTACCAGATCTTCTGCAACCTGAAGCGTGTGCCACGGGACTATATCGGCGAATAGGGCGCTGAAGCGGACAGGCTGTGGGCTGGTGTGTTGTAAATACTGAACGGCATTGCCATCATATCGTTCACACATCCCTACCTGACCCCTTCCTGGAGGCCCACGCTTTGGACGTCGGTGAACGACTGCAAGCCATCCGCAAGCTCAAGGGCCTGTCCCAGCGCGAACTCGCCAAGCGCGCCGGCGTGACCAACAGCACCATCTCGATGATCGAGAAGAACAGCGTGAGCCCCTCGATCAGCTCCCTGCGCAAGGTGCTCAGCGGCATCCCCATGTCCATGGTCGAGTTCTTCTCGGTGGAACTGGCGCCCGAAAGCCCAACCCAGATCGTCTACAAGGCCCACGAGCTGATCGACATCTCCGACGGCGCGGTGACCATGAAGCTGGTCGGCAAGTCGCACCCCAACCGCGCCATCGCCTTCCTCAACGAGGTGTACCCACCAGGCGCCGACACCGGCGAGGAAATGCTCACCCATGACGGCGAGGAAACCGGCATCCTGCTCGAAGGCCGCCTGGAACTGGTGGTGGGTGCCGAGACCTTCATTCTCGAAGCCGGCGACAGCTACTACTTCGAAAGCACCCGCCCGCACCGTTTCCGCAACCCGTTCGCAGAGCCGGCACGGCTGATCAGCGCGGCGACCCCGTCGAACTTTTGATCCAGCGCAGTGCATTGATTCGGCAATACCCTTTCCCTGAGTGTGGTCGTTCCACGCTTTCAGGAGTGCCGCTATACTTTTCAACGCTCGCTATACCGTGGCCGCGAGCGTGATTAGCCACCATGAGGGTGTACGTGTGAACCAAATCAAGAAGATGCTGGCCGTACCAGCAGCCGTATTCGCCCTTTGGGCAATGAGCGCAACCGCTGCGACCAACGACGAGATCGCCAAGCGCCTGGCGCCGGTTGGCCAGGTGTGCGTCCAGGGCCAGGAATGCAAGGGCATGGAAGTGGTCGCCAGCGCTGGCGGCGGCGGTGCCAAGACCCCGGACGACATCATCGCCAAGCACTGCAACGCCTGCCATGGCAGCGGCCTGCTGGGTGCGCCGAAGATCGGCGACACCGCGGCCTGGAAAGAGCGCGCCGACCACCAGGGCGGCCTCGATGGCATCCTGGCCAAGGCCATCACCGGGATCAACGCCATGCCGCCCAAAGGCACCTGCGCGGATTGCTCGGATGATGACCTGAAAGGGGCGATCAAGAAGATGTCCGGGCTGTGAGATACAGCTGAATTGCATGAGGCCCGCCAATATTGGCGGGCTTTGCTTTTGTGGTGCCTGTACCGGCCCTTTCGCGGCTAAAGCCGCTCCCACAGGTACAGCGCCGGGCTCAAGGACTGTGAGCACCCTGTGGGAGCGGCTTTAGCCGCGAAAGGGCCGGCACAGGCAACCAAGCCGCTAGCGCCATGTCCAACCCCTGAACCCATGGATGTCTCAGGAGGTCCCGATGCACCTCTGCTCCATTGACCAGGCTGTCGAGCAAGTCCTGGCCCGCCTGCCGGCCCACATCCACATGGGCCTGCCGCTAGGCCTTGGCAAACCCAACGCTTTCGTCAACGCGCTGTACGCCCGGGTTCGCGACCTGCCCGAGCGCAAGCTGACGATTTACACCGCCCTGTCCCTCGGCCGCCCACCGCTGGGCGATGGCCTGCAACGGCGTTTCCTTGAACCCTTCGTCGAGCGCGTATTCGCCGACTACGAAGAACTCACCTATCTTGCCGACCTGCGCCGCGACAGCCTGCCGTCGAACATCCGCGTCGAGCAGTTCTTCATGCAGCCCGGCAGCCTGCTGCACAGTGAAAGTGCGCAGCAGGACTATGTCAGCAGCAACTACAGCCACGCCGCCCGCGACATCAACGCCAAGGGCCTGAACCTGGTTGCGCAGCTGGTGGCGGCTTCGCCTGAACGCCCGGATCACCTGAGCCTGGCCTGCAACCCCGACATCACCCTCGACCTGCGGCCGATGATCGAAAAGCGCCGCGCGGTCGGCGAAACCATCCTGCTGCTCGGCCAAGTCCACAGCGAGCTGCCCTACATGCCCGGTGCCTCGGAGCTGGCCATCACCGACTTCGACCTGCTGATCGACGAACCCGAACAGCGCCGGCTGTTTTCCACGCCGAACATGCCGGTCAACACCCAGGACCACTGCATCGGCCTGCACGCCAGCACCCTGGTACGCGATGGCGGCACCCTGCAGATCGGCATCGGCGCCATGGGCGACGCCGTGGCGGCCGCGCTGCTGGCGCGCCAGGGTGACAACGAAGGCTATCGTGCGCTGCTCGCTGAACTGGATACCGGCCCATGGCAGGCACTGATCGAACGGGAAGGGGGGCTGGATACCTTCGCCCAGGGCCTGTATGGCTGCAGTGAAATGTTCGTCAACGGCTTGCTGGCCCTGGCCGAAGCCGGGGTGGTGCGCCGCCCGGCCGACGAGCAAGGCGTGCTGATTCACGGTGGTTTCTTCCTGGGCCCGCAAGCGTTCTATCAACGCCTTCGCGAAATGCCGCTGGCGCAGCGTGGGCAGTTCGCGATGACCCGCATCAGCTTCATCAACGAGCTGTACGGGCAGGAGGACCTCAAGCGCCGCCAGCGCCGCGATGCCCGCTTCATCAACACGGTGTTCGGCATGACCCTGCTCGGGGCTGCCGTGGCCGACCAGCTGGAGGACGGCCGGGTGCTCAGTGGCGTGGGCGGGCAGTACAACTTCGTCGCCCAAGGGCACGCGCTGGAGGGCGGGCGCTCGGTCCTGCTGCTGCGCAGCTGGCGCGAGGCGGGCGGGGAGGTGACGTCCAATGTGTTCTGGACCTACGGCCACTGCACCATCCCCCGGCACCTGCGCGATATCGTGATTACCGAGTACGGCATCGCCGACCTGCGCGGGCAGACTGACAGCGAGGTGATCGCGCGGTTGCTGGCGATCAGCGATTCGCGTTTTCAAAAAGGGCTGATGGAGCAGGCCAAGGCGGCGGGCAAGCTGGCAAAGGACTTTCAGCTCGACGAGCGTTACCGCGACAACACGCCAGAGCGCCTGGAGGCGATCCGCGTTCGGCATGGGCGGTTGTTCCCGGAGTATCCGCTGGGCAGTGACTTCACGGCCGAGGAGCGTGATTTGCTGCGAGCGCTGAACTGGCTCAAGAGCAAGTTCAAGCTGAGCGAGGTGCTGGAGCTGGGCAAGGCGGCGCTGGACGCGCCGGCACCCGAGGCCTATGCGGCGCAGTTGGCGCGCATGGGGCTTGAGCAGCCGCAGGGGCTGAAGGAGGAGCTGTACCAGCGGTTGTTGCTGGCGGGGTTGGCGGCGACCCGATAGGGCAAGGTTGGGCCATTCGCGGGCAAGCCCGCTCCCACAGGGTTTGCACTGCCATCGAGAGCGGTGCGGTCCTTGTGGGAGCGGGCTTGCCCGCGAAGCAGGCGCCGCGGTTACTCGATGAAAGTAACGACCCCACCTTCCAGCGACTTCACCCGGGCCAGCGATTCAACGCGATAACCCTGGCTGTCCAGCTCGGCACGGCCGCCCTGGAACGACTTCTCGATGACGATACCCAGGCCCGCCACGGTGGCGCCGGCCTGCTTGATGATCGAGATCAGCGCCTGCGACGCCTTGCCGTTGGCCAGGAAGTCGTCGATCACCAGCACGCGGTCGCTGCTGTTGAGGTGGCGCGGCGAAATGGCCACGGTGTTCTCGGTCTGCTTGGTGAAGGAGTACACCGAGGCAGTCAGCAGGTTCTCGGTCAGGGTCAGCGACTGGTGCTTGCGGGCGAAGATCACCGGCACACCCAGCTTCAGGCCGGTCATCACCGCCGGGGCGATGCCCGACGCTTCGATGGTGACGATCTTGGTCACGCCCGAATCAGCGAACAGGCGGGCGAACTCGTCACCGATCAGCTGCATCAGCGCCGGGTCGATCTGGTGGTTGAGAAACGCATCGACTTTCAGAACCTGATCGGAAAGCACGATGCCTTCTTCGCGAATCTTCTGCTGCAGTGCTTCCACGATGTATCTCCGGTGTAACAAAAGTGGCCGCAAAACGCGGCAATGTTTAAAGAGTAAGGGTTGATCAGCGTTTGAGCATGGCCCGGATGTCGGCCAGCGCGTTGTTGCCCCGCGCGGCTTTGACTTCAACGGGCGCATCGTCCAGGCCTTCCCAGGCCAAGTCGTCCGGTGGCAGTTCGTCGAGGAACCGGCTCGGCGTGCAGTCGATGATTTCACCGTACTGCTTGCGCTTGGCGGCGAAGGTGAAGGCCAGGGTCTGGCGCGCGCGGGTGATGCCCACGTAGGCCAGGCGGCGTTCCTCTTCGATGGTGTCGGCCTCGATGCTCGAGCGGTGGGGGAGAATCTCCTCCTCCATGCCCATGATGAACACGTAGGGGAATTCCAGGCCCTTGGAGGCGTGCAGGGTCATCATCTGCACACCCTCGGCGTTCTCTTCCTCTTCCTGCTGGCGCTCGAGCATGTCGCGCAGCACCAGCTTGCCGATGGCGTCCTCGATGGTCATCTCACCCTCTTCATCCTTCTCGAGGGTGTTCTTCAGTGCTTCGACCAGGAACCAGACGTTGCTGATGCGGAATTCCGCGGCCTTGTCGCTGGCGGTCTGCTGGCGGATCCAGTTCTCGTAGTCGATGTCGCGGATCATCTCGTGCAGCGCGGCGATCGGGTCGTCCAGGGCAACCTTGTGGCGCACGCCGTCGAGCCAGTGCTTGAAGCGTTGCAGGCGCTCGGTGTAGCGCGCGTCCAGGTGCTCGCCCAGGCCCAGCTCCTCGCTGGCGGCGTACATCGACACACCGCGCTCGGTGGCGTAGTTGCCGAGCTTTTCCAGGGTGGTCGAGCCGATCTCGCGGCGCGGCACGTTGATCACCCGCAGGTAGGCGTTGTCGTCGTCCGGGTTCACCAGCAGGCGCAGGTAGGCCATCAGGTCCTTGACCTCCTGGCGGCCGAAGAAGCTGTTGCCACCCGACAGGCGATACGGCACCTGGTGGTGCTGCAGCTTCAGTTCGATCAGCTTGGCCTGGTAGTTGCCCCGGTAGAGGATGGCAAAGTCGCTGTACGGGCGGTTGGTGCGCAGGTGCAGTGTGAGGATTTCCATGGCCACGCGTTCGGCCTCGGCTTCCTCGTTCTTGCAGCGGATCACGCGGATCTCGTCGCCCACGCCCATCTCGCTCCACAGCTGCTTTTCGAACGCGTGCGGGTTGTTGGCGATCAGCACGTTGGCGCAGCGCAGGATGCGGCTGGTGGAGCGGTAGTTCTGTTCGAGCATGACGATCTTCAGGGAGGGGTAGTCCTCCTTGAGCAGCATCAGGTTCTCCGGCCGTGCGCCACGCCAGGCGTAGATCGACTGGTCGTCGTCACCGACCACGGTGAACTGGTTGCGCATGCCGATCAGCATCTTCACCAGCAGGTACTGGCTGGCGTTGGTGTCCTGGTATTCGTCCACCAGCAGGTAGCGCACGCGGTTCTGCCAGCGTTCGAGCACCTCGGGGTGCTCCTGGAACAGCTTGACCGGTTGCAGGATCAGGTCGTCGAAGTCCACCGCGTTGAACGCTTTCAACGTGCGCTGGTAGTGGGTGTAGACGATGGCGGCGGTCTGTTCGCGCGGGTTGCGGGCTTTTTCCAGGGCTTCGGGCGGCAGGATCAGGTCGTTCTTCCAGGCACCGATCATGTTCTTGATCTCGTCGATGCCGTCGTCGCCGGAGTATTCCTTCTGCATGATGTCCGACAGCAACGCCTTGATGTCGGACTCGTCGAAGATCGAGAACCCCGGCTTGTAGCCCAGCCGCTCATGCTCCTTGCGGATGATGTTCAGGCCCAGGTTGTGGAAGGTGCACACCGTCAGGCCCCGGCCTTCCCCCGGGCGCAGCAGGGTGCCGACCCGTTCCTTCATCTCCCGCGCGGCCTTGTTGGTGAAGGTCATCGCCACGATGTACTGGGCACGGATGCCGCAGTTCTGGATCAGGTGGGCAATCTTGCGCGTGATCACGCTGGTCTTGCCGGAGCCTGCACCGGCGAGCACCAAAAGAGGGCCGCCGACGTAGTCACGGGCTTCCTGTTGCCGGGGATTGAGTCGGGACATGCTAGAAACCGGGGGTCGCCAGAAAATAGCCGCGCATTCTAACAGGCATCACGCCGTTATGGCGCGACCGTCTGACGTGTAAGTCAACCTTTTGCCAGCGGCGGGGCGGGTGTTCCTGCGGGTTGGCAGGCCGATACTGCCAAGTGCGATGCATTTCCCCTAAATCCTGTTTGCCGGTTGCGCGGGTTTCGCGCAGGATGCACGTCAAATTGCGTCGGTACCCCGGCCTTGGATGGCTAATGACTAAAAGTGAAAATCATTTTCATTTGTTGCGGTAGGATACGCCGCCCCCGTCGCTTCACCGTTCACGCCTAAGGAGCCCGCTTGTCCACGCCCGCCGAACCCTTGCGTTTGCTGCTGTTGGCCGATGAGCCGGAGTGGGCCGCGCGCCTGCGCGAATGCCTGCAGCCACTGGACGGTAGCGTGGTGCTGCTGACTGCCCCCAACTGGGCGGCGGTCGACAGCCTGTTCGCCAACGACCGCCAGGCGGTGGTGCTGGCAACGCCCGCGCTGCAACCGGCGCCGGGGCGCTGCGAGCTGCCGACCGTGCTGCTGCTGGAGCACGAGCCGGCGAGCACGCCGGTGGGCGCCAGCGACTGGCTGGTGCTCGGGCAACTGAGCACCGATGCGTTGCGCCGCTCGCTGCGCCATGTGCGCGAGCGCGGTGTGTTGGTGGCCACCCTGCAACGCCTGGCCGAGCAGGACCCGTTGACCGGTATCGCCAACCGCCAGGGCTTTCAGGCCCTGCTGACCGCGCGGCTGGCCGAGAACGAAGGCCGTGGCCTGGCGCTGGGCCACCTCGACCTGGACAACTTCCGCCACGTCAACGACGCCCTCGGCCACCAGGGCGGCGACCGCCTGATCCTGCAAGTGGTGGCCCGGCTGAAGAGCCAGCTGGAGGCCGGCGACCAGCTGGCGCGCCTGGGCAGCGACGAATTCGCCCTGCTGATCGACACCCGCCGCGATGCCAACCGCGCCGAGTGGATGGCCGAACGCATCGTCGAGGCCCTCACCGAACCCTACTGGATCGACGGCGAGAGCCTGTTGCTGGGGTGCAGCCTGGGCATCGCCCATGCCCGCGCGCAGGCCGGTGCCGACCCGCTGATGTGGCATGCGCACATCGCCATGCGCCAGGCCAAGGGCAGCCAGGGCTGCACCTTCCACGTGTTCAACGAGCGCATCAACCGCAACGCCCGCAGCCTCGCCGACCTGGAGAGCGAGCTGCGCCGTGCCCTGCGCCGCGACGAACTGGAGCTGCACTACCAGCCGCGCCTGGACCTGGGTGACGGGCGCATCGTCGGCCTCGAAGCCCTGGTGCGCTGGAACCACCCCGAGCGCGGCCTGCTGCCGCCCAGCGAGTTCGTGCCGCTGGCCGAGCAGAGCGGGCTGATCGTGCCGCTGGGCTACTGGGTGATCTCCCGCGCCCTGAGCGACATGCAGGCCCTGCGGGAAAACGGCCTGGCGCCGCTGCACATGGCGGTGAACCTGAGTTTCCGCCAGTTCCAGGACAGCCAGCTGCTGGCCACGCTGAGCCGGCTGATCGTCGAGCACGGTGTCGACGCCCGCTGGCTGGAGTTCGAGCTGACCGAAACCGCCGTGATGCGCCGCAACGAGCTGGTACGCCAGACCATGGATGCGCTGGGCCGCCTGGGCGTGCGCTTCTCGCTGGACGACTTCGGCACCGGCTTCTCTTCGTTCGTGCACCTGAATAGCCTGCCGATCACCCTGCTCAAGGTAGACCGCAGCTTTGTCGGCGGCATGGAGCAACGTGAGGAGAACCGCAAGCTGGTGCACGCCATGATCAACCTGGCGCACAACCTCAACCTGGAGGTGGTGGCCGAGGGCGTGGAGAGCGAAGCGCAACTGGCGTTGCTGCGCGAGTTCGGCTGCGACCAGGTGCAAGGCTTCCTGGTCAGCCGGCCGCTGCCGGTGGCGGAGTTGATCGAGTACCTGTTGCAGGCTCCCGAGCCCAAGTTGGCGGAAGTCCTGTAGGAGCGGCCTTGTGTCGCGAAAGGGCTGCGAAGCAGCCCCAGCGATTTTCCATGATGCCGAGATCCCGGGGCCGCTGCGCAGCCCTTTCGCGACTCAAGGCCGCTCCTACAGGGGGCTATGCCACGGCGGCGCTGCGTGCCTGCACCTTGCCGATCATCCGCTTCATCCGCCATTCAAAGGCGAACGTCAGCGCCACCGAGGCGCACGCCAGCCCCAGCGCCAGCCCCCACCAGATCCCCGGTGCGCCACCGCCTAGCGTAAAGGCGAACAACCAGGCACTCGGCGCCCCTACGATCCAGTAGCACACCGCACCAATGAGGAAGGTGGTGCGGGCATCCTTCAGCCCCCGGATCGAGCCCATGGCGATGGTCTGCACGCCATCGAACAGCTCGAACCAGGCCGCGACCATCACCAGTTGCACCGCCAGCTGGAAGATCGGCGCGAAGGCCGGGTCGGCGCGGTTTACCAGCAACCCCACCAGTTCATTGGGCAGCAGCAGGAACAGCACGGCGAAGCCAAGCATCAACAGGGCACCAAAACCCATCCC